>CAWKGL010000001.1:0-142928 GCA_963849155.1 uncultured Acidimicrobiaceae bacterium
GGCCCACGGTCGCAAACCCACACGCGCTAATCGAGTCGCCAGCGTGAGGGTGCAGAACCGTTAAGCCTGGCTTCCGTCACTTGGCAGGGATTTCAACAGCGAATTGGTAAGCGGCGCGCCAATTTACTTGGGCGGCTTTGTCTCTCGCCATCCTCCACGGACAATTGTTGAAAACGAAGAGAAAACTCCTTTCGTAGTTATAATGTAACTGCTATAGTTACATTATAACTACGAAAGGTGGGACATGCCAAAACTTCATTACGACACACTCCTGATGCGACGTGAAGGACTGACGAGAGATTTGCCCCCGAGCGATAATGAGGACTTGCGCTGGGTGACCAACTCTGCCACGCTCGTCTTCGGCGATAAGGACGCCGTGCTCGTTGACACGTTTACGACCGTCGCGCAGAATGAGATTCTTATCGACTGGGTAAAGAAGCACAATCGACGGCTCACTCACGTTTATCTCACGCACGGACACGGAGATCACGTTTACGGCATTGGTCAATTACTCGAGGCATTCCCCGACGCACGGGCTGTGGCAACGGCGGGCACGCTCGCCGAGGCGAAAATTCAGGCCGGTGAAGAGTACCGTGACGGATTCTGGGGAAAACTCTTCCCCGGACAAATCCCGATAGCGGTACTGCCAGAAGTACTTGAGCACGACCAACTGGATCTAGAGGGTCACCGACTTCTGATCATCGCCACTGGCCACACCGACACCGAGGGCACGACAAGTCTCTGGGTGCCCGATATCCGCCTCGTCGTTGCGGGAGACGTGGTGTACAACGAGACCCATATGTATATGGCTGAGACCACGCCCGCATCACGACTGGAGTGGATTGCATCGCTCGAGAAGATCAAACGGCTCGATCCCATCAACGTCGTCGCTGGTCACAAGTTTCCTGAGCGCACTGACGATCCCATTATTATCGACGATTCGATTCAGTACTTACGCGACTTCATCGAATCTGAGCGTGAGAGTATGACCGCGTTGGAACTTTACGAAATGATGTTGGAGCGCCATCCTCGTCGTGCGAACCCGGGTTCATTGTGGGGTGCGGCTAAGCGCATGAAAGACGCCCCGGCGGCGCTCCCGGGTTCTTAGGTGAGCGCCAACAGTCGACTAACAATTGCGGTTCACGCTCTGGCGTGGGTGGCACTTCACTCGACATTGAGCGATTCCCCCGCGACTTCTGGGGATATCGCTGTCAGCGTCGGTACCAACGCGGTCGTCGTTCGCCGCGTGCTTGGTGAATTGCGCGACGCGGGACTCGTCGAAGCCCATCGAGGCAAACCCGCGGGATGGACTCTGAGCCGCCTGGCGACGGAGATCACGCTCCTCGATGTCAAGATGGCCCTCGACGACGGTCCAGCGTACGCGCTTCACAGCTCGCAGCCGTCAAAGAACTGTCCGATTGGACTCAGCATCAAGCCAGCGCTTTTTGACATCTACGACAAGGCGGAAAAGGCGGCCAACGAAAAACTCGATAGCGTCACGATCCAACAGGCACTCGACGATTTTCTAACTCGTACTAATCGAGTTAAGCCAGAGTTACTCGTTCGCTTCGTCAAGGCTTTGCCTTCGAGAATCTGATGGGTCGTCGCATGTTGCGGACCAAGTTTGTGGATGCTCAAAGTCAAGTTTGCTCGCCAAGCTTCTCCAATAAGGCCGTGAGCGCGACCGTCTCTGAAGTGGTGAGACCGCCGAAGACGGCGACGAAATCAGTGGGCTCCACGACGATCACTACGCGGACTTCTGCGTCAAGGACAGGGACGTCAGAACTGTAACGACGTTGAAGCGAGCGATAGAACACAGCGTCGACGTCGGGGTCCATGGATTCGACACGTCCGCGAACTTCGAGGGTCCGATATGCGTTGTCGGGATCTTGTACGTGGAAGGAAATCCGTCCGTCGGCCAGAAGGTTGCGGTACTTCTGACGTGTTGTCGTGTGCGAGAACCGAACGCGCTGTCCATCCCACTCGAACCACATCACGCTGCTTTGGGGACTGCCGTCTGGCCGAAGCGTTGCGAGATGGGCGAAGAGTGGACGCTCGAGAAGGTCAGCGTGGCTAGGGGGCAAATGTTTGCTCATAAGAAATCTCCGCCTGTGGTTTCCGTAATGGTGTTCCGCAATTTAGTTGGAATTCACAGAACTGAAACGGGCATGAAGAAATTCGAGAGATAGGGAATAACTGCGATTTCGGACCGCTAACTACTCAAACCATTTGCGCCAGCGACAGAAAGGATGTTGCTGTTCTTCTCTGTTCTCGCTTCCTGAAGATAGGGACGGAGAAAATGGATTGATGCTGACGTCATGCCAGGTCATGGATCTCTACGACCACTTCGGTTAGAGCACCAACGGTTTCTGCTTGCTAGTCACCAATGGCATGTGGCGCTTTCGTCACGTCCTGCTCCCGACACCAATCCGCGACCATCGAACCGGTGGCGGGATCCATCAGCCGTACGGTCCGTGACTCACGTGGCTGCTAGCGGTGCCTACGGTAGTGCAGAACGACGACGCCGTTAGTTCCTGGTTCGCATGAGATCAGTTCAAGCTCTTTGGACCTGCCGACATCGTCGAAATCGAACATCCGAGATCCCTGACCTAACAGCATCGGAAACACGGACATGCGGAACTCGTCGACTAGGTCGTGTTGCAGGAGGGATCGAGTGATGCCACTACGACCAGTCACAATGATGTAGCCATCGCCCTCGCTCTTCAGCTTTTCAACCTCAGGGACAAGGTCGCCTCGATTAATCGTCGTGCGCTCCCAGTCCGCCGAGGTAAGTGTGCGTGAAAATACGACCTTGTCCGTTGCCGCATAGATGGGAGCAAAAGGGTGGTCGGTCGAGGTCTTACCCTGGAAATTCTTGGAAGATCTCTCGTACTGGGTCCGACCCATGATGTACACCTCAGCTCCGGCCAAGAACGTGAGTATGTCTTGTTCTTGAGCGGGGTCGTCCGGGAGACTATTGATGAAACGAAAATCGTCGACGTCGTCCTCAATGCATGCGGCGTTCACCGAGTACACATAGCTCATTGAAATCAGTGTGCGCACGCGTTCGCTCCAATTGTCCTGTTCCGCCAAGACCTCGTACGTGGCGTGTGCTTCGTTAATCTATAGCGGGTTAGTCCGAGTGTCCAGTGTTCGTCAGCCGCCAAAGCATGGTTGCGAAACCGTTGGGTCGGGCCTCCGGCACCAGGTGATATTGACAGGTCCAATTCTTACCGAGCCACGTTCAGGCGGTAGTGGAACACACCAGCCCAAGGTCCTCGTCTTGCCTCGGAGGATTACCCGACTCATCGGCCGACACCTCAACTTGGATCGTGATTTGGGGACTCGTCGACCAATGGTCGGTCGCAATGGCCTTGGGCTGAAATATGGTGCCGAAGCCAAGCAAGACTGGACCAAGTACTTTCAGGACGGCGTTGAAGAAGCGCGAATTTGACACGTCTCCATCGTAAAAGTGCTGAAGCCATATTTGCTCAGTTTCGTAGACCTCCAGGCCCTGGCCCTGCCCGGTGGCTAAGGCTGCGAAGAGTTCAGCCGCGAGTGATGGGTTGCAGAACGGTTAAGTCGGAACACCGACACCAAAGGTTGTCCGAATCAGGTCACGTAGTTAACGTTTCCCTCGTCGAGTCTGGGAATGGACGAACCGGAAAACCAGGCAAGTTGGTGAATTTTCGCGATCAAGCTTTGAGCTGCTCAACTAACCATGAAAAGACAGTGTCTTGCCATAGCAACTGTCCCATCCCTTCGCAGTGCCCCCCTGCACCTTCTGCTACCGAGAAGTTGCGGTATTGCTTCTCGCAGTTAAGAGCGTCGAACAGCTTGCGGCTCTGGCTGGCGAAGTCACCTTCACCTTCGGTAATCAACGTCGGACACGAGATCTGCCCGGCGAGATTTTTCAACGAGTAGTCGACGAGCAATCGGAGCCAACCACCGAAGCTCTTGGCACCCATGGCGGCCATCCGTGATCCGTAGGAGGCGCGTGCACGCTCGTCCGCGAGGAAACCTTCTAGTTGTTGATCCATGGTCGGATCAGCCGTCAGGACCTTTTCCCAGTCCTCGGCGCTGAACATGTCAACGAAACGCGATACAAAATCGAACTGTCCAGGATCTGCGACGAGGGCCCGGACGCGAGGGTTTCGGCTCACCCCGCGCGGTCCCAGGTAGCCGCCAAGACTTCGACCAATGACCACGAGCCCGTCGCCCTGCACGAAGGGCTTCTCAAGGCACCAATCGATGACGGCACCGAGTACGATTTCGAAGTCCGGCCGCATGGTGACGCCGTGCTCGATGAGCTGACCGCCCTGGCCCGGTCCGTCCCACGTCACGGCGTTCCATCCTTGCTCGAGGGCACCGAGCGCCCCGTACTTGAACATCTCTTCACAGGTCCCGTCGAACCCACCGGGAAAGAGGATGGTGGGACGTGGGACGTCGCTCGTGGCATCGGGTCGATACAGGTAGCCGTTGAGTGGAGTTGGATCGAAAGAGATCGAAATAGGTTCAATCGAATACGGCAAGTACGTCGCGGCGATTTGGAAGAGATCGCGTTGTCTCTGATACGCCCTGACTACGCGCTCATCGGACGGCTCTTGTCGAAGAAAGAAGTAGGACTGACGACTGTATTCCGAAGCACGGAGATACCCTCGTGCGGCGAGCACCGTCAAGCCCTTTTGGGCGGCGGACTCGGCCGCGTGTTCTGCCGTCGTCGCTGTTCGATCCCACTCGGAATACCAGGTCGCGTAGTCCCCGGCTGGGACGCGCTGGGCGGTAGCGATCGCCTCTCCAAGGTCTGCGCTACCCACGTAGGAACCGATGAGGGTTCGAGCCAGCTGGGTGTCCATATCGGGGTCGTCGTGCAGCGTCACTGTTCAGCACCTTTCGAGAGAGAGCGTTTCTTCGAGTGCCAGCACACTAATCGGGTAAACACGCGTGCTGCCTCGCGATCTACTGCACCCTATTGTTACGTGCGTTCGTGGTTGAGATTTTCTCGCAATCAGTTGCGACGGATCAGTACCCACTTGATTCCTAGGAACGTGCACGAGCGTTAGATTCGCGTCGTCATGACTCTGTTTGCGAGGGCCAAAGAAATGGACGAAGCGGAAGTGTAGAGCCGAGAGTTCGAATGACGGGCTGCATCGCTCGGGGCATTGGTCGTCGCTGCTCGTCATTAGAAGTGGAGGTGTCGTGTTCTCCCTAGCGGGGAAGACTTCTGCGTCGACGTCACGATACCCTGAGAGTCGTGGATCCTGAGGAGCTCCTTGTCGCGAACGTTACCGCGTGGCGAAAGTGGTTGCGTAGCCATCACGAAGACTCACCGGGCGTCTGGCTGGTCCTCGCACGAGCTGGACTGGACGGACCGACCACCATTACCTATGACCAAGCACTTGATGAGGCGATTTGTTTTGGTTGGATCGATGGTCAATTAGGGCGCCGCGACGCCACCACGTTCCGCCGACGCTTCACCCCTCGAAAGTCTCGTAGCCCGTGGTCCCAGAGGAACGTCGCCATAGCGGAGAGGCTGAGTGCCGCCGGGAGAATGCACCCATCTGGAGCAAGGGAAGTCCAACGAGCGAAAGCCGATGGTCGATGGAAGGCCGCTTACCCCGGACAAGCGAGTATTCAGGTGCCCGACGATCTGACGAGAGCCTTGAGAGCGAATCCTCGTGCGAAGGCGATGTTTGACACACTCACGGGTGCGAATCGGTACGCCATCCTGTACCGGATTGAAACCGCCAAGAAATCTGAAACTCGTTCGCGACGCATCGATCAATTCGTTGAAATGTTGTCAAGGGGTGAGACGATCCATCCTCAGGGGCAGAGACCGCCCCGGTAGTTCATCGATTCGGTCGCGTTTTTGGATTTGTAAGAGTTGCGTTCGGCCGCGCTCGCGGTTCGTCAAACTACTTGGCCAAGAGCATGGAAAGCTCGACCGTCCATCTCGTCTTGCGAGGTTCGACGCTGGGGTCGGTCCAGAAGGCTTCGTAGCGACAAGCAAAGTGGTCGCCTTCAGGAACGCTACGTCGGTCAAGTGTCAGACCGTTATCGCGTACCCACTCTTGGAGCGCTTGGTTCGCTCGTAGGGCATGGTTTCGATAACTCATCGTCGCGTAGCTTCCCGCAACCATCGAGCCATGCTTGATCTTCGGGTGCATGCTGTGGGCGGGACCCGCCGTGAAATACCCGGCCTCTAGGTCCATAAGTCCGTCCATATCGATCACGTGGAGTCTCAAAAAGCCATAGCCGATCGTCTCGATACCCGCTTCTTTGATGGCCGCGCGAGCCTCGGTCAAGAGACGGTCTCGGACCGCCAACATTCCGCGAAAGGGCGTAACCACGCGAATCCCCACGTAGGGAATCGCGGGGCGTTCCTCCACCCGGGCTGGACTCACGATTTCCATCGTTACGACCGTATACGACTGCTCTCGCGCCCAGGTACGGGCGTCGAGCGTTCAAGCCTGGGCTCGCAGCAACGGCGTCTCTCGATTGGGCTCGCAGCGATGTCGCTCGCCTCCGGATCGCGCCCCAAATGGTGTGCTGATTGAGTGAGGACCGCACCTAGCCGCCAACCAGTTCGGGATCCCCCTGGCCGTGTCGCCATGCGCGAAATGATCGACCGCTGAAGCAAGGGCGTTCAGGATCAATCGAAAAGGTGCACCGTGTGGGCAAATGTGCCCTTCGCGAAGACGAGGACCTTGGACGGTTTCACCATGAAGGGGAGTACCTCGAAACCGTCCGGGTGAAAGAAGTGGTCGTCTCGCGCGAAGAAGCGCCAGCGGCCATCCCACTTCGCGCTCCACACCTCGCCAAGTTGATCGAGCACAGACCCGCTCGTCACTACTTGCGCGTCGCCCTCGAGGACGACGTCAAGACCCTCGCGCCAATCATTGCGGCCGGTCATGAGTATCACGTGGCGGTTCTCACGAAGGTTCCGCTCCTTCTGCTCACCCGATCCCGTCGTGAAAAAGAGGGCACCGTCGTGCCACACGGCGACGAGAGGGGTGACGTGAGGCCGCCCGTCACGACGCACCGTCGTCAGCCAGAACAACTCCGCAGTTTCAAGTTCACGTTGGGTCACGTCCCAGGGCGTGGGAGTGGCGTCAGGATCGCTGTAGCGGCGATCTATCGTCGTCTCGGGTGTGCGCACGCGTCCCCCTCGTCCGGATGATCAGTTACTCGCTGATGATAACGCCGTTCTTGGGGCGTGTCCCCTTACGCGTCGAGATCTCAGACGCGACGAGCGACAAGTGGGAATTTGGTGTGACACGTGGTGCAAAGAGCGGCCGGCTGGTTCTGTGCGTGATTTCGCGGTTATTACCAATTCAACTTCGTACACTTAACTCGTGACACCCACTTCGAAAGGCTCGCCAGCGACCTCCCAGCGTCGTGAGGTACTAGGCCGAGCGTTCTTCGAGCGGTCGCCTGACGAGGTGGCACGCGACCTCCTCGGTGCGGTCATGGTCATTCGAAGTGGCCGTGCGGTACGACGGGTGAGCATCCACGAGACCGAGGCGTACGGCGGCGCCGACGACCCTGCGTCGCACGCGTATCGTGGGCCAACGACACGTTCGTCGATCATGTTCGGCGAAGCGGGAAGATTGTACGTGTACCGGAGCTACGGGATCCACTGGTGCATGAATGTCGTGACGGAACGTTTAGGGACCGCGGGAGCGGTGTTGCTGCGTGCGGGGATTCTGGTGACTGGTCGTGGTGAGTCCAGCGCCACGGCCGCCCGGACGAGCCAACTACGAGGTCCCGGCTTGCTCACGCGAGAACTCGGCATCACTGGCGTGGACAATGGCGTGGACTGTTGCCTCGGTTCGCCCGTGCGCGTGCGCTTCGAGCGAACCTCGGCGTGCGCGTCGAGCCAGATCGGCGTCTCTTCTCGCGTCGGCATTTCTCGTGGCCAGGAGAGAATGTCGAGGTACTTCATTGTTGGCAGTCCGGCGGTGTCGAAATTAGTGGGTAGACCATCAGCCGTCGCGCTTTGAAGGAATGCGTGACCCCGCGCGATGCTGTCGTCTGACCGGGAGCCGTTCTCGGGACATCACCGTTCTTTCGTCTCGTCTGGTCGTGCGTCGATATGGCCCTCGTCGCCGAGCCTTAGTTCTGCGAGACGTGTCGATTCAATGGATCAAGGGTCGTCTGGCTTTTGCGGCACAGCGAATTGGTGACAACCGGGCGACGACGCCTAACCCAGCGCTGCCTGCTTGATGAGCGACGCAACCTCCGTTGGGTGCGAAAGGTAAACGGCGTGGCTCGAGGCGACTTCCGAAGTGGTCGAACCGGCGCGCTCGGCCATGGAACGCTGCGCGACGGGAGGAATCATGCCGTCTTGGGTCGTGAGGAGATACCAGCTCCGCTTGGATCGCCAGGCTGGCTTCGAGATCTTCCCACCTACCGCGTCGAGACCGAGCGGCGTCTGGGACCGCGCCATGAACGAGGCGTCCTCGATGGAGACATCGGCGGCGAAGGAAGCGGCGAACTTGTCGCGGTCCAGTAGGAGAAAACCGTTCTGCGGGGGAAGGATCGGGGCGGTGGGGACCCCTGGTGGCGGGTCCGCGATCAAACTCCCGAGTGATTCGCCCGCGTCGGGAGCGAAGGCCGCGACGTACACCAGCGAGGCGACCTTGTCGTGCGTTCCAGCTTCGGTGATCACCACGCCACCGTAGGAGTGACCAACAAGGACAGTCGGACCATCTTGGACATCGAGGAGGTCCCTGGTCGCCGCAACGTCCCCCTCGAGGCTGACCGTCGGATTCTGGACGACACTCACGTTGAAGTTGTCCGCAGTGAGAAGATCGTAGACGCTCCTCCAGCCCGAGCCGTCGACGAAGGCCCCGTGAACGAGGACGATGTTCTTGATGTCACTCATGATGGATATCCCTTTCAGCTCATTCGGGTGAAGACTGTGGTGTTGTTGGTGACTCGCAAATCAAATCTCATTCGATGAATGAGATCAACATCTGCCTATGGAGACCGCCACGTGCGCGTGGCGCACGATCGCGCTCGATTGATACAGCGCCGGCTGTCCGTGACATAGTCGGGTTCATGGTACGGCAAAGTACCGCGCGTCAGAGTCCGAAGTGGGGAGATTTTGTGTTAATTCTGCTACTCATGGCGACTTCACAACCTGGTTCACAAAGCTGTGACGTGCGCGCCACAAAACGTTCTCGTTTGATGTGACTGATGAGAAGTTACTGTTCGGTTGTCAGAACTCGTCGTGAGACTGCATCGGCTCGAGCGAAGACGATCAACGAGTGGGGACGTGTGCTCCTGATCGCCGCGTGTGGATGACCTACGTTGTCGGGCTGGAGCGACTCGTGGACAGCGCCATTCGACGTGTGCTGAAGGCGGGAGTCCTTGTGGAAGAGAGCATCCGCGTCAAGTTCGCGCAATCAGGGTTTGTGCCATCCGTGTGAAATAGCATGATGAGGATGACTGCTACGACGAGTCCGGTCGAGGACTTAATCCTGGACCTCATTGCGTGGCTCGCCCTTCGTCCTCGGCCCTACGGTGAAGTCATGGAGGCGTGGAGAACGTCGTGCCCCCGTTTACCCGTTTGGGAAGAGGCGAACGATCGCGGTTTCGTCGCCCGAGAGAGCGCAGGCGGGTGTTCTTCGATTGTGAGGCCAACCAGCCCTCGGACTTGAGTATTTGAGTCGGTTTCGTGCGCTCTGACATCGCTCGCGAAGTCAACTTGGTAGCACGCCGTTTATTAGCGGTGTTAACGCGAGGCGACATGAGCGACCGTACCCGGGAGTTGGCGTATTCGGTTGTCTGACTGGCGACGGTGCATCGTCACGGAGTTGTGGGTCAATGGCAGTCACCAGGGTGGCTACGCGCCAGGCTGGTGATTGTTTCGGCGTGGCTATCACCGCGACCATGGAACTGATCCCACTGTTAGAGACGGAGCGGTGATTCCGAGAGTTCCGGAATTCTCGCAGTTCTGCTGTTACCGTGTGGGAAAGCCTGCCTGATTTGCAACCGCGGAATAGCAGAGGGGGCACGATGAACGAGCCGATCACCGCCGAGACCTCATCGGGCTTGTTAGCCCGCTATCTGAGGGTCGCGGACTTCGTCAACTCCATCAAGACCGGGCTGATCCTCCATGACCTGGAGGGGAACAGCATTGATTTGAACGCCGCCGCGAAGGCGATGTTTGGCGTCGAGGTCGATGGACTCGCTGGCGCTTCGGCCGTGACGACGAGTTGGAAGCCCGTCTACCCGGACGGCACCTTGATGAAGCCTGAGGAGTTTCCAGTTTCGATCACGCTGGCGTCCGGGAACGAGTGTCGCGACGTCGTGTTGGGATTCGATGTGCCGGACCGTGGCCGACTGTGGATCTCAATCGACACGTATCAGTTGTTCGACGAGGGCAGAGTGGTGGGCGTGATGTCGGCCTTCAACGACGTCACTGCGCTCTACGAAGCTTCCATGCTCCGCGAGACGATGATCGGCACCATGAAGGTCGTGATCACGTCAACGGACGAGGCGACGTCATTGCAGAACTTCTGTGAGACGATGCGTGCGCACACGCACATGGGACTCGTTGCTGTTGGTTTCAAGAGTTCATTAGAGGAGGGTGCCTTCATAGATTTTCCGTACGTCGCCGGACCACCGGATTTCTTGGCGAAGGCATCGATCACCTGGTCCGGTGAGACGGATCGTGGCAGGGGACCGGCGGGCACCGCCATGCGGACGCGGTCTACCCAGGTCTGTCAGGACGTGACGAAGGACGCGAGGCTAACTCCCTGGCGGACCCTCGCGACGGAGACCAACTTGCGTTCCAACGTGGCCATTCCGTTCAAGGTGCGTGATCGTGACGCCATACTGGTCTTGTACTCGAATGATGCGTACGCCTTTCCCGACGAGCTGGTGAAGGGCTACGAGGCGATCGCCAAGGAGCTGGAGTTCGCCGTCGCGCACGTCAAGTCCGTCAACGATTTGGCCAAAGCGCTCGGCGCAACCACGATCGCGCTGTCGAGCGTGGCGGAGGTTCGTGATCCGTACACGGCCGGTCATCAAGCGAATGTCGGCGAACTTGGACTCGCCATCGCTCAGGCGTTGGCGTTGGAGCCCGCGCTCGCAGACTTGGTGAAGAAAGCAGGACAGCTGCTCGACGTGGGCAAGATCGCGGTGCCGCTCGAACTTCTCGTGAGACCCGGATCGCTCAGCGAGATCGAGTTCGACATCGTGAAGCAGCACACGACGTTGGGCGAGAAAATACTCTCGGACGCCTCTCTACCGTGGCCACTGGCCGAGGTGGCCGTTCAACACCACGAGCGTGTCGACGGATCTGGCTACCCGATGGGGCTGCGGGGGGGCGAGATATCACTACCGAGTCGAATCATCGCGGTCGCCGACGTCGTAGACGCGATGACGCATCATCGTCCCTACCGAGCCGCCTACAGCCTTAACGAAGCCCTGTCCTACGTATCCATGAACGCCGGAACGCTGTTCGACGCGGACGTCGCTCGGGCGTGCATCTCGGTCTTCGACGCCGGGTTCAACTTCGAGTCGTCCGGCCGGCGATAGGACCGCGAAATCCGAGTCGCGCAGCGGGCTGAGGCCGGACACGAAAATGATTCCACTCCTTAGACTCCGGCCATGCGTGTTCTGAGGAATGCTGGTTTTCGCTGGTCGAGCTCGTTGCTCATCGTGAGCGCGTCACTTGTCGTGCCGTTCCTCGCGGGAGCATCTGACGCGAGTCCGCCCGCGTTGCAAGCCTGCGCGGCCAGTCAGGTGAAGGTCTCTGAGTCCACGCTCGGTCAGGTCGGGAACTACGCCGTCCAGGTTTTCACGATCCGAAACGTGGGGCGCTCTACGTGTGGCATGCAGGGTTATCCCAACCTCACGTTCTTCACTTCAAACCGACTGGACCAACGCGTAAAGGTTGTTCACGACGCGTCGCTGTACGCCGACGCGCCCGCCAGACTTCTTGCCATCGGGCCGGGAAGTGAGGTGTCATTCGGGCTCGCGTATCGCGAGAGCACCGTGTCGTCGAAAGACGAATTGTCAAGCTGTCTCGTCCAAAGTGTGCTCATCCAGATCCCACTCGCCTCCGCGGCATCGGGCGACTTCGCCTATCACGACTCGTTCAACGTCTGTCAGTCCGGCGACGTCGTCGCGGTGAGTCCCGTCGAGGGTCGCTCCCGACCGAAGCTTGCGTCGCTCTGACGCTTTGACATTGTTACAGTTGCGTTGCGATTGACCTCGCGACGCGTACCGATGTGTGTCGACAGCGAGGTCGTACCGACCGCCAACGTACGACAGCCCGCGTGGCAAAGAACATGGCGAGGATCGTTCCTCGCTGCAATCAACCAGTTTTTCGAGACGAGATCGCCGCTGACAACAACCTGTCGAGAGTACCGACGAAAGCATTGATCACTCGCTGGGGCGACGCGTCCAGCGATGGTTATCGTCGTCGATCCCAGCCTCGCAGGAAATTGGCAGGTGAATCTAGGCGTTTTCTAACGCTGTCCACGTAGAATTGAATTGCGTCGACGTTCTATACCTCGATCAGAGAAGAGATCACCATGAGACTTCCATCCGTTTTCAACCCTCGCGCCAGATTTCTTGGAAGGTTCCGACACGTATTGTCGATGGGCGCGGCGTCGGTCCTGTTAGTCGCGGGCGTTGGTCTGCTCAGCTCGTCACCCGCTTCGGCGTTTCCAGGAAATGGCACGACGACGGTCACCACGACCGCCAGTCCCTCGTCACCGGTCGTCGTAGACGCGACGGTCACGATTACTACGACCGTGACAAATCCGAGCCCCTCGGGCACGCCGGGTGGTTCGGTCACCTTCGAGTACTCCACCGATGGGACGACGTACTACTCCCGTTACTGGATGCACGAACCCTGGGACTCTCACGAGCGGCTCGGCATCCTGCGTGACGTCGATGCTTCCTCTGGGAACCGTTGATGTGGAGGGGATCTACTCGGGCGACAGCACGTACAACACCGAGACGAGTCCCGCCTACCCGTATTCGGTGACGCCCGGTTCCACCAGCAGCACCATCAGCGTGTTGGCCAATCCGGCCTCGCCTCAAGTGGTGGGTACCGGCGTCACCATAACCGCAACCGTGACCAGTGGGGCGACCGGCGACGTGAACTTCGAGTACTCCACCGACGGCACGACGTACACCACGGTAACGAATTGCGAGTCGCAATCGATCTCCGTCACGACCGCGACGTGTGGTCCCACGGCCGCGTTGCCGCTCGGAACGGTCGATCTGAAAGCTGTCTATTCGGGCGATCACACGTACAACTCTTCGACGAGCGTCGCCTATCCCTACGCCGTCACACCGGGCACGACGCAGAGTTCGATATCCGTCTCCAGCGTCTCGCTCACGTCACCCCAGGTCGTGGGAACGGCGGTGACCATCACCGCGACGGTTCCCAATGGCACCGGCAGTGTGAATTTCCGTGATTCGACCAATGGATCGTCCTACGTGAGTGTCGCGAACTGCTCGAGCGTGGCGCTTTCGGGAACGACCGCCCAGTGCACGACGTCGGCCTTGCCGATCGGCACGGTGGACCTCGACGCCGTGTATTCGGGTGACGCCACGTACAACACGTCGACCAGTGCGGCGTACTCCTTCGTGATCACGACCGGGAGCACGTCAAGTTCGGTCGCCATCACCTCGGCGACTCCGGTGACACCACAGCTGGTGGGCACCAACGTCACGATCACCGCCAGCGTGCCGCTCAACGCCGGTGGTACCGTCGACTTCCAGTACAGCGTCAATGGCTCGACCTACACCGGAATCTCGACGTGCCTCGCGCAAAGCCTCACGGGGACCGTGGCGACCTGTTCGACGACCGCGTTGCCGGTGGGCACCGTGGACCTCGACGCCGTCTACTCGGGCGACCACACCTACGCCAGTTCGGTGAGTGCACCCTTCGCCTACTTGATTAGGACTTCGAGTCTCACGACCCTGGCCGTCACGCCGTCGGCGCCCGTGGCCTACGGGACGTCCGTGACGCTCACGGCGACCGAGACGACCGGCGCCACCGGTACCGTCAACTTCGAGACCTCGGCCAATGACGCGACGTTCACGAGCATCAGCGGCTGCGGCACCCAAGCATTGTCGGTCACGACCCACACTGCGACGTGCACGACGACGGTCCTTCCCACGGGGATCAACTACCTCGAAGCGGTCTATTCGGGTGACGCGACCTACATCACGTCGACGAGCACCGTGACCTACTACACGGTCAACCAGGCCAGTCAGCCGGCACTGACGATCACGTCAACCGCCGGTCTCGTGGGCACTCCGCTCACGTTGACGACGGGCGGTGGCGGGGGTACCGGCGTGGTCACCTTCGCCGTCACCAACGGCACGGCGAGCGGTTGCGTCGTCACCGGTGACACGTTGAAGGTGACGAGCGCCGGAACGTGTGTGGTGACCGCCACCAAGGCGGCGGACGTCAACTACGCCGCCGCCAGTTCTGCGGCGACCACGGTGACCTTCGTCAATCCCACGCCCAAGGCGTTGCGTGTGGTCGGCGCACCCGTGGAGGGCCGCACGACGGTGATCGGCATCGTCGGCCAGTACTTCTACGGACAGCCGTCGATCATCACGAACGCTCCGAGGGTCGTGGCTCGCGTGAGCAAGGACAACGGTTCGCTCTTGACGGTGGTGGTGACTGCGAGGAGCGGAGTGCGCCACGGCGTCTACGTCTTCGCACTGACGTTCAAGAACGGTCAACGCACCAACGTGAAGTACAACCTGCGCTGATCGAGGATCGGGGCGGCGCTTCGCCGCCCCGATTCTCGTGTCGTGGGCTACATTCATCGGTGGTGAGCGAGATTGACGAGACGATGTCCGAAGGTCGCCCCGGTGATCCCTACGGCGAGGACATCTACACCGAAGCGGACGGCGAGAACGACACCCTGGCAAACCTGGGTCCTTTGCGCGCCCTGGCGGGTCAGTGGGAGGGGCAGAGTGGAATCGACGATCATTCGGTACTGGCCGGCACCGAACGTGAGGGTTACTACGAGCGTTACGAGCTCGAGCCGATCGACCGTCAGACCAACGGACCGCAACTCTTCTACGGGCTCCGGTATCACACGCACATTGTCAAGGTGGGCGAGGTCGAGACCTTCCACGATCAGGTGGGCTACTGGTTGTGGGAACCTTCAGCACGCCTCGTCACGTTCAGCCTCAGTATCCCGCGCGGCCAGGCCCTTCTCGCCGGCGGGCGCGTCGAGCCGGACGCGACGCAGTTCGAGGTTCGAGCAACGCGTGGTTCACGCGTCTACGGCATCGTCTCCAATCCGTTTCTCGAACGGGCCTTTCGGACCGTGAGCTTCGTGCTGCGCGTGCGCGTTGACGCGCCCGATTCGTGGTCCTATCACCAAGAGACGATCCTGGAGATTCCGGGTGCTCGCGAGCCATTTGCGCACGTCGACCAGAACACGCTGGTGCGCGTGGGCCCACCAGCAGCGAATCCGTTGGCCCTCGTGCAAAAGGATCGCCCCTAGTTGGCCGCAGGGCGAAGAGGCGATAGTCCGTATACGATTCGCTCATGACACTCGAGAGCGAGAAGTACATCCTGTTCACGACCTTTCGGCGCGACGGTACGCCGGTGGCGACACCGACGTGGGTGGTGACTCTAAAAGACGGAACGTACGGATTCTGGACGAGTTCGGGTTCCGGTAAGGCCAAGCGGCTTGCCCACACGCCACGCGTGCTCGTGCAACCCAGTGACGCGCGAGGAAAGAACCAAGGTGGGCACCTCGCCGCTGACGGGTACCGCGCGCCTGGTCCAGGGTTCTGAACTGGCCGAGATTGGCGAGAAGGTGAAGGCCAAATACGGCTTCATGACCACGCTCAGCAAGGCGTTGGGCGCAGTCGGTGGCGTGCTCAAGCGTCATCGCATCCCCTACGGTGACCTGGGCGTGGTGATCACGCTCGACGCCTAGATCTTGCCCTCGGCATCGGGTAGTCGCGTACCCCGGGGCCGCCGAAGCCACCCCCTGGCCCCGGCGAGCCAGGTGCTGCGCCACGTTCAAAAAGGCGAAAAAACGACTTCGACGCCGGGTGGTGGACCCCCGTGGGGTCCAAAGTAACAATTTTTGGCACTCGTCGGTTCGAGGAGTAGAATAATTACTGAGGCACCGTATTTTGTCGGGTTTTCAGAGTAGCTGAGAAGAAATCGGGTGGCGACGTGACGCAGGATCTGAATTCTCAGATTGACGTCGAAGACTTCTTCTCGCTCTTGACGCCCCAAGAGTTTCTCGAGACCATCAACCTCGGCGTGAGTTTTCAGAACGCCGAGGGCATCGTCTTGAGTTGCAACCGGGCCGCCGCGCACCTTCTCGGTCAGCCGCCAGAGAAGATCATCGGGCGACCCTTGGCGGATCTGCCCTGGATCAGCGAGCCCTTCGACTTCTCGGCCCTCACGGGTCAGTCGACACCCGCACCGTCGAAGTTCAAGAATGGCGTCAACGGCACGACTCGATTGCTCGGTATCACGGGACCCGTGCGATCAGTGCGCTGGCTCGCGTTGAGTTCGTTCCCGGTCATGGTCGAGGGCACGCGGATGGGATCGATGATCTCGTACCGCGACGCGACGATCGAACATCAGCGCCAGCAGTCGCTCGAACTCATGACCGAGGTCAATCGGTTGATGGTCCTGTCGAACTCCGAGGACGAATTCTTGAAGAGCGTCTGTGACGCGTTCGTGCGAGTAGGCGGTTTCGCCCTGGCGAGGATCGACGTTGCGGTTCAGGACGAAGCGCACAGCATTCGCTCCTTGTGTTTCGCGGGTCCCTACGGCTACGTGGCGGACGCCGTGATCACGTGGTCCGACGAGGATCCATCGGGCGCGGGTCCCATCGGTCAGGCACTTCGCACCAACAAGGCGGTCCAAGTGGACGACTTGATCCGCGATCCCTCGGTGTCGCCGTGGCGCGATCTGATGGAGAAGTTCGAGCTTCGATCGTGCGTGAGTGTCCCGCTCACCTTGTCGGACTCGCGCGCGGTCTTGACTGCATACTCGAGCCAGACGTACGCGTTCCCCGGTAGGAAGTTCCAGCGTCTCCAGGCGATGGTCCACGAGATCGAATTCGCCGCCGCGCACGTCAGTGGCATCGCCGCCACGGAAAGTGCGTTGGAAGGAACGATCAACGCGCTCTCGCAGATGACCGAAACGCGCGACCCCTACACCGCGGGTCATCAACTGTCGGTGGGCTGGCTGGGCGAGGAGATCGCTCGTCGCATGGGACTCGACGAGAAGCTCTGCAAGCTCATTCGCCAGGGCGGCGAACTGCACGACGTGGGTAAGATCGCCGTTCCCGTCGAGATCCTCACCCGTCCCGGTCGTCTCAGCAAGACCGAGTTCGACCTGATCAGGACCCATCCGATCGTGGGGGCTGACATCCTCGCCAAGGCGCACCTGCCCTGGCCGATCGTGGACGTGGCGCTGCAACACCACGAGCGCATGGACGGTTCAGGTTACCCCTTTGGTTTGAAGGGTGACGACATCATCATGCCCGCGCGCATCGTCGCGGTCGCCGACGTCGTCGAGGCGATGACCCAGCGTCGGCCGTATCGTCCCGCGTTGGGTAATGACGTGGCGCTCGACGAGATCAGGCGAGGGGCGGGCACCCAGTACGACGCCGTGGTGGCCGCCACCTGCCTGGAGGTGTTTGAAGACGGCTACGACTTCCTCGACGGCGGCAACCTTTCGAACGTCGGTTAACGACGCGAGTTCGATGCTTGGTGCCAACCCACGGCGCGGTTCTCCACTCGTCCGACCTCGACGGGGCTTTTGTCGAGCCCTAATTTGAATCTTCTATCGAGAAGTGGACGTTCATCCTGACGGCATCGATCATGAGAAATAGTTCACACGTGTTAGTTGCAAATGGACGTCATCGTGCCTTAAATGGAACCATGCACTTCGACACCTTCAGTGTGGGGCTTTTGACTCTCCGCGATTCACCGCCCGTGCTCGAACTGAAGGAAGCGAACGAGTTGCAGGACTCGCATATGGCCCACCTGGCCGATCTGCACGCGGCGGGACACTTGCTCGCGGCGGGTCCTCTCGACGACGAACTGGTGCGCGGTCTCCTCATCTTTAGGGTCGACGTCGAAATAGCCCGTCGCATGCTCGAGGCGGATCCGGCCGTGCGCGCGGGGCGCTTCGACGTCACGGTGGCACCGTGGTTGGTCCCGGGAGGCGTCGTACGATTCTCCCCTTCGAAGTTTCCGCGATCGATCAGTGAGACGATGTAGTCGAGAGACGACCGCCATCGACGAATCGGTGATTCCTGATCACGACCTGGTCGGCGACGGCGAACCAGTGGGCCCTTCGGCGGGTAGGCCACGTCGCCAGGGGGCCTTGCTCACGAGGTACAAGGCGTCAAAGTTCACGTCGGGGCAGCGCACGCGCAGTTGGCGAAAGAACTCGCGGGCGTCGTCGAGTCGATTGCGATGCCAGAAACGCACGAGAGACCCGTCGCGAAGGACGAACGCGTACACGTCAGGCTGGAAGGTCTGGCGCACCGACGCCACGGACTTTGAAGAGAAGTGTCCGTGACGCATGAACGCGGACCACGTCAGCTCACCCGACGAGGGGTCGAATTGCAGATCGCTGGCTACTCGGGTCACGAGATGGACGAGGTACCAGACCGTGCCACCGGCGTAGGCGAGGCCCAGGAGTACGAGAGGCACCGACGAGCGCGCTACGCCGAGCGTGAACACGAACAGGCCCAGCAACAGAAAACCAACGAGCGCCGCGAGGTTGACCACTTCCGTCGCGCGACGAAGGGTGCGAACCCGGATCATGACCAAAGCGTAGGCGCCGAGGCCACGGGAACCCTGCACGGTGCTAGACAGGCTCGATGACCTCGCAACTCGCCCAGGTCAACGTGGCTCGACTGTTGGCGCCGATCGACTCACCCCAATTGCGGGGTTTCGTCCGCGAGCTCGACGCGGTCAACGCGTCGGCTGAAGCGGCCCCGGGATTCGTGTGGCGCCTGAAGACCGACGAGGGCAACGCCACGACGATTCGCGCGTTCGAGTGGGACGTGGGGGAGGCCGCGGGCATCATCGTCAACATGAGCGTGTGGGAATCGGTCGAACAACTGCGCGCCTGGGTGAACGACGTCGTGCACCGGAGCGTGTTGCTCCAACGTCGCCAGTGGTTCGAGCGTGCGCCGGAGGCGAGGACGGCCCTCTGGTGGGTCGAGGAGGGACACGTTCCCACGACGGACGAGGCCGAGCAGAAGTTGCGCGACCTACGCCGCGACGGACCGTCGCCGGCCGTCTTCGATCTTCGTCACCACTTCGGCGCCACCTGATGCGATTGATCCGTGACTGGTGCTAGTTTCGCCTCGTGAGCGACAACATTGATGCCCAGGGCAACCAACCCAAGAGTGATCCCCACGAGGTCGAGGATAAGAACGTCGGAGGACTGCCCTACGACTGGCGTCGTCCGACCGTGGCGCGGGCCAAGTCGCGAATGTGGAATGGTGACGATCCGCGAATGTTCCCACCGAAGTCATTTGGCGCGGGTTGGACCATCAACTTCTACTGGCTCGTGCACCTGCCTTCGTACTTCGCCAAGAAGAAGGGCGACGCCTAGGCCAGGTTGGGTGTCGCGAGGGCGACGTTCTAGCCCTTCGGACCGCGGTACGCGGCGATGTCGCGTTCGAGTCCCTTCGGGGCGGGGCGACAGTGGCAGGCAACGTTATGTGCGGCGTGCCACGCGATTCGCTGTTCGCGCGTCGCCGTGCGCGCGAGCGGGTGTTCGTGATGCCACGGTTTATTCATGGTGTCCTCCTCGTTACGAGATCTCGTGTCCTGGGCGTGGGCAGACGACCTGTCGGACCGTCGTCTCGTTGCCGTACGGGCAATCGATAAGATGAGCGCCCATGAACGCGCCGAGCACCGGAAGTGCCGAACTCTACGTTGTCTACCTCGGTGGTGATCCGGCGCCGGGACGGCTGGGCGAGGACCACGAGGTCGTCGTGGTGGTCGCCCACAGCATCAAAGAAGCGCGCGCGGCGGCGCGCGCGAAGTGGCGCGGTGCGTCCACGGGTCACGTCGACGCGGTCCAGGCGATCAGAGTCGTCGACGGTTACGAGGTCCGTCTCGAGCCGTCGGCCCTCGAGGACGACGTCGAACTGGACGTCACGTATGAGCCCGACCCGGATTCGCCCATCCACCCGTAGATCACCTCTTTCGACACACCAACTCGCCCTTGCCAATGGGAATGACGAGCGAGTCGACCCGTGGATCCGACAGCGATTGGTCCACGAAACCTTGCAGTTCGGACTGGTGACTGATGACGTTGTCGGCGACGAGTAGTCCACCGCTCACGAGGTGGGGCACGACGGCGTCGTAACAGTCGGCGTAGACGTCCTTTTCGGCGTCGAGGAAGCAGAAACTCACCCAGTCGAGTTTGTCCACGTGCTCGAGGAAATCACCCTCGACCAGCGTGATGACGTCGGTGACCCCGGCGTCGCGAAAGGTGCCGCGGGCGGCTTCGGCCTTGTCCGCCAGGACTTCATAGGTCGTGAGCGTGTGTGAGCGGGCGTGACAGGCCAGTGAGAGCCACAACGCGGAATAGCCAGCGCTGGTGCCGATCTCGATCCACGAACCTTCCGGCGACGAGGATGCGAGCAGGGCGAGGAAGCGACCGGTCTCACGAGGGATCTGGCGCAAACGTTTCAACTGTTCGGTCCCGTCGTGACGGTCCTGTTCGTCTCGCCGCTCCAACTCAGCCATGACCTCGACGACCGACACCGGAATGTCGTGAAACATGGTCCACCTCCTTGGGTGTCGCGGCACGACCCCACCATCACCATGTTCCCACGAAACGTGGTTCCGTCGCGATGGGTTGAACGATCGGCGTGGTCGGCCGACCATTGTTACTACCATGGGGCCCACGAGGTGCAGGGTGTCAGAACTACTATTCAGCGTCTTCTCAAACCGTGACGACGCGATCGAACTCGCCCGAGAGGCGGCCAAGTCCCTGCAGAGCCAGGGCGTCGCTTCGGAACTGTTCTATCTGGACCGCGATGAACAGCCCAGTCTCACTGAGGACACGCTCGTCGTGAGCCTGGGCGGTGACGGCACCTTCTTGCAATCCGCGCGTCTCGCCCACGAGCACGGCGCGAGGGTGCTGGCGGTGAATCTCGGGCGCCTGGGTTTCTTATTGAACGTACCGTCCACCGAGATCGTAGAGAGCATCAACGACGCGCAGACCCACAATCTGGTCGTGGAACGTCTGGCCCTGAGCATTTCGCGCGGGGACGCCAGGCCCAGTGAGTTCGCCCTCAACGAAGTCGTCGTCGAACGCGCCCACGCGGGGCACATGGTCAGGGTGAAGACCTTCATCGACGACGACGCCTTTCTCACCTACTCAGCCGACGGCGTCATGGTCGCGACGCCGACGGGCAGCACGGGCTACAACTTCTCGGCCGGGGGACCGGTCGTGGACACCACCCTTCCGGTCATGGTCTTGACGCCGATAGCGCCGCACTTCACGATTGACCGCTCCATCGTCGTCGACGGGGACAAAGTGGTCAGGTTGCTCGCCGACGACAAGCCGGCGATCATCGTCGCCGACGGGCACACGATTGGCTCGCTCGAGCCCGGCGAGGCGATTGAGGTGCGCAAGAGCCCCGCGCCGGTTCGCGTGGTCGCCACGCGCAGTTTCGAGCTCGGTTTCCGGCTTCGCGAGAGCCTTCGAGAGGGACATGCCTAAGGCACAACTCGTCGAGCTCTACGCGCACGGGTTGGGCGTGATCGAGGACGCCCGGCTTGAATTGGGTCCCGGCTTTAACGTCATCACGGGCGAGACGGGCGCGGGCAAGACCCTGCTGTTGGGTGCCCTGGAACTCTGTCTGGGCGGCGAGAACGCGACGTCGCGCTACGCCGCCCACGCCGACATGCGCGCCGCGGCCGTATTCTTGCGCGACGGCGAGGAGATCGTCCTTACCCGTGAGGCGAGCACGAGTGGACGGCTGCGCAGCACCCTGAACGGTGCGCCGAGCAGCGCCGAGGTGTTGCGAAGCGTTGCCGAGGACCTGGTGGTCATCCATGGTCAGCACGATTCGCTTCGGCTGCGCAACCGGACCGAGATCCTGCGGATCGTCGACGCCAGTGGCCAGATCTCGACCGCCGAGCTCGACGAGGTGCGCGCGTCGCTTCGCGAGGCGAGGAGTCTTCGTGAGACCTTCGGAGGTGACCAGGCAGCGCGTGAACGCGAACTGGACTTCCTCGAGTTCCAGATCGGCGAGATAGTCGCCACCAAGATCGGCTCGGCGCTCGAGTTGACCGAGACGCTCGAAAACCTGGCTCGGCTCAGCACCTTGCGCGACGGGCAGGAAGTGCTGAATCTCGTCCTCGACGAGCTCGACGCGGACCGCGACGACGCCGTTCTCAGCCGTTTGGCCCGCTGCATCGAACGCCTACCCGCGGGTGACGCCTACGAGGGGGCCCGCGAATCGCTGCGCGGGGCTCTGGCGCTCGCGCGCGAGGGCGTGCACGAGTTGGCGGCGTTGAGCGATCCCGAGGCCTTCGACCCGGCCTTGATCGAGGAGCTCGACCAACGGGTGGCGGTCCTCCAGCAGATCGCGCGCAAATACGGGGGATCCCTCGAAGCCGCCCTCGCGACCCTCGACGAGTTGGTGGCCCGATTGGGTGAACAACGTGCCGCGACCGAACGCCTGGCGACATTGGACGAGGAGATCGTGGCGCTCGAAGGCCGCGAGCGCGAACTCGCTCGCGTGGCGCGTCGTGAGCGCGACTACGCCGCGGTGCAACTCACCGAGGCGGTTCGTCGCCAACTGCCCCGCGTGGCCCTTCCTCACGCGCTCCTGCGCTTCGAGGTCGACGGCGACGACGGATCACAGACACAGATCCTGTTCACGCCCAACCCCGGGATGCCCGAGGGACCCTTGCAGTCGCTCGCCAGCGGGGGAGAGTTGAGCCGCGTACTCCTGGCGCTGTCGCTTGAAACCGCTCAGGAACACGTCGTGGCCGTCTTTGACGAGATCGACACGGGCGTGGGGGGCCAAGTGGCCCAACAGATCGGCCAGTGCCTGCACGAGGTGGGCCAACAACAGCAGGTCCTCGCGGTCACGCACCTGGCGTCGGTGGCGGCGCGCGCGGACCACCACTTCGTCATTGAAAAGACCACGAGCCATGGCGTGACGTCCACGTCGTTGCGGGTAGTCACCGACGACGAACGAGTCAACGAGGTCGCGCGAATGTTGGCCGGTGACGTGATTACCGACGAAGCGCGGGCCCTCGCGCAGCGACTTCTCGAAACGCCGCGTTAATAGAGTCACTTCTCTTCTGTTGTTCGATATGATGGGTGTCCGTGGATGCGGCGGATTACAGATGACAAAATTCGTCTTTGTAACCGGTGGAGTTTCTAGCTCTCTCGGCAAGGGCTTGACAGCCTCCTCGCTCGGTCGGCTCTTGAAATCGAGGGGCCTCAAGGTCACGATGTGCAAGTTGGATCCGTACCTGAACGTGGATCCGGGCACGATGAATCCTGGCGAACACGGCGAGGTGTTCGTCACCGACGACGGCGGTGAGACGGACCTCGATCTCGGGCACTACGAGCGTTTCATCGACGAGTCGCTGTCGCGTATGTCGAACACGACGACGGGTTCGATCTACTCGAACGTGATCGCCAAGGAACGACGTGGCGACTATTTGGGCAAGACCGTTCAGGTGATACCCCACATCACCGACGAGATCAAAGAACGCATTCGTCGATTGGGAACGTTGGGTGCGGACGTCGTGATCGTCGAGATCGGCGGCACCGTGGGCGACATCGAAATCGTTCCTTTCATCGAATCCATCCGCCAATACCGGCGCGACGCCGGTCGCGGCAACGTGTGCTACGTCCACTTGACGCTGGTGCCGTATCTGGCCCCGTCGGGCGAGCAAAAGACGAAGCCGACCCAGCACTCGGTGACCGAATTGCGCTCTCGTGGTATCCAGCCCGACGTCATTGTCTGTCGTAGCGACCAGCCGATTTCCGACGGCCTCAAGCGCAAGATCTCCTTGCTGTGCGACGTGCCCATCGACGCCGTGATCTCGGCGGTGGACGCGCCGAGCATCTACGACATCCCGGTCAACATGCACAACGAGGGTCTGGACCGGATGGTGTGCGACACCTTGGGTATCGACGTGGACGAGCACCCGATCGACCTCAGCGCGTGGCACGAGGTGGTGCACCGGGTGCACAACACGACGAAGTCGCTTCGCATCGGCGTCATCGGCAAGTACGTGTCGATGCCCGACGCCTACCTATCGGTCGCCGAGTCAATACGTCACGCGGGTTTTGCCGTGGGTGCCGCGACCACGATCGAATGGCTCGAGGCCGAGCGGGTACCGACGGAGATCGACTCGGACCGTATTCGCCAGCTCGACGGCATCATCGTGCCCGGTGGCTTTGGCGAACGCGGCGTCGAGGGCATGATCGCCACGGCGCGCATCGCTAGAGAACACGATATTCCCTATCTCGGGATCTGTCTGGGGATGCAGGTCATGGTCGTCGAGTTCGCCAGGCACGTGTTGGGCCTGAGTGACGCCCATTCCACCGAGATCTCTCTCGGCACGTCCGCGCCCGTGATCGCTCTCATGGCCGAGCAGATGGACGTCGTGGACAAGGGTGGAACAATGCGTCTGGGCGCGTGCCCGGCGATGCTCGAAGAGGGTTCCGTCGTTGCGGACCTCTACGGCTCGACCGTCGTTTCCGAGCGCCACCGCCACCGTTACGAGTTCAATTCGCGTTATCGCGAACAGTTCGAAGAGCACGGCATGCGTTGCTCGGGAACCTCGCCGGACGGACGATTGGTCGAATTCGTCGAGGTCGACACACACTCGTTCTTCGTGGGCACCCAGGCTCACCCTGAGTTCAAGTCGCGCCCGGATCGTCCCCACCCCTTGTTCCTCGGTCTGGTGAAGGCCGCGGCGTCGCGCGCAGAAGGTCGTGAGCCCCACATCATCGATCCTTCGTCGGTGCACGTCGCCTAGTGAGCGATTCATTTCGCGTCACCCGGATCACGCCCCTGCTGCACAGCCACGTCTTTGACGTCGAGCGACGCCTCGTCGAACACGACGGCTCGACGTTCGAGCGCGACGTCGTCACCCACACTGGTGCGGTCGCGATCCTCGCCATGAACGACGACGACGAAGTGGGACTGTTGCGCCAATACCGTGCGCCCTTCGACGCCGAGGTGCTCGAGATCCCGGCCGGCACCCTCGACGTGCGCGGTGAGCAGCCGCTCGACGCGGCGAAACGAGAACTGCGAGAGGAACTCGGATGTGAGGCGGCCGACTGGCGACTGCTCGGGCGCTTCAAGGTCTCGCCGGGTTGGACCAATCAGGTGATGAACATCTTCGAGGCGCGCGCGCTGACCCTGATCCCGCGACAGCCCGAAGGGCCCGAGGAACGGGCGTCGGTGATCGAGTGGGTTCCGGTGCGCGACTTGAAGAGGACCCTGGCGCGTGAGGATACCCTCGACTACACGCTCAGCGTCGCCCTGCACCGCGTCTTTGGAACGTTCTTTGACGAGGACTAGTTCGCCCGCCGAGGAGTATCTCCAGTGGTTGACGATCGAGCGCGGACGAAGTCCGGCGACGATCACGGCCTATCGTCACGACATCGACGAGTTTTGCGCGTGGATGCGCGAACGGGGACGACGCGCCCAAGACGCGAGTGAGTCGGACTTCGAGGCGTACTTCGGTCACTTGCGAAAGGGTGCCCGTGAGGACAGCTCGATCGCGCGGGCCATGTCGTCGTTGCGTGGTTGGTTCGGTTTCCTGGTCGATGAGGGTGCGATCGATCATGATCCGACCGGACGATTGAAGCCCGCGCGACGCGGTCGTTCGTTACCCAAGCCGCTCGGCGAGCGTGAGATGACGACGCTGCTCGACTCGTTGGGAACCGCTGACGCCGTCGAACTTCGCGATCGGGCCCTGCTCGAGCTGCTCTACGGTACCGGGGTTCGGGTCTCGGAGGCGGTGGGCATCGACCTTCAAGACCTCGACTTCGACGAAGACCTGATACGGGTGACCGGCAAGGGATCCAAACAGCGCCTGGTCCCCATGGGTTCGACCCTTCGACGAGCCCTCGAGGACTATCTCGAGGCACGGGGCCGTTCGACGTTCTTGCACGCCAAGAGCACGAGCGCGAAGAAGACGGCTCGGCTCTTTCTGAACGCGCGTGGCGGTCCGCTGTCGCGCCAGGGCGTGGACCTCATCATTCACAAACGCGCGCTCGCCGCGGGGCTCGACACTCGCAAGGTCAGCGCGCACGTCTTTCGCCACAGTTGCGCCACGCACATGCTGGCCCACGGCGCCGACATTAGAGTGGTCCAAGAGCTTTTGGGGCACGCGTCGATCGCGACGACGCAGATCTACACGGCGGTGTCGGTGACGTCGCTCAAGCGCGAGTACCACGACGCGCACCCGCGCGCACACGAGTAAGAGGGTCAGTTGAGCGATTTCTATTTCTTCTTAGCCATCGTGCCGTCGGTCATCCTGCACGAGGTGAGTCACGGTTGGGTCGCCAACTTCTTCGGTGACTCCACCGCGAAGGACAACGGTCGACTCACGCTCAATCCACTGGCGCACATCGACCCGTTCGGCACCGTCCTGCTTCCCCTGATGATGGTGCTCGCGGGCTTGCCGGCCTTCGGCTACGCCAAGCCGGTGCCGGTCAACGTCTCGCGTCTGCGCAACCCGCGCACGCAGTCGCTGTACGTCTCACTCGCCGGGCCCCTCGTGAACATTCTCCTTTCGGGTGTCGGCTTGGTCATCTGTCTGGTGGCGGTGCACGTCACCCAGAGCCTGACCATGTTCGAGGTGGGCGAGTACATCGGTCTGGCGAACCTGGTGCTGGCGGCGTTCAACCTCATCCCGATCCCGCCGCTGGACGGTTCGGCGATCATCGAACGCTTCGTGCCGCGAAAGCAGTTGCCGCGTTACTACCAGATGCGCGCGAGGGCGCTGCCGGTGGTGATGGTACTGGTCGTACTCGATTTCCTGGTCTTCCACGTGGGCACAAACGCGCTGGTCGACCTCGAGAACTGGTGGTTCCGACTCGCGATCAAATGAGTCCCATGGCGGCCGCCGCCCGCTGGTAGACGGGTTCAGCGACGGCGGTGGCCCGCTTGGTCCCGTGGTCGATCAGGCGCTCGAGTTCGGCGGGGTCGCGACGCAGTTCGCCGTAGCGAGCCTTGATGGGGGCGAGTGACGCGACCATCAACTCGGCGAGATCCTTCTTCAGGTCGCCGTAGCGCTCGTAGCGTGAGGCCACGTCCTGGGGCGTGGTGCCCGCGAAGCTGGAGAAGATCTCGAGCAGATTCGAGAGTCCCGGTTTGTTCGTGGCGTCGAAGCGGACGTCGCCGTCGGTGTCGGTGACCGCCTTCATGACCTTCTTCGTGATCTCGCCTGGTTCGTCGAAGAGATACACCGAGCCGAGCGGGCTCGAGATGGACTTGGACATCTTGCGCGAGGGTTCTTGGAGGTCCATGACCCGCGCGGCGGCGTGGGGCACGTAGCCCACGGGCACGGTGAAGGTCTCGCCGTAACGATTGTTGAAGCGCTCGGCGAGTTCGCGCGTCAGTTCGAGGTGTTGGCGCTGGTCGTCTCCCACGGGCACCTGCTCGGCGTCGTAGAGCAGGATGTCGCTCGCCATCAGGACCGGATAGGTGAGTAATCCGACGCGGTAGCCCTTCTGGCGGCTGGACTTCTCCTTGAATTGGGTCATGCGACCAAGTTCGCCGTAGGTCGCCACGCATTCGAGCAGCCAGCTCATCTGCGCGTGCACCGGCACGCGACTCTGCACGAAGAGCGTCGTCACCTCGGGGTCGATGCCCGCGGCGAGCAACGTCGCGAACGCATCAAGGGTCTGCTCGCGCAGCGTGGCGGGCTCGATCTCCAGGGTGAGCGCGTGCAGGTCCACGACGCAGTAGTAGGCGTCTGGACCCTGTGAGGACACCCACTGCTTGACCGCACCCAGGTAGTTGCCGATGTGCATGGTGCCCGAAGGCTGGATGCCCGAGAGGATTCTCATCGTCCCATCGTAGATGACGCCTTTTGACGCGGGGTTTGTTCCAGTAGAGTTGTCGGGTGACCTTCGTCGTGACGACGCCGTCCTTCAGCGGCCCCGTGGAATTGCTGCTCCATCTGATCAGCACCCACGAGATGGACATCCTGGACGTTCCCCTGGCACCGCTCGTCGACGAGTTCGTCGCGGTGTTGCGCGACGAGTCGCTCACCATGCCGGTCGAGCAGCTTTCCGAGTTCCTGCTCATCGCGTCGATCCTGCTCGAGATGAAGAGTCAGCGGCTCTTGCCGGGTCGCGACAACACCGAACCCGACGAGGAGTTCGTGGGTTGGGAGGAGCGCGACGTACTCCTCGCGCGCCTGCTCGAACTGCGCACCTACGCCGCGCTGTCCGACGCCTTCGTCTCGCTCTTCGAGCGGGCCAGCCAGTCCTTCCCACGTCTTCGCGGGATCGACGAGGGATTCGAGGTGACCCCGCCGGACCTGCTCGCGGGCGTGACCCCGGCCCTGCTGGCGGGCGCCTACCTGCGCGGTATCGAGGAGAAGCCGGTGCCGGTGGTGCGGCTCAACCACGTGACCGTGGACGCGGTCACGGTCGCCGAGACGGTCGTGTCGTTGTCCCAGCGTCTACCGGCCATGGGACGACTCACGTTTCGCGACCTCACCGAAGGTCTGGGCAGTCGCATCGAGGTCATCGTCCATTTCCTGGCGCTGCTCGAACTCTGCAAGCTGGGCCTGATCGACCTCGGCCAGGGCAGCACCTTTGGCGACGTGCAGATCGAATGGCTCGACGCCACGTCGTTGCTGGACTTGGGAAGGGTTGACAGTTATGAGGGATGAACGCTCACTCGAGCAGAAGCTCGAAGCGATGTTGACCGTGGCCCTCGAACCGATCACGACCGAAGAACTCGCCGACGTCGTGGACGAGGACGCGGAACTCGTACTCGCGACGCTACGAAGCCTGCGCACCGAGTTCGTCGAAGACCGGCGAGGCTTCCAATTGGCCGAATTGGCGAGTGGCTGGGTCATGCAGACCGCGCCGGACGTCGCGGGCTGGGTGACCAAGTTCGCCAACCGCGACGTCTCGCACCGATTGAGCTCGGCCGCCCTGGAGACCTTGGCGATCATCGCCTACCGCCAGCCGGTCTCGCGCGCCCAGATCACCGCCCTGCGCGGCGTGAACGTCGACGGCGTGGTGCGCCTGCTCGAACAGCGCGGCTACATCGAAGAGAAGGGTCGCGCCTCGGGTCCGGGATTACCGATCCTCTACGGCACGACCGAACTGTTCCTCGACCGGATGGGGCTCTCGGCGATCAGCGACCTGCCGCCGATCGAGGAGTTCATGCCACCCGTCGAGACCGCGATCGCCCTGGCCGACGAACTCTTCGAGAGTTCGCTGGAACTCAGTGAGGACGCGTAGTTGCCCGAGGGCGAGCGTCTCCAAAAGACCCTGGCCCGAGCGGGGTTCGGATCACGTCGCTCGTGCGAAGTCCTGATCACCGAGGGTCGCGTCACCGTTGACGGACGCGTCGCGGAATTGGGGAACCGGGTGCGCCCCGACGAGCAGGTGATCTGCGTCGACGGCGCGCTCGCGCCCACGGCCCAGAACATGGTCTACTTCCTCTTGAACAAGCCCGACGGGGTGGTCACCACCGCGTCCGACCCCCAGGGTCGCACGACCGTCCTCGAACTCGTCGACTCACCCGTGCGCGTCTTTCCCGTGGGGCGACTCGACATGAACACCGAAGGATTGATCATCCTCACCAACGACGGGCGGCTGGCGCACTTGTTGACCCATCCCAGCTCGGGCATCTCCAAGGAGTACCTGGCCCGCGTCGAGGGCGACCCGTCACCCAGTGCGATCCGGCGCTTGCGCGAAGGCGTGGAACTCGACGACGGCGTCACCAGCCCCGCCCAGGTGAGTCGGGTGAGTGAGGGGCTCTTGCGCATCGTGATCCACGAGGGACGCAACCGACAGGTACGCCGGATGTGTTCGGCCATTGGCCACGACGTGACTCGCCTCGTGCGCACGCGCATCGGGCCACTCCAAGACGCCACGCTCTCGCCGGGCTCGTCGCGCCAGTTGTCACTCGGTGAGGTCCGTCGATTGATGGAGGCCGTAGGGATGACCGACGAAATCGCATCTACGATGCCATCATGACTTCTGCCCTCGTTCGAGCCGTGCGCGGCGCGACCACCTGTGAGACCGACACCCCCGAGGAGATCGCGACGGCCACCCAGGAGCTGATCTTGTTGATGATGGAGCGAAACGAGCTCGAACACGACGACGTCATCAGCGTCTTGTTCACGACGTCGATTGACTTGACCTCGACCTTTCCCGCCACGACCGCGCGCGAGATCGGCTTTGGGGACGTGCCGCTCATCTGCGCGAGCGAGATCGCCGTGCCGGGGGCCATGGCTCGCTGCATTCGAATCATGATGCACGTCTACACGACGCACAGTCGCGACGAGATTCACCACATCTACTTGCGACAGGCGCAGTCGCTGCGCGACGACCTCCGTGCCTGAGCGACGCGCGCACGTCGTGGGCCTCGGTCTCATCGGGGGTTCACTGGCCCTGGCCCTGGGCCAGCACGGCTGGACGGTGACCGGCGACGACGCGGACCCGGACGTGCTCGCCCACGCGCGTCGCGAAGGCGTCATCAGCGACACGGTCATGGGCGACGATCACGAGGTTGCCTTCGTGGCGACGCCGGCGGGCGTCGTGAGCGAGATCGCGAGCGCGCTCTGTGCCAGTTTCCACAATCCCTCGCTCGTGGTGACCGACGTTGCGGGGGTCAAGAGTTCGATCGTGAGCGAGGTGGGCGACGCGCGCTTCCTCGGCGGCCACCCGATGGCGGGATCGGAACGTCGGGGGCTCGCGGGCGCCAAGGCCGATCTCTTCCAGGGCTGTAACTGGGTGCTGACGCCCACGGACGCGACGAGTCCGGAGACCTACAGCACCCTGCACGGGATCGTGCGCGAACTCGGCGCCAACGTCGTGACCGTGAGCGCCGAGGACCACGACCGGCTCGTGGCCCTGGCCAGTCACGTGCCGCACCTGTTGGCCGGCGCCTTGATGAACGAGGCGACCGAAGTCGCCCAGCAAGACGCCGTACTCTTGCAGCTCGCGGCGGGGGGCTTTCGCGACATGACCCGCGTCGCCGCTGGTGATCCGTCGATATGGCCCGACGTCCTGTTCGAGAACCGTGAAGCGGTCACCGACACCCTGGTGGGCCTCGAGAAGCGGTTGGAGAACCTGCGCATCGCCCTCGCCGAGAACAGCCGTGACGTCCTCGAAGAGAGCCTCGGCACCGCCGCCGAAGCTCGGCGTCGGCTCCCGGGGCGGGCGCTCTCCTCAGAGAACCTCTCGTACCTGCGCGTGGGCGTCGCCGACCAACCCGGGGTGCTCGCCGCGGTCACCCGCGCCGCCTCGGAGTTGCTGGTGAACATCTACGACATCGAGATCGCCCACGGCATCGAAGGAGTCGGCGGAACGCTGCTGCTCGCGGTCGACAGCGCCCAGGTGACCACGTTCTGCGAAGCGCTGCGCGCCTTGGGCTTCCAGGCGGTGAGCGGACGTTGAGTGACGCCCAGTCGCTGAAGGCGCTCGCGCGCGTGCGCGGTCTCGTGCGGGTGCCCGGCGACAAGAGCACGTCGCATCGGGCCCTGCTCATCTCGGCGTTGGCGAACGGCGACAGCACCGTCGAGGGTCTTTCACCCGGTGAGGACGTGCGCGCGACGGCGCGCATCGTCGCCCAACTGGGCGCCGTCGTCGACGAGCAGGGCGCCCTCGTGCACGTGCGAGGACCATCCGAGGGACTTCGTCCCAGCGCGAGCGCACTCGACTGTGGGAACTCCGGCACCACCATGCGCGTGCTCGCGGGACTCGTGAGCGGGGTCGAGGGACTACACCGGTTGGTGGGCGACGCGTCGCTGTCGACGCGGCCGATGGACCGCGTGGCGGCACCGCTCTCGGCGATGGGCGCGTCGGTCGAGGGGGTGGGCGAGCGGGTCACGGCACCACTGTCGATCCGCGGTCGCGCGACGCTACGGGGGATCGACTACGAGGTACCCGTGGCGAGTGCGCAGGTGAAGTCCTCGATACTGTTCGCGGCCCTGCACGGTGACGGCGCGAGCATCGTGCGCGAGAGCGTTCGCACGCGTCGCACCACCGAGGACATGTTGGCCTCGAGCGGCGTTCGCGTCGAGTCCGTGGACGTCGCCGACGGCCGCGTCGTGACGCTGTATCCCGGTCGACCGCGCGCGAACCACTGGCGCGTCCCGGGCGACCCGTCCCAGGCGGCGTTCTTTGGCGTGCTGGGCGTCATCCTCGACGACGCGGACCTCGAGATCGTGGACCTGGACGCCACGCCCGAACGCATCGGTTTCGTACAGGTGCTGTTGCGCATGGGCGCCGACCTCAAGACCGAAGAGGGGACTTCCATGCGTCTTCGCGCGACGAGCTCGGCGCTCGTGGGCGTCGAGGTGCACGCGAGTGACGTGCCGTCGGTCGACGAGGTGCCGATTCTCGCCGTCGCCGCCGCGGCCGCGTCGGGGACCAGCGCCTTTCGCGACATGGGCGAACTGCGACTCAAGGAATCGGACCGCTTCGAGAATTCCTTGCGACTCGTGCGACGCCTGGGTTGTCGGGCGTGGTCCGAGGGCGACGACTTCTTCGTCGAGGGGCTCGCGAGCGCGCGACGCTTCTCGAATTTCGAGATCGACGCGGGACTCGATCACCGCATGGTGATGGCCGCGGCCGTCGCGGGCAGCGCGGGCCAGGGCTGCGTGATACGCGGTGCGTCGACGGTCTCGTCGAGCTATCCGGGTTTCTTCGATGACCTGGCGGCACTCTCGTGAGCCACGACGTGATCGCCATCGACGGACCCGCGGGTTCGGGAAAGTCAACGGTCGCCCGGGCACTCGCCCAGGTGCTCGGCTGGACCTTCCTCGACACCGGGGCGATGTACCGCGCGGTCACCTACGAGGCGTTACGCGAAGGTGTCGACGTGACCGACGAAGAGGCGATGGGTCAGCTGGCCGCGGCCGCGTCGATCTCGACCGTGCCGCGGGTCACCATCAATGGTCGCGACGTCGAGGACGAGATCCGAAGCGACGCGGTGAACGTGGCGGTGTCGACTGTGGCGGCTAACCCACTCGTGCGCGAGCCCATGGTAGCGCGACAGCGTGAGATCGCGAGCGTCCAGGAGACCGGGACCGTCGTCGAGGGTCGCGACACCACCACGGTGGTCTTTCCCCACGCGACGCTCAAGGTCTATCTGACGGCGTCGCTCGAGGAGCGGACGCGCCGACGCGCTGACGAGAGCGGTGACTCGGTTCGACGGCGCGACCTCGCCGATTCGACCAGGGAGTCCTCACCGCTTCGCCAAGCGTCCGACGCGCTCGTGCTAGACACGACGGGACGAGACGTCCAGGACGTCGTAGAGGAGATAGTGGCGTGCCTGAAGACCATCACCTCGAACTGAATCCCCGAAAGACCCCGATCTACTACGTCGCGGCGACGCTGCTGAGCGTGCTGTCCACGATTCTGTTTCGTCCGAGCGTGAAGGGCCGTCACAATATTCCACGAAGCGGACCGGTCCTGATCGCGCCCATCCACCGCTCGAACGTGGATTTCGCGTTCACGCTGTTCATCTCGCCGCGAAAGGTGTTCTTCATGGCGAAGGACTCACTGTTCCACGTGCCCGTGCTCGGTGGGGTGCTGGTTCGTCTGGGCGCCTTTCCCGTGCGCCGCGGGACGGCCGACCGCGAGTCCATGAGCGCCGCCGAAGAGGTCCTTCGCCAGGGTCACGCGTTGGTGTTGTTCCCCGAAGGCACGCGCAAGGAAGGTCTCGAGGTCCACACCCTGCACGACGGGGCCATGTTCATCGCCGCGCGCACCGGGGCCACCGTCGTGCCCGTGGGCATTGGCGGGAGCGAACGGGCCATGCCCCACGGCGCGAAGTTCCCCCGCCCGACCAAGATCCGCATCATCGTGGGCGAGCCCATTCTCCCGCCGGTGTCCGATGGTCGGGTGTCGCGTTCGGCGATCACGGCCAAGAGTGAGCAACTACGCGCGGCCCTCGAGCGGCTCTACCACGAGAGCATGGGAATTTCTTAGCGCTCGCGCCACCAGGTGCCAAAGACGACTTTGGCGTAGCGGAAACCGAAGAGCCAGTTCTTGCCCTTCTTGGTGGTGCCGGAATGACGCGGGTACCAGATGGTCGGTACCTCGGCCGCGCGCCAGCCGCGCTTGAGGCACGTGATGAGAAGTTCGGCGGTCTGGTACTGCTCTTGGGTGAGTCGGTCGACGACGTCGGCCATCATCGTCACTCGTAGTCCCCGGTAGCCGGTCGAGGTATCGGTGAGACGCGCGCCGGTCATGCGGTTCATGATGAACGAGAAGAAGAACACGCCGGTCTTGCGGAAGCGATCGGTCGTCTTGTCGACGCCGAGTCGTCGACTCGCGACCACGAAATCGGCCTGGTCGCTGAGGAGCGGTGCGAGCACCTGGGGGATCTCCGCGGGGTCGTTCTGACCATCGGCGTCGAGCGTGACGATGTACTTGACGTCGTGGTCGATGCAGTAGCGGTAGGTCACTTGCAGGGCGACACCGTGACCGAGGTTGACGGGGAACTCGATGACCACGACACCGGGGAATGACCGGGCGATCTGCGCGGTGCGGTCGTCGCCGCCGTCGACGACCACGAGGGTCGTATAGGCCATGCCGTCGATCGACGTGGGCATCTTCTCGAGGACCCCGCCGATGTTGCCCTCCTCTTCGTACGCACAGATCGACGCGACGATCGGTTCGGGCTTGAAACCTGGATGTTCGCTCTCGAGGCGCGCGAGGGCCTGATCGATCGCGTAGGCACGGAGCCGTGACGCTCGACGCTTCTCGAGGTTCTCGTTGGCCACGGTTCTCCTTAGAGTGACTTCGCTTGGGCGAACACGCGATGGACCATGGGTTCGAAGTGCTCGAGGGATTCTGACTGGTACTCGGGGTCGAACGCCTTCTGATCCCAGGCGTCGGCGAAACGCTCGGCGAGCGGATACCAGGACTCACCGGCGTGCTGGTCGCGCAGCGTCGGGTCCATGCCCAGGTACTCGTAGTAGTAGCGTCCCTGAAAGTCCTGGTGGTAGGCCACCATGCAGTAGACCTCGTGACGAACGTACGGCTTGAGGATCTCCGCGGCGATCTTGGGATGATTCGGCACCGAAATCAATTTGCCCACGTCGTGCAACAGTGAGGCGACGATGACCTCTTCGTCCGCGCCGTCGCGTTCGGCGCGCGTCGCGGTCTGAAGGGCGTGTTGCATCTGGTCCACCGAGAAACCGTCGGTGATCGCGCTGAGACCCTGGACCATGGCGAGTAGTTGCTGGCCCACACGGGGCTGGGCGGCGATGGTGCGTTCGGCGATGGTCATCCACTGCTCGCGCGTCGAAACGTCCATGCTCGAGAAAGAACTCACCAGTAAATGATAGCCAGAAACGTCAAATCGGCTCGGCCGACGGTCCGCCGTCGAGCGACTCGCAGCAGAATTTTGACGCCGTTCACCAGGGAATCTCCGGGGCGCCTTTCGCTCGCGTGGAAGCCCGGGTGGGCTCGACCGCGAAGCGCCGCGTTCGTCGAGCGTGCGGCCACTCACGTCGCCGACGCCACCGCCCGATCCCCGCAGCCGACGCACAGCACGGCGTCTGGAAACGACGCGCGCTTCGTGACCGACGTCACCTCTCACTGGCGCTGGTGGCGTTCGTCATCGAGGCGAGGCGTCGCGCGTTAGGTCGCGGCGAGCACCTGGGCGGCGGTGAACTCTCGATCGGCTTGGCTGTCGAACGTCGAAACCTTCGCGGTGGCCAACATCAGTTCGATCAGGGCCGACAACGACTTGAGGATCTCGCGCAGCTCGGGCGGTGGGGGAAAGTACTCGTCCTCGACCGTGACCGACTTCACGCTCACGCCATTGAGAGGATCGAGCGCGTCGAGCACCTCGTTCACGAGTGACTCGGGCGCCGACGCGCCGGCGGTGACCGCGACCGTTCCCTCGAGGTCGTCGGGTAGTTCCGAAGCCCGGTTGACTCGAAGGACTCGTGGACAACCCACCGCCTTGGCCGTCTCGACCAGGGCCACGGTGTTGGACGAATTGGCCGAACCAATCACCACCACGGCGTCGGCGTGCGTCGCGATCGCGCGCAGGGCCGCTTGGCGGTTCGTGGTGGCGAAGCACAGGTCGCTGCGATTGGGCATCCATATGTCAGGAATGCGCTCCTCGGCGTAGTCGCGAAGGTGCTTCCACTCGTCGAAGCTGAGCGTGGTCTGGCTCAGCAAGGCGAAGGGACCCTCCTTCTTGCGCGTGAGACTGTCGATGTCGCCGGTCGATTCGATGAGGTGCACCGCGCGTGGCGCGACCGCCATCGTGCCGACCGCCTCCTCGTGGCCCTCGTGACCCACGTAGAGCACCGTGTAGCCCTTCTTCGCGCGCACCTTCAGCTCGTGGTGCACCTTGGTCACCAGTGGGCAGACCGCGTCCACGACCGTGCCGCCGCCCCTTTTCGCTGCGTCGATGACCTGGGGTGGCGAGCCGTGCGCGCTCAGCATGACCGGGAAACCTTCGGGGACGTCGGCGACGTCGTTCACGAAGATGACGCCGAGCGAACGAAAGTGGTCGACGACGAACTGATTATGGACAATCTCGTGGTAGCAGTAGATCGGCGGTTCGAAGACCCGAGTCATCCAGTCGAGGGCCTTGATCGCCTTCTCGACTCCTGCGCAGAAGCCCCGGGGTGCCGCTAGGACCACGGTGTCGACTCTCACGACGCCAGCCTAGTGAGTAGGCTCTTTCGTCACGCTTTAGGCTAGGGGAGTGTCGGGCGCCCGAATTTCCTCAATAACACCGGATTCACCGGCCTCGTCGGTGGACCTCGTGGTGGGCGACGAACTGGTCTCGGTCAATGGGCGCGAACCCACCGACATCATCGAGTACCAGCAGTTGATCGACGGTGAGCGCGTGGTGCTCGTGGTGCGCCGTGACGCACAACCGCTCGATCGCAAGGTCACGATTCAAAAACGTGCGGGCCAGCCACTGGGATTATCCATTGATTCGGCGGTTTTTGATCGGATCCGTACCTGTGACAACCACTGTTCGTTTTGCTTCATCTACCAATTGCCCAAGGGCATGCGTCGTTCGCTCTACGTGAAGGACGACGATTTTCGCCTCTCCTTCCTCTACGGCAACTACACGACGCTCACTCGGTTCACCGAGTTCGACCTCGAGCGGGTGCTCGACGAGGGCCTCTCGCCGCTCTACGTCTCGGTACACTCCACCAATCCCGAACTGCGGGCCTCGATGCTGCGCAATCCACGAGGCGCGACGAGCCTCCGCTGGCTGCGCGAGTTGCTCCGTGGTGGGGTGGAGGTGCACGCACAGATCGTGGTCTGTCCGGGGGTGAACGACGGGGCTGAGCTCGAGCGGACCCTAGGCGACGTGCTCTCGCTCTATCCCGAACTGGCGAGCGTCGCGCTGGTGCCCGTCGGCGTCAGCGACTTCTCGAACGAGGAGTCGATGCGTGCGCACACGCGCGAGGAGGCGTCGCGCGTGGTCGATCTCGCCGAACGCTACCGACAAACTTCGCTCGAGCTGCTTGGTCGGGTGAGCGTCTACGCGAGCGACGAGTTCTATCTCGTGGCGGGTGTCACGCCCCCGAGCGCGTCGAGTTTCGAGTCGCTCGACCAGGCCGAGAACGGAATCGGCCTGGTGGCGGCCTTCGCCGAGAGCTTCTCGGGGGCGTTCGAGATGGAGAAACTCGGGACCGGCTTCTTCCAATCGGTGGACGGCGCACCCGCGTGGGGCTACCGTGCGCGCACCGGCGAAACCGTTCCCGGCGACGAGGGACGCGACGTGGTGGTGCTGACCGGTGAATACGCCGCGCCCGTGCTGCGTGCGCTGTTCGACGCCCACGGTTATCACGACGTCGAGATTCGTCGTGTGACGAATCGCTACTTCGGCGGCAACATCAAGGTCGCCGGACTGCTCACGGGACGCGACATCACCGAGGTTCTTCGCCACGACGAAACGTCGACGACGTTCTTGGTGCCCGATGTGTGCCTGTCCGAAGGTCGCTTCCTCGACGGCATGACGCTCGAGGATCTGGGCCACGACGTGCGAGCCGTTCGCACCACCGGACAGGACCTCCGTCGTGCGCTCGAGAACGCCCGAGCGCGCCGCCTGGTGTCCTCGTGAGGCGGCCCCAGGTCGTGGTCGTGGGTCGGCCCAACGTGGGCAAGAGCTCGCTCGTCAATCGGTTGGCCGGCAAGCGCGTGGCGGTCGTCGAGGAACATCGCGGCGTCACCCGCGATCGCAAGGCCGTCGAGGTCGACTGGCGCGGGCTCGTCTTTGACGTCGTGGACACCGGGGGCTGGCTCGAATCGGGCAGTGACCTCGAGGGCAAGGTCTCGGAACAGGCGAACGCCGCACTCGCCAACGCCGACCTGGTGCTCTTGGTCGTGGACGTGACGACGGGACTCGTCGACGAGGACACGCACGCCGCACGCTGGGCGCTTCGCGGTGGCCATCGCGTCGTCCTGGTGGTGAACAAGGTGGACGACCAGCAACACGAGGCGAACAGCTGGGAGTTCCTCCAACTGGGCGCCGGCGACCCGCACTGCGTGAGCGCGTTGCACGGCCGCGGTTCGGGCGACCTTCTGGATTACATCGTCGACGAGCTCGGTGAACAGCTCGAACTCGAAGAGACGGCGGACGCCGACGACGATGGCGCCCTTCGCGTCGCGATCGTCGGTCGTCCCAACGTCGGAAAGTCCACGCTGTTCAACCAGTTGATCGGCGAGGAACGTTCCGTGGTGCACGACATGCCCGGCACCACGCGTGACGCCATCGACACCGTCGTGAACACCGAGGCGGGTCTCATCAGGTTCATCGATACCGCGGGCATGCGACGTCGGGCCAAGACCGAGGCGGGCCTCGAGACCTACGCCGTGCTGCGCAGCCTGGACGCACTGGACCGCGCGGACATCGCGGTGTTGGTGATCGATTCGACCATCGGCGCCACGGGCCAGGACCAACGACTCGCCGAACGCATCTCGGCGGCGGGTTGTCCGGCGCTGGTCGTGCTCAACAAGTGGGAACTGGTGCCCGTCGACGACCGCGACGCGGTGCTGGCGAGCGTGGGCGAGAAGTTAGCGTTCCTCGGCGACGCGCCGGTCATGAAGACGACCGCCACCACCGGCAAGGGCGTCCACCGCATCCTGCCGGCGTTGTCGATCGCCGCCGCCGACTACGTCAAGCGGGTGCCCACGGGTGCACTCAATCGGGCCATCCGCGACCTGCAGATCAAGCAGCCCGCACCCACCGGCAAGATTCGCTACGCGGTCCAGGGCGCCACCGAACCCCCCACGTTCACGTTGTTCGTCGCGGGCCGTCTGCCCGCCACCTACATGCGCTACGTCGAACGCTCGTTGCGCGAGCGCTTCGACCTCGGGTCATCGCCGGTGCGCGTTCGCGTCCGGGTGGAATAGTGGCGCGGTGGTGCGAGAACTGCGACCGACCCGTTGAGGGTGAGGTCTGCGAGATCTGCGGCGAGGACGTGCCCGAAGTCACCAAAGAGCCCATGCCGTGGTTGTGGCGGTTCTTCATCGTCTCGTCGGTGATCTACCTCGGCTGGCGTCTCTACCAATTAGTTTCGTGGTTGTCCCACAGGAGGTTCTGATGCCCATCTACGCCCTCGCCGATCGCGTGCCCGCCATTGACCCCGAGGCGTTCGTCCATCCCGACGCGGTCGTGATCGGTGACGTGCGCATCGGTCCCGGATCGTCGGTCTGGCCCGGCGCGGTACTTACGCGGTGACTACGGGACGATCATGATCGGCGCGCGAACCTCGATCCAGGACGGCACGGTCGTCCACGCGGTCGAGGCGTTTCCGACCGTGGTAGGCGACGACTGCGTGATCGGCCACCTTGCTCACCTCGAGGGCTGCGTTATCCACGACCGCGCGTTGGTCGGCAGCGGTTCGGTCGTGCTGCATCACGCGCACGTCCGCACCGGCGCCACGGTGGCGGCCGGAGCGGTGGTGCGAAACCGAATGGAAGTGCCCGAAGGGGCATTGGCCGTGGGGGTGCCCGCCACGATCAAAGAGGGCGCCAGCGACCAGGCGGAAATCGACCGTGGCGCCGCACTCTACGTCTGGAACGCGACGCGCTACCGCACTGATCTGCGCCTGCTCTAGGAGTTCGAGAGTTCGACGAGCGCCTGAAGCGCTCGCGCGGCGTTGCCGTTTCGAACGTTCGCGGCGGCGAGTTCAAAGCCTTGCCGGAGATCGTCGGCCCTTCCCGCCACCATCAACGCCAGACCCGCGTTCGCACAGGCCACGTCAAAGGCGGGGCTGGGCGTGGCGTCGAGGAAGTCGCGCACGGCGCGCACGTTCACCGACACGTCCCCTCCCCGCAAGCTCGCCACGTCGTGACGATGCCCGAGCAGCCCGGCGGCGTCCACGCGCTGGACCTCAATGGTTTCTGGCGATATCACGTGCAGGGTCGAGTCCGCACCGAGCGAGAGTTCGTCGAGACCGTCGTCGGCGTTCACCAGGATGGCGTAGCGGATGCCGCGTGCCTGGAGTACCTGGGCCATCGATCCGAGCAGGTGGCGCTGGGCGACGCCGATGAGTGAACGCTGCACGAGGGCGGGGTTGGCGAGGGGACCGAGGACGTTGAAGATGGTCCGAAATCCCAGCGCGCGCCGCACGGGCGTCAGGTGCGCGAGCGCCGGGTGAAAGGTCGGTGCGAAGAGGAACCCGATACCGGCTTCGTGCACGCAACGCTGCACCGTCTCGGGTCCAGCGTCTAGGCGTACGCCGAGGGCTTCCAAGACGTCCGCGGATCCCACCGACGAGGACGCCGCGCGGTTGCCGTGTTTGGCCACGCGAACGCCCGAGCCCGCGACGGCGAACGCGGCCATGGTCGAGAGGTTGACGGTATGAAGTTGATCGCCGCCGGTTCCGACGAGGTCGATGGCGTCAGGACCCACCGAGAACGTCGTCGCCGAGGCCATCATGGCGTCGATGAAGCCGGTCATCTCGTCGGCGGTCTCGCCCTTGGCGGTCAACGCGGTGAGGAAACTCGCGATGAGCACGCCGTCGACGCGCCCGAGCAGGATTTCGTGCAGTGCTTCGCGGGCTTGTGCTCGCTCGAGGTTGGTGCCGCGCACGAGTGGGTTGAGTACGTCCTGGGAGAAGGAAGAGATCATCACAGAGGCCGGGGACGTCGCGACATTAGGGACAAGTTAGTCGCGCCAGAAGCGTGCACTCGCCCCGGTACCATTGGACAATGACGGCCACGTATCTCGACGAGATCCTCGACGCGCACCGCGATCGTGCTCGCCGTGACCAGAGGGTCTGGCAGGAGAGGGTCGGGACCGTTCGCTACGAGGGACCGTCCTTCCTCGACGCCCTGACGCGCGACGAAGACTCGACGCTGGCGGTTATCGCCGAGGTGAAGCGGCGCTCGCCTTCCAAGGGCTGGATTGACGAGCACCTCGACCCGGCCACGCTCGCGGCGGCCTACGAACAAGGCGGTGCCAGCGCCGTTTCGGTGCTGACCGACGTCGAGTACTTCGCCGGTTCGAGCGACGACGTAGGAGCGGTGCGCGCCGTGAGTTCGCTACCGGTGCTACGAAAGGATTTCACGGTGTCGGAGAACGACGTTCTCGACGCCGCCGCAATGGGAGCCAGTGCCGTGCTCTTGATCGTCGCGGTGCTCGAGGACCAGGAACTTCGTCGATTCCTCGACGTGGCGCACGACGCGAACATGGAGGCGTTAGTAGAAGTGCACGACGAGGAGGAAGCCCGCCGTGCGGGTGACCTGGGCGCGCGCATCATTGGCGTGAATCAGCGCGACCTGCGAAGTTTCGAGGTGGACACCACTCGAGCCGCCTCGGTCGTCGCGGCCCTCGATCCGCGCGTGGTGCGCGTTGCCGAGTCCGGCATTACGAGCGTGCACGACGTCCGCGGTGCCGCCGAGGCTGGCTTTGACGCGATACTCGTCGGGGAGGCCTTCGTTCGCTCGGACGAGCCGGCCGGTCTCGTACGCGAGTTCGCGTCGGTGGCGATGGTGCCCCGTGTCTGATCTCGCCTCGGGCATCCGATTGGTCAAGATCTGCGGGGTCACGTCGGTCCACGACGCCACCGTGGTCCGTGACGCCGGCGCCGACGCGTTGGGTGTCAACTTCACGGTCTCCAAGCGCCGCGTCGACGCGAAGACCGCCCGCGAGATCGTGAGGGCAAGTGCCGGTCTGACCCACGTGGGAATCTTTGGTGACGAGCCGGGCTCGACCGTCGTGGCGATGATCGACGCCAGTGGCGTCAACGCGGTGCAGATCCACGGACCCCTCGACGACGATCTCCTGAAGGAGTTGCGACGACGAGACCTCGGCGTCGTCAAGGCGCTTTCGATCGGATCAGCCGAATTCTTCGCGTTCGACGAGACGAGGGTGGACGCCGTGCTCGTCGACGGTCAGGTGCCGGGCAGTGGACGCGAGCATTCCTGGGAAGCACTCGACGAACGGGACTTTGCCGTGCCCGTCATCGCCGCCGGCGGTTTGAACGCCCACAACGTGGTCGAAGTGATCGAAAAGGTGCGACCCTGGGGCGTCGACGTCGCGACGGGCGTGGAGTCGTCGCCGGGCGTGAAGGACCCGGTGCGGGTGGCGAGGTTCGTGGCGATGGCGACGAGCGCGTTGGCCCGTGGAGCGGCGACGTGAACGCCGAGGGGAACTTCATGTCCTCGCCCGACGAGCTCGGGCACTTCGGCGACTTCGGCGGCCGCTTCGTACCCGAAGCCCTCATGCCGGCGTGCCTCGAACTCGAAACCGCTTTTCACGACGCGTGGCGTGATCCCCAGTTCGTCGACGACTACCGCACGGTGCTTCGCGAGTTCGGCGGTCGTCCGACGCCGGTCACGCCGCTGCCGAGGCTCTCGGCCGCCCTGGGACTACGCCTCTACGCCAAACGCGAAGACCTCGCTCACACCGGCTCGCACAAGATCAACAACGTCGTCGGTCAGACGCTGCTCACCAAACGCATGGGCAAGCACCGGGTCATCGCCGAGACGGGGGCGGGTCAGCACGGCGTGGCGACCGCTACGGCCGCGGCGCGTTTCGGTCTCTCGTGCACGGTCTTCATGGGCGAGGTCGACACCGCTCGCCAGGTCCTCAACGTGTTTCGCATGGAGTTGCTCGGGGCGCGAGTGATACCGGTGACGTCGGGTTCGAGAACACTGAAGGACGCGGTCAACGAAGCGATGCGCGAGTGGGTGACGTGCGTGGACGACACGCACTACTGCATCGGGTCGGTCATGGGTCCCCACCCATTTCCCCTGATGGTGAGGGAGTTCCAGTCGATCATCGGTCAGGAGGCCGCCCAACAACTGGACGAGATCGGGGTGGGCTGTCCCGACGTGGTGGTCGCCTGCGTGGGGGGCGGATCGAACGCGGCGGGCGTCTTCGCCGGGTTCGCCAACACTCGCGCCCGCCTGGTGGGTGTCGAGGCCGCGGGCGGGAGTGCGGTGGGCAAGGGATCACCCGGTGTCCTGCACGGCATGAAGTCGTATCTCATCCAGGACGAGTTCGGCCAGATCGAAGAAGCCCATTCGATCTCGGCGGGCCTGGACTACCCGGGAATCGGACCCGAGCACGCGCACCTCGCCGCCACCGGGCGAGCCGAGTACGTCGCCATTGGTGATGACGAAGTACTGGACGCGCTCAAGATGTTGAGCGAACTCGAGGGAATCATTCCTGCACTCGAGACGGCGCACGCCGTGGCCTGGATCATCAAGGAAGCGGGTCGCTCGTTGGTTCGTGACTCGTCGGTGCTGTTGAACCTGTCGGGTCGCGGTGACAAGGACGTCGCGCAGGTTCGCGAGATCCTTCGAGGCGACACGTGAAGAGTCTGGAGAAGACGCTGCGCGACTTGCGCGCCACGGGCAGAAAGGCGCTCGTGCCGTATTTCGTCGCGGGCGCGACGCCGGACTGGGTACGCCACGTGGAAGCCGCGGTTCTCGCGGGTGCTGACGCGGTCGAGATCGGCATTCCCTTCTCGGATCCGATGCTCGACGGCGTGGTCATCCAAGAGGCGTCGCTGCGCGCGTTGCGCGCGGGCACGACGATTGATTCCATCACAGCCGACCTCGCGACGCTCTCGACCTCGGTGCCGCTGATCGCGATGACCTACTACAACTTGCTGCTGCACTACGGACTCGAGCGGGTGGCGGGCACGTTTCGCTCGTGCGGCATCAACGGCGCGATCATTCCCGACCTCACGGTCGAAGAGTCTGGTGAATGGCGATCGGCGTGTCTGGTACACGACGTGGCGACGATCTTTCTGGTGGCACCGTCCACGCCGTTGGAGCGAGTGGAACTCGTGACGGGCGTGAGTGAGGGCTTCTGCTACGCGGCGTCACGAATGGCGGTGACCGGGAGTGCGAGCGACGAGGGTGACGCTCGGCGCGTGGTCGCGCGAGTGCGCGAACGCAGTGACGTGCCGACCTACGTGGGCTTTGGCATTGCGACACCCGCACACGCGCGCGACGCGGCGAGCCTGAGTGACGGGGTCATCGTCGGTTCGGCACTCGTTCGGTTGATTCTTGACGGCGGGGGCGTGCGCGAGATCGAGCAGTACATCGGTTCGCTGCGCGAATCCCTGGACTCACCATTTAGTTAGAACCTGAAAGTCCTTTTATCTACTGAAAATCCTCTCAGTGCCCATCTTCCGGACGGGCACGGTGTTACTCAGTGGTAGGTAGGGGGAACCCAAGATTTGACGCGCAAGATTTTCACGCCAATCCCTGCAGCGTTGGTTACGAGGGTGTTAAATCGTATCTGAGCCGTCAACCCGGTGGCTCGTAATGAACCTTAACTGGGGGGAATTAAATGTCTGAACAAAGTGTTGCGGATCCCGGTCCATTAGGACTCGCTGGATTCGCTATGACGACGTTCTGTCTGAGTAGCGCGAACGCCAACCTATGGAAGGGTGCAGGAGTGGCCGCGGCCCTCGCCTTGGCACTCATCTACGGTGGCACGGCTCAGTTTGCGGCCGGTATGTGGGAGTTTGCCCGCAAGAACACCTTCGGTGCTCTCGCGTTCACTTCATACGGTGCGTTCTGGATCGGCCTGTGGCTACTACTGCACGGAGGGCCGGTACCTTCGGGCACCGACACCGTGGGTATCTACCTACTGGCCTGGACGATCTTCACGTTGTACATGACCGTGGCGGCCCTCAGGACGAGCACTGCCGTCCTCTTGGTGTTCGTTGTCCTGTCGCTGACCTTCATTTTCCTGACGATTGGCGCCTGGGGCGCGGGTCACACGGACATGACGAGGATCGGTGGCTGGCTGGGCATCGTCACCGCGGCCTTGGCCTGGTACGCCTCGGCGGCCGGGGTCGTGAATGACACCCACAAGCGAGTTGTACTACCAGTGGGGCCACGCGGCTAAGGTAGAGGCAATGGTGTCTTAACCTCGGACCCAAAAGCCAACAGCGCCCCTGCCTCGTGCACGGGCGCTGTTGGCGTTTTGGGGAGGAATGAATGTACTCTCTGGTACGAAGTGTGACGGTAACTCAATCCAGTTCGACGTCACGGGGGAAGTACCGAAATAGGAAGTTCGTCAACGCGGCGATCGTCGCGCCGACGTAAGAACGTTGGGGGAAACAATGACCGAAGCAAAACTAGAAGCCTGGCTCGAGGAAACTCGTAGCTTCGCGCCAAGCGCGGCGTTCGCCAAGCAAGCAAACGCGCAGCCATCGATCTACGCCGAAGCCGACGCCGACCCGGTCGCATTCTGGCGCAAGCAAGCCGACCGATTGGTATGGCACAAGGAACCGACCAAGACGCTCGAGTGGGATCTTCCCTTCGCCAAGTGGTTCAGCGACGGCGAACTGAACGCGAGCGTGAACTGCGTTGACCGTCACGTCGCCGCGGGCAAGGGCGACAAGGTGGCGTACTACTGGGTCGCCGACGCCGAAGGCGAATCGCGCACGATCACCTACGGCGATCTCCAAAAGCTCGTCGCGCAGGCGGCGAACGCACTCACCGAACTGGGCGTGAAGAAGGGTGATCGCGTCGCGGTCTACATGCCGATGATCCCCGAGGCGGTCGTCACGATGCTCGCCATCGTGCGACTCGGCGCGGTGCACTCGGTGGTGTTCGGTGGGTTCTCGGCCGACGCGCTGTCGAGTCGCATCCTGGACTCGGATTGTCAGTTCGTGGTGACCGCCGACGGCGCGTTCCGCCGTGGCGCGGCGAGTCCTCTCAAGCCCGCGGTCGACGAGGCCTTGAAGTCGTGTCCGAACGTGAAGGCGGTGCTCGTCGTCAAGCGCACCGGCAGCGACGTCGAATGGGTGAAGGGCCGCGACCACTGGTGGCACGAGGTCGTCGACAAGCAGAGCACCGAGCACACGCCCGAGTACTTCCCGTCCGAGCACACGATGTTCATCATGTACACGTCGGGCACCACCGCCAAGCCCAAGGGCATCTTCCACACGACGGCGGGTTACCTCACGCAGGCGGCCTTCACGCACTACAACGTCTTTGACGTGAAGGCGGACACCGACATCTGCTGGACCGCGGCGGACATCGGTTGGATCACGGGTCACAGTTACATCGTCTACGGGCCGCTCATCAACGGCGTCACCCAGATCATGTACGAGGGCCTGCCCGACTCGGGCGGCAAGGACCGTTGGTGGAAGATCATCGAGCAGTTCAAGGCCACCATCCTCTACACCGCGCCGACGACGATTCGCACCCTCATGAAGTGGGGCGAGGAGTTCCCCAAGAGCCACGACCTGTCGAGTCTGCGACTCTTGGGAACGGTCGGCGAGCCGATCAACCCCGAGGCGTGGATGTGGTATCGCGAGAACATCGGGGGCAGTCGCTGTCCGATCGTCGACACCTGGTGGCAGACCGAGACCGGCGCGATCATGTGCTCACCACTACCGGGTATCACCGCGACCAAGCCCGGCGCCGCGATGCGCGCCCTGCCCGGTATCTCGGTGGACATCGTGGACAACGACGGCAACTCCGTGGGCAACGGCGAGGGTGGGTACCTGGTGATCACCAAGCCCTGGCCTTCGATGACCCGTGGAATCTACGGCGACCCCGAGCGGTTCAAGGAGACCTACTGGTCGCGCTTTCCCGGCGTGTACTTTGCCGGCGACGGTGCCAAGCGTGACGACGACGGTGACATCTGGCTGCTCGGTCGCATCGACGACGTGATGAACATCTCGGGACACCGTCTGTCGACCACCGAGGTCGAGCACGCGTTGGTGGGTCACCCCGCCGTCGCCGAAGCGGCGGTGGTGGGCGCGAGCGACGACCTCACGGGTCAGGCGATCGTGGCCTTCGTGACGCTGAAGCTCTCGGCCGACGACAAGGACAAGGACCAGGCGCCGGTGATCGAAGAGCTGCGCGTGCACGTCGCCAAGGTCATCAGTCCGATCGCGCGTCCTCGTCAGATCATCCTCACGCCCGAACTGCCCAAGACTCGCTCGGGCAAGATCATGCGACGACTGCTGCGCGACGTCGCCGAACATCGCCAGCTGGGTGACGTGACCACGCTGATGGACCCGACGGTCGTCAACATGATCTCGGACCTCATGGGGTCGGGCGACGACGACTAAGCCGTGGGTCGCCCCCGGTCACTGACCGGGGGCGACGTCACGAATCAAAACCGAGACCGATGGCGTCGAGGAATCGCAACCAAAGGTTTCGACGACCCTCGCGTTGGTCGGCGCGTTTGATGGACCATTGCGTGATGCGGATGAAGAGCCATCGCAGTGGTTCGGGCGGGAAGGGGAGTGGCTTCTTTCGAACCATCGTCAGACGCGTGCGTTCGGTGTCCAGTCCTTCCAAGAGGTCGAGCATGGTCTGAGCGCCGAAGCGCGTCGACGCGACGCCCAGACCCGTGAAACCCATGACGTAGGCGACCTTTCCCCGTGAGGACGTCCCCCAAAAGGGCGAGAATCGCGTGCAGGTGTCGATCGCGCCGCCCCAACCGTGGGTGAACTTGATGCCGGCGAGTTGGGGGAACGTGTCGAGGAAGTGACTGGCCAAGGTGGCGAAGGTCTCCGCGTTGAACTCGTAGTCGCGCTGAACCTTGCCGCGAAAGTTGTAGATGGTGTCGTAGCCACCCCAAAGGATCGACCGGTCCTGGGTCAGTCGGTAGTAGTGGAACTGGTTTCCCGAGTCCGCCACGCCCTCGCGCCCGGCCCACCCGATGCTCGCGAGTTGTTCGTCGCTGAGCGGCTCGGTGACGATCTCGTAGTCGAAGACCGGTACCACGTACTTGCGGGCCCGTCGCACGAGGGAGGGAAAGACGTTCGTGGCGAGTGCCACCTTGGCCGCGGTGACCGCGCCGTAGGGCGCGTGCACGCGCACCGCGTCTTCGACGTCCTCGAGCCAATCGACCTTGGAGTTCTCGAAGATCGTCACGCCGAGCGACACGCACGCCTTCTCGAGTCCCCAGACGAGCCGGGCGGGATCCACCAGTGCCGTACCGTCCGCGTCGAAGAGTGCGCCATGGTAGAGCGGAGAATGTATTCGCGCCTGGGCCTCCTCTCGCGACAGCACGACGACGTGGTCACCCATCTCGTTGCGTAGGCGAGCCTCTTCGGCCATGTCCTCGAACTGCCACGGGGCGAGTGCGACGCGTAGTTCGCCCGTGCGTTCCCAGTCGCATTCGATGTCGTAGCGTCGAACGGTCTGTTCGATCTCGTCGAGGTTCTCGCGACCGAGTCGCTCGATGACCGCCATCTCGTGAGGGAACCTTCGCACCCCGTTGGCGAAGCCGTGGGTCAGCGAGGCCGAGCAGAATCCGCCGTTACGCCCCGAGGCCCCCGCACCGGTCTCATACTGTTCGACCACGACCACGACGCGCTCGGGGTCTCTCTCTTTCGCCAGGAGTGCCGTCCACAGTCCGGTGTAACCGGCTCCCACGACGCACAGATCGGCGCCGACGTCGCCCACGAGCGCGGGGTGGGGGGCCGGTTCCAAGGGATCGGAGTCGAGCCACCACAGTTCGGGTTGTAGCTCGGCGAGGTGTCGTAAGACGAAGGAATCCTTCTTCTCCATGCTGCGTCCAGTGCGTGACTGGAATCACCCTCTCTAGGCAAGTCACTTTCGCTGCAGTGCGAACGTCGGTTCTCACGCCGACCTGTTCTCGTGAATTCTACTGGTGGACCACTCGACGGGTGCCCATCACGGGCGCGTTCTGTCTAATGGTTTGGTTCACCGTGCTACGCCGGGGCTTTTCCGAGCCACGTCGCGAGACGTCTAGAATTGAGCCTTCAACTTCTGGGAAAGAAAGCTGACGGGGATCACATGAGACTGGCCAACCGTAATGGGCGAGCCACTCTGGTTCTCGACCACGGCGTCATCGACGTCGAGAAGTCTTCGGGGGGCCGCTTCAGTTCCGAGACCGACGTCCTGGTCGGACAACTCGACGCCCTTCGTCAGTGGTTGAACGACGAGCAGCCCGACGTCACCGAGCTCACCACGCCCGAGCTCGTCATGCGTGAGCCGGGGTTGGGCCCCGTGGTGCGCCAGCCCGGCCAGGTCTTCGCCATCGGTCTCAACTACCGGACCCACGCGCTCGAGATGGGATTGACCCTTCCGTCCAAACCCATGGTCTTCACCAAGTTTCCGTCGTCCGTGGCCGGAGCGAACGCCACGTTCCCCGTCGTGTCGGCCAAGACCGACTGGGAGGCCGAGCTCGTCGTCGTCATGGGCACGAGGACCCGTCACGTGAACGTCGAGGAGGCGTTGTCGTGCGTGGCCGGCTACTGCGTGGGCCAAGACCTCAGTGATCGCGAACTACAGCTACTCGGCTCACCGGCGCAGTTCTCGCTCGGAAAGTCGTACGAGAACTTCTCACCCTTTGGTCCGTGGCTCACCACCACCGACGAGATCGCGAACCCCAACGAACTGCGCATCAGCTGCGAGGTGAACGGCGTGCGCTACCAGGATTCCAACACGGGGGACATGGTTTTCAGTGTCGCCCAACTCGTCTCGTTCCTCTCGTCGGTCGTAGAACTTCGACCGGGTGACGTGCTCTATACCGGAAGTCCCCACGGCGTGGGGCAAGGTCAAGTACCACCACGATTCCTGCAGGTGGGCGACGTGGTGACGACCACGATCGAGCGCCTGGGTTCATTGAGGAACGTCGCGGTGGCGACTGGCGGCGAGGTCGGGGACGTTTTGCTCTAGGCGCGACGGCGCGTGAGCGGCGAGACTGGGCATGGTCGCCGGAGGCGATCGCACGAAACGAGGTAGGTCATGGAATTCGTCAGCGACGCCATTATCGCGCAACGACTCGAGTCACTCAGCGGCGACGAACCGCGTGTCGCGGTGTCGGGGAACTTCGCGACGCCGCACCATCTACTGGACATTCTCGTGGCGACCTTGCCGCGGTGCCGGCTCTTCGTGCTCAATCCACAGGCGGGATGGCCCATTCGCGAGGGTCTGGTCACCGAGACCCCCTTCGTCGGTCCCGGTGTCCGTAACGATCCCTCCGCGGACTACTTGCCCATGCGCCTCTCGCTCGTGCCACGACTTTTCGCGTTCAATCGGCCGCCCGACGCCGTCCTCGTACAGACCTCGGCGCCCCTGGGAGGAAAGGTATCGCTCGGCATCGAGGTCAACATCATGCCCGCCGCGATCGAAGAGGTCCGGCGTCGCGGAGGATTCGTCATCGCACAGGTGAATCCTCAGATGCCCTATACCCGAGGCGATGGTGAGCTCAACACCGAGCTCATTGACCTCGCGATCGAAGTCGACGAACCGCTGCCGGGGCCGGCCGAGCGAGAGGTCGACGAGGTCGCGCAACGAATTGGTGAGAACGTCGCCACGCTGGCGCGTGACGGCAGCACGCTGCAGATGGGCATCGGCGCCCTGCCCGACGCGGCGCTGTCGCACATGCACGGTCTGCGCGACTTGGGGATCTGGTCCGAGATGATTAGCGACGGCGTGCTCGAGCTCGAGCGACTGGGTGCGCTGGATCGTTCGCGCCAAATCATCTCCACCTTCTTGTTCGGTTCGCCCGAACTCTACGAATGGGCTCACGACAACCCGCGGCTGGTCATGCGTCGCACCGAAACGGTCAACGACCCCGCGCGCATCGCCGAACACCCACTGATGCTCGCCATCAACACCGCGATCCAGATCGACCTGTACGCCCAGGCCAACGCGAGCTACGTGCGCGGACGGATCTACTCGGGCTACGGGGGACAGCCCGACTTCGTGGGTGGTGCCCTGCACTCAGCGCAAGGTCAGTCGGTCCTGGCGCTTCACTCGTGGCACGACAAGAGCGCCACGTCGAGCGTCCTACCCATGCTCGAAGTGCCCGCCACGTCGTTCCAGCATTCGGTGGTCGTCACCGAGAACGGCATCGCGCCGTTGTTCGGCCGCAGTCAACACGCCCAGGCACGTCTCCTCGTCGAAAAAGCGGCCCACCCGAAGGCGCGCGACGAATTGACCGAGGCCGCCAAGAAACTGGGCCTCTGGCGCGAGAAGTAGAAGAACAAGGGATTCTCCTTCGTTCGCGAGCGGTGTACTTGACGCGTCCGGTGGCGCCCGCTAACCTAGGTTACAATTCCTATTTGGTTACTAGAAATAGTAGAGAAAGCGAGTGTTCATGAAGTTTCGTCCCCGTAGATGGTCCCGCGTGGTGGTGATTGGTTCGGTCCTGGTGACCACTGCAGCCGCCGTGGCGCTTCCGGCGAGCGGAGCGAGCACCACCAACGTCAACGTTGTCGGCTACTCGGTCGTGGGGCCAGCGCTCAAGGCCGAGGAGACCGCCTTCCAGGCCACCTCCGCGGGTCAGAACGTGACCTTCACCAATTCGATCGGTGCCTCGGACACCGAGACCACCAACGTCGTCAACGGCCTGGCGGCGGACGTCGTGAACCTTTCGTACTACACGAACATGGCCACCCTCGTCCAGGCGAACCACGTTCCCGCGAACTGGGCCAACCAGGAGACCAGCATCGCTGGCGTGAACCCCCGCCTCAAGGGCGCCCAGGCGCAGACCACGTACCCCACCCCGGGCATGGTCACCGACTCCACCGTGGTCTTCATCGTCCGTGCGGGCAATCCACTCGGCATCACCAAGTGGAGTCAACTGACGGGCAACGGCGTGCAGATCGTGACGCCGAATCCGGCCACGTCGGGCAGCGCGAAGTGGAACCTGCTCGCCGCCTACGCGGCGTGGATCGCCACGAAGCACACCCCGGACCAAGCGCAGAACTTCCTCAAGTCGATCATCGAGCACACCGTGGCCCAGCCCCCGAGCGGGTCCACCGCGTTGTCGACGTTCCTCGCGGGTACCGGCAACGTGCTGCTCGACTACGAGGACGACGCGATCGCCGCGGTGAAGGTGGGTGACGGCATCCAAGTCGTCGTGCCGCCTCAGACGCTGCTCATCGAGAATCCCTTGGCCCTGACCTACACCGGGTTGCAGAACCCCGCGGCGGTGGCCTTCTACAAGTTCCTGTTCTCGGTCCAGGGTCAGACCATCTTCGGTTCGCTCGGGTACCGTCCGGTCCTCAAGTCCGTCTGGGCCGACACCGACACAGACTTCCCCGAATTCCAGACGAAGACCACGTTGCTCACGGTCGTCAATCTCAGTGGGTACGGCTGGCCCGCCATCGAACCGAAGTTCTTCGGGCTCAACGTGACCTTCCCGAAAAATGACCCGACGCACCCCGAGACCGGGATCGTGACGTACTTGGAGCAGTTTGCCGGTCAAGCTTCTCAATAATCCGCCGACGCCCGCGAGCGACCGGCCGCCACGCACGTGGCGGCCGGTTCGCCGTGCGCACACGCTGGACCAAGCACGCTCGTCGCTCGCCAAGGGCGTGGCGGTGGGCTATCTCAGTCTGCTGGTCCTGATCCCGATGGCGGCGTTGTTGAACAACGCCTTTAGTCACGGCCTGGGCGCGTTCTTCGACGCGGCGACCAGTAGCGAATCGCTCGACGCGCTCAAACTGACGGTGACCTGTGCGGCGATCGCCGCGCTCGTCAACGCGGTGGCCGGCACGGCGAGCGCGTACGTGCTCGTGCGCGACCGGTTCGTCGGACGCGGTGTCCTGAACGCAATCATCGACCTACCCTTCGCCTTGCCGACGGTCGTGGCGGGCGTCACGTTCTACACGCTCTACGGTCCTCGTTCCCCCTTTCACGTCAACATCACCGGTACGTGGATCGGTATCACGGTGGCGATCTTGTTCGTCACCTTGCCCTTCTCGGTGCGCGCGGTCCAACCGGTGCTCGAATCGCTCACCGTCGACGCCGAGGACGCCGCCGCGACGCTCGGCGCCTCCCCGGCCAGAGTGTTTCGCACGGTGACCCTGCCCGCGATTCTTCCGTCGCTCACGACGGGCACGGGCCTCGCGTTCGCGCGCGCACTCGGTGAGTACGGCTCGGTGGTCTTCATCTCGAACAACCTGCCGTACCACTCAGAGGTGTCGAGTTCCTACATCTACTCGCTCGTGTCCGAAGGCGACCAACCCGCGGCCGCCGCGGTGGCGATCTTGTTGCTCTCGGGCGCACTGGCGGTGTTGGTCGCAAGCAACGTCGTCGCGCGACGACTGGCCGCGAGGCGCGGATGAGACGCTCACCGCTCTGGTTGCGCGCCCTGGTGATCTTCTACGTGGGGGCGCTGCTCGCGCTGCCGCTGGGTTTCGTCTTCCAGCAGGCCTTCAGCCACGGCTGGGCGCAACTCTGGTCGGCGTTGCACGATCACGCGATGGACCTGGCGATCCTGCTCAGCGCCAAGGTGGCGATCCTCGCGGTTCCGCTCAACGTGGCCTTCGGGGTGGGCGTGTCGTTGTGGATCGTGCGCCACCCGTCGCGGCTCAGTCGGATCGTCGACGTCGTGATCGACGTGCCGCTGGCGCTCTCGCCGATCATCGTGGGCCTGGTACTCGAACTGGCCTACGCCCAGAACGGCTGGTTCGGTTCGGCGTTCGCCGCCATGGGACTGCGCGTGATGTTCTCCTACCCCGCGATCGTGTTGGCGTCGGTGTTCGTGTCGCTCCCACTGGTGTCGCGCCAGGTCATCCCGCTGCTGCGCGAGATCGGCGACCACCAAGAACAGACCGCCGCCACGCTGGGGGCCAGGCCGACGAGGATCTTCTTCACGATCACCCTTCGTTCGATCGCCTGGGCGGCCGCCTACGGCGTGACGTTGACCCTGGCGCGGGTCATTGGTGAATACGGCGCGGTGCTGATCGTCTCGGGCAACATCGCCCTGGTCACCCAGACCCTGACGCTCAACATCGGGGCCAATTTCGAGAATTTCAACAGTTACCAGGGATTCGTCGGCGCGCTGTTGCTCGCGCTGGTCTCGGTCCTGGTGCTCACCGTCATCGGCGTCTCGCGCCACCGACTCGAAAGGAAGCGTCATGGCAGTTTCGTATAGCGGGGTCACCAAGTCCTACCGGGGTCGCCTGGTCCTCGACGACATCAGCGACGTGGTGAACGAGGGCGAGCTCACCGCGCTGCTCGGCCCGTCGGGTTCGGGGAAGTCGACGCTACTCAAGATCATCGCGGGGCTCACCCCACTCGACAGTGGTCGGGTGTCGCTCGCCGGCAAGGACGTCACCAACGCGCCCGCGCGCGATCGACACATCGGCTTCTGCTTCCAGGACTACGCGCCGTTTCGCCACCTGTCGCTTCGCGACAACGTCGCCTACGGTTTGAAGGTCCAACGCGTCGCTCGTGCGCAACGCCACGAACAAGTCAACGAGCTGCTGCGACTCGTGCGACTCGAGGAGTACGCCGACCAGTATCCCCACCAGTTGTCGGGGGGCCAGCGCCAGCGCATGGCCCTCGCGAGGGCCCTCGCCATCAAACCCGACGTGCTCCTGCTCGACGAGCCCTTCGCGGCCCTGGACGCGCAGGTGCGCGGCGAATTGCGCGGTTGGGTGCGCTCGCTCCAGCAGGAACTCGGCATCACGACCATCCTCGTGACCCACGACCAGGTCGAGGCCATGGAGATCGCCGACCGTCTCGTGATCTTGAACGAGGGCCGCATCGAACAGGCGGGTCGACCTTCCTTCGTCTACGACCACCCCGCGACGGACTTCGTCGCGTCCTTCCTCGGGCCGATCACGTCACTGGGTGGCATCTCGTACCGCCCGCACGAGCTCGAACTCGTCGTGCCCACGGGTGGCGACGCGACCTACCGCGTGCGCGACGTGGTCCGGTTGGGCTTCGAGGTCCGGGTGGTGCTCGAGGGCCCCGACGCCACGACGTCGTGGGTCCAGTTGACTCACGATCAGGCCAAACGACTGAACCCCAAGGCCGACCAGCGCTTCGCCCTGCGCGTGCGCGGCGCGCTCGAGACGAGCGGGGACGTACGCACCACCCACGATTCGACGGAGTCGACCCACTAACTACGGGGTGGTCAACACCTCGCGCAGCGCTTCGAGGGTCGCAGGGTTCTCGATGGTCGACGGCACTGCCATGTCCACGCCGTCGGCCATCGCGCGCATGGACTTGCGTAGCACCTTGCCCGATCGCGTCTTGGGCAGGGCCCCGATCACGTCGACCTGGCGCAGGCACGCGACGGCTCCCAACTCGTCTCGCACGAGTTGCACCAGTTCGGCGCTGAGCGTCTCGGGATCTCGCTCGACGCCCGCCTTCAGCACCACGAGGCCGCGGGGAATCTGGCCCTTCAGGTCATCGGCGACCCCGATGACCGCGCACTCAGCGACGTCGGGGTGCGACGCGAGGATCTGTTCGATCTCGCCGGTCGAGAGCCGGTGGCCCGCGACGTTGATCACGTCGTCGATGCGACCCATCACGAACAAGTAGCCGTCCTCATCGAAAAAGCCGCCGTCGCCAGTCAGGTAGAAACCCGGCAGTTGACGCAGATAGGTGTCGAAGAACTTCTCGTCGTCGCCCCAGACCCGTGACATGCAACCCGGTGGCAGGGGAGTGCGGATCATCAACAAGCCCTGTTGGCCCTGGGCGAGCTCGTCACCGTTCTCGTCCATGACCCGCACGTCAAAGCCCGGCACGGGCACCGTGGGGGAACCGGCCTTGGGGACCATGGGATCGAGGCCCATGGGATTGGCCGCGATTGGCCATCCCGTCTCGGTTTGCCACCAGTGGTCGATGACGGGTACGCCGAGCAGTTCGTTCGCCCAGTGGTAGGTCTCGGGATCGAGGCGTTCGCCCGCGAGGAAGAGGTAGCGAAAGTTCGCCAGGTCGTACTTCGCGAACAGTGAGCCCGTCGGGTCCTCGCGCTTGATCGCGCGAAAGCCCGTGGGGGCGGTGAAGAGGGTCTTGACGCCGTACTCTTGGATCACGCGCCAGTAGGCACCCGCGTCGGGCGTGCCGACCGGTTTTCCCTCGTAGAGCAGAGTGGTGCAACCCGCGAGCAGGGGCGCGTAGACGATGTAGCTGTGACCGACGACCCAACCCACGTCCGAGGCGGCCCAGAAGACTTCGCCCGCCGCGGTGTCGTAGATGTTCTTCATGCTCCAGTGAAGGGCTACCGCGTGTCCACCGTTGTCGCGCACGACGCCCTTGGGACGGCCAGTGGTGCCCGAGGTGTAGAGGATGTAGAGCGGATCGTCGCCGCGTACGCGCACGCACTCGTGGGGTGTCGCAGTGTTCATCGCCTCGACCCAGTCGACGTCGCGTTCGGGCTTCATGATCGCGTGCGCTTCGGCGCGTTGATAGATCACCGTGTGCGTGGGCTGATGCTCGGACTTCTTGAGCGCGGCGTCCAGCAGCGGTTTGTACTCGATGACGCGGTTGCCCTCGATGCCGCACGAGGCGGAGACGACGACCTTGGGCGTGGCGTCCTCGATGCGCGCGGCCAACTCCTGGGAGGCGAAGCCCCCAAAGACGACCGAGTGCACCGCGCCCAGACGCGCGCACGCGAGCATGGCGATCACGGCTTGGGGGACCATGGGCATGTAGATGACGACGCGATCACCCTTGCGCACGCCCAGCGAATCCAAGACGCCCGCGAAACGCGCGACCTCGTCGAGGAGCCGTTCATAGGTGTAGGTGCGCTTGGTCTTGGTGACGGGACTGTCGTAGATCAACGCGGTGGCGTCCCCGCGTCCGTCGCGCACGTGGCGATCGACCGCGTTAAAGCACGTGTTCATCTCGCCGTCGGGGAACCACGAGTAGATCGGCGCTCTCGACTGGTCAAGGATGGTTGACGGCTGCTGGTACCAGTCGATGCCGAGGGCCGCCTCGGCCCAGAACGACGCCGGATCCTCGATGCTCTGCTCCCACGCCTTCGTGTATTCGCTCACGGTTGCCCCCTTCGCTCTGGCCCCGGACCTAACAAAAAGTATGGTCCCCGTCTTGCAAATCTCGCGTGCCGTGATGAGGGTATTTAGTCCTAAATTGGCGCACGGCGGGCGTGGAAGGGAGGACGAGCCGCTCTTCGAACCGGCTCTAACGCGGCGTGGACGCCTTCCCGGGCTCGTTCAGAGCGGCCTCGGCGAGCGCGAGCAAGTGCGACGCGTCCGTCGTCGCCACGCTTGTCGCCACGCCGACGCGCCCGCTGACGCCCACGGAGAACCCGGTGAGGCGAAAACGATCGGCGCAGATGCCGAGCACCGTCTCGGTGAGTCGGGCGACGTCAGCGTCGTCGCTGAGTCGTGCCCCGGCGGCGAACTCGTCACGTTGCAGTCGCGCGAAGAGCACGTCGTCGCCGAGTCGGTGCTGGGCGCGTCGACCAATGACCCAGAGCAGTTCGTCGGCGACGGCGTAGCCAATGGCGTCGTTGACCCCGGCGAAGTCCTCGATGTCGAGCACCACCACGCCGACGACACCGTGCGCGTCGTCGCTGAGCAGCTCGTCGAGTTTGGAACAGAATGGCTCACGAGTGATGAGTCCGGTGACGGCGTCAACGTCGAAGGTGTGGGCGCTCGTCGAGCGCTGACTTCGCTGTGCGAGCACGAAGTCCAGGGCCGCTCCGACCAGGCCGACGCTCGCCAGCACCATGGCCGCCGTGTCGACGTTGGCGACGACGAGGTAACTGAGCAGCACCGCGACGCACACCGACGTCGCGCCCACCGGCGCCCACGTCGCGCCACGTTCCGCGGGACGCTTGCGGCGCAGGGCTCCCGAACGGCGACGGTCGACGGCGGTCGCGGCCAGACCGGCGAGCCAGAGTCCGATGACCCAGGTCGCGTTCAGGAGCGTGCGCGACACGAAGGTCCCGTTCGTGCTCTGGCTGAAGTAGACCACGTCGCCAAAGACGAACCACGCCACGGCACCGAGAAAGAGCGTCACGGGCACGTTGGGTTGATAACCGTAGGGGGCCAGGCTCGAGATCAAGAGGACCAGCAGCACCAGGTTGCCCACGGGATAGGCGTCGGCGATGATCACGTGCCAGAGCGTGCCCGTCGCGGACAAGACCGGACCGAACCACAAGAGGGCGGCCAGGGCGGCGACGGCGATTCCCGAGACGAATCCTTCGACGCGCACCGCCAGGCTCACTCGTCCGACGTTGCTTTGGGTCAAGAGCACGACGCCGATGACCAAGAGTGCGTAGGACGCCAGGTACACGTAGTCACTGGCGGCCGGCACCGGCGTGGGTATCAAGTTCTGGTCGTGGAACGAATAGATGAGGTCGCCCGCCGCGTGGGTGAGCGCTCCGGCCCCGATGAGCAGCCACGGCGCGCGCTGGGCGGGCCAGCGTAGTGCACACAGCACCATGGCGATTACCGGCAGAATCTCGGCGACGGTGTAGATGCCGCCGTCCCAGAAGGTGTTGAAACCACTGGGACGAGATACCGCGATCGTCGAGACGCAGTACGCGATGACGAACGCCCCGATGGTCGCGTGAAGCCACAAGTCGCGTCGCCAGAAGGCGAAGGGAGCCGGCGTGATCGTCCGTTCCGTCGAACGACGGATTGACGCGCTGGACTGTCCCGTCTCGTCCATCGTCACCGCCTTTCGTGTGCTCGTGGCGACGGGTCAGTCCTCGTGCCCGACCGCCATCTCTCGAAACTACTCCGCGCTCGACCCGACGTGGCCCTAGCGCGCATCTGGTCGATCAGTGACAAACTGCCATAATGAGCGGCCTCGACCCACGCCACCTGCGTTCGCCGCGAAAAGTCCTTTCGCGACGGGTGAGCGCCCTCGCGGGTGGCGTCGGCGCGTTCCCGCGCCATTTCGGCGCCGTGACGAGAGCGGTCGCCGCCGCGACGCTCGTGGGTTCACTCGGCGTGTTCCTCGCGTCGGGAACCCTGCCGGTCCAGCACCTGACGATGGAAGCGCCGTACAATCCAACCACCAATATTGCGCCGAATCCCGATTTCCTGAGTGCGGGCACGTGCTCGGGATCGACTGGATCGTATAGCTGCACCAATCCCTGTGTCAGTTCGTCGGCCACCTTCCCGGCGTACACCAACGACCCTCTCTGCACCGCCTACGTGTTGTCCGCCATCAATAACGCGCGCACCGACGAGAACCTGGCGCCGATGGTCTTGCCGAGCAACTGGGACAGTCTGACGGTGCCCGAACAGATGCTCGTGGTGACCGACCTTGAGCGCGTGGCGAGGGGGTACCCCGCCTACCTCGGGCTCAACGCGGCACTGGATCGAGCGACGATCTCGGCCGCGATGGCCAACAGCGATCCGGCGCTGGCCTCCGGTTTTCGCGCGGGCTACGACGCACTCGGCCAGGTCGCCTGGGGCGGATCGTGGTCGTCGGGTTTTGACGTCCTCGCCGGTGACTACCTGATGTTCTACGACGACGGTTGGGGCGGGGCACTGGGCACGTCGAACGTCGCGTGCGTGTCACCGGGTTCGCGCGGCTGCTGGGCGCACCGCGACGAGCTCTTGGGCAGCGCACCGCACTTCAATGACGGCGTGAGTCTGTGGTGTGCCACGTGCGAGATGGGTGCGGGTTACGCGCTCGTCAACGGCGCGTCATCCTACGTCCAACTCATCGAACTGCCGGCGGCCGGTCCGCCACCGATGGTCTTCACCTGGCAGAGCGAGGTGTCGTACTTCCCGACTGGTGCTCTCGGCTCGGTGAAGACCGTCTCGCTCGCGAGGGTCAGCTTTCGCGGCGCGGCGCTGAAGGTCGCCTGGACCCTGAGCGGTGCCCAGGACGCGTCGTTGGCGGCCGTCTACACCTTCAGCGGCCCGACGTGCGCGCGACTCGGACGCGTGAGTGTGTTTCACTACGTCGCGACCTTCAACATTCGTCGGAGCACGGTGACGCTGGACCCGTTCGGCGACGTCACACGTCGCGCTCGCGCTTCCGCGGTCGTGCGCCTCTACACGCCGAGCGGTTCGCTCACGTCCAATTGCCTCAACGTGGGCGTCAACTGATCGCACTAGCCCCGCGCGCCCGCGGCGACGGCGTCGCTCCAGGTATAGAAGAGCCCCGAGGGTGTCCCGGTGATCTGGACGAGAAGTTCGGCGAACGAGCTGAATCCGTCGCCGGCTCCCGCGTTGACGAATCCGCCGCCCATCACGAGCGAGCACGTCGCGTAGGGGCACGCGAGGCGCGAGGCGTTGGCGAGGATGTTGTCGCGGTGCCCCCAACATCCCGGCGCGTTCGGTCCCGTGCAGTCGTAGTTGTCAGTCAGGTGACCGGCCCAGCCGTCGGTGTACATCCAGTCGTAGTTGGCGTCGAGGGCGCTCAGCGCGCCGGCCCAGTTGGCGACGAAACCGCCGGTCGCGCCGGGATAGTCCGCCGAACTCGCCAGTGCCGGGTCCCCGCGGGCCGCCGCCCCTTCCTGGGCGAACTGGTCGAGCCGCGCCGACACGCCCACCACGGGTGCCTCGCCGCGGCTCACGCGATCGAGGTCCACCAGCACGAGCAGTTGCTCGGGGACACCCAGTCGCGCGAAATTCCTCGGAAGGGTGAGCGGGCCGAGGCCTTCGGCACTCTGGGCACGGTCCGTGGCGAGGATCTCGTCCTTCACACAGGTGGGGTAGGTGGCGCGCGGCACCAACTGGCCCGACTTCGACCACCGCCAGCACGGCGGGAGTGGACCATTGACCTGGTAGGACTTGTTATTGACGATCGAGTAGGCGGGAACGGCGCTCACGTTCGAGGGGGGTTGGCGCGGTGGCACGATGCCCGCCGCACCCGCCGCCGTGGCGAGGAGTGGGCCGAGACCCAGCGCCGCCACGAGCACGTACCGACGAAATCGCACGCTGCCTCCGGGTCACTGCGCGGCGAGGTTCGCCGAACGCTTCAAGACTAGGTGGGGCGTCGAGACGCCGACGCCACCCACTGGTCGGGCTGGGGAGATTTGAACTCCCGATCTCTCGGCCCCCAGCCGAGCGCTCTAGACCAAACTAAGCCACAGCCCGCGAACGTTCAATGCTAGCGCCGCCGACCTCAGACGCCCGGTCGGTGCGCACCGTGCGCCTGGTCGGGGTTGGTCAACCACGCCCGGGCCTCGCAGAGGTAGGCAATGGTCTCGCCGGTCGCCTTGGCCTTGATGGCGTCGACGATGCGCTCGTCGAGTGCCTCGAGTAGTTCGGTTGTCGTCACGCGCTTCCTCTCTGTTGGTTCAGCCGCCCGCGGCGGCAGTCACGATCTCGACGCGGTCACCCGCCGCGACCACCACGCCAGTCCACTCCCCGCGAGGCACGACGTCGCCGTTGAGCGCGACGGCGACGCCGCGGGTTTCGATGTGCAGTCGCCCCAACAGCGACGCGATCGACAGTCCGTCGAGTTCCAGCGGTTCACCGTTCACGTTGATCACGGTGCCGCCTCGACGAATCCAAGGGCTTCGTCGGCGACGAGGGGCGCGAGGGTCACCCCGTGACGGTAGTGACCCGAGGCCCACGCCCACCGGCCGCCGGGAAGCGTCTCGAAGAATGGCTCGAGGTCGGCACTCGCAGGACGCAGACCGAGACGGTGCTCGAGCACGTGCGCGTCCTCGAGGGCCGGAACGACGTCGAGGGCGTCGCGCAGGAGTCGTTGGAGTTCGCCGACCTCGAGAATCGTTTCACTGCGCTCTTCGGCGGTGGCTCCGAGCACGCAGTAGCCACCGGGTCGACTCACCATGTAGAACGCCCGTCCTCGCACGAAGGCCCGCACGGTGGCGACGTCACTGCGGTCCAGTCCGCGAACGCGCACCGTCACCCCGCGCACCGGTCGCACGGCGTTGCCCGCCGCCGAGCAGAGCCCCGGGGGCAGACCCGCCGCGCCGGTCGTGACCAGTCCCCACTGCGCCTCGAACTCTCCCGACGCGCTCGACGCGTGCACCACGTCGCCCGCGAGCGACGCACTCGTGACGGTATCCGTGACGAGTTTGACCCCCAAGAGTTCCAGGCCGGTCAACAGCGCGAGGACCGCGCGGTCGGGGTCGATCCACGCGTCACCCTCGACGCGGACGCCGTCGTTGATCCGCGGGCTTAGACCGTCGAACTGTGCGGGTTGGTCGAGGCGCGAACAGGGTTCCACGCTCGCGCCAAAGCCCCGAGCGACCTGGCAGAACTGCTCGATGAGCCGACGGTCGCTCGCGTCCCAACCCACCAGGAGCGTGCCGCGCTCGACGATTCCCACGTCGAGTCCGGTGAGGGCCTTCAGATCGTCGACGAGCTCTCGCCAGGCGCGTAGCGCACCGAGTTGGCGCCGGTAGTTGCCCTCTTCGCCCGGCGAGATCTCGGCGCCCGGTGCGATCATGCCCGCGGCCGCCCACGTGGCGCCACGCGCGGGGGAGGGGTCGAAGATCGTGACCGGGTGACCCGCGCGCGCGAGGCGAAACGCACTCGCGAGACCGATGATGCCGGCCCCCACGACCAGGACGCTGTCGCGTTGGGTGTCCACCGTTCCAGCGTAGGCCGTCAATCCGGACAAAATTTTCGTTATAGTTGTGCTGGGTCAGCGTTGCCCCGCAAGGAAACGCTATGACAGACAGACTCTCCCTCTACGACCCTTCCTTCGAGCACGACGCCTGCGGCGTGGGCATGGTCGCGGATCTCAGCGCTCGAGCGACGCACGCGACCGTTGACGACGCCTTGACGATCCTGGAGAACCTCGAGCACCGGGGCGCCACCGGTTCGGACGTCGATTCGGGCGACGGGGCGGGACTGCTGATCCAGATGCCCGACTCGTTCATCCGTGCGGTCTTCGCGGGCGACGTCCCGGCGCGAGGCGACTACGGCGTGGCCTTTTGGATGATCCCGCGCGACCTCGAGGTCGAGAACGTGCGCGAGCACATCGACCAAGTGCTCGCCACGGTCGGACTGAAGAGCCTCGGGTGGCGCGACGTGCCGGTCAATTCGTCGATCCTCGGTCCGACGTCGGCCACGAGCGAACCGCGTTTTGTCCAGCAGTTGATCGGCGCCACCGGACCCAACGTGCACTTAGAGCGCTCGATGTTCTGTGCTCGCAAGGTCCTCGAGCACCGCCTCGCCATCTACGCGTCGTCGTGTTCGCCCCACGTGCTGATCTACAAGGGCATGCTCTCGTCGCCCCAGTTGCGACTGTACTTCGAGGACCTGCGCGACGAGCGGCTCGCGTCGGCGATCGCGGTGGTGCACAGTCGTTTCTCGACGAACGTGCTGCCGCGCTGGGACCTCGCCCAACCGTTTCGCTACATCGCCCACAACGGCGAGATCAACACGGTACGCGGCAACCGCAACTGGATGACCGCGCGCGAGACCACCCTCGAGAGCGACCTCCTGCCGGTCCCGGTTCGTGACCTCAACCCGATCATCACCGAGGACATGAGCGACTCGGCGAGCTTCGACGAGGTGGTCGAACTGCTCGTCCAGACGGGGCGGTCCTTGCCGCACGCGGTGCTGATGATGATTCCCGAGGCGTGGGAGCGCTCGACGGCCATGAGTGGCGATCGCCGTGACTTCTACCGTTACCACGCCGCGCTGATGGAGCCCTGGGACGGTCCCGCCTCGGTGACCTTCTGTGACGGCAAGGTGGTGGGCGCGGTGCTCGACCGCAACGGTCTTCGGCCGGCTCGCTACTGGGTCACCAAGGACCAGCGCGTCATCTTCGCGAGCGAAGTCGGCGTACTGGCCATCGAGCCGTCGAACATCGAGCGCAAGGGCCGCCTCCAACCAGGTCGCGTGTTTCTCGTCGACGTCGAACAAGGCCGCATCATCGACGACGAGGAACTCAAGAGCTCGCTCGCCGCGCGCGCGCCCTACGGACAGTGGCTCGACGACCAGCAGGTGTCCCTCGACGAACTCGAGGCGCGTCCGATGCTCGTCGCGAGCCACGCCTCGATCGTGCGCCAGCAGAAGAACTTCGGATTCAGCGAAGAGGACCTGCGTCTCATCATTCGCCACATGGCCCAGGTGGGCGAGGAACCCATCGGGTCAATGGGTTCGGACGCCACGTTGCCCGTCTTGTCGCGTCAGCATCGTTCACTCTTTGACTACTTCACCCAGCTGTTCGCCCAGGTGACCAATCCGCCGCTGGACGCGATCCGCGAGGAACTGGTCACCTCGACGCGCGTCGCCATCGGGGGAGAGGAGAACCTGCTCGCCGAGACCGCCGCGCACGCCCACCAGATCGTGCTCCCGTCGCCGGTACTCTCCACCGACGAACTCGCCAAGATCCGCTACATCCAAGAGAGTGAGCGCGTGCGTGGCTTTACGACGGTCGTCGTCGATGGTCTCTTCGACGCCCAGGGCGCGTCACGGGCCGAGGAGCGCCTGGCCGCGGCGATCGACGAGGTCTGTGACGAAGTGGTCGAGAACGTCCGGGCCGGGGCGAACGTGGTGATCCTGTCGGACCGCAACACCTCCAACGCCCACGCGGCGATCCCGAGTCTGTTGCTCACCTCGGCGGTGCACCACCGACTCGTGGACGAACACCTGCGCACCAGTGCCGCGTTGATCCTCGAGGCGGGCGACGTGCGCGAAGTCCATCACGTGGCGCTCCTGTTGGGTTTTGGTGCGTCGGCGGTCTGTCCGTACCTCGCCTATGAGTCGATCGACGCGCTGGTCCAGAGCAGCGAGTTGAGCGAACTCAACGGCTTCGAGGCTCGTTACCAGTACGGCAAGGCGCTCAACAAGGGCATCGTCAAGACCATGTCCAAGATGGGCGTGTCGACGGTGGCCAGTTACGTGGGCTCACAGCTGTTCGAGGCCGTCGGGGTGTCCCAGAGCGTGCTCGAGCGATACTTTCCTGGTTTCCACTCGCGCATCGGTGGGATCACCCTCGAACACGTGGCCCAGAGCGTGCTCGCACTGCACCGCGGCGCCTATCACCCCGCGGTCGGCGAAGCGATCGAGATCAAGAACCACGGCGAGTACCAGTGGCGGCGCGACGGTGAACTGCACCTGTTCAATCCCCGCACCGTCCAGAAGCTCCAGCACGCCACGCGCGAGAAACGCTTTGACATCTTCAAGGAGTACACCGAACTGGTCGACACCCAGGCGAGCGGCAAGATGACGCTGCGCTCGCTCATGGACCTCGTGCCGAGTGCGACGCCGTTGCCGATCGAAGAAGTCGAGAGCACGGCCTCGATCATCAAACGGTTCTCCACGGGTGCCATGTCGTACGGTTCGATCTCCGAGGAGTCGCACACGACGCTCGCGATCGCGATGAACAGACTGGGCGCCAAGTCCAACACCGGTGAGGGCGGCGAGGACGCGGATCGCTTCGACACCTCCGATCCGAACAACAACCGACGTTCGGCGATCAAGCAGGTCGCCTCGGGTCGATTCGGCGTGACCAGTCGCTACCTGGTCAACGCCGACGACCTACAGATCAAGATGGCCCAGGGCGCCAAACCGGGCGAGGGCGGTCAATTGCCCGGCTCGAAGGTCTATCCCTGGATCGCCAAGACCCGCCACTCCACCCCCGGGGTCGGTCTCATCTCACCCCCACCACATCACGACATCTACTCGATCGAAGACCTCGCCCAACTCATCTACGACTTGAAGAACGCCAACGACCAGGCCCGGGTCCACGTCAAACTCGTGAGCGAACAAGGCGTGGGCACGATCGCGGCCGGCGTCGCCAAGGCCCACGCCGACGTGATCCTCATTTCGGGTCACGACGGGGGCACGGGTGCGGCACCCCTGACGTCGCTCAAGCACGCCGGGACGCCGTGGGAACTCGGACTCGCCGAAGCGCACCAGACCCTCGCGGCGAACGGACTGCGCAGTCGCGTCGTGCTCCAGGTCGACGGACAGCTGAAGACCGGCCGCGACGTGGTCGTGGCGGCGTTGTTGGGCGCCGAGGAGTTCGGCTTCGCCACGGCACCGCTCGTGGTGTCGGGGTGTGTGATGATGCGCGTCTGTCACCTGGACACCTGTCCCGTGGGGATCGCCACCCAGAATCCGAAACTGCGCGAGCGCTTCACCGGCAAACCCGAGTTCGTGGAGAACTTCTTCGAGTTCATTGCCCAGGAGGTCCGTGAGTATCTCGCGCTGCTGGGCGCGCGCACCCTGGACGAGATCATTGGCGACGTGGCTCGACTCTCGGTCCAGACCCTCGACGATCCGAGCAACGACCTCGATCTGACGGCCTTGTTGAAGCCGGTGCCGCCCGACCAGCGTCGCCAGAGCATGAAACAAGAGCACGGTCTGGACGCCGCGTTGGACTGGCGCTTCATGGATCAGGCGCTGCGCGCGGCGACCAAGGACACCCCGCTTCGCCTCTCGAGTCCGATCCGCAACGTAAACCGGGCCGTGGGCACGCTGACCGGCAGCGCGATCACCCGTGCCCTGGGCGAGCGGGTGCTCGCGCCCGATCTGATCCAGATCGACCTCGAGGGCTCGTCGGGCCAGAGCCTCGGTGCCTTCATGCCCCAGGGTCTGACGCTACGACTCACGGGCGACGCCAACGACTACGCCGGTAAGGGTCTCTCGGGTGGTCGAATCATCATCAAGCCCTCCCCGGAGGCGACGTTCGCGTCGCACGAGAACATCATCGCGGGCAACGTGATCGGTTACGGCGCGACCGGTGGGGAGATCTTCATCAGCGGTGTCGTGGGCGAGCGCTGCGGGGTGCGCAATTCGGGTGCGACCATCGTGGTCGAGGGGACCGGTGACCACGCGGGCGAGTACATGACCGGTGGCGTGATCGTCGTGCTGGGACGCGTGGGTCGCAACCTCGCGGCGGGGATGTCCGGAGGGACGATGTACCTGCACGATCCACTCGGCATGGTGTACGACCACCTCGCCGCCGGCGTCTACGAGATCGATCCGCTGGAGTTCGAGGACGATGAACGTCTCGTGAGTTTGCTCGAACGCTTCCGCGACGAGACCGGCTCGAAGAAGGCGAAGGAACTGCTCGAGGACTGGCGCGCGCAACGCATGAACTTCGTGCGCATCGAGACCTCGGAGTACCAGCGGATCCGTGACGAGTTGCGAAATGGGTAAGGTCACCGGTTTCCTCGAGTTCGAGCGCCAGACGCCGGCGTACCGTCCGGTTCCGGTGCGACTGCGCGACTGGCGCGAGGTCTACGAGCCCCAGGACGACGCGGTCCTCGCCGAGCAGGGCGCGCGCTGCATGGATTGTGGCATCCCGTTCTGCATGCAGGGTTGCCCGCTCGGCAACCGGATCCCGACGTTCAATGACGCGGTCTACCGCGAGGACTGGGAACGGGCCGCCGAGCAACTGTTTCGCACCAACAACTTCCCCGAGTTCACCGGACGCCTGTGTCCCGCGCCGTGTGAATCGGCGTGCGTGCTCGGCATCGCGAGCGACCCGGTGACCATCGAGCGCCTCGAGTACGAGGTCGCCGAGCACGCCTTCGCGCGTGGACTGCGCGTGGCCCAGTTCCCGATCGTCGAGACCGGCAAGCGCGTCGCGGTCGTCGGTTCGGGTCCCGCGGGCCTGGCGGTCGCCGCCCAGTTGCGCAGCGCCGGACACGGCGTCAGCGTCTACGAGCGCAGTGACGCGATCGGGGGTCTCTTGCGCTACGGCATACCCGAGTTCAAGATGGAGAAACGGGTCCTCGACCGTCGCCTGGACGTGCTTCGCGAGATGGGCGTCCGCTTTCACACCAACGTCGCCGTGGGCGACGGCGGAACGCCGCTCGCGGACCTACAGCGCAACCACGACGCGGTCGTGCTCGCGATCGGTTCGACGATCCCGCGTCTGATCCCCGTGCCCGGCGCCGACCTCGCGGGCGTCTACCCGGCGATGACCTACCTCGAGGCGGCCAACCGCGCCGTGCGCGACGCGAGCGCGTCGCCCATCAGCGCCAAGGACCGACGCGTGATCATCCTCGGCGGCGGCGACACCGGCGCGGACTGTCTGGGCACCGCGCATCGCCAGGGGGCGGCCTCGGTCATCCAGGTCGAGATCCTCGATCGTCCGCCCGACGCGCGCCCCGCCGATCAGCCTTGGCCGACCATGGCCCGGCTCTTTAAGACCAGCTCGGCGCACCAGGAGGGGGGCGAGCGCCGGTTCTCGACCGAGACCCTGCGCTTCGAAGGCGAGGACCATCTCGAGGGCATCGTGCTCGTCGACCACGTCACGGGTGCCGAGGTTCGCGAAGCCTGTGACCTCGTGCTCATCGCGGCGGGCTTCGTCGGTCCCGAACTCGAGCGACTGGGACTGCGCAACGACGCGAGCGTCACCACTCGTGACACCCTTCGCGTGGGCGCTGACTGGCGTGTCCAGGGCGTGCCGGGCACCACGCCGGTCTTCGCCTGCGGCGACGCCGTTCGCGGTCAAAGCCTCATCGTGTGGGCGATCGCCGAGGGGCGCAGCGCCGCCGCCGCGATCGACGCCTACCTGAGCGGTTCGAGCGAGCTGCCCTCGCCCCTCGAACCGTACGCGCTCTCCTGGTAGCGCGAGCGGCGCGTCGCGTCGCCGGGCGCGGCCTTTGTAGCATCGTGACGTTGGTAATCGAAGGGGGACCCATGCAGAGCACGATGCAAGACGCGCCACTGCTGATTCGTGACATCATCCGCCACGGCGAATGGCTCTACGCGGACAAGAAGATCTTCACCGTGACCGCGAACGGCGTACACGAAGCGACGTTCCTCGAGGTCGCCAAGCGCGCCGAACGGCTGGCCAAGGCGCTGGGCGAACTCGGCGTGCGCGAGGGCGACCGGGTCGCCACCTTCATGTGGAACAACCAGAGCCACATGGAGGCCTACCTGGCGGTACCCACGATGGGCGCGGTCTTGCACACGCTCAACATCCGCCTCTTTCCCGAGCAGTTGGCCTACATCATCCAGCACGCCGAGGACCAGGTCATCATCGTCGACGCCTCGTTGGTACCCCTGCTCGCCAAGGTCCGCGACCAGATGCCGAGCGTGCGACACATCATCGTCAACGGCGTCGACGACAGCGGCGTGCTCGGTGAGACCCTCGACTACGAAACACTCGTCGCGGCCCAACAACCCGGTTTCGACTGGCCCGACCTGGACGAACGCGCGGCCGCGATCATGTGTTACACCTCGGGCACGACCGGCAACCCCAAGGGCGTCGTCTATTCGCACCGTTCGACCTGGCTGCACTCGATGGCCTCGACGACCTCGAACTCGATCGGTTTGTCCGAGCGCGACCGGTGCCTGCTCATCGTGCCCATGTTCCACGTCAACGCCTGGGGCTGTGCCTACACGGCCTTCTTCGCGGGCACCGAATTGATCATGCCCCAGATGTTCCTTCAGGGCGAACCCATCGTCAAGATGATCAGCGAACTGCGACCCACGGTGTCGCTCGGCGTGCCGACGATCTGGAACGACGTGCTTCGCGCCGCGAGTGAGAACCCCGACGCCGACTTCTCGAGCATCCGTGGCATCGTCGCGGGTGGCTCGGCGGTTCCGCGCTTCATGATCGAGGCGTTCCGCGATCGGCTCGGCATCGAGCTCATCCAGGGTTGGGGCATGACCGAGACGAGCCCCCTGGCGGCGGTCTCGATCCCGCCCTTTGGAACGCCCGAGGACCTGCGTATTGACTACCAGGTGAAGGCGGGTCGGGTGGTCGCGGGCGTGCAGGTCCGCCTCACCGACGAGGTGGGTACCGTGATCGAGCCCGACGGCAAGACCGTTGGCGAGTTCGAAGTCCGTGGACCGTGGATCACCGGCTCCTACTTCGGTGTCGACGATCCCGACAAGTTTCACGACGGGTGGCTGCGCACGGGCGACATCGGCACCCTCGACGCCGAGGGCTTCATGGTGGTCAGCGATCGCACCAAGGACGTCATCAAGTCCGGGGGCGAGTGGATCAGTTCGGTCGAGCTCGAAAGCACCGTCATGGCCCACCCCGACGTCTTCGAAGCGGCCGTCGTGGCGGTGCCGGATCCGAAGTGGCAGGAGCGGCCCTTGTGCTGCGTGGTGCTCGCGCCCGACGCCACGACCAGCGCCGAAGAGTTGCGCGCGTTCCTGGCCGAACGGGTCGCCAAGTGGTGGCTACCCGAACGGTGGTCGTTCGTCGAGGCGATACCAAAGACGAGCGTGGGCAAGTTCGACAAGAAGGTACTTCGCGCCCAGTACCACGACGGGCAACTCGACGTGATCGAGCTCTCGTAGTGGCGGACTTCGAGGAGTTGGCCAACGACGTCGCCGCGTTGGAGAGCCGCGTCGCGGACATCCTGTTCGACGCCGTGCGAGAGCAGTTGCGCGGCGACGCTGAAGGGGCCGCCGAGTTGGAACGTCAACTCGCCAAGGTCCGGCGCAGCTTGCTCAAGGCCGAGTCGGTACTGCGCACAATCGCCGCGCGCTAGCCCGCCAGGTCGTTCAGCGCGTCGATGAGCAGGCGCAAGCGCACGTAGTTTCGTCCGTCGAAATCGAAGGTCAACTGGTTGTCCTCGACGCGAAAACCCCGCGCGGACGAGAACACGGGGAATCGGGCCGCCAGCTCTTCGCACTGGGTGGCGTTGGGGACACGGTGCAGCGCGATGCGGGCCCGCCCGGGTTCGACCTGGAGCGAGCGGTAGTTGCGATAGAAGTGTTCGATTTCTTCCATCGCCGAGACGACTGACGTGCACACCCGGAACAAGCACGTGTCGAGCGCGTCGATGTAGCCGTCGTGGACCAGCACGTCCACGAAGTGGCACCAGCGTTCCCAGAACGTTCCGTCCGGGGTCTCCACCAGCACGATGGGCGCGGGGTCGGTCTTGCCGGTGTGCACCAGTGTCAGGATCTCGAAGAGCTCGTCCATGGTGCCCACGCCGCCGGGAAAGGCGACGAACGCGTGCGAGGCGCGGGTCATGGCCACTTTTCGCGTGAAGAAGAACTTCATCGCCACGTGCATCTCGTCGACGTCGATGAACTCGTTGGCGCCCTGTTCAAAGGGCAGTTCGATGTTGACCCCCAGCGTGTTGTCCTTGCCCGATCCCTTGGACGAGGCCTCCATAATCCCTGGTCCCGCCCCTGAGACGGTCATCCAGCCGCGCGCCGCGCTCGCCGCCCCGAAGGCGCGGGCCATCTCGTAGAGCGGGTCGTCGGGTTTGGTTCGTGCCGAACCGAACACCGTCACCTTGGCCTTGTCGCGCCAGGCGGCGAACAGGGCGGACGCTTCGAGCAGCTCGTTCAGCGCCGTCGAGGCGATGCGCAGGTCCGCGGTGTCTGCGTCGAGCTGGGCGAGTTCGACGATGCGCGTAACGAGTCCTCGTAGGATCTCGCGTCGCTCGGGTGACTGGTGGGTCTGGGTGTCCAGTTCGCGCAGGAACTCCTCTATTGGACCCGACACGATCAGACCGTCTGGTAAAGGGTGCTTCGCTGCACGAGTGGACGACCCAGTGGTCCGACCAGTGCGCGCAGGTTTTCGACGTCCATCTCCTGGCCGTGGGTGGCTCCGGCGGCGCGTGAGATGTTCTCGTCCATCAAGGTGCCCCCGAGATCGTTGGCACCGGCCTGGAGGATCCGGCGCGATCCCTCGACCCCCATCTTCACCCAACTCACCTGGATGTTGTTGATCAGCGTCGCGTAGTGCAGGCGCGCGACCGAATGCATCAGCACCGCCTCGCGAAACGTCGGCCCGCGCCGTGACTTGCCCTTCAAGAAGATCGGGGTGGCCATGTGCACGAAGGGCAGGGGCACGAACTCGGTGAACCCGCCGGTCTCCATTTGCAACTGTCGCGTGCGCAACAGGTGCGTCACCCAACCGTCCACGCCCTCGACCGCGCCGAACATGATCGTGATGTTCGAGTGCAGTCCCACCGCGTGAGCCGTGCGGTGCACCTCGAGCCACTGATCCGAGTTGATCTTGTCCGGACAGAGGATCGCTCGAACGTCGTCGTCGAGAATCTCAGCGGCCGTGCCCGGCAGGGTCTTGAGTCCCGCGTCACGCAGACGAGTCAGGTACGTCGCCAGGTCCTGTTGGGACCGGCGGGCGCCTTCGAACACTTCGAGGGCGCTGAAGGCGTGGATGTGTATTGACGGCGAGCCCGCGCGCACCGCGGCGACCACGTCGACGTAGTAGTCACCGTCGAACTTGGGATGGATCCCCCCCTGGAGACAGACCTCGGTGGCGCCCTTGGCCTCGGCCTCGCGCACGCGTTCACTGATCTCGTCGAGTGTGAGCAGGTACGGGTCGCCGCGCAGGTTGAGTGAGAGCGGACCCTTCGAGAAGGCGCAGAAGCGGCACTTGAAGGTGCAGACGTTCGTGTAGTTGATGTTGCGGTTGACGACGAAGCTCACGTCTTCGCCCACGAGGTCGCGCCGCACCTGGTCGGCGGCTTGCACGACGGCGTTGTAGTCGGCGTCGCGAGCGTGGAACAGCGTCGTGAGTTCACTCGCGTCGAACTCGTAGCCCGGCTCGTAACGCGCGAGCAACGCCGCGACCTCGCCCGAGCGACGCGAACGCGTTGGCGCGGGTGGGGGAGGGACCTCGGTGCCCGAGAACCAGTCGTCGTCTCGCGCGAGGAAGGTCGCGTCCGCGCTCGCCAGGACGTAGGGTCGAACGTTGTCGTCGAGGTAGGGCGAGCGCAGGCCAATGAACTCGGGATAGACCGTGAGGCGCGCCACCAGGCTGAAGCCACGCTGCTCGCACTGGTCGCCCAGCGTCGAGACCGCGGGCCAGGCGCGCTCGGGGTTCACGTGGTCGCGCGTTACCGCCGAGATGCCCCCGAAATCGTCGATGCCGTAGTCGAGCAATCGGGCGGGATCGTCACTGAGGTTGGGCGGCGCCTGGAGATGGACGTCTTCGGGCAGGAGCAGGCGCGCCGCGCTGATCGTCCAGTGGAACTCGTCGTCACTCGGCGCGGGTTCCTTTGCCATGAGCGTTCGCGCCTTGGGCAGGAAGTTCTGGATAATGACCTCTTGGACGTGTCCGTAGTCACGGTGCAGGCGCGCAATCGCCTCGAGCGCCTCGAGCCGATCCTCGCGCGTCTCGCCAATTCCCACGAGCAGACCGGTCGTGAAGGGGATCTGTAGCTCGCCCGCGAAGCGCAGGGTGTCGAGGCGCCGCTTCGGATCCTTGTCCGGAGCCAGACGATGGGCGTCAAGGGTCGCGAGTGACTCGAGCATCATGCCCTGGGACGCCGACGCGCCGCGAAGTTGTTCGAGCTCTCGGTAATAGAGCGCGCCCGCGTTCGCGTGCGGCAACAATCCGGTACCTTCGAGGACCATCGCCGCGGCGCTCGCCACGTAGTCCACCGTTGAGTGGTAGCCGCGCGCCGCTAACCACCGAGCCGCTTCGTCGTAGCGCAGCTCGGGTCGTTCACCCAACGTGAAGAGGGCCTCGGTCGCGCCGGCCGCCTTGCCGGCGTGGGCGACCGCCATGACGTCTTCAAGGCTCATGTAGGGCGATTCCACGTGCGCGGGAGCCTGGGCGAACGTGCAGTACCCGCACCGGTCGCGACAGAGCTTGGTGAGCGGGATGAAGACCTTGGGGGAGTACGTGACCACGCTGCCAAAACGCCGGCGCGCGACCTCGTACGCGGCTCGAGCGAGTTCGTCGAGCGGCGCGCGCACGAGGTCGGTGCGAGTGAGTCCCTCGTACGTGGTCATGGCAGGCATCCTAGGTCCGTCGCCCGTCTGGACGATCGCGTCACCGTCGAGCCGTTCAACGCTGGACGACGGCGATCTTCTCCTTGACGAGTGCCAGACACTCGTCGTAGGACTTGACGAACGCGTCCACGCCGTCGCGTTCGAGTTTCTCGGTCACGGCGGCCAGCGAGACGAACGGGGGCAAGAACTCGAGCTTCTTCGCCTCGCGCGCGACCGATTCGTAGGACGACAGGTGCGTGGACCAGAAGCGGCCGTGATCGAGTACCGCCTCGAGGGTCTGGTCGGGCATCGTGTTCACGGTCTCGTTGCCCACGATGGGATCCACGTAGAGCAAGTCGAAGTACGTGGGATTCTTCGTCGAGGTGGAGGCCCACAACGGCCGCTGGACCTGGGCGCCCGCACCGATCAGCCCCAGGGCGCGCTTCTCGTTGATCGTGTCGGCGTAGACCTTGTAGGCGGCGCACACCTGGGCGTTCGCGGTGGTACCGCGGCGAGGATCGCCCTCGTGGAGCAGGGGGTCGACCGCGGCGTCAACGCGCGAGACAAAGAACGACGCGACACTGGCGATCGCGCTCAGGTCGCGGCGCCGGCGTCGTGCCAGTTCGAGTCCGGACATCCAGGCGTCGAGGACTTCGCCGTAGCGCTCGACCGAAAAGATCAGCGTCACGTTCACGTTGATGCCGCTGCCCAGCGCCTCGGTGATCGCGGGCAATCCTTCCTTGGTCGCCGGGATCTTCACCATCAGGTTGTCGCTGGCGACGCGCGCGTGAAGACGTTTGGCCGCCGCGATGGTGCCCTGGGTATCGCGCGCCAATCGCGGCGAGACCTCGAGTGAGACGAAGCCGTCCAGGTAGCGCCGCTGGCGCGTTTTGAACTCCTTTCGCGACGCGTCGTGGACACCTCGCAGCACGGCACAGGCGTCGCGCACGTCGGCGACGGCCAAGGTCTCAAAGAGTTCCTCGGGTGACTGCGCGTGATTCTTCAAGAGGAATTCGTTGTACGCGGACGTCGTCGCGAGGGCCTTGGCGAATATCGAGGGATTCGACGTGACGCCGCGCACGCCCTGGTCCACCAGTCGCGCGAGCGTCCCGTCCTTCAGCCAGTCACGACGGATGTTGTCGAGCCAGGGGCTCTGGCCGAAGTCACGATAGAGAATGTCGAGATTGGTCATGTCGTCTCTCCTAGTACTCGCTCGACGTGTTCGACGAGCGTGGTCGCCGTGATGTTAAAGAAGTCCAGCGCGTAGCCGCCCGGCGCACTCATCCCGAACGAGTCAATACCAATGGCCTGGTCGACGTAGCGAGTCCAACCAAGCGTGGCGCCGGCTTCTAGGGCCACCGACGGCAGCGTACGACGCAGTACGCGATCACGGTAACTGCGCGGTTGGTCGTCGAAACAGGCCCAGCACGGCAGGGCCACGACGCGAGTGACCACGCCCCGCGCGGCCAACTCGTCGGCCGCGGCGAGGCACACGCCCACTTCCGAGCCGGTACCCACCAGCGTGAAGCGCGCCGCGTCGGCCTCGCGCACGACGTAACCACCCAGGCGCGCGTTCGCGGCGGACGCCTCGGCCTCGGCACCGTCCAACACGGGTACGTCCTGGCGCGACAAGATGAGCGCCGTGGTGGGCGGATGGTGTTCGCTCAGGTAGGCGCCGATGAAGTCGACGGCTTCGTTGGCGTCCGAGGGTCGAACCACGTGCAGACGCGGCATCGCACGCAGCGCCATGAGTTGCTCGACCGGTTGGTGCGTGGGGCCGTCCTCGCCCACGCCCACCGAATCATGGGTGAAGACGAAGAGCACCGGGGCGTGGCTCAGCGCGGCGAGACGGATCGCCGGACGGGCGTAGTCGCTGAAGACAAAGAACGTGGAACCAAGGGGCCGAATACCGCCGTGCAACGCCTGACCCACCATGATCGCCGACATCGCGAACTCGCGGATGCCGTAGTGGATCTGTCGCCCGCCGGGTTGGGCCTCGCTCTGCAGCGTCGAATGCACGAGTTCGACGCCCGTGTTGTCGGTGAGATCGGCCGAACCCGAGCTGATGCCCGGCGTCTGGGGCGCGAACGTGTCCAGAGCCCGTTTCACGGCCTTGCGGGTGGCGACCATGGACCCGCCCTCGAAGCGCTCGGGACGCTCGGTGATGGTCGCCGCGCCACCGGTACGCAACTGGTCGAGCAGGGCGACGCCCGTGGCGCCCGCGGCGGTGACGCGCGAGTGCCACGCCGCACGGGCCTGGCGTTGCCCCTCGAGCGAGTCAATGAGGAGAGCCGGTAGTTCAGGGTCATCGACGAAAGGCTGGTCGGGCACTCCGAGGATCGCCTTGGCGGCCGTGATCGCCGGGGCGCTGAAGGGTGAACCGTGGGCCTCGCGGGTATCCATCATCTCGGGAGAAGGAAAGCCAATGTGCGAGCGAACGACGATCAGGGTCGGGCGCGCGGTCTCGGCGATGGCGTCGCGAGCGGCGCGTTCGAGGACGTCGAGGTTGTTCGACTCGTCGCCGACGTTGATGACCCGCCAACCGTAAGCGCTGAACCGCTCGACCGGGTCGTCACGCAGCGCCAATTCGGTGGGACCGTCGATGGTGATGTGGTTGTCGTCATAGAACACGGTCAGCCGGTCCAGACCCAAACGCCCGGCGAGCGACGCCGCTTCGTGACTCACGCCCTCTTCGAGACAGCCGTCGCCTGCGATGACCCACGTCCGATGGTTCACCAAGTCCGCACCGAACTGGATGCGCAGCATGCGTTCGGCCAGCGCCATGCCGACCCCGTTCGCGACGCCCTGGCCGAGGGGACCCGTGGACACCTCCACGGTTGGCGTGACACCAACCTCGGGGTGGCCCGGCGTCTTCGAGTGCGGCTGGCGAAAAGCGCGAATGTCGTCAATGCTCAGGTCGTAGCCGAAGGTGTGCGCGAGGCCGTACTGCAACATCGACGCGTGGCCATTGCTCAAGATGAAGCGGTCGCGGTCCGGCCATCGATCGTCGGTCGGATCGTGGCGAAGCACCCGTGAGAACAGCATGACCCCTAAGGGGGCGAGTGCCATCGCCGTGCCACTGTGTCCCGACTTCGCGGCGGCGGGCGCGTCCATGGCGAGCGCCGAAATCTGTCGGATGGCCCGACCTTCGAGTTCGCTCGCTCCGGGGAACAACTGGTCGACCATGTCTAGAACAGTAGTAACTGGTTGGGCTCGGGATGCACACAACGGGGCCGATAGCCTGCAAAAGTGACCGTTCAGATTCCTCCAAATTGTGATCTCACCCTGGGGCTGTCGTGCGTCGACAAATCCGAGCCCGGCAAAACGACCTGGACCATGCGCGTCGACGATCGCTTCCTCAATCCCGCGGGCATCGTGCAGGGGGGATTCCTCGCCGCCATGCTCGATTCGGCCATGGGCGCCTCGGCGGTGACCTCAGCGGCGAGCCGCAAGGTCAGCGTCGCGAACACCGAGATAAAGGTCTCCTTTCTTCGTGCCGCGTCGGCCGGTGACGTGCTCACGTGCACCGCCACGGTCCTGAAGCCCGGGAGCGTCATAACGTTCGTGGAGGGCAAAATCGTCAACGCGCGCGGAGAGTTGGTCGCGACCGCCAGCTCCTCCTACCTCATTCGAGACCGCGCTGAGTAGGCTGGTGTCGTGAAGACACCGGCCTGGCGCAAACTCTTGCGTGGTGCGAGCATCAAGGGTGACCTGCGTGACATTCGCACGCTCTTTCTTCGCTACCTGAAGGAAGAGACCGTCCAGCCACTCAAGGAATTGGGGCGTTTCGTCGTTTTTGGCGCGCTCGGCAGCCTCTTCGTGGGCGTGGGATTCACCTTGCTGCTCTTTGGAGCGTTGCGGTTCCTCCAGGACCAGTTCCGCGTCCTCGACGGCAGTCTGTCGTGGTTGCCGTACCTGATCATCGTGGCACTCGCCGCCGCGATCATGGCGCTCACGATCTGGCGCGTCGTCAGTGGTAGCGCGAAACGACGACTGAAGACGACGAAGTGACTGATTCACCCACCCGGCGCGAACTCGAACAATCGATTCGAGCGCTGCTCCCGAGTGAGCTCACCGCGAGCAAGTCGATGAGGAGCCAGGCCCCGAGCGGTGCCGCGGCGGGCATCGGGGGACTCTTCACCGGCTACGCCTGGGGCTGGCTGCGCGGCCGCAAGCGACGCCGTTCGCGCAAGAACCGCGCGAGTTGATGCTTCGTCGAGTACTTCGATTTGCCGCGGCGTCGTCGTTCGGGCGGGGCTGGTTGCAGAAGTCGCCCACGTGGTTCGGAATCGGCGCGGCGCTCTGGCTCTTTCGAATTCTTGACACGCGCCTCGCGAAGAAGCCGCGCACGAAGCGGAGCGGCGCGTGAGCAACGAGTACCTGGGTCTGGGCGAACGAGTCATGCTCATCGACGCCAAAGACCGCCACTACCTCATCACGCTGCGCGCGGGGGCCGCGTTCCACACGCACGCGGGCATCATCCAACACGACGACATCATCGGGGCACCCGAGGGTTCGTTAATCAAGGGCAACACCGAACGGAGCTTCTTGGTACTTCGGCCCACGCTCGCCGACGTCGTGCTCAAGATGCCCCGGGGCGCTCAGGTCATCTACCCCAAGGACCTGGGTACCATCCTGATGCAGGCCGACATCGGCCCCGGAATGCGCGTGCTCGAGGCGGGCGTGGGTTCTGGGGCACTTTCCATGACGATGCTGCGCGCCGGCGCCGTCATCACCGGCTACGAGATTCGCGAGGACTTCGCCGAGCAGGCGAAGAAGAACGTCACCGAGATGCTGGGCCCCGACGTCGACTACGACGTTCAGATCCGCGACGTCACGCACGGGATCGACCACGAGGGATTCGATCGGATAATCCTGGACATGCCCGAACCGTGGGACGTGGTCAAGCACGCCGAAGGAGCGCTACGACCCGGTGGCATCCTGCTGTCGTATTTGCCGACAATTAATCAAACACAGCTGCTGCGAGAAACGCTGCGCCAGCACTCCTTCGGACTCGAAGAGACGGTGGAGATCCTGCGCCGTACCTGGCACATCGACGGGCGTTCCGTGCGTCCCGACCACCGAATGGTGGCCCATACGGGCTTCTTGACGTCAGCTCGACGTCTCGTGGGCCGGGTGGAACTCCCCGAGACGGATTAGTCGTTCTCGATGAAGATGCACTCGCCCGGGCACTCCTCCGAGGCCTCGGTGACGGCGTCTTCCATGCCTGCGGGCACGACCGCCAAGCCCTCGGCGCCGCCGGGCGAGTTCTTCACGACGTCGCCCTCTTTCACGTAGGCCAGTCCGTCGTCGAGCAGCGTGAAGACCGAGGGGCAGATTTCCTCACAAAGTCCGTCACCAGTACACAAGTCCTGGTCGATCCACACCTTCATGTTCCTGCCCTCCGTGGCCACCCTCGAACAGCCACTTTAGCGGCTGAAATTCATATTGTGATTGCGTGAGCGGCACCGACCTGTCCTAGGGTAAACGTATGGATCGTAACGAGCGCTTCAACCAGTCCGATTCGGACGACGACCAGATCGTGGTCAATACGCCGAGCGATTTCACGCTGAGCGACGTCGACCAGGCCAATCGGCGCATCGAAATGCTCGAGGAGAAGCTCCTCGAGGCGAGGGGACAGTTAGCCCAGACCCGCTCGAGCAACGAGAAGTTGACGATCACCATCCAACAAACCCGCGATCAGATCGCCGCTCTACGCGAAGAGGTCGAAAAACTGACCCAGCCGCCCGCGGTCTACGGCACGTTCATTGACTTCAACGACGACGGGTCGGTTGACATCTTCGCGTCCGGGCGAAAGATGCGCGTGGCCCTGCACCCCGGACTCGACCCGGGCCAGATTCAGCGCGGCAACGAAGTCGTACTCAATGAGTCCTTCAGCGTCATCGGGGTGCGCGACGCCGACGGCCAGGGTGAAGTGGTCACGGTGAAGGAAGTGATCGACGAGCGCCGAGTCCTGGTCTACGCGCGCGCCGACGAGGAACGCGTCGTCGAACTCGCCGACGCCTTGCGCGATATCAAGCTTCGCAGTGGCGACGCGCTGCTGCTCGACCTGCGTTCGAACCTGCTGGTCGAGAAGTTGTTGCGTCAAGAAGCCGAGGAACTCGTACTCGAAGAGGTCCCCGACATCAGTTACGCCGACGTGGGGGGACTGGACGAACAGATCGAGTCGATTACCGACGCGGTCGAACTGCCGTACCTGCACCGTGCGCTGTTTCAAGACTACGAACTACCGGCCCCCAAGGGAATCCTCCTCTACGGGCCCCCGGGTTGCGGCAAGACGCTCATCGCCAAAGCCGTCGCCAATTCACTCTCGCAGAAGGTCGCCGAGCTGACGGGCAATCGTAACGTTCGTTCGTACTTCCTCAACATCAAGGGTCCCGAACTTCTCAACAAGTACGTCGGTGAGACCGAGCGTCAGATCCGACTCGTGTTCCAGCGAGCGCGAGAGAAGGCCGAAGAGGGAGTGCCGGTCATCATCTTCTTTGACGAGATGGACTCGCTCTTTCGAACTCGCGGAACCGGTATCAGTTCGGACATGGAATCGACCATCGTGCCCCAGTTGCTCGCCGAGATCGATGGCGTGGAGTCACTGCGCGACGTGATCGTGATCGGGGCAACCAACCGTGAGGACCTCATCGACCCCGCCATCCTCCGGCCCGGTCGCCTCGACGTGAAGATCAAGATCGAACGTCCCAACGCCGAAGCGGCCGCCCAGATCTTCGAGCGCTACCTGCACACCGATCTCCCGATCGACGAGACCTTGGTGCGAGAGCTCGGAGGCGGCGACCGCGAGAAGGCAGTCCAGTCAATGATCGAGGTGACGGTCGCCCAGATGTACCGAGTCGACGACGCGAATCGCTTCCTCGAGGTCACGTACCAGGGTGGCGACAAGGAGATCCTGTATTTCAAGGACTTCGCGTCGGGCGCGATGATCGAGAACATCGTGCGACGCGCGAAGAAGCTCGCCGTGAAGCGCGAGATCGCCGGCAAGGGTCGCGGACTTAAAGACCGACGATCTCTTCGAATCGATTCGCCAGGAGTACCGCGAGAACGAGGATCTGCCCAACACGACCAATCCCGACGACTGGGCGCGGATCTCGGGCAAGAAGGGTGAACGCATCATCTTCATCCGCACCCTCATCAATCGCGAGGAGACCGACGTCAAGGGAGGACGTTCGATCCAGCACGTCGGTACCGGCCAGTACCTCTAACGGCATGGCCATCGCGAAGGTCCTCGGGATCGAGACCGAATACGGTATCGCCGGCGGACCAGATTTGGATCCGATCACAGCCTCGAGCATCATCGTCAATGCCTACGCCCAACAGGGACGCACGCGAATCAATTGGGACTTCCACGGTGAGACCCCCGAACTCGACGCCCGGGGACTACCCGGGCTCACGTCCTTCGCGCCCATTGTCGAGACCCACCTCGCCAACACCGTCTTGACCAACGGCGCGCGTCTCTACGTCGATCACGCGCACCCGGAGTACTCCTCGCCGGAGTGTCGAACGCCCCTCGAAGCGACGCTCTATGACGTCGCCGGCGAAGAGGTAATGCGTCGAGCACTACGGGTCGCCAACGAGAGCTTGCAACCGGAGCACGCCATCACGCTCTACAAGAACAATTCGGACGGGAAGGGCAACTCCTACGGTACGCACGAGAATTATTTGGTGAGCCGTGACGTCGATTTCTCGCACGTCATCCGCGCCATGGTGCCCCATTTCGTGTCGCGTCAGATCATTGTCGGCGCGGGCAAGGTGGGCGCCGAGACCGATCACGGCCACGACGCCGATCCGGCCTTCCAGCTGAGCCAGCGCGCCGAGTTCTTCGAAGAGGTGGTGGGACTCGAAACGACGCTGAAGCGACCGATCATCAATACTCGCGACGAGCCGCACAGCGACGCCGAACGCTTCCGTCGCTTGCACGTCATCATCGGCGACGCCAATCTGAGCCAGGTGGCGACCTTCGTGAAGTTGGGTTCCACCGCGCTGTTGCTCGCCGCGCTCGAGGACCAAGGGGCCGACGCCTTTCCCAGCCCGCCGCGCCACCCCGTTCGAGCCGTTCGCGCGTACTCACTCGACCCGACGCTTCGCGCGGTCGAGATCTGTGAGGACAACCGCTGGCGTAGCGCCTGGGACTTCCAAGACGAGCTATGGGGACTCGCCAGCGCCTACGCGACCACGACCGGCGCCGAGGCCGTGGGTGACGAGTCCGAGGTCGCGTTGGTGCTGAGTCAGTGGCGCGAGATGCTCGACGGCGTTCGCGACGACCACGACGCGGTGGCCGACCGCGTCGACTGGGTCGCCAAACAACGCGTGGTGAACGGGATTCGGGACCGTTACGAGCTCGGCGCGCACGACGCAAAATTGCGGGCCATTGATCTGCAGTACCACGATCTGCGGCCCGAGAAGTCGCTGGCCCAGCGCGTGGGGCTCAGAAGCCTGTTACAAGCTGATGAAGTTCGTGAAGCAGTTCACAACCCGCCGCGCACGACGAGGGCGTACTTCCGGGGTCGTTGCGTGGCCCAGTACCCAGACCAAATAGCGGCCGCAAACTGGGATTCGGTCGTTTTCGACCTGGGCGAAGGTCCACTCCAGCGCGTACCAATGCTGGATCCTCTCCGTGGCACGGCTGCACTAACCGAGGACTTGTTGGAAGTAAGTTCGACGGCAAACGAACTTCTTCAAGCGCTAGACAGGTAGAACAGACGTATGGCAGAACAAGAGCGAATCCAAAAGCAGCGCACCGAGCGCGATACCGACACGGCCCGCGACGTGAACGTGGACACCACGAAGGGCGATCAGTTGAAGGCGGAACTCGATGATCTCCTGGACGAGATCGACGAAGTCCTCGAAGAGAACGCCGAGGAGTTCGTTCGTAACTACGTTCAAAAGGGCGGCGAGTAGGAGTGGGGCTTCCGCTGTACGACGCGCATAATGACCCGGGCCCGTCGTTCTTCCATTACGCACAGTCCGCCGGTCTGCACGCCGACCTGAACCCGAATTCCGGGGAACTTGCCCACGCGACGACGGTCATCGCCGTTCGCTACGACCAGGGCGTGGTGATGGTGGGCGACCGTCAGGCGACGGGTAATTACATCGCCAGTCGCGACGTGCGAAAGATCGAAGCGGCCGACCGTTTCACCGCCCTCGCGATCTCGGGCACCGCGGCACGGGGAATCGAATTCATACGCATGGCGCAGCTCTCCTTCGAGCACTACGAGAAGATGACCGACTCGGCGCTCAGTCTCGAGGGCAAGGCGAACTACCTCTCGCCGATCGTCCAGCGCAACAACCTCTCGTCGCCACTCATCGTGTTGCCGCTTCTGGCGGGTTGGGACCCGAGCCACCAGATTGGTCGGATCTTCGAATATGACGGGGCGGGCGGCTGTTACGAACGTTTCGATTTCGCCACCATCGGGTCGGGTACGCCATTTGCCGAGAGCGCGCTACGTCTAGGTTTCCGCGTCGACCTTGACCGCGAAGCGGCGCTCGAACTCGGTGCTCTCGCGCTCTACGAAGCGGGGGACAACGACCCTTCGACCGGGGGACCGGACTTCGTGCGCAATATCTATCCAATGATGGTGACGATCACCAGCGAGGGATTCCAAGAGCTCGACAACGATGACGTGGCCGCGAGATTTCGCTCGATCAACGAACGGCGAACCCAATCGGGCGGTGTGGCCGGAGGGAGTCTGCGATGAGCAACTACTTCTACGTCTCGCCCGAACAACTGACCAAGGATCGCGCCGAGTTCGCCCAAAAGGGCATCGCGCGCGGACGCTCCCTCGTCGCGGCGATCTACGACGTCGGGGTCCTTCTCGTGGCGGAGAATCCGTCGGCGTCGTTGAACAAGATCTCAGAGATCTATGACCGCATCGCGTTCGCGGGAGTCGGCAAGTACAACGAATTCGACCGACTTCGCGAGGCCGGCATTCGCTGGGCCGACGGTACCGGGTTCACGTATTCGCGCGAGGACGTGGACGCGAGAGCGCTCGCGAACTACTACGCCCAACACCTGGGCGACATGTTCACCGAAGGTCAAAAGCCACTCGAGGTCGAAATTCTCGTCGCGCAGCTCGGCAACAAGATCCGTCCGACCAAGCTCTACCGAATCGCCTACGAGGGGACGATTTCGGACGAGTCGCGTTTCGCGGTACTGGGGGGTGACGCCGAGACCATTCGTGAACGTTTCGCCGCCACCGAAGAAGTGATCCATCCGCTTCGTGAGACGCTCAAGAACGCCGTGAACGCACTGGCCGGACCGGAACGCACGATCGAGACCCCCGAATTAGAGGTCGGCATCCTCGAGGACCGTGGTGCGAGACGGACCTTTTCGCGCCTCAGTGACGACCAGGTGAGCGAGCTCCTGCGCTGAGGAATCAGCAACGGTGAGACCATGCTGCGACGGATCTACGGCATAGAGACCGAATACGGCATCACGTTTTCCTTGCGCGGTCAACGTCGATTGAGCCCCGACGAGGTCTCGCGATTCCTCTTTCGAAAGGTCGTGGCCTGGGGCCGTTCGAGCAACGTGTTCTTGGAGAACGGGAGTCGCCTGTACTTGGACGTCGGCAGTCACCCCGAGTACGCCACGGCCGAGTGTGACACCCTCGCCGACGTCGTGGCCCAGGATAAGGCTGGCGAAGCGATCCTGCGCGAGCTCGTTGACTACGCCCAAGGACAACTGGCCGACGAGGGGATCCGCGGCGAGATCTACTTGTTCAAGAACAACACCGACTCGACGGGCAACTCCTACGGGTGCCACGAGAACTACTGCATCGACCGCATCGAAGACCTGTCGCGTCTGGAGCAAGTCTTCATTCCGTACCTCATCAGCCGTCAGATCTTTACCGGCGCGGGCAAGGTCGTCACGAACGCCAAGGGCACGACGTACTCGATGAGTCAACGCGCCGAGCACATCTGGGAGGCCATCTCTTCGGCGACCACCCGGAGCCGTCCCATCATCAACACCCGCGACGAGCCCCACGCTGACCCCGAGAAGTATCGTCGCCTGCACGTGATCGTCGGCGACTCGAACATGAGCGAGTTCGCCACCTACCTGAAGCTCGGCACGGCGGCCGTGGTGCTCGCCATGATCGAGGATAAGAACACGGTGTTGCGCGATTTCAACATGGCCTCGCCGATCAACGCCCTTCGCGACATCTCCTACGACCTCTGGAGCAAGGAGCCGGTTCGCCTGCTGAGTGGTCGGGACATGACCGCCCTCGAGATCCAAGAGGACTTGTGCGAGCGAGCCGAGTTGTTCATTCGAAATCGCGACGTCCCCGCGGATCAGGTGAACGCGGTGCGTTTGTGGCGTGAGGTGATCGAGCAGTATCGCAGCGATCCGATGAGCCTGAGCGATCGAGTGGACTGGATCGCCAAGCTGCAGATCATCGAACGAGAGCGTGAGCGCAGCGGCGTGGAATTGAACGATCCAAAGATTGCATTGATCGACCTGCTCTACCACGACACCGATTTGACGCGGGGCCTGTACTATCGCCGCCAGGCGAGGGGACACTTCACTCGCATGGTCAGTGACGAGGACATCAATAACGCGGCACACGTACCGCCCGCCACCACCCGCGCGCACATGCGGGGAAACTTCATCAAGGCCGCCAAGGAATGGCGGCGCGACTACACCGTTGACTGGGTCCACCTCAAGTTGAACGACGAGATGCAACGGACCGTGCTCTTAAAGGACCCCTTTAAGAGCAACGACGAACGATTTCAGAAGCTTTTGAGTTCGCTCGAGCGTCACGCCTAGCCCGACTAACCTTGCTACGTGCCTGAGGAGATAGTCGACGTTCCCGTGAGTGAACAAGAGCCCGAAAACGAAGCCACCGACGCACCCACCCCCAGGCGCAAACATCGTTCGACTCGCCGTGCCCTCATCGAGTGGGGAGCAATCGTCATCTTGGCGGTCCTGGTGTCGCTCTTCATGCGCACCTTCGTGCTCCAGACCTACTTCATCCCTTCTGCGTCCATGGAACCGACTCTTCAGGTGGGGGACCGGATCATGGTCTCCAAGCTCAGCCTGGACTTCGGTTCGATCCACCGTGGTGACATCCTCGTGTTCAAGGCTCCACCCGCGGAACACTGCGGCACCCCGGTGCCCGACCTCGTCAAGCGCGTCATCGGTCTGCCCGGCGACCACCTCACGTCCAAAGGCAACACCATCTACGTCAATGGCAAGGCGCTCAAGATCACCTGGACGCACTACGAGCCGCTGGGAAGAGCCATTGGCAACGTCGTCGTGCCCAAGAACCACTACTTCATGATGGGTGATAACTACCCCGATTCTTGTGACAGCCGGTACTGGGGGAGCGTTCCCCGTTCGGACATCATCGGGCGGGCCTTCGTGCGGATCTGGCCGCTTTCGCGGATCGGTTTCCTCTAAAGGTCCGCGGTCGCTCACCCCTACAATGGGGGCGTGTTCAGTTTGAGCCCCGTAAAGATAATGATCATCGTGGCGGTGGTGCTTCTGCTCCTCGGTCCAGACAAACTTCCTGACGTGGCCCACAAATTGGGCTCCAGCTGGCGGGCACTGAAACGTCTCCAGGAAAAGGTCGAAACCGAAGTTCGCGAGGCGATTCCCGATCTGCCGAGCGCCAACGACATCGCGCGAATCGCTCGTAGTCCCGTCCACCTGTTGAATCAACTCGCTGATCGAGTCGACCAGAAGGAAGAGAGCGACGCGGCCACGGCAAACCGCGAGTCGACGCCCGCGCCCGCCGCGCCGATCGTCGTCCCCGACGTCACACCGCCGCCGATTCCCAAACCACGTCCTGACATCTTCCTGCCGCCCGATCCTTCACTGAACTAGGACGCGCGTGTCCAAATTTCGCAAAGCCGCCACGGGCATGACATTGGCCGAGCACCTCGCTGAAGCGCGCCAGCGTTTCATGATCTGCACGGCAGCGGTGCTGGTCCTGGGCACACTGGCGTTCATCTTCTACGGACATCTCTTGCACGTCCTCCAAGAGCCGTACTGTCGCGCTGCCCCAAGCATTGTCTCTTTCTGGCGACCAATCCTCTTGACGGACTCACGCTTCGTATCAAGATCGCCTTCTTCGGGGGTTTCGTGCTCGCCCTACCGATCCTGCTCTGGGAGACCTGGCGCTTCATCACGCCTGGTCTAAAGGCCCGTGAGCGCCGTTACGCCCTCCCGTTCGTCCTCTCGTCACTGGCGTTCTTCTTCGGTGGGGTGGTGCTCGCGTACTTCATCTTTCAGCGCGCTATTTCGTGGCTGGAATCGATCGGGGGACACACACTGATCTACGAGTACAACCCCAACCAGTACCTGAGCCTTTTCGTGCTCATGATGGTCATCTTCGGACTCACCTTCGAGTTTCCGGTCGTGCTCGTCGCCCTCGAACTCGCGGGACTCGTCACCCCTCGAACCTTGCTGCGCGGTTGGCGTTACGCGCTCATCACCATCACGGTCTTCGCCGCCGTGATCACGCCGAGTAGCGACCCGTTCTCCATGCTCGCGCTGGCGATACCGCTCACGGTGTTCTATTTCATGGCGATCGGCGTAGGTAAGTTGCTTAAGAAGTGATTCCCACCGATTACCGAAGTGCCTTCATCGACACACTGGGCTTTGGTCTCGACCCCTTCCAGATCGAAGCGCTCGACGCCGTTGACGATCACGTCAACGTCCTCGTGAGCGCTCCCACCGGTTCTGGCAAGACGCTGATCGCGAATTACGCCATTGGCCGGATCCTCGAGCGAGGTGAGCGTGCCTTCTACACCACGCCACTCAAGGCCCTCTCGAATCAGAAGTACAAGGAACTCTGCGAGCTCTTCGGCGAGGATCGCGTCGGACTCTTGACTGGTGATACCTCGGTGAACCGCGGCGCCGACGTGATCGTGATGACGACCGAAGTGTTGCGCAACATGCTGCTTACCGAGTCCGACCAGTTGATGACGCTCGGTCTGGTCGTACTCGACGAGGTCCACTATCTCCAGGACCCGTTTCGCGGTGGCGTGTGGGAGGAAGTCCTGATCTTGACCCCTTCGGCGGTTCGCTTCGTCGCACTTTCGGCGACGATTGGTAACGCCCGCTTCCTCGGTGATTGGTTCGAAGAGGTTCGTGGTCCGACCACCGTGGTGATCGAACAGAATCGCCCGATCCAATTGCACAACCACCTCGCCATCGTGCGTCGCGGCCAACCCATGGCCGACATCGTCGACCTGCTCGACGGAAGCCACCTTTCGAATGAGTCGCGTCGAATCGACAACGTGATGAAGGCCACCCGTCGATTCCGTCCGGGTCCGAAGTGGAAGGGACCCAAGTCCAGCGCGCCACCACCGCCATTTCGCTCCCCGCGACGCAGCGAACTACTCATGTCGCTCGAAAAGGACGACCTCTTACCGGTCATCGTCTTCATCTTCTCTCGCGCCGCGTGCGACGACGCGGTCCACCAGTGTCGACGTGACGGCTTGCTCTTCACGTCACCCGACGAGCGTCGCGAGATCGAGATCATCGCTGAGTCGCGGCTCATGGGCTTCTCCCACGATGATCTGCGAGCACTCGAATACGAGGATTTCATCGACTGTCTCCGTCGTGGTCTCGCGATGCATCATGCAGGCATGGTGCCCGCTTTTCGCGAGATCGTGGAAGTGTGTTTTGAGCGCAATCTGCTCGCGGTCGTCTTCGCCACCGAGACGCTGGCTCTCGGGGTGAACATGCCCGCACGTTCGGTCGCGCTCGAGAAGTTCTCGAAGTACTCCGACGCGGGCCGCAAGTTCCTCACGAGCGGCGAGTTCTCCCAGATGACGGGTCGCGCGGGCCGGCGCGGCCTCGACGACGAGGGCCACGCCATCATCTGCTTCGCCCCGGAAGTCGCGTTGTCAGATATTGGTCGAATAGCCCTCGCCGCGCCGTCGGACCTGCACTCGTCGTTCCGGCCCACGTACAACTTCACCGCGAACTTGATCAATCACTTCGAGTTCGAGACCGCCCTCGAGGTCGTGCAGCGTTCCTACGCCCAGTTCGAGACCGACCACCGTCCGAGCGGCACGAAGCGGCCGTTGGGCGATCAGATGGTCGCTCGTCACCGAGTCCTCGAGGAACTCGGCTACTGCTCGGGCTGGTCGCTGAACGAACAGGGCCAACTACTGCGCTCGATCTACCACGAGTGCGATCTGTTGATCGCCGAATCGATCGCGGCGGGCGTCTTCGAGGACCTCGAGCCCCCGCAGCTCGCGGGCGTGTTGTCGTGCTTCGTCTATGAGTCCAAGCGGGCGTCACGTACGTCCAACGCCGCCAAGCAGGTCACGACGAAGAAGCGGAAGACACTCAACGACCGTCTCGGTCAGGAACGGCGAGGTGACATCGCCCAACGCAGCCACGAGATTCGTGCCCTCGCCGCGTCGATCGGCGACGTGGAGGACCGTTACCACGTGCCCCACGCCAAGGAACCCGACTCCAAGTTCGCCACGACCATCGCGGCCTGGGCCAGGGGAGCCTCACTGGGCACCGTTCTGGACCTCGCCGACGTCGAGATAGGCCAGACCTCGCCCGGTGACTTCGTGAGGAACGCCAAGCAGGTGGCGGACCTGTGCGAACAACTGGCTCGGCTGAGCGCACCCGCCGGCCTCGCCGAGGTGGCGATCGGCGCGCGCGACGCCGTGTTGCGCAGTGTGGTGGCGGGAGCGTCGAGCGTCCACCCGCACGGCTAGTTTCGCCCCTAATCTCGTTACTCCATGCATCCCTATGTCGCCGAACAGTTCACGGACGCTGAAGCGTCAGTCCTGCGCCGCTATTTCACGAACCTCGAGGGACCGGTCTTCGCCCTCGTGAACCTGCCCGAGGTCGTCAAGGGCGCACTCTTCGCTCGCTACTCGCGATCCTCGAAGAGCCTGCGGCGCCTCTTCCTCGACGAATTCGTTGGTGACCTCGATCTCGCCGGTGACGTCACCATTGACGCCACGATTGGCCTCGCGCGCGCGGACGACCTCTATCAGAAGATCTTCTTCGAGTACGGTGACGACTCGGTCGCCCAACTCGGCGGAGTCCACCTGGCCTGTGAGCAGGCGAGCAACATTTTGACCAAAGTGCTCGAGTGGGGTCGACTCATGAGTTATCTCGAGCAGTCCACTCGCTACCTCGGCTACGACAAGCGACTCGGTAATGGGCATTACCGCTTCTACCGTGATCATGACGTGCTCGAGTCACGATTCGGTGCACGCTACGTGGGCGAGATGGACCGCATGTTCGACACCTACGGCGAACTGCTGCCGCTCTTGACGGACTTTCTCGCCAAGAAGTATCCCAAGACCGCCGAGGATACCGATTTCGTGTATCGACAGGCGATTCGCGCCAAGGCGCTCGACGCGGCGCGAGGCCTGCTCCCGGCGAGCGCGCTCTCCAACCTCGGCATCTACGCCTCGGGACAGGCGTACGAGTCGCTCCTGCTACGCATGCGTGCGCACCCGTTGCCCGAGGTTCGCGAGTACGCCGAGCTCATGGTCGAGGAACTTCGCAAGGTCATACCTTCTTTCCTGAAACGCCTCGACGTCCCCGAGCGAGGGATGGCCTGGACGCGGTACCTCGGTAGTACCAAGAGCGCGACGCGCGACCTCGTCGCGTCGATGGTGCCGACTCATCACGATGAACCCCGCGAGAGCGTGCGCCTGGTCGACTTCGACCCGAACGGTGAGGAGCGTGTCCTCGAGGCGATTGTCTTTGCGAATTCGCGTGCGTCCCACGACGACGTCGCCAAGGTCGTCGCCTCGCTCGACGCACACGCACGCGAGCGCCTTCTCGCCACCTACGTTGGTAGCCGCTCGAACCGACGCCACCGTCCCGGACGAGCGTTCGAGGCGACCGGCTACCGGTTCGAACTCGTGACCGATTACGGGGCCTTTCGCGACTTGCAACGACACCGTCTGCTCACCATTGAGTGGCAACCGCTCACGGTCGAGCTCGGCTACGACGTTCCCGAGATCGTCGTCGAGGCGGGACTCGCGCAGCGTTTCGAAGAGTCACTGCATCGCTCGGCGTCGTTGTTCTACGACATGCGCGAGGAGTTCCCCGAGCAGAGCCAGTACTGCGTGGCCCTCGCGTTTCGGATCCGCTACCAGATGCAGATGAACGCGCGCGAGGCGCTGCACCTCATCGAGTTGCGATCGGGCCCCCAGGGACACCCGAGTTACCGCCGTGTGGCGCACGAGATGGCTCGATTGATCAAGGAGCAGGCGGGTCACCGAGCAATTGCTGGAGCGATGACCTATATCGATTATTCGGATACCGACCTTGAACGACTTGAATCCGAACGCGCCGCCGAAAGAAATCGGCAGAATCGCTGAGGTTTCGCGAACGTTACGAATTCTTTATACTGATGGGCCGCACGGAGCCGCAAAAAGGCTCTACACTGCCAGCGCTACAGAGAAGGAATTTTATGGCTAGTGATGGCGACACAGAAGAAGTTTTCGATGAGGAAGAACTCGCGGAGGGTTTTGACGAGGAAATAGTCGGGGACGAGGACGACCTCGATGGTGTCGACGACGTCGATGACGTGGAGGAAGTACTCGACGTAGAGGTGGTCGACGTCGAGGATGAAGTGATCGCCGAGGTGGCGATTCCCGACGACGATGACGTGGCCGACGACGCCGACGTCGAGCTCGCGCTCGACGAAGTGCTCGCCGAGACCATCCGCCGTTCGAGCGCGCCCGAGGACGACGACGAGGCGCCGGGGGAAATCGACCCGCTCGTCGACCCCACCGAGACCATACTGCCCAAGCAGGATGACGAATTCCGCTGTGCCTCGTGCCGGCTGTTGAAGAAGACGACCCAGTTGGCTGACCGGTCCAAGATGCTCTGTCGAGACTGCGTCTAGGACCGCGATTCCTGCGGTGACGAACAACGACCTGGTGCGCGTGGAAGTGGTCCGCGCGCCGTCTGCCTCGATTGAGGCGCTCTTTACGCGCGCGCTCGCCGCGGCGCGCGTCCAGCGCGGCGGGTCCTCACTCGTTGAGACGATCCTGGCCGGCCGGACACCCCCCGAGACGCTCGCCGAGGCGATACGCGTTGGCAATCTCGTCGTCGCGTTGGTGGTCGACGCGCCGGTGGGTTTCGCCCTCGTGGCACCCGGCGTCGTCCAGAGCGTGTTCGTCGACGAGGAGTATCGACGTCGAGGCGTGGCCCGGACGATTCTCCAGGCGGTCATCGCGACCCAGCGCGAGGTCCTTGACGCGTTCGCACTGCCCGGCGACCGGGGTACCAAATCGCTCTACGAGTCGCTTGGTTGGAAGGCGCGACTGCTTACGATGCGCGCCGACTGACCGCGCGACGCACGTTGCGTTGGGGCGGAGGCGGAGGCGGTACCTTCATGCCGAGGAGTTTCGCGAACTCGGGGATGGCCCCCGCGTTGTGCACGGCGAGCGCCTTGGAGGCCTCGTCGCTCGGAATGCCCTGGGGCTTGATGTTGCGCCGTATGGAGGTGTCAACCGCCAACGTGACGATCTCTTGCCATTTCGCGGGTTCGAGTTCGGCCGTGAGCGTCTCGGAGGCGAGCGCGACGACGCGCGCGGCCATCTCGGCGCTGACCCTCGTCGACATGTCGGGCGGACGCGCGACGAGTCGCAGCGCCTCGGGGACGTTCTTTGACGTCACGGCCGCTTCGAGTCGTTCGTTCCACTGCGTGCGAAGCACGTCGAGTCGCGCACTGAGGTTCGACTGCAGTTCCTTTTGTTGGACCTTGGCTTCGTCGTCGAGCGACACGGTCTTGGCGGCGGTGACGACCGCGCGCAGGTCGCGCAGGCGCAATTCGCGTCCCGCGCCCAGTGCGCCCGCGGCCTTGTCCTTCCACAGCGCCAGGTTCGTGCGCGAGAGCAGGTCTTCGGCGATGCGCTCAATGGTGGCGGCGTCGACGGTGGGCCGGCCCTGGGCCGCGGCGTTCTTGTTCTGCTCGGCGACCGCCGAGCGCACCGCGGGCATGCCCCCGCGCAACAACTGCTCGGCGACCGGCAACTGCTCGGGCGAGAGCGTGGCGAGCAGGGCGTTTCGGTAGGTCGTGGTCATGGGAGGCGCACCCGGTGCGCCGTGCGGAGAACGACCGGTACGCGGTGGGCGAGGGGAGCGCTCGCTGCGCGCACCACGCTCGGCTTGGGGACGTCGAGCGGGGCGAGGGCCGCGTTCGGCCCCTTCACCAGGACTCGCGGCGTCGACGCGCGGCTCGCGCTCGACGCGGGGCCCGCGTTCGGGCCGCGGCGTACGCTCCTTGGGCCCTGAGCGGCCGGCGGGCCGCTTCGCGCCGTCGCGGCGGGTGTCACCGTCGCGATCGAAGTCCCGCCGAGCACCGCGCCCCTTGGGGGCGTAGGTCACGATCACGTCCGGGCCCGCTTTGGCGTTGGGGATCAGTTCCACGCGCTCGTGACGCGGGTCCAGGGGCGACGCCGTTTTGGCGGGTAGGACCGCCAGGATCTCGATACCCTCCATGAACTGTTCGATATCGGCGCGATAGACGGTGCCCACGACGGGTCCACCGGGCACGAGCGACGCGCTGAGTACGCCCTTGGGCAACTTGGCGCCCGCGGCACGCCACGTGGCCTGCTCGCCGTTCAGGCTCGTGATTTCGATCTCAATGCGACGAGACATAGGGTTCTAATCTACTCCACGGGATTCGCCCGGACATTCCTGGGACATTTAGAGTAAATTAAGTTTTGGTGTCTAGCATGGCCACGTGAGCACTGGCCCCCTTGATCCGAACACCCCCAACGAACCGAGTTCGCGGGCGCCCGAGATCGCCCCATCCGGCCCGGTTCACGCGCCCGACCTGCCCGCGTCGCCCGATCCCGCACCGCTCTCGGGCTCGTCACGAACGAGCCGGGCTCCCTGGTCGACTCGCCTCTCGCTGTTGCTGGTCGCGGCCCTAGTAGGCGGACTCGCCGGGCATTTCGCGTCCAACTCCTCGTCGGGGTCCAACGGCGTCACGATCAACGAGAGTTCCGCCAAGCCAGGGGCCGGCGTCCTGCCCAATGGCGCGAGCATCCCCAAACTCGTCGACCGCGTCCAACCCTCGGTGGTCTCGATCGACGTGAAGGGCAGTGGCGAGGAGGACCAGGGGACCGGCATGATCATCACGTCCAACGGACTGGTCGTGACCAACAACCACGTGATCGCCGCCGCCGCGCAGAGCGGTACCATCACCGTCACGCGCACGGGCTCGACCAAGAGCATCCCCGCGGTCCTCGTGGGTACCAACCCGGTCGACGACGTCGCGCTGATCAAGATCCAAGGCGTGTCGCACTTGCCCACGGTCACGTTCGGCAATTCCAACGCGCTGGTCGTGGGTGACGCCGTCGTCGCGATCGGCAACGCCCTGGGCCTCGCCGCGGGCACGCCAACGGTGACCTCGGGCATCGTCTCGGCCCTTGGTCGCACCGTCACCGCGGGCACCTCCACCTCAACCGAGACCCTCGACAACATGATCCAGACCGACGCCGCCATCAACCCGGGCAACTCCGGTGGCCCCTTGCTCGATAGCGCGGGCGACGTCGTGGGCATGAACACCGCGGTGGCGGGCACGCTGGCCGACGGCACCAGCGCCCAGAACATCGGCTTCGCCATTCCCGCGGCAACCATTGAATCACTCCTCGCGTCCCTTAAGGCGGGCGAGAGTGTCGTCAATCACGGAGCGTTCATCGGCGTGGAGATCACGTCCATGAACGCCGAGCTGCAGGCGGAATACGGCTTCTCGATCTCCAGTGGGGCCGTGGTGATGAGCGTCATCGCCGGTACCGGGGCTGCCGCAGGGGGAGTGAAGCAGGGCGACATCATCGTGGGCATCAACGGCACCGCGATCACCAGTGCCCAGGACGTCCAGTCGGTGATCTCGGCGTTGAAACCCGGTGACGTCATCACGATGCGGATCGTGCGCGGTACGAAACACCTGACGCTTCACGTGACCCTGGGCGTCGCTCCCAAGTCCGGCTAAGCGAGCGTCGCGATACCACCGTCGACCGGAAGCACGACGCCGGTGATGAAACTGGCCGCGGGCGACGCGAGGAAGATCGCGGCCCCGGCCATGTCACTGGGCTGACCGATGCGCTTCATCGGAGCGGCCGCGGCGATAGCGTCGCCAAAGGCCTCGAGGGTCGACTTCATCATCTTGGACTCGAATGGTCCCGGCGCGATGGCGTTCACCGTCACGAGCGGCGCCAGGTGCTTGGCCAGGTGGCGCGTCAGCTGGTGAACCGCCGCCTTCGAGGCGGAGTACGCGTAGGTCTCGAGGGTGGGCACGTGCAGTCCGTCGATCGAACCGATGTTGATCACGCGTGACGGCAGGGCCGCGCTGGCCTGGGCCTCGAGCAAGGGGCGCAGGAACTTGGTGAGATGAAAGACACCCTTCACGTTGAGTGCGAGCACCCGTTCGAAGGCCGCCTCGTCGTAGTCGGCCATCGGCGCTCCCCACGTGGCACCCGCGTTGTTCACCAGCACGTCGAGATGGTCCTCGCGCGTCGCCAGTTCGCCCGCGAGGCGCCGACACTCGTCCTCGCGCGAGAGGTCGGCGGGAATCGACACGCACGTGCCTCGCTCGCTCAGTTCGCGCGCGAGCGCGTCGCACACCTCGGCTTTGCGCGAGGAGATGTAGACGGTCGCTCGCGCGTCGACGAAACCTCGCGCGATCATCTCGCCGATACCGCGACTGCCACCGGTGACGAGCACCACCTTGCCCGAGACGTCAAAGAGAGAACTCATGGGCCGAAGTGTAGGTCAGCCTTCGCGGGTCACCAGCAACGCGGTGCGAGGGCGCGGCAGTTCGGGCCGTCGTTCGTGCGCGATGGTGAGCGCCTCGTCGACGTCGTGGGCCACGACGATCTCTTGTTCCAAGCCCTTCGAAAAGTCACCCCAGAGCACCCTGAAGTGGTGCGGCTGCGAAGACGCCAACTAGTTACCGACGCGTAGGTTCGCGATCGCCGAAGCGCTCACCGTGTCCTTTAACGTCGTGATGTAGTCCGCGTGGATCGACCAGACGCCGCTCGCGGTGAAGTTGAAGGCGCACTCGACCTGGCTGTAGGTGATCGCCTGGAAGGCGCAGACCAGGTTCGGCTCGTTCGTGCTCGACGGCGCGACCGCGACCACGCGCACGAAGCCGTTCGTGTGCGCGGGGATCACGTCGACGATGATGTTGAACACGCCGTTGCTCGCCGAGGCGGGCGACGTGTTGTCGCTGTAGTCGAAGGAGAGCGTGGTACCCGGCGCCGCGCCGCCACCGGCCGTGGCGGTATCCGCACCAGCCGGCAGGGCGACAAACCCAGCGGTGGCGGCTACCAACAACGCAGCGCACAGTGCTCTTCGCATGAAATCAAGTATAGCGCGGGTTTTGCACAGGCTACGCCGATAATGTACGTTATGTAAAGTTAGGCATTCGGAACTCCGTGTGAGCGATGCCCAGCCCACCCGTTCGTCGGTCGGGTCGCGACACCCCTCGCCCAACCTCGAGTCCCGCGTACTCGTGCCGCGACGCGAAGACCTCGACCATCACACCGCCTCGCTTTCCTTGACGCGAGCACGCCGCACCGACCATCCGCACGTCTAGGACCGACACCGCGTGTCACGTGTTCACGGCACATTCGTGATGTCATCGATCGCCGTCCTCGCGTCGCTTGCCCTTCTTGCCCTTCTTGCCCTTTTCTTCTTCTTCTTTTTCTTCTTCGGCGAAGCGACGGATTCCACGGCGGGCGATTCCGTTCCGGGGTCGTGTGCGACCGACGCCGGGGGAGCCGATGCCGACTCCCCCACGAACGACCCGACGTCGTCGTTGAGTGCCCGTGGCGGAGCGGACGGCGCGACCTGGCCGACGGGCGCAGACGAAGGAGCCGGTGCGCTCGAGCCACTGACCCGCGCGAAGGCGGCCGCTAGTACCTCTTCGGGATACTCGGCGGCGAGCCGCTCGGCCAGTGACGGCCCCGCGTGATGGACCGCGAGTTTACGTTGCTTGGGCAGTTGGATCAGGAACAGCAGGAGCGGTGACGCGATGACCACCGCCACGATGGTCCAGCCAATCCAGTGGAACGAGACGAACTGCGAGACCGCGACCTGACCGTCGGGCTGGAGGCGTCCGGTCAAGGTGATCCGCTGACCCGACGCGACGAAGTCCTTGAACTGACCCTGGGTGGCCCGGAACTGGGACGGCAAGAGCCCGGTGTTGACGATCGTGAGACGCTCCATGTCGTTCTTGAGTGACGCCGTCTGGATCACGGTGGCGCGAATCAGCGGCTTGATCAGCCAGATCGGAACGATGATCAAGATGACGGCGAGCAATCGGTCATACGCGCGGCGAACCCGCACGTCGATGGAACGGCGAAACAGCAGGATCAGCGCCATGCCCGCGGCGAGGAACGGTAGCGCGGAACTCAGCCAACCGAGCCCCCACACCGTGGCGACCGTGACGCCCTTCAGGTCCGCGGGCGCCACGATCCACGGGTCCACGATGTTCGAGGCGTCCCCCTTGGTCTCGAAGCTCCCGTTGGCAAGCACCTTGACCACGCGGTGCGTGTACTCGACGGTGAAACCCGGCGGGATGAACGTCACGGTCTCCCCCTTGTGCACGGTGGTCCCGGGCGCCAGGGGACGATCGAGCACGAGCGAGCCCACGCAGACCTGCGGGCACATCGAAGGACTGTCGATCCGGTAGAGCGATCCCCCGCTCGCGAGCCAGCCCGCTTCGGCGAGTATGGCCACCACGATCACCAAGAAGAGCAGACGCAAGTCCCAGGGCAGTCGCGCGTGCGGATGGGCGTTCTTCCTGTTCGCACGACGCGCCGCGCGCCGACTGCGTCGAGCCGGTCCAAAGTCCAAGTCCGTCGAGCGCGGCGACGCCACCATCGGCGTGCTCAAAGGATCACCACACCCGAGGGATACGAGAGTTGCGCGGAGAACGTCGAGTTCGCCTCATAGAAGATCAACGGCAAGAGCACGTGCAGTCCCGCGACGCCCGCGGCGGGCGTCGAGCCCACTTTCATGGTGACCGTGAAGGTCACCGGCGCTCCCGAAGCGGGACCGGTCATCGAGCGAGTCGCGATCGTGTTGGCGAGCACCGCACTCGTGGGGGTCGCGCAGGCACCCGCGGCGGCGGGCGCGATGCACGTGGTGGTCGAGCCGACCGTGGTCTGAAGGGTCACGTAAATCAACGGACAGGCGGGCGAGGCGGTGGTGTCCTGGAGCGGCCAGTAGGAGACGGGGCTGAGCGCCAGCACCCTCCCCTCTTCATCAGCGGGACTCGTCGCGCCGTAGAGGGTCGCGACCTGGGACGCGGTGAGCTGGGTGCTGTAGAGCGCCACCTGGGCGAGGCTGCCGTTCAGGTTGTAGTTACCCGGTGAGTTCGGCCACGAGGCCGTATAGGCGTAACCGAGGTGCCAGTAGTAGGTGTAGTTCTGGCCCGAGGTGCCCGCCGAGTTCGTCGCGACGAGGGCGCCGTCGACGAAGAGCTCCTCCCCCGCCGGACCGTAGGAGGCGACGACGAAATGCCAGGCACCGTTGTCTTCCGCGCTGGGTGAGATCGCCTCGTCGAGCGCGGAGTTGGTGCCAAAGACGAGGTCGCCCGCGGCGTCGATGAAGAGCAGACGGTCCCAGGCGGTGGGCGTCGAGTCGGTCTGGACGTTGGTCGCCCCCATGATCGAACCGGTCGTGGACGTCTTGAACCACCCCGAGACGCTGAACTGCGCGGGATTGGCAAACGTATTGGTCGTGTAGACGTCCGAACCCGTCGCACCCGTCTGGGAGATGGCGTACCCCCCGAGCGCCGTCGGGCCGGCGGCGCCGACGGTGACCGTACCTTCAGCGTGTCCGGTGTTCGCGTTGCCCGAGACGTCGGCGAAGGTCTGCGTGGGTGCGGTGAGTGTCGGCAGGGCGCCGGTGTACGGCGTGGTCCCGGTGTCGTCGAGGGGCCAGTAGAAGGCGTCGGTGTCGGCGGCCACCTGCGCGTCGTAGGTGGCCTGGGTGGTCTCACCGTCGAGGGTCGAGATCTTGGCGGCGGTGAGTTGTGAGCCGAAGATCGCGAGGCCGTTGAGCGATCCTTCGAAGTAGGCCGACGTCGGTTTATCGGCCCAGTTGGGCGTCCCGTCGAGTTCCGAGCCCCACCCGAAGTGCCAGTAGCCGTTGTAGTTGTACGCGGCGGTCACGCCCGAACTCGACGCCTGCAGGGAACCGTTCACGTAGAGTTGGTCGCCCGAGGTGGTGCCGATGGTGACCGCGAAGAAGTTCCAGGCGCCGTTGTCCACCACCGACGTGCTCGTCAGCTCGGTCATCGCGGTCGCGCTCGTCGCGGTCGCCCAGACCAGTTTGCCGGCCGAATCGATCCACAGGCTGCGGTCGTTGTCGACGGTGTTGGTGGCGGCCTCGGTGTTGGAAAAGGCGATCAGCGTGCCCTGGGCGTGGGTGGTGTTGAACCACCCCGTGAAGGTGAAGTTGGCGGGCGCGGTCTCTTGGGTGTAGGTCTCGACCTCGCCGGTCGAACCGTCGAAGGCGGCCGCGGTCGAGGAGAACTTCGACATCGCGGCCCCGTAGGTCACGCCGTAGAACGGCAGACCCCAGTTGTGGTTCACGCCCTCGTTGAAGTACTGCACCCCACAGCCCGTTGAGGACACGTTCGCGTTCGTGCCACCGAGCGAACCGGTCGCGCTGATCGTGCTCACCGCGCTCGTCGCGGTCGTCGAGAGCGTGGCGGTCGGAAACGGGTCACCCGAGCACGTCGTCGCGTTGGTGGTGGTGATCGAACCGGTCGCGGGCGTGCACACCACCGAGGTGGGCGTGGTCGCGGACATCACGATGTTGCCACTCGAGAAGGTGTTGGCGATGTTGACGATGGTCGTAGTAAATATCGCCGCGGAGGCCACCAGCGCCGGGAGTACCGTGTAGCCGAGCACCGCGAGCGACAGACCACCGAACATCCGAAACCGGCGGCGTCTCACTGGTGCTTTCTTCATCTACGGCTTTCTCTGGGACGCGCCTTCAAGCCCCCGTACAGGGTTTTCGCCCACGACAAACACTACGCCCCGCCACACCCCGAAAAACCACTGCCTCGCGAACCCGGAGGCCCGCGAGGCAGTGGTCATCAGGATTTCATTACTAGGACTGGTTCCACGTCATGGTCTGGGAGGCCGTGAGACCCTGGTCCGCGTTGGTCGTATTCGTTGCGTCGAGCAGCACCGTAAAGGTGTACGCCTGGTTCGCGCCGGCGCTCAGCAGCGTCAGACCCTGGGGCGACGTGGACTGGTTGATGGTCGTGCCACTCACCGAGGCCAACGTCGCGGCACTCGTGGGGGTCAGGGCGCACGGTGAGGTGCTGGCGGGGATCAGACAGTGGGTTCCCGCGGTGGTCGAGCCCACGCTCACCTCGATGTCCACCTTGCCGCAGAATCCCGAGGTGTCACCACCGACGTAGCCGTTGTTGTTGGAGGCCCCGGCGGCGCTGCAGGTCGAAAAGACGAGGCTGTCGAGACTGGCGCCGATCGTGCCGTTGTTGGTCATGGTGATGGTGGTCGACAACGGCGTACCGCCGGGTACCTGGTTGAGCGTGCCAACCAGCTTGTTGATCGAGCAGTTCGCCGAGTTCCCCGAAACCGTGCCACCTGATCCTGAGCCGGTTGAGTAGCAGGTGGTGCCGCCATTGCTCTCTTCGAGCTGCATGGTGCCTGACGAGAAGGTGTTGGCGTTGTTGACGATCTGGGCGCTGAAGCCCGCGAAGGTGACCGCGGCCGTCGAGGACAGCGCCAGCACGGCGACGAGCGCGGCGATGAGGCCCGCGAAACGTCCAGACATACTCTTAGAAATTGGCATTTGCCGGGCCCCCTTTGTGGCGTTTCTCTACAAACAGTTCGGTTGTTTGGATAGTGCACAGTATACCTAGGGCGAAGGTCCCGAACAAATAATTTGTAATTACATTTTTGTGACGGAATTTTCGTATCAAAATAGGCTAAATACGCCGTATCCGGTGAATCATTGGCGTTTCGCAACCCCAGACGCTCGTCGAGCGCCACGTGACGCACGAATTGCGAACGAAAGCCCAAAAAATGGCCTATTTGCACTAGTTTTGCTTGGACATGTCACCCAACACCTCCCTCTCCCCCGGGCAGCTCGCGAAGGCGGTCCTGGCGGTGGCGCTGGGCGGCGGCCTGGGTACGTTGCTGCGTGATCTCCTGCTGCGATCGCCGTGGCTCGAGGCGAGCGTGGCGATCCGTGCGGCGACCTACGGCCCCCACCCGCTCTCGTGGACCGGCCAGATCCCCTGGATGTTGCTCGTCATCAACTTCGTGGGGGTCTTCGCCGCCACCGTGATCCTGGCGGGCCCCCTGCGCCATCACGACCCCAACGACCTCGCCCGTCTCGTGGTGATCACCGGATTCTTCGGGGGATTCACCTCGTATTCGGGCCTGTTCGTCGACGTGGCGACGCTCTGGCACCTCTCGGCCGGCGCGGGCCTCGGTCTCGTCGTCGGCGCGGTAGCGAGCGGCGGGCTCGCGGGCTGGCTCGGACTCAAGGTGCGACTTCGATGACCCTCTTCCTGGTCGTACTCGCGGGCGGACTCGGCTGCGTGATCCGGTACGTGGCCGAGTACCTCGTTCGTCGCCACCACCCCACGAGACGACCCTGGGCGACGGTGGGCGCCAACGCCGCGGGGACCGCGCTGGCCGGCTGGGCGGCTTACCGTCTGCTGGGCACCGCCGACGCGCACGCGCGCTCGGTGATCCTCACTGGGTTGTGCGGCGGGCTCACCACCTTCTCCTCGGCGTTCGCGATCCCCGCACTCTTGCAACGCGAACACCACGTTGGTTACTCGCTGGCGCTGGTACTCGCCACGCCCGCTCTCTGCGCGGCGGCGTTCCTCGCGGGCATGTCCCTCGCCCACTAGGCGACCTCGCGTCAGGTGAGACGAAGGCGATCGCGACAGCGCTCGACGAGCCAGCGAAACGTCGGATCGGGTGCGTCGAGCAGCTCGGGGTGCCACTGGACGCCGAGGACATCACCGTCGACGCTCTCGAAACCCTCCACCACCCCATCGCTCGCGTAAGCGCTCGCGACCAAGCCGGCGCCGAGTCGATCGAGCGTCTGGTGATGCAGCGAGTTCACGCGAGCGTGTTCGCCCACGAGGCCGGCGATCGCGGTCGCGGGAACGCTTCGCACGTCGTGCGTGGCGGTGCGTCCGTCCACGTCCCACTGGGGATGGCCCGCACCCTCGTCGAGACCGACGTGCTGATTAAGCGTGCCCCCGTGGGCCACGTTGACCAACTGGAAGCCCCGACAGATCGCCAGGACCGGCAGGTCGCGCTCGCGCGCGGCCTCGTAGAGCTCGAACTCCCAGGCGTCGCGGTCGGTCTCGAGCGGACCCAACCGCTCGTCGGGTCGGGCGCCATAGCGTGCGGGTTCGACGTCGGCTCCGCCACTCAGGACCAACCCGTCGAGACGCTCGACCATTTCGGTGACGTCGGCGTCACGCGTGAGTTCGACGGGCAATCCCCCCGCAAGGGCTATCGAGCGCACGTAATCAGTGAAATGAAGGTCGATGCTGAGCCCTGACATCCCCGGGGGCACTGAGGGTCCCAACGCTGAGGCGGGCCAGCGCCGACCCGTGACACCGATGAGCGGTCTGGTCATGGTGCAATCCTAGGGGCGCTATCACGCGCGTGGTTGGTTCGCGTTACCTCGCCGCCGCGTCCTCGGTGGCGATGAGATGACGCGCCGCGCGCGCTTCGTCGACGCGCGACACCGGCGTGGTCTGGGGCGCGCGGTGCAGGGACTCGGGGTCCTGCTTCGCGCGTTGTTCGATCCTCTCGACGGCGAGCGCCAGCGCTTCGAGGGTTTGGGGGCTCTCGGTCTCGGTGGGTTCGAACATCAATGCCTCGTCGACGATCAACGGGAAATAGACGGTCGGCGCGTGGAAGCCCTCTTCGAGCAGGGCCTTGGCCACGTCGAGTCCACGCACCCCGTAGGCGTCCTTCAGCCTGGTCGCACTCAACACGCACTCGTGCATGTTGAGACGGTCGTAGGCGGCGGGCAGCGTCGCCTCGAGACGTTGGCGCAGCCAATTGGCGTTCAACACCGCGTGCTGGGCGACCCGGGTCAGCCCGTCGCCCCCGTGGACATTGATGTAGGCCAGGGCGCGCGCGAGGACCATCGCGTTGCCGTGCCAGCCGTGGACCCGGCCGATCGAACGCTCAGGTCGGCGCCACTCGTAGGCACCGTTGGTCGTGCGCGCGGCGCGCGGTCCGGGCAGGAAGTCGGCGAGTCGCGACGACACCGCCACGGGTCCCGCGCCCGGTCCCCCACCGCCGTGCGGAGTCGCGAAGGTCTTGTGCAGGTTCATGTGCACGATGTCAAAGCCCATGTCGCCCGGTCGCACCGCCCCGAGGATTGCGTTGAGGTTCGCGCCGTCGTAGTAGAGCAGTCCCCCCACGTCGTGCACGGCCGTGGCGATCTCGATGATCTCCTCTTCGAAGAGACCGACGGTGTTGGGGTTCGTGAGCATGATGCCCGCGACGTCGGGACCGAGGGCCGCCTTCAGTGCCGCGAGGTCCACCAGCCCACGGTCGTTGGACGGGATCGTCGTGACCTCGTACCCGCCCAGGGTCACCGAAGCCGGGTTGGTACCGTGCGCCGAATCGGGAATGAGGACCCGGCGTCGCACGTCGCCGTTGGCGGCGTGGAACGCTCGCATCAGCAGCAAACCCGTGAGTTCGCCCGCCGCTCCGGCGGCGGGCTGGAGCGTGGCGGCACTCATCCCGGTGATCACGCAGAGTTTCTCTTCGAGTGTCACCATCAGTTCGAGCCAACCCTGGGCGAGTTCGCTCGGCACGCCCGGGTGCACGGAATTGAGCCCGGGGTCGGCCGCGACTGCGTCACAGAACTTCGGGTTGTACTTCATGGTGCAGCTTCCGAGGGGGTACGCCCCCAGGTCGACCGAGAACTGGCGGTGCGACAGGCGCGTGAAGTGAGCCACCAGGTCGCGCTCGGAGAGCTCGGGCAGGTCCACGACGTCGTCGTTCAGGTGCTCACTCGGAATGAGTTGGTCGAGGGCCACGGCGTTCACGCCGGTCGTGCGCAGTTGGTAGGCGCTGCGCCCGGGCACCGACAGTTCGAACATCGTTGGTTCCGTCTCGTGGCCGAGCAGCGGCGCCGACGCGGCGCGACCACCCGGAGCCGACGCGAAGCTCGTCATCAGCGCACCACCTTTCGTAGCGTGTCGACGTAGTGGTCGATCTCGTCTTGGGTACGCCGCTCGGTCACCGTCACGAGCATCGCGTGCTCGCCGTCGTCGATCGATGGATCGGGTCCGTGGCACAACTCGGCGACACTGAGGCCGCCGAGCACCCCGTCATCACACATCGAGCGCAAGACGTCCGACGCATTCTTGGGCACGCGCAGGGCGAACTCGCGAAAGAACGGCGCCGAGGACACCGCACTCACGCCGTCGATCTTGCGAACCTCGTCGAACAGGTAGTGGGCACCTTGGGCACAGCGCGTCGCTACCTCGCGCAGACCCCGGGTGCCGAGCCAGCCCAATTGGATCGCGGCGGTCACGGCCATCAACGTCTGGTTCGTGCAGACGTTCGACGTCGCCTTCTCGCGACGGATGTCCTGTTCGCGTGCGCGCAGGGTCGTGACGAACGCGCGCCGATCGTTCGAGTCGACCGTCTCGCCCACGATGCGCCCGGGCAGTCGACGGACCTGGTCGGCGCCGCACGCGAAGAGACCGAGGTACGGTCCACCGAAGGCCAGCGGCGTACCGAAGGGCTGCCCTTCGGCGACGAAGACGTCGGCTCCCCACTGACCCGCGCTACGCAGCACGCCCGCCGCCACGGGATCGGCCGCCACGACGAACAACGCGTCGTTCGCCACGCCGAGCGCCTTGGCGACGCGCAGGTCCTCGAGCACACCGAGATAGTTCGGGTAGCTCGCCACCACCGCCGCGGCTCCCGAGAGGTCGACCTGGTCCCAGCGCGTCAGCCCGTCGACGAGCGGTACCTCGAGGATCTCGTGACCGGTACCGGCCGCGAACGTGCGTACCACGTCGCGCCAGTGCGGATGCACGCCCGAGGACACGACCATCTTCTGGCGACCGGTCGCGCCAGAGGCCATGTTGAGCGCCTCGACGAGCGCGGTCGCGCCGTCATAAAGCGACGCGTTGGCGATCGGCAGTCCACTCAAGCGCGAGACCATCGTCTGGTACTCGAAGATCGCCTGCAGGACTCCCTGGGCGACTTCGGGTTGGTAGGGCGTGTACGCGGTGACGAACTCCGAGCGCGACCCGAGCATCTTGACGACCGCAGGCACCTCGTGGTCGTAGGACCCCGCACCGGCAAAGCAGGTGAGCGTCGCCGCCTGGGCCCGATTCGCGCGCGTGAGCGTACTGAAGTAGTCCGCGACGTCGGGCTCGCTCTGTCCCGGGGCGAGGTCGAGTCCCTGGCTCAGACGCACCGCCGCCGGGATCTGGCTGAAGAGATCCTCGAGTGACGTCATGCCGAGGAACTCGAGCATGGCGTCGACCTCACTGGGCGTGTGGGGCAAGTAGTCAGCCATGTCACTTCACCTTTCGTACGAGGGGCAACGCGACGACGCTCGCTGGTACGTCGCGCCCTCGCAGTTCGAGCACGAGCGGCGTGCCCACCTCGAGGTTCTCCTCGAGCAGACCGAGTCCGATGCCGCGTTCGAGCACGGGTGAGTAGTTCCCCGACGACAGCACGCCCAGCGCACGACCGTCCACGCGCACGCGCGCGCCGTCACGGAGTGGTTGGCGACCCTCGGCGAGGACGCCGGTCAGGTGGCGACGCGGCCCTCGCTCGCGCTCGCGTTCGACCGCCGCTCGTCCGCGGAACGTCGGTTTGTTCCATCCCAAGACCCAACCCAACTTCGCCTCGAGCGTGGTCGAGGACAACGTCAGTTCGTGCCCGTAGAGCGGCAGGGCGGCTTCGAGGCGAAGCGTGTCGCGTGCTCCCAGACCCGCGGGCGACACGCCCGCGCGAACCAGCGCCCGCAGCAGTTCCTCGGCGACCGCGTTAGGCGCGGCGATCTCGATACCGTCCTCGCCGGTGTAGCCCGTGCCCGCGACGCGCACCTCGCTGCCGTGGTAGTCCACGCGGTTCACGCAAAAACGTCCCACGTCGGCGAACCGGGGATCGACCAGCGCGGCCTTCTCGCGCGCGCGAGGGCCCTGGACGGCGAGGACGCAGCGTTCGCCCGTCACGTCCACGCCCGGTAGCGCCGAGGTCACGCCGCTGGTGTTCGAGGCGTTGGGCATGACGTCGAACTGATCGTCGGCGAGCCACCACACGATGATGTCGTCGACGACGAAGCCGTCGTCGTTCAAGAGGTGCGTGTACTGGGCGCGTCCGGGAGCGACCTTGGCGAGGTCGTTGGTGAGCGTCGCCTGCAGGGCCTCGAACATCCCCGCGCCGTCACAACGCACGGTACCGAGGTGCGAGACGTCAAAGACCACCGCGTCGCGACGACAGGTGAGGTGTTCGGCGACGGTTCCTGTCGCGTAGGCGAGCGGCATCTCCCATCCCCCGAAGGGCACGATCTTGGCGCCTAACTCGACGTGCGTGTCGTAGAGGAAAGGACGCCGGTCGCTCACGACAGTCACACTAGGCCGCGAAGTCGCCCAATGTTCCCAGGTCGTGCTGGCGCAGCAGTTCAACGAAGTCACGTTGATAGACCACCAGCAGTTGGACCTCGGGATAGAGCCCGCGGAATTCGCGAACCTTCTGATTCTTCTTGGTCACGAGTCGCTGTTCGAGCACCGTGAGCTCAATGAACAGGTCGCGCCCGGGCAGATAGAAGTCCGGTCGAAAGGCGCGCACGGGTTGCCCGTGGTCGTTCCAGGCGAGCGGGAACTCCAGGGGCTCGTAACGCCACTCGATCTCGTAGAGCGTGAGCAACGTCGCGAAGAGTTGCTCGCTGGGGTGCGCAAAGGGCGTCGCCGTGACCGCGTTCACACTGGGGTGGCGAACACGAGCGTCGCCACGTGATGTCTGGGGCGTCACGCCGAGCGGTGCTCCCTCTCCGACGTCAGTGGTTGATCCTTGTGGTGCAGCTCTCGGGCGATGGTGGTGGAGAGTTCGGCCACCACGTTCGCCAACGGCACGATATTAAAGACGCCCTGTCCCCCGCGAAGGAGGTCGACCAGATCCCCGTCGTCGTGGGCGAGCACCGAACCCGCGTCACTCATCACGAGGCTGCTCGACGCGAGGTCGGCGCCGAGGGCGTTGCGCAGACATTCCACGGCCTGGCGGGCGCGAGCGAGGGACACACCCGAGTTGAGCAGGGACTTGATGACCTTCACTTCGAGCACGTCGGCGTACGAGTACGCGCGCTTGGACCCGCTGCCGTGCGCCGCGCTGATGGATGGCGTCACGAGGTCGGTGCGCGCCCAGTAGTCCAACTGACGGTAGGTGACGCCCGCGAGGCGACACACCGTCGGGCCACTAAATCCCGAGGTTAGAGAATCTGTCATGTGAAGTCCCTCCCGACCGAGGCAAGTTCAGACTATCCCGTTGGACTACATCAGTGTAGTTTGCCGCCGTCCTCGTCCACAAATAGGTCCGGGCGCCCGAGGGCTGGCGACGAGGCTTCCGCGTGCAATCTCGGGGGTATTCGCCCGGCACGCCGGGCGAAATAGCCCGCCGAAACCGCCTCGCGCAGCGCCTGGGCCATCAGAACCGGTTCCAGGGCCCGATTGATCGCCGAGGCGGCGAGGACCCCGTCACAACCCAGTTCCATGGCGAGTGCCGCGTCCGAGGCCGTCCCGACCCCCGCGTCGAGCAGGACCGGCACGCGGAGCCGCTCGCAGATGAGGCTGATGGCGTGGGGATTACGGATACCCAGACCCGAGCCGATCGGCGACCCCAGGGGCATCACCGCCACGCAACCGACCTGTTCGAGGCGCTGGGCCACGATCAGGTCGTCAGAGGTGTAGGCCCAGACCTCGAACCCCTCGCGCACCAGGCGCTCGGCGCCGATCAAGGTTTCGGTGGTGTCCGGCAACAGGGTCACGTCGTCGCCGATCACCTCGAGCTTGACGACCTCGGTGCCGAAGGCCTCGCGAGCGAGTCGGGCCACCTTCAGTGCCTCCTCGGCGCTGTAGCACCCCGCGGTGTTGGGCAGGAGGTCAAAGCCCAGGCCCTTCAGCACGTCATAGATCGAGCCCTCGACCGACGGGTCCACCCGACGAAGCGCCACGGTCGCGATCGTGGCTTCCGAAGCGATCAACGAGGCTTCAAGGACCGCCAGTGAACGAAAGCCACCGGTACCCATGACGAGCCGGGACGAGGAAGTGAGCGAACCGACGCGAAAGAGATCATCCACTCCCCTCATCGTAGTAACGGTCCACGCCTCTCGCGTGAGTGCCCGAAAACGCCTCTCACGCTCGACGCAACGACTACGCACATGCGAAGCACGCCGCGACGCGAGTCCCTGGGACGCATTACTAGGGTGGACGAGGTGCAACCAGTGACCGTTCTCAGCATCGCGGGTTCGGACTCGGGCGGCGGGGCGGGAATCCAGGCGGACCTACGAACCTTCGCCGCCTTTGGCGTCCACGGCACGACGGCGATCACCGCGATCACGGCCCAGAACACCCTGGGCGTCCATTCGATCGCCAACACCGACGCCGCACTGGTCATCGACCAGTGCCGAGTCGTCCTCGAGGACTTCGACGTGCGCGCCACCAAGACCGGCATGCTGGCCACTCCCCACACCGTCGAAGCGGTCGGTGAACTCGCCCGAGCCGGCGAGCTGGCGAATCTGGTCGTCGACCCGGTGCTCGTCTCGACGACCGGTCACGCACTCATGACCGAGGGTGGCGTGCAGGCCTACCGCGACGCGCTGCTGGCCTTCGCGACGATTGTCACGCCCAACATCCGTGAAGCGGCGGTGCTCGGTGGTGTCGACGCCGAAGAGATCCGCGACGTTGAGGACATGGCCACGATCGCGAACCAATTGCGCTGCTACGGTTCTCGCTACGTGCTGGTGAAGGGCGGACACTTCGTTCACGACCAGTCCAACGCCCACGCACCCGACGTCCTAGTCGGGCCCGAGGGCGTGACCGTCCTTGACGCGCCTCGAGTGGCGTCACACAACGACCACGGCACCGGGTGCTCACTCTCGGCCGCGATCGCGTGCGGTCTCGCGCTCGGTCGACCACTCCCCGACTCCACCCGCGACGCCAAGTCATTCGTGCTCGCGGCGATCAAGGGTGCGACGTCGTGGCAACTGGGCCACGGTCGTGGACCGATCGACCACTTAGGATGGCACGGTGAGTGAGCGCCCTCAACCTCCTCTGACGACCACCACCAGTATCTGGCCCGCGGCGGCAGTGCTCATCCTGGGCGTCGTGATGCTGGCGGTGTTCCTCTTGATCAATGCCGTATCGGACCAGAGCGTCACGACGCCCACGACGATCCCGGTCGTGGTCGGCGGTCTCAGTACCGAACACGCGTCGTTACTGGCGGGCTGCGAGCAACCCGGTGCCCCGCCCACGAACATCACCCCCGCGTTGATCGTGCCCGAGACCACCGTGGCCCACGGACCAGTTTCGCTACCCAATCAGGGCGCGGGAGACTTCGATTGCGCGCGTTCGTTCGTCACCGCGGTCAAGCCCGGGGTGCTCCTGGGTTACTACAGCGCGCACCTCAAGGCCTTGGGGTGGGACCTCTTCTCCCAGGGGGCCAGTAACGGCGCGCCGCAGGACCTGTTTCAAAAAGCGGGGAACGACACCTTCTATTGGGTGATCGGGGTGACGGTGAACTCCTCGAGCGCCACGTCCTCGCACTGGACCTTTCAGATCTACCAGAATTCCGAGACGATCTAAGCGTCGACCGTCTCGAGGTGGTCCGCGCGGTCCTCTCGACAGACCCACGCCCAGAGCGCGAAGTTGATCGGGTAGATGATGTAGCCAATGCGCGTCGCCGACGCGACGCACATCAGCACCACGAACACGATGCTCAACAGACCGAGCAGCTCACTGAGTGAGAGTGGCCAGTGTCCTTTGACGTACTTCGCGGCGAAGTAACCACCCACGAGCAGGGCCAGCGGCGCCAGGACGTGGCCCAGCGGTGGCCACCAGGTGGTGAGGAGGTGCCCGGGCAGATCGCTCGCCGCCGGCGAAGAGACGTGCGCGAGTCCCAACGGGAACGCGAAGACGTTGGAGAAGAACGCCCACGGCGCCTTCACGACAAAGGGCACCACCGTGACCACGACGATGCCGGTGACCCACAACGCCACGCGACGCCAGGCGGGCCGGTCCTTCTTGTCGTGCGCGACCAACAGCGCCCCGAACGCCATGGGCCACGCAGTCAACTTCATCGCCGCGGCGAGTCCGAGACTGATACCCGCCGTGTTCGCCGATCGTCGCTGCAGCGCCGCCACCCCGAGCAGCAGCAGAGCGAGTATGGGCATGTCGTCGCCACCCGTTGAAAGGAACAAGGCCCCCGTGGGCAGAGCCAAGAGGACCTGGGCAATCCGTATCTTCTTCTCGCGCGTGGCTCGCAGCATCACCAGTGCGCCCAGGCTCACCAACAGGGTCATGAGCGACATGACGATTCGCGCGTCGGTGAGTCCCGAGCTCGCGTGGGTCTCGGCCGACGGCAGCCCGAAGACGCTCATCAAGGGAAAATAAGGAAAGAACGATTCGTACGCGGGGAGCCCGGGTAACTCATCGACCACTCGCCCGTCGGTGTAGTACGACCGGTACGGATCCTTGCCATGACTGACGTACGTCGCCGAACGCTCGATCACCGAGACTTCGGGCTGGGCGTACCCCTGGTTGGGGTCCTGGTGGCGCCAACGAGCCTCGAGTCCGAGCGGTATCACCACCGAACCCATCACCACGAGCGCGAGCAGCGCGAGTCGCACGAGGGTCGCGCGCGGTACGTGCGAACGACCGAGCACGACACCCGCGAGACCGGCCACGCCGTAGGGGGCCGCGGTGAGAAATCCCCAGTGCCACTGGGCGACCTGGCCCGACGTGAACCCGAGGACCAGGGCGAACACCGCGGACGCGGCGTAGAGCGCACCGTCACTCGAGAGGCCGTTGAGTCTGCCCCACCACGCCACCGAGCGTGTCCGCGACGCGGCGAGCTGGGTCATCATCAGGAATCAGTCTAGTTCGGGCCCCCGCGAATCCTCGTCAGGAGTCGCTCGGAACTGGACGACGAATGGGCGCGCGGGTCGCGGGCGGCAGCGTTTGGGTGAGGAATCGTTCGATCATCGACGCGCACAGTGCGCTCTGTTCCTTCAAGACGCCGTGCGACGCGCCCGGGACTATCGCGAGCTGCGCGTCAGGCATCGATTCGAACAGTGCGCAGGTGTGCGAGAGCAACGCGACATCGTCGTCGCCGGCCATGACCAGTACCGGTCGACCCACCTTATTGAGTTCCTCACGATGGAGGCGTGGTTCACGCGCGAACAGGCGCTGACTCTTCTTGAGGACTTCTTCGGCGTGGGCGATGCCGTCGGGCGACTGCGACCCGTACTTCTGCGCCCATTCGACGAAGCCGGGCGAACCGACGCGCATGGGCTCGACGGGCACGAGGCCACGATGATTGAAGTTCGCGCCCACGACGACCGCGCGCTTGACCAGATCGGGACGCTTCAGCACGACCAGCAACGCCACGTTGCCGCCGTCGCTGTGACCCACGAGATGGACCTTTCGACCCAGGTGCTCGATGAACGCGATCGTCTGATCGGCCATGTCCGCGTAGTGAAATGGTTGATCGGTGTCGGGACTCTTTCCGTGTCCTCGTCGATCGAAGGCGGCCAGTCGGAATCGTTTCTTGAGGTGGGGTCCAATTGAGGAGAGCAGACTCGCGCTGCTGCTCATCCCACCGTGGAGCAGAAGGACCACGTCCCCCTTCTTCTTGGGCACGAGTACCCAGGTTCGCTGGCCGTTCAAATCGATCATCGCCATGCTCGTCATGGTACGACCTGGGACGACGCGCCGCGAGCCCGCCCTAGAGTTTCACCATGCGTTGTTACGTCATACGCGAGCTCGACGGTACCTATTCCCAGGGCGTCGAGGACTATGAACCGGCGAACGCCCCCGATGACGCACTCGTGCGCGTCGAGTATTCGGGCGTGAACTACAAGGACGCCCTGGTCGCGAGTCCGTCGAGTCGAGTACGGCGCGTACCGGTACTGGTCGGTGGCGTCGACGCGGCGGGCGTCGTGGCGTCGTCCAAGGATCCCGCGATCCCCGAGGGTACGGCGGTGGCCGTGCACGGAGGCGACCTCGGCGTCGCGCGCGACGGTGGCTTCGCGCCCTTCGTCTCGGTACCTCCTCGATTGATTAGTCCGTTGCCACCGGGCATCTCGACTCGCGACGCGATGGTCATTGGCACCGCGGGCTTCACCGCCATGGCGAGCATCCTGGCGCTCGAGGATCGCGGCCTCGAGCCTGGCGCCGAGGTGCTGGTCACCGGTGCCACGGGGGGCGTTGGTTCCTTCGCCGTGTCCTTGCTGCACGCCCGACACTACGAACCCGTCGCGTCCACTGGCTCACCACAGGAGTCGAACTGGCTCGTCGAACGCGGTGCGTCGCGCGTGATCGGGCGCGATGACATCGCCGACCGACCGGATCGAGTCCTCGCGAGCGAGCGATGGGCCGGCGCCATTGACTGCGTCGGTGGCGAGACCCTGCATCACATCCTGCGTTCACTTCGCTACGGCGCCGGCGTCGCGGCGAGTGGCCTCGTGGCGAGCCCCGAACTCAACACGAACGTCTACCCGTTCATCACGCGCGGCGTCGCCTTGTTGGGCATCGACGCCGTCGAGGCGCCACCAACGACACGCGCACACGTCTGGCGCGAGTTGGGCGAGAGTGCGGCGCGCGTCGACTACTCGGAACTCATCGACTCCACGATCTCCCTCGAGGGGCTCGACACGGCTCTCGAAACGATTCGCCGCGGCCAGACCCGAGGACGCGTCGTCGTTCGAATCGACTGACGCCCGAGACGTGCCCGGAGGTTCCTTGAGGGCGACCTCGCGACGTCGTGGTTAGTAGAACGGACTGACCCAAATCGTCGCGGCGTTGCACGGTTCAATCGGGTAGCTCGGCGTCACCGTGGTCGTCGAACCACCCTTTTGGAACTGCACGCTGATCGTGACCGCACTGGTGCACACCTCGGTACCCACGGGCACGTCCGAGTAGCCGAGGGAGAACGATATCGTCCCTCCACTGGTCACGGTGTACGAGGTCGGTGGTTTGTTCGCCGCGGCCGCGGGAAACTGCACCGGGCTCGACGTCGAGGTCGTCGAGCTGAACACCGCGCCCGATTCGTCCTGGAGCGTGAGCGTGGGGTACCCGTCGACCGAGCAGCTTCCCGTCGTGAGTTTGGTCAAGGTGACGCTCGCTACGATGGTTCCCGCGGCCCCTTCACCCTCGTTGTACACACCCTTGAAGTCGCGTCCCTGGCACGTCGTCGCCGACGGCGAGCTCGTCGTCGTGCTCGCGATCGAAGAGGTGGTGGTCGTCGTACTCGTACTCGGATTCTTGGTCAGGTAGTGGCGACTGAGAGTGAAGATCACCACGAACGCAGCAAAGATCGCCAACGACTTCAGCGCTCTGCTCACTGATTGAAGTCCTCGGGGCGAATGGTCTCGAGGAAGTCGCGCAACTCGGCGACGAGTTCGGCCTCGTTGGGTTCCCCGTCCTCGCCCTCGGACGGTTCGTCGATCTCTTCGATCTCGTCGGTTTCGTCCAAATGCATGATCTTGCCCTGTTCGTTCATCAACTGGTCGCTCACCAGAATTGGGGATCCAACTCGAAGGGCGATCGCCACCGCGTCGCTCGGACGCGCGCTCACGTTGATTTCGGCGCGGTCACGCAAGAGGCGTAGGTTCGCGAAGTACGTGTTGTCGACGAGTTCGGTGATCTCCACCGCAAAGAGCTGTGCCCCGAGGGCCGCGATGACGTTGCCGAGCAGGTCATGGGACATTGGACGCGGCGTGGGAACATTCTGTAAGGCGTACGCGATCGCCGTCGCCTCCGGCGCGCCGACGAAGATCGGCAAGACGCGATCCCCTCCGACCTCTTCGAGCAACAACAACGGCGTCGATGATCCAACGTCGACTCGGACCGCGCGTAGAACGACCTCAACCATGAGTCCAGCCTAGACCGGAGCGGATTCGACCCATCGAGCTAGTGCCCGAGATACTGGTGAAGGGCACGAGCGAACATCTCTGCGCGCAGCGCCGCGATCTCCAGTGCGACCGAACGAGCGTGATCGCGCGCCTCACGAGCAGTCACCGCTTTCTTCGATGGGCGCACTGGTTGAATTACGTCGTTCAGAAGTCCGATCTCGCGTTCGACGTTTCGTCGGAGCGCACCCAAGAGACGGATGTCCACGTTGCGCGCCAGCAAGACCTTGATGGCCCGGGCTACTCGCAAGTCCAACTCACTGAACGTTGCCTGGTTGGCAATCGTCACGGGCGTCAAGAGTCCCAGGGCGACCAACTGGTTCATGTCAGCGGCTTCGAGGCCACTGGCAACCAGGAACTCCGCGGGTGAGTAGAAACGGTCCTCGTCCCACTCGTCGACCTGGGCGAGAGAAGGCGTGGGCATCCGTGGTGCGACGGGTGTGACTGAGGTGACGGGTGCGATGCTCTCCGCGGCGAGAGCCGCGACCGCTTCGCGCGTACTCACCGCGGCGTGATCGCGAGTTTCGGGTTCGTGCGACGCTGACGTCGCCGGCGCGCTCAACGAGGATACGGGCTTCTCGACTTCCACGCTGGCGCTCGGAAACGCTGGCCCCGTCATTCCTTCGACGGCCACCGGCGCACGCTGGTTCTCGTCGTTCTCGATCGGGTCGTCGACGGGTTCGTTCGCCGGGACCGGAACCGAGATCACCGTCGAGGTCGAGCGGGCCACTTGACGGTTACCCGCCACGGGACCGTCATCGAGCAGACCTTGTTCGATGAGGCGCAGGCGAACCACGCGCAATGGTACGAATTCCTCGTGCGCGAGTCGAATCGCTTCACGCAGGCACTCGACGTCACGCTCGGAATAGAGCCGGTACCCCTTGCGACTCCTCGTTGGTTGGACCAGCCCCTTGTCCTCGTAATAACGAATCTTGGAGAGTTCGATGTCGGGGACGTCGCGTCGCAGTATCGCGTGAACCTCGCCGATGCGCATCGTGCCCTGATTGTTCATCGCGTCGACTCCCAGAACACCAACTTGTATTTGCCGATCTGCACCTCGTCACCCGAATGCAACGTCGTTTCTTCGACGCGCTTGCCGTTTACGTAGGTGCCGTTCAACGAGTTCAGGTCGCGAAGCGTGATGCGCCCACTCGCGGTTCTGGTGAACAGCGCGTGATGACGCGACACCGACACGTCGTCCAGCAGGAGATCGCTCTGCTCGTGTCGTCCGGCGCTGATGAACTCCTTGTCCAAATCGAGTCGGCCGCCCGCTTCGGGACCCGAAACGATCACGAGTTCGTCACCGTGTTCACCCACCGGTCCCTTCGACGTGTTGACGTACATGGTGTCGGGCACACTCACGACCGGTACCGCGATTGTTTCAGGAGAAGTGGCTTCGTGTTGTGGCGCTCCGCACGACCAACAAAAATTTGCGTTGGCGTTCAGTATCTCCCCACAGCGACGGCAGTTCACGGGACTCACAATAGTTACGTTTGTGAAGGCTCGTCAGAGTTAATTATTGGTGAGCGCTTGGTAAGCGCTCGCGTCGAGTAACGAGTCGTACTCGTCACTCGACGTCGTCGTGATCTCGCAAATCCATCCGGCACCGTAGGGGTCGGCGTTCACCGACTCGGGTGCGTTCGCGAGCGAATCGTTCACTGCCGTCACCGTACCTGATACCGGAGCATAGATTTCCGACACCGACTTTGTCGACTCGACTTCGCCGAGCGCGTCACGAGCGTTCAGCGTCGCACCCAGTGAGGGCAAGTCCACGAACACGACATCGCCCAAGGCGTCCTGCGCGTAATCGGTGATGCCTATTCGTACCACGGCGCCGTCGGCCTTCGCCCATTCATGGTCAGTCGAGTACCGGAGGTCGCTGGGGATCTGCATAGTCTGAAAATCTACAAGATTCCTCGACCGCGGCGCCCTTCGCGCAGAGCCACGAGTGCGGGACGGACGTAACCCGCGAGGACGATCCACGAAAGACCGAGGCCCAAGACGCCAATCACCCACGTCACGTCGCGCGCCACGTGCTGCCACTGCGCCAGCGCGGCGTGATGGGGATTGGTCGTGAGCAGGAACCAGGGATAGGCCGTCATCAGGGCGAAGGTCGAGACCTTGCCCCACCAGATCACGTCGATTCGAGCGGCGCCCAGCGCGGCGAGCACGATCGTGAGCACCGAGACAACGAGCTCGCGCGCGAGCGTCGCGAGGGCGAACCACCACGGCACGCCCGCCGCCGCCGCCACGCTGAACAGTCCCACGATGACCAGAAGTCGGTCGGCGACGGGATCGATGATCTTGCCCACGGTGGAGACCTGGTGCAGCGTGCGCGCGAGGTATCCGTCCAGCCAATCGGTCGCGCCCAGCAGGGCCAGTAACCACGCGGCAATCGCACGGTGGTCGGTGCGAAAGAGAATCCACACGAAGACCGGTAAGAGCGCCAGACGAACCAGCGTCACCAGGTTCGCCCAGGTCAGCCAGCCCGCGTCCGCGTCACTCGACATCCCTGAACGGTATCTCAGGCAACGGTGATCGAAGGATCCAAGTAGACGTCTTGGACCGCGTGCACCAGTGCGGCACCTTCGTCAATCGGCCGTTGGAACGCCTTGCGCCCGAGGATCAAACCCTGTCCGCCCGCTCGCTTGTTGATGACCGCGGTACGCACCGCACCGGCGAGGTCGTCACTCCCCTTCGCCTCGCCCCCCGAATTGATCAGGCCGATCCTTCCCGCGTAGCAATTCACCACCTGCCAGCGCGTCAGATCGATCGGATTGTCCGTGGTGAGTTCGCTGTAGACCCGTGGATCGGTCTTACCGAACTTCACCGCGTTATAGCCACCGTTGTTCTCAGGCTGCTTCTGTTTGATGATGTCGGTCTCGATCGTCACGCCCAGGTGGTTGGCCTGACCCGTGAGGTCCGCACTGAGGTGGTAATCGGCCTCAGCGGTCTTGAAGGCGTCGTTTCGCAGGTAACACCACAGGACCGTGAACAGCCCCAGCCGATGCGCTTCGGCGAAGGCCGCGGTCACCTCCTCGAGTTGGCGGATCGAACCCTCCGACCCGAAGTAGACCGTCGCACCCACACCCACGGCACCCAGGTCCGCCGCCTGTTGGGCGGAGGCGAACATGTGTTGGTCAAAGGAGTTCGGATAGCGCAATAGATCGTTGTGGTTCAGCTTTACGATGAACGGGATCCGGTGCACGTAGCGGCGCGACACCATCGCGAGCGTCCCGAGCGTCGAGGCGATGGCGTTGCAGTCCGACGCGATGGCCAGGTCGCACAACCGGGCGGGGTCGAAATACTCGGGATTGGGCGCGAAACTTGCCGCGGCGGAGTGTTCGATTCCCTGGTCGACGGGAAGAATCGAGAGGTAGCCGGTACCACCGAGGCGCCCGTGGTGATAGAGCGCTCCCAGATTGCGAAGCACGGTCGGTGACCGGTCACTCATCGTAAAGACGTCCTGGAGGAACTCCGGGCCGGGCAGGGTCAGCCATTCCTTCGGGAAAGCGGTGGCCTTGTGATCGAGCAGCGTGGGCGCTTCTGCGCCCAAGAGTGAGGGGATGTCCATAGGCAAATGTTACAAGAGAACGTTCCTACGCACGTTAAGTAAACGTCGCAATACGTGCGACGGGTTGGTAACGACGCGCGTCATCGGACAGACTGCGTAGGTGACCTTTGACTATCGATCCTCACTGCTGCGACGACTGCGCGCAATGCACTCGCTCTACGATCAGGCCTGCGCGAGCATGACGCTCGATCACGTGAATCACGTCGAACGCGACGGCGTGCTGCCGATTGCCTTCTCGCTCGTCCATCAAGTCCTGATTGAAGACGGATCGCTCGTCTTCGTCGGTGGTCCCGCGCCGCAGTTCAACCACGATTGGGCACAGAAGATGGGCCTCGCCATTGCCGACCACGGAAAGGCCAAGACCGTTGACGAAATGACCCATCAACGCATTGGTAATTACGGTGAATTTCTCGTCTTCCAGCGGCTGGTCTTTGACGCTACTGAGCAGTACGTCGCCGGCATCGATCACGAGTCCTTCGCCGACGTCGTGGTTCCCTACCCGTACGGTCCAGGAATCGACCACACGTTTTCTGCGCGCGTCGGCGGCGAGGCTGGTATTTCACGAAGTGACGCCCTCGAGTGCTGGATCTACCAGCACGGACTGCGCCACATGGGCGAGATAGAGCACGCCCGTGCGCTCGTTGGTCTGGGCGGGATGACCAGCTGACGCTCGCGTATAGAGTCGAGCAACACTCACGGGGAGTTGGCATGTCGAAGGTTCGCGGGACGACGGACCCCAGGTTCGAGCCCGTTCGCGAGCAACTCGAAAGGAACCTCGACGTCGGCGACGATCTGGGCGCGTCGGTGACGGTGTTCCACCAGGGCGAGGCCGTGGTGGACATCTGGGGCGGCTATCAAGACACGAACCAGCGCGTGGCGTGGCAACGCGACACGCTCGTGAACGTCTGGTCCACCACCAAGACCATGACGTTCCTCGTGGCCCTGATCCTGGCGGATCGTGGTGAACTGGACTTCCACAAGCCCGTCTCGACGTACTGGCCCGAGTTCGCGGCGAGCGGCAAGTCCACGATCGAGGTACGCCACGTCATGGGACACACGGCGGGACTCTCGGGCTTCGCCGAGCCGATCGAGCCCGAGGACCTCGCGGACTGGGAGCGTTGCGTGGGCATCCTTGCCCGTCAAGAACCCTGGTGGAGCCCCGGAACGGTTTCGGGCTACCACGCGGTAACCCAGGGTTACCTCATTGGCGAGATCGTGCGTCGAATCACGGGCACGACCATCGGCACGTTCTTCGACGCCGAGGTCGCCACCGTACTGGGCGCCGACTTTTACATCGGACTGCCCGAGAGTGCTGAGAACCGCGTGAACGTCGTGATCCCCCCGCCGGCGCTCGAGCTCAATGACCTCGATCACGACTCCATGACGTATCGCACGTTCAACTTGCCGCGTCTGGACGCGACGATGCCCCAGCACCGTTGGTGGCGTGCCGCCGAGATCCCCGCCGCCAACGGCCACGGCAACGCCCACTCGGTCGCGCTCGTCCAGCAGATCATCACCAATCGAGGTGAGGCGAACGGACACCGTTTCTATTCCGAGAGAACCGGTGAGGCGATCTTCGAGACCCAAGCCAACGGTATGGACTTGGTGCTGGGGACCGAAACCCACTTTGGTATGGGCTACGGACTCGCGAGTTCGACAATTCCGATCGGGCCGCGAGCCTGTTACTGGGGCGGGTACGGGGGCTCACTCGTCGTGATGGATCAGGACAGCGGTCTGACCGTGGCCTACGTGATGAACTTGATGCGCAGCGGTCTGGTCAACGACGTGCGCGGTGCGACCATGGCGCTGGTCGCGGCACTCGCTTCGATCAGTTAGTCGAACTTCTTCTTGGACACCGACGTCGTGCGCCGTTTGCGGTTCTTGCGTGGCGCATTCGCACCGAGTTCCGCCAAGCGGGCCTGCGCGTCGTAGGCGTCGGGTTCGGCGAGTACCACCCTCGCGAAGAGTTCGCGCGCCGACACCGCGTCACCCGCCCGGTCAAAGACATCGGCCAACGCGTACCAAAGTCGCACGTGACGGTACGAGGGATTGCGCAGTTGCTTGGTCGCGCCCGCCTTGGTGAGCAGCACGATCGCGTCGTCGTAGCGCGCCTGATCGGCCCAGGCCCCCGCCATGACGATGCGACCCTCTACCAAGACTTCCGCGGTTGGTTCGCTCGACTCGAGTTCGGCGAAGGTCTTTTCGACCGCGCGGTACCGGTGCCCCGCGCGCTCGCAGTCCATCACGAGTGGGAGATGCTCGGGGTCGCCGGTGATCGCGAAGTGCGCGCGCAGATGGATCTTGGCCATGCTCCATCGTTCCGCTCGGTAGGCGGCCAGTCCCGTGAGCTCGCGCACCGGCGCCACACCAGGGACCGCGTCGGCGACCAGACGACCAAGGCGCAGCGCCTCTTCGTACCGCTTGCGGTCGTAGGCCTCCGCGGCCCTCGTCAGGGTCATGACGGCCTTCTCGCGAGCGTAGGCCGTGCCGATGAAGGCCTTTCGGACATCGGAGGCGACGTCACCCGGCAACGCGTACTTGACTTTGGCCTTGACCTTGCTGGGCGCCGCGACACGCGCGGGACGAGACTCTTGCACCCACTGCGCGAGCGGGTCGGGGTTTCGACCGGCACTCGGGGTCACGGCCATGGCCTGGCCGGAACTCTTGATATTGGCGGCACCCTTGCGAGCGACACCTCCCCAACCTTTGCCGCGCGTGTGTGCGTCGATCCTTTGACGCTCCAACTCTTCGGGGCTCAACGAGCGCGGCGCTCGCTTCGTCGGGCGAGCGTCCGCGCGCCGGTCCCTCGAGTCGGGCCGGGTACGTGACACCGGTCGCGCACCGGTGCGAGCACCGCTGCGCTCGTTGTCGCGACGCGGTGGCCTACTCGGGCGACCATCTCGTTCGTCCACACCACGTCGAGGATCGGGTCGTCGCTGCGGTCGTGCACCGGCGCGAGCGTCTTCACGGGGTCCGCGTGCAAACTCCGTGTCGCGTCGGTACTCGTCGGTCGATGGTCGCCCCGAGGTCTTGGCCCGAGATCCGGTTCCCCGTGCGTCGTACTTCTTGGCTCTGGACGCTGTCGCGGGCTTGGCGCCCGCGCGTCGGTCGCTCCGATCAGGACCTCTACGGACAGCACCCGTGGCGCCTGGTGAGCGGGCTGGTCGGCCCCGCTCACCCTCACGAGGATCCTTCGCCGCGCGCGCACGAGTGCCGTCGCGTTCGTCCCTGCGACGATCCGCACCTTCACGCTCGCGGCGCGGCGACGAACTCGCCGCGCCACCACCCGCTCGCGAGGGTCGCTTCGCCGAAGAATCGCCGGCACGCCGAGGTGCCGGACGTCCCGAACCGCTTCGCCCGGCACTCGAGGCGCGACGGGGCGAGGGTTTGGGTGACGGCATGCTGCAATCCTACTGAGCCGTCGCCCCTGGTTCCCTCGAGGCGAGTCGCGCACGGCCGCGTTCGTACGAAGTCGTCAGAGATGGAGCAACGCGACCGCGTTCTGCTTCATTATCTTGGCGCGAATCTCGTCGGATACCTCCACCGCCTCGAAATCGCGAAGCCAGCGCTCGGGAGTGATGACCGGGAAGTCCGAACCGAACAGGACTTTGTGGCTGAGGTACGAAGTCGCCGCTCGCACCAAGGGCGCGGGCAGGTATTTCGGGGACCAACCCGAAAGGTCCAGATACACGTTGGCTTTGTGGGTGGCCATCGCGATGGCGTTTTCGTACCAGGGCATGCCCGCGTGCGCGAGGACCATGCGAAGTCCCGGAAAGTCCGCCGCGACCTCGTCGAGGAGCAACGGGTCCGAGAGTGCGAGCTTGATACCTCGGCCCCCGGGCAGGCCCGCCCCGATACCGGTCTGGCCGGTGTGGAAGATCACCGGGACGTCAAGTTCCTCGATCACCTCGTAGAGCGCGTAGTGCTGGTAGTCGTTGGGTCGAAACCCCTGCAGACTCGGGTGGAACTTGAAGCCCCGCACCCCGTGATCAGCGACCAGACCCCGAGCGGTGTCGAGCGCCGCGGGCCCGGTCAAGGGATCGACCGAACCGAAGGGGATGAGGACATCGGAGAATTTGCGTGCGCCGTCGGCGACCTCGGCGCTCGAAATCGCGTCGTGCCCGGTCGCGGTGTGGGCGTCGACGGTAAAGACCACCGCGGCCATGTTGAGCGCCCGATACCGATCGGCGATGACCTCGAGTTTCGGCGCGCGATCCTCGCCCGACTTGAAGTACTTGGCCGACGCGTCCATCAGTTCCTGGTCGAGTGAGAAGTGTCCGCGCGCGTCCTGTTCGACGTGCACGTGCACGTCGATCGCCGCCAGCGAGTCCACGTTCAAGTTCGGTTCGCTCATCAATCCTCCCAGAGGGTCGTGTAGGTCGGTGCACGCAAGAGATCGCGAGCGATCACCATTCGTTGGGTCTCGGTGGTGCCCTCGCCGACCCGACGAATCCGTAACTCGCGATACCAACGTTCAAAGGGCAGGTCCTTGGCCATCCCCCAGGCGCCAAAGAGCTGCATCGATCGATCGACCACGCGTGCGCTTCCTTCGGTCGCCGCGATCTTGGCCAGAGCAGTTTCGCGACGAAAACTCAGGCCCTCGTCCGCTCGCGACGCGGCGTAGAGCACTTGGAGCGAGGCCGCGTGGATGTCCCAGTCGTTGTCGCACAACATCCACTGCACGCCCTCGTGTTCGGCGAGCGTCTTGCCGAACACGGTTCGACGTTTCACGTGTTCGAGCACGAGGGACTGGGACGCGACCGCCAGTCCGACGCACGCCGCGGAATACGGGATCCGAATGCGCACGAGCGCGGCGTTCGCCAGCGCGAACCCGCCGCCCTCCTCGCCAATCAGGTTCTCGTGGGGAACACGAACGTTGGTGAATCGAATCTCGTTGGGTGTCGTTCCCGCGCGCAGCGTGTGGATCGCGCGAACCACTTCGAAACCGGGACGAGTGGTCTCGACGACGAAACAGCTGATCCCGTCACGACCGGGCCCGCCTGTGCGCGCGAAGACGAGACCGAAGTCGGCGCGGTGGGCCTCGCCGATGAAGATCTTGGTGCCGTTGAGCACCCAGTCGTCGCCGTCTCGCACCGCCGTCGTCGCGATGGCCTGCGCGGGGTCACTCCCACCCGCGGGCTCGGTGAGGCCAAAGAACACTCGCTGCTCGCCGCGCAACGCGGGATAGAGGAACCGTTCACGTTGCTCAGGACTGGCGTCATAGAGCTGGGCGAAGCCCGACGGGCCGAACGCACCGTAACAGGGGGCGTAGAGTCCGGCCCGGTGCTGGGACATCTCCATCGCGAGCACGGTGATGGTCACCGTGTCCAGTCCCGGACCGCCGTGTTCGGCGGGCACGTCGTAGTTGTAGAGCCCCATGGCCTTGGTCTCGACCACGAGGCTCGCGAGCGTCGCCGCGTCGAGATCGCTCTCGTCCGGGTCCAGTCCTTCTTCCAAGGGCACGATGCGCTCGGCGACGAACTCGCGCACCTGACGGCGAAGTCGTTGCTGCGTGGCGGTCAGACCCTTCACGTCGGTCCCCGTTGGGCGGGCGTGCGGCCGTCGCGACGCAGGAATGGGCTGCGCTCGTCGAAACGATGAGCGAAGTCGACCCGTTCTCGATAGAGCGTCATGTAGTTCGAAGTACTGACGTAGGTGAACTCCAGTCGGGCGTCCCCGCGTGATTCGAGCATCTTCGCGAGTTCGCCGCGCAGCCCCTTGACCGACCGGCCCCCCGCCACGTGGATGCTCAACGCCCCGCTCTGGAGGTCGCGGATGGCAAAGACGCCCGTGTTCACGGGCACGAGTCCCAGGCCAATGGGTTCGAGCTCTCGCCACGCCCGCGTCACGACCGACTACCTGCCGGCGCGAGCGTAATCATGCCCCTCCCGGTGTGTCGAGCGCAGCCAGTAGCCGCGTCGGCACCGGTACCCGGCGGGAGCGAAGGTACTCCCCCAGACTCTTCGCCTGCGCGTCGGGACGCGTTGACGCCGCGACGCCCTGGCCCAGGATGCCGCGTACGACGACGTTGAGTGCGCGTAGATTCGCTAGTTCGAATCGATCAACTTTCAGCCCGCGCGTCTCGGGCAGCAGTTCGTGGACCCTCTCGACGCTCAGGTACTGGCGGAGCCAGTCGTAGGCGTCGTCGCTTCTCGCCCACACCCCGATGTTGGCGTTGCCACCCTTGTCGCCCGAACGCGCACCCACGATTCGACCCAGGGCGACGACGGTCGTGGGCTCGTCCTTCCAGTCGCGCAACGGCCCCACGTCCTCGGGTCGATACCGTCCCGACGCGGGTCCACTGTTCACTGGCGCGCCACCTATCTCGTTCACCAACGCGCCATCCAGGTACACGCGCTGGGTGATGAGGTCGGCGGGCACCAGGGCGGGCCACATCACCGCGAACTCACTGGCCTGGGAGGCGACCACGTCGTTATAGCTGCCCGGATAGATCGCCAGACCAATGCCGTTCACTCCGGCGGCGAATCGCCGACCCACCTTGTCCGCGTCGTGGTCCTTTACCGTGATGATCAAGCGCGCGGTCGCCTCGGCATTGGTCGCGGCGTCCTCGTGATCGCTGCGGATGAGACGGACGTCGACCTCCTCGAAGGCGTCGCGTCCACCGATGGCGTCAAAGACCGCGTCGGTGGCGAAGGCCGCCTTCTCGTCGATGTCGAGTCCGGTCAACATGCACGCGTAGCTGTTGCGGTACCCTCCCTGGAAGTTGAGGCACACCTTCAACTGATCGGTGGGTGGCGAGCCCCGTGCCCCCGACAAGGAGACCCGGTCCTCACCCACTTCACGCACCCGCACCGAGTCGAAATGGGTGATCACGTCGGGGTTCAAGTACGCCGGCCGATCGATCTCGTAGAGCAGTTGCGCGGTCACCGTGCCCAGTGAGACCTGCCCACCGGTCCCCGGGTGCTTGGTGATGACACACGAGCCGTCCTCGGCGATCTCGGCGATCGGGTAGCCCGGACGAAGGGGCTGAGCGATCTCCTGGAAGAACGAATAGTTCCCGCCCGTGGCCTGGGCGCCGCACTCGAGCACGTGACCCGCGAGTACGGCACCCGCGAGCTTGTCCCAGTCGTCGCGCGCCCACTTGAAGGCCCACGCCGCCGGGCCGACCACCACCGACGCGTCGGTCACGCGCGGGCATATCACCACGTCCGCCCCGGCACCCAGCGCGTCGACGATTCCCCACGCCCCGAGATAGGCGTTGGCGGTGAGGGGTTCGACGTTGCGCTCGGCCAGTGACTCGCCGGTGTCGATGTTGTCGAGCGCGATGCCGGACGCCACGAAGTCGTCGAGTCGTTCGAGCACGTCATCACCCTCGAGGTGCGCGATCTTGGGCGCGAGTCCTAATTTGTCGGCGAGCACACCCAGGTCGCGAGCCATGCCACCGGGATTGAGACCGCCGGCGTTCACCACCACCTTGATGCCTCGGTCCAAACAGGTGCCGAGCACCGACTCCATCTGAGAGAGGAACGTGCGCGCGTAGCCTTCGTCGGGCCGGTGCTGTCGCGTCTTGTACAACAAGAGCATGGTCAATTCGGCCAGGTAGTCGCCCGTCAACACGTCCACGGGTCCGCCGTCGACCATCTCACGGGCCACGCTCATCCGGTCGCCCCAGTAACCCGATATGTTGGCCACCCGAAGTGGCGTCGTCCGGCTCACGACGCGGTGCCCTGCGCGGTCCACGTCGCGGGAACCTCCAGCGTCGCCGTGCCCTCGACACAGACCTCGCCGTCGGAACCGCGCGATTCCATCAAATCCAGGTCGAGCAGCGAAAACCCTTGGTCGGCCGAGCGAATATCGCGGACCGTAGCCCAGACGCTCAGTCGCTCGCCCGCGACGGCGAAGCGGCGCACTCGCAGCGACAAGTCAACGAGTCGGCCCTCGTCCCCCGCCCAGTCGGTGCAGTACTTGGTCAAGAACGCCCCGTGAAGGTGGCTCTGGACCAGCACGCCGGGATACCCCTCGTGCGCGGCGTAGTCCTGGTCGTAGTGAATGCGGTGCGTGTTCCACGTGGCGGCGCTGTAGCGAAATACTTGGGTCACCGACGTGTCGAAGGTCTGGGGTGCGAGCGCGTCACCGACGCGTACTGGTTCACGTGTCTGCATAGCGTCCCACTCGTTATCGCAACAGCACCGTACGAACGCTGACCAGGAGTTCCGAATCGTCGGCGTCACTGTAACGATCGGCGTAGCGTGCCACCAACATCAGGCCCTGCTTCGTGTCGCGTGGCGTCACGTCCAGTAACGTCGTGCGCCGAGTGACGAAGGTGCCCGCGACGACGGGTCGAGTGAAGTGCATCTCCTCACCGCCGCCCATCACCCGCACGCCCTGACGCGGTACACCGGGTAGATGCGTGTCGGCCTCGGTGCCGTCTTCGCGCAACTGGTCGTACGGCGCGCCCTCGCCCCAGTTGATCACGGCGGGCAGAAAGTTCGGCGGCGCCAACACGTCGGTGAAGCCCCGACTCCTCGCGAAGGACGCGTCGTGGTAGAGGGGACTTCGTTCGCCCACGGCCGCCGCGTAGCGGCGCGTGAGCGCGGCGTTGACCTCGCCGAGGAACTCCACGTGCTCGACGCCTACCTCGCGTTCCAGCGCTTCGAGGACGTGGTGATCGACGCCCACTCAGTCCCCCACAGCGTTTCCGAGGGCCCCGAGGACCTCAGCCGTCTCAGCGCCCAGCGCCGAGACCGGGAGCGGAGCGAGGGGTTCGTGCTCGCTCAGTCGAATGGGTGAACCGAACGTGTACGTCGGGTGCCCGTTCTCATCGACCACGTGGCGCAACATCGGGACCTCACGGCTGAACTCATCGTCCACGACCTGAAGGACGGTCTTCAGTTGCGCGCACGGGACGCCCGCGCCCTGTAACAACGCGATCGCCTCGAGCGAGTCGTGACGTCGGGTCCACGTCTCGACGACGTCGTCGATCTCGTGCATCCGCTGGGCGCGGCCGTGGTTGGACGCCAGGGCCGGATCGTCACGCAGATCGACGCGTCCGATCAGTTCACACAGTCCGCGCCACTGCGGCTCACTGATGCACAGTATCGCTACCCACCCGTCTGCAGTCGCGTAGACGTTGTAGGGCGACTCGCGCATTCCCCCGTGCCGGTTTCCCGTGCGCTCAAACGCCGTGGCGGGATTGGTCAGCCAGGCCGCGAAGTTCGACGTCAACGTGGGCAGGACCGCATCCTGGAGCGACACGTTGACGTGTTGACCCCGGCCCGTCGATGCCCGTTCCCACAACGCCGCCAGCACGCCCAGGGCCAGGTGCGAACCTCCGAGGAAGTCAACCAACGACGGACCGCACCGAACCGGCGGTCCATCGGGGAACCCGTTGACCGACATGACGCCCGAACTCGCCTGCACGGTCAGGTCCATGCCCCGCAACGTTCGATTGGGGCTATCGGCGCTGTAGGCCTTCAATGACGCGTAGATGATCCGCGGATTGATCGCGCGAAGCGACTCGTAGTCGACCCCCAGTGCTTCGACGGTCCCGGGAGCGAAGTTCTCGATCACGATATCGGCGCGCTCGACCAGGTCCACGAAGTGACGATGATCCCGTTCTGACTTGAGGTCGAGGGCGACCGAGGACTTACCGCCGTTCACGAGTTGAAAGCCCACGGGCTCGGTGGCGTGAGACGCTCGATTAGCCCGCAGGGGTTCGCCACGACCGGGCGATTCGATCTTGAGTACCGTGGCGCCGAGGTGCAACAACAAGTGCGCGCAGTAGGGCCCGCCGTAGACCTGGCCGAGGTCCAGCACGGTGAGCCCCTCGAGGGGACGTGGCGTTGGTGATTGTTCAGTGGTCACGGTTGAAGTCTCGCATTTGTATCACGGCCGCCCACGGTGAAATCCCCGGACGACCGCGATGGCGAAGGCTACGAAGTCCATCAACGAAGGTAGGCGTCAACAACGTCTTCATATTTGATGTCCTTGGTCGATCCGGTCAGGACGACCTCGCCACGATTGAGTAGGTAGACCGTGTCCGCCAACTCCAGGGCGCGGCGCACGTATTGTTCGACGATCAACAAGCTCACCCCTTCACTGGCCAAACGATGGAGGATCTCGAAGATCTGATCGACAACCTTGGGCGCCAGACCAATGGATACTTCGTCTACCAGCACGATCTGGGGTTTGGCGAAGAAGGCACGCGACAGCGCGAGCATCTGTTGCTCACCGCCCGAAAGCGTTCCCGCGACCTGGCCGAGTCGGGCCGCGAGTACCGGGAACACCGTCAGCACCTCGTCGAGGGAGATATCACGCGACGTGGTGGGACGAAAGAGGTCGAGGTTCTCGCGCACGCTCAAAGAACGAAAGATACCTCGACCCTCGGGAATCAGACACACGCCTTGGGCCGCCCGGCGATGAGCGGCGACGTGGGTCACGTCATCGCCGTTCACCGCGATCCGGCCCGCGGTCGGGCGCAACGTTCCCGAGACCAATCGCATCACGGTCGTCTTACCGGCTCCGTTGGGTCCGAGGAGTGTCACCACCGAGCGTTGGGGAACTTCGAGATTGAAATCGCGCAACACCGTTGTTTCGCCGTAGGAAGCTCCCACGCCGACCATCGATAGGACCGGTGGCGTCGCGAGCGCCGCGTCGGTCCCCACTTCGAGCTCGGTGGCGAGCGACTCGCTCATGATTGCAACACCGCGTCACCCAGGTAAGCCGCCTGCACGCTCGGCGACGTGCGCGCGTCTTCGGGGGTACCGTGATAGATCAGGCTTCCGAAGTCCAGCACGTACAACTCGTCACACACGTTCATGGTGAGCGACAGGTCGTGCTCGATGAGCAGGATACCGATATCGCGCTGGGCGACCACTCGACGCAACAGCGCGCCGAAATCGCTCGTCTCTTGTGCGTCGAGTCCCGACGAGGGCTCGTCGAGCAGCAAGATCGTGAACTGTCCCGCGAGGCAACGCGCGAGCTCGACCAGGCGACGTTGTCCGGTGGGAAGCGTGCTGACGGGCCGGTGCGCGAGGTCCTCGATCCCAACCAGCTGCAGTGCCTCGCGGCTCCGACCCGCGATGAGCTGGCTTTGGGTTCGGCTGCGAAAGACGTGGCGAAACGCGCTGGCTCCGACGAGTCCGCCCTCTGCTCCGATCCGAACATTCTCCTCGACGCTCAGCGAATCGCAGAGCTGGACTTGTTGAAAGGTGCGCCCGAGTCCGAGTCGCGCGCGCACCGAAGGCCGACGCGCCGAGACGTCGTTCTCGCCCAAGACGATCGTGCCCGAACTCGGCGCGTTGAGACCCGAGCAGGCGTTGAACAGCGTGGTCTTGCCCGCTCCGTTGGGACCAATGACGCCCGTGACGGTACCGGTGCGGGCCTTCACGCTGACGTTGTCAACCGCGACCAAGCCCCCGAATCGGACCGTCACCTCGTTCGCGTCAAGAGTCGTCGCGAGACCAGTGCGATCATCGCCGACCGGTGGCGAGTTTGAGACGCGATCCCTTGCTCTCGTGCCCGTTGACTGGGCCAAGCGTTCGATGAACCGGGGTCGCTTGGGCACGAGTCCCAGCGAGTAGGTGAACGCGCCGAGACCGAAAGCGACCTGGAGTATGTTCGTCGCCGACTGGGACGTGAAGTACGCGGGGATCAGACCCACCAACAGCGCACCGAAGAGGGCGAACCAGGGCTCGCCGAAGGCGGCAATCACCACGATGACGAAGAGACTCAGCGAGGTCAGTGGTTCGAAGTTCTGACCGGTCGCGGTGCCCAGAGCGCTGCCCGACAGTGCACCGGCCACCGCCGCGAGGAACGCCGACAGACAGAACACCAGGACTCGCGTCACGAGGGTGTTGACGCCGAACGCCTCGAGCGTGAGCGGCGATTCGCCGAGTACGCGAAGGAGTCCGCCCAGTCGTCCACGAATGAGCCAGACGCTTCCCACCGTGGCGCTCACGACGAAGAACAAGAGCAGGAAATAGAATCCCCGGTCGCTGCTGACGGGAAGCCAACTTACGTGCGGACGCGGCATCGGGATCCCCAAGTTCTCAATCCCGAACATCCACGACGAGTCGTAGAACATGGTTTGGACGAGGAGTCCGAAACCCAACGTCGCCAGGGCCAGGTACAGACCAGAGAGTCGCACGGCGGGGAACGCCAGCAGCGCGCCGATCGGCACCACGAAGAGCCCGGCCAGGAACAACGCGATGAGCCACGGCACGCCCGCGCTGGCGAAACGAGAGAAGGCCACGGCGCCAATGGCGGCGAAAGTGATCTGACAGAGCGATACCTGACGTGAGATCCTCACGAGCAGTCCAAGTGAGCTCAGCAGCATCACGTCGGTCAGCACGCCCATCCAGGCGGTGAGGTAGTCCGGGAAGACGAAGGGGACGGCGATCAACGCCCCGATCACGACCACCGCTCCCGAAAGCTGGAAAGGGATCGGAAGGTTCGTGGGAGCGAGTTCACGACTCGCGCGCCGCGTCGAGGAATCGATCGCCCGCTGTTGGCGCACGAGGATGAGCACGCCGAAGAGGATGATGAACGGGATGGCCGAAGGAAGACCCGAGAAGATGTTCACCGACGTGAAGTATTTGGTGGCGACACTCGAAGTAACCCCGATGACGACGCCTCCCACCCACGTCCAGGGCAGGCTGTGGAATCGCCCGATGGCGGCCGCGCCGAACGCCTGGACGACCAGGAGGGTCAGTGACGTCGCGTCAAGGCCGAGATTGGGTGCGAGCAGCAAGCCCGAAAGGGTCACGAGGAAGCTCCCGATGACCCACGCGGCTCGCCGTACGCTCACGGGGTTTATCCCCGCGATCGACAGAAGATCCGGATCATCGACCACCGCACGCATCGCGGTTCCCAATCGCGTGAACTTGAGGAGCGCCGACAACAAGACGGTCGAGATGACCGAGATGGCCACGATGATGATGTCGCTGAGCGTGATGAACGTGCCGCCGATGGCGTAGGTGTGCAGCGAGAGGAACGCCGGATAGAACGAACCATTCGAGCCGTACCACTGCGTGCACGCGGCCTCGATGATCAGCAACAGCCCGACTGTTCCCACCACCTGGAGGATCAGGCTCGAACGTGCGAGTACCCGCGCGAAGCGTTCGAGACTGAAGCCGAGCGCGATGCTGAGCGGCACCACGGCGATGACCGCGGCGTAGGGCCAGGGCATGCCGTGCGCATCGTGAAGCCAGTAGAACACGTACGCCGCGAGGGTCGCGAGAGCGCCGTGGGCGAAGTTGAAGATTCCCGACGTGCGATAACTCAAGACCAGGCCGACTGCGGCCATGCCGTAGATCGAGCCCGACACGACGCCGACGATGAGAAACGGGAGTATCATTCGCTCTCTTTTCTCATCGTCGGGTCATGTTTCTTTCTTCGGACTCAGGCGGGGACCGACTACCGCGGTCCCCCGACTGAACAACTCACGTAGCCGGGCAGTACGGCGTCAACCCCTGGGGCAGCGTGATCTTGCCCGCGTCCACGTCAACAATGAAGATGCAGCTCACCGAGTTCGGCTTGTTCTTAGTGAAGGTGAGCGGCGGGGTGAGTCCACCCAGCGTCGCACCCTTGAGCGCGTAGAGGCCAGCGAAGACCTGGGCCCTCGTTGGGTTGTTGCCGAGGTGGCCCGCCTTGGCCGCCGCCTCGAACAATTCGCCCGACGCCCACGAGTCTGCGTCGTCCTGGGTGAAGGTCTTCGAGTTGAGCACGGACGGCTCGTACTTCACCAGCGAGGCCCGATACACCGCGGCAGCCGAAGACGACGCCGTGAACGGGAAGGCGTCGGCCGCAAACACCGCCGCGGAATTACCGAGTTGCGCGGCGAGCGCCGGCGTCAAGACCACGTCCTCGTTCAACAAGGTCGGGTCGTAACCCAACGAGTTGCAGTCCGACGCGATTCCGGGCAATTCGAAGGACGGACCCACGAACTCGAGGTCCTGGGCCTTCGCGCTCTGCGCGGCGAGGCACTGCGAGTCAAAGTTCGCGTCACCAACCGACGTGGTCTCCGACACCGCCAGCGTGCCGCCGATGGCGGTGTAGGCGGCCTGGTACACCGGTAGCAACTGAGAGCAGACCGGTGCCTCCACGCAGTACAGGTACGCACCGGTTGTCTGGTGCAGCACGTTCTTGGCGTAGAGCAAGAGGTCCGGAACGGACTCGTTTGACGTCGCGCCGACCGGGAAGTAGTTCTTCTCGGTGAAGAAGCTCGGCAAGGGCGTACTACCACCGATCACCGGCACGTTCGCGTTCGCGAGGTACGTATTGAAACTCGCGTCCTCACCACTGTTGTCCGCGACGATCGCCAGCACGTGGTCGTCATTGACCAACTGTTTCACGTCGTTGAGCGCAGTGGACGGCGAGCCACCGTCATCCTTCACGATCAACTTGACCTTGTGGCCGTTGATCCCTCCGTGGGCGTTCGTGTAGTCGACCCATGCCTCGAGCGACAAGTTGCCGCCGATGAAGTTCGACGAGTTACTGCCGCTGTAGGTGCCGATGTTGCCAATGACCCACGTTGACGCCGTGGCGGCACCACTGGACTGGACTCCCACCAGTCCGACGGTCACCGTCGAACCGACGATCGCCGCAAACGCGAGTGCGATGGTCGCCAGCTTCCCCTTACTTCGTCTCATATGTTCCCCCTAGTACAAATCACTGTTTTGATGTTCAATCTTCGACTGACATCCACTTCTGTCTTGCTAACCACTTACAACGCACGAGCGGTCCACCTTCGGGCGCCCGCCCTCACTCCTGTACTCAGATTTTTAACACACCGGTCCGTACATTACGAGCACAATCTGAGTTTTCCACTTATTTCATTGAAACCGAGCGCAAATCCTCACACTACGATTCCGTACCTTCCACTGTCCGCTAGAGCGAATTCAGGTCGACGTAGTTGCGCGCGAGAACCGTGGCCGTTTCTCGGGTTTGGGTTGCCTGGCGCAAGCGAGCGAGCTGGATACCGTTCTCGAAATCATCGTCGAAGTGTGGATGAAGCATCTGGGTCATGTAGTTCGAGAACTCCTCGGCCCGCCAGACACGTTCCAGGCACGTCGCGGAATAGGTGTCCAAGAGTGATTCGTCCTTCTTCTCGTAGTACGCGTTCAGCGCTTCGGTGAGGACACGCACGTCGGCCAGCGCGAGGTTCATCCCCTTGGCGCCCGTAGGCGGCACGATGTGCGCCGCGTCGCCCGCGAGAAAGAGTCGACCGTATCGCATGGGTTCGACGACGACACTCCGCATCGCCGTGATCCCCCGGTCGAGGATCGGACCCCGATTCACCTCAGGGCGTTCGTCGGTCGAGAGGCGAAGGGACAGCTCGTCCCAGATCCGCTCGTCACTCCATCGCTCGAGTGTGTCGTCTGGTCGCACGCCCAGATACAGCCGGCTGATCGTCGGTGAACGCATCGAGTACAACACGAAGCCGTTCTCGTGGCGACCGTAGATCAACTCTTCAGTCGCCGGCGGCGCCTGCGCGAGGATGCCGAGCCACGAGAACGGGTAGACGCGCTCGTGCCGGCGAAGCACGTCCCCCGGTATCGATCGACTCGACGCGCCGAACGAGCCGTCGCAGCCAGCGATGAAGTCAGCGCGCACCTTTAGCGATTGACCCTCATTGTCCGCCAACACGAAGGGCGACTCGCTCGTCAGGTCCTCGACGCTCGTGACTTCGGTATTGAAGAACAACGGTGCGTCGTAGGCCAGTCGCAGGTCGATGAGGTCCTTGACGACTTCTTGTTGACCGTAGACCGTGTAGGCGCGACCATCGGCCAGATCGCTCAAGGGAACACGATGCGCACGACGTTCGAAGCGAAGTTCGATCCCCCGATGAACGAGACCCTCTCGACGCATGCGCTCGCCGGCACCGACTTCCTCGAGGAGATTGGCGATCCCGAATTCGATGACACCCGCGCGAACCCGTTTTTCGACGTACTCACGGCTGCGGTGCTCGAGAATGACGCTGTCGATCCCGCGCTGTTGAAGCATGTGCCCCAGTAGCAATCCCGCCGGCCCGGCCCCGACGATGGCCACGTTGGTGCGTAATTCCTTCACGCTTCGGTCCCCCTCCTGCGAATCCGTGGGCCGCCAGTGGGCCAAAATCCTTTCCTGCACTCTATCTTGTAGTGTACTGTTCGGTTAATTACATCCCCGACGTCTCGAGGGGATGACCAGCCGACAGAGGGGGAAGCGATATGGCAGTCGTGGTCACGAACACCGCTCGCACCCCACTCGACCTCGTGGATCAACTCGGCCAGTTCGGCGTCGCCACGATTCACGAGGCGCAAGGGCGTCGCGGGCTGCTCGACGCGCGTCTTCGACCCATCTTTCGACCGGTACGAGTGGCGGGCAACGCGTTGACCTGCGTGGTGGCACCGGGCGACAACTGGAGCATCCACGTCGCCGTCGAGCAAGCACAACCCGGTGACATTCTCGTCGTGACACCAAGCAGCCCGTGTGACGACGGCTACTTCGGCGAACTGCTCGCCACCAGTGTCCGGGCCCGAGGCGTGCGGGGCCTCGTCATCGACGCAGGCGTCCGTGACGTGGCCGAACTGACGCAAATGAGTTTTCCGGTCTGGTCGAAGACCATCTCGGCCCAGGGCACGGTGAAGGAGACTCTAGGAGACGTTCAAGTGCCGATCGTCTGTGCGGGAACTCTCGTCGGCCCCGGCGACGTCGTCGTCGCCGACGACGACGGCGTCGTCGTCGTGGGGCGTCACGAGGTGACAGACGTCCTTGCCCAATGCCGGACCCGAGAAGAGAACGAATCCGAAAAGCGCTCTCGTTTGGCGGCGGGTGAACTTGGATTGGACATCTACGGCATGCGCGACAAGCTTCGCGACCGTGGACTGCGGTACGTGGAAATCGAGAACGAGTGATCAACCAAACCGCCATCGCGTCGTCACTCATTCGAGGTGGCACATCCAAGGGTCTCTACTTCCGCGCCGAGGACCTGCCGACAGAGAGCGCGACGCGCGACCGCGTACTGCTCGCCGCGATGGGCTCGCCCGACGTGCGCGAGATCGATGGCGTTGGTGGCGGTCACCCACTGACCTCCAAGGTCGCCGTCGTGCGGCGATCCGCTCGAGCCGACGCGGACGTCGATTATCTCTTCTTGCAGGTGTGGCCCGACCGCGCCGAGGTCTCTGACAATCAGAACTGCGGCAACCTGCTCGCCGGCGTTGGACCGTTCGCCCTGGAAGAAGGCCTCGTCGAGACCACCGGCGACGTCACACCGGTACGCATCTGGATGGAGAACACCGAAAGCCTCGCAGTTGCGCGGATCCAAACACCATCGGGCCGTGTTCGCTATGACGGCGACGCACGCATCGACGGCGTACCGGGCAGTGCCGCGCCGATTCCCATCGACTTTTTGGACATCGCGGGTTCCACGTGTGGCAGCCTGCTGCCGACCGGTCATGTCGTCGACCTCGTCGACGGCGTCGAGATCACGTGCGTCGATAACGGTATGCCCGTCGTGTGCCTGCGCGCGTCCGACGTTGGCTTGACCGGATACGAGGATCCGGCGGCGATCGAGGCGAACGCCGCGGTGTGCGAGCGAGTCGAGGAGCTCCGTCTGCGCGCCGGCGAATTGATGAACCTCGGTGACGTTCGCGCGAAGACGGTACCCAAGATGAGCCTGCTCGCCAAGGCTGAACACGGCGGCGTCCTCACGACGCGAACGTTCATCCCCCAGCGCGTCCACGAGGCCATCGGTGTCTTTGGGGCGGTATCGGTCGCTACCGCGAGCCTCTTGCCCGGTTCGGTGGCGAACGACTTGTGTGGTCTGCACGTGGAGTCCGGCGAGACCACGCTGCAGATCGAGCACCCTTCGGGCTACTTCGATATCACGCTGGACGTCGTCACCGACGGTGGCGAAGTCCGCGTCAACTCCGCGGCGCTCTTGCGCACCGCACGGTTGTTGATGAGGGGTCAGGTATTCGTGCCGCGCGCGGTTTGGAATCGCGATGATCATTGACTGTCACGGCCACTACACCACGGCGCCCGACGCGCACGCGTTGTGGCGAGCGGCCCAGGTTGCCGCCTTCAAAGCCGGCGAGCCCTACCCTTCGTATCCCGTCATCTCCGACGACGAGATCGTCGAGACCATCGAGACGAATCAGTTGCGATTACTGCGTGAACGCGGCGCGGACATGACGATCTTTTCGCCTCGTGCATCGGCGATGGAACACCACGTCGGCGACGAGGCCGTAAGCCTCGCGTGGTCGCGCGCGTGCAATGACTTGATCGCCCGCGTCGTCGAGCTCTTCCCCACCACGTTCGTCGGCGTGTGTCAACTCCCCCAGTCGCCCGGTGCTCCGCCCGATCATTCCATCGCCGAACTTCGCCGGTGCGTCGACGATCTCGGCTTCGTCGGGCTCAATCTCAGCCCCGACCCAAGCGGCGGCAACTGGAATGGCCCTCCAATCACCGACCAGTCGTGGTTCGGCCTCTACGAAGCAATGGTCGAACTCGAGGTTCCGGCCATGATCCACGTCTCGAGCAGTTGCAACGTCAATTTTCACGCGACGGGCGCGCACTACATGAACGCCGACACCACCGCCTTCATGCAGTTACTCCAGGGCAACCTGTTCGGTTCGTTTCCCGACCTTCGTTTTGTCATCCCCCACGGTGGCGGAGCCGTCCCCTACCACTGGGGTCGGTACCGCGGACTCGCGGACATGCTGGACAAGCCCGACCTACGAACGCACCTGATGGGTAACGTCTACTTCGACACGTGCGTCTACCACCAAGCCGGCATCGACCTGCTCTTTGACGTCATCGACGTCGAGAACATCCTTTTTGGTTCAGAAATGGTCGGCGCGGTCCGGGGCATCGATCCGACGACCGGCCATTACTTCGACGACACGAAGCGCTACGTGGACGCCGCCAAGCTGACCAGCGAGGATCGAGAGAAGGTCTATTCGGGTAACGCCCGTCGCGTCTATCCTCGACTCGGTCGCCAACTCGAACGGCAAGGACGATGACGACGTTCGTGGTGGACCCCGATTGGCTCTACTTCGATCCCCAGCCGTCAACGCCATCGTTCGTTTTGCCCGACGGCGCCGTGGACGCGCACTGTCACGTGTTCGGTCCCGCAAACGAGTTCCCGTTCTCGCCGGAGCGCAAGTACACGCCGTGCGACGCGGGAAAGGACCAGCTCTTCGCGCTGCGCGATCACCTCGGCTTCACGCGCAACGTCATCGTCCAGGCCACGTGCCACGGTTCGACGAACGACGCCATGGTCGATGCCCTGCGCGCGTCCAACGGCCTCGCGCGAGGCGTGGCGACCATCGAACCATCGGCCAGTGATCAGCTACTCGGAGAACTCCACGACGCGGGCGTGCGCGCGGTGAGGTTCAACTACGTTCGCCGCCTCGTCGACCCCGAAGAAGACGAGTACTACCAGCGGATCGTCGAGAAGATCGCGCCCCTGGGTTGGCACGTCGTCGTGTACTTCGAAGCGCAGGACCTCGCTGAGAAGTGGGCACTCTTCACCTCATTCCCGACCGTGCTCGTGGTCGACCACCTCGGGCGTCCCGACGTCTCGCAACCCGTGGATGGTGAGTCGTTTAACCTCTTCGTGCGTTTCATGGAGGAGAATCCGACCGTCTGGGCCAAGGTCACGTGTCCCGAACGGCTCAGCAACAACGGACTTGCGGGATTTTCGACGACCGTGCCGTTCTATCGCCGGGTCATCGACGCCTTTCCCGACCGCGTGCTCTGGGGCACGGACTGGCCCCACCCGAACCTAAAATCCTTCATGCCCGACGACGGGAAACTGGTCGATTTCATCCCGAGCATCGCCACGACTCCCGACCTCCAGCAGCGACTGCTGGTGGACAATCCCATGCGTCTGTACTGGAAGGATTGACTCAATGGTCGACAACACCGTCTTCGACGACATACCCGGCACGACCGTGTTCACCGCTGAGCGATCGCACCAGGGTTTCCACCTCAACCAATTCTGCATGAGCCTCAAGAGTGCCGCCAACCGCGAGCGATTCAAGCAGGACGAACGGGCCTACCTCGACCAGTGGCCGATGACCGAGGCCCAGAAGGCGGCCGTGCTCGCGCGCGACTACAACGCCATGATCGCGCTCGGCGGCAACATCTACTTCCTGGCCAAGATCTTCGCTAGTGACGGGCAGAGCTTTCAGACGGCGGCCGCGTCGATGGCGGGCATGTCGGTCGAGGAGTACGCCGCCATGATGCTCCACGGAGGGCGTTCCCCCGACGGTGTCCGCTCGAAGCGGGAAGGGAACTAATCGTGGCGCGAATCACCGCGGGCGTGACGACGAGCCACGTTCCCGCCATCGGTGCCGCCCTCGACCGGGGTGAGGAGAAGAGTGACTACTGGTCACCGGTCTTCGCCGGTTACGAATGGTCCAAGAAGTGGATCGCCGAGGAGCAACCCGACGTGGTGATCCTCGTGTACAACGACCACGCGACGGCGTTCTCACTCGAGTGCATCCCCACTTTCGCCATTGGTTGTGCGGACGAGTTCGCGATCGCCGACGAGGGGTTCGGCCCCCGACCGGTGCCGACGGTTATCGGTCACCCTGACTTGGCGTGTCACCTCGCCCAGTCGCTCATCCTCGACGAGTTCGACATGACCGTCATGAACCGGATGGAAGTCGACCACGGACTCACCGTGCCCCTCTCGCTCATGTTCGGACGCGTCGACGCGTGGCCCGTGCGGGTGGTACCCATCGCGGTGAACGTCGTGCAGTATCCGCCGCCCACCGGTGAGCGGTGCTACCAGTTGGGCCAGGCGATTCGCCGCGCGGTCTTGAACTACGACGAGGACCTCAACGTCCAGGTGTGGGGCACGGGCGGAATGAGCCACCAACTCCAGGGTCCTCGGGCTGGACTCATCAACCAACCCTTCGACAACGCGTTTCTGGACAAGATGAACGCAGACCCCTCGGCGCTGCGATCGATAACCCACCTCGAATACCTTCGTGAAGCCGGTTCGGAGGGGATCGAATTGGTGATGTGGCTGATCATGCGCGGCGCTCTCAGCAGCCGTTGTCAGGAACTGCACCGCTTCTACCACGTGCCCGCCTCGAACACCGCGGTCGGACACCTCATTCTTGAATCACCACTCGAGGAGGATGAACCGTGAGAGTCGCCGTCGCCGGAGCCGGAGCGTTCGGCATCAAACATCTCGACGCCCTCGCGCGAATCAAGGACGTGACGATCACTGCGGTCATCAGTCGCACGCTCGAACAAGCCCAAGACGTCGCCAAGAAATACGGGGCGGCGTTCGCCTCAACCGAACTCGACGACGCTCTGAACTCGAGCGACGTCGACGCCGTCATCCTCTGTACACCGACCCAACTCCACGCGCGCCAGTCAATCGCAGCACTTCGCACGGGCAAACACGTCCAGGTCGAGATCCCCCTCGCCGACTCGCTCGAGGACGCGCTCGAGGTGGCGTCGGTGGCGGACCAGAACGACTTGGTCTGCATGGTGGGTCACACCCGCCGCTTTAACCCCTCACATCAGTGGATCCATCAACGCGTCCTGAGAGGCGAACTGCGCCTTCAGCAGCTCAACGTGCAGACGTACTTCTTTCGCCGCACTAACACCAACGCCCTTGGCCAACCGCGCAGTTGGGTGGACAACTTGTTGTGGCACCACGCCGCGCACACGGTGGACCTCTTCGCCTACCAGTGCGGTGAACCCATCGAGGTGGCCCACGTCCTTGCGGGGCCCGACCACCCGGATCTGGGCATTCCCATGGACATGTCCATCCAACTGCGCACTGGTTCGGGTCAACTCTGCACCTTGTCGCTCAGTTTCAACAATGAAGGACCACTGGGCACGTTCTTTCGCTACATCTGTGACAATGGTACGTACGTCGCGCGCTACGACGACCTCGTGACCGGCTACGACGAGACCATCGACGTCTCGGACGTCGCGGTGTCCCTTGACGGCATCGAGCTGCAAGACCGAGAGTTCGTGCGAGCCATCATCGAGCACGACGAACCGAATTCCTCGATCCGCTCGGTCCTGGACTGCTACCGGGTGCTAGGCGCGTTGCAGGAGCAACTCGAGACTGACCGCGTTCGCCAGTCCTAACCTCGCCGTGTCGTGGTGCCGCCGGAGGTCTCGGGTGTCGTGAGGTAGTCGACGACGACGTCGCCGATCATCTGGCGGTACATCGAACGTCGATCCGGGTCCATGAGGTTGCGGCCGAAGCTGGCGGCGAACGTGTAGCGGTTGTTCACTCGAAAGAAGCAGAACGAGCTGATGAGCATGTGAAGATCCAGCACGTCTATTTGGCGAACGAACACGCCCTCTTCGGTGCCTCGTTCGAGTACCTCGTGGAGCATCTTGATGATCGGACGATCGAGTCCGGGAAACCCGCTGGCCGCGGTGACGAATTGCGCCTTCTGCACGTTCTCTTGACTGATCAGTCGGCTGAAGTTCGGATTCGCCTCGTGGCGATCGAAGGTCTGTTCGGCCAGCGTACGCACCGCGGTGATCGGATCGAGATTGTGCACGTCCACGTTGGCCTCGGTCACTCGAATGTCCTCATAGGCCCTCTCTAGTGCGGCGAGGTAGAGCCGCTCCTTTGACCCGAAGTAGTAGTAGATCATTCGCTTGGTCGTGCGCGTCTGGTTCGCGATCTCGTCCACGCGCGCGCCGGCGAATCCTCGTTCGGCGAACTCCTGAGTCGAGACGCGCAGGATCTCCTCCTTCGTACGCTCTGGATCGCGCAGCCGCCGTTCGCTCGGCGGCGAAACCTCTTTCTCCAACGTCATGCCCCTCCTCTGGTGCTCGCCTCGGTCCAAGTGTTGGTGTCGCCCCACGTCTGGCTCGATGGCTCTGGCATCGCGCCGACGTGGTCCTAATTCTCCAGTTCGTACATTATGAGCATAGAGCGCGAGACCTCGTCTTCCGGGCTCGGCGTCCGGACCTCGAAGACATCGCCCGCGCGACGAACGCTCGACGGGCGCGCGCCGGGGCGGTTAGGTTCTTGGACAGCGACCCGGAGGCGAGCATGAACTCCTTTGAACACCAGCAACTCGAACTCGGTGAGGTCACCGTCCACGTGGTCTGCGCCGGTCCGAGCACCGGCGATCCCGTCGTCTTGTGCCACGGCTTTCCCGAGACGTGGTACTCGTGGCGCCACCAATTGAAGGCTCTCGGCGACGCGGGCCGTCGCGCGATCGCCCTGGACTGGCGCGGCTACGGCCAGAGCTGCGTGCCCTCGTCGGTCGACGCCTACGGCACCGACCGACTGAGCGCCGACCTCTGTAGCCTGCTCGACCATTTCGGTTACGACCGTGCGGGATTCGTTGGCCACGACTGGGGTGCTCTCGCGCTGTGGGACATGGCGTGCCTGCACCCGGATCGGATGTCGTGGCTCTACAACATGAGCGTGCCCTTCCTACGCGCTCCCGGGCCGCCGATTGAACTCTACGAGGCGATCTTCGCGGACCAGTTCTTCTACATGAACTACTTCCAGGAAGTCGGCGTCGCCGAGGCGGAACTCGAGTCGAACACGCGACGCTTCCTGCGCGACTTCCTCTACAGCGCCTCGGGCGAAGGGATGAGGAGTGGACTCGCGTTCCAGCCCGCGCCGCGCGAGGGCACGCGACTGCTCGACACGCTCGCCGCGGCTCCTGATCCGCTACCAGCCTGGTTGAGCGACGCCGACATCGACGCCTACGTGGACGCCTTCGAGGAGAGCGGATTCTTCGGGCCCCTCAGTTTCTATCGGAACATGGATCGCAACTGGCGCCGCACCCACGAGGTCGCGACATCGGACATCTCCATGCCGATTGGCTTTCTGACCGGGTCACTCGACCCCGTGCGACTGCTCACCTCGGGAGCGGCGGAGAAGATGGAGGGACTCTTCAGCGACTTTCGAGGCGTGACGGTCATCGACGACGCGGGACACTGGATCCAACAAGAACGCAGTGCCGAGACCAACGAGGCGGTGCTCGCGTTCCTCGACCAGGTTGGTTGAGCGTCACGCGCAGTGAACGAGAATGCGAAGAGCCCCCACCGAATGGTGGGGGCTCTTCAAGAAATCCCGGCGGCGACCTACTCTCCCAGGGGGGAACCCCCAAGTACCATCGGCGCTGGTGGGCTTGACTGCTGTGTTCGGAATGGGAACAGGTATATCTCCACCGCCATAACCACCGGAAACCATGCGCTCGACCGACTCATCGTCGATCAGAACGGGCGAACCCGCTCCTTGAGCGTCCTAGAACGAGCACGAACATCAAACTCCAAGCCCTCGGCCGATTAGTACCGGTCAGCTGAATGCGTTACCGCACTTACACTTCCGGCCTATCAACGTGGTGATCTCGCCACGGGCCTTACCTGGTTAACCCAGTGAGTGAATTTATCTTGAAACGGGCTTCGCACTTAGATGCTTTCAGCGCTTATCCCACCCGCAGGTCGCTAAACAGCCATGCCCTTGGCAGGACAACTGTCACACGAGAGCTGCGTTCGTCCCGGTCCTCTCGTACTAGGGACAACCTTTCTCAATTCACTTACGGCTGCATCGGATAGGGACCGAACTGTCTCACGACGTTCTGAACCCAGCTCGCGTACCGCTTTAATGGGCGAACAGCCCAACCCTTGGGACCGGCTTCAGCCCCAGGATGCGACGAGCCGACATCGAGGTGCCAAACTTCCCCGTCGATATGGACTCTTGGGGGAAATAAGCCTGTTATCCCCGGCGTACCTTTTATCCGTTGAGCGACGGCGCTTCCACAAGCAACCGCCGGATCACTATGCCCTACTTTCGTACCTGCTCGACTTGTAGGTCTCGCAGTCAAGCTCTCTTGTGTCATTGCACTCAACAGCTGATTGCCAACCAGCCTGAGAGAACCTTTGGGCGCCTCCGTTACATTTTAGGAGGCGACCGCCCCAGTCAAACTACCCGCCTGACGCTGTTCCTGATCCGGATTACGGACCAAGGTTAGGGTTCCGGCGTAGAAAGGCTGGTATTTCAACGTTGGCTCCACACCGACTAGCGCCGATGCTTCAAAGCCTCCCAGCTATCCTACACAAACTAAACCAAAACCCAACATCAAGTTGTAGTAAAGGTGCACGGGGTCTTTCCGTCCTGATGCAGCTAACGAGCATCTTTACTCGTACTTCAATTTCGCCGGGTCTGTGGTTGAGACAGTTGGGAAGTCGTTACGCCATTCGTGCAGGTCGGAACTTACCCGACAAGGAATTTCGCTACCTTAGGACCGTTATAGTTACGGCCGCCGTTTACTGGGGCTTAGGTTCCTA
>CAWKGL010000002.1:0-1487887 GCA_963849155.1 uncultured Acidimicrobiaceae bacterium
GCTTCGCTCAAAAGAGCTGACCAGTCCCCGTAACCTTCCAGCACCGGGCAGGCGTCAGAGCGTATACGGCGTCTTACGACTTAGCACGCTCCTGTGTTTTTGGTAAACAGTCGCTTCCCACAATTCTCTGCGACCTTCTCGCGCTTCGGACGCGAAGTCCTACACGCTAGTAAGGCCATCCTTCTCCCGAAGTTACGGATGCATTTTGCCGAGTTCCTTAACCACAGTTCTCCCGATCGCCTTGGTATTCTCTACCCGCCCACCTGTGTCGGTTTGGGGTACGGGCACCGTGTCAACTCGCTAGAAGATTTTCTTGGGAGCATGGAATCAGTGACTTCGCCTAATGGCTCGGCATCGTGTCTCAGGCATCATGAAGTGCGGATTTACCTACACCTCGCCCTACACACTTACCCCAGGACAACCAACGCCTGGGCTCACCTATCCTCCTCCGTCCCTCCTTCGCTTTCCTCCACGGGGTTGGTCAGTTCGATCCGAAGATCAGCCCCTTAGTACCCCCATCTTGGAATGGGCGTGGACACGGTGGTACAGGAATATCAACCTGTTGTGCATCGACTACGCCTCTCGGCCTCGCCTTAGCTCCCGACTTACCCTGGGGGGATTAGCCTTCCCCAGGAACCCTTGGGCTTACGGCGGAGGGGTTTCTCACCCCTCTCTCGCTACTCATACCAGCATTCTCACTCGAATACGCTCCACGTAGGTTTACACCTCCGCTTCACTGCGAATTCGACGCTCCCCTACCACTACGCATAAATGCGCAATTCTAAGCTTCGGCTCTGGACTTGAGCCCCGTTACATTATCCGCGCAAGACCACTCGACCAGTGAGCTATTACGCACTCTTTAAAGGATGGCTGCTTCTAAGCCAACCTTCTGGCTGTCTGAGCGTTCTCACATCGTTTTCCACTTAGTCCAGAATTTGGGGCCTTAGCTGTAGATCTGGGCTGTTTCCCTCTCGACCAACGAAGCTCATCCCCCGTGGTCTCACTGCCAGTCTCTGGAGCATCGGCATTCGGAGTTTGGTTGGGGTCAGTAAGCTTGTAGGCCCCCTAGCCCATCCAGTGCTCTACCTCCGATGCTGAACGACTGACGCTGCACCTAAATGCATTTCGGGGAGAACCAGCTATCACCGAGTTTGATTGGCCTTTCACCCCTAACCACAGGTCATCCCCCTCATTTTCAACTGAGGTGGGTTCGGTCCTCCACGGGGTTTTACCCCCGCTTCAACCTGCCCATGGCTAGCTCACTCGGCTTCGGGTCTGCAGCACGCGACTGAACGCCCTATTCAGACTCGCTTTCGCTTCGGCTACCCCTCCCGGGTTAACCTCGCCACGTACCACAACTCGCTGGCTCATTCTTCAAAAGGCACGCTATCGAGGCCATAGCGTCGTAACGCTATGACGACTCTCTAACTGATTGTAAATCAACGGTTTCAGGTTCTATTTCACTCCCCTCCCGGGGTACTTTTCACCTTTCCCTCACGGTACTTGTTCACTATCGGTCGTCTATGAGTACTTAGCCTTATCAGATGGTCCTGACAGATTCACGCCGGCTTTCCCGGATCCGGCGTTACTCGGGTGTTCACTCAGAGATCTCAACGTTTCGCGTACGGGACTATTACCCTCTTTGGTCTACCTTTCCAGGTAGTTCTGCTACGAATCGATTTTGTAACTCTGTGAAGGTTGCTGGTTCCTTCTAGTAAATCCCACAACCCCGAACTGGCAACGCCCAGTGCTTTGACACCAGCTCGGTTTAGGCTCTTCCCGTTTCGCTCGCCGCTACTCAGGGAGTCACTTTTGTTTTCCTCTCCTCGGGTTACTGAGATGTTTCAATTCACCCGGTTCCCTCTACCCGCCCTATATATTCAGGCGGGAGTTACACCCCATAACGGGTGCAAGGTTTTCCTATTCGGACACCCATGGATCAAAGCTTGGTAGACAGCTCCCCATGGATTATCGCAGTCGCCCACGTCCTTCTTCGGCTTTAGACGCCAAGGCATCCACCGTTGACTCTTTGTAGCTTGGAGAAATTGATATTTTTAGAAATATAGATGCTCGTGCTCGTTCTAGAATTCTCAAAGATCAGCGCGACGACGCTCCACCCACCACCAATCTCCGGGGTGGGGAACGTCGAGGAATGAGCGGCCCGCCGAGCGGGCATCATTCGAAGGGTCGCCCCTCCAAAACGGAAGACGAGAGTCCAGACCTACGCGGCAGTCACCTGACGGGTGCAGTGCGAAGTACAAGTACTTGGGACTGCGGCCCCGGTGTCAAGACCACGTAGCCGACTAACCAGCATTCAACTCGGTAGCTGTCTGTCCCTTGTGGACAGATGTGCTCCTTAGAAAGGAGGTGATCCAGCCGCACCTTCCGGTACGGCTACCTTGTTACGACTTAACCCCAATCACTGACCCCACCTTCGACGGCTCCTTCCTTGCGGTTAGGCCACCGGCTTCGGGTGTTGCCAACTTTCGTGGTTTGACGGGCGGTGTGTACAAGGCCCGGGAACGTATTCACCCCGGCAGTGCTGATCCGGGATTACTAGCAACTCCAACTTCATGCAGGCGAGTTGCAGCCTGCAATCTGAACTGAGAGCGGTTTTAGGGATTGGCTCCACCTCGCGGTTTAGCAGCCCTCTGTACCGCCCATTGTAGCATGTGTGCAGCCCTAGACGTAAGGGGCATGATGACTTGACGTCGTCCCCACCTTCCTCCGAGTTGACCCCGGCAGTCTTCTACGAGTCCCCACCATTACGTGCTGGCAACATAGAACAAGGGTTGCGCTCGTTGCGGGACTTAACCCAACATCTCACGACACGAGCTGACGACAGCCATGCACCACCTGTGCTGGGCCCCGAAGGACACCACATCTCTGTGGCTTTTCCCAGCATGTCAAATCTAGGTAAGGTTTTTCGCGTTGCATCGAATTAAGCCACATGCTCCGCTGCTTGTGCGGGCCCCCGTCAATTTCTTTGAGTTTTAGTCTTGCGACCGTACTCCCCAGGCGGGGCACTTAATGCGTTAGCTGCGGCGCGGAAACCGTTGAAAAGTCCCCACACCTAGTGCCCACCGTTTACGGCGTGGACTACCAGGGTATCTAATCCTGTTCGCTCCCCACGCTTTCGCTCCTCAGCGTCAGTATTGGCCCAGATCACCGCCTTCGCTACTGGTGTTCCTCCTGATATCTGCGCATTCCACCGCTACACCAGGAATTCCGTGATCCCCTACCAAACTCTAGTCACGACAGTTTCGGGTGGCGGCCCCAGGTTAAGCCTGGGGGTTTAACACCCGACTTGTCGAACCGCCTACGAGCTCTTTACGCCCAATAAATCCGAATAACGCTTGCACCCTATGTATCACCGCGGCTGCTGGCACATAGTTGGCCGGTGCTTCTTCTACAGGTACCGTCACAATCGTTCCTGTCGAAAGAGGTTTACAACTCAGAAAGCCTTCGTCCCTCACGCGGCGTTGCTGCGTCAGACTTTCGTCCATTGCGCAAGATTCCCTACTGCTGCCTCCCGTAGGAGTCTGGACCGTGTCTCAGTTCCAGTGTGGCTGATCGTCCTCTCAGACCAGCTATCCGTCGTAGCCTTGGTGGGCCGTTACCCCGCCAACAAGCTGATGGACCGCGAGCCCCTCCCAAAGCGAAAAAACATTTCCTTCATCGGTCATGCGACCATTGAAGGGTATTCGGTATTAGCACCGGTTTCCCGGTGTTATCCCAATCTTCGGGGCAGGTTGCTCACGTGATACTCACCCGTTCGCCACTGAATCTTCAAGAGCAAGCTCCTTGGATTCCGTTCGACTTGCATGTATTAAGCACGCCGCCAGCGTTCATTCTGAGCCAGAATCAAACTCTCCATCAAGATCTTTCAAGAACCGAAGTTCCCTACGAATCAGAGAGCCAGATGAGCGACTCTAATACTCACCTGACAACAACGAGTATCCACGGGGTGGACTCGTTGCCTACTACTCACTTCTTTTGACGAACGACGCGTCCGGTTAGATCCGTTCATCGTCGCCCGTACTGGCTTTTGGCTCTCGTTCTTCCGTTTTCAAGGAGCGACAACACACGCGACCGAGGTCGGAGGTGTGAAGTACACCATTTTGCGTGATTTCTCCCGCAAATCTGACGCCAAGTTGCCCTGGCGGCAGGGATGCCCACCTTAACAGCGCGGTTTACCGGGTTGCAAATGCACCCGGTCCCCGTCTCCGTTGGTGGGAAGACCATGGTAGCAGGTCCGCGAACCCCAAAAGTACGGTTTTCGGCCAAAAACTCGACCAATGGCGAGAAATCACCGCCGACCTCGAAAAATGGTTCGGCGAGGACTCGCCTCAGCGCTCGGCACCTTCGACGAAGGCACTGAGAGTTCCAATAAGGCGCATCTCGTCGATGGTCTTGGCGCGAGAGTTGAGCAGTTCTTCGGTGCAGACGAGATACGCCAGACACCGCGCCCGACTCACCGCCACGTTGAGCCGGTTCCGCGAGAAAAGAAACTCCGGACCGCGTGGCATGTCCGCCGCGGACGACGTCGTCATCGTGAAGAACACGATTGGTGCTTCTCGTCCTTGGAACTTGTCGACGGTCCCCACCTGGACGTGGGCTAAGCGAGCATCACGTTGAAACGATGCCTGCAGCAAAGCCACCTGATCGTTGTAGGGAGCCACGACCATGAAGTCTTCGGCGCTGAGCGGCGACTCGACACCGTGCTGATTGATCCACGTGGTGCCGATCATTGAGGAAATCTGCTCGGCGACCACCTGGACCTCTTCGAAGGACTCGGTAGAACGATTGAGGTGGTGCACCTCGAGCCATCGAAGACCGGTGCCAAAGACAGTGCGTTGGCGAGCACAGCTTTCGTGACTCGTCAGACGCCCTTCGTAGATCTGACGCGAGATGAACTCACAGACGTCCGGGTGCATTCGCCGAGTGACCCCAATGAAGACGCCGTCACGCTCGGGCAGCGTTGCGTGATTCCCCAGTACGTGTTCGAGAACGCTCGAACCCGAACCCCCGGGATGCTCGGCCTGAGCGACCTGCGCCAACTGCAAGGGATCGCCGAGCAGGACCAGGTTTCGTGCTGCGTTCGCCGAAGCCAGCGCGTCGGCCAACGCGAGCTGGCCCGCTTCGTCGATGACGAGAAAATCAACGGGGAAGGGGCGCATTCCTGCGCGCGACCACAGCCACGTCGTGCCCGCCACCAAGTTGTACTCGTCGTTCTCGGCTTTGGCACTTGACGACTCGTACTTGACGCCTTCGAGTGCTCCCGAGCGCGGCTTGTCACCACGACGAAGCACCCTCACGAGATCGCGATCCCCCTCCTGGTCGAACACGTCCAGGGTTGCGCTCAACAGGTTGTCGATGGCGGCGTGACTCATGGCCGTGATGCCGACTCGTTTGCCCGATCGGATCAGCGCGTGGATTATGTGCGATCCGCTAAAGGTCTTTCCTGTTCCCGGAGGACCCTGGATGGCGACATAACTTTCGTCCAGTCCTCCGACCCAGGTCAACATGTCGTCAAGATCGTCGCGAAAGACTCCGCCCTCGGGACCGAGTCCGTCGTGGAACCTCGGTCGTTCCCGCGCGAGCAGCGCCATGGATACCCGACTCGGTGGGTCCGTGGGGTCGGGATTCAGGACCTGTTCGGCCAGGTGTACGAGGACTCCCGGTTTCTCACGAGGTCCGACGTAGTCGTCGAGGGTGAGAACGACGGGCATGACGCCCGCCTCTTGTTCGCGTTCACGCCAACGAAGACGAAGCGTTCGCTGATCGAGGTCGACCTGTGACACGTAGCCAAAACCGTGTTCACCGCCGATCCCGATGAAGATGACGCTACTGCGGCTCACGAAAGACGGGTCCACGGTCTGATCGGGCCAGGTGAACAACGCGTCGGTCACGGCCACACCTCGAGACGAACCCTGTTCAAACCTCTCGAAGTGCAGATTCGCGATGAAATCTGGCTTCGCGTACAGCGTGGCGAAGTCGGCGCTCGCCTCGGCGATCTTGGGCGTCACGTTCGCCGATCGTTCGCGGCGCCAGTAGTTCAAGAGGTCACCCAAGAGTCGCTCGGGACTGCCCTCGTCGAAGTGCTCGAGCCTCGCCACCAGTTCGTCGGTGTCATACTCGACGATTTCTGTCTCAAGTACTGCCTCGCGCCAGGCAAGGTCAGAGGGCCGTTGGCTCACGAGCCAGTCACGCAGCGCCAGCGTCGCCCGCACGTCGTCACAGTTGTAGGCCGCGATCTCGGCGAGGATCGTCTCGTCGCCGCTCTTCATGTACTGCTCGTACTCGACGACCGCTCCGGCGCCCTGTTCGATGCCGCCTCGTCGAACGAAGCCCGCCAAACGTTCCAGGTGCTTCAGCCCGTACGACTCGGTACCCACGACGACCGCATTCTTCGCCACGACGAAGAGGTCGACGAAGAGACCGCTGTCGACGAGCGACGTCAGCAGGACCTCACTCTCGGTCCCCCTGGTCAGTCGCTCGAGCGCCGAACGTTCGGTGTGGTTGTAGTGATACACGTGCATCAACGGATACTGGCGGCGGCGCTCGGCGAAGAATTCCACGAGCTCGCGCACCATCGCGTTCTGCTGTTCAAGGTCGTGTGCCCAGCGCTGGTCGTACGTCCACTCGCCATCGGCTCCCCGTAGGTAGAGCCCGCTCAAAAAGAACAGGTCGCGTTCGGGCGTCCAGAAGGGATGTCCCTCGAAATCAAAGAAGACGTCGCCGTCGTCGGGGGCAGGCAGGAACTGGAAGCCGTGCCCAAAGACCGGGTCCTCACCGGGCGCGACCAACTCGAACGCGGGCGGCTCATCGTGGCGAGCACGAGAGATCACTTGCAAGTTGGCCTGACGGACCAAGCGGCTTAGATTCTCCTCGTGAAGTGCGACAACGGGCTCTCGGCGACTCGAGAGTTCGACCACGGTTCTCACGCCGGCCCGCTCGAGTGCGTCCTGCTCGTCGGCTCGAATGTTCGCGACGTAGACCAAGGAGTCCGCGCTACGCCACTCGTGTTCGCAACGATCCTTGAACTCGCAGTAGTCGCAGTGGTCGCACGGCACCGGACGGGTGTCGAAGTCCACTTCGCGTTCGAGTAAGGCACTCAATTGTCGTCGCAGACGCCGCCAATAAGGACGGAACTGTTCGACGACCAGTGACTCCTGGGCGCCGGTACCGAGCCAGAGGTGCATGCGTCGCGGCGCTGTCCCGCTCAGCGCGTGAATCGCGTCAGCGTAGAAGCACAACTGGAGTACGTGACCAGGTTTTCCCTCGGACCTGGTGAGTTTGGCGTCGATCGGCTCGTAGCGCGAAAAACCCTCCAACGGATCCTCAACGCGTACGAGGAAGTCGGCGATACCGCGGATTCCCTCATTGACGAACGGCATCTGGAAGATGACGTCGTGTCCGGCGTCCATTGGATTGCCCACACGTTGGACCCACTCGTCAAAGGACTCGTCGGGCCGTCGACCCGGTACCTGGTACACCGACCTACCTTGATTCTCGAGGTCCTCGAGGCAGTCACGTTCGTGCGCCGACCCCTTTTCGAGGAGCAGATCGGCCAATGAACCTCGAGAAGCCGCCGGCACGAACATCGAACCTGCGTCCACTTGGTTTCGCAACGAAAGGAAATGGGCGCATTCGAGCCAGGCGGTGATCTTCGAGGGGGTCAGCAAGCGTTCAACCATGTCCACTCAGCGTAGGTTCACGCCGTGACATCGGTCGGCTACTGCGCGGGGCTCTCCATCTCGGCCAGGCGCTGGCGCAGGTGCTGGACCGCGTTATCGAGCCGCTCACGCTGTGTCGCACTCGCCAAGGGTCCCGAGGCACCGGGCGACGAACGTTGCACCAGCGACGAACCCGGATCAAAGAGGTTCGCGAAACGGCGCAGGTCGTCATCGGCGCGCACCAGGTCGACCAGGGGCACGTCGCGCTCGACCGCTTCGCCCACGAGACGCCCCATCCGCTCGTGCGCCAAACGAAACGGCACGCCCTCCTCGACGAGTCGCTCGGCGATGTCGATCGCCACCAGGTGGGGATCGGCGGCGGCCGTGGCGGCGACGTGCACGTTGAACACCAGCGATGAATACGCACCCGTGAGCGCCTTGAGCGCGACACGTACTTGACCAATGGAATCGAAAAGAGGCTCCTTGTCCTCTTGGAGATCGCGATTGTAGGACAGCGGGAGTCCTTTCAGGGTGACCAGGAGGCTCGTGAGGTTCCCGATGAATCTTCCGGTCTTCGCGCGGACCAACTCGGCGACGTCGCTGTTCTTCTTATGCGGCAACATGGAAGACCCCGTCGTAAAGGCGTCACCGAGTGTGGCGAAATCGAACTCGGCGCTGGTCCACAAGACCAATTCTTCACCCATCCGGGACAGGTGTACTCCTAAGAGCGCCACGTCAAAGAGCGCCTCAGCGACGAAGTCACGATCACTCACCGCATCCATGGAATTAGCAAACGTCTCGCCAAAACCCATCTCGGCCGCGGGCACGCGAGGATCGATCGCGAGCGACGTCCCCGCCAACGCTCCTGCGCCCAGCGGCGACACGTCCATTCTGCGCCGCGCGTCGAGCAAGCGGTCCACGTCGCGAAGCAAGGACCACGCGTGCGCGTTGAGGTGATGGCTGAGCAGTACCGGCTGGGCGCGCTGCAGGTGGGTGTAACCCGGCAACGACGCCTCTGGATACGAGTCGCCACGATCTCGCAATTCTTCGACCAGTGTCAGGACCAGAAGGGCGATCTCACCGAGCGCGTCGCGCGTGAACAGACGAACCGTCGTGGCGACCTGATCATTACGGCTCCGTCCCGTATGAAGTTTGGCGCCGAGGTCGCCGAGCATCTCGGTCGCCCGACGCTCGATGGCCATATGAATGTCCTCGTCGCTGCCCGATCGCACAAAGAGACCACGGTCGAATTCCTCCTCGATCTTGTCGAGGGCGTCGCGCAGGGCTCGCGCCTCGTCGGGCGAGAGTAGGCCCGCCGACTCCAACCCAACGACGTGCGCCTTCGAGCCCAGGATGTCGTGGTGGTAGAGAACGTGGTCGAACGAGTAACTCTCGGAGAGGTCCCAGAGTGTCGTATCCATGGAGGACGAGAACCGTCCGCTCCAGAGCGTCATGGCTTGGGCGGCGTGGCGTTCTTGGCGCCCTGTCGCGCCGCCCAGGTCTTCACGCCCAAGCCGTAGATCTTGACGTACCCTTCGGAGTCGGCGTGGCGGAACGTGTCCGCCGCGTCGTAGGTCGCCAAACCGTGATCGTAGAGTGCGTGCGGACTGCGCCGCCCGGTGATCCGCATCAAGCCCGGAGCCGCGAAGTTCAACCGCACGTCACCGGTCACGTGGCGTTGGGTGTCGACCATGAACGAGTCCAGCGCTTCCTTCAGTGGCGAAAACCACATACCGTCGTAGACGAGTTCAGCCCAGCGCGTCTCGAGTCTCGCCTTCTCGTGGTGGAGCTCTCGTTCGAGCACCAAGTCCTCAAGATCCGAGTGCGCGCGGATGATCGCGAGGGCGGCCGGGCACTCGTAGACCTCACGACTCTTGATTCCTACCCGTCGGTTCTCCACCATGTCGATTCGCCCAAAGCCCGTTGCGCCGCACCGGTCATTCAGGGTCTTGATGAGATCGGCGAGTTCGAAGGGCTCGTTGTCCACCGCGACCGGAAGCCCCGCCTTGAAACTGACGACCAGTTCCACGGGCTGCTCGTTGGTGATCCTGGTCAAGGTGTAGGGCTCGTCGGGTGGCGCCGCCCACGGGTCTTCCATGTCACCGCACTCAATGGCCCGGCCCCAGAGGTTCTCGTCGATCGAGTAGATCTTCTCCTTGGACGCCCGGATCGGGATATCCCACTTCTTCGCGTAGTCCACCGAATCGGCCCGGCTCATTCCCCAATTTCGCGCGGGCGCGAGCACTTCGAGGTCGGGCGCCAGTGCGTGGGTGCCGACTTCGAAACGCACCTGATCGTTGCCCTTGCCCGTACAGCCGTGCGCCACGGCGCTCGCGTCGAATCGGCGAGCCTGATCGACGAGGTGGCGTACGATCACGGGGCGCGACAACGCCGAGACGAGCGGATACTTCCCCTCGTAGAGTGCGTTCGCGTGGATCGCGTGAGCGCAGAACTCTACTGCCATCTCATGACGTGCGTCGACGACGACGCACTCCAACGCGCCCGCGGCGATCGCGCGAGCCTTGATGTCCTCAAAGTCTTCGGAACTGTCGGCGTCCTGTCCGACGTTCACCAGCACGCAGACGACCTCGACGCCCCACTCCTCGATCATCCAGCGAACCGCGACCGATGTATCGAGCCCACCGCTGTAGGCGAGCACCACTCGCTTAGCCATGATTGCTTCCTTTCACTGACGTCACCGTCATGTCGTCGATACCGGCGAGGGACCGGAATTCTCGCGCCAACCTCTCACCGCCTCGTTCCTCGCTCGCGATGACCAGAATGGTGTCGTCGCCGGCGACGCTGCCCAGCACGCCCTCGAGCGCACTGCGATCCAGTGCCGACGCGACAACGTGCGCACAACCTGGCGGTGTGCGAACCACCACCAGGTTGGCTGAGCTTTCCACCGACACGACCCACTCGCCCATCATCCGGCGCAGGTGGTCGAGCGGGGCCGGATTCGAGACGCTGGCCCCGCCCACGACGATCCGGCGCGTACCGTGTTCGTCGCGTATCTTGACCGTACCGAGTTCCTGGAGATCGCGGGTCACCGTCGCTTGGGTCGCCGCGATTCCCTCCGCGTTCAGCCGCACGACGATCTGGGCGGCCGTCGAGATGACCTCGCGTTCGAGGAGTTCATTGATGCGATGCTGTCGTTGCGTCTTAGTCATGATCTTCCTTTTTGATCCAGCGAAGGACGCCCAGCATGGCTGAACGACGATGGAACACTTGACGCCAGACGAGGGACCTCTCGTCATCGATCACTTCGTTGGTGATTTCGTCGCCGCGATGCGCGGGAAGGCAGTGCAGGACCACCGCACCGGGATTGGCCTTCTTCAGAAGCGCGTTGTTCACTTGGAACGGAGCAAGGTCGCGACGGCGTTGCGCCGTCTCGGACTCCAAGCCCATCGAGACCCACGCGTCGGTGTAGATGACGTCGGCGTTTCGCACGGCGTCGTGCACCGAGTCCGTGAGCGTCAACGAACCTCGGTCAATCGTGAACGGGTCCTCGGCGCCGCCGTGGGCGAGCTGATAGCCCGCGGGGGCGGCCACCGTGACGTTGGCACCTAGGCGAAGCAACGCGACACTGAGCGAGCGAGTGACGTTGGTGGCGTCGCCCACGTAGGCGACCTCGACACCACGCAACTTGGCAACGTCGCCGCCCGCGAAGTGCTCCGCAATCGTGAGCACGTCAGCGACGGCTTGGGTGGGATGGGCCATGTCACTCAGCAGGTTGATCAGCGACATCTGCTCGGTGGTGGCCGAGCGCATCCTCGCAAACACGCGATGATCGCGCACTCGAAGCGCGCTGATTGCGTACATTTGAGCAAGCGTGCGCGCGACGTCCTCGGCCGACTCTCGCGAGTCCAGACCAATCTCCTCGTCACTGAAGAACGTCACGTAGCCACCGAGCTCGTGGACCGCCGACGAACTCGAGGCTCGAGTGCGAAGACTCGGCCGTTCGAAGACCAGGGCCACCCCCTGGCCCCGCAAGGTCTCGTCGTTGATCGGCGCGCACGAGTAACGGTAGATCGCGTCGAGATCCTTCTCCGACAACTCCTCGATCGTGACGAAGTGCCGGGTCATGGCACGATCTCGGTCGTGGGAACAGCGCCGCTCATCGCGTCACGCAGCGCGTGGTGTCGGGTGCCGTTCGCCAGCACGACGCGTAGAGCCCCGGCGCCGAGTGCGTCGAGTGCAGCCCTCAACTTGGGCACCATACCGTCACGCGCGGCGCCGCCGTCAAGCAGCGCCGAGAGTTGTGCGGCACTCAGACGCGACAGGGCTGTGGAAGGGTCATCGGGGTCGTCGCGTACCTGATCGACGTCGGACAGCAGGACGAGGGCGTCGGCGTCCAGGGCCCCGGCGAGGGCGCCGGCCGCGGTATCGGCGTTGCAGTTCACCAACTCACCCGCCTTGTCGACCGCGAGCGAGCAAATGATCGGGCTGAATCCATTAGCCCAGAGCGACGTCACGACCTCGGTGCGCACTCGTGGCGTGGCGCCCGCTCGTTGCCACGGTTCGCCCATGGATTTGGATACGAACAAAGATCCGTCGGCGCCCGAGAGTCCGACCCCGGGCACGCCGGCGTGATTGAACGCGGCAGTCACCAAGAGATTGACCCGACCCAGGGCCATCGCCACGTACTCCATGGTCGCCGTGTCGGTCACACGAAGTCCCTCGTGGAAACGGCTCTCGACCTTGACCGTTTCGAGGAGTTCCTCGATTTGTGGCCCTCCCCCGTGAACGATCGCCACCTCGGTGCCGCCACTTACCAAGTGCGCGACGTCCTGGGCGAGTTCGACGAGAGATGCCGAACTGGGCTCGAGTGACGCCATGGCGTGACCACCGATCTTGACCACGAGCCGCTTCACGGCGTCACGCCACTGAGCGGTAGGCCCATGGTCTCGGCGCGACCTGTCGCGACGTTCCACGCCTGGATTGCCTGTCCGGCGGCGCCCTTTATCAAGTTGTCCAGCGAGCTCATGGCCACCAGCCAGCCGGTGCGGGCGTCGACGCGCGCACTCACGAAACAGAGGTTGCTGCCGAGGGGATCCTTCATCGTCGGTGGCTCATCGACCACCACGACGAACGGATCGTGGGCGTAGCGACGGCGTAACAACTCGAGCGCGCCGCCGGTGTCAAAAGAACTCTCGGTCACGCGGGCGTACGCGGTGATCAACTCACCGCGACTCGCCGGCACTAAGTGCGGCGTGAAGAGGAGTTGCGCACCGAGTTCTTGTTGCATCTCGATCGTGTGTCGGTGCTCGAGCAGTCCGTAGGCTTCGGCGTTGCCGGCGAGTCGTGGGTAGTGCAGCCGCTCACTTGGCACGCGACCCGCACCGGACACGCCGCTCAGCGCGTCGATGATCACGCCCTGGTTCTCGACAACCTGCGCGTCCAGAAACGGACCGAGCGCGAGTGCGCCCGCGGTGGGATAGCAACCCGGTACGGCAATGAGTGCCGCGCCGCGCAGTTCGTCGCGGTGTCGTTCGACCAGTCCGTAGATCGAACGCGCGAGCAGGGAGGGCGCGCTATGTTCGTCGTGGTACCACTGGACGTAGTGCGCGGGGTCCTTCAGTCGAAAGTCCGCGCCGAGGTCGACCACCTGCACGCCCTTGGTCACGAGGTCCGGCACGTAGTTCTGGCTGGCTCCGTGCGGCAGGGCCAGAAAGACCACGTCGAGTTCGGCGCCGAACACCGCGTCGGTGGGCTGGAACGTGAGGTCCGGGTAGACGCGAGCGAGCGCGGGTGCGTGCTCGGCCACGCTCTTGCCGGCGTTCGTGTCCCCGGTCGCGAGCACGATCTCGAGATCGTCGTGCGCCGAGGCGAGACGCAGCAACTCCAAACCCGCGTAACCAGTCGCCCCCAGGACGCCCACTCTCATGATGACATTTTATGCACATATGAGCATAAAACTGCAACTTTTGGGTACCGGGGTTAGTCTGGCGGGGTGACGCAACGTGGTTGGCTCCTGTTCTCGGCGATGTCGGTCATCTGGGGCATTCCCTATCTGCTGATCCGCGTGGCCGTGCGCCACCTTGACCCTGGCGTGCTCGTTCTGGGGCGAACCGCGCCCGCCGCCCTGCTGCTGCTTCCCCTCGTCATCGGGCGCGGACAGTTCGCCGTCTTGCTGAAGAACTTCCGATGGATCGCGGTGTTCGGTGTCATCGAGTTCGGCGTCCCGTGGTACTTGATGGCGACGACGGAAAAGCACCTCACCAGTTCGCTCACGAGCCTGTTGATCTGCGCGGTACCGCTGTTTTCGGTGGTCGCCCAGCGCGTCCGACGCACCGAGGACCGGATAAGTCCTCGTCGTTACGCGGGCCTCGCGGTGGGCGCCGTCGGGGTGGCGCTGCTGGTGGGCCTCGACCTCAAGGGCGGTTCGATCACCTGGTTCGGGCTCATGATGATCATTTGTGTCGGTTACACGCTCGGCCCGATCATTCTCGCTACCAAACTCGCCCACGTACCCGGTCCGGTCGTGGTCGCGGGGGCGACCTCCTTCGTCGCGATCTGTTGGATCCCCTGGTCGGTCACGCACTGGCCCTCGCACTTCTCGGCCGAGACACTCAGTTGCGTCGCGGTGCTCTCGGTCGTGTGCACCGCGGGTGCCTTTCTCGTCTTCTTCGAGCTCGTCAAGGAGATTGGTTCAACCCGGTCGGTCGTCGTGACCTACGTCAACACCGCCATTGCCGTCGTGCTGGGCATCGTCGGCTTGGGCGAGCCACTCACCATCGGCATCGCGATGGGTTTCCCCCTCGTCATCGTCGGATCGATCTTTGCTACCAGCAACACACCGCGTGCGCAACAATCACGGGCGATAGTCGACGGCGACACGGACCTGATCGTCAACGAGTAACCACATCGCACCAGGCACGTGGGCCAGACGGACGTCGTGACCACTCTCGACGGGTCCGTGATGGATGACTTCGACCTCACTCACGGGCACGTCTACCAGCTCGCTGACGGCTTGCCACACCGCGGCATTGTTGACGTGACCAACGACGTCCAGGTCGGCCCGGCGCAGGGGCCACGGACGGCTCTTCGCGTCGGGTGGCGGTTCGCGCAGAATCACGCGTCCAGATACCCGCCGTCCTTGCACCGATTCGCCGTACACGTCCATGAACTGCGGCTGGATCCGAACGGGATGTCCCGAAGCATCCACCGGCACCCAGAGCACCGCGGCCGCCAGTACCGTGGCGCCCCCCGAGGTGATATCGGTGCGTCGTTCGGCCCACGCGGCACCCACGCCCGAACACCAGGTCGTCAACTCGAGCCGATCGTTCATCCGCGGCCACGACCCTTGGACCCTGCGTACCACGGCGCGACGAACGACCCAGACGTAGTCGGACTGGATCTGGGTATCTTCCCAATCTTCCGTGGCCACGTCCTGAAGGAATCGCGCGACGCCGTCGAGACGAAGGTCACCAGAGGGGCTCGCGTCACTCAGTCGCACGATCACTTGGCTGGTGAAGCGTCGTCCTCGCTCACCGAGCGGCACAAAATCGATCACCGGGCCAAACTAACCGGCCCACCCTCACCAGCGCGGTATTAACGCAGGGTCGCACCGAGCGAGGCACCCGATTCGATGAGCTTGGCTCGTATCTCGCCCACCTCGGCCTCGCTCAAGGTCCGCTCCCACGAACTGACCCGCACCGAGTACGCGAGACTCCGGGTGCCCGCGCGAAGTCCGTCGTCACGATACGAATCGAAGAGCCGGACGTCTTCCACCCGTTCATCGGCCGCGCACAACGCGTAACGGAGGTCTTGGGCGTGAACGTCATCGGGAGTCACGAACGCCAGGTCGAACAGGGCACTCGGGAATCGACTCGGTACCGTCGCGAGGTCGCTTCGCCGCGTGGCCAAAGATGGGTCGCCCACGACATCCAGGTCAATGTCCACGACGCCCACCCGCCGGGTCCCGATCCCCGGCGCGAGTTCGTGAAGAAACTGCGGATCGATCTCACCCACCCGACCGAGCACGGCCGACGTCGTGCGGTCCACCAAGAGGGCCGCGCGCGTGGGATGCATGTACGCAGGAGGCGCGAGGTCGCTTCGCACGACGACGTCGTCCAGCGCCACGCGACTGCCCAGCGTCGCCCAGAGGGCGACCGCGCTGACCGCGCTGTCATCGGGTCGACCGAGCACGACGGTCAAACGCTCATTCTCACCCGGCAGGGCGAGCTCGACGCGCCCGCCGACGCCCCCCTTGGTGTGTCTCGGCTGACCCAGGTCCGGATGCGAAAAGACCGTACCGATCTCGAAGAGCACGACGTCGCCGACACCGCGCTCGACGTTCTTGGACCACGCGTGGACCAAACCAGTCACCATGGTTCCTCGCAGCACCGATTCGTCAGCCGCGAGCGGGTTGGTGATGCGAATCGGCTCGACGCCGGGTTGGGCCAACGCAAAGTCACGTTCGCTCACCAGTGTCGGCGTCCACGCCTCGAGCGAACCCAGTCCGACTACGACGTCGCGCGCGCGTCGACGAAGGACCTGCGTCAATTCCAGGCCGCCAGGGGTCGGCCAGGACGGGACATGACGAGGAAGACGCTGATAGCCGTGCAGGCGGGCAACCTCTTCGATGACGTCAGCTCGACCAGCGGCACCGGTTCGAACGTCCAGACGCGCGCTCGGTGGCGTCACCGACAGTGTCGACCCCTCAGGGCGGACCTCGAAGCCGAGCCCTTCGAGCAGCCGAGTTATCTCGCCGGTCTCGAGTCCGACACCCAAGAGTCGTTGTACGTCGCCCGCGCGCAGTTCGACGGCGGTGGGTACCGGCATGTCGCCGCGGACGTCGAGGGGATTCGCGAGCCATTCGAGATCGGGGACGCTCTCGTGAAGGATGTGGACGAATCGAGCGGCGGCGCGCAACGCCAGCTGCGGATCGACACCGCGCTCAAACCTCGCCGATGCCTCGCTGCGCAGAGCGTGTCGTTTCGAACTGCGCGCAATGGTCATCGGATCGAAGTACGCGGCCTCGAGCAACACCTCCGTCGTCGTCTCGCTGATCTCGCTCGACGAACCGCCCATGATGCCGGCGAGTCCGATGACCTGGTCGTCGCCGTCGGTGATGACGCAATCGACGCCGGTGTCACCCAATCCTCGTCCCGGCGTCGCGAGTGCGCGCTCCACGCCGTCCAGCGTCACGAGCATTTCGCCCGCGCGAGCGGCCCGTACTCCCAGCGTGCGTGCCGCCACCCGCGACGCGTCGTAGGGATGCGTGGGTTGTCCCAGTTCGAGCATCACGAGGTTCGAGGCATCGACGACGTTCGAAATCGGTCGCATCCCCGCCGCGAGCAGTCGCTGGGCGACCCACGACGGCGAGGGCCCCACGCTCACCCGACGAAGCACCGACACGGTCAGGCGCCCGCAGAGTTCTGGCGCGTCGATTCGCGCCGCGGCGGCCGTGGCGGTCTCATCGCGACTGTTCGGCGCGGCGACCGCTGGTGCGCGAAGGGGACGTTGCAGGCGCGTGGCGAGGTCTCGTGCGACACCTTCAACGCACCACGCGTCGGGGCGGTTCCCCTCCACGGAGATCTCGAACACCACGTCGGGATTGAGTCCAAGTGCGCGCAACAAGCTCTCGCCCGGTTGCGCCGTCGTCAGTTCGTCGAGGATCATGAGTCCCTCGTGATCATCGCTCAGTCGAAGTTCTCGCGCCGAGCACAGCATGCCGTTGGAAGTCGCTCCGCGCATCTTTCGCTCGGTTATCACGAATCCACCCGGTAGCACCGCACCAACGGGCGCCAAGGGCACGTGGTTACCGAGCGCGAAATTGGTCGCACCGCAGACGATCTCGAGGGGGCCCTCTCCCGCGTCGACGACGACGAGCCGAACGCGGTCCGCACCCTTGATCTCGCGTATCTCGTCGATCCGAGCAACGACGACGTCCTCGAGGCCCTCGCCGACTCGCTCGACTCCTTCGACCACGAGTCCGAGGTCGTCGAGCAGCGACGTCAGTTCATCGACGGTCTCGGTCAACTCGACGAATTCGCGCAGCCACGAAAGTGAGACCTTCACGAGAACTGCCTAAGGAATCGCACGTCGTTCTCGGTCATGGCTCGGATATCGGCGATTTGGTGACGCATGAGAGCGCACCGGTCGATGCCAAAGCCGAAGGCGAAACCACTCCACTCTTCGGGGTCGATGCCCACGGCTTCGAGCACCGCGGGATCCAACATGCCACACCCACCCAGTTCGATCCAACCGGTTTGGGAACACGTCCGACACCCTGACCCGTGGCAGATCGTGCACGTGATCTCAAATTCCGCCGAGGGTTCGGTGAAGGGGAAGAAACCCGGACGAAGTCGCGAGGAGATGTCCGCGCCGAAGAACGCCCGCGTGAAGGCTTCGATGACCCCCGCCAGGTCCGCGAACGTGATGCCGCGGTCCACGACCAAACCTTCAATTTGGTGGAAGGTCGCGAGATGGCGCGCGTCGGGTGCGTCACGGCGATAGCAGCGGCCCGGCATCACGGCGTGGATGGGCAGGGCGTCAGACGCCACGGCTTGTTCCATGAGGTGAATCTGCGTGGGTGAGGTGTGGGTGCGCAGGACCACGGTCTCGGGTTCACCGAGTTCGACGTAAAAAGTGTCCCAGAGTCCGCGAGCCGGGTGGGCAGGCGGGATGTTGAGCGCTTCGAAGTTGTACCAGTCGCTCTCGACTTCGGGACCTTCCGAAACGCGAAAACCCATCGCCACGAAGACATCTTCCAACTGACGCTGCGTGGACGCGACCAGACTGGGGTTGCCCGCGCTGATTGGCCAGCTCACGTTCTCGACCACGACGTCGCCCAGTTCGAGGCGGTCCTTGGCCAGGGCCTCGCGGCGCGCCACCCCCGTGAGCTCGCGGCGTCGCTCTTCCAAGAACTGTTCGACTTGGCGTCGAGCCTCTTGCAACTGGGCACCGGCGTCACGACGAGCGGATGGTTCAAGCGAGCCCAGGGACTTCTGCAACGTTGAGAGCAGCGAGCGCTTTCCCGTTATCGACGGTTCGGCGTCGCGCAGCTCGTCGATGCTGGAGAACTGGCCAATGGTGGCGAGCAGTCCTTCAACTTGCTGGGCGAGATCCTCGAGGGGGGAAGTTGTCATGACCCTTCAAGGCTACGAGGTGCGGGCGACACCGGGGTGTCTTGTCGCTGATTGAACGCTTCGAAGGCGATCAACGACGCGGCGACGCCCGCGTTGAGCGACTCGCTTCGCCCGGTCATGGGTATCGACAGGCGCCCGCCGCACTTGTCCGCGCTCGCCTCGTCCAGACCCGACGCCTCGTTGCCAATGACGACCGCCGTCGGGCCAGTCAAGTCCACGGAGCGGTAGCTCTCCCCGCCGCGAACCACCGTGGCGAAGGTTCGCGCGCCACCACCCGAAAGGTAGGCCACTGTCTCGTCGAGTCCGCTCACGCATACCGGCACGTGAAATACCGATCCCGCGCTCGCCCGCAGCGTCTTGGGGTTGAACGGATCCACGGACTGCCCAGTGAACACCACGGCCGTCACGCCCGCGGCGTCCGCGCTGCGGACAATGGTCCCGGCGTTGCCGGGATCTCGTAGGTCGTGTAGCACGATGACCAGCCCCGACACCGTTACGTCGGACAAGGCCACGAGAGGGAGTCGAACCGTCGCGAGCAGCGACTGGGGTGTCTGGGCGTCGGCGACCTTCTCGATCACGCCCGGCGCCAGCGTGAATATCCGTACGCCACGCACACGCGCCGCGTCCAGCACTGTGACGATCTCGGATGAGGACCCGCCCGCGGCGTCGACGAAAATGGCCTCGAACTCCGCGTCCGACTCGAGCGCGGCCCCCACGAGGTCAGGTCCTTCGAGAACGCACACGCCCTCGCTCCAGCGCAGTGAGCGTTTGTTGACGAGGCGCCGTAGGCGACGCACTCGCTGATGTGAAGGCCCCAGCGCCTCGGTCAGAACGACCTACTTCGCCAGCGCGTCGTTCGCCTGAGCGACGATCGCGGCAAAGGCGGCGCTGTCGTTCACCGCCAGGTCTGCCAACATCCGTCGGTCGACCTCGATGCCCGCGGCATTGAGCCCGGCAATGAAGCGGCTGTAACTCACGCCGTGCGCGCGCGTGCCGGCGTTGATTCGCTGGATCCACAGGCGGCGCATCTCGCCCTTGCGAGCGCGACGGTCTCGGAAGGCATAGACACCCGAGTGCTGGACGGCTTGATTTGCCGCACGAAAGGTGCGACTGCGGTCACCGTAGTAACCCTTGGCTTCTTCGAGAATCGCCTTGTGGTGCTTCTTGGCGTTTACCGCCCTCTTGACACGTGCCATTTCAGTTCCTCTTTCCTCACTCGTTCTCTACAGGCCCAACAGCTTCTTGACGTTCTTCTGCTGGCCCGAGGCGATGTCTGACTCGCGCCCGAGACGTCGCGCGCGCACCGACGACTTCTTTTCCATCAGGTGACCGCGAAAGGCCTTGCGGCGACGCAACTTGCCGCTCCCGGTGACCTTGATGCGTTTCTTGGCTCCACTGTCCGTCTTCATCTTGGGCATGTCAACTCTCCTCACTCGATACTTCCGCCGAAAGACTCGGCACGACTTCTTGCTGGGGCGCGTCCTTCGCGCTTTCGACCTTGGCCTTGACCTTTTTTTCCGGGCCTAGGACCATGATCATGTTTCGACCGTCCAACTTCGCCGCTGACTCCACTTTTGCGACGTCAGTCAGGCGCTCGACGATTCGATCGAGAATCTTCTTACCCAACTCGGGGTGAGCGGACTCTCGACCTCGAAACATGATGGTGATCTTCACCTTGTGACCCTCGTTCAAGAACTTCTCGACGAGTCGCGTCTTGGTGTCGAAGTCGCCCGGGCCGATCTTGGGCCGATACTTCATCTCCTTAACGCCCACGTTGAGTGTCTTTCGACGCGACTCCTTGGCTTTTTGTGCCTCGTCGAACTTGAACTTTCCGTAGTCCATGATCCGACAGACCGGAGGTTGCGCGGTAGGGGCAATCTCCACCAGATCCAAATCGAGGCTCCGCGCCAGTGCCAACGCTTCGCGAGTGGCGACGACGCCCCGCTGAGTTCCTTCGTTGTCGATCAAGCGAACGGTGTCAACTCGAATACGGTCATTGACACGGTGGTCTCCAGGCACTGTTGCGATAACTCACTCCTTGCTCTACGCGACGCCTCGATGACGTCGCCACGGCAAGCGGGGCGCAAAACTCCTGGGAACCCGGCGCACACGAGTGGCCAGGTGGACGTTGGCACTGCCAACCTCACTTGCTGTGAACTGCCCCTCTACGTTAGCAGAATCCATTTGGCCCCCCGCCCGAGCATTTAGGGCATCCTTAGTGACGGTGGGCAGAGTTTCTTATGTGGAACTCGTATCGTTGTCCGCAATGACCGCGACCCTCAGCCTCGACGACGAACTCGACACCCCCCACGTCCGATGGCGTCCGAGCGTGCCGGCACTGTTGGCCGTCGGTGGATTCGCCGTCTTCGTGATCCTGGTGCTCACCAAGGCCACGGCCTTGCTCGAACCCGACGACTACGCCTACCGAGCCTCGATCGTGGCGCTCAGTCACGGCCACATCCTGCTGACCAACGCGCAGTACGAGGCGCTCAACCGCCAACTCGCGGCGAGTGGCGGCCAGGGCATCCTCCAGTGGCACCATCTCGCCTCGGGCAAATGGATTAGCGAGAAGAACCCCGGCTATCCCTTCTTCGCGGTGTTGTTCTACCTGCTCGGCATCCTTCGCGTCACTCCCCTGTTCTACGGAGCCCTCGCTTGCGTGGGTCTCTACGCCGGCGCCAAAGCCTGGGCGGGACGATGGGCCGGTACGTACGCCGTGTGGTTGTACTGCTTCTCTGGAGCCGCGATCACGTTCGCGTGGCGCGACACGATGCCCAGCTTCACGGACGCGTCGCTCATCGCGGCGGGCTTCGGTGCACTGCTGTGGACCATGCTGACGACCTCGGCCCCGCCACGCCGGCGTCTCGTGATCGGCTTGTTGGGATTTCTCGCCCTCGAGGGTGCCGTGTTCATCCGCTACACCAACGTGATCGAACTGGCGGTCGCGGCGCTGGGTGTGATCGTCGTCGCCAAGGCGTCCCTCGTGCCCTGGCGAACGGTTGGCGTCTGGTTGGGTTCCGTGGTGCTCTTTGGCCTGGGCGTGCTGGCCTTTGACCAGTGGGCCTACGGCCGCGCGACCTCGACGGGTTACTCCCCCGGCGAGATCAGCTTTTCACTGTCGGCGCTCTGGCCGAACCTCAGGGGGATGCCCAAGCAACTGACCACCTCGATGCCGTTCTGGCTCTTGGCTGGGGCCACGTGCGTGTTCGTCACCGTTCGCTACCTTCGTTCACGCTCCGACCAGGACCTCAACAACGAGCGACGCGTCCGAGATCGGCGTGACGCTCTGGTGACGCTGCTACTCGCCGCGGGTTGGCTCGGTTTGTGGTTCCTGTACCTCACCTACACCTGGACGGTCAATCAAGTCGGCGGCCCCGGACGAGGTGCCGGACCCGGTGGTGGCGTGACGGTGCACGTGATCCGCTTCTACCTCCCGGCCCTGGGGATCATTGCGCTGCTCGGAGCCTGGCTCCTCGTTCGCCTCGGTCGCTACGTCGCGTGGGCCGCACTCGGCGTGTTGGTCCTCGCCGGCGTGTTGTCCTTTCATTCAATGGCGTCCTCGGGCTCGCTCGGCGCCGGCCCCAACGGAGGGTTCCCCGTGGCGCATTCCTCCCAACTCCCCTTAGGTCACGGCGGACCCCGACCCACGTCGAGCCCTCCGGGCACTCGAAACGAGTCGGGCGGTCCAGGATCCGGCGCGCCGCCCTCGGGCACCTTCTACGGTCCACCCCCGACGTCGGGTTCCAGCGCCGGGTGACGGACCAAACCGATAATTTGGTGCGATGGACGAGGCCGAGGATCTGAAGAGTTCCGAAGAGATCAAGTACTTCCGCGAGACGCCGGTCGAGACCGTGCTGGGCAATCACATCTTCGTACTCCTTCAGGTCGCCGCGGTGCACTTGGCCGAGACGCCCCCGGACCTCGCCGGCGCCCAACTCGTCATTGACACCCTGAGCGCCATGATCAACGCCGGAGGAGCCAGGCTCGGTGAGCACGTCGAGCTCTACCGCAGCGCCCTCGCCGAAGTCCAGCAAGTCTTCGTGCGCGCCACCCACACGACGAAGAGCACGACCTCAGACGCGATCGTGGAACCGGAAGGTGAGACACAGCCCGCCGAGTGAGCTGCGCGACGTCGTCATCTCGCCGTTCATGACACCGCTCAAATCGTCCATGATGCTCATACCCAGACCCGAACCCCCCGATTCGCGACTCCTCGAGGGGTCGAAACGTCGGAACCGCTCGGCGCGCTGTCCGTAGACCGGTAGGCCGGGTCCGCCGTCTTCCACGCGCAACTCGACGTCACCTTGATCACGACGCAGTGAGACCCTCACTGGCGCGTCAGCGGGCGTATGGCGAGCGATGTTGCCCAGGGCGTTGTTCATCATGCGCTCGACGAGGTCGCGCCGGGCGCGCAACGTCACGTCGGGCTCGATATCGCACTCGACGCTTCGGGTGGGGTGGTCGTCGCGGAACTCGTCGAGGCTCGTGGTCACCACCTCGCTCAAGGAAACGAGGTCGTGTGACGTCGGCGGCAGTTCACGGATTTCGGCGAGCAACAACAGATCACTGACGAGAGTCTCCATACGTCCGATCTCGCGTTGCATCCGTTCGACAGCCCGGGCCATCTGTTCATCAGACACGCCGGGGTTCGAAATCAGTTCCGTGTAACCCTTGATCACCGTCAGCGGCGTGCGCAGTTCGTGGGACGCGTCGCCGATGAACAGTTGCATTGATTCGGCGTGGCGCGACTCGACCTCGATCTTCTCTTGAAGCGTACGGACCATCGTGGCCAGTGCTCGCTGAAGTTCGCGCACGTCCTTGCTGCCCCGATTCGGCGGCACGGTCTCGTAGGTCTGGCCCTCGGCGACGTCCGAGGCGAAGCCGATGAGACCTTCCATCGTCACCAGGTCGCGTCGCATGAAGAGCCGAGCGACGACGACCATGGCGAGGGCCGCCAAGACCGCCGCAAGGGCGACGCGCAGGATCAACTGTTGATTCGAACGACTGATGCTCTGGGTCGAGGCGGCGACGAGGAGGTAGTCTCCCCCTCCGATGTTGAGTGAACGGATACGAAATCCCGGCAGATTGGATTCGCTCACGACCGACGACAGGGAACTTCGCACGTCCGCGAGCGTCGGGGTCACCCGAAGCGGCGTGTTCGCGCTGATGAGTTGGGTGGCGGTGCCGTCGGGGTAGACCACGTCCAGGGTCAAGTCGTAATTGTTCTTCTGGTCGACGTTGATCGCGTCGCTGAGCGCTTCGTCGGGCGTCCCTATCCCGCTCTCGACCACGGCGTTCACCGTCTGGTTCAACGCGTTATAGGCCGAGTGCGTGCTCGAGTTCACGGCGTACCACCCGACCGACAGTGCCACCACGGACGTGATGACGATGAGGAGAATCGTCAGGCGCGTGGCCAGCTTCACTACTTGGTGCTTTCGTCAACCAATTTGAATCCGACACCGCGCACGGTGGTGACCGGCGCGAAATCGCCGCGGTGAACCTTTCTACGCAGGTACGACACGTACGTGTCGAGCACCGATGTCTCGGAATCGAAGTCGATGTTCCACACCTCGCGCAGCAACTGCTCGCGCGTGACCAACCGATTCTTGCGCTCCATCAGCACCTCGAGCAGCCGGAACTCGGTGGCCGACAGGTCCACGGTCGCGCCGTCCAAGAAGACCTCGTGGCGATCGACGTTCATCGTGAGCCGACCGCACACGTAGGTCAGCTCGTCGTCGCCGGGCATGGCGCGGCGCAGGATCGCCTTGACGCGCAGCAAGAGCTCCTCGAGACTGAAGGGCTTGCGCACGTAGTCGTCCGCCCCGTAGCGGAGTCCCTGGGCGACGTCGTCGCTGGCATCGCGCGCCGAGAGTAACAGCACCGGCGTCTGGGTGTCGTGCTCGCGCAACTTGGCGAGGAACTCGAACCCGTCCATGGTCGGCATGTTGACGTCGACGATGCACAGGTCCGCGCGGTGGCGGTGGAGCTTTTCGAAGGCCTCGATGCCGTTCGCGGCGGTCTCGGTCTCGTAGCCGGCGATCTTGAGCGCGTCGCTCAACAGGTCGCGCACGCCTGGTTCGTCGTCGACCACCAGGACCGTCGTCATCGCTCTGTCCCCATCTTGCGAGCGTACCGTTTGTCTAGACGCGTTCTTGAGCCGCCGGTGACTTCACAGAGAACGCTGGCTCGCTCCACAGCAATTTCACAACTTCGCTCGGTACGCTGGGTGGTGTCCGATCGAAAGGGGGATCGCGTGAACAGGTCCATCTCGCGTTCGCTCGTCTCCTTGCTGGTCTGTGGCGCACTGATGGCCGGCGCCAGTGCCGCGTCGGGAGCCTCCGTCGCCGGGTCGACGAGCAGCGCCCCTCGTCACGCGAATGGCGTGACCACCACGACGACGATCGGGCCGCTCAAGGCCTACCGCCAGGTGCTCGCCGCGTACGTCGCGGCACGAAAAGCGATCGCCGAGACGTTCAAGAACGCCGTGAACGCCGCCAAGTCCGCCTACGTCACCGCCCTCGCGGCCGCGACGACCGGAGCCGAGCGCAGCACCGCACGCGCCGCGTACAGCCTCGCGATCGCCCAGGCCGCCGCGGCGCGAAGTTCCGCGCTGATCGCCCTGGGGAACCCTCCGGTGCGACCCAGTTAGTTCGATGTACCCCTCGGCGGCGCGTCACTCCTCGGAGGGCGCGCCGCCGCTCCCTCTGGCGAGAGGGAGACGACGTCGGTCGCTTCGTCCGAACCTAAGTGTCCGACCGCGCGCCTGGCACGAGCTCGGACACCGACCTTTATGGTTCGCGACCCATTGCCGATATTGACGCAGTGGAAATACAGCGACTCGCCGCGCGCGTCACGAAAGACGCCGTCGCCCCGGCGTTCGTCGAACGCCGCGATCACTCCTTCGATCTCGATCACGACGAGCGCGACAACGAGCCTTGTCGCAGCACCGACACCATCTCAAGGGCGGTCAGCGCGGACTCGCGACCCTTGTTGGTCGCATCGGGTTTCGAGCGCTCCAGCGCCTGGTCCACCGTGTTGACCGTCAAGACGCCAAAGACGACGGGAACGCCGAAGGCCAACTGAACGTCCTGGACCCCGCGCGCGCACTCACCCGCGACGACGTCGTAGTGTCCCGTCTCGCCGCGAATCACGGCACCGAGGGTGATCACCGCGTCGACCGGCCGTTGCGCGTTGGCGAAGGCCCGCGCGACCAACGGCAGCTCAAAGGCGCCGGGCGCCCACGCGATCGCGACGTCGCGCCGGTCGACTCCCGCGTCGTCGAGGGCTTCGAGTGCTCCCTCGAGTAGTCGGGTCGTCACCCCGCCGTTGAAACGAGAGCACGCGATCCCCACGCGCACGCCCCGTCCGTCGTGCGATCCTTCCAAGTATTCACCCACCCGGGCCCGAAGTGCCTCGGCGAGTGCGGGGTCGAACTGGGTCTCATTCGACGTCGTCATCGAGGCCCCCGAGGATGTGTCCCATCCGTTCGCGCTTGGTACGCAAGTAATCGATGTTGAACTGCGTGGGACGACTCTCGAGAGCAACACGCTCGACGATGTTGAGTCCAAAGCCTTCGAGACCCCCGTACTTCGAGGGATTGTTGGTCATGAGCCGCATCGTGGTCACGCCAAGGTCGACCAGGATCTGCGCACCGATGCCGTACTCGCGTGAATCGACGGGTAACCCGAGTTCGAGGTTCGCGTCGACCGTGTCGTGCCCGTCCTCTTGGAGCGCGTAGGCGCGGATCTTGTGGCCGAGTCCAATGCCTCGACCTTCGTGCCCGCGAAGATAGACCACGACCCCGGTTCCTTCGGCGGCGATTTTTGCCAGGGCCGTGTGAAGCTGGGGCCCGCAGTCACAACGCAGCGATCCCAGGGCGTCACCGGTCAGACACTCGGAGTGCACGCGCACGAGGACGTTCTGGGCGTCGCGGATGTCCCCGTAGACCAGGGCCATGTGCTGCTCGCCGTCGAGCACGTTCTCGTACACGAAGGCCTGGAACGAACCGAACTCGGTGGGCAGCGACGCTTCGGCGATACGCTTGACCAACTTTTCGTGGTGGCGCCGGTAACGGATCAGGTCCGCAATCGTCACGATCGGCAACTCGTGGCGTCGAGCGAATTCCTCGAGTTCTGGGAGCCGCGCCATGCCCGTCTTGTCGGCGGTCACGATCTCGCAGAGGACCCCTGACGGGTACTTGCCCGCGAGTCGGCACAGGTCGACGGTCGCTTCGGTGTGGCCCGCACGCTTCAAGACGCCACCGGGCCGGTAGCGCAACGGAAAGATGTGACCGGGACGGTTCAGGTCAGTGGGTCGCGTGGCGGGGTCGATCAGGGCTCGCACCGTGGCCGCCCGATCGCTCGCGGAGATACCCGTCGACGTGCCATGGCGGTAGTCCACGGTCACCGTAAAGGCCGTTCGCTGCGCTTCGGTGTTCGCCACGACCATCAGCGGCAGGTCGAGCTCGTCGGCTCGCGCGGACTCGAGGGGCACGCAGAACACGCCCGAGGTGTGCTCGAGGAAGAACGCCATGCTCTCGGGCGTGACGTCCTGGGCGGCCATGATCAGGTCGCCCTCGTTCTCACGATCTTCGTCGTCGACCACCACCACCATGCCACCATTCTTCAGCTGGTTGATCGCTTCTTCTATCGTTGACAGCGCCATCAGACCTCCACGTCCACTCGTATATCTTCGCCGATTCTCGTGACGTCCACCACCCGTCCACGCCGAAGCGAGTCAATGGTGGGTGTGGCGAGCTCCCGTAACGCGCCGAGGGTGCCCGACGCACCCGCGAAAGCCGGTGCCACGTACCAGACCACGTGATTGACCAGTCCCTGCTCGAGGAACTCACTGGCGGTGGCCGGACCTCCCTCGACGAGTAGCTGGAGTACGTCATGTTCGCCGAGTTCGTCGAGGATGAGACCGAGTTCGCCGCTTCGTTCGAGACACGGTCGCACTCGCGCTGTTGGCGCGACGCTGCCCAGGACCACGCGTAGCGGTTCGATGATGATGTCACCCAGCCGAGCCGTGAGCGCCGGGTCGTCCGCGCGCACGGTGCCCGCACCCACGAGGATCGCCTGGCTCTGGGCGCGCAACACGTGCGCGTCGCGGCGCGCGGGTTCTGCGGTGATCCATTGACTCGAGCCGTCGGACATCGCCACGATGCCGTCGAGCGTGGAGGCGACTTTGAGCACCACGTACGGTCGCCCCGTGCGCCGGTGCCAAAGGTAGGCAGCGAGCTGTTGTCGCACGAGGTCTTCTTCGATACCGACTTCGACCTGCACGCCCGACGCCTTGAGTAGCTCGACGCCGCGTCCCGAGACTCGCGAGTCCGGGTCCAGCGTGCCGATCACGACTCGTGCGATGCCCGCGGACACGATCGCGTCGACGCAGGGACCGGTGCGACCCACGTGGCAGCACGGTTCAAGCGTGACCACCATCGTCGCTCCTCGGGCCTGCTCACCCGCGCGCCGCAGCGCCTCGATCTCCGCGTGCGATTCGCCGGGCGCGTGGGTGTGTCCCTCGCCCACGACGACGCCGTGCTCGCTCACCACCAGGGCCCCCACCCACGGGTTGGGAGGCGCGTGCAAGCGCGCCTTCTCCCCTGCTTCGATTGCCCGCAGCATGAACTCGTGGGGTTGGAGGGCCATGACTCAGCTACGCGCGGCTTCGCGAAGCGCGTGGGCCGCTTCGAGCGGTTTCGGGGCGGCGAAGATCGCCGAACCCGCGACGAGGACGTTCGCCCCCGCGCCCACCGCGACGCGCGCCGTGGTGGTGTCGATGCCACCGTCGACCTCGATGTCCAGGGCGAGCCCGTGTCGGTCCACCTCGTGACGAGCGTTCACCACTTTGGGCATCACGTCGGCCATGAACGACTGACCGCCGAAGCCGGGGAACACCGTCATCAGGAGCAACAGGTCGATGTCGCCGAGGAACGGCGCGACGCGCTCGAACGGCGTGTCGGGATTGGCCGCGAGGCCGACTCGAAGTCCCAGGGCGCGCGCGTCGTTAATCAGCGTCCGGGTACCACCAACCTCGACGTGGACCGTGCAGCCGTTCGCGCCGGCGTTCTTGAAGGCCTCGAGGTAGCGCCCCGGCTCGGTCATCATAAGGTGACAGTCGAAGAACCGCGTGCTGTAGGGACGCAACGAGTGCACGACCGGCGGACCGATGGACACGTTGGGCACGAAGTGGCCGTCCATCACGTCCACGTGGAGCCAATCGGTTTCGTCGTCGACTTCGTGCACTCGAGCCGCCAACTCACCGAAGTCGGCGGCCAGAATCGAAGGGGCGATCCGAAGGGCGCCGGCCGGGCCTGGATCGATCATCGTCACGATTTCAGCCTAGGGCGTCGACGTCGTTTTCAGGACCACGCAGAGCCTGCGTCGAGTCGAGCACCCGCCCACCACGCCGGCCCCGACATGGGTCGCGCGCCTTCAGGTTGCACCTCGTCGAGGGCGTACCCGCCGTCGGCGGCGTGCAGCACGATCTCGCCCGCCGAAATCGAGACGCTCCCTGGCGACGCGTCGCCGACCAGCGCGTGACCACGCAGTACCCGCAGGCGACGCTGCGCCACGAAGCAGTAGGCGCGACCCAGACGGACCGTGCGTGAAAGCTCCGAGACGGTCATGGACGGCTCGAGGCGGAACGTCGCCTTGGTGAGCTTCTTCGCGTACGTCGGCTCTCCCACTTGTGGCCGGGGATGTTCGAGAAGGTCCGGGGAACCCAAGACTTCGACGAGCAACCTCGCCCCGAGCGCGGCGAGTTCGGCGACGAGTTGCGCGGCGTACTTGTCGTCCACGTCGACGCTCGCGCTCGCGTGCACGGGTCCGGTGTCCAGCGACTCCTCGAGGGTCATCACGCAGACGCCCGTTCGTTCATCGCCGGCCAGGATGGCGCGCTCGACCGGGGCCGCGCCGCGCCAGCGCGGCAGCAGCGAGAAGTGCACGTTGAGCATCGGGGTACGTTCGAGCACCTCACCGGGAATCAACGCCCCGTACGCCACGACGACACCCCGATCGACATCCAGGCCATCGAGGTCCTCGAGCGAATACCCCACGCGAAGTCCGAGGTCGAGCGCCGCTTGCTTGACCGGACTCGCCACGAGCGACGCACCGCGGCCGCGCTTGCGGTCGGGGCGCGTGATCACCAGGGCCACGTCGTGACCCGACTCGACCAACGCCTGGAGCGAGGGTACCGCGGCGCCCGGCGTGCCGAGGAACACGAGGCGCATTTAGCTCTCGAGCAGTAGGTTGAGCCCGTCGGGGTCGTTGTTCGCCAGGGCCACGTTTCGTGCCCGCAGGATCTTCTTGGCCTCACGACGTTGATCGTCGTCGAGCCGCTCGATCAACAAGACACCGTTCAGGTGGTCCATCTCGTGCTGGAAGATACGGCCCTCGAACTCGTCGGCTTCGACACTGACCTCGTTGCCGTCCAAGTCAAAGCCCACGAGATGCACGGCGTTGGGTCGAGTGATCTCCCAACTGAGTCCCGGCACCGAGAGGCATCCTTCGAGATACGTCCACTCGCCGTCGGATTCGACGATGCTCGGGTTCACCACCACGAGTGGTCCATCGCCCTTGTCATAGACGAAGAGCCGCTTCTGGACGCCGACCTGGTTGGCCGCGAGACCGACTCCGGGCGCCTCGTACATCGTGGCGATCATCGTTTCGGCGAGTTGGGCCACGCGCCCGTCGATGTTGTCAATTTCGGTGGTGACCTCGTTCAAGACCGGATCGCCGTAGGTACGAATTGGCAACGTGCTCACCCCAACACGTTACCGCCCACTGCTTTTGGTCCGACCGTCCTTTCGCGCGGCCACCACCGAAAACGTTGAGCCTTCTACGAAGACCGGTCGCTCCTTTGATCGGTCGCCACCGAACGTTCGAGGGCTCGTACGCGCGAGAATAGGCACCGCGCGAGCGGGCCTCGGCGGCTTTTCTAGGGCCATTGGTCACTTCACCTCAACGAACGGCGACGCGGACCTTCTCACTGGGTCTGGTCACCGCGCGCAGCGCCGCGCCGAGCACCTCGACGTCGGCAGCGCGCACCTCGAAGCCCGCCGACGTCGGGTGCACCGACACCGACGAGTCCAGCTGCGCCACGAACGCTCGCGCGCCGGCGCCCGAGACCTCGGCGAGAGCACCGTAGGGCGGCAAGCCGAGCAGCGCCGCGGTCTCGTCGTCCTCGCGCACGAGTGGCTCGACGTCGCCGCTTTCTAGACAGCGCACCACGGGGTCGTTGCCCCGCCTCGTCTGGATCACCACTTCGCCACGACCATCGCGGCGCGAGCCGACGAGGCGGCCCGCCTTGCCCACCGCGGTCACGGCGCGACGTCGAGCAGCCTCGCGAGGTGCCAACAAGTACTGGTCGAAGTCCACGAAGATCACCACCTCACAGCGACGCACCCGCTGCCAGATCGCCTCGGTACCCACGACCACCCGCGTCAGCGGCGCCGTGCGCTCGCTGGCGGCGGTGACCTCGCTCACGGGCTGGGACAACTGAGCGGCCACGTCGCGCGCGAGCGTCGTGACGCCCACCCGCACGCGCTTGAGATTCGTGGCGCCGCACGCGCGACAGTAGTTCGCGCGCAGTTCGTGGCGCTCGGCGCAGGCCAGTTGATCGCCCACCTCCTCTTCGGCCATCGCACACTCGCTACAACGCGCGAGCTCGCCGCACTTGGGACACGCGAAGAGCCGGCCCTTGCCGAGACGCTGTAAGACGACCGCGACCGCGACGGGTTCGTCGCCACCCAGCGCCCGATGTGCCGCGTCCAGCGCGTCTCGTGACAAGACCCCGTCGCGGGGGTCGCTGCGCCGCCGGTCGACCACCCGAACGCGCGGCCAACCCGACGCCGGGTCGTCCAGAGTCCGGAGGTCCGACGCCTTCACCAAGGTCGGCGACGGCACCATCGACGTGGCCCACCACGGCGCGACGTCGCGCACGCAGCGTTCGCGTAGCAGGTTGAACGCGTCCCACGTGGGCGCCGCCTCGGACTCGAACGCCTCGTCATCGGCGTCGACCAACACCGCCCCCGCCACTCGAGGCACCGGCGCCAGGGCCACGCCGCGCGCCCCCACCACCACGGGCCATCCCGCTCGCATCCGGTCCCACTGATCGGCTGAGGCGACGGGAAGTCCTCGTTGCTCGAGACGACCGCGCAGTCGTGTCGCCCACGCCTCGGTGGGCACGAGGACCAGCAACGAGCCCGCTTGCTCGCGCGTGCGTTCGTAGGCGCCCAGGATCAGGGACAACGGATCGGTCGTGGGCGACACGAGCCAGACTCCCGGTGCGAGGTCGGCAGCACCCGCGCGCACGCCAGGACCCAGTGGTGGAGCACTCGGCGCCTCGGGTAGCGACGTCACCAGCCGCGAGGGTGAGGTCGAGATCAGAAAGCGCGACAACGGGCTGTACCAGCGGTCGCTGGCCCAGGTCAAGAGTTCGAGTAACGAAGGCGGCGGGCCGTAGCCCAGCCACTTGGTGACAGACTTGAGTTCGTCGCGCGCCGGCACCTCACCAACGACCCACGCGCGAACCGATCGATGGTTAAAGTCCACGCGCACCCGGTCACCCAGGCCCGCGTGATCAGTCGAATCGGTCAGGTTGTAGTCAAAGGGCCGGTCGACGGCGCCGACTTCGGTAATGACACGAACCGCGCGCACGGCGGTCACTTACAGCGACAGTTCCCGGCGAAGATCGTCTAGGCGGGGGGTCTGCTCCCAGGTAAAGCCCTGGTCGCCTCGACCGAAATGACCGTAGGCGGCGGTGCGCTGATAAATAGGGCGACGAAGGTCAAGGTCGCGAATGATCGCGGCCGGACGCAGATCGAAGATCGCGTCAACGGCCTTGGCGATTCTCGAACGGTCGACCTGCTCGGTGCCAAAGGTGTTCACCAGCACCGAGACCGGACGGGCCACACCGATCGCGTAGGCGACCTGCACCTCGCACCGCGCCGCGGCACCCGAGGCGACCACGTGCTTGGCGACCCAGCGCGCGGCGTAGGCGGCGGAACGGTCGACCTTGGAGGGGTCCTTGCCCGAGAACGCGCCGCCGCCGTGACGGGCCATGCCACCGTAGGTGTCCACGATGATCTTTCGTCCCGTCAGACCAGCGTCCGCGTGGGGTCCACCGAGGACGAACTTGCCCGTGGGATTCACGAAGATCCGCATCGAGCTGGTGTCGAGATTGGTGGGCAGCATGGGCATGATCACGTGCTCGAGCAGGTCGCTCTTGATGGTGGTCGTGGAGTCGTAACCGTCCTCGTGCTGGGTGGACACGAGCACCGTGTCGACCGCGACCGGCCGCTCACCCTCGAACGTGATGGTGACCTGGGTCTTGCCGTCGGGTCGAAGATAGGGCACCTCTCGCGAACGACGCACCTGCGTGAGACGCATCGAGAGTCGGTGCGCGAGCCAGATGGGCACGGGCATGTAGTCGTCGTTGTCGTTGCACGCGTAGCCGAACATCATCCCCTGGTCGCCCGCGCCCATGGCGTTCAGCTCGTCCTCGGCCGAGCCCGAGCGGTGCTCGAAGGCCACGTCCACCCCTCCGGCGATATCGACGCTCTGCTTGTCAAACGACACCAGTACCGCGCAGTTCTTGCCGTCAAAGCCCTTCGCGCCGTCGTCGTAGCCAATGTCGAGGATGGTCTTGCGCGCAACGGCGGTCACGTCGACCGAGGCACTCGTGGTCACTTCACCGGCGATCACGCACAAGCCCGTCGTGAGCAGGGTCTCACACGCCACGCGCGCCGTGGGATCCTGGGCGAGGATCGCGTCCAAGACCGCGTCGGAGATCTGGTCCGCGATCTTGTCGGGGTGGCCTTCGGTCACCGACTCCGAGGTGAAGAGGGTGCGGTCGCTCATGGTGCTCCTTGGGGTAACAATGAAGCAACCCTAGCCAAGATCTCGTACGAAATGGCTTCTTTCGAACGAAGCGTCACCGTTTCGGCGTGTTCGTCACGAGAGAGCAGCACGACCTCGTTGGTGGCGTGCTCGAAGCCTGCCTGCGGCGCACTGACGTCGTTGACGACCAGTAGGTCGACCCCCTTGGCCCGGAGCTTTCGCAGCGCGTTGTGCTCGACGTCGGTGGTCTCGGCGGCGAAGCCGACGATGACTTGGCCCGCTGACCTCTTGGCGACCAGGTCGAGCACGATGTCGGCCGTGGGTTCGAAGTGCAGCACGGGCGGGCCCTGATCCTTCTTCAACTTCTCACTCGAGGCCTTGACCGTGAAGTCCGCCACCGCCGCGGCCATGATGATCACGTCGGCGTCGGCCTGTCGAGCGAGGACTTCGTCGTGCATCTCGCTCGCGCTGTGGACCGTCACCACGTCGATGGCGCGCGCCACGTCCAGAGCCAGCGCGAGGTTGACCGTTGACACGAGCGTCACCGTCGCACCCAGTCGGGTCGCCACTTCGGCGAGGGCGTAGCCTTGGCGACCCGAGGACCGATTGGAGATCACGCGCACCGGGTCAATCGCCTCGCGAGTGCCGCCCGCGCTGATCACGATCCGTCGACCCGACAACGGGCCCTCGTAGCCACGCACGATCCGTTTCACGAGTTCGGCGATCTCCTCGGGTTCGCGCATGCGACCCGCGCCCACGTCCCCACCGGCCAGGGCACCGACGTCGGGTTCGAGCACCAGCACGCCGCGACGGCGTAGCGTCGCGAGGTTCTCCTGGACCGCGGGCTGCTCCCACATCTCGGTGTGCATCGCCGGGCACAACAGCACCGGGGCACGCGTCGCCAGGAGCGTGGCGCTCAGCAAGTCATTGGCCATTCCCGCCGCGTAGCGGGCGATGAGGTGGGCGGTCGCGGGTGCGACCACCACGGCGTCGGCGTGCTGACCCAAGTAGGTGTGCGGAATCGGTGTCGTGGGATCGCCGTAGAGCGACGTGCGCGCCGGTTCACTCGCGAGCGCCGAAAAGGTCACCGCACCGACGAAACGAGTGGCGTCGGGAGTCAGGACCGGCGAGACGAAGAAACCCTCCTCACGCAAGAGGCGCAAGAGTTCGACCGACTTATAGGCGGCGATGCCGCCGCTCACTCCGAGGACAATACGAGGTGACGACGAATTAGGCGTCGCGGAGGGCATCGGTGAAGGCGTCCAGGTCGTTGTTGGCGTCCTGGCGAGCCTGCTCCAACGCCTCGGCCTGAAGACGCTCGGACTCGATCTCTTCGGGCGTCGGGCGGTGGAATTCCAACCGGCCCTGGTACAACTCTTCCATCGCGAGCGAGAGCGACTTGTTGGACATCGAGGTCACCTGGGGCGGGATAAGTGCGCCGTGACCCGAACCCAACCCGTTGTAGTACTCGTTGATCTCGCGAGCGCGAATGGCCGACACGGCGACGAGGGTGAACTTCGAATCACCGACTTTGTGCAGAAGCGATTCGATGGGCGGATCTACGAGAGTGGGGCGTTCAGCCATGTCCTGGTCCTTTGGAGGGGTCGCGCCGTTGCTGGCGCAGTACCTCCAGTATAGAGAGGATTTCTCGCACCGCTCGCTCGACGTCGTCGTTGAGCACGACGTACGACGCCAATTCGCGCCCTTTGGCGAGTTCTTGGGGCGTACCCGAGAGCCGCCTCGCGACGTGCTCGTCGGGGTCCCCCCGCCCCCGCAGTCGCTCCTCGAGTTGGTCCATCGAGGGAGGAAGGATCAAGAACACGACCGCGTCGTGGTTCGTTCGACGAACTTGTTCGGCGCCCTGGACCTCGATCTCGAGCAACACGTCGTCGCCCTCGGGCGGGGTCGCCAGTGGCGTGCCGTACAGGTTGCCGTGGAACTCTGCCCATTCGAGAAACCGGTGTTCGGTGATCGCCTCTTCGAAGGTGGCGCGGTCAACGAAGTGGTACTCGGTGCCGTCCTCGTTCGTGCGTCGAGGACGTGTGGTCCAACTACGACTCAGCCAAAGGTGCGGATCACACTCGACCAAGCGCCGCGCGATGGTTCCCTTACCAACTCCACCCGGGCCGATAAGAACGACGACGAGAGGCTCAACGGACAAGGGCTCGAAAGAGTTCCGCGCGCTGTTTAGGTCCGAGTCCTCGGATACGTCGGGTCTGGGCGATGGAGGCGTTCTTCATGATGCGCTCGGCCTTCACCTCGCCAATCGCGGGCAGCGCGCTTATGAGGTCGTAAGCCCGCATCTGGGCCACGCACTCCTCGCGCTCGGCGAGTTCGAACAACTCCTCGAGCGACAGCTCGCCCGACTTCACCTGTCGCTTCACCTCGGCGCGTCGGCGGCGATTCGCCACCGCCAAACGCGACGCCTCGACCCTCTGCTCTTGCGACAAGGTTGGCGGCGTTGGGCTCACGTGGTCAGAATACTCCTGTTGAGACCAAATTTCCTAGGCGAGTGCGTGGGCCAGGTCGTCGCGCCAGCGCCGCGCGGCGTCGCGTAGCCCCGATCGTTCCGGACCCGCCTGCAGTATGGCGCGGCTGACGGTCGCGAGCACGCTTCCCGGCGGACAGCGCTCGAAGATCCTCGCCACGTCCTCGGGCGTGCCACCTTGGGAACCGACGCCCGGCACGAGGTAGGGGCCGTTCAAGGTTTCGAGCGCGAACTCCGGCCGGCCCCTCGTGGCTCCCCACACGGCCCCGACCGCACCCAGGCCGTCTTCGAGTTGATTACGTCGACGGATCTGCTCGAGGACCGAGGTCGCGACGCTCGTATCGTCGCGCGTAAGCGCGTCCTGGATCAGGCGGCCTTCAGCGTTGGACGTCGCCGCCAACACGAACACACCTCGTCCCGAGCTCGAGGCGAGGTTGAACACCGGCTCGAGTGAGTCGAAACCCAGGTAGGGGCTGACGGTCATGGCATCGGCGCGAAGCGACGAGGCCTCCCCCAGCCACGCCTCCGCGTAGCCATCGTTAGTCGAGCCGACGTCGCCGCGCTTCACGTCCGCCACGACCAGCACGTGCGCGTCGCGCGCCTCGGCGAGCAATCGCTCGAGAACCCGAAAGCCCTGCGAACCGAAACGCTCGAAGTACGCGACCTGCGGTTTGATTACGGCCACGGTGTCGATGACCGCCTCGAGGACCGCGAGTGCGAAGAACTCGAGACCCTCGACGGTGTCGTGACGTCCCCACGCCTCGATCAGCCCACGACTGGGGTCGATCCCCACGCACAACGGCCCCCGTTCGCGCAGGTGCGCCTGGAGCCGCACGCCGAAGGTCTCAGCCATGCGCGGCCCCGATCAAGTCGCTTACCCGCACGACATCGTGTCGGCGCATCCAGTGCTCGAGTCCGCGCTGTATCTTCCACGGTGCGCGGGGATTCGCGAACGTCGCGGTACCGACCTCGAGAGCGTCCGCTCCGGCCATCAACATCGCCACCGCATCCTCGCCGCTCGATACACCTCCCACACCCACGATGGGAATCGTCGCGAAGGCCTCGCGGCATTCGTAGACCGCGCGTAGGGAAACCGGCAGGATCCCCGGACCACTCACTCCGCCACCGCCGTTCGCCAGTGACGTCGTGCGCCGTTCGATGTCGATCCCGAGACCAAGCAACGTGTTGACCAAGACCAGACCCGTCGCGCCGGCGTCAATCGCCGCGCCGGCGACCTCGACGAGTTCAGGGGTGTTGGGACTCAGCTTGACCCACAGTGGCAGCTCGGCCTCTCGTGAGGCCTCGACCACCGCGCGCGTCGCCGACGGTGAGTGCGCGAACATCGTCGAGCGACTCTCGAGATTCGGACAGCTGGCGTTCACCTCGAGGGCCACGAGGTTCGCGCCGCGCATGGCTTTGGCGGCGTCGGCGAACTCGGCGACCGTCCGTCCCCAGATCGAACCAACCACGGCCACGCCACGACGCTCAAGGGCGGGCAGGTACTCGTGTCGCCACGCCGCGACTCCGGGACCGGCGAGGCCCACCGCGTTCAGCATGTGAGTTCCCGACGAGCCCACGCGCGGTGCGGGGTTACCCGCCCAGGCGAAGGCCGCGAGCGACTTCGTGACCACGGCGCCGAGCTCGCGCAGGTCGCCGTAGCCCGCGAGTTCGTCGCCGTAGCCCGACGTGCCCGCTGCGGTCATGATGGGCGACACGAGTTCGACCTCGCCCACGCGCGCGCGCAAGTCGATGTTCATCCGTGTAGTTCCTGGAGTGAATGGACGCGCCAGCCCCTCGCGCGGGTGTCGGCGATCCCCTTGGCCGCCGCGAGCCCGGCTCTGAGGGTCGTCAGACAAGGTACCGAGTGCAGCACGCACGCGGCGCGGATCGCCGCGCCGTCGGCGCGCGCGCCGCTACCCGAAGGCGTGTTGACCACGAGTTGAACCTGACCCGAACCCATCATGGTGACGGCGTCCGCACCGAGGTCGGCGAGTCCGATCTTGCCGACCAAGGTCTGCACGGGCACGTCGTGACTACGTAAGAAGCCGGCGGTACCGACGGTGGCGGCGATGTCAAAACCGAGTTCCACCAGCTGACGCGCGAGCACGAGCCCGCCAACCTTGTCCCGGTCCGCGAGGGACATGAAGACCTGGCCCGCGTCAGGCAATCGGGTCCCGGCGGCGAGTTGTGCCTTGGCGAACGCGATGCCGAAACTCTCGCCGACGCCCATCACTTCACCGGTCGAACGCATCTCGGGTCCGAGCACGGTGTCCACGCCCGGAAAACGGCTGAAGGGCAAGACCGCCTCCTTGACACTCACGTACGACGGCACCGGTGTGGCGTCCGGCACCATTCCGCGCGCGCGCAACGTCGCGAGGCTCTCGCCCATCGTCACGTGCACCGCCACCTGGGCGAGCGCGACGCCGGTCGCCTTGGCGACAAAAGGCACCGTCCTACTCGCGCGCGGATTCGCCTCCAAGACGTAGACCTCGTCGTCCTTGACCGCGTACTGCACGTTGATCAAGCCCACCACGCCCAGCGAGTGCGCGATCTTCCTCGTGCACTCGTCCAACTCGGCGAGCACGCCCTCACTGAGTGACTGGGGTGGCAACGCGCACGCCGAGTCACCCGAATGGACTCCGGCTTCTTCCACGTGCTCCATGATCCCCGCGATGAACACGTCACCGTTCGAGTCGCGCACCGCGTCCACGTCGACCTCGACCGCGTCTTCGAGGAAACTATCGAGCAGAATCGGTCGACTCTGGCTCACGCCCCCTTCTCGGGCCAGCGAGCCGTGCTGGCTCGTCAGGTCGCCCATCACGCGCTCCAGGGTCGCGTCGTCGTAGACGATCTCCATGGCCCGTCCGCCCAGTACGTAGCTGGGTCGCACGAGCACCGGGTAGCCGATCTTCTTGACGATCCCCTTCGCGTCCTTCAGCGACAGGGCGACGTCGCCCGGGGGCTGGCGCAAACCCAACGAGGAGCAGATCGACGACCATTGTTGGCGGTCCTCGGCGGCGTCGATCGAGGCGACCGGTGTTCCCAACACCAACGCTGGGTCGATCGAGTGCGACAGTTTGAGGGGCGTCTGGCCACCGAGCGCCACGATCACGCCCACCACGCGCGCGCCGTCGGTGCAGGACGCTTGCTCGGCCCGGATCACCTCGGCGAGGTCCTCGGGCGTCAGGGGCTCGAAGTAGAGCCGGTCCGAGGTCGAGTAGTCGGTGGACACCGTCTCGGGATTGCAGTTGACCATGACGGTCTCGTAACCCATGTCGCGTAACGCCATCGACGCGTGCACGCAGCAGTAGTCGAACTCGATTCCCTGACCGATCCGATTGGGCCCCGAACCGAGGATGATCACCCGATCGCGCGAGGAGAACTCGACCTCGCTGGCGTCCTCGTAGGTGCTGTAGTGATACGGCGTCGCGGCATCGAACTCGGCCGCGCAGGTGTCGACCGTCTTAAAGACGGTGTGCACGCCCGCACCTCGGCGCAGCGACGTCACTTCCTGGAGTGGTCGGCCCGTCAGCATGGCGATCTGAGGGTCAGAAAAGCCCCATTGCTTGTAGCGCAACCAACCTCGCCGATCGAGCGACGCAAGGTCCAGTCCCGCCGCGAGTTCGCCCTCGCGCTCGACGATGCCGGCGAACTGATGCACAAACCAACGGTCGATCCTCGTTCGCTCGCTCACCTCGTCCACGCTCGCGCCGCGCACCATCGCCTCGTGCAACGCGTACAGACGCTCGGGGGTCGCCGCCTCGCAGCGATCCCACAGCGCCTCGTCGTCGTAAGCGGCGAACTCCGAGTCTCGGCCTAACGCGAAACCGGACCGACCCTGTTCAAGGGAACGAATGGCCTTTTGCAGGGACTCGGCGAAGTTCCGCCCAATCGCCATGACTTCTCCGACGGACTGCATGCGCGTACCCAATTCGGGCGTGGCCCCGGGCAATTTTTCGAAGGCCCATCGAGGGATCTTGGTGACGACGTAGTCGATCACCGGTTCGAAACTCGCCGGTGTGAGCTGGGTGATGTCATTGCGGATCTCGTCGAGCGAGTAGCCCACCGCCAGCCGAGCGGCGATCTTCGCGATAGGAAATCCCGTGGCCTTGGACGCGAGGGCACTCGATCGGCTCACGCGAGGGTTCATCTCGATAACCAGCCGCTCACCGGTCTCGGGATTCACCGCGAACTGCACGTTCGACCCTCCCGTCTCGACGCCCACCCGACGCAACACCGCGAACGCGTCGTCACGCATGGCCTGGTACTCCACGTCCGAAAGCGTCTGCGCCGGTGCGACCGTGATCGAGTCGCCCGTGTGCACGCCCATTGGATCCACGTTCTCGATGCTGCACACCACCACGCAGTTATCGGCCACGTCACGCATGACCTCGAGTTCGTACTCCTTCCAACCCGCGATGGACTTCTCGACGAGGATCTCGCCAATCGGCGACGCCGCGATACCCTCGTGGGCCAGTTGGCGAAAGTCGTGCTCGTTCTGAGCAATGCCGGTGCCCGCACCACCCAGGATGAAACTGGGTCGGATGATGATGGGCCAGCCGATCCTTTGCGCGATGTCGACGGCGGTGTCGACGTCGTGCGCGAATCCCGACTCGGGTACCAGGAGACCGATGTCGCCCATCGCCTCTTTGAAGAGCTCGCGGTTCTCGGCGGTGGCAATCGCTTCGGGCCGCGCGCCGATTACTTCGACGCCGAGGCGCGCGGTCACCCCGCGGCGCACGAGTTCCATGGTGAGGTTCAGCGCGGTCTGACCGCCCAGGGTCGGCAAGAGTGCGTCGGGTCGCTCCTTTTCGAGGATGTCCGTCAACACCTCCGCGTCGAGAGGCTCGACGTACGTGACGTCGGCGGTGGCCGGGTCCGTCATGATCGTGGCCGGGTTCGAGTTCACGAGAATGACCCGATAGCCCTCTTCGCGAAGGACTTGACAGGCCTGGGTGCCCGAATAGTCGAACTCACAGGCCTGCCCGATCACGATCGGCCCCGACCCAATGACCATGATCGACTCGATGTCGTTCCTCCGGGGCACTAGCGATGCTCCAAGGTTCCGTGTCGCACCAATGATTCGAAGCGCTCGAAAAGATAACGCGCGTCGTGAGGGCCCGGTCCGGCCTCGGGGTGGTACTGAACCGAGAAGCAACGGTCCTGGGGAGACGAGACGCCCTCGATGACGCCGTCGTTGAGGTTCACGTGGCTCACGAGTCCTCGTTGGAGACTGTCGGGGGTTACGGCGTAATTGTGGTTCTGGGCGGTGATCTCGATCTCGCCACTCGCCAGATCCTTGACGGGGTGATTGCTCCCGTGGTGGCCGAACGGCAACTTGTACGTGGAACCACCGAGCGCGGTGGCGAGCAACTGATGACCGAGACAGATTCCAAAGACCGGCACGGTACCGAGCAGATCAGTGACGACCGCCACGTTGTTCGCGAGTGCGGCGGGGTCACCGGGACCGTTGGACAGGAACACGCCGTGTGGATCCAGCGCCAAGACGTCGCTCGCGCTCGTTGACGACGGCACGACCGTGACCGAAAAGCGCTGTGCCAGAGCGCGGACCATCGTGGTCTTGATGCCGTAGTCGATCGCGACGATGTGAAGCTCGCCCTCGCCGCGCCGGTACGCCGAGGGCGTCGACACCAGGGTCACCAGATCGGTCCCGTCGGTACCGGTCGCACCGGTCGCCGCCTCCACGACTGATGAGAGGTCGTGACCGAAGGCACCGGGCAACGCGCCGTGCGCTCGCAGGTGGCGGGTGAGTCGTCGCGTGTCTACGCCCACGATGGCGGGCACACGGTGCTGGCGTAGGAATCCCTCGAGTGGTCCCACCGAGCGCCAGTTCGACGGCAAGTCTGACAGGTCGCGCACCACCACACCTCGACACCACGGTCGAAGCGCTTCGTCGTCCAGTGGCGTCACCCCGTAGTTGCCAATATGCGGGTACGTGAAGGCGATGATCTGGCCCGCGTAGCTCGGGTCGGTGATGACCTCCTGGTAGCCGCTCATAGCGGTGTTGAAGACGAATTCTCCAGTGGTGACGCCGCCGTCGGCGAGGTGACCCGCGGCGTAGCCCTCGAACGTCGTTCCGTCGTTCAGTGCGAGTATGGCGGGCGGTCGCGTCAAGCGAGGACCCCGTCATTGACGACGAGTCGACCCTTGGCGAGGGTGGCCCGCACCTGGCCGGCTAAAGATCGGCCGTCGTAGGGACTGTTGACCGCACGGCTGTGCAAGTTCTCGTTGCGGGCCGTCCAGGTCGCCAGTGGATCGAAGACCACCAGGTTCGCGTCCTCACCCTCGAGCACCGCGCCGCCGTGTCCGCTGTGACGCACCCGGTGATCTTCGTGGCGTAATTGGGCGATTCGCGCGGGTTCGCGACTCATCACCGAGAAGAAACGTTGGGGATCAGCGCCTTCGCCCAGTGCTTCGAAGGTCAACGAGGCGGCGTATTCGAGCCCGAGCATCCCTGGGGGGGCTTCGTCGAAGGGGAGATCCTTCAGTTCAGGTGCGTGAGGCGCGTGATCGGTGGCGACTGCGTCGACGCGACCCGCACGCAAGGCAACGCGCAGCGCGTCGACGTCCTCTCTCGGACGAAGTGGCGGGTGAACCTTGAAGATCGGATCGAATCCTTCGCACGCGGTCTCATCGAGCGTGAAGTGGTGCGGCGCGACCTCGAAGGTGACGGGCAGCCCGCGTTCTCGGGCCTGGTGGACAAGGTCAAGCGACCGTGCGGTTGACAAGTGCATGAAGTGGAGCCATCCCCCCGTCAGCGCGACGAGTTCGATATCGCGCTGGACCATCAACTCCTCGGCCAGCGCGGGCCGACCCACGAGTCCGAGACGACTGCTCACTGCACCCTCGTTCATCGATCCGCCCGCCGCGAGCAGTTCGTCCTCGCAGTGCTCGGCCAGTCGCACGCCCAGGGGACGCGCGTAGGTGAGTGCACGACGCATGAGCGACGGATCCTGCACACCCACGCCGTCGTCACTGAAGAGTCGAACTCCCAATTCGGCCATCTCCGCCAGGGGTGCCAGACTCTCACCTCGTCGACCCTGCGTGATCGCGCCCGCGACAGCGATGTCCAGTGGTGTGCGCGCCCCTCGGTCGAGCACGTAAGAGACCAGCGCCACGTTGTCCAGAGCCGGTTCGGTGTTGGGCATCGCTACGAGTGCCGTGTAACCGCCCACGGCGCCGGCGAGTGCGCCGCTCTCGATCGTCTCGGCCTCTTCACGACCGGGCTCGCGCAGGTGCGTGTGCAGATCGACAAAGCCCGGTCCAACCCAGCAGTCGCGCGCGTCAACGGTGTGACAATCCTGTGGCGCGACGATGTCCGGCTCCACGGCGGCGATTCGTCCCTCGAGTACGAGAACGTCGGCGACGCGACTGTGGTCAGGACCGACGACCAATCCCCCACGCAGTAGAAAAGAACTCACGACGCACTCTCCTTCGTGCCCGCCACCGTCAGGTAGAGCACGGCCATTCGGATCGGGACGCCGTTGCCCACTTGTCGCTCAATCACCGCACACGGCAGGTCCGCAACCCTCGAGTCGATCTCCACGCCTCGATTCATGGGACCCGGGTGCATCACGATGGCAGTGGGCCGAAGACGTCGCGCGCGTTCGAGGGTGAGTCCGTAGGTCTGGGTGAACTCGCCCAACGACGGCACGAACGATCCCGTGCCACGCTCACGCTGGAGCCGCAGCAATCCCACGACGTCGGCCCACTCGAGCGCGTCGTCGAAGTCGTCGACGACGCGCACGGGCCAGTTCTCGATGTCGGGGGGCAGCAGCGTTCCTGGAGCCGCGACGCGGACCTCGCAACCGAGACTTGCGTAGGCGGCGATGTCACTGCGCGCCACACGGCTGTGACGGATATCGCCCACGATCAACACCCGCAACCCGTCAAAGAGTTCTGCGCCGGTGTCGGCGGCGTTCAGCCCCGCACGCTCGCTCAGCACCTGGCGAACCGTGAAGGCGTCGAGCAGACCCTGGGTCGGGTGCTGATGCAGACCATCGCCCGCGTTGATGACCCGCACGTGGGGCACGTATCGACTCACCTGCAATGCCGCACCACTCGACTGGTGTCGTAGTACGACGGCGTCGATGCCCAACGCGTCGATCGTGGCGATCGTGTCACGCAGGGACTCGCCCTTCTTCACGCTGCTCGACGCGACCGCGAGCGAGAGCACGTCCGCTGACAGTCGTTTCGCGGCAGTCTCAAAGCTCAATCGTGTGCGTGTCGACTCTTCGAAGAACAGCGACGCCACGACGCGTCCCTTGAGAGCGGGAACCTTCTTGATGGCGCGACGATTCACCTCGACGAATGACTCGGCGGTGTCGAGCACCTCGACGAGTGCGCCGCGCGACAGGCCGGTCAGCGTTAGGAGGTTCTGTCCGCGAATCGAATCGATCACCGTCACCCCTTGGTCCCGATCCACACGCCCTCGAGCGTGGCGAGAACGGCCTCTTCCAGGGCGGTCGGAAGATTCTTGCCCACGTAGTCCGGACGAATCGGCAACTCGCGATGCCCACGGTCGATTATCACCGCCAGCTGCACCGAACGCGGCCGTCCCCAGTCCGACAGTGCGTTGAGCGCCGCGCGGATTGTGCGTCCGGTGAACAGGACGTCATCGACCAGGACCACCGTTTGATCGGTCAGGTCGTGGTCGATGGTCGTTGCCGCCGACTTCGGCACTGGATTGTGGTGAAGGTCGTCGCGGTAGAAGGACACGTCGAGCAGACCGAGCGATACGTCGTGGTCGACGATCTCACTCAAGAGCTCCGCGATCCGCGTGGCGAAGGCGACCCCGCCGGCTTGGAGGCCGACGACGCTGATGCGCGAGGATCCGTGATTTCGTTCGACGATCTCGTGGGCCATGCGCTTGAGAGCACGACCGACCTCGTCGCTCGTCAAGAGTTGGCTTTTCGCCACAAACGCCAGACCACCTTGCGGCGTCTGGCGTTGCTCTCCACTGCTCATGTCACTCCCGTCGTACGAACCTCACCGGATTCGCTTCACGACTTCTTCTCTCACACGATAGCAGGCCGACTGGTCCGGACAACGACTTCGAAGTCAGTGATCGCGTTCAAGAACCCTCGGCCCGATCAGACGACGTCCACGGTTCACTCGTTTGGTCACGACGGAGATTCTCCTCGGTCAATGCCCGCTGATGCTCTTGCCACGCGTCCAACATGCCATGGAATTCCGGGGCCAGTTCCTTGGCGCGACGCCTTTTGACCCGCGACTGGCGCTCGGGGTCTAGGACGTTCCACCACATGTAGATCGCAAAGACACCGAGCAACGGCCATTCAAAGACGTAGGCCCAGCTGAGTTCGTTCCCGCGTTCGGCTCGTCCAAGTTCGAACCAGAACGCGAAGGCGCAGAGCGCCAACCCTGCGAGCAGCGTGCAGTGCGCGCGAACGGACGCCGCACCCGTGAAACGCCGCGATCGCGAACTGGGCGGCGCGTCAAAATCTGGACCCTTCGCCGCCTCCACGTCGTCACCTTACACGCGAGCGAATTTGGCCTCGCCGCGCCCCGTTGGTTCGCCTGGCGGGCGACTTAGACTTGTTCGACGTCGAGGAGATGTAGCACGCACATGACCGAGAACGAGCGCCCGACGGCGGTGCCCCTTAGCGAGAGCGAGCGAGCCGCGATGTTCGCGTCGAACGCGCCGCTCGATCGAAACGTACGACGACGCGGTGGTCGCGCGGCGATTCCCCCCAAGGCCGTCGCGTGGATACTCGTCGCGTTCGTGGTTCTAGGGCTGGGTGGCGAAGCGGGCGAACACTATTTGGGGAACTTTGGTGTCTCCAGCAGAACCAACACCAAATTCCTGCCGTCCAACGCCGATCTCACGCCGCTCAGTTCACTCAATTCCCTGAGTACCGACCAGCTCATGGACCTCAAGGAGATCGACAACGCGTCGGCGCCGAGATTCTCGCTGCGCACGCCGCGAGGTCACCTCTGGCGACTTCGGCGTTCCGAGGGCAAGGTCGTCGTGCTCGGCTTCGAAAACGCTGCCTGCAATGACATCTGTCCAGTCTTGGGCGAGGAAGTAGAGCAAGCGCGGTCGCTATTGGGCAAGAACGCGGCGGACGTCGAATTCGTCTTGGTCAATACCGACCCCAGAGACTTGAAGGTCAATCCAGAGCCACCGGCGCTCGTTGACGTGGGACTCGCTCACGCGTCCGATGTTGTTTTTCTCACGGGCACACTTCGCACCGTGGACTCGGTGTGGACCGCTTACGGCGTGCGGATCAAAGTAGGCGCAAAACGGAATGAGGTCGCGCACAACAACGTCATGTACTTCATCTCACCGTCGGGCCAACTCGACGCGCAGGCAACACCGTTCGCCAACGTGAGTAGCACTGGCACTTTCTCATTGAAACCTGACCTCATCAGTCGCTTCGCGAAAGGTATCGCCATCACCGCCGATAGTCTTGTGAAGTGACGGACGACCTGGCTCCACTCGAATCGAGCGACTTCAATCCTGCTTCGATGCCGGCGTCGTCGCTCTCTACGTTCAAGGTTTCCTTTTATCGACGTCCCTGGTTTCTCATCTTGGTCTCGGTGCTCGTCGTGGTGGCGGTTTCCATAATCAGTGACCTACCCACGCACTCGACCAAGGCGCAAGACCGGACCACGCAGAACGAGACCATTACAGCCATCAACGGTGACCTCGCGCCGTGCATTTACGCGGTGAAGGAGAGCTTCAATTTCTACAACGAGAGCATTGCGGGATCACTTTCGGCGGCTGACCTCGCTGCCGTACCCGGACAACTAGTGAACGATCAAACGGCGTGCTCGTTCGCGAGTGGAGCGATCTATGACCTTACGAACAACATCGAGGTCACCGATTCTCAGGCGGGGCGCCACGTTGACCAGATGCTCGCCGACGTGGTGACCTGGTCGACGTCTGACGCGTTGGCGGCGATCGAAGACATCCAGAACCTGTTCGTCCACCCCGGCGACGAGAAGTACATCAGGAACCTCACGAAGCGCGAAGCGCAACTCAACAAGGACCGTCAAGCCGCCTTCAACGACATCAAAGCCGCGAGCAGGATCGACGGAACCCTGAAGAATCCCTCGCTGCCCGTGTTGCCGCACCTCTCGGGAACGTAAAGGTCGGCGCGGGTCTCTGCTAGAAGCCCCGCGTCCTCTCGCGCTTGATCAGCCGGTTGAGCTCGTCGGTGGGGTCCTCATCAGACTGGAGCCAGTGCACGAGATTCCAGAACACGACGGGCATGAACGCCGCGGCTGACAGAAACCACATCACTCCTGCGCTGAACTGCTGATCGGCTGCTTGGGACAAGCCATGCCCCGCCACATGAGGGAACACCGAATACCACGACGAACGTGACATCGCGTCCAGGTACGCAAGGATCCAGATCGTCCACATCGCCACCGCAGCCATTGCAATTCGATAGGGACGGGTGGCACCCGGGGTCAGGGGTGGTGATTCAACCAGATCGGTCCAGAGCACGACGCCGACCAGCACGGTACTCAGCGCCTCGAGGACGACAACCCAACCGTGACGCACGGTGAAATCCACCGCGGGCGCGGATCGCCAGAAGATCGTCAGCGCGAGGAAGACCACCATGAGCCAGAGCGCGCGAACGTTGCGTCCCTGACGCGTTCGCGCCAGTGCGTACCGATCGATCAGACGCAACGAGTGCGCAGCGTCGAGATGACCATCATCATCGACGCGAGGAGGAATTGACCCCGCGAGCCTCAACCACCGCCAGGGAGATCCGACGACCAACAGTGCCGGGACCAGTACGGCGAAGGACAGGAACTGCGCTGCCTGGACGAATTCGTACCTACGGGACCATCCGTAGAACGGAGGGATGACGCACAGAACCAGTAGGAGGGCGCCCGCAGACCCGACGAAATTCCGAAATGTTCTCACTCGCGACGCGGTGGCGCCGGTCGAAGCCTCTTCGCTCACTCGGTCGGATTGCGCTGAAAGAACACCCAGAGCAGCACCACGAACAAGACGCCCAAGGGAACCACCGTCGTCAGCACTTGCGAACCGATAAATGTATCGACTGCTTGCATCATCACCTCCAACCTTAACCCTTGAACTTCACGAATTGAGCACTACAAGAACGGTACGGCGAGAGCCGGTCTCTACAACAAATAGAACATGGCGAGGAACAGGGCGCCCGAGAGGGCGACGAATGCCCAGAAGTACGTCATGGACGAGACGTTGGCCCTGAAGAGGCGCGCCGCCGCGGCGTTGGACAACTCGGGACTGCTCTCCGCCGACTGACTGCGCATCCGGTGCGAACGAGCAAGCGTCGTCTCGAGCCAATACGTCGCGATCGCCAAGGTACCGATATTGATGACCGACCAGCCGATGAACGTCGAGGCGTAGCCACTTGATCCTGGATAGAACGGCACCGCGGTGAATTCCCATATTTGCGCGCCAAGAGCACCGAGGCCGCAAGCCACGCCCACCCAACCCGCAACCTGCCAGTCCAAGACATTGCCCGAGCGAAGTCGGCGCTGTCCAAAGAGGACGAGTAGCGCTGCGAGCAGGCTCAAGGTCCAAATCGTCCAGCCGTAGGCGGTTGGCGCGGTGATGTTGTGAGGACGCCACAAGAGCCCGTTATTCGCGGCTCGTAGGTAGAAGTACGAGAACGCCAGTGACGCGAGAAGGAACGTGTACATGCCGATGAACAGTCGCCCACCGGACCAGATCGAACCGATCTGTCCGCGCAGCTCGTACTCAATCTCCTCAGGAGTCTCCTTGACGGTTTGCTGGTCATTTGATTTGTTGGCCATTGATCTCTCCACTAACTACTTTTCGAGGAACTGGACGACGACCTGGCACCCGAACCCGCGAGACCCAAGTCGGCGACGGCGGGCGCACCGACTTCGCTGTAGTGGTACGGATCGGTCATGACGACCGGAATCCGCTCGAAGTTGTACTCGGGGATGGGGTTCGCGGTCTGCCATTCCAAGCCCAACGAGTCCCAAGGGTTCGCCGGTGCCTTCTCTGGCTTGATGTACATCGACCACATGAGGTTCGCGAAGAAGATCAAGAAAGAGAATCCGAGCAGGAAGGCGCTGATCGACGAAAAGTCGTTCAGAATGGTGAGGTTCTTCGCGTAGGTGAACACCCGGCGAGGCTGACCGAGCAATCCAATGATGAACATCGGGAAGAAGGTCAGGTTGAAGAAGACGAACATCGTCCAGAAGTGCCACTGGCCCAACTTCTTGTTCATCATCTTGCCGGTCATCTTGGGAAGCCAGTAGTACAGCCCCGCCATGAAGGCGAACAGTAGTCCGCCCATGATCGTGTAGTGGAAGTGCGACAGAACGAAGAAGCCTCCATGCACGGTCACGTTGACCGGGACGTCCGAAAGGAACACGCCCGTCACGCCACCGATCAAGAAGTTGAAGAAGACCGCCATGGCAAAGAGCATCGGCACTTCGAATCTGATTTTCGCTCGGTACAGCGTTCCCATGCCGACTAAGAAGATGAATCCTGTCGGAATCGAGATCAACTCAGTCGTGAGCATGAACAGCGGCCTCATGTCAGGGTTGATACCGCTCTGGAAGAGGTGGTGCTGCCACACGAAGAACGACAGCAGCGCGACGCCGACCATACCCGCGGCGGCGACCTTGTAAGCGAAAAGTGGTTTTCGCGTGAATACGGGCAAGATCTCGGCGACGATGCCGAAGCCGGGCAGCGCCATGATGTACACCTCAGGGTGACCGAAGAACCAGAACAGGTTCTCCCACAGGTACGAACTCCCGCCGTGTTCAGTGACGTAGAACGCTGTCTGGACCGTCTTGTCGAGCACGCCGAACAGTCCCGCCGCGAAGAGCGTCGGGGTCGCCAACGTCAAGAGCGCGGCGGTGGACAAGATCGCCCAGACGAAAATCGGGACTCGGCTCCAGGTCATACCCGGTGCTCGACAGTTGATGATGGTGGCGGCGATATTGAATCCGGCTGCCATCATGCCCAAGCCGATTACCGCGAATCCGAGCAGGTACGAGATCATCCCCGGTCCGGCTTGGGTCTGTAGCGGGGCGTAGCCCGTCCACCCGGTGGGGAATCCGCCGTAGGGCAGCGCCGAGAAGATCACGCCATAGCCCGCGATGAAGATCCAGAAACTGAACGCCTCGATGCGCGGAAACGCCATGCGTCGCGAACCGATCATCAGCGGCACGAAGTAGTTGCCCAGCGGACCGACGATGATCGACGTCGCCATCATCATCATGATGGTGCCGTGCTCACTGACGATCTCGATGTAGGCACCGGGACCAAAGACGTGCGTCGTGGGACTCAACAATTCGGTGCGAATAGCCATTGCCAACAGGCCACCGGTGAAGAGGAACAGCAGCACGCCAACGACGTACTGCAGACCAACGACTTTGTGGTCCAGGGTGTAGCGGAAGTACTTGGACCAACCTTCTACCGCCGGTTCGTGCGAAGGCTCCTTGCCGACCAGTTTGGCCAGTGGATAGTTCAGCGCGCCGATTCCGAGCAGCCATCCGACGACACCAAACGTCAGAGCGAGGGCGTTCGCGGCGGCGTTCTGTCCACTGTTGGCAATATACGGATAACTGCTGGTGATGTAGTTGCCGAGCCAGTGTCCAAACACGTAACCCAACACCGCGGCGATGATCGCGGTGCCCAGGTGCTGGCTGAGCCATCCCTGTCGCTGGGTCCAACTCACACCCTTGTGCGGCGAGGGCGGCGAGGCATCGGTGGCCATCGACATCGTCGGTCGTTCGGCGCTAATGGTCATTGCGCGGTCTCCGTTTCTTGCTTCTTCGTAGTGCGTTCCATTATCACGATTCGTTTCATGACGCGGGCTGCTTCGCCCCGTAGACCTCAACCGAGCTATACGGGGTCACGTTGCCGTCAGGGTAGTAACCACCCGCGGCGCCGTTGGCGTCGGGCACGTAGGTCCACGCGAACGGCGGAAGGTCCTGGGTGTTCGCGGAATTCTTACCCTCGGTGGTAGTCGCCCAGTTTGCGAAATTGCTCTGGGTCTCGACCCTGCCGTAGTCGAACATGGCACCGTGCCATAGTCCGCACAGTTCGCTGCACCGGACAGTGAAGTTGCCCAACTGCTTGGTCGTCGTGAAGGCGACGTTATTCTCCTGCGGGTTCGCGTCAGCCTTCACTTCGAGTTGGTAGGCCCAGAAGCTGTGGATCACGTCGAGCGAGGTGACGTTGAAGGCCACCGTGGTGTTGTTGGGAAGGATCAACTGCGGAGTCTCGAAACCACCGAACTGCGGGTAGCGGTAGGTGAACTTCCATTGTTGGGCGATGACCTGGACGACGAGGACCTTGCCCGGCGCCCACGACGCCGACGAGGTCAGGGCTGCGGTCTCGGCTTGCGCCGCGCCCGCCGGTTCCCAGACCGGATTCGGTCCTTCGCCACCGCCCGAGCCGTCACCAGCGACAAGCTCGTACGTTCCGAATCCGGCAAGGAACAAAACCACGATCGTGGTGATGGTGATCCAGAGCACCTGGGTCTTCATGTTCGAGCGAGCCGCGGGACCACCCTTGGGCTCGGGGACGTTGGCCCGTTTTGAACTCCAGGTCGCGATCGAGTAACCGAGGAACACCCACACACCGATGAGTACCGGCAACGCGATCACCATCAAGACGTTGAAGTCCCACTGATTGTCGCTCGCGGTCGACGTCATGCGCCCAGGTGGGACGTGAGGGCCGACGAGGAACCAATAGAGCAGGTCCACGGCCACCGAAAGGATCAACGTGATCACGAAGATCCGTCGAATGTGGTTCGAATCGCTAGTCATTGACTTCTCCGGGGACATTATTGGGCCACCACATCAAGGAAACCGCCCATGTAGTTCTGGGTGGACATCGGACCACCGTTGCCGTACAGGTAGCCGAGCCCACAGGGAACGAAACACTGCCACGGATAGTTGCCCGGACCCGGTGTCTTGAAACTGAACGTGATGACGTTGTGCGGTGAGTTGAAATGACACGGTGCGGCCGAACACAACACTGCCGTCGGACTGTTCCCGATGAGGGGCACGCTCAGATTCAACGTGGGGATCGCAAACGTGTGACCGACGCCGTTTCCGGTATTCGAGTCATATTGCGCGATGTACTTGCCGTTTACCGACATGACGTCCCCAATCGTTCCCTGTACCTGACCCCATTCCTGGTTGCGCAACGGACTGCCTGAGTCGTATTGGTAGACCGTCATATGGATGATGGTGTGTGCCGGCAGTTCCCACGTCGTCTGGTGGACCCATTTACCTTGAGGATCCTTCACGAGGTACGAGACCCACGTGGGGTGCGGACCAAAACCGATGGCGCCCACCGTCTGAACCGTGAGGTTCACCGGTTGGCCCGCCGGCTGTGCGTTCGTGAAGTTCACGACGCCGCCCGGAGTCCCGGGAGTGATGAACGCCGCGACCGCGGCCACTACCAAGGCCACTGCCACCAGGAAGGCGACAACGACTGTGGCAAGTCTTCCCGCTAATGACATACACCGCTCCTTGTGACTTATTTCGACCGACAACTCCCTCTCGAAGTTATCGGGCGACGCGGGCAACGTCAGACCTCACAAGTTACTTAGATAAGAGTTTTCTTCCCAAAAGGGGACCGGAGAAACGCCTTTCGACACGCTGTCAAGAATCGCTCGTCACGGCGTCGTTCGAAAGACCAAAGAGTTGGGGGATCTCTTTCGCGATCGCGCCGTCGTCGGCGGGAAATCCTTGAAATCCTGCAGAAAAGCGATGATCGTGTCCGACTCCGCGACACCCAGCGATACGGTGCGCCTCGATCAACGTGGCGTCGAACGCCACGCCGTACCGCGAGGGCTCTTCACGTCGCACACGAACGCGGCGTCACTGGGCAGGGTTGAACAATAAGTCTTCACTCAGCCGCAAGGTTCCACTGACGCCCTCGCCTCGCTAGGTCAGGTGCTCTACGCACGCCGAGAGCACACCGTTCACGAAGGCGGCCGACCCCTCGGTTGAGAACACTTTGGCCATTTCGACCGCCTCGTCCATCACCACCGCCCGAGGTGGCGGCTCGTCGAGCAAGAGCTCCCCGATCGCCATGACCATGATGATTCGATCGACCACGGCAATGCGCTCGAGCGACCACTGTTCGGAGAACTCGCTGATCAGTTCCTCGGCGCGAGACTGATGGCGCTCGGCGGATGTCACGAGAGCCACCGTGTACGGATCTGGTGCCAGCGGCAGTGCCGCCACGATGTCCGCGACGGGTCGTTCCTTGATTCTGGCCTCGTAGAGGATCTCGAGGGCCCGCTCGCGTGCGCGATGACGCTGCTGACCCAACTCGCTCATCAGGCTCGCGTCATGTATTCACCGGTGCGGGTATCGACCTTGATGACTTCGCCCGGTCCCACGAAGAGCGGTACTTGAACGACGAAACCAGTCTCGAGGGTGGCGGGCTTGCGCGCCCCCGAAACTCGATCGCCCTGGATGCCTGGCTCGGTCTCGGTGATCGCAAGCTCCACCGACGCCGGAAGTTCGATACCGATGATCTCGTCGTCGTGAAGGATCAGCATGGCCTTGCCAGTCTCCTTCAAGAAGTTCGCCGCGTCGCCGAGATTCTTGGACGAGACGGGGACCTGTTCGTAGGTGGATTGATCCATGAAGATGTAGTCGTCGCCGTCGCGGTAGAGGTACTGCGTGTCGCGCTTATCGATGATCGCCTGTTCCAGGCGTTCGTCGGAACGGTAGGTCCGCTCGATCACTGCGCCCGATCGTGCGTTACGAAGTTTCGTACGTACGAAGGCGCCGCCTTTGCCGGGCTTCACGTGCTGGAACTCAATGACGGTGAACAGTCCGTCGTCGATCTTGAGGGTGATGCCGTTCTTGATGTCCGAAGTTGAAATTGCCGCCATGGGCCACGTACCTTTCGCAAATGTCGCGTTGCCCATTCTAGGCAAAGGGCCGTCGAGCAAACTTCGGAACTAGGGCACGAGACGCGCGACAGCCTCTACGGCCAGGTCGTAGCTCAGGGATCCAAAGCCCGCGATCGAACCGTTCACGACACCGGCCAGGGTGCTCGTGTGTCGAAACGGCTCGCGAGCAGCGGGGTTGGAAAGGTGGATCTCAATCGTGACGCCCTCGTACATCGCCACGGCGTCGGCGAGGGCCCAGGACGTGTGCGTGAGGGCACCAGCGTTGATGACGATCGCGACGGAGGTTCCGCGCGCGGCGTGCACCGCCTCGATGAGGTCTCCTTCGAAGTTCGACTGCACGTGTCGCGTGCTGAAACCGCGTTCTTCGGCCAGTTGAGCGAAACGGGCCACGTGCTCGGCCAGCGTCTGGTTGCCGTAGATCTCGGGGCTGCGTGAACCCAGTTGGTCGAGGTTCGGTCCCGATAGCAGGAGGATCTCTTTGCTCATTGGTCTCCTCGGAACTCCTCCAGCACTCGCGCGACGACCTTGGGGTCCACGTTGTGCACCACCTCGAACCCGTTGTCGCCCGCCAAGACAAAGGTTAAGTCGTGTTCGGCCTTCTTGTCGTGACCCATTGCGTCAACGATGTCCTGGGTCGCCAACTCGGGGGGTATCCCAACTCGCAGACCCAGTGTCGTGATGACGTCATCGTGGTTGACAATGACCGACGCGTCGACGCGGCCGAGGGCGTGGGCCAGGCGCGCGGCGAATCCGAGGCCAATCGCGACCGCCTCCCCGTGGCGCAGCTCGTCACGGTCTCGCTGTAACGTCAAGGCCTCGAGCGCGTGCGCGAGGGTATGACCGTAGTTCAGCAGCGCGCGCGCACCACTTTCGAACTCGTCCGCCCCGACGATGGTCGCCTTCAACTTCACCGAAAGGAAGATCAGTTCTTCGAGGGAGGTTCGCGACAAGTCTCGGGCGGCGTGGCCCTCGAGCAGCCAGCACTTGGCGACCTCGCCCAAGCCGCTGCGTCGCTCGCGCTCGGGCAGCGTCGCAAGGGTCTCGTAGTCGCACAAGACCGCGACCGGCTGGTGGAAGGCACCCACCAGGTTCTTTCCGGCCCGCAGATTTACCGCCGTCTTGCCGCCGATGGCGGCGTCGACCTGACCCACCAACGTGGTGGGCACCTGAACCAGACGTACGCCACGTAAATACGTCGCCGCCGCGAATCCCGCCAGGTCGGTGAGCGCGCCACCTCCCACGCCGACGACCACGTCCGCTCGCGACACGTTGCGCGAAGCCAGCTCCTCACAGACCATTTCTAGGGTACGCAAGGTCTTTGCGTCCTCGCCTTCGGGAACCTCGATGACGTGAGTCGCGTCGTCAAAGGACTCGTCGAACCAACTCATGGCACGAAGCGACGCCGACGTGATGATCACGCTCGCTTGGTAACCATCGCAATGACGCGCCAACACCGTTCGAAGCTCCTTGCGCACGCCGGCGCCGATCACCACGTCGTAGGGCCGATCCGCGAGTTCGACGGTGACCTTCACGCCGACGCCTTCGCGAGCTCTTCGAGGACGCGCCCGACCACCTCGTCGACCGCGCCAGACGCCTCGACGCGACAACGCGACACGTCGCGGTACCACGGCTCGCGCAACGCCCGTAGTCGCGCGAGCGACGCCGCGGGATCCTCGCCGAGCAGTGGCCGGTCCCCTTCGCGCACCCGCGCCACGATGTCCTCGTCCGGGCAGTCGAGCCAGTAGGTCGGCGACGCGGCGAGTGCGCGGCGCGCCTCTTCGAGCGTGACCACGCCGCCGCCCGTCGAGACCACGCCCTCGGATTCGAGGGCCCTTTCGAGCGCCTCGTACTCACGGCGGCGAAACTCCTCTTCGCCGTGCTCTCGCAAGTACGTAGGTGCGGCGAGGCCCGTGGCGCTCGCTACGAGCTCGTCGGTATCCAGCGCGGGCAGCTGCAACCGAAGGGCGATTTCTTTGGCCACGGTGGTCTTGCCGGTCCCCGGCAAACCGACGAGCACGAGGCGCGCGCCCACTAGTCGCTTCTGGCGTGCGAGGAGGTCGAACCGAGGTTTGCCAGGTAGGACGAGTGATTACGAACGAACTCCTCGAGCGAGTCACCGCCGAACTTGCGCTGGGACTCGCTCGCGAGGACCAAGGACATCATCGCCTCGGCGACCACGCCCAGCGCCGGAACCGCCGTGACGTCGGTGCGTTCCTTGAACGAGACCGCTGATTCGCCGGTGGCGACGTCGACGGTTTCGAGCACCGGGCGGTTGAGCGTCGCCAGTGGTTTCATGGCCACCTTGGCGATGACGGGCGCCCCCGAGGTCATCCCGCCCTCGAGTCCGCCCGCGTGGTCGCTGCGACGGATGTACCCGCCGCCTGGGCTGAACGAATCGTCCACCGCAATGGCGTCGTGCGCGACGCTGCCGCGCTGCGAAGCCTGGACCATTCCGTCGCCGATCTCGACTGCCTTCACCGCCTGGATGCTCATCAGCGCGCCCGCGAGCAATCCGTCAAGTTTGCGGTCCCAGTGCACGTAGCTACCGAGCCCGACGGGCACCCCGTAGGCGATGACTTCGACGACGCCGCCGAGTGAATCACCCTCCTTCGCGGCGGCTTTGATCTCGAGGATCATCTTCGCCGCGGTATCGGCGTCAAAACAGCGCACTTCGTTCTCGTCGACCAGCGCCAGTTCGTCGGGCCGAGGACGGGCGTCGAGTGGCGCGGCGACCTGACCGATTCGCACCACGTGACTGACGACCTGGACGCCGATCGACGCGAGCAGCGCCTTGGCGAGCGCCCCGGCCACGACGCGCGCAGCCGTCTCGCGGGCACTGGCGCGTTCCAACACGTCGCGGGCGTCGTCAAAGGCGTACTTCTGCATTCCGGCCAGGTCCGCGTGTCCCGGCCGCGGCTTGGTGAGTTTTCCGCTCGGCGTACCAGGCGCGGCCGCCATCTCTTGTTCCCATTTGGGCCATTCGGAGTTGAGTATCTCGATCGCTACGGGCGAGCCCAGGGTGCGACCGTGGCGGATGCCGCCGCTGAGACGCAGTTCGTCGCGCTCGAAGCGCATGCGCGGTCCTCTCCCGTAGCCGAGCCGTCGTCGGCTGAGCTCGTCACCCAGGTACTCCTCGGTGATCGCCAGGCCAGAAGGCAGTCCTTCCACGATGACCGTGAGTGATGGTCCGTGGCTCTCGCCAGCGGTGAGAAAGCGCAGCATCCTTCAATTCTAGGCTTCGGGCCGGGCGCTACTCGTTCGTGTAGAAGGGGTTCACGCCCGACGCGTGATCGGTGACGTCAAGAACCTCGGTCAATTCGGGAATCGCCTCTCGCAACGTCGTCTCGATTCCTTGGGAAAGCGTCATGCGACTCATCGCGCAACCCTGACAGCCACCCGACATCTTGATGTAGGCGACCTTCTTGTCCTCGTCCATCGCCACGAGGTCGGCTCGACCGCCGTGTGAGGCGATCGAGGGATTGATGTGTTGATCGAGTACGTTGATCGCCAACACGGCAGTCGGACCGTCGATACCCAGAGCGAGGATGTCCGCGGGAACGCCGGGGTTCAACTCCTCGGGCGTGGGGACGTTGGGGTTGACGAGCACGAGTCCCCCACCACCGTCGGCAGCGAACTCGAGGCGGCTGCCGCGAAGTCGATCAACACTGTTCTTGGGCACGACGATGGTGACACCACCGTCGCTGCCGATCGCCGCGTCCTCGGGCGCGTCAGCGCGATCAGAAAAATACAAGTCGTAGGAATATCCCGGACCTCGAGTACCGGTCACCTCGACCCACAAGGCGAGCGCCTCGCTCTGCTCCTCGGCGGCGAGCGCGTCGAGCACGACGTTGCGGGCCTCGTCAGTGAGTTTCAGGACGTCAAAAGTTTCGACCGTGGTCATGGATCCAGTCTAGGGGTGAAGTAACGCAACACTCGCGCCTACTAAGTTTCACTCGTGACCTCAATCCCCCACGACGCCCACGAGTGGGTCAGTTTCGACGACACCAAGCGCCAACGCACCTGGATGTTCGACGTCACGTTCCTCGAGAGCAATTGGACCTGCATCTTCGGCAACGGCTGTCAGGGGGTGCTCACCGAAGCCTCCCCCGAACTCGTCCAGGGTTGCTGCAGCTACGGCGCGCACTTCAGCGACGAGAAGGACCGGCGCCGCGTCGAGCGCGCGGCCAAGCGGCTGACTGATGACCAGTGGCAGTTCAAGTCCAAGGGCAAGGACGGCACGACGCGGGTCAAGAAGAACGGCGAGATCGTCACGAAACTCGTGAAGGATGCGTGCATCTTCCTCAATCGACCCGACTTCCACCGTGGCGCCGGCTGCGCGCTGCACGTGTTGGCAATCGACAACGACGAGAGTTACATCCCGCTCAAACCCGAGGTCTGCTGGCAGCTACCCCTGCGCCGCGACGACGACGTCCAAGACGACGGACGGGTCGTCACTCGAATCTCGCAGTGGGACCGGCGCGACTGGGGAGCGGGCGGCGCCGAATTCCATTGGTGGTGCACCGAGGACCCCGCGGCCTTCGTGGGCAAGAACCGCGTCGTCGACTCCATGGCCGAAGAACTCATCGCCATGGTCGGTCAGAACGTCTACGACCAACTGTTGAGTTTCATGGACCGACGAGCTCGACAACCCAAGGGCACGTTACTCCCGCACCCGGTTCGGCGACCGAAAAGTTAGTTCTCCGCGGCGAGCGGATCTTCCTCGTTGAAAGAAGTGCGCGGGAGCGATCCCAGGATCTCGTCGTAGCGGTCCTCTTCGGCGAGGCACCATTCGGCGTGCACGTCCTCGGGCGCGGCTCCGCATTCATCACACGTGGTCGCGCGTGGTCCGGTGGAACGCTTGAGTTCGCGAGCTTCAACAAACCGACGGTGGCGGCCCTTTTTCACGTCAACTCCTCACTGGTCGCGGGCCATAACTGGCGGCGACCGCGGTCCAGTAGAACTGAACCGAAAATCCATGATACCAACTCGGCTCTTGCGACCGACCCTTATCATGCAGTCATGAGCGATGCCTTTGATCCCAACGAGATGGTGCTGCGTTTTCGTGAGCGTGCCGAGGCGGTGAAACGGCGCGGTCTACCACCCGTCGAGGGACCCGACCGGGCGCGATTTCTCGAGGCCGCCAAGCTCGACTTCCAAGATTTCGCCATGCTGGGCGACGCCACCGCCACGCTCGAGGGCGGCATCCTGCGCCTCGAGATCGACCTGCGACCGCCGAGCAACTAGCGCGACGAACCGCCCGCGACGTCGACGCGCACGACGGCCTCGTTGAGTTCGCCGAGGCCCTTTTGCAGGTAACGGAGCGCTTTTGTTCGTAGTTTCGTGCTCGCGCCCGCGTCAAAGCACGTGTTGGCGCCACCACCAATATCGGTGTACGCGCGCGACAGCAGAGTCGTGGACTGCGCGTCGGGTGTGGGTAGCGCAGCATTTGCCGCCTCGGTGTCGGTGACGAGGACCCCACAGACCAAGTGCAACTCGTGCGTCGAGGTCGTGGAATCCTCGAGCGCCGTCGCCGAGTGGCGAACGTCGCCGACCAGCGTCGAGGTGTTGGCGTGGAAGCTGCTCTGCGTGACCCAACCCGCCATGGCCTTGGCTTCACTCTCGGTCCCACAGGCACAGAGCAACAGACCCGCGACCAGGAGCATCGCGAGGGCCTTGGTCACGTAAGGACCACGAGGTGCAACTCGCGACGGCCCCGGCGAATGACCAGGTATTTACCGTGTAACGCCCTCGTCCCGTCAACGAGCTCGTCGACCTCGACGCGACGGTTGTTCACGTACACGCCGCCCTGCTCGACGAAACGCCGCGCCTCACCCTTGGACTTGGCCAAACCGGTCCTCACGAGCACCTCGGCCGGTTCCAGACCTCTCGCCAGGTCGGTGCGGGCCCACGTCGACGACGGCGCGTCGCGCACCACCTCGAGCAACGTCGTCTCGTCGAGTTCGTCGATCGCCTCGTTGAAGAGGGCCTCGCTCGCGCGTTCGGCTTTGCGTGCGGCGTCTTCACCGTGCACCATGGTCACCACCTCGCGCGCGAGCGCGCGTTGAGCCAGTCGCTCGTGGGGCTTGGCGAGGGTCGACTCGTCGAGTGACACGATCTCATCGTTCGAGAGGAAGGTGAAGAACCGCAGCGACGCGGGTGCCGTGACGTCGTCGAGGTTCACCAGGTACTGGTACATCGCAAAGGGCGAGGTCATGGTGGCGTCGAGCCAGATGTTCTCGTTGCCGCCGTCTGATTTCCCGAACTTCCTGCCGTCGCCGCGAAGCAACAAGGGCGTGGTGAGACCGTAGGCGTGGTGGCCGGTCATCTTTCGCACCAATTCGGTGCCCACGGTGATGTTGCCCCACTGATCCGATCCCCCGAGCTGCAGGGTGCAGCCGTGATCGAGGTTGAGTCGCACGAAGTCATAGCCCTGGAGCAGCATGTAGGAGAACTCGGTGAAGGACAGTCCCACGTCTTCGCGTTCGAGGCGTGCGCGCACCGACTCCTTGGCGGTCATCTGGTTGACGGTGACGTGTTTTCCGACGTCGCGCAAGAACTCGGTGAGCGAGACCTCGGTGAGCCATTGCGCGTTGTTCAACAGCAGCGCGCGGGCCGGACCCGCGCTCGACGAGAAGTCCAGGAATCGCTCGAGTTGGGGACGGATCCCTTGCACGTTGGCCTCGATCTGTTCGAGGGTGAGCAGGGGCCGTTCGGCATCCTTGAACGTCGGGTCCCCGATGAGACCCGTGCCACCACCCGCGAGGGCGATCGGCCGGTTGCCCGATAACTGAATCCGGCGCAGCGTGCACAGTTGCAACAGACTGCCCAGATGCAGCGAGGGGGCCGTCGGGTCAAAGCCGATGTAGGCCGTCACCGAACCGGCGTCGAGCTGGTCGAAGACCGCCTCATCCGTGCACTGGTGTACCAGGCCGCGAAACTCCCAGTCCTCGCGCACGCCCATGACGCCAGTCTACGAGAACGGGCGTCTACAACACGGTCGACGTCGACGGCACGTGCACCTGGAGCCAGACCACGAACGAACTCCACAAGCCGGTCACCTCGGCGACACCAATGAGGATGAGCAGCACGCCACCGACGACCCCCACGGTCTTGGCGTGGCGGCGCAACCACGACGTGGTCGTGGCCATCCATTCGGTCGCGAACGCCGCGATCAAGAACGGCACGCCGAGGCCCAAGCAGTAGACGAAGGCGAGCAGCGACCCTCGAAACGCCGTGGCCCCGTTGCTCGCCGCGGCGAGGCCGAGTATCGAAGCCAGCGTGGGTCCGATGCACGGGGCCCACCCGAGGGCAAAGGTGAAGCCGAGCAGTCCCGCGCCCAGAATCGACGCGCGCGGCAGGTGGTGGATACGCCGATCTCGCTGGAGCCACGACGAGGGCCACCAACCCGCAAAGAACATCCCGAGCAGGATCGTCACCACCCCAAAGATCTCTTGGAGCACGCGCTCGTGGGTGCGGATCGCCGAGCCCAACCCGCCGAACAACGCACCGAAGCTCACGAAGACCAGGGCGAAACCGACGATGAAGGCCAACGCGCCAAAGACCGCGCGACCCCGACCGCTTCGACCCTCGACCCGCGCGGTCGAGCCACTAAGGAACGCCAAGTACCCCGGCAACAGCGGCAGCACGCACGGCGACGCGAACGAGACGAGTCCCGCGGCGAAGGCCAGCGGGAACGCGGCGAAGAGCGATGCCGACAGCGTGGCGATCAACGCGAAGCCCCCCGCCGGTTCGCGAGCGACTCGACCATGCGTTCGTGGATCTCGACGTTGCGCGCTCGCGACGGAACGCGAGCGACGACCAGGCTCAGACCCGGCTCGGTGAGCCCCTTCTCGACCGCGGTTCGCAACTCGCTGCGCGTGGTGACCGAGCACGCCACGTGACCGAACGCACGCGCGATGGCCTCGAGGTCGTGGGGGCGCGGCGTCGCGAAGAGCATCTCGAAGCGCTCGGCAGACAACGCGCCGGACTGGGGCAGGAACGAGAAGATCCCCCCGCCCTGGTTGTCGTTCACCACGAGCACGCAGGTCCCCTCGGCGCTGCCCAGCGCGTCGACCAGACCCGAGACGTCGTGCAGCAGGGTCAGGTCACCCACCAGCGCGATACCCTTGGCGCCCGCGCTCACGCCCAGCGCCGTCGAGACGACGCCGTCGATGCCGTTCGCGCCCCGATTCGCGTAGGTGGCGCTGCGCCGCGCGCCGGCCCACCACTCCACGTCGCGCACGGGCATGGAAGAACCCACCACCAGCGGCACGTCGTTCTCGCCGCTCACGTCGACTAGCACGCGCGCAACCATTGGTTCGTTCAGCTCGTCGTCGTCGGACTCGAGGCTTCGCAAGTACGCACCGACCGACTGGGACGCAGCGATCCAGTCGCGCGCGTACTTCGAGTCCGCGCGCATCGACGCCGAGTCGGCGCGAGGAAAACCTGGTATCGACCTCGACACCACGCCGTCTGGGTCGGCGACCTCGCCGGCGCCCGTGAGCGCCACCACGGGCACGTCCCATTCACGCAGTCGCGTCGCGAGTACCTTCGACGCCGGTAGGCCACCCATGCGCACCACCAGGTTCGGGCGATGAGCCCGGGCGAACTCCTCGTCGCGCAGCAGCGGATCGAAATAGGCCAACGTCCCCTGAGCGGTGGCGTCGCCGACGACGACCCAGTCGAGGTCACGACACGTCGCCACGACCGAGGCGTCCACGCCGGGACCGACGACACCGAGCACCCTCGCCCCGCCGACGTCCAACGACGCCGCCGTCAGTTCGCGCTCGCTCGACGAGCGCCACGCGACGCCACCGGCCCGACCGGGCGGGAGATCGAGAGGTACGCCGAGCAGCGGTTCGACGAACGCCGCGTTCAGGTGGACCGGACCGGGTCGGTTCGGTCCACCCTGGGCCGCGCGCCACAGGCGGTTGGCGAGTCCTCGCCACGACGACGCGGCGTCGAGCCGAGCGACACCGGGCTCCTCGTAGCACCGTACCGCGCCACCGTAGAGGTGTCGCTGATCGATGGTCTGGGGTGCGCCCACGCCATGGAGCTCAGGGGGGCGATCGGCGGTCAGGATCAGCAGGGGTACGCCCGCGGCGTCCGCTTCGCAGATCGCCGCGTGCAGTTCGGCGGCGGCGGTGCCGCTGGTGACCACGACGGCGACCGGCCGGGCGCTCGCCAGCGCGCGCCCGAGGGCGAAGAACGCGCCGCTTCGTTCGTCGATACGAACGTGCAGGGACAACTCGGGCCGGTCACCCGCCGCGAGCGCGAGGGGCGTCGAACGAGAACCCGGCCCGAGGACCACGTCGCGAAGGCCACTGCGGATCCACTCGTCAAAGAGCGTGGCGGCGAACGTCGCTTGCACGTCGCTCGGGCTCGGTACGCTTCCTGGCAATGGCTCTCCTCACCTACGATCGCCAAGGGTCCGGTTCGACCCTCGTCTGGCTCCACGGTTTCACCCAGACGCGTGAATCCGCTCACCGGTTCCGGACCATTCTTGCAGGAAGCCACGAACTGGCGAGCACGGACCTGCCCGGGCACGGTCGCGCCCACGCCGTGCGGGCCACCCTCAACGAAACCGCCGATCTCGTGGCCTCGTCGCTCCCGGCGTACCCGGTCGCCCTCGGGGGCTATTCCCTGGGCGCACGCGTCGCGTTGCACGTCGCCCTTCGCCACCCCGGGCGCCTGAGCGCGCTGATCCTGCTCGGCGCCTCGCGCGGCATCGAGGACGACCAACAACGTCGTGAGCGGATCGACCGCGACGAGGCGCTCGCCGAACGAATCGAAGCAATCGGCACGCCGCGCTTCCTCGACGAATGGCTCGCCCAGCCGATGTTCGCCTCCTTGCCGCCCGATCCGCGAGAGCGCCGCGCGCGCAGTGCCGACGCCGCGGGTCTGGCGAGTTCCCTTCGACTCTGTGGCACGGGTACCCAGGAGTTTCTGGGCCCACGCCTTTGGTCACTGGTCGTGCCGACCTTATGTCTCGCGGGCGAACTCGACGAGAAGTTCCTCGCCGAGGCTCGCGCGATCACCCAAGGCGCTCCCCAGGCGACCTTCGAGGTCGTGGCGGGCGCCCACCACGCGGCGCACCTCGAGAATCCCGACGGGTGCGCACGCCTCGTGTCGGCGTTCCTCTCCCTAACGGGTCCCAAAGAAGGTCACCACGAGCGCACCACCCACGAGCAATTGGGTCAGTGAGGTCGCCTTCAGCAGCGGCAACAAATCCCGCCCGCTCCTGGTAGAGAACGCCGAACGCAATTCTGGTAGGAACAACGCAATGGCGAGGGCACCGATCACGATCTCGCCACCGAACACGATTCCCAGGGCGACCCCCGCCACGCACGCGGCGTAGAGCCACGACGCGCGCGCGCGACCCAGTCGGGCCGCGAGGGTCTTCTTGCCCGCGAGCCGGTCGCCGTCGACGTCACGCAGGTTGTTCGCTTCGAGCAGTGCACACGCGAGCGCGCCCATGGCGAGACCGAACCACCAGGCCGAAGCCGGCACCGAGCGGTGTTGCACGTACGAAGTGCCTACCGTCGCGACGAAACCAAAATAGATCAGCACGAACAACTCGCCGAATCCGTAGTACCCGTAGGGTCGCGGTCCTCCGGTGTAGAACCATCCAGCCAGGATCGCGCTGAGGCCAACGAGAACGAGCCACCACGACGTTCGAGACGCGAGCACCAGCCCCGCGACGCCGGCCAGGGTGAAGAACGACCAAGCCGCGCGTCGCACGCTCGAGGCCTTCACGAGTGAAGACGCCGTGAGCCGGAACGGTCCGACCCGCTCGTGATCGGTCCCGCGCACGCCGTCGGAGTAGTCGTTGGCGTAGTTCGTGCCGATCTGCAAACCGAGACCCACGACCACGCACAGCACGGTATTGAACCACTCGATGGACGCCGGTCGTACGAGCGACGCCCCTACCGCGACGGGCACGAGGACCGTGGGCAGGGTACGTGGTCGTGCCGCGAGGACCCAGCGTCGAAACGGCCCCGGCGCGGGCGTCATGGACGCTTGGGGAACTTCGAGAAATCGGGCTTCCGGTGCTCGACGAAGGCGTTGCGACCTTCTTGGCCCTCTTCGGACATGTAGAACAGCATCGTGGCGTCGCCCGCCAACTGTTGGACGCCCGCCAGTCCGTCCTCGGCGGCGTTGAAGCCGGCCTTCAACATGCGTAGGGCCAGCGGCGACAGCGTCAGCATCTGGCGGCACCACGCGATGGTCTCGGTCTCGAGTTGGGCGAGCGGCACCACGGCGTTGACGAGTCCCCACTCGAGCGCCTGGGCCGCGTCGTACTGGCGACAGAGGAACCACACCTCCTTGGCCCTCTTCAGGCCAATCGTGCGCGCGAGTAGTGACGAACCGTACCCGCCGTCAAAGGATCCGACCCGTGGCCCGGTCTGGCCGAAACGCGCGTTATCAGCCGCAAGAGAAAGGTCACAGACCAGGTGCAAGATGTGTCCTCCCCCGATGGCGTAACCGGCGACCTGCGCGATCACGGGCTTGGGCAAACGACGAATTTGGATCTGCAGATCGAGAACGTTCAAGCGACCCACGCCCTGGTGTGCCACCTCGTCGTCGCCCAAGTAGCCGTCGTCACCACGAATCTTCTGATCGCCACCCGAGCAAAAGGCGTCCGGCCCGGCGCCCGTGAGGATGATCGCACCCACACTGATGTCGTCGCGGGCGGTTTCGAATGCCCGTGCGAGCTCGAAGAGCGTCTGGGGTCGAAAGGCGTTGCGTCGTTCGGGACGATTGATCGTGATGCGCGCGATTCCCTCGGCGACCTCGTAGATGATGTCGTGGTACTCACCGCGACGCTCGAAGTTCGGCAGTGGCCAGGACCGGAACTCGTCGACGGGATCGATTGGTGAACCATGGATAACGGTGTCAGGCATGCTGACCACGCTACCCCCGCTCAGACGGGCGCCATCACGGTTCCTGGCGTCGCGCGCTCGCCGGGACGCTCGGCGTGGCGTCGCAACCGTTCGTGCAGCGTGGCGCGCACGTTGGCCCGAGTCGGATCCGCAAAGAGGTTGACGCATTGGAGTGGATCGTCGCGCAAGTCGTAAAGTTCGCCCTCGGTCCCCTCGTGCAGGGTCCCCTTCTCGTACTCGGTGTACAGATAGTCCTTGGTCAGCACCGATCGAACATGGACGTCCACGCCGAAGAGCGACGAGTCCCACTCGGTCACCGTGGCGTCTTGGCCACGCGTTCTCGCCTCGTCGTCGTTCTGGGGTAGCGCTTCGCCCTCGACCCAGACGGGCGCTGGTTGTCCCGCGACACTGAGGAACGTCGCGGCGAGCGAGACCAGACTCACCGGGGCGGTCACGACGCAGGGCGCCGTGCGGGTGACGCGAGCGGGACGCCAGATGAGGGGCAGGCGCATCAGCGCGTCCACGTGGTAGGGGCCCTTGAACAAGAAGCCGAAGTCACCTTGGAACTCGCCGTGGTCGGTAGTGAAGATCACGTCCACGTCGTCGCTCCAACCTTTCTCGTCGATGCGCGACAGCACTCGCCCGATCGCCTCGTCGATGAGTTCCACCTCGACGGCGTTGAGCGCGTTCACCTCGCGTACCTGGTCCGCGGTGAGGGTCGCGGGAACCCACTTGGCGGGTGCCTCGTAGTTCGACACCAACGTGCCGTCGTACCACGCACGCCAGTGACGGGCCTTCTGGTCGATGAGTGCTTCTCGCTCGCTGGCCCGTTCGGGATAGTTGACCGGTAGCTCGACGTCGCGCCAGGGCACTCGACCGATCTCGGAGCGAGGTGGATCCCAGGGGTGGTGCGGGTCGGGAAAACTCATCCAGCAGAACCAGTCACGATCATCGCGCTGTTCGTCGAGCCAGCGGATGGTCCGGTCGGCGACCCAGTCCGTGTGGTACCACTCGCGCGCGACGTCGTTGTACTTCACCTGGGGCGCGCCCGAGTCACCGCCGCCTTCGGCGTTCACGTTCAGCTCGCCGTCGACCACTTGATAGAAACCGCCGAGACTCTCGGGGTGGTTGGCCATCATCCACTTGGCGTAGTGCAAGGGACCCATGACGCCGTGGGTGGCGAATTCGAGGTAGTCAAAACCGCGGTGCACGCCGCGCCGACCATCGAACCAGGGTTGTTCAATGGTCGGGATGCCGAGGCTCGCGAGCGAGTTCTCGGCGAATCGTCCAAAGGGATCCATGAACGGTTCGAAATGCGCTTTGCCAATCAACGCGGTGGCGTAACCCGCGTCGTGCAAGTTCTCGGCAACCGACGGTGCGTCGATCGCGAGCGGGACACCGTTCATCCAGGCGCCGTGCGTCGAGGGGAACTGTCCGGTCAACATCGAAGCCCTCGACGGCATGCAGACCACCGACGTGGGCTGGCAACGCTCGTAACGCACGCCCTCGCGCGCGAGTCCGTCGAGCACCGGCGTGCGCGCCAGCGTCCCGCCGTTAACGCCGAGCGTGTCGTAGCGCTGTTGGTCGGTCGTTATGAAGAGGATCTTTCTTCCCACGTGTCCTCCTAGGAGTTTTCGGCCATGTGCTTGATCCGAGCCAAGGCGCCTACCGTGCCGCCCGCGACGATCAGGGCCAACGTGTCGGGCTCGGCGGTCGTGGAATAGACGCACAGCGACTCATTGTCACCGAGGTCGATGACGTCGATCGTGCCGAGGTGGAAGCGGTACACCGGCGACGTGATCCGATACGCGAAGCGTCGCAGCAGTGGATCGTTGGTAAGTATCTCTTCGGGCATCTCGAGACCAATCGCGGTCTTGACGACGCGCTTCTTGCCCTCCACGGTGCACGACACGATCCCCGGGAACCAGTCGGGTATCGATTCCGGTCGGGTCACGACTGCCCAGACGGCGTCGGGCGAAGCCGCGATGCGTATTTCGTGTCGTAGTGAAGCCACCATGCCGTCCTTGTCGCTACACAACCTAGTCGTGAGGACCTAGTGTCACCCTGTGAAACCTTTGCTCGCACTCGACCTCGCACTCGGGCCAGAGCTCGAACGCGAGATTCGCCACTGCGTTCAGAACAGCGAACCATTCTGTGTCGTGGACCAGCGCGCGTCGGTTCGACGACGCGAAGACGAACTCCAAGCCCTCGAGGCGACCGCCGTTCTGTCCGAGAATGGTCGCACGGTGCGACGCGCCGGACGGGCCGTGGACGACGAGATTGGCCTCGTGATGCTGACCTCTGGATCCAGTGGAACACCGAAAGCGGCCGAGCTCACCTGGAACGCACTCGCCGCGAGCGCGTCGATGACGCACGAGTACTTGCGAACGAACGAGTCGACCGTGTGGTATCCCGTCCTGCCGGCAAACCACATCGGCGGCCTCGCGGTCATCTTGCGCGCGGTGTTCGAGGACGCGAGGCTTCTGTGGGGCGAACCCGACGATCTCGAACGAGCTCCCCAGCGAGGCGCCACCCACGTGGCACTCGTGCGAACGCAACTGGCGCGTCACGACGTCTCTGGTTTCGAGAAGGTCCTGCTCGGCGGCGCACGACCGCCATCGGCACTCGAAACGAACATCATCTCCACCTGGGGAATGACCGAGACCGGTTCGGGCGTCGTCTATGACGGACGCCCGCTCTCAGGTGTGGAAGTCGCGAGTGTCGCGGGCGAACTCGCCGTGCGCTCACCGACACTGTTTCGCTCGTACCGGTCCCAGACACGACCGCGAATCCTCGGTCCCGATGGACGCGACGACTGGTTCCCCACCGGCGACGCGGGCGACGTCGTCAACGGGCGCGTGACGGTCAAAGGTCGGATGGGCTTTGTCATCAACACCGGTGGCGAGAAGATCTGGCCCGACGACCTCGAATCGGTGATCAGCGCGGTGCCCGGCGTGCTCGACGTCGCCGTCACCGGCGTGCCGGACCCCGAATGGGGTGAGCGGGTTGTCGCCCTGGTCGTCGCCGACGGTCACGAGCTCGACGCGCCGATCGCGCAGGTCAGCCAGGAACGGATCGGGCCGTGGGCCAAACCCAAGGAGATCCGCTACGTCGACACCATTCCCCGGACCGCCAACGGCAAGATCCGCCGCGGCGACTTGGCGGGCCTCCTCTAACCCACGCCGCCCGTGGGTTGCGTGGTCGTACCGCCGTCGACGACCAGGACCTGACCGGTCAGCCACGATGACGTGTCGCTCGCGAGCATGAGGGCCAGGCCCGCGACGTCGTCGGCTTCGCCGAGCCGACCAAGGGGAATGTTCGAGGAGATCGCCTCCTCGCGCTCCTGCCACAGCCCGCGGGCCAACTCGGTCCTCACGAGACCCGGCGCGATCGCGTTCACGCGAACGCCGGGCGCGAGTTCCCACGCGAGTTGCTTGGTCAGGTGGATCACGGCGGCCTTGGTGACGCCGTACCAACCAATGCCGGGCTCGGGACCGAGGCCCACGATCGAGGCGATGTTGATGATCACGCCACCGTGTTCGGCCATCCACTGGTGCCACGCCGTCGCGCTATGGGTGAGTACCGACGCCTGGTTCACCTCGTAGGTCTTTTGCATCTGTGCGTCCGTGAGATCCACGAGTGGCCCGAAGTTGGGATTGGTCCCGGCGTTGTTCACCAATACGTCCAGCGAACCAAACCGTTCGATCGTCTCGGCGACGAGACGATCGGCCTCGTCACGACGGCCCACGTGCGCGGCAACCGCGTGGACCGTGGTCGGGTCAGCGAACGTCCGGAGCGCTTCGTCGAGATTCTGCGGTCGCCTCGACGAGATGACCACCCGGGCACCCGCGTCGACGTAGCGGTGAGCGATGGCGAGACCGATGCCCCTCGACGCGCCGGTTACCAGCGCGGTGCGTCCCGTGAGTTCACTGGTCATCGGTTCAGTACCACAGTGAATCGCGTCACGAGTCGAATCATTCAGGGTAGGTCGACCGCGTTGGCGTCTATGACGGCCCGGTACCACTGCGCGCTGTCCTTCAGAATTCGTTCCTGTGTGCGGTAGTCAATGTAGACGAGGCCGAAACGCTGGGAGAAACCGTCAGCCCACTCAAAATTGTCAAAGAGCGACCAGACGAAGTAGCCCTTGAGGTTCACGCCCTCGTTGAGCGCCCGGTGCGCGGCGGCGAAGTGGTCGCGGAGATAGTCAACGCGTTCGCTGTCGTGCACCGAGCCGGTCTGATCGACGTAGTCAATGAACGCCGCGCCATTCTCGGTGACGTAGAGCGGTACGGCACCGTAGGTCTCGGTCAACCACACGAGCAGATCGTGCAGGCCGTCGGGGTCGATCGGCCAACCCTTGGTCGTGCGGGCTCGAGCGAGCGGTGTGACGTCGTCGAGGTTTATGAAGTCGCCGAGCGACGTCTGGCGAGTCCACGGCTCGTGTGGCTCACGACGACCAGCCACGATGTTTCGGGTGTAGTAGTTGATGCCTACGAAATCGATGTCCGCGTTGATGGTGGCGAGGTCGTTCTCGTGAACGAAGTTCTCGCCGGCGACATCGACGTATTCGTCAAGGAGACCGCGCGGATACGCACCCTTCAGAATCGGATCGAGAAACCATCGATTCAATTGGTCGTCGTGCCTCGCGGCTGCGCGCACGTCGACGTCGTCCTGCGACGCCGCCACGGCGAGGCTCAGATTGACGGTAATGCCCAACTCGCACGAACCCGCGACGTCGCGAAGAACGGGAACGGCGAGCCCGTGGCCCAGCAAGAGGTGATGCGCGGCGATCGCACCATCGCCCAGGTCTTTCTTGCCGGGCGCGTGATGCCCCGTCGTATAGCCAATGAATGAAGAGACCCAGGGTTCGTTCAGCGTGATGATGCTCTCGAGTCGATCACCGAGTGCTTCACCGACCACTCGGGCGTAGTCCGCAAAGTGCGACGACGTGTCGCGACTCAACCACCCGCCTCGGTCCTCGAGGGCCTGAGGGAGATCCCAGTGATAGAGCGTCGCGGCGGGCTTGATGCCGTGCGCGAGCAGCTCGTCAGTCAGACGCCGGTAGAAATCAAGTCCCGCTTGATTCACCGCGCCCGAACCCTCGGGCAGCACCCGTGGCCAGGAGACAGAAAACCGGTAGGTCTTCAGTCCGAGTTCCGCCATCAGCTTCACGTCAGCCTCGACTCGGTGGTAGTGGTCGCAGGCGACGTCACCGGTGTCACCGTGCAGGGTGGCCCCGGGCGTGTGGCTGAACGTGTCCCAGATTGACGGACCTTTCCCGTCCTCGCGAGCCGCGCCTTCGATCTGGTACGAGGCCGTCGCCGCGCCCCATTTGAAGTCCTCAGGAAAGACGAGTCGATTGGCCATGCCGATATCCCTTCAAAAGTCTTCGAATCGCACGCGTCGGTGCCTCGGTGTCGATAAACCTTACCGAACTCGCCAACCAAGAACTTGGACGTAACGTTCGCGAACACGCCTCGCGCGTCGAGCTCGCGACCACCAAGGAATGTCGAGCGCGGGCCGGCTCAGGGAACGAAGGGATTGATTGGCAGTCCCCGCACACCGACGTCGACGTGGAAGAGTCGGCCCGCGTCGGCTTCGCTCGAGAGGCGAGACTCGCTGAGGCCTTCGCACGCGGTGGTGATGTACAAAACGGTGCCCGACGCCCCGCCCAACGCGCAACTCGTCGGACGAGAGACGGGAAGGGCGACACGGGCCAGTTGTTCGCCGCTCGGCGCGAAGCGACAGACTTCGCCACCGTCCCAGAACGCCACCCACAGGCACCCTTCCTCATCGACACACAGACCGTCGGGGGTGCGGACGTGGAGGGGGTCAAAACGAAGGAGCAACGTCTTCTCGCCGAGTTCACCCGTGTCGTCGAGTTGGAAGGCGTGAATCGTTCCCGGTCCACTGTCGACGTAGTACATCGTGCGGCGATCCGGGCTCCATCCGATTCCGTTGGACACCGTCACGTTCGAGAAGAGCATCGGTGCGTCTGAACCGGATCGATAACGGTAGAGACTCCCCCGTTGCGGCGTGATGTCCAGCGCCATGGAACCAATAAGAAAGCGTCCCCAGGGATCACAGGCCCCGTCGTTCATCCTTACCAAAGGGGCGTTCCGCGCTTCGGGTCGGGCCAGTTCATCCAGTGCCCCCGACTCGTGAAGGTGCGCGATCGACTGATTCACGGCAACGATCCACCCCTTGGAACGGTCCTCGAACGGGGCGGTGGCACTGAGAAAGCCTTCGACCTGATAGGTGCGAACGATTGTCAGTTCGCCCGACGTGCGGGCACGAAAAAAGCGGCCCGCGGGAACGTCGACCCAGGAGAGTTCGCCACGCTCGTCGTCCCAACGACAACACTCGCCCAATTCGTAGCGGTCATCCGACAATGGCTGCGCGTCGAATTCCTGCACCGGTGCCTTCCCTCCTATATCACTTGCAGCCTACGAAAGCCGGGGCCTGGGCAAAAAAGGACCACGGGCAGCCCCGGTCGGTGCTCCCTTTCGGGATCCGACCCCGGGGCTACCCGTGGTCAACTACGAACTGCTAGTTACTGCTCAACCAACTGGCGTCAGGTGCAAGACCACGACTTCATCGGTCGGCGAGGTTGGCTGACCACCCTCGTACGGGTTCGCTGGAGTCGGGAAGCCCGTGAACTCACCCGTGTTGTACTCGTCGAATCCAACACCGTAAAGGATCGGAATGACGGGCAGGTCCTGGATGATGAAGGCCTCCAACGGAGCCAAGGCCGCCAACTGCTGAGACGTTGTCGCCGCAGCCGCCAACTTGGCGAGTTCGGCGTCGACCGTCTTGTTGTTCAGGCGCTCGAGGTCACCCGACGCGTTCTTCGCGTTGGCTCCCGTGGCGAGCGTGCTGTCCAACCAGTTGTCGTAGGTCACGAAGGGCACCGTGCCACCAGAACTCCAGTGAACGGCAGCCTGGAAGTCACCATCGGCGAGGTCCGCGTACCACGCGTTGTCCGACGTACCGTTGAACGTGGCGTCGATACCCGCGGACTTCAACGACTTGGCAATCAACGTACCGTCGAGCGCGTAGTCAGAGTAGTTCGCAGGGTCGATGATGGTGAACGAAACCTGCTTGCCGTCAAGCGCAAAGTAACCGGCCTTGTCCTTCTTGTAACCGGCCTTGGTCAACACGGCTTCCGCCGCCTTGATGTTGCTCTTGCCCGACAGGGTCGCCTTAGCCGCCGAAGCGGTCAAGTCAGCTTGGAACGCGGGCAGTGTCAAACCACTGGCGTTCGTCGCGGGAGGCTCTTGGCCACCCTCACCCTGGAGCCCCAACGCGTCACGGTTCATCGCGAGGCTGATCGCCTGGCGAACCGCGAGTTGGTTGGTGGGCCACTTGGTCAGGTTCGGCTCAAGCGACACCGTGTTCTCCGCGGCGTCCCACACGTGGTGGGTGGACGACGTGTCAACGTAAATCTTCTGGACACCAATGATCGAGTTACCAGCCCACTGCAACTGGTTGGCGTTCAACTCGTTGGTCGCCGTCGTGTTGTCAGTCAGGTCAGGAACTTGAATCGTCTGTACCGCAGGCGGCTGACCGATGTTCCACGGACCACCCCAGTACGTGGGGTTCGCCGTCAGGGTCAGACCCTCAGCGGTGTAGCCGTTGGGTGCCAGGACGTACGGTCCCGTCGCCACAGGGTTGGTAACGGTCACCTGCGCGGGGTCACCGGAGTACGTGCTCCAGATCGCGCTCGGCACGATCGGCACGCTCGCGATGTTCTGCAAGTTTGTGTACTGCGGTGACGTAAAGCTAATGGTCACGTTGTTGCCCGATACCGTCGCGCCGCTGATGGGCAGACCCGAGAGGTTGATGTCCGGGTACTGCTTCAACAGGTTGTAGGTGAAGGCCACGTCAGCGGGTCCAAACGAGGAACCGTCATTGAACTTCACACCAGTACGGATGGCGAAGGTGATTGACGTACCACCAGCACCCCACGTGTAACCAGTCGCCAAGAAGTCGTACGGCGCTGTCGTCGGCTTCGCAAGGTCAAACTGCAGCAGTGGCTCGTAAATCAAACTGGTCACGTCAAGCGCGACATCAGCGGACGTGCTGACGAATGGGTTGAAGTTATCGGTGAGCGATGGGCCCACGTTCCCTTCCATGGTGAGCGGCGGCTGGCTCGACGCCGAAGCGGTCGATCCCGAAAGTCCCGCGAGTCCCCCCACGAACATCGTCATGCCAAGCAAACTTCCTGCAGCAACTAACTTGAGGCGGTTGCCTCTCAATATACGTAACAAAACTCAATGCCTCCCTCGGTCCCCTGATGAATTCATCAGGTTTACATGTACAAATAGGTTTACTTGTACCAATCGCCACCATAGCGTCAGCGAATGATGGTTGCAAGCAGCGCGGCCCGCGTTCACCCATGTTCACGAGGTACTTCACATGAGTTGAGTAATAACTTCTCACTATGAGAACTATGAACAGAAAACGCGAGACACGTTCACGGTTGTTGCGCGTGGTTGACGACGACGTTGCAATTCTTACGACGAGGTTTGAATTCGTGATTCTTTTCTCAAGCTGAAAAAGTTAAGTACAATAGAAGTACGTGGTGGTGGCACCACTTTTTCATTCGGGCTTTTCTGCCACTTTCTTTGCCCTCGACGCTCGGCGCTTCGGCGTCACCGCGACAGAACTGCTCGCCGCCTGGTCGAGGTGCCAGCACGCGACCAGACGGCCGTCGTTGGTGGGAACTACGGGCGGCCTCGCCGTTCGACATTGGTCGTCGGCGAAGGGGCACCGGGGACTGAACCGGCAACCCACGATTGAAGACAGCGCGCTCCCCGCCTGACCAGGCACAACTTTTGTGCCGGTCTTGAGCGAACTGCCGAGCGCGTCGGGGTTCGGCGCCGACGACACGAGCAACTGCGTGTAGGGGTGCGCCGGTTGTTGGGTGACCTCCTCGGCGGGTCCGCGCTCAACAATCTCACCCGCGTACATCACCAGGATCTCGTCGGCGACGTAGCGTGCCGAGGCGATGTCGTGGGTTATGTAGAGCATGGCGAGTTCGAGCGTCTCGCGCAGGTCGCTGAGGAGTCGAAGGATGTCGAGTCGGATCGAAACGTCGAGCATCGAAATCGGTTCGTCGGCGAGCAACACACGAGGGCTCGCCGCGATGGCGCGCGCGATGGCGACGCGTTGACGCTGGCCACCGGAGAGTTCGTGCGGATACTTCGGCAGAAACAGTTCCGGCGGCGTCATGGACACGAGGTTCAAGAGTCGATACATCTCCTCTTCGATGGCCTGTTTGCCTTGGATGCCGCGGTGAATCTTTATGGGTCGCGTCAAGTGGTGGCGAACGGTGTGTACCGAGTTCAACGACGCGAAGGGATCTTGAAAGACCATCTGCACTTCACGCTTGTAGGCACGAAACGCGTTGCGATGTTTCAGTTGCACGACGTTGCCGTCGAGGCGGACCTCACCACTCGTCAGGGTCTCCTGTCCCGCCAACATCCGTGCGACCGTGGACTTACCCGAGCCGCTCTCACCCACGATCGCCACCACGCCTCGTCGGTACAGACTCAGTGACACTTCGCGCACCGCGGAAAGAACTGGTCCTTTTCGTCCTCGACCGAGGTAGTAGTCGCGACTGATGTCGACGGCCTCGAGTACCACGTCACCTACGGTCCCCTGCGGCGTCATCTGTTGCTCAATCATGTCGATGACCTCGTTCGTACCTTGACGTTGGCGAGGTGATCCTCGGGCTGGACGAACGGGCATGCGCTGGTGTGGGCGACGTCAGAACTCGAGTCGACCGGCAAGAGGCGCATGTCGACGTCACGACACTTGTCGGTCGCGAACGTGCAGCGCGGCATGAAGGGACAGCCTGGGGGCAACTGACTCAAGTCCGGCGGCGTGCCCGGAATCCCCGCGAGCTCGCGGCGTGGTCCGTGCAACGAGGGGAATGAGTTGAGCAAGCCCCGGGTGTAGGGATGGGCCGGACTGTGGTGGATTTGTTCGGCGGTTCCGACTTCAACGATGTGCCCGGCATACATCACGACGATTCGATTCGCTACCTCTAACAACAACGAGAGGTCGTGGGTGATGAAGAGCACGGAAAAGCCCATGCGGTCCTTTAATTCCACGATCTGGGCCAGGATCTCGCGTTGCACCACGACGTCAAGCGCTGTGGTGGGCTCGTCCATTATGACGACTTCCGGATCCACCGCGAGAGCCATGGCGATCATGATCCGTTGACGCATGCCACCAGAAAGTTCGAAGGGGTAACTCTTCAAGCGATCGCGCGCAATGCCAACCAGGTCGAGTAGCGACTCGGCCCGTTCCAGTTTCTCTTCACGCGACAACGAAAGATGCGCGTCCATGACGTCAAAGAGCTGGTCCTCCACCTTCAGCACTGGGTTCAACGCATTCATTGCGCTCTGAAAGACGATGGCGATTTCACGCCAACGGAGTTCTCGCAATTCGGATCGACTCTGCTCGAGGACAGACATGCCTTCTTCGCGGACTCGTCGGCCGCGATACATCACACTGCCGCTGGTGATGATGGCGGGTGGACGCAACAATCGACACGCACCGTAAGCGAGCGTCGACTTGCCCGAACCGCTCTCACCGACGAGACCGACGATTTCACCGGGCATGAGTGCCAGGTCGACATTCGTGACCGCTTTCGTGTCCTTCTCGTCCGAGCGATAGACAATCGAAAGGCCCTGCACGTCAAACACCGGCAAGGCGGCCTTGGCGACCTTGGTCCGAGTTCGCGGCGTCGCCGCACTTGCCTTGGACGTTTCGTTGCTCGTTGGCTCAGCCATCGACGCTCTCCTTTGTCGACGGCGTCACGCCGACCACCGCAGCCTGGGGATTGGATAGGGCCGTCTCGCGACGAAACAAGCCGACGAACCGTGCGCGTCGACTGGGCTTCACGGGATCGCTATCGCGTACGACGGGGGTCGGATCGGCGGGACGCCACACGTGCCCGGCGATCCGCCGCTGACCAGCCGCGTCGCGCAGACGAGGGTTACCGAGCTCATCGAGTCCGAAGTTCAACAGGACCAAACCCATGCCGAGAAACGCCACGGCGAGGCCCGGCGGCAGGTACCACCACCACGCTCCGAGCGTGATCGCGTTGCCATTCTGGGACCAGTAGAGCATGGAGCCGAGGCTCCAGTTCGATAGATCCCCGAGGCCGAGGAACGTGAGGGCCACCGAGGTGAGAATGGCGTAGAGGACCGTTCCCACAAAGCTCGCGGCAATGAGGCTCACCTCGTTGGGAATGATCTCCGAGACGATAATCCGCCAGGTGCTCTCACCGGTCTCTCGCGCGGCTGCGACGAAGTCTCGACGCCGCAGTGAAAGCGTCTGGGCCCGGATCACCCGCGCTCCCCACGGCCAGCCCAGCACACTCAAGACGAAGGCCGTCACGAGGTTGCTCGCCTCGGGCAAGTAACCCAAGATCACGACCAAGAGGGGCAACGCGGGCAGAACCAAAACTGCGTTGGTCAAGAGGGAGAGTCCCTCGTCCGACGCGCCACCGAGGAAACCTGAACTTACGCCGACCAGTACCGACAGGAACGTTGCGATGATGCCCGCGGTCAAGCCCACGAACACCGTGGCACGGATCCCTACCAACATCTGTGACAGGACGTCACCGCCGATGGACGTCGTTCCGAGCAGGTGGGTCATGTTCGGCCCGATCGGATACGCCTGGGTGCTCTTGGTCGCCGAAGGATTGAACGGAGCCAGATAGGGGCCGACGATGGCCAAGATCACGAAGATGCCGACGATGATCGCACCCACGCGCGCCTTGAGCGGGTAGGTACTGAACTTGCGCCGACTCTTGCCAACGGGCGGGGCCGCCGTGACGGGTACGACTGTGGTGGTCATGATTCGCTCCCACGACGGGTTCGCGGGTCCGCGATCAGATAGACCACGTCCGCCAAGAGATTGGCCACCAGAACCGTCATCGAGATGACGAGGAAGATGCCCTGCATCAAGGGATAGTCATCGGACGTGACCGCGTTGTAGAGCGTGTAACCGACGCCCGGATACGAAAACACGAACTCCATGACCAACGCTCCCGCGACGACGAATCCGAGCGAGATAGCGAAACCGGCGATATTGGGAAGGATCGCGTTGCGAGCGGCGTAGGTCCAGACGACGCGTCGACTCGAGAGCCCCTTGGCCTGCGCCGCTAGGACGTAGTCCTCGCCGATGGTCGTGATCATCACGTTTCTCATCTGCAACATCCAGCCCGCCATCGAAGTGACGATGAGCGTGATCGCGGGCAGGATCGAGTGATAGATCGCGCTTTGTATAAAGCCCCAATTCCAACCCGGCGTGTAGCCGAGACTGAAGCCTTGACCAATGGGAAAGACGTGCCAGTGGACAGCGAAGACTTCAACGGCGATGAGGGCGAGAAAGAAGTACGGGACCGCCTGGAGGAACGTCAGGGCCGGCAAGAGTTGATCGAGCTTTCCTCCTCGGCGCCACGCCGCGAGGATCCCGAGCACGGTGCCGAGGGCGAAACTGATCACCGTCGCGGTGCCCACCAGGATCAACGTCCACGGCAACGTCTGCTTGAGCACCGAGGTGACGGTCGCGGGATAGAAGTTCGTGGAGACGCCCAGATTGCCATGGAAAATGTTCACGATATAACTGGTGTACTGATGGAACAGTGAACCCTGGTGGCCGATGCCGAACTCGATCTCGATCGCCTTCAGAGCAGCTGGCTGCAGGTTGGGGAACTTGGCCAACATTGCCTCGGCGGCGTTCCCAGGAATCAAGCGGGGAATGAAGAAGTTCACCGTGATTGCGATCCACGCCGCAAAAGCGTACGTCGCAAGTCGACGTCCTATGAACTTCATCCATACCTCCTTGGGTGAGTTCTCGTTGAGCACCTTACGTTCAGGCCCTTGTGAAAGTTATCACGGCATTTCGACTGGTCCGTTCACCCGACCTGGTCGCTTCGCTCACGAGCAGCGTGGCACGCTCATCGCATCGTTCTTTCCGAGCTAACTGATCAGTAGCGACTCATAATGTGACAATTACTTGTGAAGAAACAAATACTTGTGACGAAAAGAATCGGCGATCTCCTACGTGGCGCGTATCGAGCAACGTCGCTCGACGTGCGTAGCGACAAAAGGCGTCCTCGTTACGCCCGACCATCGCGTATCGGGCTTACCATCGAGTCACGCACGGCGTCCATAGTTTCCATGATCGAGATCGTCTCATCCAGTGGCATGACGGGACTCTCTCGAAGGTCGGCGTCGACGCACCGTGCAACCTCTTGCGCTTCGTAAAAGAGTCCTCGTCCCTCGCGCGCGAACTCGAAACGTTCCCTGGTGCCGTTGCGGCCAATTAGGGAGAACCCGCTGGCCGAATAGAAATCCGGGTCGAGTTCGATGCGCGCATCTTCTCCCGCGATGCACGCTCGCGTGGCGCTGCGGGCACGTAACGTGCAGGTCAGAACCGCGTGCGCGCCGCTCGCGTAGCCAAAGAGCATCGAGGTCGTCGCGTCGACCCCCGTGAAAGCAGGGTCCGCGAGCACGACCATTCTCTCCGGGGTGCCCAGCACCATCGACGCGAACGAGACGGGATAGATTCCCAGGTCCAACAAGGCGCCACCACCAAGTTCCGGTGCGAAGAGCCGAGACTCCCGATCCTTCTCGAACCACTGACCGTGATCGGCCTGGACGCCCACGATCTCGCCCAGGTCGCCACCGGCGAGCCGCTCGCGAACGGCGATCATCGAAGGCAAGAATCGAGTCCACATGGCTTCTAAGGCGAAGAGGTCGTGCTGGCGCGCGGCGGCCACCACGTCACGTGCCTCCGCCGCGTTCAGAGTGAAGGGTTTCTCTACGAGGACGTGTTTGCCGTGTTCGAGGGCCAGGATCGCGTTTTCACGATGAAACGGATGGGGAGTGGCGACGTAGACGGCGTCGACGTCGCGGTCGCGAACGAGTTCCTCGTACGAACCATAGTGAGCTCCAATGCCGTAGGCGGCGGCGAACGCGGCGGCCGCGTCGAGCGATCGTGAGCCCACTGCGACGGCTTCACCCTCCTCGATGAAAGCCAGGTCGGACACGAAGGTCCGCGCGATGGACCCCGTGCCCAGAATCCCCCAACGAAGTTTCTTCACCATCACTCTCCCGTTGACGCGGTGCCCTTCCGAGCGTAGCCACGGACATGATGTCGCTACGAGGCGACACGCCAGCCCTAGCATCGACCCGTGCCCGAAATGACCGGTTACTACAACCTCGTCGCGGACGACTTTGATCGGGTATTTCGCGCGGTGCGCGAAGAGCAGTGGGGCGCCCCCACACCGTGCGAGGAATGGACGGTGCGTCAACTGGCGTGTCACGTGGTCGAGACCCATCGTCGGGCCCTCGCGATCCTCTACGGCAACGACTTCGAGCCCGTTGGTCATGATGACGTTCGCCACGCGTGGCGAGAAGCCAGTTCCCGCGTGCGTGACGCGAGGGACGACCCGGGACTGGCCGCGCGAGTGGTGTCAGGACTCGGCCGCGACCAGAGTTTTCGCTCATTGGTAGAAGGTCTCCTGACTTTCGACACCCTGACCCACACGTGGGACCTCGCACACGCAATCGGCGCTGACGAAGCGCTCAACCCCGACGCGGTCGCCTACGCGCACGACGCCCTGGCGCCTTTCAGCGAAGTCTTACGCGGACCCGGTGGCTACGGACCCGCGCTCGAAGCGGCACCCGACGCGTCGGCCCAGACGCGTTTCCTCGCTTTCACCGGGCGAAGGCCCCGCGTGTCGCCACGAGTGACGCCAGAGTCGAGGAACTAGAAAAGGGACCATGGCCCAACTCCTCGTTCCTCGCCAGACGAATCGCCTGACGCTGCGCGCATTCGACGCCTCAGACCTCGACGGGCTCACATCGCTCTACTCTCGCGACGACGTCAATCGCTTCCTCTACTCCGAGCCGAAGGGTCGAGAACAGTTGCGCTCGGTGTTGGAAGCCAAGTTGACCCGACCGGTGGAGATCATTGAGAAGAACGTGATGCCGGTGGCGGTCGTCGTTCGTGACACGAATCGATTGATCGGCGATTTCATCCTTCGCTGGGACGCGAATCAGCATCGCCAAGGCGAGATCGGCGGTTCACTCCACCCGGACTACCAGGGTCAGGGTCTCGCCGTCGAGACCTACGCCGTCTTGCTGGAGATCGGATTCAGCGAACTCAACCTGCACCGAATCTTCGGACGTTGCGACGCACGTAACACGGCATCGATCCGCGCACTCGAGAAAGCGGGACTCCAGCGCGAGGCGCACTTCATCGAGAACGAGTTCGTCAAAGGTGAGTGGACTGACGAAGTGGTGCTCGCGATTCGCCGCAACCAATGGCTCGCGCGACGAATCGACCCACCCGACTGAACCCGACGACACGAATCGCCAGCGCGCACGGTACGTTCGTGGTGACGAATCGGCGAGCCGCGTCGCTTCGAAGCCGGGTAAGGACGAGTCCAGTGCCACTACTGCGAGAGAGCCGGGACCAGATCGGTTCGCCGTACCTGCTCCAGCACGCCGACAACCCGGTCAATTGGTGGTCGTGGGGACCCGACGCACTGGCGCACGCGGTGGAACTGGACCGGCCGATCTTCTTGAGCGTCGGATACGCCTCGTGCCACTGGTGTCACGTCATGGCCCACGAATCCTTCGAAGATCCCGACGTGGCTCGACTCCTCAACCAATGGTTCGTCGCCATCAAAGTCGACCGCGAGGAGCGCCCTGACGTCGACGCGTTCTACATGGCCGCGACCCAAGCCGTCAGCGGACACGGTGGTTGGCCCATGTCGGTCTTTCTGACGCCCACGGCCCTCCCCTTTATGGCCGGCACCTACTACCCACCCGAGGACCGACACGGTCAGGTCGGATTCAAGCGACTCTTACTGGCCATGCACGATGCCTGGACGACCCAGCGATCGGTCGTTGAGCAGCAGGCGATCGAACTCAGTCGAGCCGCGCGACGCGAGGCGTCGTTCGTCGACCACCTCACGAGTGACGCGAACCACTTCGATCTTGCGGCAACGACGATGCTCTTGGCTGAGCAACTTCGCAGCCAGTTCGACGAGGAGGGCGGCTTTGGTCGAGCACCGAAGTTTCCTCGACCCAGCTTCGTCGAGGCCCTGGTCGACGCCCACGATGCGCGCAGTCGTGACTGCGTGCAGCGCACGCTTGAGGCAATGTCACGAGGCGGGATTTACGATCATCTTCTCGGCGGCTTCGCCCGCTACAGCGTGGACGCCCAGTGGCACGTGCCCCACTTCGAGAAGATGCTGAGCGACCAAGCCCTGCTCGCGCGCGTCTACCTGCGCGCCGCACGCGCCCGTCCCGACCAGCCCCAGTGGCGCGACGTCGCGCTGGATACTCTTCGCTTCGTCGTGCGCGACCTCGAGATCGACGGCGCCTTCGCCGCGTCACTCGACGCCGACGCCGACGGCGTCGAAGGCTCGCACGTCACCTGGACAGTCGACGAAGTGCGCGCCGTGCTCGCCAAGAGCCATCTCGAGCAACACCTCGATGAGGTCCTCGCTCGCTATCGCATCACGACGCCCGGTCTCTTCGAGGGCCGCTCGATACCCCGTCTCGCCGAGGGCGAGCCGTTCGTCGCTCCGGATGTCCTGGGCGCTTCACTCGAGGCCCTACGCGCCGCGCGAAAGGCGCGCTCCCAACCCGCCAGAGACGACAAGGTCATTCTCGAGTGGAACGCCATGTTCGCCTCGGCGCTCTTTCGAAGTAGCGAGACTGACCTCGTCGAGCGTGGTCGTGGCCTGTTGGCGCGACTCTCGCGGACCCACTGGCGAGAGGACGTCTGGTGGCGCACTGATCGCCGCCAGGCCTTTGCCACGGCGAGTGACGTGGCGTGGCTGCTCGACGCCCACCTCGACGCGTACGAACTGAACGGCGAGCACGCGCACGTGCTCACGGCGACGGCGCTCGCGCGCTACCTCGTCGAACACTATTGGGACGGCGACGTCCCCACGGCCGTGACACCCCACGCGGGCGGCGGTCTCTTCTCGCAGTGCGACCTCGGCGTCGACCTCCCGGTTCGTCCCAAGGAGATCTTTGACGGCGCGACACCCTCCGCCCACGCAGTCGGCGCACGCGCCCTCGCGCGCCTCTCGCTGCTCAGTGGCGACGAGACGTTTCTCTTCGTCGCCGAGCGACTCGTCGAGATCGCGTCGCCCCTTCTCGTGTCGCACCCGACTGCGGTCGTCGACCTCGTGCTTGCGGCTCAGTACGTTTTCGACGGCGTGCAAGTCGTCGTGCCAGGCGCCGCGAACTCGCTCAGCGAACACGTACGATCGTTGTCGATGCCCAACCTCGCGCTCGTGACCGGTGACGGCCCTTCGCCCTTGCTCGAGGGTCGACGCGCCGGCCTGGCCTACGTCTGTCGCCGCGGCGTCTGTCGTCTACCGGCGACGACGGTCGAGGAGCTCGGCGAAAGACTCGCCGAGGTGCGGCGCTGATGGCCCTGTTCAATCGAGACCCCTCCGCCCGAGCGCTCAAGAAGTTTGTGCGCACCATGCCCCAACGCGCGGTCGTGGACCTCACCGAGGGATCAACCGTCTACGGCCTGGTGCTGGGGTCGACGAACGAGACCACGACAGTCCTGGACCTCGCGTCCCAGGCGATCGTGCGCTGGCGTGTTCCGTGGCCCGACGACGTCGAGACCGACCTCGCCGCCTTTGACGTGGTCGAGGCGGAACTGGCCTACGACGTCGAACGCAACGACCTCGCCCAACCCGAAGCGGTGACGCTCAGGGATCTACCTCGTCGCCTGGGCACCTACCACGGTCGACGCGTCCGTCGTTGGCTCCAGGCCCTCGCGAGTCCCGCCGACGGTCCACTCTTCGGCTTTCGCGGGCCGAGCGCGCCCTACTGGGAGTTTCGCGGGGAACGTCCGAGCGTGGCGCTGATCGCGGCTGATCGTGGTCCCCAGTTGCTTCGACGCCACGACGACGGCTCCACGTGGGTTCGCTTCGGCTGGTTCGGCGACGACGTGTGGTTGTTGTGCGAGGACGCCCACGCCATACGCACCATGGAAGCGACGAGGCGCTCGTCACTGTCGGGTAAGGACCTGGCGGCGACTCTGGGCTTTCGACCGACCTACGTGCTCACCACGCTCTCACAGCCCATCGACGGCCATTGCTACAAGAGCTGCACGGGCCTCTTGCCGCGCGGTTGACCGCGCCGGGCCTACTTGGGCAGTTTGTTCGACGCGAGTGACTCGGCCATGGCCCAACCGAAGACCACGAGTCGCTGACCCTTCTCGGGCTTTAAACCCTTGAAGAACGTCTCGACTCCCTCGGGCACGGCGCCCTTGGCGGCGCAGTAGTCCAGTCCACCCACCGGACCTGGCGCCACGGTCATGATGAAGGTCTGATCGTCGATGGACTTCTCTGATCCGAATCGCTTGGCGAGACGGCGTCCCCACGCACGGTCCTCGCCAGTGGGCTTGTAGCCCAGACGCGGCACCACGTCCTCGAGTCCGGCGAAGGCCCGAAAGCCGTCGGGCGAGGTGAGCCGCGAACCGAGCAGCACGTCCTCGTCGGGGAACGCGAGCAGGGCCCGACGGAACTGGTCGTGCAGGATCGCTTTGAGGGTCTGGTCGGACTTGGCGTTGCGGTCCACGAGCAAGAGACCCACGAGCAGCGAAGGGGTCCCCCCAATTCGCTCGAGGGTGCTGAACGAGTAGCCGCGCAATTTCGTACCCTCGCGCGCCTGGGTTACCAAAACCCAGTCCTCTCGCTGCTTGGACAAGAAGCCGATGTCAAAATTGGGTTCGCGGTCGACGCACAAGTCAGCCATCTCAGCCAATTCAGCGTCGCTTAGAGCGGTGGTGTCCTTCGTGGTAACGGTCATGGCCATAGGAAGACATTCTACGGGAGTTCTCGACCCCCTCACGACGCTCAGGCCTTGATCACGTTTCTTCCAAATTCTGAACGGAGGTCACCGACGACGCTCGCGATGTTCACGTTGAACTCGGGCCCGAGCTTGAAGGCCTTGCCCCCCGCGCCGGTCTCGACGATCACGGGCGACGACCCGGGATAGCGGCTGAGGATCTCGCGCAAGACCCCGATGGACGTCGACGTGAGGTCTTCGGGCCGCAGCGTGAGCCGCAGTTCGTCCACGCCCCGCTCGACCCGGAGCAGTTCGACCTCGAACGCACTGAAACGCAGCTCCTCGTCGCGGTTGTCGACTCGAATCTTCATGAGCACGATGTTGTCCTTCGTGAGAAACCCGCTGCACCGCTCGAAATTTCTCGCCGAGAAGTTGATTTCGAGCGACCCGCCCAGATCCTCGAGGACCGTGCGCGCGTACTGCTGACCGGCCTTGGTGGTACGGATCTGAACCTCGGCGAGTATCCCCCCGACCGTGACCATCTTGGCGGTGCGCGCCAATTCCTCGCCGCGTTCGATGATCGACAACAAGGAGCCGTCGGTCTTGGCCGCCAGTGTCGCTTCGAGCTCGCGCAGCGGATGGTCCGAGATGTAGGTACCCAGCATCTCTCGTTCGAAGTCCAACTTCACGGCCTTCTCGAATTCGTTGTCCGACACGTCGAGTTCGGTCCCCTCCCAATCGCCGTCCTCGCTGGCAATGGCGGCGAAGAGCGTCGAGATGCCCAGGGCCAGGTCCTTGCGGCGCGCGAGGGTCACGTCGACGATCTCGTCGACCTTGAGCAGGAAGCCCAAGCGCGTCACCCCGAGCGAGTCGAAGGCACCCGCCTTGATGAGCGATTCCATCGAGCGTCGGTTCAACACCGCGGGGTCCACGCGCCGCACGAAGTCGTAGATCGATTCAAAGTGCCCGTTCGCCTCGCGTTCACTCACGATCTTGTCGACGAGGGACTCACCTACGTTGCGCACCGCCGCCATGCCGAAGAGGATCGTGTTCTCCTTACTGGTGCTCGGGGTGTACTCGGCGAAGGACTCGTTCACGTCGGGGACGCCGACCGTGATGCCCATCTGGCGCGCCTCGTTGAGATAGACCGACGCCTTGTCCTTGTCGTCACGAAACGAGGTCAACAGCGCCGCCATGTACTCAACGGGGTAGTTCACCTTCAGCCAGGCGTCCTGGTAACCCAGCAGGGCGTAACCGTAGGCGTGGCTCTTGTTAAAGGCGTAGTCCGCGAAGGGCTCGATCTTGTTGAAGATCACCTCGCCCAGGTCACGCCCGTAGCCCTCGCGTTCCGAGCCGTCGACGAACTTGGCGCGCTGGGCCTGAATCATCTCGCGGATTTTCTTCGAACAGGCCTTGCGTAGATCGTCGGCCTGGGTCATCGAGAAGCCGGCGATCTTGGTCGCGACGCGCATGATGTCCTCTTGGTAGATCATCAGGCCGTAGGTCTCGCCCAAGATCTCCTCGAGGTCATCGTGGTCGTAACTGACGCTCTGGCGGTGGTTCTTCCGATCGGCGTAGTCGTTGTGGACGTTCTCGCTCAGTGGCCCGGGGCGGTAAAGCGCGTTCACCGCGGCGATGTCCTCGAAGCTCGTGGGTGCCAGGCGACGAAGGAGTTGGCGCATCTTGTCGCCCTCGAGCTGAAAGACGCCGATGGAGTCGCCGCGTCGCAACATCGCGTAGACCTTCTCGTCGTCGAGTGCCACGTGGTCGATGTCGAGGTCGATGCCGTGTCGGCGTTTGATGTGCGCGAGTGTTCGCTCGATGATCGCCAGGTTGCGCAGTCCGAGGAAGTCCATCTTCAACAGACCGAGCTTCTCGATGGCCGAAGCCTCGTACTGGGTAACGATCGGTGCGTCCTCACTCGATCCGTTGGGGCCGCTCTTTCGTTGCACCGGGACGTAGTCGAGGATGGGACCCTTGGTGATCACCACCGCGGCAGCGTGGATGCCGTCCTGACGCCGCTTGTCGACGAAGCCCTTCGCGACGTCCACGACGTGCTTCACGTCGTTGTCGGTGTCGTAGAGCGTACGGAGTTCGGCCGCCTCGGCGTAGCGCGCCTCATAGCCCGCCATTCGTGTGAAGCACGCTTCAAGAGGCAGATCCTGTCCCATCACCAGGGGCGGCATGGCCTTGGCGATCTTGTCCCCGAGTTGTGGCGGATAGCCCAGCACGCGAGCGGCGTCGCGCACCGCCGCGCGGGCCTTGATCGTCGAGAAGGTGACGATCTGGGCCACGTGGTCGTGGCCGTAGCGATCGGCGGCGTAGCGGATCATGTCCCCGCGGAAGCGCTCGTCGAAGTCCATGTCGATGTCGGGCATCTGCTTGCGGCCGGGGTTGAGGAACCGCTCGAAGATCAGCCCGTAACGGATTGGATCGAGGTCGACGATGCGTAGGCAGTAGGCGATGCAACACCCCGCGGCCGAGCCGCGCCCGGGACCCACTCGTATTCCCTGATCACGAGCATGACGAATCAGGTCCCAGACCACGAGGAAGTAATCCGAGAAGCCCATGTCCGCCACCACGCGCAACTCGTATTCGATTCGTTCTCGAACCTCCTCGCTCAGATGCTCGCCGTAACGTTCGTGCGCGCCGCGATAACTCAACTCCCGCAACAGGCGATCGGCACCGTCCTTATGGGTCTCGCCTCGAAACTCCTCGGGGATCGGGAACTCCGGAAGTGCGTCGTTGTCGAATTCAATGCTCACGTGGGCACGCTCGGCGATCAACAACGTGTTGTCGCACGCGTCGGGGATGTCACGAAACAGGTAGCGCATTTCGGCGGCGGACTTCAAGTAGTGCTGGTCACTCTGGAAGCGAAAACGATTGGGGTCCGCGACGAGCGAACCAGTACCAATGCATAAGAGGGCGTCGTGCATCTCGTGGTCGGCGTGGTGCACGTAGTGAAGGTCGTTGGTCGCGAGCAAGGGCGCACGCAAGTCCTTGGCGATCTGCAGCAACTGCGGATTGGTGCGCTGTTGTTCGGGGATGCCGTGGTCTTGGATTTCGATGAAGAAGTTCTCGTCGCCGAAGATGCCCTGGAGTCGAGCGGCGAGATCGAGGGCCTTTTGGTAGTTGTCCTGGAGCAGCGCCTGGAGCACGACACCCCCGAGACATCCCGAGGTCGCGATGAGACCCTTCGCGTAGCGCTCGAGCAGTTCCCAGTCCAGGCGGGGCTTGTAGTAGTAACCCTCGAGGAACGCCATCGAGGACAACGAGCGCAGGTTCGCGTAACCCTCGTTGGACGCGGCGAGCAGCGTCAGGTGGTGGTAGAGCTTCTGTCCGCCTTCGGTCTCGCCGCCGGTGTCGTCGATCTTGCCTCGGCGCGCGGGACGATCGAAACGCGAGTTCGCCGCCATGTACGCCTCGAGACCGATGATCGGGGTCACGTCGTACTTTCGACACGTCTCGTAGAAATCAATGACGCCGTACAGATTGCCGTGATCGGTGATGCCGATCGCGCGCTGTCCATCGGCTTTGGCGGTGAGCACCATCTCGTCGACCCGCGCCGCACCATCGAGCATCGAGTACTCGGTGTGGTTGTGCAGGTGCACGAAGCTCTCAGCCATCAGCTGATCTCATCCTTTCGAGACCCCACCGAAATTACATTGGTGGCATTTGGAGGATACCGCCAAACGGCGATGCCCCACCAGACCCGCCTAGAGGTAGGTACCCGCGCGCGGTTCGTTGCTCGCGGGGTTGAGCGAGCGGTCGCGCATCTTTTCCAACTGCGCCGCCGCGGCGGCCTGCTGGGCGAACAACGAGGCCTGGATGCCGTGGAAGAGCCCTTCGAGCCAACCCACGAGCTGGGCTTGGGCGATTCGCAGTTCGGATTCACTCGGTACGTCAGTGCCGAAAGGCGGGGCCATTCGCGCCAGTTCACCGCCGAGGTCGGGTGACAGCGCGCCCGAGAGCTCGCTGATCGAGATCTGGTAGATCTCTCCAAGGCGGGCCCGGCCCGCTTCGTCGAGGGGCGCGCTGCGCGCCTCGTCGAGCAGTGACTTGACCATCGAGCCAATTCGCATCACCTTGGCCGGCTGGCTGATGAAGTCGGTGGTCTCGTCTTGAGCGGGCTCGTCGCTCGGTTGTTCACCCGGTCCCATCACCTGGTCGGGGTTGACGGGCACGGGCTCGTTGGGTTCTTGTTCCACCCCTGCAGTGTGCCAGACATGGCGCCTGGTTCGAGCGTTGACGTGCCATACCCCCTCGGTAGACTTGATCCATGAGGGTATCCACACGTGGCGACTACGCCAGCCGGGCGCTGCTCAGCCTCGCGCTGCGCGACGATCTCTCGGTGCCCACGTCGGTGCGCGACCTCGCCGAACGCACCGGTCTGCCCCAGCCCTACCTCGAGCAGATACTCCTGAGCCTGAAGGGGGTCGGCCTCGTGCGCTCCAAGCGGGGCGTTGGCGGGGGCTACGTGCTCGCGCGCAGCGCGGAGACGATCACCCTGGCCGAGATCGTGGCCGCCGTGGATGGGCCGATCGTCGCGGGCGACTTCGGCGAACCGCACCGTGACGGGGCGTGCGACCATGAGGGACAGTGCGTCCTGCTGGCCGTGTGGGCCGACGTCGGCAGCCACATGCGCGAGCACCTGGCGAGTTTTACGCTCGCGGACATGGTCACCCAGGCGCGCGGGGGCAAACCCGTGCAGCGAACCCACAGCGCGTAGAACATTTACCCTCGATTTACGCGGAATTTAAAGGCTTGAAGTAGCTTTTACCTCGTGGTAAATTAGTTAGGCGTCGATAGGAGAAATACACGGCCCCCAGCGCACCGAATAACAAGTTTCACACTAAGGAGATTGAATGAACACCACCCCCCGCCGTTCATCCGTCAACACCAACGACATGCTGGGCCTCTTGATGCGCGACCTCGATCGCTACCCCATGCCGAACTACGACGAACAGGTCGAACTCGCCAAGCGCGTCACCGCGGGCGACGAAGAGGCCAAGAAGCAAATGGTCGCCGCCAACCTCCGACTGGTCCTGCACTGGGCTCGCCGCTACCAGGACCGCGGCGTCGAGATGGTCGACCTGGTTCAAGAGGGTACGTTCGGCCTCTTGCGCGCCGTCGAGAAGTTCGACTGGGAGCGCGGTTTCAAGTTCTCCACGTACGCCACCTGGTGGATTCGTCAGGCACTCCAGCGCGCGGTCCAACAGCACGGTCGCACAATCCGGATTCCCCTCGAGGTTGGCGAGCAATTGCAGCGCCTCGAGGCGACCACCGCTGAGTTGACGTCGATCTTCGGGCGCAAGCCCACCGACGACGAGCTCACCGAAGCGACCGGCATGTCCAAGGCCGAGCGTCAGAACCTCCACGGTCTCGCCGGCGTCACCGCGAGCCTCGACCAGCCGGCTTCGTCCGATTCCGCGACGACATTGGGCGACCTGGTGGCCCCGAGTCAGCACGACTGGGTCGGCGACATCGAACAGACCATGATGGACGAGCAACTGCACGGGGCCCTCGATAAGTTGACAGATCTACAGCGCGACGTCTTGACGCTGCGCTTTGGTCTCAACGGCGCGACGCCTCTGTCGTTGCAGGCAACCGCGACCAAGATGGACATCGGCGTGCGCCGCGTGCGCCGAGCCGAAGAAGAAGCCCTCGAGGCACTGCGCGCCGACAGCGCCGTGCTCGCCACTCGCGCGATCGCTTAGAGTTCGGTGCCCTCGGGTACCAACGTCATCAAGTCGGCCGGCAGCGTGGCACGAACCGTGATCCACTCGTCGCTACGCGGATGCGAGAAGCCCAGTGCGGTCGAATGCAGAAAGAACCGGTCCTCGGCGAGCCGCCGTTCACGACGGTGTCCGTAGCGTGCGTCGTTCACCACGGGGTGACCGATCGCGGCCATGTGCACGCGGATCTGGTGCGTACGACCGGTATCGAGGGTCAAGGAGAGCAGGGTCATGGCGTTGGGCTTGGCGATACGCGTGATCACGTCGTAGCTCGTACGAGCGGGGCGGCCGTCGGCGCGAACCGCCATCATGGTCGGGCTGCGCGTGGAACGTCCGATCGGCGCCTCCACCACCCCGTGCTCCTCGGCGACGTGACCTTCGACCATGCCCAGGTACGTTCGATCAATGCGCCGATCGGCTAATTGGCGACTGAGGTTGATGAACCCCTCGGGGGTCTTGGCGACGACGAGCAACCCCGACGTCCCCTTATCCAAGCGGTGCACGATACCTGGTCGCAGGGGGTCGCAGAGTCCCGTGGCGCCCAGTTCGCGCATCTGGGGATAGCGGGCCACGAGTCCCGCGACGAGCGTCGCGGTGCGCTGACCAGCGCCGGGATGCACGACCTGGCCGGGTGCCTTGTTCACCACGCAGAAGTCCTCGTCATCGAGCACGACGTCCACCATCACGCTGTCGTCGGGCTCGACGTCACCACTGTCTCGCAGCGGCAGGACCGCGACGAGGTGCTGGCCCGCTTCGACCGCGACCGACGATTTTCGCACCACCTTCTCGTCGAGGCTCACCGCGCCACTGGCGAGCATCGCGCTGGTCTCAGAGCGCGACAAGCCCGTCAGCATCGCGAGCACCCGGTCGACACGTATGGCGTCGAGCGTGCTCGGTATCACCAGGTCGAGCACTTCACCATCGAACGCGTCGACGTCGGTGGGACCGCTCACGGGTTCAGCAACCGTTCACCGCGAAGCGCGGTGACGAGAAGGATCACGAAGCCCACCGTGATCGACGCGTCGGCAAGGTTGAACACGGGCAGCGTACCGACCGCGACGAAATCGGTGACCTCGTGTGGTTGCGCGGCGAGTCGGTCCACGACGTTGGCGATGCCACCGCCGAGTAGGAGCCCGAAGCCTGCCGCCGACCATCCCGGCGCGGATTGCAAACCAATCGCGAACACGATCAGGGCAACGACCAGGGTCACGATGGTGGTGAGCAGGGGTCCCGAGTGATTGATCGAGAAAGAAATACCCGAGTTGTACTGGAGTCGCAACCACAGCGCCCCCACCACGTGGACCGCGTGCGTGGCGAGTGCGTGTCGCGCCCAGGCCTTGGTGAGTGCGTCGAGTGCCGTCACCGCCAGGGCGATCACCGCCACGGTGAAATTGACGTCGAACCTTAGACGCTTGCGCGGCACGACACACACGTGAACACGGGTAACTGCGCGAGGAGTCGAGCCTTCGAGATGGGCTCGTAGCACTCGTCACAGCGTCCGTAGCTTCCGTCGTCGATGCGCGCCAACGCCACGTCGATCTCGTCAATCTTGAGTCGCAACGCCGAAGCGAAGTCCTTGAGCTGGTCACGTTGGATGTCCGACGCGACACTGCTGCCGTCCTCGTCGTCGTACTCGAGACGCTCACGATCAACCAGCATCTCGTTGGCCTCGAACTCGCTCACCGCAATCTGTTCGTTGGTGGCCTCGCGCGTCTCGAGCAAGAGGCCTCTCAGTTCTTCGAGGAAGGCGTGGTCGTTGCCGTAGGGCTTGGAGTGCATCTTGCGTTCGAGGGCTTCGAGACGTCGGCGCTCTTCGGCCTCGCGACGTTCCTGACGACGAAGTTCTTCAAGGTTCCGTCGTTCGATCTCGCGCTGCTTGCGGGCCTTTTCGGCTTCGATCGCCTTGCGCTTGGCTTCGATCTCGCGCTGCTTCTTCGCCTCGGCGGCGGCCTTCTCACGGGCCTTGCGCTGGATCTCCTTCTCCTTGGCGGCGGCCTTGGCCTTAGCCTCTCGCTCTTTGGCGGCCTTGGCCGCGGCGACCGCCTTGGCCTTGGCGGCGGCGGCCTTGGCCTTGGCGGCGGCCTTGGCCTTGGCCTCTCGCTCCTTGGCGGCCTTGGCCGCGGCGGCGGCCTTGGCCTTGGCGGCGGCGGCCTTCTTCGACGCGGCGGCGCGCTGGGCAGGCGTCAGCACGGCGGTCTTCTTGACGGACTTCTTCGCGGTCTTCTTCACCGTCTTCTTCGCGACCTTCTTCGCGGGACTCTTCTTCACCGCGACTTTCTTCGTCGGTTTCTTCGCGACGACCTTTTTGGCGGTCTTCTTGACGGACTTCTTCGCGGTCGCTTTCCCGGTCACTTTCTTGGAGGAGGCCTTGGGCGCCGCCTTCTTGGTGGCCGTGGACTTCTTGACGGCGGCCTTGTTGGCCTTGGGGGCGGTTAAGGGCATGGTGAACTCCTCGTAGTGCGTTGAATCAGTGCGCGCTGACCATAGCAGCCGGGGACCCGCTCAGTTACGGTCGTCGCGCGGTGTCTGCTCGAAATTAAGGACCTGACCAATGGTTTGCTGGTGCGACGTCGGCGCCGGAGCGGGTGGCGGCGACGCGGGACGGGCCGATTCTGCGTTAACCGCGGGCGCGGGCGCGGGCGCCGGGCGCGCGCTGGCGGGCGCGGCGCTCGGCGAGGGCGCCGCCGGAGGGCGCGTGCCGCCCACGTGAAGGGAACTCTCGACCCAGCGCGAGAACTCGGCGAGCACCGCGGCCAAACGGGCGCGCTCGCTGTCGAGCTGGCGCGTCAACGTGTCCACGTCTTCACTCAATCGTTGCTTGAGACCGTTCAATCGGTTGACTTCGTCCTCGGCCCGGCTTCGCGCCTCGGCGACGATTTCTCGCGCCCGTTCCTGGGCGACCGCGGTCATCTCGCGGGCCTTGACCTCGGCCTCTTGCTGCGCCTGCTCGATGAACTGCTGGGCCATGGCGATCATGGAGGTGACCTGTTCGGCCCCGCCACCGGTGCTGAACCGGGGCGCGGGCGCGGGGGCCGGCATCGATGTCACCGGCACCGGACCCGTGGCCGGCGCCGCGGCGCCACCCTGGAGTTGGCTGATGCGCTCGCTGGCCTGTCGCAATTGGCCCCGTAGTTGGTGGAGTTGGTCCTTCAACTGGCGAGACTCGGAAGAGACCCGCTCGAGAAACTCGTCGACCTCATCGACGTTGTAGCCCTTGAGACCGACCTTGAAGGCGACCGTGTCGATGGCGTCGAGCGCAGAAAAGGGATTATCCGTACTATCCATGCAGCCACCCTACCGCCCTGGTCATCGGCGGACCATGGGCTAGATGACTCGCTCGATGATGATCAAGATCACGACGGCGACCAGTACCGAGAAGTCGACGTACGCCCCGCCCGCGTGTAGGCGCGGCAGGATGGCGCGAAGTGGGCGCAGTACCGGCTCGGTGAGACGCGCGAGGACCCGCTTGATCGCCGCCAGCGCCCCGTCGGGCGTCGTGGTGGGGAACCAACTCAAGAGTGCCGAGATGATCAGCACCCAGATGTAGAGGCTGATCAGATCCTTAACTAGACCCACTAGGAACCCGTCGACTGATAGTTCGTGGCGCGCAGTCGTTCGCGGGCTTCGTGGCTGACCTGGGTACCCTGGGGGCTGATCAGGTAGACCGAACCCTTCTCCAGGATCTCCATTTTCGCGTTGAGTGCGTAGGCCGTGCCCGAGGCGAAATCGACGAGCCGACGCGCGACGCCGGGGTCGACGTCGCTGACCAGGAGTACGACCGCCCGATTCGAGCGGAGCAGGTCCGTGATCCGGCGTGATTCGTTGTAGTTCGTGGGCGCGAAGATCGCCACGTCACGGTCCTGGGAGAAGGGGCTCACCGAACGTACGCCGCTCGGCATCGGGCGCAGCTTTGGCGCCGCCGCACTGGGCTCGAGCAGGGAGATGGGCGCGGGTCGAGCGGGTGACGAACTGGGGTTCGAGCTCACCCGGGCCATGGACCCGGCGTGCGAGGTGGGTGCCGGACGTGCGGGCGACGGCGCGGGCCTGGTCCACTCGAGCTCGTCATCCGCCGATGACTGGTCGGCGAAGGGACGCGCACCGTTGGTCGGCGTGTACTCGCCATACTCGTCCTCGATGAGCCCCAGAAAACCCAGGGCTCGGCGCATCTTGTCTTTCATCCACGTCTCCTCGCGGCAACTCCGCCCAGAACCATGTTAGGCGAGCGTGCCCGGGGACACCCGAGGACCGAAAAGGGCCCGGCCCACGCGCACCTCGGTGCTACCAAGTTCACAAGCGATCTCGAGGTCCTCGGTCATACCCATCGAGCGCTCCACGAGTCCCTCGTCGTCGGCGAGTCGCGCGGTGCTCGCGAAGGCGGCGCGCGCGCCAGCCGGGTCCGGCGGCGCCACGCACATCAAGCCACGCAGATCGAGGCCCAACAGACGGGCCCGGGCGGCCAATCCCGCGATAGCGTGCGCCGGCGCCCCGTTACGACCCTCGGCGCCCGTGAAGTCCACCTGCAGATAGATCACCGCGCCGGACGAGCACGCCGCGACGCGCTCGAGTTCGCGTATTCGCGAGACACCGCAGATGACGTCAGCGACCTCACAGATCCGCGCGATCTTGTTGGTCTGCAGCGCACCGAGATAGTGCCAGCGCAACGACACCGCTCCCGCCTGATCTCGTTTCGCCCGTAACTCGTCGGCGTAGTTCTCGCCCACGTCGCCAAGTCCGACCGCCGCCGCCGCGAGTACCTGCTGCACGCCGAAGGTCTTGGTGACCGCCACGACCCGCACGCGATCGGGAGCGGGTGCGCTCGAGCGAATTCGCGCTCGCACGAAGGCCAAGTTGGCCGCGACGCGCGCGACGAGTGGATCGTTAGCGAAGGAAGCTGGGAAGGTCGTCATCGCCACCGACGTCAAAGAAGTCATCGTTGGTGGTGTTCGAGAAGATGTCCGAGCGCGGTCCTTCGGTGAAGACCGGCTCTGCGGTGGTGACCGGTGCGGGACGCGCCGCACTCGAGTGTTCGAAACCCGCGGCGATCACCGTGACCCGCACGGCCTCGCCAATCGATTGGTCGATCACGCTACCGAAGATGATGTTGGCGTCGGGATGCGCGACCGAGTGGATGATGTTGGCGGCGTCGGTGATCTCGCTCAACGTGACGCCCGGCCCACCCACGATGTTCATCAGGATGCCGCGCGCGCCATCGATGGACGCTTCGAGCAAGGGCGAGGTGATCGCGGCGCGCGCCGCGTTCACGGCGCGCCCCTCTCCCGTCGAGGTGCCCACGCCCATGATCGCCGTACCGGCGTTACGCAAGATGGTGTTGACGTCGGCGAAGTCCGTGTTGATAAGACCGGGCACCGTGATCAGGTCGGTGACACCGCGCACCGCCGACAACAGGACGTCGTCGGCGATCTTGAACGCGTCGAGCATCGAGGTGTCGGCGGCGGTCACCGAGAGCAGTCGGTCGTTGGGTATGACGATCAGGGTGTCCACCTTGTCGCGCAGTAGGGCGATGCCCTTCTCGGCCTGGGTCGCGCGCCGTTTGCCCTCGAAGGAGAACGGACGCGTGACCACGCCGATGGTGAGCACGCCCAACGCGCGAGCGATCTCGGCGACGACGGGCGCCGCGCCGGTGCCGGTGCCACCGCCTTCGCCGGCGGTGATGAAGACCATGTCGGTATCGGTCAACGCGTCCTCGATCTCCGAGCGGTGATCCTCGGCGGCCTGACGGCCGATCTCGGGGTCACTGCCCGCGCCGAGACCGCGGGTGAGCTGACGGCCGATGTCAAGCTTCAGGTCGGCTTCGCTGAGCAACAGGGCCTGCGCGTCGGTGTTGGCCGCGATGAACTCAATGTTGCGAAGGCCCTCGGCGATCATCCTGTTCACGGCGTTGACACCGCCACCACCCACGCCGATTACCTTGATCACAGCGTGGTAGTTGCTCTGGTTCAGACTCATGAACTCCCCTTGGGTTGATCTTGCACTGCGCACCCTCTGCCAGGGTCATTTTTCGCGAACAAATGTCCCCGAAGGCTAGTCATCCCTTCATTTCTGGTCAAATGCCCCGTCTACGAAGGCGCCGGCCCACTGACCGCCAACTCCTCGGGCACGCTCACGTCAATGACATCACCAGCGCGCAAGGTGCTGTGGGCGATGACCGAGGCGATCGCGACGAACTTCTGGTGCAGCTCGGTCGCCTCGCCGAGCACGAAGGACACCGGCGTCGTCATCTTCAGCGTGACCGCCCCCGCGGCGTCGACGTCGATCTGGTCCACCTGGTGCGAAAACGCTGCGGGGAGCGCCGCGGCGACCTGGGCCGCGCTCTGACCGGCCCGCGCGAAGGGCCACGTTGCCTCGAGCGGGTCCAGGTAGACCAGCGTCGGGTAGTTCGCGTCGAGCGGAGCGGGTCCGAGGTCGCGACCCTGGGCGCTGACGTAGTGCAATTGGGACTGGGCGTTGTAGGCAACCGCGACCGGGGTGACCTCGCGCACGCGCACCGTGAGGCTGTCGGGCCAGTGCTTGACCACCTGGACGCTGCGCACCCACGGGAACGAAGCGAGATCGCGCGTGAGAGCCCCGCCGGTCACGCTGATCATCATCGGACGCTCATCGAGACCCGTGGCGCTCAGTACCTGGGCCGCGCTCTCGTGCACCTCGCCCACCACGGTCACGTGTTGCACGCGCAGCAACGACGAATGAAGGACCCCTTGGGTCGCGACGGCGAGCACCGTGATGACGAGACCGATGCTCAGCAGCACCGTGGTCGAGCGACGCGGTGCTCGACGAGTCCTCGTTGGGGCCGCCGAAGCGCGCGGCGCGTGGGGCGCCTTCGGTCGATCCATCACCGATCCCGACGCGGGCGCACGCCGACTCACGGTGCCTCCTCGAAACCGAGGAAACGATGCTCGCTGACCAGTTCCACCCCGCTCGTGGCGCGCACGCGTTCGCGTACCGTCGCCATGAGCGCGTACACGTCATTGGCGCTGCCCCCGGGGTCGACGAGGATGAAGTTCGCGTGCTTCTCACTCACCACCGCGCTGCCGTGGCGCAAACCCTTGCAACCGGCTTCATCGATGAGTCTTCCGGCGTAGTCCCCGACCGGATTGCGAAAGACGCTGCCCCCGTTCTGACCCCCGGGTTGGTTCTCTCGTCGCCAGTGGACGATCTCCTTGATCGTGCCCAGTGCGCTCGTGGCGTCACCGTGCGCCAGACGCAACGTCACGTCGGTCACGATTTCTCCCCTGGCGAGCGCGCTCGTGCGGTATCCGAAGCCGAGTTCGTCGTGGAGCCACGAGCGGATCCCCGTGGGTCCGTAGGTGCGAACGCGAGTCACCGAGGCGGCCATGTCCGAGCCGTGGCCGCCCGCGTTCATCGAGACCGCGCCGCCGAACGTGCCCGGCACCCCGACGGCCCACTCGAAGCCCACGATCCCCGCGCTCGCCAGACGGCGCGCGGCCACGGGCAGGTCGAGTCCCGCGCCCGCCTCGACCACGACCGCTCCGTGTTCGTCGTGCCACGCGAGGGACGCGAACTCGCCGCTCAGGCGAACCGCGATGACCTCGTGCTCGCCGTCGGCCACGAGCAGATTCGAACCGTTCCCGAGTACGACCACCGGCAACGAACTCGAGAAGAGAAGTGGCCCCAGCTCGTCGAGGTCCTCGCGCGTGGCGAGCGAGACGAGGAGTCGCACCGAACCTCCGACGCGATAGGTCGTGCGCGCGCCCACGTCAGCGTGCTCGAGCACGCGAGTTTTTCCGAGATCGGCGAGTTCTTCGATACTCACGAGACCACCCCTCCCGAGAGGAGCGGCGCGATACCCGCGACGTCGCCGGCGCCGAGCAACAGAAGCGCATCCAGATCGTGCGCGTCGGCGTCGAGCAGCGCGGCGACGTCCTCGAACGTGGCGGCGTAGTGGACCCGATACGGTGGCGAGCTCTCACGCACCGCGTTCGCCACGAGTTCGCCCGTGACCCCCGACGGATTCTCCTCGCCCGCCCCGTACACGTCCGTGACCACCAACAACGCACAGCCCGCGAAAGCACCCGCGAAGTCTTGGGCCAATTTTTGGGTGCGGGTGTAACGATGTGGTTGGAACACCACACCGATTCGTTCGTAACCCGAGGCGACGCACGCCTCTATCGTCGCGCGAACCTCACCAGGCAGGTGCGCGTAGTCCTCGATCACCTCGGCGCCACGCCACGTTCCGAGTCGATCGAAACGTCGCGCGACGCCGCGAAACCGGGCCAGTCCCTCGATGACCGCGTCGCGCGTGAAACCAAGGGAGCGGCACAACACCGCCACGACTGCCGCGTTGGCGACGTTGTGTCGACCAGTCACCGCGAGACGTATCGTCATCGCCTCGTCGGGTCCCTCGAGGTCGAATCGAGCACCGTCACGCTCGAGCTTCGTCGCGCTGACGCGCCAGGGCGTGTCGTCGAACCCGACGAAGACGACGTCGCGACCGAGGCCCTCCGCCACTCGACGGTTGCCCGGCTCGTCAAAGAGGACGACCGGACCGGTCGTCCGTTGGATCAACGCGCGAAAGGAAGCTTCAAGATCACTGAGCGTGCCGTAGTGGTCCAGGTGGTCGGCTTCGACGTTCAGCACGCCTAGCGCGAAAGGAGTGAGGTGCGCGAAGGATCCGAAACTCTCGTCGACCTCGAGAATGAGGTCGCCGTCCGCCCAGTGCCCGTTCGCGCCGACGCCGCGCACCGGCGCGCCGAGCAGGCGAGCGTCGTCGCGCCCCGCGGCGACGCTGGCGCACACCAGCATCGACGTCGCCGTCGTCTTTCCGTTGGTGCCCGTGAGTCCCAGAACGCGCGCGCGGCTCGCCAGCTCGCCCAGGAGTTCGCTGCGCGAGAGCAGTCGTGCCCCACGCTCGCGGGCGCGAGTCAGTTCCGCGTTCGTGGCCGCTATCGCCGGCGACCACAGGACGACGTCGGCGCCCTCGACGTGGGTGACGTCGTGACCGCGAAAGACTCGCACGCCCGCCGTTTCGAGTTCGTGCAGCGTTGGTGAGTCCGCGACGTCACAACCACTCACGCCACAGCCCCGCTCGACGAGCAACCGCGCCACGCCACTCATCCCCGCGCCGCCGATTCCAAGAATGTGCACCGAGGTGCCCGCGGCGAACATCAGACATCCCCTCGCACGTCGAGGATCACTTGGGCGATGGACGTGGCGGCGTCACGGTGACCGAGCGATTTGGCCGACGCTTGCATGCGACTTCGATGTCGCGGTTCGAGGATCTGCTCGACCAGCGGCGCCAACGCCGAGGCGCTGCAGTCGACGTCCGCGAGCACGAGTGCGGCGCCTCGCTCGAGAAGCATCTGGGCGTTCTTGGTCTGATGATCACCGGGCGCCCCGGGCAGGGGCACCAGCACCGACGCGATACCCAATGCGGTGAGCTCGGCGACCGTCGTCGCGCCGCTGCGACACACCGCGACATCACAGAGCCGCCACAGGACCGTCATGTCCCCGAATTCGACGACGCGATAATCGAGACCGTGCAGTTCGGGGGTTCGCGCCATCACCTCGGCGTAGTCGCGCCGGCCACTGACGTGCACGATCGCCCGATCGAGACGGTCGTGCCACATCGCCGCCATCTCGGTGACCGCGCCATTGACCCGCGCTGATCCCAGTGAACCGGTCATCACCACCACGACGTCGCGCGACGGATCGATCGGCGGGTCCATCATGGCGCACGCCGCTCGACGCGACTCACTCGATCGCTCCAGACCCACGAGAGATTCACGCAGGGGTACGCCCGTGACGATGGTTCGCGGCTCGTCTGACGCGAACGCGGTACAGCGTTTCGCGGCGTAGTGTGTGAACGAACGATGCGCCGCGCCCGCCACGGCGTCGAGTTCGACCAGCACGAGCGGACGCCGCCACACCCAGGCGGCGAAGGTCGTCGCGAAGGACGCGTAACCTCCCACCGAGACGACCACCGAGGGCCACCAGCGTCCAATCTTCACGAGCGCGATCAGCACCGCCGCCGACAGGCCGATCACGGCTCCCGCGTTCGCCAGCCACGCCTCGGGTGTCAGGGACCGGCGCAGTCCCCGACCCGGCAAGAGCGTGAGCGGCACGGGACCCGAGCCCAGCAGCGACGCCTCCTGGCCCCGTCGACTACCGACGTAGCGCAGGGCCGACGGGGCGACCCCGCGCGCGCGCAGCGCCTCGCCCACGGCTTGCATGGGAAAGATATGACCGCCCGTTCCTCCCCCGGTGATGACGATGGTCCCGCGCACTAGCGCCCCTGACGCGCGCCGACGCCCGCGCGGCGCGCGCTCGCCCGCGACGAACGGGCTTCGTAGGCGTCGCGCAACGACACCACGTGGGCCCGGCGGATCTCCACGTCACCCGAATGGCTCGTGTCGTGGGCGATGTTGTAGAGCAGTCCCACCGCCGCGAGCTCGGTGATCAACGCCGTTCCCCCGTAGGAGAAGAACGGCAACGGGATACCCGTGACGGCCCACCCGCCCACGACGGACGCGATATTGATGATCGCTTCGAGCACGATCCACGTCGTCACCCCCACGACCACCAGCCGGTAGACCTCGTTGGTGCACTGCTTGGCGATGCGCGTGGCCACGAAGAGGAACCAGACGAACAGTGCGAGCACGACGAGACAGCCGACGTAACCCAGCTCCTCGCCAATGATGCTGAAGATGAAGTCGGTGTGCGGATTGGGCAACAAACCGAACTTCTCTCGACTGTTACCCAAACCAAGACCCGTCAGCCCGCCCGTACCCAATCCGATCTTTGATTGCAGCAACTGGTATCCCGATCCAGCGAGGTTCTTACTGGGGTGCAGGAACGAGAGGAACCGAGCGGCCGAGTAGGGCTTCAGTTTCATGTAGCCCACGAACGAGGCGACACCAAGGAGCGCGATCTGGAAGAGACGCTTCTTCGCGAGGCCGGCGACGAAGAGCATGACGAAGGCCACGGCGACGATGACCGACGTCGTACCGATGTCGGGCTCGAACAGGACGAGCGCGGCCCCGATGGCGACCGGCGAGGACCAGACCACGAGTTGCTTCCAATTATCGAGTTCGTCGTGATGATTCTGGACGAGCCACGCGAGAAACAAGACGGTGAACAGTTTGAAGATCTCCGAGGGCTGGAGCAGGATGACGTGAAGGTTCAGCCAACGCTTGCCGCCGTCGGCGCTGACGCCCGCCAGCTTCACCGCCGCGAGCATCGCCAGTCCGACGAGGATGAGCAGCGGCGCGGCGCGGATGATTCGACTGAGACGCAGTCGCGCCATGACGTACAGCGCGAAGAGGCCGAAACCGAGGTACACCAAGTCACGCAAGATGATGCTGAAGGACGATCCCCCGTTCGCCACCGCTTGACCCTCACTGGCCGAGGCGACGGCGATGGTGCCAAAGGAGACCAGCAGCGTGGTGACCACCAGCAGCATGCGCGCGTTGAAGTTGCCGCGGGGCAGCGGTTGTAACAATCCCTTGGAGGAATTCGGCGTCACCATTTAGACGACCTTGGCGATCTTGAGGAAGTCGCCGTAGAAGATGCCCAGCCCCAACATTGCGAGCAGTCCCGCCAGTATCCAAAAACGCACGATCACCGTGACCTCGGGCCAGCCGCGAAGTTCGAAGTGGTGGTGGAAGGGCGCCATTCGAAACACCCGTCGCCCGAAGAAACGAAAACTCACGACTTGAAGAATCACCGAGGCGGTCTCGGCGACGAAAAGACCGCCGATGATCGCGAGGAGGAGGTCGAGGTTCATCAACAGACACAGTGCGCCAAGTCCCGTGCCGATCGCCAGCGAGCCGGTGTCGCCCATCATGATCCTCGCGGGAGCGGCGTTCCACCACAGGAATCCCAGACAGGCGCCGACCAGTCCGACCGCGACGAGGCCGAGGTCGAGAGCAGAGTGAAGTCGGTAGATCGAGTAGTGGCGAAACTGCCAGTAGCCGATTATCGATAGAACGCCGAAGCAGAAGGTCCCCGAACCCGCCGCGAGACCGTCAAGGCCGTCGGTGAGATTGACGGCGTTCGAGGTCGCCACGATCACGAAGACCGCGAGCACGAACCATCCGGTCACGGTGAGGTTCCAACCGGGATAGGAGAAACGAGTGAAGGAGAGGTCCGTCGAGGTGTGGGCCCACCAGATCGCGAGCGCGGCGAAGGCCGCAGCAATCGCCAACAGGCCCAGGGACTTACCCCGTTTGTTCAATCCGAGATTGCGCGCGTTGCGGATGCCGAGATAATCGTCGACGAAACCCAACAATCCCGACGCCACGGTCACCGCGATCGCGAGGACCCCCGCGCGGGTGAAGTCGATCGACGTACCGACGTGGCCCATGACGTACCCCAGGGAAGCGGCGAACACGATTATCACGCCGCCCAACGTGGGCGTTCCCGCCTTGGCGTGGTGGGTGGCGGGACCATCCTCTCGGATCTGCTGGCCGAGCGATCGTTCGCGCACGAACCGTATCCACAATGGCGTAACGAACAGCGCGACGAGAAAACCACAGCCGCCCGATTCCATCAAACTCAGCATTGCGTCCTCACTTCAGTAGCTCGCGAACTACGGCTCGATCGTCAAAGGGCACCACGAGGTCGCCAATGACCTGTGTGGTCTCGTGGCCCTTGCCCGCGATCACCACGGCGTCACCGGGCCCGGCGAGTTCAAGAGCCTGGGCGATGGCGAGGCGCCGGTCCACCTGACGATAGACCGTCGCTCCCGGGACTGTTCCCGAGACGATGGCGTCAATGATGGCATCTGGCATCTCCGAACGTGGATTATCCGAGGTCACAATGGTTATTTCCGAGTTCGCCGAAGCCACCTCGCCCATCTCGGGCCTCTTGGCCCGGTCTCGATCGCCCCCGCAGCCAAAGACCGTGATCACCCGACCCCCTGAGAGGAGACTGCGCACGCCTTCGAGGAGTCGCCGCAGACCCTGGGGTGTGTGGGCGTAGTCCACGATGACGACCACGTCGCCCTCGCTCACGACCTCGAAACGGCCCGGCACCGCGCTGACGCCCGCCATCGCCGACGCAATGGCGCCCTCGTCGGCGCCCAAGGCGCGCGCGATCTCCATCGCCATCAGCGCGTTGTCGACGTTGTAGTCGCCCACCAACGACGTGTTGACGAGGTGACTGCGCCAAAAGAACATCGTGCCGCGCAGCGTTGACACCACGTCCTTCGCGTCGGTCCGTCGCACTCGTGTCAGGGGCAGACTCGTCATCTCGGCGAGACGTTCGCCGTAGGGATCATCACTCCAGATCACCGCGCGTTGGGCGTGGTCGAGAGAGAATAACGACGCCTTCACGGCGAAGTAGTCCTCCATCGTGCCGTGATAGTCGAGGTGATCGTGACTGAGGTTGGTGAAGGCGACCACCTCGAATCGCAGCCCCTCGACGCGGTGCTGACTGAGAGCGTGGCTCGACACCTCCAAGGCGACAATCGAGCGACCTCGCGTGGCGTCGAATTCCTTCACGAGGGCGGCCAACGTGCGAAAGAGCTCGGGCGGCGCCGGGGTCGTCCTCTCATTGGTCAAGGTCCCGACGTTGGCGCCGTTCCAACCTAACGACCTCGTCAGGGCCGCGACCAGCGTCGTGATGCTCGTCTTGCCGTTGGTCCCGGTCACTCCTACGAGCTCGAGGTGCTCGTCGGGGCGTCCGACAATCGCGGAACTGGCGTGCGCGAGTACGGCCCGCAACTCGTGCTCGGGCACCACGATCAGCGCAGCGTCGGTCCTCACCTTCGCCCCCGTGACGACCGCGACCGCCCCGCGACGCACGGCGTCGTCAATGAAGTGCGCGCCGTGGGACGATTCGCCCGCGAGGGCGAAGAACAGCGTGCCGGGTTCGCACCGACGCGAGTCAATCTCGACTCGCGTGATCTCGATACTGGCCGTCTTCACGTCGAGATCGAGTAGGTCGAGGACGTCGCCGAGTTGCATCACGTCACGTCCGATCCGATGCTCGCGTCGGCACCCTTCAGGGGCTTGACGATGGTGCCGTTGGAGGGGATGCCGTAGTGGCGCAGGGCGTAGGACATCACCTGCTGGAAGACCGGTGCCGACACCGCACCGCCAAAGATCGTGGTGGTTGGTCGCTCGATGACCACGATCATCGACAGGACGGGCGCGTTCGCCGGTGCAAACCCAACGAAGCTGGCGTTATAGGCGCCACTGAGAAGTTCGTCGCGCCCCGGATAGGGAATTGACGCGGTACCGGTCTTACCCGCGACGCTGTAGCCGGGAATGATGGCGTTGGTGCCAGTGCCGTCCAGCACCACTTGCTGGAGCATCGTATTCATCGTCGCGGCGACCGAAGGGGTGAGCGCCTGTCGCGTGGCACTGCGCGCGGCGGCCTTGACCGAACCGTTCGACTCGACGTAGCCGCGCACCAGTTGGGGTTCGACAAAGACTCCTCCGTTGGCGATCGTGTTGTAGGCATCAAGCACTTGAATCGCGGGGACGGCGTCGACCTGTCCAATCGGAAGGGCCACTTCGTCCGCGTCGTACCAGTTATTGGCATTGACGAGCAACCCCGAGGTCTCCCCGGGGAAGTCAACTGACGTCGTCGTGCCAAAGCCCAGTCGCTCAACCTGGGCGAGGATCCCGTTCTCGCCTACCAAGTGGCCGATCTCGTAGGTTCCGATGTTCGACGATTGGGCCAAGACTTGCGTGGCGCTGAGGTGTTCGAGAGGGTGGATCTCCGCGTCGTGAAAGTGCCGTCCACCCACCTGGACCGAGTTGGGCACCGCAAAGACTGTCGACGGTGAGATCAAACCCGCCTGTAGCGCGGCCGAGAACGTGACGACCTTGAACACCGAGCCGGGTTCGTAGGCCTGCGTGAAAGCGAGGTTGTTGACGGTCTGCTCAATGCCGGGCACCCCCACGCTGCGGCCCCAGGCCGGCACTGGACCGAGAACACCGGCGTTGGCGGTGGTATTGACGAGGGACGCGTCGGCAAGGATCTGACCGGTCTTGACGTCCATGACCACTGCGACGCCGGTAATACCGTCGGTCGCTTTCAACTGCTTGGCGAGTGCGCGCTCGGTGACGAACTGGAGCGAGGAGTCGATGGTCAACTCCAACCCGACGCCCGGCGTGGCCTTCTTGATCACTGTGCTGTGCGAGCCGGGAAGGTCGACGCCCGAGGCCGACACGAACTCGCGGGTCTCGCCCGATTGGCCCGCGAGTTGACGTTGGTACTCGTATTCGAGGCCCGACGTGCCGTCGCCCTTGGTGTTGACACCGCCGAGCAAGGACTCGGCCAGCGTGCCATTGGGGTAACTACGAATGGATGAGGACTGCACGACGATACCGGGAAACGAATCATTGCTGACGCGCCGTCCGTCGTTGAGATCCAGCTGATTGTTCACCACGACGTACCCGTTCTTCTCCGACAGGAGCGGCACCAGTTGTGCGACGGGAATCTTCACCAGTGGCGACATCGCCTCGGCCTCTCGCAGCGGATGCTTGATTTGGAAGTCGTCGGCGATCACGAGTGACGTTGGTCGCGACACCGCGAGTATCTGGCCGTCGCGGTCGTAGATTCCCCCGCGCAGCGCGCTCGTGGTCAGGTCTTCGCGAACCTGGGCGACCGACAGGCTGGCGTATCGCGCGTGATCGACGATCTGGATCTCGAACAGTCGCAGCGCCAGGAGCACGAACACCAGAACGAGAGCGGCCCGAAGCAGATTGATGCGTCGGGGCATGCGAGAGACGGCGCGAGGTGGTCGTCGCGCGACGCGAGTTCGAGCGTGGGTCGTGGTGTCGTGCGCGCTCACCGAGCCGTCCTTGACGTGACCGGTGCGTAACCCGAGAACTTCGGCAGCGGCAAGATCACGTCAAGTGACGTAGACGGGACTTGGGTCACCGTGAGTGGCTCGACCAAGTGAAGGGCTCCGGCCTGAGTGGCGATGAGGCTCGGTGCCGACTTCTCGGTGAGTGAGCCGATCTGTTCCGCGTAACTCGATTGGTCTTGTAACAACTGGACCTGCAATTGGTGGATCTGCATCTGACGATTCGCGACGAACATGCTTCCCGAGAGCGAGAGCACGACCGCAGCGCAAAGGACAAGCGCGGACTTGCGCGGCGTGGACGCCTTGGTCCAGACGGCGCCGACGTGGCGCCGACGAACCCGGGGCCGGACCACTCCCGGAGCGGACTTGGGGACCGGTCGAGACTCGACCCGACGAGGAAAACTGATGACACTCACGGCGTCACCTTCCTCGCCACGCGCAGTCGTGCCGATCGGGCCCGAGGGTTGCGGGCAATCTCGTCGGCACTCGCGAGTTGTGCGCTGGCCTTTCGCACCGTCACCCGACCCACCGCGCCACAGACGCATCCCAGTTCGGGTGGGCACGTGCAACCGCCCGTGGCCGCTTCGTGCAATACGGCCTTCACCACTCGATCTTCGCCCGAGTGGTAGGAGATCACGGCCAGTACGCCGGCGGGGGCGAGCACGTCCAGCGCCGCTTCGAGACCGGCGCTCAGTTGTTCCCCCTCCTGATTGACCTCGACGCGCAGCGCTTGAAAGACTCGGGTCGCCACGTGACCACGTCGACGAGCCGCCATCGGCACGGCGCGCGCGACGGCCTCGTTGAGCTCGAAAGTCGTCTGGGGTTGGCGGTCGAGAATGGATTTCGCGATGGCCCCCGCAAATCTGTTCTCGCCGTTGGCGCGCAGGATTCTGGCGAGCTCGTGAGGATCGACCCGCGCGAGATACTGCGCCGCCGTCTCGCCCCGGGTGGGGTCCATTCGCATGTCGAGGGGCGCGTCGGCACGAAACGAGAATCCTCGCGTCGGATCGTCCAGTTGATGTGACGACACGCCCAGGTCCATGAGCACACCCGTGACCGGCGAGCCGTCCAGGAAGTCGGCGTTCTCTGCGAGCACTCGCTTCAGATCCGCGAAGGAGGCGTCCACGATACGTGAACGTTCGCCTAAGTCGCTGAGTCGCGCGTGAGCGGCCGTACGGGCCTCCGGATCACGGTCCATGCCGAGGAGTCGAAGTTGGGGCGCGCGCGACAAGATGGCGTGCGCGTGACCCGCGCCCCCCAATGTGGCGTCAACGACCACGCCGGCCTCGAGCCCGGCGAACAACTCGACAATCTCTTGTTCGAGTACTGGCTGGTGGTAGGTGTCCTGGGCCATCTGCAGCCTTTCAATCGTGAAGCCGAGCGAGAGGGCGGAGGAGGTATCTCGACCCGACTTCACGATTGCCAGGCTGCGCATGGTCCGCGGCCGGAATTGTTGACGTACTCCTTGCACTAGTTACTGCCTTGTTTGAACATCTCCTCGGCGGAGTTGACCTGTTCGGCGTAGGTCGCCGGATTCCAGAGCTCGATGTGGTCGAGCATGCCGACGATCAAGACATCACCCTCGAGATGTCCGTAGTCGCGGATCGCCGCGGGTACTGCGAAGCGACCTTGCTTATCGAACTCGACGTCCGAGGAGTTGGCCGCCCAGTACCGGGCTTGCTGGCGCCCCGCGGCCCCACCGCTTCGACTCTCCGCGAGGTACTCCTCGCTCTTGCGCGCGAACTCGCCGGGCGTCCACAACGCGACGCACCCTTCGGTGTTGGGACTCAAGTGGCCGCCGCGATCGAAATCGTTGCGAAATTTCGCGGGCAGGATGAGGCGACCCTTGACGTCCAGCGAATGCTGAAACTGCCCCACGAAACCCAGCATGACGATCCCTCCGCGAGCCACCACTCTGCTCCACTTCGTGTCACATTACACCACAATCCCCCACAGAGCGCCCTATCGGCCCACTTTCGGTCATTTTTGGACGTTTTCGGGCCTGAGCGACGCCAGCGGGCCGGAACGAGCCAGTGATTTATTACGAGGTGAAGGGATCTATCGAAGGAGATTCGGGCGGCGCACGCTCGACGCGCCCGTACGAAGGACGAGCGACGCCACAATTTCATCGGGTCGTACGTTGTTGCCCGACGCAAACTCCTGGCGGTCCAGGGCTTGGGCGAGGCCCTCGGGCACGACGCGTAGCAGTGCCAGGGCGCTCTTGGAGTCATGGGCCGGCCACACGCTCGAGAGGAAGACGCCCTCACGCACCCGCCACTGGGTCACCCCTACCGCCTTGCGACCCGCGATGAACACCTCGCCCGGACCCCGGCCAGCGAAACAGATGACCCGATGAGCCTCGTCACCGTCGAGCGGTCCCTCGTGGACGGTCACCTCGTCATCGACGAACGTCATCAGAGTGTCGCGCCAAAGCTCGCCGCACCATCGTGAACTCGCACGCACGTCCCCGGACCAACGCGGGTCCCCAGACGGGATCCACCAATCGACCCACACGTCGCCGGGCGCCAGCACGACCAAGCCGCCACCCCCGCGGCGCCGGCGTAGTGCCACCTGGTGGTCGCGCGAGGGCGAGAGCACCTCACTCGACTGACTTCCGCCGAGCACGATCAGTGGCTGGACGAGTTGCGGCACGAACACCGTGACGTGCTTGAGTGTGCGAAGCGCGGCGTAGTCGTAGAGATCGGGTACTGCGTCGATCACGAGGCACGGGGCAGATACGGCGCCCACAGCGGATCGGGATCGGGCACGTGTCGCCAGCGCCACCATGGCCCGTCGGGCACCCGAGGTTCGAAGTGCATGCGCCAACCGATCTCTTCGAGCAGCTTGTCGCCTTTTTGCATGTTGTGTCGTCGGCACGCCGCCACCACATTGGTCCACACGTGCTCACCGCCACGACTTCGCGGCACCACGTGGTCAATCGTGTCGGCGTGTTCGAGGCAGTACGCGCAACGGTAACTATCGCGAAGGAGCAGTGATCGCCGAGTGAGCGGCGGCGTGCGAACCTTGGTGGGCAGTTTGACCATGTCGTGCAGGCGAACGATCGCGGGAATCTCGACCGTGACGCTCGCCGAGCGGCAGACGGCGGGTTCGTCCGACGTCACGATGGGTTCGGCCCGACCGGCCAACATCAGCACGACCGCACGTCGTTCACTGACCAGTTGGAGCGGCTCAAAGGTCGCGTTGAGCAGCAGCACCCTTCCCACGCTCACCTACCGCCCGACTGGCTGGCGCACCGACCAGCGCGCGGCTTGAACAATCTCATCGGCCCGCGGGGGCGTTGACGGGTCGCCCGTCGCGGTGAACACGCGAAACTCCCAGTAGCCGCGAGGTGCCACCGGCACGAACGGGGGGTGCAGCCACCACGCTCGCCGTCGCAGGCGCCACCCCGCTCGCAGGACCGTAACGGCAGTGAGCGGATGGCGTACAAGGTACGAAAACAGCTCGGTCCGGTTGCGTCTCACCGAGGCCACCCCCGCCAACCGACCAGCGCAGCGCCGAGAATCGGCCCATCCACCCCCAACGGGGAAGGGCGTATCTCGAGGTCCGCGCAGTAGTGCATCATCACCAGGGCGCGCGCCGACTTGTTGGCTTGTTCGAAGAACTCGTCCCCGTAGCCCAGCGCCACCGATCCCGCCACGTAGCAGTGTGAGAAATCGAGCACTGACGCCAAGGTTCCGACGGCTCGTCCGACCAGATCGGCACAACGAAGACGCACGGCGCTGTCGGCTTCACGGGCCGGTCGGCCCGTCATGTCTTCGATGGCGCGTCCCGAGGCCTCTGCTTCGAGGCAGCCGTAACTCCCGCACGCGCACAGGCGTCCGTCGGCGACGACATTCAAGTGGCCCACGTGACCGGCGTTGCCGGTCTCGCCGTCGAGCAGGCGACCATCGAGCACAATGCCGCCACCGATGCCGGTGGAGACCACCATCGAGACGTAGGAATCCTCGTCTCGCGCGCCGCCGAAACGGCCCTCCGCGAGTGCGAGCGCCCGCGCGTCGCCGTCGACGACGACGCGCAGCCCCAGGGCGACCTCGAGCGTGCGGCGAAGTTCGAAGTCCCGCCATTGGGGAATGTTGAGCGGCGATACCAGGTCGCCGCCGCGCGTCATGGGTCCCGCGCATCCCACGCCGAGCACCTCGTAGGTCGCCGCGCCGCGTACCCGACCAACCAAGTCAACAATCGCGTCAACGAGGTGATCCCCTTGATCGCGCACCGAGAGACGTTCGCGCCGCTCAATCGAGGCATCGGGGGCCACGACGGCGCACTCGACCTTGGTCGCCCCGATATCGAGGGCGAGGCACGGAATGGTGGCGTCGGGAGACCCGACCCCGGTCATTCGCTCTTGCGGCGTTGGCGCGACAACCAGTCGCGAAGCGAACGGGTCCTTGGACCCAGATTCGCGTGGGCGTCGTCACCTTGCGGTGAACGCGTGATGTCTTGCCACGACGCACGACCGAGTAGTCGAGCGTTGCGCTCAATCACGACCGCTGACACGAACATCAGCGCGACGCCGAACAGTCCCAACAAAGTGGACTGGGAGAAGAACAGCACCAGGATCAAGAGTCCCGCGACAAAACCGAGGACGCCCCACCGTACCCGGCGACCACCGTGGGAGTACACGTTGGTTTCGCGCACGTTCTTCGCGAACCTCGGATCCTGCTTGGAAAGGGACTCTTCAAGCTCAGCCAGAATCTTCTGCTCATGCTCTGAAAGTGGCATCGCGTCTCCTTCCGTCTGTTCTCCCTGTTATCGTACCGTTTCTCTCGGCCCGAACGCACGCGCATCGGGTGAAGAGAATATGACGAACTAGTTCACAAGGAGTGGCGACGATGCCCGTTGACCGGATTCGGGTGGCCATGGTCTGTACGGGCAACATCTGCCGCTCCCCGATGGCCGAGGTCTTCGCCCGCCACCTCGTCGAAGGCGACGCCCACTTGGGCCCGCGCGTTCAGATCGCCAGCGCGGGCACGGCGAACTGGCACGTCGGCAGCCCCATGGATCCACGAGCTCGCGCCGCGCTGAACCGTGCGGGCCTGTCCGGCCCGGGCTCGCTGGGTACCTACGCCGACGCCGGTTTCCTCGACGGTCACGACCTGATCATCGCCATGTCACGCGAACACGTCCGCGAGGTGCGAGCCCGTCTGACCAACCCGACCACGGAGGTCACGCTCTTTCGCAACCTCCTCGAACCCGGGCTCGACCTGGACGTCGCCGACCCCTACTACGGTTCGGACGCCGACTTCGACGAGTGCCTCGCCCTCTTTAGACGAGGGGGTCCGCGTTTGACAAAGGAATTTCGTCGGCTATTGGGTGGAGGCTCGCGCGCAGTTTGATCTCGGGCAGCGTGAGTGACAAGCCCAGCGCCAGCACTCCCACCGGAATCGCCCAGAGGTACGCCGTCTGGATGCTCCCCGCGATCTCGCGAACCACGACGAACAGGTCGCTCACCGGTTGGGCCTTCAACAAGTCCGGCGTCCAGCTTCCCGGCGAAGGAAATCCCTTCGTCAGTGCGCCACTGTGCACGTCAGCGCTGTAGCGGTGCGCGAGTTCGTTGGTGTAGAGCGCACCGAGCACCGCGGTACCGAAGGACCCGCCGATAGAGCGAAAGAAGTTGGCGCCCGCCGTGGCGGCGCCGATGTCCGACGGGTCGACCGCGTTCTGGACTGCGGTGACCAGGATCTGCATGACGAGTCCGATCCCGATACCGAGCACGAACATGTACAGAGCGATACGGGTACTCGACGTCGCCACGCCGATGGTTCCGAAGAAGCCGAGTCCAATCGTCATGATGGCGGTACCGAGGATCGGAAACGGTCGATATTTCCACCCTCGCGCCACGAGTTGGCCGGTGATGATCGACGCCGCGAACAATCCGACCATCATCGGGAGCAACCGCAAACCAGAGTTCGTCGGTGTCGCACCGCGAACGTCTTGGAAGTAGACCGGCAGGAACGTCATCGCTCCGTACATCGCGAAACCCACGACGAATCCGATCGCCGAAGCCGAAGAGAAGACACGATTCGCGAAGAGGTGCGGCGCGATGATCGGCTCAGCGGACCGCCGTTCGACCGCGATGAAGATCACGGTGAACACGAGACCACCCACCAAGAGTCCGATCGAGTTGACCGACGACCACGCGAAGGACGTCCCGCCGAGCGACGTGAACAAGATCAGCCCCGACGCCGCCAGCGTGAGGGTCACGATGCCCGCGTAGTCAATGACGTGCTGGAGACGCTGTCCCGCCCCGGGCAGTGCCGCGGCCGTGACGACGAGTGCCACGATGCCCACCGGTACGTTGACGAAGAAGATCCATCGCCACGACCAATACTCGACGATGAAACCACCCAACAATGGTCCAATGACGATAGCGGCGCCAAAGACGGCGCCAAAGAAGCCCGAATAACGGCCCCGGTCCCGGGGCGGCACGATGTCGGCCACGATTGCTTGCGCGCCGACCATCAAGCCACCCCCACCTAATCCCTGCAGAGCCCGAAAGAGGATCAGGGTGATCATGCTGTTCGCGAGACCGCAGAGCATGCTGCCCACCAGGAAGATGACGATCGCCGCTTGGAAATAGATCTTCCTGCCGTGCAGGTCCCCCAGTTTTCCCCACAGGGGCGTGCTCACGGTCGACGACAGCAGATAGGCAACGACCACCCACGAAAGGTGGTTCGCACCGTGCAAGTCGCCCACGATCGTGGGCAGCGCCGTCGACACGATCGTGCTGTCCAACGCGGCAAGCAACATGCCCAGCATGAGCGCTCCGAAGACGAAGTACAACTCTCGCTTTGGCATCAGCGCCGTCGCCTGGTCAGCCATGTTCACCCCGTTTCGAACTCTGAGCGCAGTGCGGCGCGCAGCAATTCGAACACACTAATGGTCCCGTGTCCGTCGCCCCGACACGTCCTCCAGCCAACGCGCGCGGTGACGTCGGGTACGTGTCGCTGGTCCTCGCCGTTGTCGGGCCGGCGTTTTCCACTGGCGCCCCGCGGCGAAGCAAGAGCCCTGAACGAGTACGCAACTAGATAGTTTATCGAGGGAGGCTGTCATGAAAACTCGTCTAACGGAACTGTTAAAGATCGAACATCCCATCATGCTCGCGGGAATGGGCGGGGTGGCGTACCACGAGCTCGTCGCGGCCGTCTCGAACGCGGGTGGCTACGGTTGTCTGGGCGCCTCGACGATGTCGAGCGACCAACTCGCCCAGGAGATCGCTCAAACCAAGGCGCTCACGAGCAAACCCTTTGGCGTGGACCTGCTCACCGCCTTCCCCGACACACTCCAAAAGAACGTTGAGCTGCTCATCGAAGGCGGGGCTTCGACGTTCGTGGCCGGACTTGGCGTGCCTCGACACGTCATTGACACGTGCCACCAGAACAACGTGCTCGTGATCTCGATGTGCGGCAAGGTCGAGCACGCCAAGCGCGCGCTCGACGCCGGGTGCGACGTCGTCGTCGCTCAAGGCACGGAGGCGGGAGGCCACACGGGAACGGTGGCGACGATGCCGCTCGTACCGTTGATCGTCGACGCCGTCGGTTCGACCATTCCCGTCGTCGCGGCGGGGGGCATCTTTGACGGTCGGGGACTCGCCGCCGCGCTCGCGCTCGGCGCCGACGGGGTGTGGATCGGCACGCGGTTCATCGCCACGCCAGAAGCACGGGCGGTCCCTGGTTTTCGTGAGGGAATCCTGGCTTCGCGAGAGGACGGCACCGTGGTGTCGCGAGCATTCACGGGAAAAACCATGCGCGTGCTACGCAACGAGACGACTGACCGCTACGAAGCCGACCCGACGCTCTTAGAGAAGTTCCCCGATCAACTTCGCGTCTCGTTTCGCGACGGGACTTTTCACCTGGGTGGCGACCAGAACACCCCCGGGGTCGATCCCAAGCGCGAGGGCTACCCCGCGGGCCAGGCCGTGGGTGCGATCGACTCGCTCGAACCGGCCGCAAGCATCGTGCAACGAATGGTCGACCAGGCCAGCGTCGTACTGGCGAACCTCGTCAACTGACCACGCCGTCACGGCTCGGCGACGCCTTTCGTCGGCGCGGTTCTAATCTCGTGGGATGGTCACGCGCTCGATCACGCCAGAGGAGATCCTTTCGACGGTCAAGGGAAGCGATCGACGCGTCACGCTGGCCAAGCGGACGGTGGTCGACGTGCTCGTGAACACGCCGGGTCACCTGACCGCTGAGGAGATCACCCACGAGGTCCAGGTACGTCGACCCGAGGTGAGTACGTCCACCGTCTATCGGATCCTCGAGGAGTTCGAAGAGCTCGACATCGTCGTGCACTCGCACCTCGGTCAAGCCGCCGCGGTCTATCACCTCGCCGGTGCGCTCCACGCACACCTTACGTGCGAGGACTGCAAGATGACCTTCGAGATTTCGGCGGCGCACTTCGACGCGATTAGCCGAGACCTACAGAAGACCTACGGTTTCCAATTGGACCGACATCACGTAGCGCTCTCGGGGACGTGCGCGCAGTGTCGAAACTCGAAGCGTTCGCCCGAACGTCGGTCTTAGGGGATTTTTACGCGTCGCGATCAGCCGAGACGGCCATCTTCAGTAGAGTGACGTGCGACCCATGCTGAAGATTGATCACCTCACGAAGAACTACAAGAACACCGTCGCGGTCAATGACCTTTCCGTTGAGGTCATGCCGGGCGTCGTGACAGGCTTCCTGGGTCCCAACGGCTCAGGAAAATCGACAACCATGCGCATCATCCTGGGTCTCGACCATCCCACCAAGGGCCGAGTGACCATCGACGGCAAGGCCTACCAGGACTTGAAGTCACCGTTGCACGAAGTGGGCGCGCTGCTCGACGCCAAGGCAGTCCACCCAGGTCGAACGGCCCGCAACCATCTTCGTTCGCTCGCGGTTTCGAACCGCATCAAGAAGTCGCGCGTGGACGACGTCCTCGAATTCGTCGGCATCGCGTCGGTCGCCGACAAGAAAGTCGGCGGTTTCTCACTTGGCATGAGCCAGCGATTGGGAATCGCGGCGGCGCTCTTGGGCGATCCCCCGGTCCTGCTCTTCGACGAACCCGTCAACGGACTTGACCCCGAGGGAATTCGCTGGATCCGCGAGTTCTTTCGATCACTCGCCAAAGAGGGTCGAACGGTCTTCGTCAGTTCACACCTGATGAGCGAGATGGCACTCACCGCCGATCAGATCATCGTCATTGGACGCGGGGCCCTGATCACCCAGGGATCGGTGGACGATCTGACTGCCACCGCGCAGGGCACCGTCCTCGTGCGTGCGTCGGACCTCACGGGCTTGACCAAGGTCCTCGAGGCGCTCAAGGCGCACGTCCAAGCGTCGAGTGACTCGAGTCTCACCGTGAGCGGCCTCACGTCGGACCAGGTGGGTGAGGCCGCCCATAAGGCGGGGATCGCCGTCTTCGAACTGACGCCCCAACGCGCGTCACTCGAGGAGGTCTTCATGGACCTCACCGCCGAATCCGTCGAATACGGCACCTCGATGCCCGGAGCGATGCCCCGTGAGTAGTCAGCAGACGCTGGTCGACGTCGTCAAGTCCGAGTGGATAAAGTTCCGCACGGTTCGGTCCTCGGTGATGGGCGTCATCGTCTTTATCGTGCTCACGATCGGCTTGAGCGGTCTCATCGCGTGGGCAATCCGCAGTCACTGGAATCAGACGTCGGGCGTCGAGAAGTTGACCTTCGACCCGGTTTCGTCGAGCTTGGCGGGGATACTCTTCGCTCAGTTCGCGGTCGGGGTCATCGGCGTACTGTTCATCACGAGCGAGTATTCGTCGGGATCCATTCGCACGACCTTGACGGCTGTCTCGAATCGACTACGGCTCATCGGCGCCAAGACCATCGTGCTCGCGGCGACGTTGATCGTCGTGAGCGAAATCGTCTGCTTCGTGACCTTTGAACTGGGACAATCGATCTTCAAGGGCGTGGTCCCCACGGCGTCGCTTGGTACCGCCGACGTCCTCCGGTCGGTGCTCTTGGCGGGCGTCTACTTGACGTTGCTGTGCGTTGCGTGCTTCGCGCTGGGACTCATCGTGCGCCAAAGCGCGGCGTCCATCAGCATCTTCGTTTCCGTGCTGTTGATCGTGCCGATCATCTTCGCGTTCCTGCCGCAAAGTTGGCAGAATTCCTACGCCAAGTACCTTCCGTCCGAACTCGGTCGATCGATGATGTCGCCGTTCCCCGCTGCGCACCACCTGGGCGCCTGGAACGCCAGCCTCGTGCTGCTGGTCTACGTCGTGGTCATCTACGTCGTCGGCACGACACTGATGATTCGGCGCGACGCCTGAGTAGTCACTCTAGAGTGACGCGATGGATCTCAACGTCGCACTGCGCACGACCGGCTCGATTCGCGAGTTCAGCCCAGACCCGGTGTCCGAGGACGTGCTCTACGCCGTCTTGGACGACGCACGCTTCGCGCCCTCGGGCGGCAACCGACAAGCGTGGCGGGTCATTGTCGTCACCGGCGAACAACGCCGCGCCCTAGCGGGGATCTACCTCGACGCGTGGCACGACTACGTCGCCCACGTCCTCGCTGGCCGGGTTCCCTTCTCTCCCCTGGCCAGTGACGCGGACCGCGCCGCGGCACTCGCCCAGCGCGACGAAGCGATCCGTCGCTCAGACCCGACCGGTTTCGCCGAGACCATCGACCAAGTGCCCGCGATGCTGGTGGTGCTCGCCGACCTGGGTGCACTCGCGGCGACCGACCGCGACTTGGCCCGCTACCAGATCGTGGGCGGCGCGTCCGTCTATCCCTTCGTCTGGAGCATGCTCTTGAGTGCGCACGATCACGGATTGGGTGGCGTGATGACCACGGTCCTCACTCGTCACGAGGACCAGGCGCGCCGCGTACTCGAGGTGCCCGACACCTTCGCGATCGCGGCGCTGGTCGCCCTGGGCTATCCCCGTGCGCGTCACACCAGACTGAAGCGTCGAAGCGTGGAGGCGTTCACGACGCGCGACTCCTTCTCGGGCCAGCCCTTCACGCGCCCCTAGTCGCCACTAGCGGCCAAAGACCGACGACGTGTCCTCTCCGAGGCGACGCGGTCCGCGACGTATCGCGGGACGCCGTCCGTCGATCAACAGCGGCGTGCGCATCGTGCGCACGCGCCCGCCCGGACTCGACATCTCGCCCACGAAATCTCCGTCTTGGATCTGATCCTGGGCGAAGGCGCCCGCCACGTCGAGAACGGGCGCGTGCGGGACGCCCGAGTCGCCCAAGATCTCGAGCCAGTGACTCGTCGTACGTGTCGCGAACACGTCGTCGAGCACCGAGCCCAACACCTCACGGTCCACCACGCGCTCGTCGTTGCTGGCCCATCGCCCGATCGCCAGTCGCTCGTCGGCGAGGACCGCCACCAGGCGCGCGTACTGCTGATCGGTTCCCACCGCGAGCAGGAGCAAACCGTCGCTCGTCGTGACCGGTCCGTAGGGCGCGATGCTCGGGTGATGGTTGCCGAGGCGCCGAGGATTGACGTTCGTGGCGAGGTAGCCCTGGGCCTGGTTGACCAGGGCACTCATGGTCGACTCGAGCAGGGGCGCCTCGTAGTGGCGACCGGGACGACCGCTCGAGCGCGCGTAGAGACCGCTCAACATCGCGATCGCCCCGTAGAGGCCCGTGACCACGTCAGCGACGGGTGAACCGACCTTGGTGGGAGGTCCGTCCGACTCACCGGTCACACCCATCAGGCCCGAACGCGCCTGTGCGAGCAGGTCGAACGACGGCTGGTCCGCCAGCGGACCGCCCGACGTCGCCGGCGTGATCGACACCCAGACGCAGTCGCGACCGCGCGCGCGCAAGCCTTCGATGTTGAGCGAGCGGATCTGACTCGCGAGGTAGTTCTCGATCACCACGTCGGCCACCTCGACCAGGGCCGCGACTCGTTCGTAGTCGTGCGCGTCGCGCAGATCCGCGACGACGTTTCGACGATGACGGTTGACCGCCAAGTAGTACGTCGCGTCCTCGCCGAAGCGCGGCGGCGCGAGCACGCGAACAGGATCGCCGTCGGGACTCTCGACCTTGATGACGTCGGCTCCGAGGTCTCCGGCGATCATGGCGCACAGCGGACCCGCGAGCACGCGCGACAGGTCGAGCACGCGGACCCCTTCGAGGGGCAGACCGGTCCCCTGGTTCGTCGGATCGATGTCCCAGACCATTACAGGACTTTCGACAGGAAGTTCTTCAGTCGCTCCGAGGAGGGCGCGCTCAAGATGACGCGCGGGTCGCCGGATTCTTCGATGACCCCACCGTCGAGGAAATACGCCGAGGTGGCGACCTCGCGCGCGAAGCCCATCTCGTGGGTGACCACGATCATCGTCATGCCACTTCGGGCGAGGTCTCTCATCACTTCGAGGACCTCACCGACCAGTTCGGGATCGAGCGCCGACGTCGGCTCGTCGAAGAGCATGAGCTTGGGGTCCATGGCGAGCGCGCGCGCGATGGCCACGCGCTGTTGCTGACCGCCCGATAGCTGACTGGGATAACTGGACTCCTTGTCCTTCAGCCCCACGCGAGCGAGCAACTCGCGAGCCTTGGCGGTCGCGTCCTCGCGAGACTTGCCCAGGACTTGGCGTTGGCCGACGGTCACGTTCTCCAGCACGGTCAGGTGTTGGAAGAGGTTGAAGCGCTGGAAGACCATCCCGATGCGAGACCGGTTCTGACAGACGCGCTTGTCGGTGAGTTCGTAGAGCCGACCGTTGCGCATCTCGTAGCCCACGAGTTCATTGTCGACGCGCAACTCGCCACTGTCGTGCTTCTCCAAGTGGTTGATGCAACGAAGGAGCGTGCTCTTGCCCGATCCCGAGGGACCGATCAGACAGGTCACCTCGCCGCGCTCGACGTTCAGGTCGACGCCCTTCAAGACCTCGATCCCGTTGTAGGACTTTCGCACGTCACGGATCGTGACCATTGGTCCGCTCATCGAGCCACCTCGACCCCGCGACTCGTGCGGAACTTGGACCCGACGCCCACGAGGTCGGCGCGCAGGCGCTGAATCGGCGTGGGCGGCGGGGTGCGTAGCGCCCCTCGAGCGAAGCGCCGCTCAAGGTAGAACTGACCGGTCGAGAGCACCGTGGTGACCAACAGGTACCAGAGGCTCGCCACGATGAGCAGCGGGATGATCTCGTAGTTCTCACTGTAGATGTTGGTCGCGGCGCCCAGCAGGTCTAGAACGCCGACCGTACTAACCAGTGACGTGGTCTTGAGCATGGAGATGACCTCGTTGCCCGTGGGCGGGATGATCACGCGCATGGCCTGGGGAATCGTCACGAGGCGCAGCGTCTGGCGGCGCGTCATGCCCAGAGACGTCGCCGCTTCGATCTGGCCCTCGTCGACCGAGATCAGTCCCGCCCGGGCGATCTCGGACATGTACGCACCTTCGTTGAGTCCGAGCCCGATGGCGCACGCCTCCATGATCGTGAGCGACGTGTTGACGTCGAAGTGCACGAACGTGAGGTGCGTGAAGGGAACGCCCAGGGTCAGGTGGGGATACACCGCGCCGATGAAACTCCAAAAGAGAAGTTGCACGAGCACGGGCGTGCCGCGAAAGAACCACGTGTACGTCCAGGCGATGCTCGATAAGACTCGGTTGGGCGACATCCGCATGATCGCGATCGTGACGCCGAGCACGATGCCAATGGCCATGGCGACCACGGTGAGCAACACGGTGCGCAGAAGGCCGTGCAGGATCTCGGAGGTGAAGAAGTACTGTCCGACGATGTTCCACTGGTAGCGGTAGACCATCGCGTGCTGGCAGACCCTCGCGCCGCTGACGACGCGACAGACGACTTTGGCGCTCGCCACCTTGAAGAACAAGGTGTGCACCACCATGGCCAAGAAGAGGCCGACCACCGCGACGCCAACCCAACGACCATAATGACGAACGGGGACGACCTTGACGGTGACGTCCCCGTTCGCGCTCATGAGTTCGTTCTCGTCAAAGCCCTAGGAGGTCGCTCCGTCGATCACGATCTTCGACAGGGGCAGCGCTCCGGCGCTCACGCCCCACTTGGCGAGGATCGCGCCGTAGGTACCGTTGGCGATCAAGGTCTTCACCGCCGCCTGGATTGCCGTCGCGAGGCCCTTTCCAGCGGCGGTCTTCGGCGTTCCGATGCCGTAGGGCGCCACCTCAATGGCACTACCCACGAGCTTGAACGCGCCCTTGGACTGTGAGACCACGTAGCCAGCCACCTGACTGTCGAGGAAACCGAGCTGGGCCCTGCCCGAGGAGACCGCCAGGTCGGCGCTGGTCTGGGTCGGGTACGCGAGCACCGTCAGTTTCTTCGACGAGGGGCAGGTCTTGGCGGTGTTGAGCGCGTCGGACTGTTCGGTGGTACCGGTCTCGACCGCCACGCTGAGTCCACACAAACTCGACAGACCCGTGAACTTCACCGACGACGACGCCTTGGCGTACACCGCTTCACCGGCTTGGAAGTAGTCAACGAAGTAGACCTGCTTCTCGCGGGCCTTGGTGTCGGTGAACGACGAGTTGGCGATCTGGTAGCGGCCCGCGTCGATGCCCGCGAGGATGCTGTCAAAGGTCACGTTGTTCTCGTTGATCTTGACCCCGAGGGTCGTCGCGATCGCCTTCATCATGTCGACGTCAAATCCCACCATCGTCGTGCCGTCCATCGACTCGTCGGGGGCGTAGGTGGCGTCGGTGGCGACTTGAATGGTGGTCTTGGTGAAACTCGACGGCACCAACTTGGCGTCGGCGGCGTTGTACGAACCCTTGATGGACGCGGCCCCCGCGGTCAGGCTCGACGCGAGCACCAGTGACGTGATGCCGGTAAAAACGAGTGCTTGGCGCACGCGCGCAATTCGAAGCATGGACACTCCCCTATTCCTCGCCAGGTCTGGCGTATGGGTTCTATTGATACCAGAAAACAGGGGGCTTCGGTCGCGTGGACGTCTCGAGCGTGTGAATTCTGCCTAGGCGTGGACCAAGGGCTCACTCGCCGCGGCGCGAACGGGCAAGAAGCGAGAGACGACCACACCCACGAACACCGCGACGAACGCCGCGACGAGACAGCCCCGATGAAAGCCGTCGATGAAGGAGTTGACCACGCCCGACGCGAGCGCCTGGTGCAGTGCGAGGCCCGAGGGCACGTGCGCGACCACCGCCTTGGCGGCTTCGGTGGAACTCTGGGCCAGGTTCAGTTGCGCCGGCGACAGTCCCAGGTGGGCGAACGCGCGTCGCACGTCAGGGCCGAAGAGCGACGAGAAGACCGAACCGACCACCGCGACGCCCATGGTGCCGCCGATCTCTCGGGTGGTCTCGTTCACCGCGGCGCCCGCGCCGATCTGATCGGGGCGCAACGAACCCATGATCGCCGCGGTCGACGGGGCGCTGATGAGCGAGAAGCCGAACGCCAGCACGACCATGCTGCCCATGATCGGTCCCACGTACGCGGCGTGGGCCCCGATGAAGTTCATCCAAAACAGGGCGACGCCCATGATCAACAGTCCCGCACTCACGACGTAGCGCGCACCCACGCGCAGCGCGGCGACGGCCCCCAACGGCGTCACGATCATCGTGACAAAGGCGAAGGGCAACGTGTGCACGCCGGCCGCCAGAGCGGAGTACCCGTGGATCAGCTGGAAGTACTGCGTGACGAGGAAGATGAAGCCGAACAGGCAGAAGAAACTGGTCGCGATCGAACCCGCCCCGGCCGAGAACGCGCGGTTGGAAAAGACCCGTACATCCAGCAGCGGACCGTCGCGACGGAGTTCGTAACGCACGAAGCACCCCGCCAGCACCGCCGAGACGGCGAACAACGAGAGCGTCGAGGCGCTGCGCCATCCCCATTCGGGTCCTTGGATGATCGCGAGCACCAGCACGGTGACGAACGACGTCCCCAGGCTCAGGCCGGGTACGTCAAAGCGACGTTGCGAGGGACTGCGAGACTCGGGCACGATCAGCGTACCCGCCACGAACGCGGCGACGACGATCGGTATGTTCACCAGAAAGATCGATCCGTACCAGAAGTGCGAGATCAGCTCACCACCCACGATCGGTCCCACCGCGATCGCCACACCCGCCGTGGCCCCCCAAACGCCGAAGGCCTTGGCGCGCTCGGAGGGATCCTTGAACGTCGTGGTGAGCAGCGACAACGTGGCGGGAAAGATGAACGCCGCCGCCGCGCCCATCAGGGCGCGAGCCCCGAGCAGCGCGCCGATGCTGTGCGAGCGCGCGGCCGCGTACGAGAAGAGCCCGAAGAGGACCAGCGCGCTCTGCATCACCCGCTTGCGCCCGAAGCGGTCCGAAAAGCCCCCGCCCATCAACAGCAGGCCCGCGAAGGGTAGCGAATAGCCATCGACGATCCACTGGAGATCGGTGTTGGTGGCGTGCAGTTGCGCCGAGAGCGTGGGCAGGGCCACGTTGACGATGGTGTTGTCCACGCCCACAAGCAGTACGGACACGCACAGTACCGAGAGGATCAACCAGCGGCGATCGTTGCTCGAATCGGACATCCGGCCCCCTCTAGAACATTGTTCCACTACAGTAGAACAATGTTCTATACTAACGCAAGTGTCTACCCGAACCCCTTCTCGACTCGTTGAACCCGAACTCATGGCGGCCGCGCTGGCGATCTTGCGCGAGTCGGGTCCCGAGGGATTCACCGTGCGGGCGATCGCCCGCCGCGCCAACGTCGCCCCGATGGCGATTTACAACCATTTCGACGGCAAAGACGGTCTCTTGGACGTCATCTGGACCGACGGTTTCACCATGCTCCGCCAGGCCCTGGCCGCCACCCACGTCGAGATCGATCCCCACGAGCCCCTTTTCAACACCGCGCACGCGTACCGGCGCTTCGCGCTGACCCACGACTCGCACTACACGGTCATGTTCATGCACCGCTTCGTCGGTTTCACGCCCTCGGTCACGGCCGCGACCGTGGCGTATCAAACGTTCGAGACACTCGTCGATCTCGTGAGCGCCGCGCAGGCCGTGGGCATCTTCGAGGGACACGACGCGGCCGACGCGGCACAGATCCTCTGGTCCACGTGCCACGGGTTCGTTTCACTCGAGTTACTGGACATCAACTTCGCCCACGACCGTGACCGCACGTTCCTCGACATCCTGCACGGACTTATTCGAGGCCTCGCCTACTCAACGAGCTAGTGCCGTGGGCCAACGACCCGGCCGATTCGCGCGCAGCAGCATGTCGGTGAACTGTCGATCGAGGTGTTCTTGGCGCCAGACCAGTTGCTCCTGGGCACTAGCGAGTACACGCGACACGTCGTCACAGTCCGTTCGCCACGTCGGGTCGGCGACGAGATCGAAACATCGAAACGAACCGTCGCCGAACTGGACGTAGGCGGTCTGTTCACCCACCGAGACCGCGAGGTTCTGACGTGCGAGGTTCCAATCGACTTGGTCGTGCGCGGTCTTGTCGTTGATCCAGTACGTCCGGTAGTCCCACTCGTAGTGGGCGTGGGTGCGCCACGCCACGTCGGTTCGCGCGAGCAATGGTGCCAACGAGACCCCGTCGCACTGGGCCGGGGTGAGCACGCCGAGCGCGTCACAGAGCGTCGGCAGCAGGTCGACGTTCTCGGTGAACTTCGAGATTCGACGCGCGACGTCCGTGCGCCGCGGATCACGCCAGAGCCCGAGAACGTGATAGCTCTGCGGGAAGAAGCCGAGCTTCTCGATCAAGCCGTGGTCGCCGAGCTGTTCGCCGTGGTCCGACGTGATCACGATCAGGGTCTGGTCCCACTCGTTTCGTTCGTCGATCGCCACAAACACCCGGCCCAGCTGGAAGTCGACCTCACTGATCATCCCGTAGTACTGCGCGCGCAGTGCCCGAAGTTCTTGCTCATTGGTCGGTGCCGCGCTCGCGGCGACGCCCAAGGCGATCTCGTGCAGGGGGTGTCGGCGCTCGCGCTCGACGGGCGAAATCGGCAGGTCGACGTCTGCGGGGTCGTACATTCTCGAGAACTCGCCCGCCGCCGCGTAGGGAGGATGGGGTCGGAGGTAGCTCAGGTGCGCGAACCAGCCACTCTCCTGGTCACGGAGCCATTCGAGGAAGCGAGTCGTGAGAAAGCCACTCAGTGAATCCTCGACCGCGCGCTCGGGTTCGCCACGAAGGGCCGGCGCCCAACCGCTCTCCACCTCGTAGCCCTTCTCACGCAGATACTGGATCCAACCAGCCTGGCTCTCGGGCAGGTAGAGGCCCACCGACATCCCCGGTAGCACGCCGTCGTAGTTGTCGAGACGTGGATCGTCCCAATCGGTGCGTTGGGTCGGGTCGAGGCCCTGGTCCGTGTAACCAAAGAGCGTCGGGTCGTAGCCCGCCTCGCGCGCCACGCTCGACAGGTTGGCCAGACCCGCGCGAAGTGGCGTGCCGTTGGCGACCACTCGGTTGTTCATCTGGTACGTACCGGTGTAGAGCGCGGCGCGGCCCGGCGCACACGGCGCGGCTTGGGAATAGTGACGTTCGAGCCGAGTTCCCTCGCGCGCGACTCGGTCCAGGTTCGGTGTGCGCACGAGCCCGTGGCCGGCTTCGCCGTAGGAGTCACCCCGGAACTGGTCAAGAGTTATAAAGAGGACGTTCACGAAGAAGCGTGCTCGACGAAGTGGTGCATGTGTTCGGCGAGGTCGTCAACGATCTCGAGCGCTTCGGGCACCAGAGCGCCCAAGCGCAAGAAGCCGTGCACCATGCCCTCGGCTTCGAGGACTTCGACGGGGACCCCGAAGTGCTCGAGGAGTCCCGCGTAGGCGAGTCCCTCGTCGCGAAGCGGATCGCATTCAGCCACGAGCACGATCGCCGGCGGCGCGCCCGCGAGGTCAGCGAACATCAGTGGCGTGACCCGGGGGTCGGTGTGATCCGTGAAGTCGCCAAGATACTGGGCGTAGTCGTAGCGCAGGTGTTCGAGGTCGAGCATGTAGCCCACGCCGTATTTATGGGCCGACTCGGTGACCACTTCGGGTCCGAGACTGGGATAGATCAACACCTGGGCGGCGATCCCGAGACCGTCGTTCTTGGTTAAGGCAGAAGCCACCGCCACCAACGACGCGCCGGCCGAGTCGCCCATCACGATCATCTCCGCGTCGGGCGCCGCGTAGTCGTGCCAATTGGCCACGACGTGCGAGAACATCGCCACGGCGTCGTTGATCGACGCGGGAAACGGATGCTCGGGTGCGAGGCGGTACTCAACGGCCAAGAAACGCATGCCCGTGTCCACGCTCAGCCGACGACACAGCGCGTCGTGGGTCTCGAGGCTTCCGACGACGAACGACCCACCATGGAAATACACCACGAGTGCCTTGTCCTCGTCGTTCGCCGGCACGTACAGGCGAGTGCGCAGCGACCGTCCGTCGTCGAGTGACGCCGTCAGGTCCGTGCTCGTGACGTTGAGTTGGTCGTCGCCTCCGATGGCCTGGGCCAACTCGAGGTACTGGGCGCGCCGTTCGGCCATGTCCTGGGTCTGGGGATGAGGACCGGGTGCGGCCTGGGCGGCCCGTACGTAGGGCTCGAGCGCGGGGTTCACCATGACAACCTCCTTCGCCAAAGACTATGCACTCGTCCACGCGCCACGGCTACTTTGTGACCATGTCCACGCCCGTCGACGAATCGTGGATGGCGATCAGTCGTCGCAACGCACGCAGCGTCCAGACGACGATCGGCTGGATCTTCTGGGATCCCGGTGCCCTTCGCCGTTACGAGGCACGGGGCTTGGCGCCCGGACTCGGCTACATCGCCGCACGCGCCGCGCCCTTCGCCGGCGCGGGCGCGGACGCCGTGGCGGCGGCCTTTGGCTCGATCGCCGCACGCGCGATCCACTACGTCTTCGAACTACTCGACGGGCCCGGGGCGTTCCTCGAGGTCTGGCGCGATCGCAACGATGCCGTTCGCGAGGGCCTCGAACTCTACTCACCAGCGATGCTCCCCGCCCTCGAGGAGTTCGGCCCTGCGCTGTGGGAGGTCGTCACCCAACTACCCCTCGTCGCTCGACCCTTCGCCGCGAGCCATCTCTCGCTCGAACGCTCCACCGACCCGGTACTCGACGCGTGGCACGCGGTCAACTTCCTTCGCGAGTGGCGCGGCGACACGCACTGGGCACTCGTGAGCGCCCACGGCCTGAGCGGTGGCGAAGCGTCGATCGTGCACAACGCGTGGCTCGGCTACGAGGGCGACTGGCTCTCGCTCTCGCGAGGCAATTCGCCCCAAGAGATCGAACACGCGTGGGAAGAGCTCGCGCTCAAGGGTCTCGCCAGAGACCGCGAGGTCACCGATGCCGGCATCGCACTTCGCCAATCCCTCGAGGACCAGACCGACCAGCTGTGCGAACTCGCCTGGCGTTTACTCGGCCGAGACGAATCCATGCGATTCGCCGACGTCTTCGAGCCACCGTGCGTTGCGTTACTCGCTCGAGTGGACGAGACCGCCGGCGTCCAGTACCAACCGGCGTCGCGCCCGCGACCGTGACCACCCGGCGAGGATAATTCTCAATCCCCGACCGCTGCGGCTTCCTACAATGGGATCGTGGACCCATCGAATGAGTCAAAGGACGGCGGCGCGAACCCCAAGCCCGAGCTTGATCCCGTCGACGCGTTCCTCGAACAACCCGACTTCGAAGAAGAGGCTGGACTCGACGAGGCTGCGCTCGAACGCCAGCGACTCCTCGAGCACGATCCCGACGCGGACGACATCGTCGCCGCCATTGAGCTGCTGAACGAGCACCACCAGTCGTCCTAGCGTCGATCGCCACGGGCTACGAACGCGTGCTCAGACCTCGCGACGGGATGGACTTTGCGCGTGGCGACGAGTCCTCGACCAGGAACCACGGTCAACGACAGGGCGTTCCAGACCTTCTCGTCGCACGGTTTGCACGAGAACAGACGATGTCCCCACGACGTCACTGTGCGCGGCGACGCCACCTACTGGAGCGGACGACCGGGCTCGAACCGGCGACCTCGACCTTGGCAAGGTCGCGCTCTACCAACTGAGCTACGTCCGCGTGAAAATCAATTGTAGCGGAATTTCCTGAGCCGTCCAGCTCTTAGGACTGGGGGGCGCTCGAGATAATTCGCTGCGCCTCGTCGAAGAGATACTCGCGCAAGGTGGACAAGTCGGACATCTGTTCGGCGCATCCGAGCAGACCGAACTCCAGGTACTGCTCGAAACCCAGCACCGTGATGTTGAGCGCGAAGGTGCCAAAGAGCGGTCCGACCGGGGCCGCGGACGCGACCCGGTGACCACTCAGCCAGAGCGGAATGGGAGGGCCCGGCACCGATGAGACCATCAAATTGGCCATTGGCGCGATGTGATCGAAGATGTTGAACGCTGAGATGAACTTGCCACCGAGCGACAAGACGGCCGGCCCGAGGACCCTCGGCACGTCCTGGAAGATCTTGGCGCGATGCTCGCGCTGGAATCCCACCGTCTTGGCTGAGTCGCTCGCAATCGCGCGCAATCGTTCGATGGGGTCCGCGAGGTCGATGTGCAGGGCGACCAGCATGCCCGAGATCTGATTACCCAGTTCAGCCGTCGACCCGTCACCGCGCACGTTTATCGGCGCGAAGGCGATGATGTCCTTCTTGGGTAGATCATCCCGGTCCACCAACAGGCGCCGTAGCGCTCCCCCGGTGGTCGCCATAACGAAATCGGTGACCGACGCCCCCTGACTCTTCGCGGCCCGCTTCGCGTCGATCAGCGAGACGCGGAGCCGGTGATAGAGCTTCTCTTCTCGCGGCGCGGCGTTGAGCGAGGAACGACGGGCCTGGAAGATCGATGGCTGGTCGGGGGTCACGCTCTTCGAGCGACGAATGACCACGAAGCGCACCAGGGCCCTCGCGATCTCGTAAAAACGCGTCAACCAGGATCCAACGTTCTCCACCGCGATCATCGGACGATGCCGTAGCCGTCGCAAACCCAGACGCACCAGGCCCCACGAACCGCGAATCGACGCGTCGTCGGGCGTATCGTGCGCCTTGGGAGCCGGTTCGCGGACCTCCGGCGAGATGTCAAAGAGATTGGCGAACGTCTCAGCGCCCGAGACGCCGTCGGCGAGGGCGTGATGGACCTTGAGGGCCACCGCGGCACGACCGTCTTCGAGCCCTTCGATCACGAGCAGCTGCCAGAGCGGACGCCGTTGTGAAAGGGGTTGGGACAGGAACTGGGATATCAACGCGTCGAATTGATCAGGCGTTCCCGGTGCCGGCAACGCGACGCGAAGCACGTGCTTGGTGAAGTCGAAGTTCCGGTCCTCGATCAACACCGGCCACGTGAGGTCAAAGGGCGCGCGCACGATCCGTTTGGTGAAGATCGGGATCTCGTGCACGCGCGCGGCGATGTTGGACGAGATCAAATTGAACCTCGCCTCGGGATCAAGAAGATCGCCGAAATCGAGTTCGATCACCGCACCGATGTTCATCGACGTACCCGGGGTCTCGAGTAACAGGAACGCGCTGTCGAGCGGGTCCAGAAACTGCGTCAACGTCCACTACTCCCAAAGCCGCCGTCGCCCCTCGTGGCCGCCGGCAAGGCGTCAACGACGCTGAACTGCAACGACGCCACGGGAACGACGACCAATTGGGCAATTCGGTCACCCTTGTGCACGACGTAATCGGCATCGGGGTCCAAGTTCACGAGGGCGACACGTACTTCGCCTCGGTAACCCGCGTCGATGAGCCCGGGAGCGTTCGCGCAGGTCACGCCGTGCTTGGACGCCAGGCCACTTCGCGGGAGCACGAGTCCGCCGTACCCTTCGGGTATCGCGATGCTGAGGCCCGTGGCGACCATCTGTCGACCGCCTCGAGCATGGAGCGTGCACGTCTCGACCGCCACCAGATCGCATCCGGCGTCGTGCTCGTGCGCGTAGCGAGGCACGACGGCGTCGGGGTGCAAGGCCCGCACGAGGATTTCCATAGGCGGAAGGCTACCCGGCTCGTGAGCGAGAACCAAGATTCGCTAGTGTCACACTGTGCTTGTTTGGATGGATCTGGAAATGACGGGGCTCGAACCACAACGTCACGTCATTGTCGAGATTGCCACGATCGTGACCGACGATCAACTCAACGTGGTCGCCGAAGGACCCGACCTCGTCATTCACGCCACGCCCGAGCAACTCGCCGAGATGGGCGACTACGTCACCGAGATGCACGCGAAGTCCGGGCTTCTCGACGCAGTGAGGGAGTCAACCGTGAGCATCGCTGACGCGGAAGACCAAACGCTGGCCTTCTTGAAGTCCCAGGGTGTCGAAGAGGGAACAGTACCGCTGTGCGGCAACTCCATCGGCACGGACCGCCGGTTCCTCCAAGAGTACATGCCCACTCTCGAAGCGTTCTTTCACTACCGTAACGTCGACGTCTCCACGATCAAGGAGCTGGCGCGCCGGTGGAATCCTGACGTACTCGACTCGCTCGGCGACAAGGCCACCAACCACCGCGCCCTCGATGACATCCGTGAGTCCATCGCCGAGCTCGTTCACTATCGACAGACGCTGTTCTCACCCCTCACCCCCACCAAGTAACGTCGCTCATCATGGCAGAAGCACCCCTCACGCTCGCCCAGGCAACCGCCCAGTTGACCGCTCCGGGCCAGATGTTCGAGACCGAACGAACCACCATCAACGGCGTGGAGATGACGGTCTGGAAACACGCACCCGCCAACCTTCGCCAGATCTTGGATCTGTCTCTCAACCACGGACCGCGCGATTTTCTGGTCTACGAGGACGAACGCATCACCTTTGACGAGCACTACCGCATCGCCTCGACGATCGCCCATCGACTGGTCGCACTCGGCATAACCAAGGGCGATCGGGTCGCGATTGCCTCAAGGAACCTGCCCGAATGGGTCTGCGCCTTCTGGGGCGCGATGGCAACCGGGTCGGTCGTCGTGCCGCTCAACGCTTGGTGGACCAGCGAGGAACTCGCCTACGGTCTCACGGACTCGGGTTCGACGGTTCTCTTCGTGGACGAAGAACGTCTCGAACGGCTCTACAAGCAGCTCGACCACCTGCCCGACCTCAAGACCATCGTCGTGATCAGTGACGAGCCGAAGCGCCCCGCTCACGTCGACAAGAAACACGCGCGAATCGAGCTCGTGGGCTACGAAGCGTTCCTCGGCCAGGTTGACACCGACGCGACGCCGCCGCCGGTGGATCTCCTTCCCGAGGACGACGCGACGATGTTCTACACCTCGGGCACCACGGGAAAGCCCAAAGGCGCGGTTGGATCGCACCGCAACGCCATCACCAATCTCATGAACCTCTTCTTCATCGGCCAGAGCAGTTCCCTGCGCTTTGGCGCAGGGAACCTCGACGATCGCGGCCAGAGCACTCCCAACGCGAGCCTGCTCAACGTGCCCCTCTTTCACGCCACCGGTTGCCTGGCGACGATGCTCGTGAACACCGCCTCGGGCGGCAAGTTGGTGATGATGCACCACTTCGACGCGGGCAAGGCGCTCGCGCTCATCGAGAGTGAGCGCCTGACCAATATCGGCGGCGTACCGACGATCGCGATGCAGATTCTCGACCACCCCGACTTTCGCAAGTTCGACACCTCAAGCGTTCGCTCCATCTCCTACGGCGGGGCACCCGCCCCACCCGATTTGGTGCGGCGGATTCAAGCGGCGTTCCCGGTCGGCCAGCCTGGTAATGGCTACGGTCTCACCGAAACGTCCGCGGCGGTGTGTCTGAACAACGGACCGGACTACGTCGAACGGCCGAACAGTTGTGGTGTCGCGTCACCGGTTTGCGAAGTGGCAATCGTGCCCGAGGACTACGAGGGCCTCGAACCATCACCCGACCTACCCCGAGGGCCCGACGTCGTGGGCGAACTGTGGGTGAAGGGGCCCAACGTCGTGCGCGGCTATTGGCACAAACCCGAAGCGACGGCAAAGTCGTTCACCAAAGGTTGGCTGCACACCGGGGACGTGGCGCGTATCGACGAGGAAGGGTACATCTACATCGTCGACCGCGCCAAGGACATGATCATCCGAGGTGGCGAGAACGTCTACTCGGTGATCGTCGAAGCCGCGATCTTCGAACATCCCGACGTCGCCGATTGCGCCGTCGTCGGCGTGTCGCACCCCACACTGGGCGAAGAGGTCGCCGCGGTCATCGTGCTGCGTCCTGGACGCGTCGTCGAGGCCGAAGAGATCTCGCGCCACGTCGGCGAACGTCTGGCCAGGTTCGAGGTGCCCACGAGGATCTTCTTTCGCACGCTCGCACTGCCGCGCAATCCCCAGGGCAAGGTCCTCAAACGAGAACTACGCGAGTCGCTGCACGAACAGATGCAGATCCAGTCCTAAGTCGCCGCCTACGAGACGGCCTCGAAGGTCGCCTCGTCCAGTTCTATGGACGAGGCGGCACAGTTCTCCTCGAGGTGCTCGATACTCGAGGTACCCGGAATCGGCAGCACGACCGGTGAGCGGTGCAGCAGCCAGGCGAGCGAGAGTTGCGAGACGCTGACCCCTCGATCGCGCGCAATCGCCTCGAGTCGCCCATCGGCGCGCGACAGGTCGCCCGCGCCGACCGGGCGCCACGGCAAGAAGCCGATCCCCTCGGCCTCGCAGTACTCGAGCTCCGCCTCGCTCTGCCGATTGGTCACGTTGTACATGTTCTGGACCGAGACCACCGGGACGATCCTGCGGGCCGCCTGAATCTGCTCGACGTTGACGTTCGAAAGACCCACCGCCTGGACCTTGCCCTCGTCGAGCAGGGCGCGAAGCAGTCCGAACTGCTCGTCGCGGTCGTGGTGAGGGTCGACCCGGTGCAACTGAAAGAGATCGAGCGACTCTTGGCCCAGGCGCCGAAGGGACATCTCACACTCTTGGCGCAGATAGTCCGGTCGCCCGCACGCGACCCACACGTTGGGGCCGGTGCGCACCAGTCCGGCCTTGGTGGCAATTGTGACGTCACCGTAGGGATGAAGGGCTTCGCGGATCAGTTCTTCGGACACGTAGGGGCCGTACGAGTCAGCAGTGTCAATCAGGTCCACGCCCAACGCCACGCTTCGACGCAGCACCGCGACCGCCTCGTCGCGGTCGCGTGGATAACCCCAGATACCGGGGCCGGTGATGCGCATGGCACCATAACCCAGACGCCGGACGGTCCGGGTGCCGAGCGTGAACGTCGTGGGGCTGTTCATCGTGCGGTCCCTTTCAACTCGACACGAACGTTGACGCGGCGGCCACCCGAAGGCGGCCGCCGCGCGCGAAACGCTCTGGGACTACTTATTGGGCTGAGGCGTGACGCGCAGATAGTCCTTGAGTTTCTTGAAACCCTTGGGGAACTTCGTCTTCGCCTCTTCGTCGGTGATGGAGTTGACGATGATGACGTCGCCGCCGTCCTTCCAGTTCACCGGCGTCGCCACCGAGTAGTTGGCGGTGAGTTGCAGCGAGTCGAGCACGCGCACGATCTCGTCGATGTTGCGCCCCGTCGAAGCCGGGTAGGTCAACGTGAGCTTCACCTTCTTGTCGGGACCGATGATGAAGACGCTGCGCACGGTGAGCGTGTCATTCGCGTTCGGGTGGATCATGTCGTACAGGTCAGCGACCTTGCGGTCCTGGTCGCCGATCAACGGGAAGTTGAGCGCGCTGCCCTGGGTCTCTTGGATGTCGGCCTTCCACTTGTCGTGCGAGGCGACGTCGTCGACCGAGACACCAATGATCTTGGTGTTGCGCTTGTCGAAGTCACCCTTGCGCGCGGCGAACGCGCCGAGTTCGGTGGTGCACACCGGGGTGAAGTCCTTGGGGTGCGAGAAGAGGATGCCCCAGCTGTCGCCGAGCCAGTCGTAAAAGTGAATTGTTCCTTCGGTGGTCTCGGCGGTAAAGTCCGGGGCCACGTCACCAAGGCGAATCGCCATGTGTTTGCTCCTTCGCGTGCAATTGCCAGTCCCTTGACTGAGCCACCACACTTTAGCCCGAAATGTTTCTATTGTTACAAAACCCGATTTGATTTATGGGTATTTACCTCTCGCGCGGCCCGAGCCTGTGAGACTGGGGCCATGAGCGAAACGCCACCGCCCGTCGTCGCGGCCTTCGACCTCGACGGCTCGCTCACCGAAGGCGGCAGCGTCTGGCGCTGGCTCCGCTTCCTGGCCGGGTCCCGCTCGGTCTTTCGAGCGGCACTGCCGCTCACGATACCCCTGCTCGTGGGCGCGATTCGAAGTGGACCGTGGGCCGACCACGCCAAGGAGCGACTCTTCGGTCGCCTGCTCACGGGACGCGACCTCGACGAGGTGCTCGACGAGTCGAGATCGTTCGCCCTCGCCCACCTCGAACGGCGCGGGCGTACCAAGGTGCTCGAACGACTCCGCTGGCACCAGGCCCAGGGTCACGACACCGTCATCGTCTCGGCGTCACCCGAGATCTACGTCGAGGTCATCACCGAAGCCCTCGGCGCAACGGGCGCGATCGGCACGCGACTCGCGGTTGATCCGCTCGGACACCTGACCGGCAGCTACCTCGGACGAAACTGTCGCGGCACCGAGAAACTTCGCCGTCTTCGCGAGTGGATCGACCAACGCGGCTACGGCGTCGAGCCCGAGATCTACGCCTACGGCAACTCTCGGGGTGACCGGCGACTGCTTCGGGCCGCAACCTACCCCTTTGACGTGGGAAAACTCGGTCCATTCGGTTCGCTTCGCAAGTATCCGCGCCTGCGCGCGAACGCGACGATCTAGATCTGTTGGATCGACGCGCCGAGTTCGACGATGCCGCCCTCGCGTCCGTTGTACGTGACCTGGATCGAAGCGGCTTGCTCCTTCCAGGCGATGACCGTTCCGTGGTAGTCGACGATCCCCACGTTCACGTCATAGACCCCGTCGAGCAACGGCAGTTGCGCCAGGTCCACCCCCACGTGGTTCACGCCGGGCTTCAGGTTCACCGGTGATCCCTGGGCGTCGCTGCGACTGATGAGCACGCCGCCGCGGGTGAAGAGTTCCATGACGAAGTTCCCGCTGTAGGCCGCGTGCGAGGAGATGTTCACGTCGAAGTGCATACCCGCGCCACTGCGCACGTCAAAGGAACCGGTGGGCGTGGTGAGCGAGTCAATGGCGACCTCTGCCTGATGACCCGCGCGGTCGTGCTCGATCGCGTCCTCGAGTAGGTGTTCGCGAAAGATGCGCAGTGAGTCCTGGACGGGGCCGTTGGCGATCATCAAGCCGCCGTCGAGCACGATCGCCCGGTCGCACAGTGCGCGTACCTGGTCCGCCTGGTGCGTCACCAGCAAGATTGAGCGTCCTTCCTCTTGGAAGGTCCGAATACGATCGACGCACTTGGCTTGGAATCGCTCATCGCCCACGGCCAGGACCTCGTCGACCACCAGGATGTCGGGGTCCACGTTCACCGCGACCGCGAAGGCGAGGCGCACGTACATGCCGCTCGAGTAGAACTTCACCTGGGTGTCGATGAAGTGCTCGATCTCGCTGAAGGCGACGATGTCGTCGAAGATCGCGTCGACACTCCTCTTGGAGAGTCCGAGCATCGCACCGTAGAGGTAGACGTTGTCGCGGCCCGAGAGCTCGGTCTGGAAACCCGCGCCCAACTCGAGCAGGGCCGCCAGATTGCCGCGCACGCGGATCTGACCGGTGGTGGGTTTGAGGACCCCGCAGATGCACTTGAGCAGCGTCGACTTGCCCGAACCATTGTGGCCGAGGATCCCCACCGTCTCATCGCTCGAGACCGTGAAACTGATGTCGCGCAACGCGTTGAACAGTTCGGTTGATCCAGCCTTGGGATGAAGCAGTCGTTCCTTCAGCGACTGACTTCGTTCGTGATGGATCTTGAATTGTTTGGCGACGTCCTCGACGTCGATGACCGTCGTCACAGTTCGGACTCGAAGTTTCCTTCGAGGCGGCCAAAGATCGACAGGGCGACCAAGAACAGCACGACCGTGATCGCCAGGAGCGTGAGATTCATGCTGGCGAACGACGACATTGACCACGTGGGCAAGATGTGCACCAGCGGATGGGGCGGATTGGTCGAGACCACGGTGGTCTTCACGTAGAAGATCCGCTGGAAGGTCATGATGATCGGCGTTATCGGATTGATGAAGTACATCCACGTCAGGCCGTGGTCGTGTAGTCGCTGCGCGATGGTGTTTTGGTACGAGTAGACCACCGGTGACAACCAGAACCACAATTGGAGCAGCACCTCCATGAGGTGACGCATGTCGCGCAGGTACACGGTGATCGCCGACATCACGATGGCGACCGCGGCGGTCAACAAGTACAGGGCCAGGAAGGAGATCGGCAGGATCCACAAGAATCCCCACGCAGGTGCGTGACCCAGGACGATCAAGAACAGGCACAGAACCGCGAGTTGGATCACGAAGTAGACCACGGACGCGCCCACGTTGGCGAGGGCGAGGATCTCTCGGGGAAACGAGACCTTCTTCACCAGTGCGGCCCGGTCGACAATGACACCCGTCGCCATGTTCACCGCGGTCACGAACATGTTCCAGACCACCAGGCCCGAGAACAGGTAGAGCGCGAAGTTCGGGTACCCATTCTTGGTGATGATCGAAAAGACGAGGTAGTAGATGCCGAGGGTCAGCGCGGGCGACAGCATCGACCAGAAGATGCCGAGCGTGGAGTTCTTGTACTTGATGCGAATATCAGAGAAGATGAGGCTCGTCAGCAGCTCGTGACGCGACCAGAGGTTGCGGAGCCGGGCGGGCAACGAGGCCCGGGCGCTGACCACGCGCACCGGCGCGTGCTCGAGGGAGCGTCGTTCAACCCTCGCCGGTGAGGCGTCGTTCACTAGACCCCTTGTCGGAGCGCCGAACGATCAATCACCGCGTCGATAAAGCCGTAGTCGAGGGCCTCTTGGGCGGTGAACCAGCGGTCCCGGTCCGAATCGGCCTCGATACGCTCGACGCTTTGGCCGGTGTGAAAGGCGATGCGTTCAGCGAGTTGGGTCTTCATGTAGACGATCTGTTCGGCCTGGATCGCGATATCCGAGGCCTGTCCCTGCATGCCGCCCATGGAGGGCTGGTGCATCAAGATCCGGCTGTGCGGCAACGAGAAGCGCTTGCCCGGCGCGCCCGCGCAGAGCAGGAATTGACCCATGGACGCCGCCATGCCCACGCAGATCGTTCGAATGTCACAGTTCACGTACTGCATGGTGTCATAGATCGCCAAACCGTCGGTGACCGACCCGCCGGGTGAGTTGATGTAGAGGCTGATGTCCTTGTCGCGGTCCTCGGCCTCGAGCAGCAGCAACTCCGCGCAGATGCGGTTCGCCGTGTTCTGGTCCACTTGCGATCCCAAAAAGACGATGCGCTCGCGAAGAAGTCGCTGGTTGAGGTCGTTCGCGCCGAAGCCTTCTGCCATTGAAGAGTAGATCATGGGTCCAATCTACCGTGCTCTACTGCAATCGCCTCGATCCAGCACCTAGAGTGGAGTCTCTCGCGGGCGTGGCGGAATTGGCAGACGCGCTGGTTTTAGGTACCAGTTCTTCGGAGTGTGGGTTCGAGTCCCTCCGCCCGCACAATCAGGCGAGCGTGATCGAGCACGGGGTGCCATCTGCTAGCGTAGGAACATCGTTTTACCGCATTTCGCGGTAGAGACCGATTCGACTGTGACATTTCGAGTTGGGCTCATCTCAACTTGTAGGAGTCATATGTCTGTGTCCTTTGCCGACCTCGGCGTGCCCGCCAACCTCGTAGAGCGCTTGCGCCAACGCGGTATCACCGAGGCCTTCCCCATCCAAGAAGCGGCGCTTCCCGACGCGCTCGCTGGCCGTGACGTCGTCGGAAAAGCCGCCACCGGTTCGGGCAAGACCTTGGCCTTCGGCCTGCCGCTCATGGCTCGCCTGACCAAGGCCCGTCCCCGTAAACCGGTGGGACTGGTGCTCGTGCCGACGCGCGAACTCGCGGCCCAGGTCCAAAAGGAACTCGCCAACCTAACCGACGACCGTGGGCGCCGGGTCATCTGCATCTATGGTGGCACCTCGTACAGCGTGGCCCGTAAGGCCCTCAACTTTGGCGTCGACGTCGTCGTCGCCTGCCCGGGTCGTCTCGAGGACATGCTCGAACAAGGAGCCCTCGACCTCTCCTCAGTGACCACCGTCGTCGTTGACGAGGCCGATCGCATGGCCGACATGGGATTCCTGCCGTGCGTGCGACGAATCGTCGGGGCCACGCCTCGGGACCGGCACGTCATGCTCTTTTCGGCGACCATGGGACCCGACGTGAAGTCCCTGGTGCGCGAGTTCACCCAGGACGCGGTTATCCACGACGTCGTGGGCGACGAGGCCCCGAGCGAGGTCGACCACTTCTTCTGGCGGGTCCCTCGAGACCAGCGTCCACAATTCGCGGCGGACATCGCCGACGAGTACGAACGGGCCATCTTCTTCACCCGCACCAAGCACGGCGCGGATCGACTGGCTCGCCAACTCGAAGAACGCGGCGTCTCGGCGGTGCCCTTGCACGGCGACCGTTCCCAAGCCCAACGTGAACGTGCGCTTCGCAACGTGAAGAGCGGGCAGGTCCGTGTCCTGGTCGCCACCGACGTCGCGGCTCGCGGCATCCACATCGACCTCATGCCCGTGGTCGTGCACTACGACCCGCCCGCCCAGGCAACCGACTACCTGCACCGTTCTGGGCGCACCGGCCGTGCCGGTGCGACTGGCGCGGTGATCTCCTTGGTCGGCGAGGACGTCATTGGCCAGGTCAAGCGCCTGCAGAAGGCACTCGGCCTCAACGCGGCCATCGAGTCGCCGGCCGACGCCTCGGCGATTCGCTTGGGCGCCGTCGACGACGCCGTGGCGGCCGAACGGCTCGACGACCGTGGCCCCAAGAGCCGGTCGGTCCGGTCCGACGCTCGTGAACGTGGTCCTCGCACCTTCGAACGGCGCGACGCGAGCTCGGCGAGCCGACCCGCGCGATCCTTCAGCGAGCGCGCCACCAAAGGTGACCGCCCATCGCGCAACGACCGCGCAGAACGTGGTTTCAGCGAGCGCGCACCGAGGAGCGAGCGCGTGGCCAACGATCTCGACGCGCGACCCGTGAGAGCGCCTCGCGCGGAGCGCTCGGCGCGCAGCGATCGCACCTATGTCGAGCGCGCACCTCGCGTCGAGCGTGACGCGCGACCCGCCGGTCGTGGCGCGTCGCGGGCCGCGGGACGCGAAGCGGTCGTGAGCTTCTTTAACGACTCCAAGGGCTTCGGCTTCGCGAGTGACGAGAAGGGCGACGACCTGTTTATCCACTTCTCGAACATCGTGGGAGACGGCTTCAAGTCACTGAGCCAGGGCCAGAAGATCACCTTTGAGGAGGCGTCGGGTCCCAAGGGGCGCGAAGCCCGAAACGTCCGCGTCGTCGGCGCTGGTCGCGGGCGTCGCTACTAGAGCTCGCCCGTGCCCCCCAAACCGCTCGTTGAACCCCAACTCGGTCCGGTCCCCGACGACCTTCTCATCGAAGAGATCGTCGTGGGCACCGGCGAGCCGGCGCGAACCGGCCAGCGTGCCGTCGTGCACTACGTGGGTGTCGGCGTGACCAGCGGCGAAGAGTTCGACGCCTCGTGGAATCGCGGTGAGCCCTTCACCTTTCCCCTGGGCGCTGGCTACGTGATCAAGGGGTGGGATCAGGGCGTCGTGGGCATGCGCGTGGGCGGACGTCGCCGTCTGGTGATACCCGCGCACCTGGGCTACGGCGATCAAGGTGCCGGCGGTGTGATCGCGCCCGGTGAAACCTTGATCTTCGTCGTGGACCTGCTCGAACTGCGTTAGACGAGGGGCGGGGCGCTCACGTCGACCGCCAACATGCGCTGGAAGTCGCCGTAACGCTCACAACAGACCTCGGCGAGCAGTCGCAAGCGGTCATTGGGATCACTCAGACTCAACACCTTGAATTGATCGAGGACCGACATCGGCGTCATCGAACAGAGTTGCCAACTGCGCACCCACGGGTCGTCGTCCATCTCACAGTTCGTCTGCAGACACTGATCGGCGAACACCTCGCTCTGCAGGTTGCGCAACGCGCGTACCGCGGACTGGGTTGACTTGAGCAGAGCCGACTCGATCGCCACGTCGTCACAGCATCGCTCGCGTACGATCGCCCGGGGATAGGGGTCGTCGTCGAGCCAGGTCGTCACCTCCACGCAGCTCACGCCTTCGACCATGATGAGCGTCTTGCCGTCAATCAGGTGATGCGCACCCAGGATCTGAACGACCGTGCCCACCGAGGTGCGCTTGTCGTGGCCGCCGACCTCGGACCCTCGTTCGATGAGGCAGGTCCCAAACTGGTTCTCGGGTGCAATGTCAGCCAACATCTTGCGATAGCGCGACTCGAAGACGCACAGACCCACGACCTGGTGAGGAAAGACCACCATGCCCAACGGGAACATCGCGAGTTGGCCGCTCTTCACGGTCCCACCCTAAAGGTGAACGTTCCGTGAACGTACTCAGTTCCCAGAACCCTTGGCGAGCGCCTGCGCGAGGGCACGAAGGGCGTTACCGCGGTGCGAGATGGCGTTCTTCTCCTCCGGCGTCAATTCGGCCAGGGTTCGAGAGTCGCCCTCGGGCACGAACACGGGGTCGTAGCCGAAACCCCTCGACCCGCGAGGGCGCGGGGCTATCGATCCACGCAAGACACCCCGTACGACCAGCGAGTCCCGGTCGGGGTACGCGGCCACGATCACGGTGCGGAATTCGGCGCCGCGCTCCTCGGGTGCCAGCGCACCCAGCTCGTCCAGCAGTTTTCGCACGTTCTGTTCGTCACTCGCCTCCTCACCCGCGTAGCGCGCGCTGAAGACGCCGGGACGACCCTCGAGCGCGTCGACGAAGAGTCCCGTGTCGTCAGCGAGTGCCGGCAAACCCGTGGCGGCGACGAGGGCGCGGGCCTTCAATTCGGCGTTGCCTTCGAGGGTGTTCTCGGTCTCGTCGACCTCGGGCACGTCCAGTGGTCGCGGCAGCAGCGTCACGTCGAGTCCCGCCACGACCTCGCTGATCTCGTGGGCCTTGTGGGCGTTGGCCGTGGCGAGGACGAACGTGGTCACGCCATCCGGGCGGGGGGCGCCGTGGCGAGCAGTTGGCGTTGGGCGGCGTGGATGTCGGCGATGCCGTTACTCGCTAAGTCGAGCAAGGTGTCCAACTCGGCCCTGGAGAACGCCGCGAGTTCGGCGGTCCCCTGGACCTCGACGAAGCGACCCGCGCCGGTCATGACGACGTTCATGTCGGTCTCGGCGCGCGAGTCCTCCTCGTAGGGAAGATCCAGCATCGCCACGCCGTCGACGATGCCCACCGACACCGCGGCCACCAGATCGCCCAGTGCGTGCTCCTTGACGGTGCCCGCCGCGACGAGTCGCGTGATCGCGTCGTGCAGAGCGACGTAGCCCCCACAGATCGAGGCGGTCCTCGTGCCGCCATCGGCTTGCAGCACGTCACAATCAACGGTGATCAACAGGTCCGCGAGGAGTTCGAGGCGCGTCACCGTGCGCAGCGAACGGCCGATGAGTCGCTGGATCTCCTGGGTGCGTCCCGACTGCTTGCCCTTGGCCGCTTCGCGGCTCGCGCGTTCGGGCGTGGAACCGGGCAGCATCGAGTACTCGGCGGTGACCCAGCCCTTACCCGAGCCACGCAGCCATCGCGGCACGTCCTCGTCGACCGACGCGGTGCACAAGACCCGGGTCCGGCCAAAGCTCGCCAGCACCGAACCGAGCGCCATCTCGGTGAAATCCCGCTCGAAACTGAGGGGTCTCGCCTGGGTAGGGGTTCGGCCATCGTGGCGCAGTTCGGTCATACCCATCCTTCGTGTCGCGAGTTCCCCCACGGTAGCAAGAGACGAGCGCGATCTAGAAGTAGATGATCTTCTTGGCCCGTTCGACGACGTCGTCGAGGGGGTCACTCCACGCGCCCGTTGACAGATACTTCCATCCGTCGTCGCACACGATCGTCACGATCGTCGCGCTCTGGTCCTCGCCGATCAGTGTGGCGCACTTGACCGCGCCCGACATGATCGCCCCCGACGAGAGACCGACGAACAGTCCAACCTCGGTCAGACGCCTCGTCCATTCGATGGACTCACGCGGACGCACGACCACTTTGCGGTCCAGAAGCTGCGAACCGTGGTTGTCGACGAAGATCGGCGGGATGTAGCCGTCCTCGAGACTGCGCAGTCCATCGACCATCTCGCCGCTGGGTGGTTCGACCGCCCAGATCTGGACACCGGGCTTGTTCTCCTTCAGGTATCTGCCCACGCCCATCAGCGTGCCGGACGTGCCCAGGCCCGCGACGAAGTGCGTGATCTCGGGCACGTCACGCAAGATCTCGGGACCGGTCGTTCGGTAATGCGCCTCGGGATTGGCCGGATTGGCGTATTGGTAGAGGAACGTCCACTCGGGGTGTTCGAGCGATACCTCCTGGGCGAGTCGCACCGCCCCGTTCGAACCTTCGGCACCGGGCGAATCGATGATTTCGGCCCCCCAGGCGAGCAGCAACTGACGACGCTCGGGTGACACGTTGGAAGGCAGGACCACCTTCAGGTGGTAACCCCGCAGCCGACAGACCATCGCGAGGGCGATACCGGTGTTGCCCGACGAGGGTTCGATCAGCACCTGGTCGGGCTTACCGGGGATCAGGACGCCGTCGGCTTCGGCGGCTTCGATGAGCGAGAGCGCGACGCGGTCTTTTACGGACCCGGCCGGATTGCGACCCTCGAGCTTGGCCAGAATCGTGACGTTGGGATTCGGCGAGAGGGCGCTGACGTCGACGACCGGCGTGTTACCGATGAGGTCCAACACCGACGCGTAACGCGTCACTCGGCGACTCCACCGGCGACCGCGGGCAGCAGCGTGATCTCGTCGTCGTTGGCGACCGGGGCGTTGACGCCCCCCAGGTAGCGCACGTCGTCGTCGTTGATGTACACGTTCAAGAACCGGTGCAGGGTCCCGTCATCGTTGAGCAGTTGGCCCTTGACGGCCGGGTAGGCGTCGCTGAGCTCGCTCAGGACGTCACCAATCGTGTGTCCCTCGACGCTGATGGTGACCGCGCCGCCCATGGCGGGTCGAAGGACGGTGGGGATGCGAAGGACTGCGCTCATGCTTTCGCTTTCGACTCGGACTTAAAACTTGACCAACTACGTCAACTTTAACGCGGCCCGGTCACGCCGTGTCGCCCGCACCCTTGGGCGGTCGGTAAAAGGCCGCGAGTTGGACCAGTGCCCCGCCCACCCCCAGCACCAGCACAATCAACAGTTCGGTGCCCTTGGTCCAGTTGAGGACGTTCCACGCGTGGTCCAGGGAATAGCGCCCCGGACCGATCACGCCGGGTACGAACGCCGACACGGCGATGGCGAGGCAGTATTCGATGCCCCCGCCCTTGTTGATGATGAAGAATCCGTTCTTTCGGTGCACGGACCCGATCGCCACGACCATCAGCGCCACGAGTCCCGCGGCGGCGAACGTCGTCAGTAGACCGAGGCTCAGCAGCACCCCCACGCCCATCTCGGTGCCGGCGGCGAGGGACGCGTTGAGCTTGCCCGGACGCATCCCGATGGCATGGAACCATCCGGCGGTGCCGGCCAACTTGCCACCTCGAAAGACCTTGTTGTAGCCGTGGGCGAAGATCATCAGTCCGAGGAAGAGCCGAACGCCGAGCAGCACGAGCGACACCGGCGTGCCATAAGAGGTGTAGATGACGGTATGGGTCGTGTTCATCGGGTCGACTTCTTTCCTTTACGAGTGTCCGCCGTGAGCCTAGTGACTGACTACTTCTTCCTCGCTCACGACACCGTCAACGACGCGATAACTGCGGACCACGCTCGGCACGTCGCGTAATGACACCAGGACGTAGTGCCAGGACGGGTCGGGCGCCTGGGCGACGTCGGTGGGGCTGGGGTAGGCCTCGGAGTGCGTGTGGGAATGAAAGACGCCGAGCACCTCGAGCCCCTCGTCGTCGGCCCGACGATACGCCCGCAACAGCACCTTGGGTTCGATCTCGTAGACCTTGGCCGAGTGCAGCACGTTCTCACTGGCCACGACGTCATGGACCACGGCGCGCTCGCCGTCGTTCACGCCGAGCACGAGACCACAGCCCTCGTCGGGCAGCGCTCGAACGCACGTGGCGATCATGCTCGCTCGCAGCCCTTCGTTCAGAGAAAGCACACGTTCACCCTAGGCCCGTGACCCGACAGGTCTGGTCACTAGCCTGTTGACATGGCACGAGCCAAACAGATGCAAGAGAGGCGCGCCAAAGCCAAGAGCGATTCCGCCAACGGCGACCGAGTGGTCGCCACGAACCGCCGCGCCCGCTACGACTACGAGATCATCGAGACCCTCGAATGCGGCATCATGCTGAGCGGCTCGGAGGTGAAGTCACTTCGCGCCGGCAACGCCCAGATCGCCGACGCGTACGCGAGGATCGACGACGGCGAACTCTGGCTCTTCCAGATGCATATTCCTCCGTGGGCCTTCGCCGTGGGCTTCGGGAGCCACGACCCCGATCGCAAACGCAAGCTCCTCGTTCACCGCCACGAGATCAAGGACCTTCACGACCAGACCCAGACCCAACCGCTCACCATCGTTCCCCTGAAGCTCTACTTCAAAGACGGGCGGGCCAAGGTCGAATTAGCGCTCGCGCGAGGAAAGAAGCAGCAAGACCGCCGCCAGGCGATCGCCAAGCGCGACGCGCAGCGAGAGATGGCCCGCGCCGCGCGAAACGCCGAGAAGTTCGCCTGAGCGACGAACGAGACCGTCGGGTACGATGGAGTCTCGACTAAGTCAGTCGAGACACAACGAGGGGATGATTGGTTTCGACATCAATTGTCGAGGTGAAAGAAGCGAGCCGTGGTCTCCGGAGCCACGCTAAAGAGCCGGAAACAATAAATAAACGCCAAGCCTCAGCTTGCGCTTGCTGCTTAGGTAGCAACGTCCGCCTGGACCCAGCCCTACGGTTCAGATATCGGGCGTCATAATGTAGGGCTCACCTTCGTGGCTCGTTAGTGGCCGCGGAGGGAAATTTCAGCTAACTACGGATTGTCGCAGGTGCCAACGGCAGCGACCTTCCCGACAACCCTCCGTTGGCTGCGCTCGGAGAATAGTCACCAAGGAATTGATGGACCTGGGTTCGATTCCCAGCATCTCCAAGGATCACCGAACGTCGCGTCGGTGGTTGTTGGAGATGACCGGACTCTCAAGGTGTGTCGCACTCGCGAGGCACGGCGGTTTCGGGATTGGTCCCGGCGCCCTGCGCCGGGCGTGCGGACCGCGAAAATCACCAATGAGATGGGACGAGCACGTGACTGCGTTGGAGAGCCGCCGGTGGGCCATCCTGCCGATCCTGTGCCTCACCGTACTAATCGTGGTCATCGACAACACGATCGTCAACGTGGCCCTGCCCACCATTTCTCGTCAGTTGCACGCGTCGACCACCTCGCTGCAGTGGGTGATCGACGCCTACAGTCTCCCCTTTTGCGGATGCATCCTGGCGGCGGCGGGCATCTCGGAGCGCGCGGGGCGAAAAAAGACCATGCAGGCGGGCCTCTTGCTCTTCGCGGTCTTCAGTGCCGTCGCGGCGTGGTCGCATTCCACCGAGACCCTTATTGTCGCTCGGGCGCTGATGGGCGTCGCGGCGGCGCTCACCGTGCCGTCCACCTTCTCACTCGTGACCGCCGCCTTCACCAACGAACGTGAACGGGCCAAAGCCTACGGCGCGTGGGCCGGGACCGGAGGGGTCGCCGGACTCACGGGCCCGATCGTCGGCGGGGCACTCATGTTGCACTTCTGGTACGGCTCGATCTTTCTGATCAACGTTCCGATCATCGCGGTCATGCTGGTCGCGGTGCAGTTGGTGGTTCCCGACCTCGACGAGAGCACGCGCTCGCCCATCGACGTCTTCGGGCTCGTAGAGGGTACGGCCAGCATCTCGCTGCTGGTGCTGGCGATCATTCAAGGTCCGGCGTGGGGATGGACGAACCCCCTGGTGGTCGTCTTCTTATGCCTGGCGATGCTCATCGCGGCGTCCTTCGTGCGTCACGAGCACGCCCACCATGATCCCTTGTTGCAGGTTCGACTCTTCGCGGCGCGACGCTTCGCCACGGCGTCGTCCATTCGGATCCTCGGCTACGTCTGCATCTTCGGGTACACCTTCTTGCTCACCCAGTACTTCCAGATCATCCGGGGCTACTCGCCGTTCTCGGCCGGACTGCACTCGATACCGCCGGCCCTGTGCGGCATGACGCTGACGCCCCTGGGAGCGCTCGCGGCCCTTCGCTTTGGAACGCGGACGGTCGTGACGATCAGCCTCCTACTCGCCAGCGGTGCCTTCGTGATGATGACCTTCAGCACTCCGGAGTCCTCGTATTTCGGTTTCATCATGGTGGTGCAGATCTTCTCTTCGGGCGGCATGAACTTGAGTAACGCGCCGCTCACGTCGACCTTGATGTCGACGCTGTCCGGGGACCTCATCAAGTCCGGTTCCGCGGTGAACGAGGTGACCGTCCAGCTGGGTGCGACCATGGGCGTCGCGGTCATGGGCTCGATCTTCTCTTCCACGTTCATTCCCGGCATCGCCAACGCGTTTCGCGCCCGCGGGCTTTCGACCAACGCCGTCATCAGCGCCAAGACCTCCGCGGTCGGCGCACTCGCCGTCGCCAAGCATCTGGGTGGTCGACTCGGCACCGAACTCCACGTACTGGTGTTCTCGATCTTCATGCAAGGATTCCACCGAGTCTGCATCGTTATCAGCGCGCTGCTCTTCATCGCGGCACTGCTCGCGTTCAAGAATCTCGGCGTGAGTGCCTCGAGCACCGAGGACGTTTCGCCGCTGAGCCCCTCAGCGAACGAGTGACCGGTCGCTCGCACGACTGGTCGCTCTTCGTTCACACTGGAGGCTGCGGATCGTACGCAATACCTCTTCTCACCTGTCGCGCCCGCTCGTCAGAGACGAGTCGCCGCACCAGATGCAGGGCCATATCGATGCCCGCCGAAACACCCGCGCTGGTCACCACGTCGCCCTCGTCCACGAAGCGATCATCGGGTCGCACGGTAATGGTGGGATCCAGTTCCGACAACAGATCCAGTGACGCCCAGTGCGTCGTGGCGCGCCGGTGCGCGAGAAGACCCGCCGCGGCCAACACCAGCGAGCCCGTGCACACGCTCGCCAGCAGCGGGACCTTTGCTCGCTGTTCTTGAATCCACTGGATCTGGGCCTGATCCTTCAGGTGAGCGCGCGTCCCGAACCCCCCGGGATAGATCAACACCTCGAGTTCCGGCGCCGTGGCGTAGGAATAATCCGTCGCGATACGAAGCCCCTTCGCGCAGGTGACCTCGCCCCCGTCGCGAGAGAGGTTGATCACGTCGTAGCCGTCGTCAGGAAAGTACCTCGTCCAGTAGCCAAGCACCTCCCAGGGGCCCACGGCGTCGAGTTCCTCCATCTGCTCGAACATCAAGATGCCGATACGTTTCATCGCGCTCGCCCTACGAAGGAGTCGGCTGAGGTTGGAGGGCTCGCACGAAGCTCTCGGGATCGTTCACGGTTACGGAAAAGGTCCGCGCACCGGCCAACGTGAGTACGAGCGCGTCGCCACCTCGCGTGACGAGGGCGGCGCGCCTCATGAAACGCAAGCTACCGCGGTAGCCCCAGCCACCCGTACGCAGCGGACTCAACACCTCGCACGACGTCGAGAGGATCTCCCCGCTCGCGAAACGTTGACGAATCAATCCGCCCGGTCCGTAATGAATCACGAGGCTAGGACCAGATGGCTCTTGGACCACCATCACGTCGACACGAAACGAGACCACGAACAAGACGCCGACGAGCACGAAGACCAGGATTACGACGCCGAGCGCGAAAGGGGGGATCGACCGATTGTTCGCACTGTCGACGAAGATCACCACGATGTTCGCGAGTAGCGCCGTGACCAGACCCAAGATGATCGCCGGGTTCGCGGTACGAAGTCGCTGCGCGAGGACAATCGAATCGGTTCCCATGGACCAAGATTATGCTCGGCGCCTTCGGCGACTTCCTCACCTCAACCCGCGTGCACGCGCCTAGGAGCTACGCGGCGAAAGTCGACGGACGTGACGCAACAGGTGGCGCCGCTTGGAGGTGGCGAACGACCCGGTCACTCTTTTGATGGTCCGACACCGAGGCTGACGCCGACCCCATTGGCTCTTCGAGTCGAAGGAACGCGACAACTACGCCGCCCTCAAGTGCTCCTTCGTGAGTCCGATCGTTCGAAGGAAATGGCGGACCTTGATGACTTGATCCTCGGTGAGGTCACGGGTGCGAGTTGAACCAAACGACACCGTCTCGCCGGCGACGGTCACCGCCCAGTTCCCCCTATGCGTTTCGTGCACTTCGCCGAATCGTGCGAGGAGTGAACACACGTCGTGCCACTGGATGTTGTGACACAGCGGGTGACTGAAGAGTTTCTGGGCGGTGAGGCGATGGTGGTGGTCCAACTTGATCGACATTGTCAACCCCCTTCACGAGGTCCGAGCGCTTCGGCCTTTTAGGAACTCTCCACCTTCTCGGACCCAAAGTCAAGGAGTGCCACCATCTCGACGTGCTCGGTCATCGGGAACAGGTCGAAGACCCTCAAATCGACAAGCTCGAAACCACCCGTTCGCAGACCCTTTAAATCCCTCGAAAAGGTCGCCGCGTCACAGGACACGTAGACCAACCGTCGGGGCGCTCGCCGTGCTATCGCCGCCACCACGCCTTTGGCCAGGCCCGTGCGTGGTGGATCGAGCACCACGACGTCGCCGGGCGCGACGGCGTCATTGATGGCCCGCGGGCTCACCGTCCACTCGCGCACCTTCAGTTGGCGCAACCCTTCGCCGTTCTGCCGCGCGTCGCGCACGGCGTACGGCGAGGATTCCACGGCGGTGACCCGCCCCGCGGGACCCACCGCCTGGGCCATCGCAACACTGAAGAGACCCACGCCGCTGAAGAGGTCGACGCCGTGGTCGCCGGTCTCGAGTCCTGCGAACTCGCGCACCGTCGCGCTGAGTAGCGTCGGTGCGCTTCGGTGCGACTGCCAAAACGATCGCGGTGACACCGAAAAGACGTGTCCGTCAACCTTGGCCCTCGAATGGGTTGACGGTTCGAGTGGTTCACCGCGAAGCGAACACAATTCGTACAACACACCACGCGGCGTATCACGACGAACCACCGCGAAGGGTTCCGCGTCCCCGATCGCGCGTAGTTCAACCTCGAGAGCGCCGTCCCACCTCGAGTCGAACGCTGAGGAGAACGTCGGATCGGCGATCCAGCACGACTCGAGAGGGATCAGTTCGTGCGAACGAGCTTTGCGAAGGCACAGACGGCCGTCTTCGTCGACCGCACAGCGAAGTCGGGTGCGCGAGCCTTTCGCGTCCGAGGGCGCGGCGACGACGTCGACGGACCGCTGCACGCCGGCGATCCGGGCCAGGTGCTCGCTCACGAGCGCCGCCTTCCACGCTCTTTGCGCCTCGGCCGACGCGTGTTGCAGGTCACAGCCCCCGCACCCGTTCGGGTGGGCGTACGGGCAAGGCGCGTTGACCCGCTGGGAACTCGGCTCAATGACCGCCACCGCGTCGGCGCGCGAGAACGTCGAAGTCGACTCGGTGACGTCGACGCGTACGAGTTCACCGGGCAGGCTGTGGCGCACGAAGACGACTCGCCCGTCCGCGAGACGGCCCACGCCTCCCCCGGTGGCGGGCCGCTCGATTCGCACTGATTCGCCCGCCACGTTCTGAGGTTCACTCGTCACCTTCGCAGCCTACTGAAGTCGAAGATTTTGGCCCTTCGCGATCACTGCGAGCGATGAGCGAGGAAGACGTCCACCAGATCGAGGGCTCGGATGCGCGCGGCGGGCGTCTCGAGCGCGGTCCGGGCGAGCAATTCCTCGCGCGAGGCGAACTCCCTCGGGTGTTCGTCGGGGTCCGCGTCGAACCAATCGCGCAGCTGGGAATCATCGACTTCGGGATGAAACTGCACACCGATGTCGTGTCCCACGCTGAATGCTTGGACCGCGTCGCGCGTCGAGGCCCACAGTTGCGCACCACTGGGCAAGACGCAACGGTCGTAATGGAACTCGAACCACGGACCCGGCGAGATCGGCGCTCCCTCGCGAGCCTCGACTTCGTACCAACCGATCTCGGGCGCGTCGGAGGGTTCGACTCGCCCGCCGTGGAAGCGGCACAACGCCTGCGCTCCAAAACAGATACCGAGGATGGGCAACTCTCGTCGCTTCGCGTCGTGCATCAGTGCCAATTCACGACCGAACCAGGCCGCCTCGACGTCGCGGTCGTAGACCGACTCCTTCGATCCCAGGATCACCAGGATCTCGTATCCCTCGAGTGAGGGTGTCGGCGAGGTCGCGTCCATCATCACCACGTCGCACGCGAAACCGCGCGCGGCGAAGGCTTCACCGATCAGTCCGGGATTGTCCTCGAGATGGTGGCGTACGAACAGGACGTTACTCATGAACCAACGACTCTAGCGATTGGGCGCGAGGGAAAAGGGGGCAGCCAGACCAGTGTCGTCGTCACCCGTTCGGAAGCGACCAACCCATCGCCGTGGCGATCTCCTTGCACGTAGGACACAATGGATACTTCTGGGGATCGCGTCCCGGAACCCACACCTTGCCGCACAATGCCTTGACTGGCGTCGCGTTGATCATGCCGCCCACGACAGAATTGTCGAGCGGGACGAACTCACCGTCCTTGGGCGTGTAGCCCTCGAGCACGATGTGCGTGAACCGCTCGTGGTCACCTTCATCGATTTGGGTTGTCGAGGCGACGGTGACGTCGAGTTCGGACTGGATAGTCATCGCTAAAACACTAGTGACGTGGGTAAGGTCGTAGTGCTATGAAGAAGCGCCGGCGCGTCATGCCCTCCACCAGGCCGATCGGGCGCGTCGCGTCGCACTTCACACGAGAAGGAACGCCCAAGACCTCCTACCGGACCGAGTCCGAAGCGAAGGGAGCTGCCCAACTCGCGTGGACCCTCAACGGCGCCGAACTCAACGCGTACCGGTGTGATTACTGCCACCAGTGGCACATCGGCAAGCGCTTTCGCGACGACTAGCGAAGTTCGCCAAGGGCGCACTATAGAATGTCCCAAAACGAAAGGTTCACCATGTCGGTCCAGGCGTACATCTTGATTCAGTCCGAAATCGGCTCCAGTGAGTCCGTGGTGCACGCCACGCGAGCAGTGCCGGGCGTCGTGGAGGCTTTCGAGGTCACCGGACCCTACGACGTCATCGTTCGATGCGGTGCGGACAGCGTCGACGACCTCGGAAAGTTCATCGTCGGGGCGATCCAGAAGGTCCCGGGGATCACGCGCACGCTGACGTGCCCGGTGGTCAACATCTAGCCGAAGGCGCCCGCGGCCCGCAGTTCGTCACAACGCTGCGAACTGACCCCCCACGACGAAAGTCCCTCGTAGGTTCCCGAACCGGGCGTATTCGGCGTCATCGTCACGGAACTGGGGGTCCTCGAGAAGCGAGGTGCCGGATTGGGCTGGACGACACCGTCAGTCGTAAAGACACTCCTTTCGACGTTGTACGGATGCGACGTGGCCTCGCGCGGCGAGAGCACCGGCGTGACGCAGGCGTCCGTGTCTTCGAAGATCGTCGTCCATTCGTCGCGCGTCTTTGAGTGAAAAACCGTGGCGAAACGCTCCTTCACCTCACGCCATCGTTCTCGGTCCATCTGAGCGGGTAACGACGTGGCGTCGAGTCCCAGACCCCGCAGGAGTTCAGCGTAGAACTTGGGCTCGATGGCCCCCACCGCGACAAACTTCTCGTCGGCGGTCTGGTAGACCTCGTAGAACGGGGCCCCGGTGTCGAGGATGTTGACGCCCCGCTCTTCGTGCCAGAAACCCGCGTTCAGAAACGAATGGGTCATCGACATCAATGACGCCGAACCGTCGACCATCGCGGCGTCCACGACCTGACCTTCGCCGGTCGCGCGCGCGTGCACGAGTGCCGCGACCACTCCCAGGGCTAAGAACAACGAACCGCCCCCGAAGTCGCCCACGAGATTGAGCGGCGGCACCGGTCGCTCCCCTTCTCGTCCTATCGGCCACAACGCGCCCGACACCGCGATGTAGTTGATGTCGTGGCCGGCTCGCTGGGCGAGGACGCCCTGCTGGCCGTAGCCGGTCATGCGCCCGTAGACCAGGCGTCCGTTTCGCGCCCAGACATCCGCGGGTCCGAGCCCCAACCGCTCGGTGACACCGGGACGAAAACCTTCGACCAGGATCTCGGCCTGTTCGCACAATTCAAGTACCAGATCGCGACCCGCCGCGTTCTTCAGGTCGATCGCGACCGATGGTCGCGACCGATTGAGCAGGTCCCAGTGTTGCTCGCGCGAGGCGTCGAGCTTTCCACGCTCGAGTCGGAGCACGTCCGCTCCCATATCGGCGAGCAGCATGCAGGCGTACGGCCCCGGCCCGATGCCCGCCAATTCGACAACCTTCACGCCCTGAAGTGGCCCGCTCACGATGTCAGTGTACGTTTGACGCCGAACGCATCGTGATCAGTCCCACCAGAGATCGTGCCCTAAGACACCCTTCGCGATGAGCCCCAACTGGACCTGGCTCGTACCTTCGACGATCGTCAGTTGGCGAGCGTCACGGTAGAACTGCTCGGTGGGATGGTCCTCCATGTAACCCGCGGCACCGAGCAACTGGACCGCCAGACCCGATGCCTTCACCGCGACCTCCGTAGCGAAGTATTTGCACATCGACAACATCGGTACGTACTCCTTGGAGAACTTTCCTTCGTCGGCGAGACAGGCGCCACGATACGTCAGCAGTCGCGCGGCTTCGATGTCCGTAGCGCATTTGGCGATCTCCCACTGAATGCCCTGGAACTCAGCGATCGTCTTACCGAAGGCCGGTCGGTTCTTCACGTATTCGGTCGCGTACATCAAGGCCCCTTCGGCGAGGCCGATGGCGCGCGCCGCGACCACCGGACGCATGGCGTTGAGCGACTGCATGATCAGACTAAAGCTCCCGCCGATCACGTCTCGCGCGGGTACACGAACCTGGTCGAAATGGATCTCGGTCGTGTCGATGCCCTTCACTCCCATCTTCTTGTCAACCCGAGGCCTCGTCACGCCTGAGGCGTTCGCGTCGACGAGGAAGGCACCGATGTCGGAATGCAGACGCGACGCCGGATCGCCCAACTTGGCGAACACGACGAACCAGTCGGCCTGCATGCCCCCCGAGATCCAGCACTTCGTGCCACTCAAAAGATACGCACCCTCCTGAGAAGGGTCCGGCACCACGCGAGTCTGCATGCCCGCGACGTCCGAACCCGCTCCAGGTTCGGACAGACAAAACGCCGCCCGTGTCGAACCATCGGCGATACCGGGTAGGAACCGCTGCTTCTGCTCCTCGGTGCCCGCGATCATGATCGGACCGGTCGGCAGGCGCGTCAGCAGCAGCATAAGTCCCACGACGTTGGAGTATTTGGTCACCTCTTCGATGGCGAGGGTGAGACCCAGGATGCCAGCCCCCGAACCTCCGTACTGAGTGGGGATACAGAGCCCCAGAAGGTCGGCACTCTTGAACTCGTCGAAGATGTCCTGGGGATACTGCGACGTCGTGTCGATCTCGCGGGCGCGTGGTCGAATCTTCTCCTGGGCGAGTCTTCGCACGTTCTGTTGAAGGGCGAGTAATTCGTCGCTGAGGGCAAAGTCCATGACAATCAAGTTAGCCCTGACGATGTGCCAACATTGGCGAGTGAGTCACTTCAAGCGTGAAGAGTCCCTCGACTCGTTGGCGTCGGCGACCTTTGACGTCGTGGTCATCGGCGCGGGCATGACCGGGGCCGGGGTCGCGGTCGATGCCGCGTCGCGGGGCCTCAAGGTCGCCCTGATCGACGCGGGCGACTTCGGGTCCGGTACGAGTTCCAAGTCGTCCAAGATGGTCCACGGCGGACTTCGGTACCTGCAGCAAAAGGAGTTCCGACTCGTCTACGAGAATCTGCGCGAGCGCCAGCGACTGCTCGAGAACGCTCCCTTCCTCGTGCGTCCACTGCCCTTCCTGATACCTCTGTTCGGCAAGAACGGTGTCGCGTCCAAGGCGCTCGTGAAGGGATACGCCACCGCGCTGCGACTCTACGATCTCACCGGCGGTTGGCGGATCGGAACGAGGTACCGCAAGATAAGCAAGGCCGAAGCCCTGGCGCACCTGCCGACGCTCAAGGTCGACCAACTCGTCGCTGGCTTCCTCTATATGGACGCGCGTGGTGACGACGCGCGCGTGGCACTGGCCCTGGCCAAGACAGCGGTACTGGACTTCGACGCGGTCGCGGCCAACTACGTGCGCGCGATCGCGGTGGACCACGACGCGAACGGTCGCGTCACCGCGGTGGTGGGCCACGACGAGATCGCCGACCGAGACCTGACCATCGCGACTCGATCAGTCGTGAACGCCACGGGCGTGTGGGCGGACAGCATCTTCGCCATGGCCGAGCACGAGACGTCACACCGCATCACCCCCGCCAAAGGCGTGCACGTGTCGGTACCGCGCGAGCGACTGCCCGTGGACGTCGCGGCCGTGCTCACCGTCCCCGGTGATCGACGCAGTATTTTCGTGGTGCCCTTTGAAGAGGCTCCCTACACCTACATCGGTACCACCGACACGGCCTACGATGGCGACCTCGACGAACCGAACTGCACCCCCGAGGACGTGACCTATCTCCTGAAAACGGTCAACGAGTGGACCTCGTCGAACCTGGGCCCTCACGACGTCACGGGCGTCTGGGCTGGACTGCGCCCCCTGCTCGCCCCGCGTGAAGGCACCCACCTCAGCGAGCGCACCGCCGACCTCTCGCGACGCCACCAGGTCACCGACTCCAAGGACGGCGTCGTCCACATCACCGGTGGCAAATGGACGACCTATCGACAGATGGCCGAAGACGCCGTGGACGCGCTCGGTCCGTACTTCGCCAACGTGCGGTCCGTCCAGACGAAGCGACTTCGGCTTCACGGTTATGGAACGTGGCGTCCGAGCAACCGCGGCGAGACCCACCTGTACCAACGTTTCGGCGTCGACGCGAGGGACATCCTCGACATGGTGCGAAGGGATCCGACTCTCGGCGAGACGGTGATCGACAATCAGCCCTACATCAGGGCGGAGTTCGTCTACTGCGCCCAGCACGAGATGGCGACGTCGCTCGTGGACTTGCTGACGCGCCGGACCCGCGCTCACCTGATCGACGCGCGCGCGACGCGAAAGGCCGCGTCGGCCATTGCCGATCTCGTTGGTGCGCAACTCGGCTGGTCCGACGATCGCCGCGACCTCGAGTTACGTCACTACGAGGAGCTCGTGCAAAAGGAATTGTCCGCGGCCGGTCTCGCTGTCTAGGGTGCACGCATGACCACGCCCACGATGCCCAACGCGTACCCGCCTGGTTCGTTGGTCGTGGACGTACCCGCCCCCCTCGATCCGGGTCTGCTGGCAGAGTTCGAGGCCGCGGGGATCGCCTGTGACCGTGGCGACGTCGAGCGCGCCGATCACGGTCGTGACTGGTGGCCCCTGTCCATTGGCCAGGTGGCCCACGGTCTCGTGCCCCACTGGCCCGGCGCGGTGCTCTATCCCACGAGCACCGAACAGGTGAGTGCGGCGCTACAAATCGCCAACGAACACCGCGTGCCGGTCACGGCCCAAGGTGGACGCTCCGGCGTTCTGGGTGGCGCGGTCGCGCCCGACGGGGGCATCGCACTGGACATGACCCGTCTCAACACGATCGTCGCACTGGACGAGGTTTCGGCGACCGTGCGCGTGCACGCGGGCGTCTTCGGTCCCGAACTCGAATCCTTCGTAAACGAACGTGGATGGACGGTCGGTCACTTCCCCCAATCCTTTGAGCTCGCGACGGTCGGTGGTTGGATAGCCTGTCGCGGAGCCGGACAATATTCGAACCGCTACGGGAAGATCGAGGACATCGTACGGGCCCTCACGGTGGTCCTCGCCAACGGTGACGTCCTCGAACTCGGCGGACACGGTCCGCGTCAAGCCGTTGGTCCGGACTTGATGGCGCTCTTCGTTGGCAGCGAGGGGACGCTGGGCGTGATTACGGAGGCGACCCTCGTCGCTCGCCGCCGGCCGAAATTCGAAAAACGGGCGGCGTACGGTTTCGGCTCCTTCGAGGAGGGACTCGAAGCCTGTCGTCGCGTTCTCCAACGCGACGCCTCGCCCGCGGTCCTTCGACTCTACGACCAGACCGAATCGGCCAGGAACTTCAGCGTGGACACCAGCGCGCTGATAGTGCTCGATGAAGGTGAGCAGGACTTCGTCGACGCGTCAATGAAGATCGTGCGCGACGAGTGCGCCAACGCGACGAGCCTCGACGACGGGCTGGTGTCGACGTGGCTCGAGCACCGCAACGACGTCAGCGCTCTCGCCCCGCTCTGGGAAAACGGGATCGTCGTCGACACCCTCGAGGTCGCCGGGCCGTGGGCCAGCCTCGTACCCATGTACCACGCCGTGACCACAGCGCTGACGGCCCTCGACGGCGTACTGGTCGCATCGGTGCACCAGAGTCACGCGTACCTCGACGGCGCGTGCCTCTACTTCACCTTCGCGGGCCGGCCCGAGAACGATCCGACGGCTTTCTACCGGCGCGCGTGGGACGAGGCCACCCGCGCCGTACTCGCGAACGGCGGCGCCCTCAGTCACCACCACGGCGTGGGCCGTAATCGCGCTCGCTTCGTGCGCGACGCGCTCGGCAGTGCCTACGGCGTGCTCGTGGCGATGAAGCACGAACTCGACCCGCACGACATTTTGAACCCCGGTGCGCTCGGAATCGGTGCGGACCCGTGGTGAGGGCACTGGCCATCGACGTGGGAAGTACGTCGGTACGCACCGCGCTGGTCGACGACGCCGGACTGGTGACCTGTGTTCACCAGGCGCCGCTCACCATCGCGACGCCCAGTCCCGGCGAGGTCGAACTCGATGCCCGCGAGATCCGCGATCTCGTCTTCGCGCTCTCGCGATCGACGCTCGCCGACGGCGGACCCTGTCAGGTGGTGGGGATCACGAACCAGCGAGCGACGACGATTGTCTTTGATCCCGAGAATGGCGAGGCCCTCGGTCCCGCGCTCAGCTGGCAGGACCTGCGCACGGTGATCGACTGTCTCGTCTTGCAGGGACAAGGCCTCCGTCTTGCGCCCAACCAGTCGGCGACCAAGGCGAAGTGGCTCGTCGAGCGTTCGGGTAGGGCCGCCCAGGAACTCAGATTCGCCACCATCGAGACGTGGATTGCCTGGCATCTCAGCGAAGGCGCGGCGCACGTGACCGACCAGTCGAACGCGGCGGTCACCGGGCTCGTGGGTCTTGACGCAAAGTCGTGGGACGACCACGCCCTGAAGTTGCTGGGGCTCGACGCGTCGACGATGCCGACGATCGTTCCTACGATGGGTCACCACGCCCACGCCTCGGCTCTCGAGAACGCACCGCCCATCATGGCCCTCGTGGGCGACCAGTCGGCGTCGCTCTTTGGCCAGAGCTGCGTCGAGCACGGCGCGAAGATCACCTTCGGCACGGGCGCCATGCTCGACATGGTCGACTCGTCGCGCGAACCCAGCGCCATGACCGCTCTCGAGTCGGGCTGTTTTCCTATCGTGGTGCGAAGCGACGCGACGTCGACCGTCTGGGGCATTGAGGCGATCGCCCTCGCCGCAGGATCGTGCATTGAGTGGCTGCGCGATTCGCTCGGCCTCCTGGCGAACGCCGCCGACTCTGAGGTCCTCGCGACGTCGGTGGCGTCCTGTGAGGGCGTCTCGTTCGTGCCCGCGCTGTCGGGGCTCGGGACGCCGAAATGGGACTTCGGCGCCCGTGGCGGATTCTTCGGACTCACCCGCGGCTCGACCAGGGCCCACCTCGTACGCGCGGTGCTCGAGGGAATCGCCCAACGTGGGGCCGACCTCGTCGAAGCGGCCCAGCGCGAGAGCGGGACCGTGATTGACGAGATACGCGTCGACGGCGGCATGACCGCGAACAAGTTCTTCGTCCAGTCCTTCGCGGACTTCACCGGTCTTCGAGTCACCGTGTCACCCGAACGAGAGGCGACCACCCGCGGAGCGGGACTGATGGCGCTGGTCGCCGGTGGGTACCTCTCGTCGAGCGAGGTCGAGCGACTATGGGATCCGCTCGAGGTTTTCGTCCCCCGACTGGACGACCAACAACGTCGTGACTGTCGGGCAGCGTGGTCGGACACGGTCGCGCGCGTCGAAGGGACGATCCCCGAACTCAGTGCCGTGAAGTTCTAGCGCTACGCCTTCCACGGCGCGCGCGTCAGTGCGTCCTCGAGAAGCGTTCGTTCCTCGAGCAAGACCTTGGAGAGCATCAGCGCGCGGGGCTGGCTGAGCGACACGGCACCACTGACCACACCATCCCTCGCGTAGATCGCCGTCCACTTCCCTTCTTGCACCGAGCCACTGACTATCTCGACGTGATCGCTCGCGAGAGGGTGGCCCAGGAGTTGGATCTTCTTGCCGTATTGGTCGGACCAGAAATACGGGATGAGTAAAGCCGGTGACGGTTCGCCCGTTACCAGGATTCGCGACAGGTGCGCCGCGTGGTCGTTGGCGACTTGCCAGTGTTCGATTCGCACTCGCTCGTTGCCGAACACGTTGCGCCAGTCGAAACGCGCGACGTCGCCAATGGCGGCCACGCGGCCGCTCGCGACAAGGTTTTGGTCAACCACCACGCCGTTGTCGATCTCGAGCCCCGACGTGGCCAGCCACTCGACGTTGGGCACCGCACCGACGCCCACGATCACCGCACGCGCCACGAGATCGACGTCATCTTTCAGCGACACCCGATACCCGTCCTCGGCGACTCGTACGTCGACAATCTGTTGGGAAGTACGAAGTTCCACGCCCGCGAGTGCCGCGAGATCCTCGAGCCACAGCGAGACGTCGGGACCGAGGATGCCGATCAAGGGTCGTGGGGCCGCCTCGAGGACGATCGGTGCCAAGCCGCGCGTTCGAAGAGCCGTCGCCGCCTCGGCCCCGATGAAACCGCCCCCGATCACCGCCACGATGCTGCCCAAGGACAGCTCGCTCAGCGCTCGCTCGAGGGATTCGACGTCGTCGCGACTACGAATGGTGTGCAACTGCTCGTCGGCGCTGAATCCGAGGTAGCGCGCGCGAACTCCGGTCGCAATGACCACCCACGAACCTCGCACTGACGACCCGTCGGCTAGGTGGACCGTCGTGGACTCGACGTCCAGGCCCGTCGCGGCGACGCCTAGAAGCATCGTCGCGCCGCTCCGTTCGAGGTGCTCGGGCGTGGCCAACGTCGTCTTCTCGACCCCCCACTTGCCGACCAGCACGTTCTTCGACAGGGGCGGCCGATCGTACGGAGGATGACGTTCGTCACCGATCAACGTGACTTTCCCGCTGAAACCGTCCCGGCGCAGCGCCTCGACAAAACGCCAGCCGGCGAAACCGGCACCGACAACGACGACGTGGTCGTCTGGCGTAAGGGTCTTCACGAGAACATCGCGAGCCACTGCTCGCGAGTGGTGGGGGCCAGCACGAAATTGTGGTGGCGCACCTCGCCCATCGACGCACTGAACTCAGGTGAATAGTGGTGTCCGGGAAACAGGACCGCGTCGTTATCGATTTCGCTCAGTCGCGAGGTGAGAGTCCGGTACATCTCGTCGGGGTCCGAACCTGGGAGGTCGGTTCGCCCGCAGCCGTCAATGAAGAGCGTGTCACCGCTGATCAACCGTCCGTCGACGAAACAGCACTGACTGCCCGGGGTGTGGCCCGGGGTGTGGATCAGGGTGACCTCGAGCTCGCCCACCGTGAGCGTGTCGCCCGACTCGTGCGTGACGAGCCCGCTTGGCTCGACGCCGGTGACCAGCGTCACCCAGGGCGCCTCGTGCGCGTGCACGTGGACCGGGACGTCGGTCACCTCCAGTAGCTCTCGAATGCCGCTGATGTAGGTGCCCATGAGATCGCCGCCCACGTGATCGGCGTGGTAGTGCGTCGCCACCACCGCGGTCACGTTCATTCCGTCGCCGTTTACGAGCTCGACCAACTCGCGAGGCGCGTACGCCGGATCCACCAGCAACGTCTCACCGGTCGCGCGATCTCCGAGCGCGTAGACAAAGTTGACCATTTGGCGTGCCACGATGTCGTCGACCGCGAAGTCTCGTCCAGAAAGAAACTGGCGAAAGTAGAAGCGGTCATTCACTCTTGTTCGGCCACCCTCGCGATTCTCGGCGCCAACTCCTCCACCTTGGCCTTCGTGGCGTCGAGGCGAGCCTCGAGGGACTCGATGATCTGGGTCGCGCGTTCCAGTTTGACGAAGAGGTCGTCGACCGAGACCTCGCCTTCATCGAAGGAGGACACGATCTCGTTGAGCTCCTTCGCCGCGTCGTTCCAATCACCAATCGTCATGGTCACTCACCATCTTTCTGTTCTACGGTCGAAACGAACGTACCGTCGCTCAGTCGAACTCGCACGGTGTCGCCGCGCGTGACGTCGTCGAGACGCCGTACGACTCGACCGTCCGCACCGGTCACGATCGCCCATCCTTGGGAGAGCCGTTTGACCGGGTCATAGGCGCCGAGCAGCTGGCGCACGCTCGAGAGCATTTGTTGAGCGGCACTCAACAGGTGTCCGCTCTGGAGGACCAAGCGCTCGCGCGTGGCTCGCAAATGACGTTCCTCCAACTTGAGCCGGTCGCGCACCGCAAAGATCATGGTGCGTCGTCGTTCGCTCACGTATTCAGTGGCTTCGTCAAGGATCGCCTCGGTCGCGCTGAGCAGCCGTTGGGCCGGCAGACGCACGTTTCGTTCGTGCCACAGCGCCACGAGGCTGACGATCTCTTCACCCAGTTTGGTCGGTGTGATGGACCTCGTGTGCGCGGCCAAATCGGCGATCGATTCGTCACCGGTGTGACCGATTCCCGTGAAGACGGGCGTCGTGCTCGCGGCGATCGCGCGCGCGACCCTTTCGTCGTCAAAGCAGGCCAAGTCGCCCTTGGAACCTCCCCCGCGCACGACGCAGATGATGTCCACGTCCTGCTGGTCGAGTGCTTCGATGGCGCTCACGATCTGGGCCGGGGCGGCGTCTCCCTGGACGGCGGTCTTGGCCAGCAGAATCTCGAAACCGAAACCCGACTTCAACAGTTGACCGGTGAAGTCGCTGTAGCCCTCCGTGCCCGGACTCGCGACGAGACCCACTCGAAGCGGTACCGGCGAGAGCGGTCGACTCTTGTTGGCTTCGAGCAGTCCCTCCTCTCGCAAGCGCGCGATGAGTTCTTGACGCCGGCGCGCCACGTCCCCGAGAAGTCCTTCGACGTCAATGGCCGTGACGGTGAAACCAATTCGACCTTGGGGGGCGTAGAGATCGACGTACCCGAAGCAGCTGATGATGACCCCGGGTTTGAGGACGACGCCGTCATCGGCCAATTTCCTCTTAAGCGGATTCCACTGGGAAGCCCAACAATGAGCGTTGAGCACCGGACGTTTGGCGTCATTCGAGGTCGACCCGGCGTCGACCAAGTCGACGTACAGGTGCGTCTTCTCGTATACCTTCGCCACTTCGCCACGCACCCAACGAGGATGCCGACGACCAAGTGCTGCTTCGAGGTGTGCGGTGACGAGTTCGTAGAACTGTCCAACTTCAAGTATCGGCTCGTCGGTCGCGGATTCGTCTAGCACCACGTGGCGAGGCTATCGCTCGACACAAATAAGAAAACGTCACTTGTTCGTAATAAGTCGATATGCCAGAATTGACGGCGGATAGTGAGTTGACTGGGTGGTCGCACGTCTCTTCGGAGACGTGAGGAAAGTCGGGGCTCCACAGGGCAGGGTGCTCACGAGACGTGAGTCGCGGTGACGTGCAGGACAGTGCCACAGAGAACAGACCGCCGATGGCTCGTTTGACGAGTACAGGCAAGGGTGAAACGGTGCGGTAAGAGCGCACCAGCGCGCTGAGCGATCAGAGCGGCTTGGCAAACCCCACCCGGAGCAAGATCAAACGTGGGGGCGCGTGGCCCGCTTGCCCTGGAAACAGGGCACTCCCGAGGTAGATCGCTCAGATGGATGGCCACCCATCCCTTCTCACGAAGGGTGGACAGAACCCCGCTTATAGGTCAACTCACTATCCACCTTTCGTTTCGGAGACCTCTTTCATGTTGCACCTTCCCTATCGAGAACTGCCGGTCGACGAGCCGGGCGCGCCCGATACGCGCTCCCCCTTGCGCTATTTGATCTGGCTCGCCAGCTTCCAAAAGAGCCTGCTCTTCCTCAACGCCCTCTTCGGCATCGGATGGATGGTGAGCCAGGCCCTGCTCTGGGCCGCCGTCGGCGCCGCTATCGATCACGGGATCGCCCAGCACAGCGTCGCCGAACTCGTGCGCTGGGTGGGCATCGTCATGGCCCTCGGGCTCTTCCAAGCAGTCTGTGGATCACTGCGCCACCAACTCGCGGTCACGAACTGGATGAACGCGGCCTATCGCACCATCCAGGTCATCGGCCGACACATCACGACCACGGGTACCGCGTTGACCGACAAGATCCCCGCGGGCGACGTGGTCAACACCGTCGCGGCCGACGCCATGCGAATCGGTGGCGCCTATGACGTCCTGGCACGCTTCGTCGGATCAATCGTCGCGTGGATCGTGGTGTCCTTCATCCTCTTGTCGACGTCGGTGGAACTCGGACTTATCGTGCTCGTGGGCGTCCCCCTCTTAGCGACGATGACCGTACCGCTGATGAAGCCGCTGCACGCCGCCCAAGCGGCCCAACGCGACGCGGCCGGCCGACTTGCCGCACTCGGCTCTGACACGGTGGCGGGTCTTCGGATACTGCGCGGCATCGGCGGCGAGGACGTGTTCCTCGGTAACTACCAGCGCCAGAGTGACATCGTGCGTCGCGCGGGAAACAGAATCGCCACACCCCAGGCGGGACTCGAGTCGGGTCAAGTACTCCTGCCCGCGATACTGACCGCAATCGTGACGTTCCTCGGTGCCCACGACGTCATGAAGGGTACCTTGGCGCCGGGTCAACTGGTGGCGTTCTTCGGCTACGCCACCTTTCTGACGACGCCACTACGCACGTCCATCGAATACGTCATCTCCACCACGCGCGCGTACGTGGGCGCGGGACGGGTCCTTCGAATCTTGAAGGTCGGTCCCCTGGTTCAAGAACCGATCGAGCCGAGGAAGTGGCCCGCACACGTGGACGACCTCTACGACGCTCGCACGGGTATCCGACTGATCCGCGGCACCATGAGCGCCGTCGTGACCGATAACGCTGAGGACGCGTCGGTACTCGCGGATCGACTCGGTCGTTTCGTCGCCGACGTCGAGGACGTCTTGGTTAACGGCGTTCCCATCACCGAGTACGCCGTGGACGACACGCGCACCAACATCGTCGTCAGTGAGATCGAGCCGAGGCTCTTTTCGGGTGAATTACGGTTCGAACTCGTCCCTCACGGCGTCGCGTCCGACGCCCGAATCCTCGAGGCGCTCGAGGCCACCAGTGCGCTGGACATCCTGGACGCTCTCGAAGACGGTCTCGACACGGACGTCGAGGAACGGGGCCGAGGATTCTCGGGCGGGCAGCGTCAACGTCTCAGCCTGGCGCGGGCGATCTTGAAGGACTCCGACGTCCTGATCCTGGTCGACCCGACGTCAGCGGTGGACACGCACACCGAAGGGCGCATCGCGACGAGACTGAGCGCCGTCCGACAGGGCCGCACGACGCTCGTCGCCACCACCAGCCCGTTGATGCTCCAGCACATGGATCACGTCTACGTCTACCGGTCGGGTCGAGTGGTGAGTGAGGGGACTCCCGGCTACCTGCTCGCGAATTCGTCCGATTACCGCGAGATCGTGCTCCGAGAGGACGCCTGATGACCTCGTTGCCCATCGCCGACTTTTCCACGGTGCGTCTGTACGCCAAACGCGTGCTCACCGAGCATCGTCGCGCGTTCGCGCGAATGTTGTCGCTCTACGCGGTCGCGGCGGTGATGAGTCTGGTACCCGCGTGGGTCATTGGCCAGTTCACGAACTTCGCCACTGACCGCAGCCTCACGTCACCTCGAATCGTCGTGTACGTCCTAATCCTCTTGGGTTCATCACTCGCCTTCGCGCTGTTCTCATTTCTCGCGAGACGTCGCAGCTACGTCTTGGGCGAGACGATATTCGCGCAACTTCGTGAGGAGTTCCTCGCCAGCGTGCTCGACCTACCGCTCACGGAAGTAGAGCGTGCCGGTACCGGCGACCTGCTCAGTCGCACGACCAACGACATCGAGGCGCTTTCGCGCACCGTTCGCTTCGCCCTGCCCGAATGGCTCGTGGCGCTGATCCAAACGACGCTGACCTTCGTTGCCATGCTCGTGATAAGCCCACTGGCGAGCGTCGCGGCGCTCGTGTCGGTGCCGTTTCTGGTCTTTTCCACCCGCTACTACCTGCGTTACGCGACGCCCGGCTACCGACGAGAGCGCATCAGCTACGCCAGTCTGTCGGGAACGGTCTCGGAGACCGCCGAAGGCGCACGCACGGTCGACGCCCACCAACTCGGTGCCCGCCAGACGACGCGCGTCGAGGGGAACATCCGTGAATCGTTCTACTCAGAGATGTACACGATGTTGCTGCGCATGGTGTGGTTCCCGATTGTCGAGAGCTCCTTCGCCTTCGCGGTCGCGGTGACGCTGCTCTGGAGTGGTTGGTTAGTCCTCCATCACCACATCGACATCGGGGCCGCGACGACCGTGACGCTCTACGTGGTGCAAATCAACGACCCGATCGACCGGATCGTCTCCTGGCTCGACGAACTTCAGATGGGACAATCCTCGCTCGCTCGACTGGTCGGTGTGTCGGCGGTGCGCGACAACCGACCACGATCGTCACGGCGCCCGGTCAATGAAGTACTCACGATGCACGACGTCCACTACGCCTACCGCAGTGGACACGACGTCTTGAAGGGGGTGTCACTCACGATCAAGCCCGGCGAACGGCTCGCGATCGTCGGTCCGTCGGGAGCCGGCAAGTCCACCATGGGCCGGCTTCTCGCGGGTATCGATGCACCGCGCACTGGTTCGGTACGCGTGGGCGACGTCGAGCTCTCTCAGATGCCTCTTGCGACGCTGCGCCGTCACGTGGCGCTCGTCACCCAAGAGCACCACATCTTCATTGGATCGGTACGCGACAATCTGGCGCTCGCCGATCCGAACGCGACCGAATCGTCGATCGAAAACGCACTTGCCGCGGTCGACGCACTCGAATGGGTCGAACAACTACCCGAGGGTCTCGCCACCGAACTCGGCACGACCGGCTATCCGATCACGCCCGCTCAGGCCCAGCAACTCGCACTCGCTCGACTCGTCATCGCCAACCCTCACACGCTGGTGTTGGACGAAGCGACCGCCCTGCTGGACCCCCACGCCGCTCGACACCTCGAGTCGTCACTGGCGGCGGTCCTCGAGGGGCGAACCGTCGTCGCTATCGCCCACCGGCTGCACACCGCTCACGACGCCGATCGTGTCTGCGTCGTCAATGACGGACGCGTAACTGAACTGGGCACGCACGACGAGTTGGTGGCCTTGAATGGTGAGTACGCGTCGCTCTGGCGAAGTTGGCGAAATGAAGGCCCGTTCGACTCGTAGGCTTTGCTCGTGGCCGACCTTCTGCGCAGCGAAGAGCTCCTCGCCTGCGCGCACCGCGTCGCGCTCGACCGGGGTCGCCCCTTCGACTTCGAAGCACCCGCCGAGTCCAGCGAACTCGGTCGCCGTCGCCGTGACGCCGAACAACACCGCGTGGGGACGCTACGCGAAATCCTGACCAGTCATCCCGACGCGGTCACGCCGACCAGTGCCGACGAGACCGTCGACCTCATGCGCCAGGGCGTGGAACTGCTCGTGCGACCGCGCGTGCCCGCCGACCTCGCGGGACGGCGTAGGGCGAGTGCGCACGTGTTGGTTCGGGTCGGACGTGAGGACGAGCGTTACCTCTACTCGCCGATCATCATCAAGAACAACGAGATCGTCGAACCCGCGAGTACCCGCCGTCTTCTAGAAGGCTCGCTCACGCGACTCTTGCCGAGCGAAGCCACGTTCACCGACGGTTTCGGACCTCGCAGCACCCCCACCGTGACCCGCAACGGCATGGCGCTCGCTCACGCCACCCGGGTGCTCCAAGCTCTGGGCCACGGCGACCGGGCCGCTCGGGCCGCGATAATCGATCGCCATCGACGGCTTTGGTGGTTCCATCTCGCGACCAACGACTACCCCCGGTTCAATCTCGCCACCTACGACAACGCGTACCGCGAGCGTCTCGGACTACTGGCGTCCCATGATCGATGGCTCGCGGACGGAGGAGCGTTTCCCACCCAGCCCTACTGGCATCGCGAGTGCCCCGAGTGCCCGTACGCCACCCACTGCGAAGCGCAACTCGAAGCGATTGACGACGTGTCGCTCACTCGCTACACGAACGTCGAGCAGCAGATAATCCTGCACGATCACGGCATCGACACACGCGCGCAGTTGGCCCGGCTCGACCCGTATCGCGCCCAGTCCGCTCGGGCCAAGACACCTTTCGCGCGCGACGAATCCCGGCCCGAGGACCACCTGGGACGACTCATCGACAAACTGGATGACCTTATCTATAGGGCGCGCGCTCACGAACGTGCGACGCCGTTGCGCATCCTTGATCCCTCGGACATGGGATGTCCCCGCGCCGACGTCGAGGTCGACGTCGATATGGAGAGCTACGACGACGTGACGTACCTCTGGGGTGCGCACGTGACGCTCAACGTGCCCGTGGCGAGCATCCAAGGCGGCTACCACTCCTTCGTCGAATGGGGAGACCTGACGCCCCACGCCGAATCCGAGGTCTTCGCGAGATTCTGGAAATGGTTCGACGAGTTGCGGCGCGTCTGTCACGAAGACGGCAGGTCCTTCGCGGCGTACTGCTTCTGGGCCCAAGCCGAAGACGGCGCCATGAATCGCGCGGTCGCGACACCCGTGCCCGGTGGACCGACGCACGAGGACCTCGACGCGTTTCGCTCGACACAACCGTCTGAGTGGATCGACCTTCACGAGTACGCGAAACGCCAGATCCAGACGACCGGTCCTCTCGGACTCAAGCAGCTCGCGCGCCACAGCGGATTCGAATGGCGCGATCCGACCCCCAGCGGTGAGGCGTCGATGCTCTGGTACGAAGTTGCCGTTTCGAGTGACGCGAAGGCCTCGTCGTCACGCCAGCGTCTGCTCGAGTACAACGAGGATGACTGTCGAGCGACCAAGGCGCTTCGCGACTGGCTCAACGGGCCGGCCCAGGCACTGCCCCACCGTGACGACCCCCTCTAGGAACTCTCGCGCTCGTTAGCATTGACCAGTGGCCCCTGGAACGTCAACGACACCACCGGCGCCCACGTATCGAATCACTTCGACCGCGTTCGGTGTCCTCAACGTGCTGGTCTCACTCGCCTTGGCGCTGTTGAGCGCCGTGGCCCTCACCAAACTGGCGCACGGCAGGACGTCCACCGGCTTGGTGTTGCTCTCGTTGGTCCTCGCGGGAAGGTGGCTCCTCGCCAACGCCCTCGTCGAATGGAACGTGGCGAGCTCGCGTGCGATCAAACTCTTCTGGCGCCGCCAACTGATCGCGCACCTGCGCCTGCCGCGAGCCGAAGGCGAACGGAGTCGGGGCGAGCTGGCTCTGGCCATCGAGCAGGCGAGCGACGGCCCGTGGCTCCGGTTGCTCGCGACGAGCGCGCGCTGCAGCGTGCTCGGTCTGGTCGTGGTGTTCTGGGCCGTGGGTTGGTTGAGCACGTTGATCACCCTTGCCCTACTGGGGCTGGCGGTACCGCTGTACCAGCGAGCGGGCCGACGAAGTGAAGCACTCGCCGAGGACTACCAGCAGCGACGCGCCCTTCTCGAGACCCGCCAGCTCGAACTGCTCAATCACGCGCCCGAACTTCGAGCACTCGGCGCGGTGGCCTACGGCGCCGACGAGATCGCCGCCATCTCGACTTCCGAGCACGCTATTGCGATGCGGGCGATCCGCGTCGCCCTGGAGTCCTCGCTCGTGACCGAATTCCTCAGCGGCGTGAGCATCGGACTCGTGGCGATGGTGGTTGGCTTTGGACTCTTGGAGGGAACGCTCTCGCTCGAGCACGCGCTCATCGCCGTTCTCGTCACGAGTGAGATCTTCGTGAACGTTCGACGCTTCGGCGTGGAGTTTCACCGGCGCGAGAACGCGCAGAAGTCGCTCGGCCTCCTCCGCGCGCCCCAATCCACCCCGTTTGCGACTGGCCCGAACCTTCTAGACGCGCACCATCTCGTCACCGAAGCCGGTCCAACGTCCTATGACTTCACGGTGACGCGGGGTGACCGAGTGCTGGTGACGGGTCCGTCGGGCGCCGGCAAGACGACCCTGCTGCACACGCTGCTCGGCTGGCGCACGAGCGTGGCGGGATCCGCGACTCGCGCGCAGGTCGTGACGGGCTACGTCAGCGTCGACAGTGGTCTGGTGGCGGGTTCGCTGTACGACAACCTGACCCTAGGCAGACCAACGGACCACCAGTCGATCCAGACACTCCTCGAGTCACTCGACCTCACGGGCCCGCGTTTCTCGGATCTGGGCGCGCACCTGCTCGCCGACGGCCGAGGGCTCTCCACCGGAGAGAAGGTGCGTCTCGCGCTCGCCCGGTGTCTCTTGGCCCAGCCGGCGTTGTTGGTCCTTGACGACATCGCTGGGGTCATGGACGAACACGCTCGCGAATCATTACGAGTCGTGCTGGACTCGCTCACCGACGTCGCCGTAGTGGAAGCAACCGTCGAGACGTCGCTGCTGCACAACGCGCGAACGCGCGTCGAGGTGCCCGGATGAACAGCGACCTGCGCCGGCTCGTGCGATGGCTCCGGCGATCGCGTCCACCCGCGGGCGAACTTCTTCGAGCCCTGGTCACCGGCGGCGTCGCCACGATCACGAGCGTGGGTCTCTTGGTCGGCGCGATCGGTCTGCTCATCGAGAGCGCCCGGCGACCCGGGCTCGCGGCGGTGGCCGGCGTGCTGATCGTCATCGAGGTCCTCGCGTTCCTGCGCTCGCCCCTACGTTTTCTCGAACGCGTCAGCGCGCATCGACTGGGCTTCGAAGCCGTGACGCGTTGGCGGCGTTGGCTCGTCGCCACCATCGGTCGCTGGGACTATTCGCGCTGGCGCGTTCACGCGGCGGGTGACCTGCTCGAACGATCCTTGCGTGATACCGACGAACTCCAGGACCTCTGGCTGCGCTTCGCGCTTCCGGTGATCAGCACTCTGACGACGCTGATCCTCGGTGACGTCGTCGTGGCGATACTGCCGCCGCACGGTCAGTGGCTACGAGTTGCCCTCTTGTTCCTCGTCATCCAGGTCGTCGCGATCGCCGTGCTCGTGACCAACCTGGGGCCCCTCGTGCGCGCCCAGAGAACGCTGCGACACGCGCGAGGCGCCTACCAGGCCTCGGTGGTCGAATTGAGCGCGGTCGCGCCCGAGCTCACCCTGCTGGACCGAGAAGACTTCGCCGCGCTACGACTGGCGACGCGACGCGAATCACTCGAACGGGCCGAACTCGTCTCCCAGCACGTGTCGCGTCGCTCGAGCGTCGTGCCACTGGTCGCGGGCCTGCTCACCTTGCAGGTCCTCTGGCTCGGACGGGTGCACACGTCGCCAACCTGGATCGCCGTCATCGCCCTACTCGGTCTCGCCACGGCGGATTCGCTCGCGGCGATCCGGATGGCGCTGGAGACCGCGGTCGCGGTCAGCGGATCGTCGGAACGACTCGAAGAGCTCGACGAGAGTCCGTTTCGCACCGGTGCCGCGTCCCTGCTCGACGCGACGGTTCGCGCAGATCACGTGACGGTGCTCGAAGACGGCGTGGCGATCGTCAACGACGCGACCTTCGTCTTCGCTCCCGGGCGGCGCGTCGCGATCGTCGGTCCTTCGGGCTCGGGCAAGTCCACGCTGTTGCGCCTACTGGTCGGCCTCGATCCCGTCTCGTCGGGCCGCGTGAGCATTGGCGGCGTACCGATCGACGACATCGCCGAAACCCAACTACGCGACGTGGTGGGCTACGTCGTGAGCGAACCCGGACTCACCCGGGGCTTCGCCCACGACGTCCTTCGCATGGGACGTCGTGGTGATCGCGATTCACTGGGCGAACTGTCGGCCCTGGGCGTAGAAGCGGACCCCCTCACCCGATTCGACGAACTCTCGCGCGGCGAACGACAGCGGGTCGCCGTGGTGCGAGCCCTGGTGAACGAGCCGCGGGTGCTCGTCGCCGACGAACCGACCAGCGGTCTCGGGGCGCAAGAAACCGATCAGCTGCTGACGCTGCTCGAGTCGCTCGACGCGACGATCGTGGTGGCGACCCACGACGAACGCGTCGTTCGATGGTGCGACGAGGTCTACGAACTCCTCGACGGCACGTTGCGACGCGTCAACCGTTGAGAGACCCCATCGCGCGCTCGGCGTATCGATCACCCTGGACCGCGTCGCGTGGCACCGCCGCTTCGAGAGCGGCCAGGTCGTCCTCGCTGAGCGAGAGGTCACTCGCCGCGATGTTCTCGAGCAACCACTTGCGCCGTTTGGTCCCCGGTATCGGCACCACGTCCGCGCCGCGCGAGAGGACCCACGCGAGGGCCAACTGCGCGACGCTGACGTTCTTCTGGGTGGCGATCGACTCGAGGTTCGAGACGAGCTTGCGGTTGTTCGCACCCGCGTCACCCACGAATCGAGGATTGACGCGGCGAAAGTCCTTCGGGTCCTCGGCGTCGCGATTCGCCGACTCGCCCGTGAGAAAACCGCGCCCCAGCGGGCTGTAGGCCACGAAGCCAATTCCGAGGCGCCGACACGTGTCGAGCACGCCGTCCTCGGGGTCACGCGTCCAGAGCGAGTACTCACTCTGCAACGCCGTCACGGGATGGACCGCGTGCGCTCGTTCGATCGTCGCCGAGGAGGCCTCCGAGATACCGAGGTGACGGACCTTGCCCGCCTCGACCAACTCTTTCATAGCCCCCCAGGTCTCCTCGATCGGCACAGTGCGATCGACGCGGTGCTGGTAATAGAGGTCGATCACGTCCACGCCGAGCCGGGTGAGCGACGCCTCGCAGGCCTCGCGCACGTAGTCCGGGTGGCCGTTGATGCCCAGGTAGGCGCCGTCCTCGCCGCGTTGGTTGCCGAACTTGGTGGCCAGTACCACCTCCGCACGCCGTCCCTTGATCGCCGCGCCGACGAGTCGTTCGTTGGTGAAGGGTCCGTACATGTCCGCGGTGTCCAAGAAATTCACGCCGTGGTCTAGTGCGGCGTGGATCGTGGCGATCGACTCCGCGTCGTCGCCCACGCCGTAGAACTCGCTCATGCCCATGCAGCCGAGTCCCTGGGCGGAGACCTCGAGACCTTGTCCTAGTTTCCTGCGTTCCACGTTGGCTCCTCGTTTGTGAAGTTGTGCACAACCCTTGGTTTCTGGGCTTCTTTTGCCAGAGTACCGGTTGAGCGCAGGGTAATTTCTTGTCTATTGGCTGGGGGGGCCAAACATCGTGAGCCCGCTTGTTCCGCAGAACGGAATGAGCGGGCTTCGTTGTTGGTTTCTGCACGCCAGTCCCACAACCGTAGGGTGGAGACATGAGCAGTGAAGCCCCCACGACCGAGCGCGACAGCGTTTCAGCCAAGCCGCTGCTGCGCGGTTGGTTGCACGTCGGGGGCGCGGTGGTACTCCTCGGCTGCTCGCCGCTGCTCTTCGCGCGCGCACGGACCTGGCCCCAGGTCGCGTGGGTGTCGTGCTACGTGCTCGGTGTCGCGTCGATGATGGTCACCAGCGCGCTCTTTCATCGCGTGCGGTGGTCGCCCGCGCGGCGTCGTGCGTGGAAACGGGCGGACCACTCGACCATCTTCCTCGCGATCACCGGCAGCTACCTCGGCATCGCGGGGCTGACCATGCACGGCACGATTCGCGTCGTGCTGATGATCGTCATTGGTTCAGGGGCGGCGGTGGGCATCACCATTCGACAATTGGCGCTGGACACCCCCAAATGGGTGAACACCCTGCCGTACCTGGTCGTCGGATGGGCCGCGGTCGCGGTGATGCCCCAGATCTACCGAGGTGGTGGTGCGACGTGTTTCACGCTCGTCGTGGCGGGCGGTCTTGCCTACTCGGTGGGTGCGGTCTTCTACGGCGCCAAGCGTCCGAAACTCTCGCCGCGCGTCTTTAGTTACCACGAACTCTTCCACGCCCTCACCCTCGTGGGCGCGGGGCTTCACTTCGCCGCACTGTACGTCGCCCTGCGCTGATCAACGCAGCGCCGGCACCATGTTGAAACGCACCAACGACGGTGACGACCGACGCGTGGCGATGGTGGTGATCGAACCGTTGTCCAGTCGCGTTCGCCAGGCCACCGAACCAGGCACGCCGAGTGCCCAGACGGTCGCGGACTTGATCGGCGAGACGTGACTCACGATCGCCAGGTGTTCGTGGGCTTGGTGCAAGAGACTGGTCGGATCGGCCAGCAGCTCGTCGAGCTGGGCGTGCACGCGCCGGTCGACTGACGCGAGCGACTCGCCATTGCCGAGGGCCAATTCGTGGTCGGTCTCGAAGTCCTCCCACTGCTTGGCGCTGACGACGCTCAGCGGCTGACCCTCGAGGTCCCCGTAGTCCACCTCGATGAAGGATTCCTTCACGAGGGCCGGCACGTGCGGCAGGGCGAGTCGGGCGGTCTCGCGCGCACGCACGAGTGGCGAGGTCCATACCTCCTTCACGCCCTCCAAGAACGGGGCGAGTGCGCGCGCCTGACGCTCACCCAGTTCGGTGAGCGAGGGGTCACTGCGGCCCACCAGCAGGCTCTTCGCGTTCGTGGTGGTTTGACCGTGACGGATGAGGATGATCACGGCAGCAACAGACGCCCGCACTCGGGACACGCGAAGAAGGTGCCGCTCGGTTGCGCCTTCCACCGATCGAAGTCGAGCGGCGACAGGGCGATCCGGCACCCGTCGCAACGACCCGCGTCGACCTGGGCGGCCCCGGCGGTGCCCGCGCGTACCAGCGCCGCGTCGTAGCGCGCGAGTAGCTCGCCCGAGAGCGCCGACGCGCACGCTTGGCGGCCCTGGCGAAGCGAGATCAACTCCTCTTCGAGTGACGCCTCGAGTTCGCTGATCCGCGTCTGCAGTTCGCCGCGTCGGGCCACGAGGGGCTGGGCCCTGGCGCGAAGGGCCGACACCGCCTCGTCGAGGGGTTCGAGGGCGAGCAGATAGTCGAGCTCGCGGTCCTCGCTCGCGCCACGCAGCTCACGGACGTGGTCGAGTTCCTTGTGCAGCGCGCCCAGTTCACGCGCGTTCGCGGTCGAAACGGCCAGGGTCTGGGCCAGTTCGCCTTCGCGTTTGGCGAGTCGCTGCGCCTCGGCGGCGGCGTCCTCGTAGGCCCGTCGAACGGGATCGAGTTCGCCCTGGGCCTCCTGGAGCGCCTTCAGCAGTGCTCGCAGTTCGTCCTCGAGCGACGCGAGTTCGGTCTTCTCGGGTAGATGGGTGATTTGCGAGGCCACTCGATCGATCCAGCGGTCGGCCTGCATCAAGGCGCGCAGCGCTTCGCTCTCACTCACGTTTCGTAGTCTCGCACGTCGCTGCTCTCGTACCACCGGGCCAGTTTCGCCAGGGGCGCGACGAGAGGTCGCTCGCAGCGCTCCTGGGCGCCCGCGAAACTGAACCAGTAGACCTGGCGACTCTCGCCCGCCAACGGATTGGGCTCGTGGGGGGCCGCGAGCAGTACGTAGCGCAGGTCGTAGTGGGTGTGCCCGCGAGGACCCGGGTGCACGTCCACGTGAAAGAGCAGCGGGGGGTCGAGGTGACCGACGTCGAGCCCGGTCTCCTCGTAGGTCTCGCGCAGGGCCGCCTCGGGCGCACTCTCGTCGTAGTCAATGTGCCCGCCGGGCTGGACCCAGATCCCCAGACGCTTGTGACGATGAAGGATCACGCCGCGCGAGGACACCACGAAGGCCGACGCGGTGACGTGGTGGTCGTTGAGTCGTTCGTCAAAGGGGTTCGCTGGCCAGTCCAGGCGTTCGAGCGTGGCCCGCACCGAGTGGGCTTCGCGCTCGTCGACGGGGCTGATGAGCCCGATCGCCTCGCGAAGGTCGTCGTAGCGGTCCATCACCGTTCTTCGAGCAAGCGTCGCACCGACTCGGGCAGCGCAATGTCACCAGTCGCCATCGCACCGTCCGCGCTCGGAACCGGATCGTCGAACCGCAGGTGAGCGGGTACGGTGCCCGACCAGATCGGCAGCGCTTGGTCCTCGACGTCGTCGTCGGTGGGACCCTGGGAGATCTTGGCCGAGGCTTCGTCGATGGAGAGACGCACGACCAGGGTCAGTCGAGCCTCCTGATCGCTCAGGGGGCGAACCTCGCGGGCGCGACCCGGCAGCACGGCGTCGACGAAGAGATCGAGGACGCGCGCCTTCTCGGCGGGGTCGCGTACTTCGGCCGTCGTACCCACGACGACGACGGATCGGTAGGCGATCGACGATTCGAACCCGCTTCGCGCGAGGCGAAGTCCGTCGTAGATCATGACGCTGACGCACGCACGTCCGGCGTCGAGCACGGCGTTCATGATGGCGTTGGAGCGACTGCCGTGCAGGTACAAGGTGCGGCCCTCGCGGACGTGCAACGTCGGCAACGCCATCGCCATGCCGTCGACCAGGCCCGCGACGTGACAGAACCGCGCCCGGTCGATGATCGAAAACACGACGTCGGCGTCGTAGGAGGCCTTGGCGGGAAGTCGGCGAACCTTCGTGCGCGGGCCAGGCCCGAGGGGCTGGCCGCTCATGCTCGCAGGTCGCCGCCAAAGAAGGTGCGCGCGAGACCGGCGACCTCGACGTTCTTCTCGAAGAGGCGCGCGTGCATGACCCCTCCGCGCGCCGAGGCCTGACGGACCGACACGACGGGCGAACCGACCTTCTCCACCCACCACGGCGACACCGCGCACATGGCGCTGCCGGTCACGTGATCCTCGGCGAGACCGAGACGTGGCGCGAAGACGCGGATCGACACGTCGACGTCGGGTCCCCCGTGACAGGCCGCGATCACCATCGAACTGGGGACGAGGAACAGACTCATCGGATCCACGGCGAGTCCGCACAACGTGTCGTAGTCCTCGACGACCGCGAGCACACTTTGGGCTCCCGCCTGGAACACTTCACGGACGGGACCCAGCGTGCCGTTCAACACCGCTTCGTCCAGCGGTTCGATGTAGGAACGCGGCAGGTCGACCCCGAGCATGCCGTCGCGCAGACGCCGACCCGACAGGACGCCCGAGCGCGTCTGGAAGTAGAACTCGCCACCGGGCACGCCGAGTTCACTCAGCAGTACGTGCAGCGTGGCGAGCGTGGCGTGTCCGCACAGGTCGACCTCGACGGTCGGCGTGAACCACCGCAGCGACCAGGTGTCGCCCACGCGGCGCACGAAGGCGGTCTCGGACACGCCCAATTCGAAGGCGATCTGTTGTAGCTCGAAATCCTCCATGGGACGCTCGAGCAACACGACCACGGCAGGATTACCCCGTTCCGCGGCCCCGATGAACGCGTCGACCCACCAGAGCCGGTGACCGAAGCTGACGTTGACCGATTCCACGACTAGAGCCTGCCACATCGCTCGCGGGCCACGGCGTAGGGTTTTGACGTGCGTGTCGCGTCGTTCAACCTACACGCCGGCATCGACGGCTGGGGTCGAGCGACTCGAGTGCTCGAACACGCGAGTCAACTCGGCGCCAACGTGCTCGTGTGCCCCGAATTGTGGCGAGGCGACCAAGGCCCTGACCTCTTCGACGACTTGTGCCAGCGCCTCGGCATGCGGGGACTCTTCGTGCCGCTGGCGCGCGGCGAACGAGTGCGCGCTTCGAGCGGGGGCCGATCGTGGCTGCCCTGGCTCGCTCACTTCACCGGCGAACACGGTCTCTACTTCCAAGAGCACCGAGAGCTCACCGCTCGACAACGGCACCGTCGATCGTCCCACGGTGTGCTCGAGACCGGCGAGTGGGGACTGGGTCTCGTGACCGACCTGCCGATCGAGGAGATCCGCGCGGTGCCGCTCGGGCGACTCACCAGGGAGAAGGTGAACCGGTCGGTCATCGTGGCACGTCTCTGCCTCGAGGGCCGTCCGTTCTACGTCCTGGGCGTGCACGGTGCGCACCTGAGTCACGGCTCGTTCCGTCAGTACCGCGAACTCAATCGACTCGCGCGCGACCTCGAACCCGCGCTGCCCACGATCCTCGCTGGCGACTTCAACTGCTGGCGGCCGTTGCTGCGGCTGTTGTTGCCGGGTTGGCGATCAATGGTGCGCGCTCGGACGTGGCCCGCCAAGTTTCCCCACAGTCAGATCGACCACATCCTCGCGCGAGGACCCTGGACACACGCGCGCGGCTGGGCGAGTGAGGGCGGGAGCGATCATCGCGCGCTCGTGGCGAACATCGAATGGGCGATCGACCCTCACGTCAGCTGAACGCTCTCGTCCACCACCACCAGCGTCTTGCCGTGGTTGCCACCGGTGAACAACAGATTGAGTGCCTCGGGGGCGTGCTCGAGTCCGTGGACGAGGTGCTCCTGGTGCGCGAGGGTCCCGTCGTGCACCATGGTGGCGAGCGCGAGTTGCGCCTCGGCGAAGCGTGAACCGAAGTCCTGGAAGACAATGAATCCTTCCATTCGCGCACGCCGCACGATGAGCATCGAGGTGTTGGCGATCCCTTCGGGCTTGCCCGTTGAGTTGTACTGCGAGATGGCACCGCACAGCACCACTCGTCCGTGGATGGCGATGTTCGAGAGGGCCGCGTCGAGGATCTCGCCACCGACGTTGTCGAAGTAGACGTCGATGCCCTTGGGGCACGCCTCGTGCAGGGCACGAGCGAGGTGACCCTCGCGGTAGTCGAGACAGTGGTCGAACCCGTACTTCTCGACGACCTCGGCACACTTTTCGGGACCGCCGGCGATGCCGACCACCTTGGCGGCGCCCCGCGCCCGCGCGACTTGACCCGCGACCGAACCGGTCGCGCCCGCCGCACCCGAGACCACGACCACGTCACCCTCGCGGAACTGACCGACCTCGAGCAGACCGAAGTAGGCGGTGATACCGGTGAGACCCACCACGTTCATCACCGTCGCGAGGTCCAGTCCCATTCCCGAGGGCACCACCGAGAAGCGGTTGGTCTCGTCGGCGATGGCCCACTCCTGCCAGCCGGTGATCCCACTCACGATGTCACCGACGCGGTAGTGCGACGATCGTGACTCGACGACGACCCCCGCGCCCCCGGAGCGCACGACGTCGCCAATGGCGATCGGTGGCAGGTATCCGGGCGCGTCGTTCATCCAGGTGCGGATCGTGGGATCGATGGAGATCATGCCCACCTTTACCAGCGCTTGGTCAGGTCCGCACTCGGGTCGAGGTGTCTCGACCAACGTGGTGGTGGTCGCGTCGACCAGACCCGTAGGTCGTTGCGACAAGATGAGTTGACGATTGTTCATGGTCCTCCAGTGTCCTGCTCGTCACGATAGGAGATTCCCACTACCCCCGAACCGGGTTGGTAGAGTCCGTGTGTCCCCGGAGGTCACGTGTCTCGAGAAAGAAGCCTTCGCTCCCAGCTCTACCGTGACGCGCGGATCATGGGCAACGTCCAAGCCGCCGTCAAGGGACCGGGCGCCTACGCCAAGCGCTACGTGCGCCGAAAGACGTACGCGAAGACCAACGCCGCGACGCGCGCCATCTTGCGTTCGCTCGGTCTCTCGCGCTGATCAGACGTTGACGCCGTAGAAGCGGTAGCCGATACCCGGCTCGGTGCGCAGGTATCGCGGTCGCGCGGGTTCGGGCTCGAGTTTGCGCCGGATGCTCGTCACGTGGTGACGAACGTGCGCGTCGTCCTCGACCGGACCCTCACCGAAGACTCGCTGGCGCAACTGGCGCTCGCTCACGAGTCGACCGCCCGCGCCGACGAGGACGCGCAGGACCTTCCACTCCACCTCGGTGAACGTCACCGGCTCGCCACCGCGGCTCGCCGTGGCCGTGTCAAAATCGAGCGTGAAGTCCGTGGTCGTGAGGGTCGACAGGTCGCTGCGCTCACCGCGCAGTAGTGCGCGCACCCGAACGATCAGGTCACCCATCGAGAATGGTTTGGCGAGGAAGTCGTTCGCCCCCTCGTCGAGGGCGAGCAACTTTTCGGGGTCGCCGCTACGAGCCGACAGGATCAGGACCGGCACCTCGCTCGTCGCGCGCAGGGACTCGAGCACCTCGAGTCCGGTCGTGCCCGTCAGTTCCAGGTCCAAGATCACCAGGTCCGGCGGCTCCTCACGCACGAACCGGAGTGCCTCGTCGCCGCGTTGGGTCGTGGTCACGAGGTACCCGCGCGCCTCGAGATTGATACGCAGTACGCGCAGTATCTGAATCTCGTCATCGACGACGAGCACCCGGCGCCTCACGCGACCTCGGTTCCGGTCAGTTCGAGGGCCACCGTGAGTCCGCCGCCGGGCGTGTCGTCGAAGCGAAGTTCGCCGCCGAGCAGCGTCATGAAACCCGACGCGACACTGAGTCCCAGACCCGCACCCGATCGCTCGTCGTTGAGGTCCTGGAATGAAGCCATGATCGCGGCACGCTTCTTCTCGGGGATTCCCGGGCCACGGTCAATGACGAGCAGCTCGACGCCGCGTCCGGTGCTCCCGCCGCAGATGCGAATGGGCTGGTCGGGCGGACTGAAGCGGCACGCGTTACTGACCACGTTGGCGATGGCGCGCTCGGCCAGGTCGGGATCGGTCTCGATCAGTGGCAGATCATCGGGCAAGTCGATGACCAGCACGCGACCGTAGGTGTCGATGGCCTCGAGAGAACTCGCCACCAGGTCGTCGAGCGCCACGCGCAGGTAACGGGGCGTCACGAGATTCGCCTCGAGCCGTCCCGCGTCGAGCAGGTTCGTCACGAGTCGCGTGAGCCGGCGGACCTCGCGGTCCATCGCGACGAGGAACACGTTCTGTTCGTTGGGCGTCCACGCGACGTCGGTCTGGAGCAACGACGCCACGTTCGCTTCGATCGTGGCGAGCGGCGTGCGTAGGTCGTGCGAGACCGCCTTGAGAAGTCCCGTGCGCAGCGCGTCGGTCTCGGCGATGGCTTGGCGCTCGGCGGCCTCGTGACTCCGGCGTTGTGCCTCGAGGCCCGCCGCCACCCGACCCGCGAAGGCCCCGATGAGTTGGCGGTCCTGGGCGTCGAGACTCGAACTCGCCATGACCAGGACGTGGTCCTCGTCAATATCGAAGCGCGCGTTCAGCGAGGCGGGATCGACGTCCTCGCCGCTCAGCAACGCCGTGTTCCACTCGCCCTCGTGGCGCTCGAGTAGCGCCACGGTGGGGACCGCGAAGATGGCCCGCAGCGACTCGAGCAGGGGCAGGAGGTCATCGCGGGTCGTCGCGACCGTCGCGGCGGCCCGGGCGAGGATCTCCGCCTCCGCCTTCGAGCGCTCCGCGTCAGCCGAGCGCTGAGCGAAGAGGTTGACCACGACACTCGCACCGACGGCGAAGAGCAAGAACGCGATGATCGCGACGACATCGTCGGGTCTGGCCACCTCGAGGGTGTGCAACGGTTTGACGAAGTAGAAGTTCTCGAGCCCCGCGGCGCCGAGGGCCGCGAACAGACCAACGACCGTCCCTCCCCAACTCGCCACACCCAGTACCACGACGAGATACGCGAGGAAGACGGTGGACACCGAGACGTCCGCGCGGACCTGGGTGAGGACCAGCGTCAGCAGCGGCAACGCCAGGGCCGCGCCAACGAGTCCCCCGATTCGTCGTTGCCAGGAATAGCTGCCGATCCGGCGACGTCGCCACGTCCGTCGCGGCTTCTCGCCGCCCACCGCGATGATGTGCACGTCGAGGTCCCGAGCCTGCCGCAGTACCTTCTCGATCACCCCCGAGCGTTGGATCGCGCGGCGATTGCGACTCGATCCCATGACGATCTGCGTGCCTCGCTCGGACCGGGCGAACGACACCAGGGCCGTGGCGATGTCCTCGTCCATGATCTCTTGAAACGTGCCCTCGAATTCGACGGTGAGTTCGCGCGCGAGAGTCGTGTCCGCATTGCGCTCTTGGAGTGCTCCTGAATCAATGACGTGCACCGCCAAGAGCTCGGCGCCGGTTCGCGACGCGATTCGCGCCGCGCGACGCAGGAGCGCCTCGTCGGTCTCGGATCCAGTCACCGCGACGATGAGACGTTCTCGAGTCTCCCAGCTCTCCTTGATGTCGTGATCGTCCAAGTATTTCTTCAGCGAATCCTCGACCCGGTCGGCGAGCCACAAGAGTGACAGTTCGCGCAGGGCCGTGAGGTTCCCGGACCGGAAGAAATTGGACAACGAGGCGTCGATCTTCTCGGCCGGGTAGATGTTGCCGTGGGCCATACGACGACGCAGGGCCTCGGGGGTGATGTCGACCAACTCGATCTGCTCGGCCCGGCGCACGATGGCGTCGGGTACCGTCTCACGCTGGACGATTCCGGTGATCTTCTCCACCACGTCGTTGACCGACTCGAGGTGTTGGATGTTGACGGTCGTGATCACGTCGATGCCGGCTTCGAGCAGTGTTTCCACGTCCTGCCACCGTTTCTCGTGCGGGGCTCCGGGCGCGTTCGTGTGCGCCAACTCATCGACGAGCGCCAACTGGGGACGACGCGCGAGCACCGCGTCGACGTCCATCTCCTCAATGATCGTCCCGCGGTACTCGTAATTCTTTCGCGGGATGATCTCCATGTCGCGGATCTGAGCCGCCGTGAGTTTGCGGTCGTGGGTCTCGACGAAGCCGATCACGACGTCAGCGCCGCGTTCGCGGCGACGCCACCCTTCGTCGAGCATTCGAAAGGTCTTGCCCACGCCCGGAGCCAGCCCCAGGTAGACGCGAAGGGTGCCGCGAGACATGGCTTAAGTATCGTCGCTGGTGCCCGCAGAAGTCAGGCGTCGTCGTTCACTGGCTCGCGCTCCCGCCACCAGACTCGCGACGGCGACCGCCACCACGCGCCGGTCGAGCGAGACCGGCTGTCCCGGTGTCGGAGTGAGCACGAAGCGACCAAAACTCTCGCCTCGCCACTGCGCGACGATCTCCGCGTGGGGACCCGGGATGCCCAGTTCTTTGGTGGGCCACTGCAAACCCACGTGCACGACCGTCCCGTCGGCGGTGATTCGCGCGTAGGGCAAGCCGACCGGAACGGGTTCGAACACGCAGTCGCGAAGCATCAGGATTTCGGTCAGGTACCGTCGCGCCTGGTCGATCACCTCGTCGAGCGCCACGTCGCCACCCACCAGGACCGCCATTTCGTGCAACGTGCGCACGTAGGCGGACCCTTCGGTGGCTCGACGAAACGAGCGGCGGTTGGCGGCCGCGAGCTCGTTCACCACCAATCCGACGACGACGATGCAGAGGGCGGTCTCTAGGTCCGGCCGATGGCTGATCGTGAGCAGGTCGTAGGGCTTGGTGAGATAGAAGTCGAACCAGATCAACGACGACAACGTGGCCAGGAGACCGCTGAGACGGTTTCCCAGCATGGCGATGCTCGCGATGACCGCGACGAAGCTCAGCGCGGCGGCGGGATTCGCGAAGGTGCCACGAAAGGGAACCAGCACGACCGCGAGCACGTAGGGCACGACCAACGCCAGTCCAGCCACCAGCGTGACTCGCCGCTCGCGAAGAACGGCACGCAGCGCGTTGAGGTACTGGCCCGTTCGCGTCATCGTTCCACCTATTCCAGCTTGGCGAGAGCGGTGTTCAACTGCAGCACGTCGACGTAACTCGCACCGAGGAATCCGAATTCGGCGGAGTGGGACTCCTTCGCGATCAACGCGCGCAACACCGTCGGCGACAAACCGGTCGCCTTGGCGACCATCGGTATCTGCACGATCGCGTCCTGGGGCGAGATGTCCGGGTCGTAACCGCTGCCCGAGGTCGTCACCAGGTCCGGCGTCGGGTCGACGCCCAACTTGTGCCAGTACTTGACGAGCGCCTTGGTGTCGGCGAGTAGCGTCTTCGAGCGCGGCCCGAGGTTCGTGGCGCCCGACTCGCCCGCGACGCCGTTGGCCACCAGCGGGTTGTCACCGGTGGTGTAGGGACCCGTGTCATCGGGGCGCCCGTGGAAGAACTTGGGACTCGACCAGTTCTGGCCAATGAGCGTCGATCCATTGGCGGTGATCGAGCCATCGGCCTGATGCTTGAAGAGCAGTTGGGCGACGCCGGTCCCGGCCAGGGCGTAGACGAATCCGAAGAGCACCAGGCAGATCACCGCCATCACCAGGGAGCGTCGGAGATGTACGAGCATGTCAGTCTTTCTTTAGTAGGCGTGCAGCGCGACGAGCACGAGGTCGATGAGTTTGATGAAGATGAACGGAATGATCACACCGCCCACGCCGTAGATCCACACGTTGCGTCGAAGGATCGCCGATGAGTTAGCGGCCCGGAACCTCACGCCGCGCAGCGCGAGCGGAATGAGCGCGATGATCACCAGGGCGTTGAAGATCACCGCGGACAAGACCGCACTCTGGGGGCTGTGCAGGTGCATGACGTTGAGCGCCTTCAATTGGGGATACGACACCGCGAACAGCGCGGGGATGATCGCGAAGTACTTCGCGATGTCGTTGGCGATCGAGAACGTCGTGAGCGAGCCTCGGGTGATCAGCAATTGCTTGCCGATTTCGACGATGTCGATCAATTTCGTGGGGTTCGAGTCGAGGTCGACCATGTTGCCCGCCTCTTTGGCGGCCGTGGTACCGGTGTTCATCGCCACGCCCACGTCGGCTTGGGCGAGGGCGGGCGCGTCGTTCGTGCCGTCGCCGGTCATCGCGACCAGCTTGCCGCCCTCCTGCTCCTTCTTGATGAGTGCCATCTTCGCCTCAGGAGTCGCCTCGGCGAGGAAGTCGTCGACGCCGGCCTCCTGGGCGATGGCGGCGGCCGTGAGCGGATTGTCGCCGGTGATCATGACGGTGCGAATGCCCATCCTTCTCATCTCGTCGAACTTCACCTTGATGCCCTGCTTGACCACGTCCTTCAGTTCGATGACGCCAAGGATCTCCTTGCCGTCGGCGACGGTGAGCGGCGTGGAACCGGCCCGCGACACGCGCTCGACAATGGCGTCGAGGTCGCTCGGGATCCCGCCACCTTGTTCACTCACCCACTTCTTCACTGATTCGGACGCACCCTTGCGGATCTGACGGGTGCCCATATCCAGACCCGACATGCGCGTCGTGGCGGTGAAGGGCACGAAGAGGTGGCTGGGGTCGAGCACCCGTTCGCGGATGCCGAAGTTCTCTTTGGCGAGCACCACGACCGAACGCCCTTCGGGCGTCTCGTCGGCGAGCGACGCCAGTTGGGCGACGTCGGCGACCTCTTGCTCGGTGTGACCCGCGACGGGAAAGAAGTTCGCCGCCATGCGATTCCCGAGGGTGATGGTGCCGGTCTTGTCCAGCAGCAGCACCTGGACGTCACCCGCGGCCTCGACCGCGCGGCCGCTCATCGCGAGGACGTTGCGCTGGACGAGCCGGTCCATACCCGCGATGCCGATCGCCGACAACAAGGCGCCGATCGTCGTCGGGATGAGACAGACGAGAAGCGCCACGAGTACGACGATCTGCACGGTCGCGTGGCTGAACCCGGCGAAGGGTTCGAGGGTCACGACCACGGGAATGAACACGATTGTGAGCACGGCGAGAAGGATCGTCAGGGCGATCTCGTTGGGCGTCTTTTGGCGGTTCGCACCCTCGACTAACGAGATCATGCGGTCGATGAACGTGTGGCCACGCTCGGCCGTGATGCGTACGACGATGCGGTCCGACAGAACCTTGGTACCGCCGGTCACCGCCGAACGGTCGCCCCCCGACTCTCGAATGACTGGCGCGGACTCGCCGGTGATCGCCGACTCGTCGACCGAGGCAATGCCCTCGATAATCTCGCCGTCGGAGGGGATGAGGTCGTTGGCCTCGCACACGACGAGGTCGCCCTTTTGCAGGCTCGCCGCGGGCACGAGTTCTTCGGTGCCGTCGGCACGAAGTCGACGGGCCTCGGTCTCCGAGCGCATCTTACGCAGCGTGTCCGCCTGAGCCTTGCCGCGGCCTTCGGCCATGGCTTCGGCGAAGTTCGCGAAGATGACCGTCAGAAACAGCCACACCGTGATCGACCACGTGAAGGTGCTCGGGTGCGCGATGGACTCGATGAACGTGATGATCGAGCCGACCAACACCACGAACATCACCGGGTTGCGTACTTGGACGCGGGGGTCGAGCTTCTTGATCGAGTCACGGAGCGCTTCGCCGAGGATCTCGCGGTCGAAGAGGCCGCGGGCCTTGGCGACGCCGTGGCCGCTCGAGTCAGCGCTCGGTGGAGTGAGAACGGTGGTCATTAGAAGAACCTCACGTGGGTCAGTTGTTCGACGATGGGGCCAAGAGAGACGGCCGGGAAGAACGTCAGGCCGCCGATGATCAAGATGACACCAATGGTGAGTCCCACGAACATGCCGTTGTCGGTGCGAAAGGTGCCGAGTGATTCGGGCACGACGTTCTTCTCGGCGAGCGCGCCGCCGAGGGCGATCACGGGGACCATGATGCCGAAACGACCGATGAGCATATCGATGGCGCCGATGATGTTGTAGAAGGGCGTGTTACCCGTCAGACCACCGAACGCGGAACCGTTGTTGTTGCCTTGGGAGGTCAACGCGTACAGGATCTCGGTGAAGCCGTGAGGCCCCGCGTTCAGCGGACCCGCCTTGCCCGCCGCCAGTGAGACCGCGAGTGCCGTGACGACCAGCACCGTTATCGGCATCACCAGGGCCGCCAGCCCCGCGAGTTTGACCTCTCGCGCCTGGATCTTCTTTCCCAGATACTCGGGCGTTCGTCCGATCATGAGCCCACCGATGAACACCGCGATAATCGCGTAGACGAGCAAGGTGTAGAGACCACTCCCCACGCCACCGGGGGTCACCTCACCCAGCATCATGCCCGTGAGCAGACCGAAACCTCCCATGGGCGTGAAGGAGTCGTAGGCGGCGTCGGCCGAGCCCGTCGAGGTCTGGGTGGAAGACACGCCGAAGAGCGCCGACGTCGTGTCACCGAAGCGGACTTCCTTGCCTTCGGTGTTGCCCACGGTCGAGTGGATACCCGCCGCGGCGACCGCGGGATTGTTCTGGTGTTCGGCGTTCGCCGTGAAACCCACCCAGACGCCAAAGAGGATCACCATCACCGACAACAGCGCCACGCCGTGGCGGACGCTGCCGACCATCTTGCCAAAGGTGTAGGTGAGTGCCACGGGGATCGACAACAAGAGATAGATCGACAGGAAGTTGGTGAGCCCAGTCGGATTCTCGAACGTCGTAGCGGAGTTGGCGTTCAGGAAGCCGCCGCCGTTGGTGCCCAGTTGTTTGATCGCTTCCATGAAACCGATCGGGCCCCGCGGGATGGTCTGGGTGACGCCATTCAACGTGTCTTTGATGTTGACGGTGCCCGCCAAGGTCTCCACGGCACCTTGACCCACGAAGATGATGCCGAAGACGAACGCGATCGGCAAGAGGACGTACAGCAGGGCTCGGGTGATGTCAACCCAGAAGTTGCCGATCGTCGCTGAGTTCTTACGCGAAAAACCACGCACGATCACCAGAGCGACGGCGATACCCACCGCTGGGGTCACGAACTGCTGTACCGTCAACGAACCCATCTGGGAGAAGTACGACATGGTTGTCTCGCCGCCGTAGTTCTGCCAGTTGGTGTTGGTGAGAAACGAGGACGCGGTGTTAAAGCTCAGTGCCGGGCTGACGGCGTCGAGGTGCTGGGGATTGAGCGGGAGCGACCCCTGGATTCGCAAGATGACGTAGGTGAAGACGAAGGAAACCGCTGAAAAGACGATCATCGCGCCGGCGTAACGCTTCCAGGTCTGTTCTTGTTCGGGGCTGGTGCGAAGCGCTCGGTAGATCGGTCGCTCGAGGAAGCCCAGGAAGTGGACGCGGCCGTTGAAGACCGCCTCCATGTACGAGCCCAAGTAGCGCCAGGTCAGCCCGAGCAGGACCACGAGGGCGAGAAGAGTGAAAAAGAAGCCCATTTAGAATTTCTCCGGTTTGAACATGGCGTAGCCCAGGAAGAGGAACATCGCCACCGCGACGACGAGAAGGATGATCTGCGAGAAGCTCATACGCGGTCCAGAACCCAAATGAGACCCAGCATCGCCGCCGCGAACGCGACGATGCCCAACGCTGAATAAATGTCTGCCATGAAGCCAGTCTGGCGTCCTGTTTCTGCAACGTTCCTTAAAAGCGTGCGGAACTTCTTCATAATTTCTAAACGGACCCCGAAGGGCGCCACGAGTTTGGTGCGAGGATGGGGCGATGCGCAGCCGCTTGCTTGCCCTCTCGATTGGAGTCGGTGACTCCCTGGTCTTCGGGGCCCTGATGCTCACGCTGCGCTCGCACGTCAGCGCCACCACGGTGGCCCTCGTCTTCGTGATCCCCGTCGTCGCGGGCGTCGTGATCGGCGGCCTCTTCATGGGCATCGTCAGTACCGTCACCAGTGCCCTCGTCTTCGACTTCTGGTTCCTCCGCCCCTATTACACCCTCAGTATCGGCACGACACAGAACTGGACCGCACTCCTGGTCTACGTCGTGGTAGTCCTGCTCGTCGCTCGTGTCGTGTCGAATCTGAAATCCGCCCGACTCGAAGCGAGTCGCGGCGCCGAAGCCATGCGGCGCGTCTTCGAACTCTCCGAACTCTTGGTCCAGGACCAATCAGTCGAGGACCTCCTGAACACGATCGTCCTCGCCGTCCAGAACGTCTTCGCCATCCCGGGCGTCTCGCTGCTGGTGCTCGCCGAGCAGCGCCTCAAGATCGCGGCCTCCGTGGGTGAGCCGCTGTCAGAACAAGAGTTACGTCAGTTCGACCCCCAGTCCGGGCTACCGGTGAGCATTCATTCCTCGGCCGGTTCGCCGACGGGGCTGCGCACGGTGGCGCTCTCGGCTTCGGGTCGGCCGGTCGGCATCCTGGTACTTCGCGACGTCCCGATGTCCCCCACGGACCAGTCCATCCTGGTCACCTTCGCCAACGACGCCGCGCTCGCGCTCGAACGGGCCCAGCTGCGCGAGCAGGCGCGGCGCTCGCAGTTCCTCGAAGAGGTGGACCGGCTGCGCCAGGCGCTCATGGGCGCCGTCTCGCACGACCTGCGCACGCCACTGGCCACGATCAAGGTCGCCTCGTCCGCTCTCGCGAATCGAGCGAACGCGCTCTCCGAGGCCGACGCGCACGAGTTGCACGAACTTATCGAGATCGAAACGGACCGATTGACCCGTCTGGTGACGAATCTGCTCGATATGACCCGCATCGAAGCCGGCGTCTTGAAGGTCCACCAGGTTCCCACCCCCGTCAACGAGTTGGTGAAGGAAGCAATCGCCATCATGAGCTCGAGTGTTCGCGATCGACAACTCCGACTCGACGTGGCTGATTCGTTACCGTTGGTGAACATCGACCGAACGCTCATCATCCAAGTCATCGTGAACCTGCTCGACAACGCCCTGCGACACTCCCCCGACCGCGGTGTCATCACCTTGAGCGCCGACCGGCACGACGCGCGCGTCGTACTTCGCGTCGCCGACCAGGGAACGGGTGTGGCGCGAGAAGACCGCGAGGCGATCTTCAATCGCTTCGAGCAGTTCAACACGGGTGGACGCGCGGGACTGGGCCTCACGATCGCCAAGACCTTCGTCGAGGCGCACGGCGAGAGGATCTGGTACGAAGACGCGCCCAACGGTGGCGCCCAGTTCGCCTTCTCGCTTCCCGTCGTCGAAGGACCGATGAGCGATGGCTAGGGTACTCGTGGTCGACGACGACCGCTCATTGCTTCGGGCCCTGCGACTCGGACTCCAGTCCGAAGGTCACGACGTCACGACCGCCGAAACCGGCGAGCAGGGACTCTCCCAAACCGCCCTGTGGGGACCTGACGTGGTCGTGCTCGACATCGGGCTACCCGACCTCGACGGTTTCGAGGTCTGTCGACGGATCCGCGAATGGAGCGACGTGCCGATCATCATCCTTTCGGCGACCGGCGACGAGAACCGCAAGGTCGCCGCACTCGACGGCGGCGCCAACGACTACGTGACCAAACCGTTCTCCATGGCCGAACTCGAAGCACGCATTCGCGTCGTGGTTCGCAACCGCGGTAGCGAACCCGTCGACGGTGCGAGCGAAGTCCAGTGCGGGGACTTGCGTCTCGATCTCGTCCACCACGACGCGACCTACCACGGCGAGGAACTCGCGCTGACGTCGAAGGAATTCGAGGTCCTGTCGTTCCTCGCTCGCCACGCTGGTCGAACCTGCACGCACCAGATGATCCTCAGCGCGGTCTGGGGAGCCGGCTACGCCAAGGAGGCCCAGTACATCCACGCCTACGTCCACCGACTTCGCCAGAAGCTCGACGACGAGGAGGGACTCTTCTTGTGCACCGTGCCCGGCATTGGCTACTACCTCGCATGTCCCGGTGCGACCTAGTCAACTCTGCCGGGTGATCTCCACGCTGACACCCAGCGCGCGCGAGGGCGCACCATGGTAGATGCCCTTCAGTGGCGGTACGTCGCCGTAGTCGCGCCCCTTGGCGACCACCACGTGACTGAGACCGATGTCATTGCCGTTCGTCGGGTCAAAACCCACCCACGTGCCGCAGTAGTACTCGACCCACGCATGACTTTGGCCCACCACCGTCTCACCAATGGCGGCGTCGGATCTCGGGTGCAGATAACCAGAGACGTACCGGGCGGGGACGCCGTGACCGCGTAAGAAGCCGATCATGAGGTGCGAGAGGTCCTGGCAGACGCCGGTCTTCTGGTTCCAGGACTCCAAGGCGGTCGTCGTGACGTGCGTCGAACCCGGCACGTAGGACACGCGCTCGCTCACCAGTGACGAGACGGCCGCGATGAGTTCGTCCACGTCCTCGCTGGAGACTCGTGAGCGCAGTTCGCGGTGGAGTCGCTCGGGCAGCGCGGTCCTCGGGGTCGCGGCCAGGTACTCGGCGTAGGTGTCGAGGACCTTGGACTGATTGAGATCCGAAAGGTTCAAGAACGGTGGCTCGTGTTCGGTGGCGACGACCTCGACCAGCGCCTCCGCGGTGACCTCGAGCTGGGCGTGTCGGTCGTGGAGGTCAAAGGCCGTCACCGCCGAACCGAAGTAGTCCAAGTAGGTGAGTTGGGTGGCGTTTGGATTCGTGCGCAGCGTCGCTTCGAGGACCCGTTGACGCGCCGAGGTGAGCGGGGTCATACGCGCTTCGTTGTACGAGGACTCGGCGAAGCCGTCGTAGACGAAACCGGTGACGTGACGGATGGCGAGGCGCGACGTCGATTCGGTCATACGCCGGCCTCGGTCGCCCACGGCTCGGCGATGACTTGTCGGAAGTAGCGCGTGGTGATCTCGTCGTTCGCCGACGCGCACGTCTGCTCGATGAAGTCGAGCAGCTCGGGCAGGTCCGCGACCAACGTCGCCGGGTCGAGGTACTCGAGGCGGTTGCGTGCGCGGCCAATCGTGCGCCGGGCGTTGGACGTGTCGCCCACGCGACTGTGAGTGGTCGTCAGCAGATCCAGTGAATTGTCCGCGACGTTCAGCGTGTGATACACGGACCGAGGAAAGAGTCGGTCGAGCAGGAGGAACGAGGCGAGGGACTGCGCGCTGGCGCTGCCGTGCGACTCACGAAGATAGGACTCCATGGCCCCGGCGGCACGCAGCAACGTGAGCCAGTCGGGTGAATTGTGAATACCCACCAGCTGCGCGTCGAGGAGTCGACACGTCATGTCGACGCGTTCGATGCTGCGCCCCAAGACCAGGAAGTGCCAACCTTCGTCGTGGCTGATCGTCGCGTCGCTCAGGCCCGCGAAGAGCGCGGCCCGGTCCGAGACGAACTTGAAGTAGCTCGCGGCGCCGACCTTGCGAGCCTGGCGGTGCCGGGCCGCGAGTTCGTCGAAGGTGCCGTTGATGCACACCCACATCTCCGAGGAGATCACCTCGCGCGATCGCCGGGCGTTCTCGTAGGCGGCACGAAGAGAACCCGTGATCGCGCTCGGGCTCTCGTGGGAGAACACGAGATCCTCGAGTACCACGTCGGTCGTGGCGGGTCGGTCCTCGCCGAGCTCGACGCCCAAGATGGCGAACAGTGAACGACAGGCGCTCTCGGCGTCGTTGAAGGGGTCCTCGGCGATGCGGTGGATGTAGGCGTTGATGATCCGCGCGGTGCCGTCGGCGCGCTCGACGTAACGACCAATCCAGTAGAGCGACTCGGCGACGCGAGACAGCAGCCGTTGGTCGCTCATTGCTCGGCCTCGCTGGGGTGTCGCGGGTCGACCTGGCGGGCCACGGCGTTGGCCACGGGTCGTAACCCACGAGCAGTGGCGAGCGAGCTCGGAGCGTCCTCGAAGGTCTCGGGGCTCGCGAGCACCCACGTGTCCTTCGATCCACCGCCCTGACTCGAATTCACCACGAGCGCGCCCTCGGGCAGTGCCACGCGGGTCAACCCGCCGGGCAGTACCCACACGTCGCGTCCGTCGTTGATGGCGAAGGGTCGCAGGTCGACGTGGCGCGGCGCCAACTTGCCCTCGACGTAGGTCGGCAACGTCGACAGGGCGACGGGACGTTGGGCGATGAACCCCCGCGGGTTCGCCGCGACGTCCTTTCGAAGCGCCGCCAGCGTCTTCTCGTCGGCCTGGGGCCCGATGACGATACCCTTGCCACCCGAGCCGTCGACGGGCTTGACCACGAAGTCGCCCAAGCGCCCGATGACCTCGGCGTAGACCTCGGGATCGTCGAGTCGATAGCTCTCGACGTTCTTGAGGATCGGTTCCTCATTGCGGTAGTAGCGGATGATGTCGGGAACGAAGGTGTAGATCAACTTGTCGTCCGCGACGCCGTTGCCCAGCGCGTTGGCGATGGTGACGGTGTTGGCGCGCGCGGCGTTCACCACCCCCGCGACCCCGATTAGGGAATCGGGTCGAAAGTGGACCGGGTCGAGCCATTCGTCATCCACGCGCCGGTAGATGACGTGCACGGGGCGTTCGCCCTCGGTGGTGCGCAAGAGCACCCGGTTGCCGACCGTGACGAGGTCGCTGCCCTCGACGAGCTCGACCCCCATCAGGCGCGCGAGCAGCACGTGCTCGAAGTAGGCGGCGTTGTGCACTCCCGGCGTCAAGACCACCACGGTCGGGTCGCGCACCTCTTCGGGCGCCGAGCGCCGTAGCGCCGCGAGCAGACGCTGGGGATATTCGTCGACGGGATGCACGCGTTGGTTCGAGAAGAGCGAACCGAAGCTCTGGGTCATCGCACGGCGGTTCTCGATCACGTAGGAGACACCCGAGGGGATGCGCAGATTGTCCTCGAGTACTCGAAAGCGTCCGTCCTCGTCGCGTATCAGGTCGACGCCCGACACGGTGATCCGCGCCGAATGCGACGGCACGATGCCCACGGCCTCTCGACAGAAGTGCAGACTCGAGGTGATGAGACTTCGCGGGATCAAACCGTCGTCGAAGCACACGCCGTGCTGATAGACGTCGCTCAGGAAGGCCTCGAGGGCTAGGACCCGTTGACGGATGCCGCTGGCGAGGGTGTCCCACTCGACCGCACTGATGATCCGCGGAATGAGGTCGAGTGGGAATGGTCGTTCCTCCCCGTCGTGGGCGAACGTGACGCCACGCTCTCGAAAGGTGCGTCCCAACTGGTCGAAGCGGGTCTGTAGTTCACCGTCACCGTAACGACCGATCTCGTCCACGACGCTTCGATAGATCGGCCGGGGCTTACCCGGGGCACTGAAGACCTCGTCCCAGGCGACTTTGGGATCGATGTCCAGGTGCGTCGTCCCCATACCTAAAGGTACCGTTTCTTGTGTTTCGGCGAGGTTTCACGGGTCACGCTCCACGACGGCGCGGCGGCGTCACGAGGCTCGGGTGAACGGTTCTTCCTCGTTAGCGAGTCGCGCGGGCGGACCTCGCGCGACGTCAGTGGTTCAAGCGGTCGCGGACGCCAACGACGCACGTGCGGCCTTGTAGGACAGCCACTGGCCCTGCTCGAAGTCGTACAGCTTGCACGTGCGCGTGCTGTGGCGAAAGTCCTTGAACCGCCACGGCGTGTCGTGAACCACGTCGGGGTACGCCTTTTCGATGGCCTTGGCGGCCTTTTCCAAGTTGTACATCGGGATGCGCATGTCGACGTGGTGAGGGGTGTGGATCATGATCCAGTGGAAGAAGAAGTTCAAGCCCTTGGGCACGCGGTTCACGGTCGTGCCCTCCATCTGACCCTTGAACTTCGTCCAGTCGCCTCGCTTCCACCAACGGATGTCGGGCTGGACGTGGTGCACGTGCACCACCGAACCGATCATCACGCAGAATCCCGCAAAGGGGATCACTTCGACCCGCGCGACGAGCCAGCACGCACCGAGGATCGAATGAGAACGCGCGTAACCCAGTGCACCGAAGCCGATCGCCATCAAGAGGATGAACGACAAGGTGAACAGACGGTCACGACGAATCGCCTTGATCCAGCGGGCCGGCGGACGAAACGCGATCATCTTGTGCCACCACACCTCAAGGAAGTAGTAGAGGCCGGTCCCCATCCAGGACCATTCGACTCGGTGCAAGATCTTGGCGTAACGACTCTTGTCGGCGTACTCTTGGGCGGTGACGGGGTGCCAGACGAAGTCGTAACCCTGTCGAACAGTGAACGCGTGATGGATCCGGTTGTGACCGAGAACCCAGGCCTCAAAGACGTGCCACGACGGCAACATCGCGAGTCGCCCGATGATCGAGTTCTTCCTCTTGGTGTTGAACAAAGCACCGTGCGCCGAGTCGTGGGCGACCACGAACAAGCCGGTGACCGCCAGGATCGTCAGAATCTCGATCGGCACGTCGAGCCACGGATTCGAGAAGAACACGAGGAGCACGACCGCGCCCACGTAGATCACCAGGTCGCGAAAGAAGTAACCGAGTCCCTTCCACGTGGGATTGAGGTAGACCGAATCGGGTATGACGTCGATGACCGGCTTGAGCGACCCTTCGCGCTCGACCTGTACCTCTTCGTCAACTGAACTGTTCGCCACGCGACTCCGATCCACCTCTTGCAACTGGACTGACGCGACGCCACCTCACGGTCGACAACAACCCTGCTAGCGCAAGGCTACTGACTCGCGACAGGGACTCGGTAAGGACTTAGGTCCCACGGCACGCGAACTAGCATCCCACCTTCACAAGTTCACGATGCTTGTGAAGCGCATCACAATCAATCCTCAACGAGCGTGGCGACGAATAGTTGAGGTGACCAACTACTACTCACTCTTGCGTCGGCGAGCGTCGTCGAGGCGACACGCCCGTGCGCTCGTGACGATCAGCGTGGGGGCCGCGCTGATCGTGGTGACGAGCTACGTGCACTGGCACCTGTGGGGCGCGCTCGGCTACCGACACGTGCCGACGATCGGCTGGCTCTTTCTCGTCCAATCCATCACCGGTCTGATCATCGCCCTGGCTCTCGTGCTGCTACGAGAACTGTGGCTCGCGCTGGTCGCTGACGGGTTCGTCGCGTCGACGCTGGTTGGTTTTCTCATCTCAGTGACGCACGGTCTTTTCGGCTTCCACGACTCGTGGTACGCCCCCTACGCGCGCCTCGCGTTCGGCGTCGAAGTGGCCGCCCTCGTCGTGTTGTCCGCCGGAGCGCTGCTCATCGGGCGCGACTCGCGCGCGTCAAGCTCGTCGAGCGTGCGTTGATCTCAGTCGGCGACGGTGCCCGAGGCGACCATGGCGCCGGTGGGCGTCGGCGATCCTCCCGAGGGTTCCACCGTGATGCCGAGCAGCGTTGGCTTCGATCCCGACACCGTGAAAGTGACGCTGGCGGGCTTGTCACCCATGAGCCCGATCGATATCGGCGTGCCGTTGATCAGTCCCCAGAGTTGATAGGTGCTGCCCGACGCCAAAGTGGGGAGTCGTGAACTGACGAGGTATCCGCGTCCGTCGGGCAGGAGGACGAATTCGGCCAGTTCCTGACGAGTCGCACTCGTCAGATCGACCACGGTGTGGCCGGGCGTGGACAGGGCGGCGGCCGCGGCGAAGCTATTGCTCGTGAGCTGGCGCTGTAATGAATTCACGTGGTTGGACTCCGCCGCCAGGCTCACCGCGAGCACCACGATCAGCGCCGCTGCGACGGTACCCAAGGTCGCCACCAGACCCTTGCTCCACGTCGGGTTGCGGCGTGACGGGGCGCCCTTAAGAGCCACGACGTTGCCGGTCAGCTCGGGCATCGGATGCGCGTCGTCGTCGACCTCGTAGATGCGCGAACTGATGCTCGTCCACAATCCCTCGGGCAACGGTTCCACCGAGTTACCCATCGCACCGGCCACTTCTAACAGTGCGTCGAGCTCACTGCGACACCGCGGGCACTCAACGACGTGAGCTTCGATCTGCTCTCGCTCGTTCGCCTCAACCGCGTCCAACGAGAGCGCCGCGAGTAGTTCGTACGCTTCGTCGTGCTTCATGATTCCACCCCCTGCACGCCCGCTTCGATGAGGACGTTACGCATGCGTCGCATGCCGCTTCGAATTCTGCTCTTCACGGTTCCCTCTGGTTGGTTCAACAGGTTGGCGACCTCGACGTAGGTGTGACCCTCAAAGTACGCCATCTGGATCACGCGGCGTTCTTCCTCGGGCAACTCCTCGAGTGCCCGAGCGACCTGATCGGCGAGCGAGAGGTCCCACGCCTCGTGTTGCATGTCGTAGGCGCCGCGCGCGGTCTTGGCGGCGTCCTTCAGTTCACGCGCGCGTCTCGCGTTGAGCGAGCGAATTGCGTCGACCGCCCGCGCGTGGGATTGAGCGAGCAGGAACGAGCGAAGGGAACCTCTTGAAGGATCGAAACGGTCCGGCTGATTCCACAGGCGCAGGAACACCTCTTGCGTCACGTCCTCGGCTTCGGCCGAATTGTTGAGCACACGACGAGCGAGCCCGTACACTGCCCCACCGTGCCGGCGATAGACCTCGGCCAGCGCCACTTCGCTGTAGCGACCGATGGAGGTCACGAGTTGGGCGTCACTCGCCTCGATGATGTCGTCCATTGATATCTATTCGGCGCCCACGGCGATCGCGGATGACAGTTCTTTGATACGTCGAGCGTAGGCGCACGGTTCGTGACGCGACGTCACGCCGTCAGAGAAAAACACTCGACGGCTCATCCGCGGTGGTTCGCACGCCGAATAGTGAGTGAACCTACCCAAGGAGGAGACACCATGACCGTAGATCCGAGAGCGCTCAACGAGTTGCTCGAAGAGTCCCAGGACCTGCAGGCCGACGCGCTTCGGCCCACGCGCGACGCGCTCGACGAACTCGTCGAAGTGAACCGCACGACGCACCCGGACCGCGAGGAGCGTGTCGCGTTCCACGAGCGTCACCGCGAAGGGGTCGTCGCGAGCCTCGCCGGTGCACCACTGCTCGCGGCCGCGGGCGGACTCGCACTCGTCGGCGTGCTCGCGTCGGCGGCGTCGGCCGCGAGTTCTCAGGACGTGCAGATCCTCCAAACCGCGGCGTCCATCGAGAACCTGGCGGTGGCGACCTACAAGACGGCGCTCACGCTCCCCTACATCGGTAGTTCCTCGGCCAACGCGGTCGTCAACAAGTTCGCGCGCGTGACCATGAACCAGCACGCCCAACACGCCGACGCGTTCAACGCCGCCGCTCGTGCACTCGGGGGCAAGAACCAGACGAAGCCCGACCCGGCATTCGTGCCGGTGGTGAACAAGGCGGTCGCGAGCCTTTCGGGGGCTTCGGCGGCTCAAGGGACGCTCGGTGTCGTCGGCCTCGCGCTCGAACTCGAGAACATCGCTGCCGAGACCTACGTCAAGGACACGGTGCTCGTGCACTCGTCGACGAACAAGGCGCTGTTCGCCAGCATCATGGGCGTCGAAGCGCAGCACGTCGCCGTCTTGCTCGCCGTACAGGCGTTGCTCAACGCGAATGCCCCCCAGCTCATCTCGCTCGCGCCCGGTACGGCGGCGTCGCTGCCGGCGGCGGCGGGCAGTGTCGGTTTTCCCAATGCCTTCTACAAGACCAACAACGCAGCACCAGCCACGCAAGGAGCCGTCAAGTGAAAAAGAACCAGAACAGTGGATTCGTGGGAACCGAGAGCGAATTGGTCGCGATGACCAAGGATCTCGACGAACTGCACCACGACGTGGGCATGCCCGCCATGTGGGAGGGCGTGTCGAACATGATCGACAACCTGCACGGTGAGGGCACGACCCGCTCGACGAGCCGACGCACCTTTCTTCTGGGCGTGGGTGGTGCGGTGGCGGGTGGTGCGGCCCTACTCAGCGTGGGGATGAACCCGATGCTCGCCGGCGCGGCGACGACGCAGAAGCCTTCACCCAAGTCAATCCTCACGTCGGCGACCTTCCCCCCCGCCGGCTTGAAGGGTGACCTGGCGGTGGCGGCGGTGGCGGCGAGTTTGGAGAACCTCGCGGTCTACGCGTACAACGCTGGTCTCAGCGCCGCGACCGCCGGCAAGCTCGGTACCGTACCGCCGGCGGTCGCGACGTTCGCGACCACGGCCCTCTCCCAGCACACCCAACACGCGCAGGCGTGGAACGCGGTGCTCGCGGCGAACGGCAAGGCCAAGGTGACCGTCGTGAATCCGACGCTGGCGCCGACGGTCAACGCCGACTTCGCGAAGGTGACCGACGTGACGGGACTCGCCATGCTCGCTCTCACGCTCGAGACCATCGCCGCCGAAACCTACCAAGCCGAGACGTCAAAACTCTCGAGTGCCGCGGCAATCGGCCTTTCGTCGTCGATCCAGCCCGTCGAGATGCAACACATCGCCATCTTGTACTACGTACTGGGCGAGTACCCCGGCGTGCAGACGTCGAGCGGATCCACGCTGGCGTTCAGTCCGATCAATCAGGCGGTCTAGGTGCGCACGACCGCGAGCAGGATGCTCCTCACGTCAGTGGTGGGCGTCCTGCTCGCGACTAGTGCGCTGCTCGGCGTGGCCTCGACGGCGAGTGCGTCGGGGCCCAAGAGCGCCAGCGTGTCGATCACGATCAAGAACTTCATGTTCAGTCCGATGAAGATCATCGTCCAACCCGGCGAACTCGTGAAGGTCACGAACAAGGACACCGTGGTCCACACGTTGACCGCCACTGACGGACGGTTCAACACCGGTGACATCGGTCATGACGTGACCAAGTCATTCCACGCGCCCAAGAAGCCTGGCACCTACGACTTCATCTGCAGTATTCACCAGTACATGACGGGCGAGGTCGTCGTGAAGTGAGACGCGAAGTCGGTTCGATCAACGAACTGAACCTCCGTAGGTCTGAGTCATCTGCGCGCTAACCAAAAGGTCGGGGCTACCGGACGGGACCTCCTCGTGTGGTGCCTGGCCGTGCGTTCACCTAACTTCGCCTATGGTCACGCGAGGCATCGGTCATTTGGCGGCACCAGCACCGGGTTCCCGGCCACGTCAAGTCGAGCGAGACGAGGTGGTGGCGCTCTTGGCATTCACAGTCTCTGCGCCACGCTGGCAACCTCCGCCAACGACACAATTCAAAAGAAATATGTATCGCGCGCCACCTAAGGGAGTCCTATATTTGTGCGAAGGACGTCGCGCGACTAACTCGACGACGAAGGGAGATGCGGGAATGATCGATCGTGTTCGCAAATGGGGGACGCTCGCCACTGCGGTGGGCGTTATGGTGCTGGGACTTTCGGTCAGCCTCGGAGCGGCTCCCGCGGGAGCCGCAAAGCTGCCTGGACAATATGGCAGCCTGCCCGCGCAGTCTGGCAAGGCGTCCAGAGGCGGGATCGTCACCTTCGCCGAAGGTCCGAGCAGCGGTCCCAACTACATCTTCCCCATCACGCCGGCCTCGAACCTGAGCGCCTACGACGTCTCGCAGTTCCAGCAGTTCTTCTGGCCCGCTCTGTGGTGGTCGCCCAAAGGAGCCGAACCGACCATTGATTATGGTCAGAGCATCGGGCTGCCACCCAAGTTCAGTGACGACAACAAGGTCGTCACGATCACGCTCAAGTCCGGATGGAAGTGGTCAGACGGCACGCCCGTGACGTCCACCGACATCGAATTCATGATCGACCTGCTCAAGGCGGCCGTCGCGATCAGTCCGGCCAACGACGGTGACTACACCCCGGGTCTGTTCCCGGACAACGTGGCGTCGGTGACGACACCCAACGCGAACACGTTGGTGATCAAGTTCACCAAGACGTATAACAAGCCGTTCATCCAACTCGACCAACTGGCTGCACTCGAGCCCCTCCCCGCTCAGGCGTGGTCCAAAACGAGCCTCAAGGGCCCGATCATCAGCTTTACGAACCCGGCCAACGCCAAGGCCATCTACAAGTTCTTGAACGCTCAATCCGATTCACTGTCGACCTACGGTTCCAACCCGCTGTGGCAAGTCGTCGACGGGCCCTACAAGATCCAATCGTTCGATCCCTCGACCGACGCGACCGACCTCGTCGCCAACAAGGCGTACTCGGGTCCACAGAAGTCCCACATCGCGGGCATCGACGAGCTCGCCTTCACGTCGACGTCCTCGGAGTTCAACCAACTTCTCACGGGCAAGCTCGACGTGGGTTACGTCGACTACAGCGACCTCGCCCAGGTTCCGACGCTCGAGAAGGACGGCTACTCCGTCTGGGGCTACCCGGACCTTGGTTTCAGCTACATCGTCTATAACTTCAAGGACAAGACCGGCGACTTCAATAACATCATCAGCCAGCTCTACATCCGCCAGGCGATCGCCCACCTCCAGGACGAGCCGGCGCTGATCAAGTCCAAGGGGGCATTCGACGGCGCGGCGGGCGCGGCCTACGCTTCGGTGCCGGCCATCCCTTCGACGCCGTTCACGCCCTCGAACGCGACGAATAACCCCTATCCGTTCAGCATCAAGAAGGCGGCCTCCATCTTGAAGAGTCACGGTTGGGACGTGAAGGCCGGTGGCACGACCACGTGCGTCAAGCCGGGTACGAGCTCCAGCGAGTGCGGAGCCGGCATACCCAAGGGGACGCCGCTCAGTTGGAACCTGCTCTATGACAGCACGGTGCCCGTGATCGGAGCCGAGGACGAGCAACTCGCCTCGGCGGCCAAGCAGATCGGCATCACCATCAGCCTGTCGGGCAAGACGTTTAACTACCTCATCTCGAACCTCTCGGACGTGTCCAACCCGAACAACGACAACATCTGGGCGATGGACGACTTCGGCGGATTCACCGACGACATCTACCCGACGACGAATGAACTGTTCAACACGACCGGATCGTTCAACCTGGGTGGATTCTCCAACGCCACGGTCAATCAGGACATCATCAACTCGGAGTTCTCGCTCAACAACAACGCAGTCAAGACCGAACTGAGGGAAGTCGCCAAAGAGCTCCCCGGGCTCTTCCAGGCCGAACCAGACTTAGTCTTCGCGATCAAGAACAACCTCTCGGGTCCGCCCGCGAGCTTCGAAGCGATGTCGCAGTACCAACCAGAGCCCAACTACTGGTACTTCAAGAAAAGCTAAGGAGCTCGACCAGAGTGTTGGTGCTTTGGCACGCGAGTAGTGCGACGTATCCAAGTATGCGGTCACAGTGACCGCATACTTGATCCGTCGCGGTGCGACGTCGCTCGTGGTGATCGTGGGTATCGCGTTACTCACGTTCATCATGTTGCACATCCTGGCGCCGTCGCCCGCGCGCGTGATTCTCGGGGACCACGCCCAACCCGCCGCCGTGAACGCCTTCAACCGCGCCCACGGATACGACCGGCCGGTCATCATCCAGTTCCTCAGTTACATGAACCAACTACTGCACGGCAATCTCGGCTATTCGTACAAGTTGAATCAGTCGGTTGACTCGCTCTTGGCCGAGAACGTGTTGCGCAGCATGTGGCTCTCGGGTGTGTCGCTGGTACTCAGTATCGTCATCGCCTTTCCACTGGGTATCTTCCAAGCGGTGAAGCGCAACTCGATCGCGGACCAAACCCTCACCGCGGCCGCGTTCACGACCTACTCGATGCCCCAGAACTTTCTTGGCCTGCTCGTCATCGGGCTCTTCGCCGTCAACCTTGGCTGGTTCCCCGCCGAGGCGCCCCAATCCGAGTCCTTATTCACCTACATCACCGACGTGCGCGCCATGTTCCTGCCCATACTGGTGCTCACCTTGAGTTCCGTGGCGGGCTACTCGCGCTACATGCGCTCGTCGGCCCTGGACGCCTTCGCCCAGGACTACATCCGCCTGGCGCGAGCCAAGGGCCTGCCCGAGCGTCAGGTCCTTCGCCGACACCTCATTCGAAATTCGAGCCTTTCCATGATCACGCTGATCGGTCTCTCGATCCCGGCTCTACTCGGGGGCAATCTGATCGTGGAGAACCTCTTCAACTCGCACGGACTCGGCTTGCTGTTCATCAACGAGCTCAATAACGAGGATTTCCCGACGGTCATCGCGCTGGTACTCATCGGCGGGGTACTCACGGTCGTCGGCAACTTCGTCGCCGACATCGCGCTCAGCGTCGCCGATCCACGGATCAGGATCGCCTAGACATGGTCATCGGCGACTCCTCCGAAGGTCTTCTTGTAGAGCCGTCACCCGAGGGCGGTGACGTCCAAGGTCCGCGCGCGGGCTGGCGACTCGCACTATCGACGTTCGTGGAGAACAAGCTGGCCGTGGTCGGCGCCGCGATCATCGTGTTCTTCTTACTGTTCTGTTTCGTCGGCCCGTTCTTCTATCACACCAATCAACTTGATACCAACGTGCTGAACGCCTTCGAGTCACCGGGCCGAGGCCATCCTCTCGGCACGGATAGCAACGGGTTCGACGAACTAGGTCGGATCATGAAGGGTGGCCAGGCGGCTTTGGAGATCGGACTCTTCTCGTCCTTCGTCGCCACGGTGATCGGTACCCTCGTCGGTGCCGTGGCCGGACTGGTCGGGGGCCTGCTCGACGGCATCCTCATGCGCATCGTCGACGTGCTCTTATCGCTGCCGGTCTTGTTCGTGATCCTCATCGTCTCGGCGCACTACGGCGCGTCAGTCATCAAACTCTCGCTCATCATCGGCGCGTTCTCGTGGTTGGTCTCAGCTCGTCTCGTGCGAGGTGAAGTACTCACCTTGCGGGTACGCGACTTCGTCTTGGCGTCTCGCACCATGGGCGCCTCCCAACGTCGGCTCATCTACAAACACCTCATTCCCAACGCCCTGGGTGTCGTGATCGTCAACATCACCTTCCAGGTCGCCGACTCGATCAACTTCTTGGCCATTCTGGGCTTCCTGGGCTTTGGTCTCAACTATCCCCAAGTTGACTGGGGCGACATGCTGTCGGGCGGACTCACCTACCTTCAGGACGGCTACTGGTGGCTGGTGTACCCGGTGGGCATTTGCCTGGTCCTCGTGGTGATGGCCTTCAACTTCATCGGTGACGCGCTGCGCGATACCGTCGACGTACGCATGCGGCGTCGCTGAGTTCGAGATACCGTGGCCGAACCACTTCTCCAGGTGAACGACCTCTCGGTCGACATCACGCTGTCGCACGCCGTGGTACACCCGGTGAGCAACGTCAGTTTCGCTCTCCACGCCGGCGAAACACTCGGTCTGGTCGGCGAATCCGGCTGCGGCAAGTCCATGACCGGGCTCGCCATCATGCAACTCCTGCCCAACGGGGGTCACATCACCACCGGCTCGATCAAACTCGAGGGTCGCGACCTCGTGGGTCTCAGCGGCAGCGAAATCCGTACGGTGCGCGGCAATGACGTCGCGATGATCTTCCAGGACTCGCTCACCTCGCTCAATCCCACGATGACCATCGGCGATCAGATCGCCGAACCCTACCAACTTCACTTCGCCGCGACCAAGGCCGAGGCGCTCGAGCGCGCCGCCGAGATGCTCTCACTCGTCGGCTTTGCGCAGGCGAAACGGCAACTGGGCACCTACCCCCACCAACTCTCGGGTGGACAGCGTCAACGAGTCATGATCGCCATCGCCCTGTGCTGTGACCCCAAGGTACTCATCGCCGACGAACCCACCACGGCCCTCGACGTCACCATCCAGGCCCAGATCCTCACGCTGCTCGACGACCTCAAGGCCCGCCTCGGCATGGCCATCTTGCTCATCACCCACGACATGGGGGTGGTCGCCGGACGGGCCGACCGCGTCAACGTCATGTACGCCGCACGAGTCGTCGAGACCGCTCCCACGTCGCCCATCTTCAAGTCGATGCGCCACCCCTACACCCAGGCCCTGCTGGGTTCGATCCCGAAACTCTCCCAGGACCCGGACGTCAGGTTGTTCTCGATCCCGGGCATCCCGCCCGACCTCACCCAGCCGCCACCGGGGTGTCGCTTCGCTCCGCGCTGTCAGTACGCGAGCGACGAGTGCGTTACCAATGAACCGCCGTTGACCTCGGAGGACGATCACGCGTTCGCGTGCTGGCACCCGGTCGACGGGCCGGCCCCCGCCACGACGGGCGTTCGTCAATCCCCGGTCGCGCTCGGCTCGCCCGCGAACGACGAGGTAACGCCATCCGGTCCGGTCCTCGTGCTCGAGGACTTGGTGCGCGAATACCCGGTCACGTCGGGGATAATCCTTCGTCGCCAGACCGCCTCAGTCAAGGCGGTGAGCGACGTGTCACTCTCGATCCAGCGTGGTGAGACCTTCGGACTGGTGGGTGAGTCGGGCTGTGGCAAGACGACGCTCGGCAAGCTCGTGGTCGGTCTCGAGGAACCCGACCGGGGACGCGTGCTGTTCGACGGCACCGACGTGTCGAGCCTCGGTAAGCACGCCCTTCGACGATTCCGACGCGACATACAGATGATGTTCCAAGACCCCATTGGCTCGCTCGACCCGCGTATGCGCGTGGGCGCGATACTGCGTGAGCCCATGGAGATCCAGGGCATCGGCACCCGACGAAGCCAGAACGCCGTCGTGCACGACTTGCTGGGCGAGGTGGGTCTTCCCGCGAACGCCGTCGAGCGCTTTCCCCACGAGTTCTCGGGTGGCCAGCGCCAGCGCATCGGGTTGGCCCGCGTGCTGACCCTGAGCCCCAAGTTGATCGTGGCCGACGAGCCAGTCTCCGCCCTCGACGTCTCGATACGAAGCCAAGTGCTGAACCTCATGAAGCGGCTCCAGGACACTCACGAGATGACCTATCTCGTGATCTCACACGACTTGGCCGTCGTGAAGTACCTCTCGGATCGCATCGGCGTCATGTACCTGGGCAAACTCATCGAGACCGGGTCGGCGACCGACATCTACGAGCGCTCCGTGCACCACTACACCGCGGGTCTGGTCGCCACCATTCCCGAGCCCGATCCGGATCGCGAGCGGACCAAGGACGCCGTGGCCATCAAAGGAGAACTCCCGAGCGCCGTGAACCCCCCGTCCGGTTGCCGGTTCCGGACCCGGTGCCCGGCCGCGCAGGACGTCTGTGCCGTCGAAGAACCACCGCTGCGGCCCTTTGGTCCGGGCGGACACCTCGCCGCGTGTCACTTCCCCCTTCGTCAACCGATCTAGATGGAACGCCGCCGTATCGAAACGCCCTGGGGGCCGAACACCGCGAGAACGAACACTGGTCGTCCGTGAGCAGGGACGTCGACGAGCTGCGCCGTCTACGACGGGCGCGCGACCAGATGGACCGCGACTTCGCCCAGCCCCTCGACGTCAACGTCCTTGCTGCCACAGCGCTCATGTCACCGGCGCATTTCATCCGACGGTTTCGTCAAGCGTATTCAGAGACGCCGTATTCCTACCTCATGACCCGACGAATCGAACGAGCCATGGCGCTGCTTCGGCGAGGTGACGTAAGCGTCACCGAGGCCTGCGTGGCAGTCGGGTGGACGAGTCTCGGTTCATTCTCCACGCGCTTCACCCAACTCGTGGGCGAATCACCCTCGGACTACCGCGACCGCAACCACGACGCCGAGCGAATCGTCGCACCGTGTCAGATGATGGTCCTCTCGCGACCTCGCAAAGGTGGAACCAAGCGACACGAAGTCAGCAGTTTCGAAGAAGCAACTGCCAACACCCTGACCTAATCTCGTGGCATGTCAATCACACTCAGCACCGTTCACATCACCGTCGACGACCCCGAGGCCGCACTGATCTTCTATCGCGACGCGCTTGGATTAACCGTCACGCTGGACGTCGCCAACTGCGGCTTCCGGTGGATCACGCTCGTGACCGACTCCCAACCCGAAATTGGGATCGTCTTATCCCAGCCTCACGGTGGCCGGTCCCAAGAGGACGGGGACGCACTGACGGCACTGCTCGCCAAGGGCGAACTGTACCCGGTCCACTTCCGGTGTCCGGACCTCGACGCCACGTTCGCCAAGATCGCCAGCACCCCCGGTGTTGAGGTCTTGCAAGAACCCGCGACCCAGCCGTGGGGAGTTCGAGACGCGGCCGTGCGTGATCCAGCGGGCAACAGACTGCGCATCGAACAGGCGTCGTGACGGCACGGAACGCCGGAACGATTCGGTGAGCGCGTCCAGGTTGGACGAGCGAATTCAGCAGGAAACCGAAGTGACCACCGTGGTTCGTACCAGGGAATCGCCAGTGGCCAACGATTCCGCCACGTCCGAGGTCAAGGTGCAGCGAACAACGACGGCGAAGAAGGTCCCGGCCGTGGTGGAGTACGTGCAGATTGTGACGTCCACGGTGGTGCGACGAGCGGGGCCTTCGGTGACGCGAAACTCGTTGGCATCAACGCGTTCCCACTCGAATTCGGTGGCTATGACTTGCGATGCTTCTCCGACGAGAAACCTGATGCTCCCGACGTCGCTGTAGAGACATCCGTGAACGTCGATGCACTGACTGACTCGAACCACCTCGGCCACGGTGGTGCCATCAAGTCCAGCTTGCATTGTGACAAAGAGACGCACGCCAGCATCCTTTAGCGGCTGAAAGAAGGGCTCGAAAAGGCAAACTGGTCCGCCACCGGCTGATCCAATGGTGAACTACTCGCGCAGAACGTCACTCTAAATGGGATACAGGTCACGTGGTGGAGGTAACGCGACTATGTTCGAACCCCCTTGCGCCCTCGTTCACCAGGTAGGACGCCCCGCCTGCACGGCCCAACTGAGCCACCCGGAGGCCTGAGCGGCGTCCTGAGCACGGTTTGCTCGAACCTTGTGTCGCCCGAGGGACGCCCCTTTCTATGTACTCCGCGCTTTTGGGATTGTCAACAAGATTCCGAGCAGAAACGACAATGACCAAGAGAAGTTGACGTTTCGGGAAGCGGTAGACGGAGGCAGGCACTAGAGCGCGGGAGCACCGCGGTTCGAGTGATCAGAAGCTTTAAGCCACCGATTGACGTTCCCTAATATAACCGTTATGCTGTACATAACGGTTATATGGAGACATGATGCAGCAAGAAGTTGTCCTGGCAATGCTGGCAAAGGAGCCCTCTCAGGGTTACCAGCTCCGCGCTCGGCTCGATCAGGCGCTCGGCCCCTTGGGTAAGAACATCAACGCAGGCCAGATCTATGTCACCCTGTCCCGCCTGGAGAGGACTGGCCTCGTGACGCTTGCGATCACCGACGCCTCTGAAGGCCCTGAACGGAAGATCTACGAACTCACGCCGACCGGACAGGAGCGTGTTGCCGAGTGGCTCGCCGAAGTCACCTGGCCCAAGCCTGACATAGCCGAATTCCACTTGAAACTCATTACTGCGGCACAGGCAGGCCTCGCCGATCCAATCGCCCTCATCGACGTCCAACGCCGCGAGCTGCTGCGCTGGATTCGCGACGCTCAACGGGCCGAAATGGCCGAGGTCGACGGCTCTGACGCGGCACTGCTGCTCGAAGGAATCGTCCTCCGGCTCCAGGCCGACCTGCGCTGGCTGGAGGCCTGCGAAGCGAATTGGACGAAACGATGAGAGAACCCATGAAAGAGGAAAATCCGGTGAAGGAATCCGAGAAAACGCTAGTAATCGCGCGAGGACTACGAAAAGAATATGGCAAGGATGAAGGCCTAATTCGCGCCCTGGTCGGCATTGACGTCGATATTGCTCGAAGCGAGACCGTCGCCGTGATGGGCCCGAGCGGCTGTGGCAAGTCAACGCTCCTTCATTTGCTCGGAGGTCTCGACCGACCGTCGGATGGCGAGATCTGGCTAGACGGGCGCCGTATCGACCACCTCGGTGAGCGTGCCCTCGCACAGTTACGACGACGAGAGATCGGCTTCATCTTCCAGGCGTTCTACCTCATGGACGAGCTCACCGCGAGAGAGAATGTCGAACTGCCGGCACTCTTGGCCGGACGCTCGCCCCGCGACGCCCGGGCGCGAGCGACGTCGCTGCTCGAAGAAGTGGGACTCGCTGATCGAAGGAACCACCTCCCCTCTGCGCTTTCAGGTGGTCAACGCCAACGCGTCGCAATCGCCCGGGCAGTGGTCAACGGGCCGACGCTCGTGCTTGCCGACGAACCGACCGGGAACCTCGACAGCACCGCGACGCTCGAGGTGCTTCGACTCCTCGAACGGTTGCGCACGTCGGGACTGACGCTCGTGATCGTCACCCACGACGAACGAGTCGCCGCGACGGCAGATCGGCTCATCTCGATGCGTGACGGGGCATTCGTCGACGAGACGCGCCTCACCGGGGGAACCCGGGGCAACCTCGGCAATCTCGTGAACTTGGAGCGATGACCGTGGGCCGCTTCACGGTCATTTTTCGTCTGGCTGCCCGAGACGTGCGACACCATGCGGCACAGGCGGCGCTGCTGGTGGTGGCGATCGCAATGGCCGCCGCGACGCTGACGATGGGGCTCGCCATGAACGGGGTGACCACTCAGCACCCCTACGCGACGACTCGTACCCAAACGAAGGGGCCTGACGTCACCGCCTATCTCACGTCGACCACCCAGGCGAAGTCCCTTATGGACGCCCCCGCAGTTTCGGCGTCTGGTGGGCCGTATCCCGTTGTCTCAGCCACGATCCGCTTCGAGGGGCGCGTTGCCGACGTCTGGGCAGAGGGCCGAACTACGGCACCGGCCTCCATCGACCAGCCGCTCCTCACAGCGGGCCACTGGGTACGGCCGGGCGGCATTGTTATCCAGCGCACCTTCGCCTACGCACTCGGAGTCTCGGTAAGCGACAAGGTCACCCTGAACGGAAAATCGTTCACAGTCGCGGGCATCGCCGTGACCGCCGCGCAGGCGCCCTATCCGAACCTCTGCAACGGGACGATGTTGGCAGGTACTGCAGCGGCGTCACAGTTCTCGAACGCCTGTCCAATTCATTTCGACGTCCCATTTCTATCGCTTCCGGGGCACAGGAAACTCAGTAGCTCTGACGACGTCGGCCAGATCTGGATTACCAGCGCGAACGTTATCGGGCTCACGTCAAAGGCAAACCCGATCACGGTCTACGCCCTGAATTTGAAACTCACGAACCCTGACGGCGCTCAAGCGTTCGCGTACAAACGCGCCGATACGACGTTTGGCGACGCCACCGCTCCCACGTTCTCGACCTGGGAAGGGATTGCGACGGAAGATGCGAAACTAATCCAAGACGGGCACGGTGTGATCGAACCGGGGGCGATATTGCTTGCGCTGCTGGCGATTGCGAGCGTGGCGGTCCTCGTCGGTCGCCGGTTGTCGGAGTACGCACGTCGCGTCGGTCTCCTGAAGGCCGTTGGCGCCACGCCCGGCATCGTAGCGGCAACATTTCTTGCCGAGAATCTTGTGCTCGCACTGTTCGCGGCGGTTGTCGGACTCGTAGCCGGATGGCTCGCCTCGCCGCTGGTCACCAAACCCGGTGCGGCACTTATCGGCAGCGCGGGAGCGCCGTCGTTCTCACCAGTCACCGACGTCGACGTGATCGCCCTGGCGCTCGTCGTCGCGCTCGCCGCGACCCTCGTGCCGTCCGTTCGCGCGGCGCGCAGTAGCACCGTGGATGCCCTGAACGATGTGGCGCGCGCGCCCAAGCGTCGAGGTGCGCTCATTGGGATCTCCGGGTGGCTTCCCATTCCCGCATTGTTCGGACTCCGACTCGTCGCGCGCCGACCGAGGCGAGCGCTGCTGAGCACGGCGAACGTTGCAGTCACGGTCACGGGGATCGTCACGGTGCTCGCCTTTCACGCGTTCGCTGACGGCCGGCTCGCCGGCGCGTCAGCGCTAACGGCCGGCGGTTTGTCTAACCCCGTCATCAATCGGGACGAACAAATGCTCACAGTTATCACGATCATGCTCGTCGCCTTGGCAGTACTCAACGCAATCTTCACCACCTGGGCGACCGTTCTCGACGCACGACGTGCCTCGGCTTTGATGCGCGCCCTCGGCGCGCGGATTCGTCAGGTCAGTGAGGGACTAATCGTCGCGCAAGTTCTATCCGCGCTCCCCGGCGCCATCATCGGTGTTCCCCTCGGCTTGCTGTTGTTTAAGGTCGCGGTTCACGGTGGGAGTCTCACCTCCGCGCTCTGGCCCTGGCTCGCTGCGACTTTCATTGGGACGCTGCTCGCAATGGCGCTCCTCACCTTGGTCCCGGCACGGATCGGCGCTCGGCAAGCTGTGACTGAAGCGCTCCAAGCCGAGGCCGCGTGACTTCCACATCTAGATGAAACGTCGCAGACAATGCGTAGCAGAGAAGCCTTCGGCTCTGCTTTCAAATCAGGTCACCTCTGTTGCGAAAGGAGACCATCCCGTCGCAACAGCGCACCCCGACACCGCAAACTCTCCAGTAAGGGTTCGAACGAAACACTTTTCGTTTTGGAGCGATCGGAAGTGCAAACACGTAATCCATGAGGGACAACGTTGCACTTTTGACAACATCAAGTGGCCCTATCCACTGCTGACTCAAACAAATGGTTACTTCTAAAAGAAGGCCATCTGGAGAAGCAAGCCCTGGAAGTTATCACCTCCTCTGATTATCGACTAAATGGCTCAATCCGTCAACGACAGAGGCGGCTCACTGAGGTTCAGGTGGCCGAAATGGCCGAAAAATACAAGGCAGGAGCCACTGTGTACGAGTTAGCGGCTGAATTCGGCTGTCACCGCTTAACTGTCGCTGAGCGGCTCAAGAAGAGCGGAATCTCGATGAGGGGTCAGTCTCCAACATCTGAGGAGATTGACGCGATGGTGAAGTTGCACGCATCCGGCATTTCGCCTGTTGAGATCGGCAAGCAAATTGGATTCTGTGCAAACACGGTGCGTAACTCTCTTCGAGGACCACAAATCCTTTGACACCATACGCATGATCGAGATCATTGCGCGTTCGCGTCATTGGCGGTGGCTAACTGCGTGATGTTGTGTATAGCCCAACTGACACGTATTTGTGTTATTTCACATTTATGTATACACTGAGGCCATGGATCGAGACAAAGTACTAATCTTCTGTGACCATCTAGGTCGTTTTTATGCCGAGCGCTACGGCTTTCCGCCTGTGGCCGGCCGCCTGATCGGCTATCTGTACGTCTGCGAGCCTGCGGAGCAAACGATCAACGAAATCGCCGACACCCTCCTGGCAAGCCGCAGTGCGATTAACAATGCCGTCAAGATGCTGGAGACACAAAAACTGATCCATCGTTCGCGTCCCGCAGGCACGCGGGCCGACTTGATCGGTCTTAACCCACTTGGTCGGGAGAACTTGGGCTTTGACCCGACCGAATACCAGCGGATGGCGAGTTTGGCGCGTGAAGGGCTTGAACTTCTGGGAAAGACCTCACTTGAGCGACGCCAAGCACTCGAGGTCGTTCTTTCTCTCAATGAGTTTCTGGCAGAAAGATTGCCGCAACTGTACGGGGAATGGAATACCTATCACCAAGAGAGTCAAGCAGCGAAAAGGAACAAGGCGAAATAATGGAACCAGCAATTGCGGTTAGTAAGTTAGAGAAATCCTACAAAGAGAACGCCGTCCTTAAGGGAGTCGACTTTACAGTTGAAAGCGGGACTGTATTTGCGCTTCTCGGAAGTAACGGCGCAGGTAAGACCACCGTCATCAATATCCTGACAACGCTTGTTAGGGCCGACGCAGGCAACGCAACGGTTGGCGGTATAGATGTTGCTAAGGCCCCCAACAAAGTGCGCCGGCACATTAGCCTGACCGGACAGTTCGCAGCAGTTGACGACATTCTCACTGCCCGCGAAAACCTAGAGCTCATCGGTGATTTGCGCCACGAGAATAACTCGGGGCAAACAGCGGTTGACCTACTGAAGAAGTTCGATCTTACCGATGCCGCCGATCGACGAGTTGCGACATTCTCTGGTGGTATGCGGCGACGGCTGGACATTGCCATGAGTCTTATTGGCAATCCCTCAATCATCTTTTTGGATGAGCCGACCAATGGACTTGACCCTGAAGCACGCAACGACATGTGGCAAACAGTTCGAACACTTGCCAATAGTGGCACGACAGTGTTTCTGACCACTCAATACCTCGAAGAGGCCGACGAGCTAGCGGACACTATCGCTGTGCTACACCACGGCAAAATTATCGCCAACGGCACAGCGGACGAACTCAAGAAGCTTGTACCCAGTGGCCTGGTTAAGTTCACCTTTCATGACGAAAAGCAGTTCTCAACTGCAATCAGTGCATTAGAACATGACTTCTCGATCACCGAGAGACATGACCTGACGCTGACCGTCGCGACCGGTGGTAGTGCGACGAAGATCGCCGAAGTGTTCATTCGTCTCCGCGATGCGAAGCTCGAGCCGTCCGACTTCTCGCAACAGATACCAACACTTGACGACGTGTTCTTCAAGTTGACGAGCAACAAAACGGAGGAGAAGCAATCATGCGAGCTCTGAGAGACACCTGGACAATGGCTAAACGAAGTTTGCGCCACATTGTTCGCAGCCCGGACACCATCATTACGGTTGTGTTGATGCCGATTGCGTTGATGCTGATGTTCGTCTATGTCTTAGGCGGTGCACTCGCTCATCAAACCGGTTCGATCAAGTACGTTGACTTCATCACTCCGGGAATCATCGTGATGACGGTGATTAGCGGCATTGCCTATGCGGCGTTTCGTCTCAACACAGATATCCAAAAAGGAATCATCAACCGATTTCGCACTATGCCTGTAGCCCCCTCCTCGATTTTGAGTGGGCAAGCATTGTCTTCAACCTTGTCCAACTTGTTTTCGTCGGTGTTAGTACTAGCAGTAGCCTTTGCTATTGGCTTCCGTACCAGTGCTGGACTCGTTGAGTGGCTGTTATTCGCTGGACTGGTCGCCCTTCTCACGCTGGCGACGACGTGGATGGCAATATTCTTCGGACTGTGGGCAAAGTCGGCTGAGGGCGCAGGTTCGTTTAGCTACATTCTGTTGTTGTTGATCTTCATAAGCCCGTCATTTGTTCCGACTAGCTCGATGACGCCAGTCTTACGTAGCTTCGCTGAGAACCAGCCTTTCACTCCAATCATTGAAACCATGCGTTCGTTGCTCACTGCTGGCACGCCCGGTAACAAAGTTTGGCTGGCACTGGTGTGGAGCGTTGGCATTCTGGTCATCATGTATGCCCTTGCGATCTGGCAGTACAAGCGAAAGACGTTCGTCGCCAACAGCTAGATCTCTCACAGGTCCGGTAAGTCGCTCGTCACCCAGTGCATGCTTGCGACCTTGGTCGTTGTGAGCTCGTTCGAACCAATTGTTCTCGTAGTAGTAAGTAGGAGTACCTTCGGGGAACTGACTAAAACTTGGTGGGCGCTGAGGGACTCGAACCCCCGACCTGCTGAGTGTAAATCAGCTGCTCTAACCAACTGAGCTAAGCGCCCGCAAGGTGACGAGTCTAGTTCTCTTCGAAGGGCACTTCTGAACGTCCATCACGTGCTCGCAACGGCACTCACTACCCGAACGGCACGCCGATCCACCTGACCTAGAAGAATCTTCACCCTCGCGTCCACTCGACACCGAAGGAGAGAACCTGCGTAAGGTGGCGCGTATGGGCAGCGGAAAAGACCGCGTCGACAACAGCGCGGCACCTCGGTCGAGTGACGTCGTTCGTCTCTTCGTTGGCAACGAGGTGGGAAATCTCCTCCACTTCGATCCACTGGCCCGCGAAGGCGCAAACCCAGAAGGCGTGCACCAGCTTCGCGTGTCCTCACGCCGCCTCCGTGCAGAACTCATGCTCATGAAGCCGGTCTTGCGACCCGAGGCGCTCACTCACTTGCTCGTGGAGCTGAAGTGGTTGGGCAAGACGCTCGGACGTCGGCGCGACCTCGACGTACGTACCTCGCTCGTCAGTCGCGTGGCCCGAGGTTTTCCCACCTGGCTCGCCGCAGAGTTGCGCGCGCAACTCGATGACCAAGCCCGTCGTGAGGACGAGAAGGTGCAACGCCTGCTTACGTCGGACCGGTACCAGCACCTCATGGCCACCCTGGCTGAAGCGGTCGTCCGCCCTCCTCTCAACGCGCAGGCGAGCATCGCCGCCGCAGACGTGCTCATGGTCGGGCTTCGTGACGCGCTCGGTGCGCTGGTCGAGGGCACCGAATCCTTCGGCCCCAAGCCAAACTTCGAGCAACTGCACGATATTCGCATACTCGCCAAGAGAGTTCGTTACAGTGCCGTCCTCGCCGCTCTCGTGTTCGGTTCACCCGCCGAGGAACTGGCGAGCTCGCTCGAAAAGGTGCAGTCGGTACTCGGCGATCTCCACGACCGCGTGTTGGTACTGGACTACCTCAACCAGGTGTTCGATGAGCTTCAAGAGAAGGGGCCTTCGGCCGACCTCAAACGAGCGCGCGCCTCGACGCAGCGAACCTTCGACCGAGAGATCAAGCGGTTGTCCACCCAGTGGCGCCTGCCCTACGACGAAGCCCGACGCCGTGGCATGGCCCTGTGTCGGCGCGACTCCCGGTAGCGGCCCGATCGACTAAACGGGCCCTGCGGCGATCATGAACGCCAAGAGTGCCGGCGACGCACAAAAGATCGGATGACGCAGAACGGCCTCGGACGTCTCGAGCTCGTCGCCCTGGTAGTCACCCGCGACACCTCCGGCTTCTCGCAGGATCAACAGACCAGCCAGGTAGTCCCACGGATTCAGTGATGATTGGTTGGCGACGCCGTAGACGTCAAAGGAACCGTCAGCCACCAGGCAGATCTCGAGGCTCGCCGCTCCCATGGAACGGCACTGGGACCAACCGAGGTGACGAGACGGCAAGCCGGAGAAACTCATGATCGATTGGTCACCGCGAGTCTGGCCGCTCACTCGAATCGACTCGCCGTCGCGAGTGGCGCCACTTGACTTCTCGGCCTCGAAGATTGTCCCGTCGGCTTGGTTCATGACCAGTCCCGCGACCAGTTCCGTGCCACGAAGGACCGCCAGACTCGTCGCGTAGAACGGCACACCGCGATCACAGTTCGTCGATCCGTCGATCGGATCGACGACCACCGTGAACTCACCGCTTCCACTGACACCCGATTCTTCACTCACTATTCGAAATCCCGCGCCACCGAGAACACGAAGCGCGACGTCATCGGCCACGAGGTCGAGGTGGTACTGCGTCGCACGCACGCCAGAAAAGCCACGTCGGCGATGGTTTTTCACCGACTCCCCGATTTCGAGCGCGCACGCGCGAAGGGGCGCCAAAATGTCATCGCTCACGTAATCACGCTAGTGGGCCTACCCACTATCCTGAATAGCAATGGCCGCCATTGATGTTGCAGGTTTCGTTGCTGACCTCAAGGATCATGCGGTTACCCACGGGTTCCACGTTCACGACGAACGCCACTTCGTCGAGACCTATTCCTTGCGTCAGGCCTGGGAGGTCGACCTTCACCCCGAAGACGGCTGCGGAGGGCCGATTGACCTTCACATCGAGCTCGACGTTGACCCGCGTACGCTCTTGGCCTTCGAGGACGCCGTCCTCGGACTGCCCGACGACGTCGACCCGCCCGACGAGTTCCACTTCCCGCTCGTGCTCACCTGGAGTTTGCCACCCATGCCGCACGGACCCGACCTCCTTCGACTCGCCATCGACCTGGCACCGATCGGCGGGATGGAGATGCCACTCGAAGTGACCGCGACCGACACGTTCGAGTCGCCGACCGAGGCGAGCGAACGTCGGATCTCGATCGTGGCGCGTCGAGCGATCTCGCTCAGTCAAGTCGCCAAGGGCGAGGACCCCCTGTGCGACATCTTCGAGCGCGGGCACAGCGTCAGCGACTTCCTGTTGCAGGCCGCCGACTCGTGGCTCGGCTGAAGCGACTCTTCTCGATACTTGCGCCCCTGGCGATCGCGGGCGTGTTACTCAGTTCCTGCGGCGTCGGGGCCGCGGTGAGCGACGCTCGCCAATCGTGCCGATACGTCCACCGGGCCATCGCAATCGAGCGACGTAGTGACGAACCGGGTCTCAGCGCGGTGAAACACTCGCACCTTCAGGCCCAGGCTCTCGCGGAACTCTTGCGGGGAACCCAATCCGCGGCGGACGCCACCTCCCAGGACGGAAGTTGGAACGCCCTGCAGACCACCATCAACGAGGCCGAACGCGTGCCATTGCCCGACGTCATTGCGTCACTGACGCGTATCTGTCAGGTCGCCGACTCCTCGGCGCCGTACCTGAACTGATTACGAAGCAGGAAAACGCTCGTAGAGCCACGCGAGCGAGTTCTCTTCGAGCATCGCGTCCTCCCAGCCCCGTAGTTGATCCTCGAGGGCGACCAGTGAGGGGACCTTGGCGATGACGACGACGGTGAGGTCGTTGACCGCTTCGTCGGACACTAGGAAGTCGCCGAACATGTCCTCGTTGACCTCGGCTTCGGGTTCGACCATCAGGTAGAGCTCGCCGGTCGCTTCGACCCACGACAACTCGTACTCATTGTCCGAGGCGTCGGTCCACTCCGAACCGAATTCGAATTCGGCGCTCTCGCGGCGCGCTTCGTTTTGCTCGTAGAAGGCTTCAATGTCCATGGCGACAGCCTACGTCCTGACCATGTGCGCGCGATAGTGCGTGGACCAGGTCACACTGCGGGTCATGAGGAACGTACCCCGACACGGCGCCAGGAGAGTCATCGCCCACTGCGTCAGCGAACCTGTACTGGTCGCCATGACAACTAAAGCAGACGTACTGGGACAACTACGGCGCGAATGGGCGTGCGTGGGACGAACGAGCGAGGCACGAAAGGCCCTCGAAATGCTGACAACACGCCATCCGAGCCTGGGCTTGGAATCGCTCGAGGACCTGTGGGACGTGGTCAAACTCCTCGAGCGCGGTGGCGGACGCTGCGTGCTCGAGCGGGCCGAGATCGTGCGCGCGCTCCTCGAGGAATCGAGCGATCCCGCGATCCACCGGGCCCTGCTCCAGACGCTGCTGCCGGGCATCGTCTCGGTGTGCCGGCAACTGCGATTCGGTGAGGGCATCGTCGATGATCCGAGCGAGACCCTCGCCATGGCGCTCGGGCTCGCGAGTGAACTCCTCGTGGACTGGGCCGGCGAATCTCGCCAGTACGCCGCACCGGACATCTTGTCGGCGCTGCGCGGTCGGCTTCGTCGCTGGTTGCTCAAGGAGAAGGCCGCCCGCCGAGCGGTGTCGTACTTCGAACAGGGCGACGAGCCGGCGCGAGAAGACTCTCCCCTCCTCGCACGCCTCGTCAGCTTTCGTGGTAGCCAGTACGAAAGGATCGCTCATCTGACCTACGCGCGGGTCTTCGAGGGTCGAACCCTGCGCGAACTCGCGACCGAAGACCGCAGCGCCCCGGGTTCGCTCCAGGCCGAATTGCGGCACTTCGCGGTTCGTCACCTGCTGTAGCGAACGAGAGAGGAACAGTACGTTCGTGAATAGCAATTTCCCACCAATACCCCTATCCTTCGAGGACCATGACCAAATCACGATTTACCCTTCGGGGGGCTCATCTGCTGATGTGGTCGAGTCCACTACTGCTGCTGGTCCTGGTCTTTACTTTGACGAGCTCGGGCACGACGCCCGCGGCGCACCGGCGCGCGAACGACGCGCGCGCCTCGAAGATCTCGATCACGGCGAGTACGACGACCACCTCGGCGCCAACACCGACCTCGGCGCCGAGCACGACGACGACCCTGACGATTGGCGCACCCTACGACGACGCGACCAGCTCGACCGTCGTGACTACCGCGCCCACTCCCAGCGCGAACGTCGCGAACGGCGATCTCGAAGGTCTTCTCACGTCGACGCTTCGCGTCGTCGACATCCCGCTACAGGGTCCGGGCGTCTGGAACCTCACGACGACCTCGCCGAGCCTCGACCAACTCAACTGCCCCTCCTCCTCGCGCTCGATCAGTGGTTCGGTCGTTCTTCTCACCAATCTTCAGTGCCAACTTCAGATCGCCTCAGCAACGACGGGGGCGTCACTGACGTGGCTACTGATCCCGGAGCACTAAAGCGATTTGGATCGGGCCCGCTGCACGGCATCGCCCTGGTCGCCTACTTCGTACTGCTTCCCTTCGTTGTCGCCAGCAAGTGGGAACTCACCCGACACGAATCCAACGGCGTCCTGGTGCGAGTGCTCCTCGTAGCCCTGGCGCTCTTCTGGTTCGCCTTCCTCGTCCAACTCGTCACCAACGTCGTGCACCTTCGCCGCGGGAGTCGACTCAACGCCAACGGGAGCGCGTGGCTCGCCGGCCTGCTCGTCGCGGCACTCCCCTTTCTCATCACGCCGGGCGCGTCGGGAGCCACGACGCGAACCCCGACCCCGGTCGCTGCGTCCGTCGCCACGTCGAGTTGGCTGAAGGACGCCACGACCCGACGGGTCGATCGACCTCGCCCCGCCAAAGAACCGTCGGCGCTCGCGGGTGGTCTTCCCCTGGCGTTGGTCGCCAAGCGACGTTTCGACCAGTTGCACCAACAAGAGAGTGAACCCGGCGAGCACGACGTCGACGCCGACGTCGACTTGCTGCGAAATCTCGATCCGACGCTGCTCGCCCAGGTGCGCGCGCTCATCGGCGACCAGACCAGTGGCATCATCCACGTGACGCCCGACGTGGTCGCGCGGGCACCGTCATCGAGCACCGACGCGATCGTCGTTCGAGTCTTGGGCCACGACGACGAGGGGACTCTTCTGGCGTTCTCGCGCGAGGGAGGAAGTCTCGCCGTCGACGCTACAACCTCGAGCGACGAGGTGATCGCCTCGTGCGTGGCTCTACACAGTGGTCGTCTGGTGTTCGAATCGACGCTTGACCAACTCGTGCGGGCCCTCGCCATCCGCAGTCTCCGGGCCGCGACGGTGATCTACGTGGGTCGCGCGGACGAACTCGACGAGGAACTGCGTGCGTGCTGTATCACCCTCGAGCGGACCGGCGACGCACGATCGCCCACGCCGTTTCGTTACGCGCCGACGAGCGAACCCGCGACGCCCGATCCGATCACGACGCGCGGTGACGTGCGGGTGCTGCTCTTGCGAGTCGACCCGCAGATCACTGGCCTCGCCGAAGCGTTCACACCGACGCTTCGTCGACGGTGTGTCGAGATGGTCGCGTACCTCGCCCTCCACCGACGTGAGCCAGTGACCGGTGAGCGGCTACGCACCCGCGTACTCAGCCGCGCCGACGTGGACGCGTCTGCTCGGACGCTCGCCAACACCGCCAGCGCCGTGCGCCGCAGTCTGGGCGCCGACGACGCCGGGGTCCGGTTGCATCCGGTGACCTCGCTCGGTCTCTACACGACCCACGGCATCACGAGCGACGTCGAGGATTTCCACGCCCTCGTGAGGACCGCGCGGACCCTCAACTCGAAGGAGGCCGCGGTGCGCGCCCGCGAGGCGTTGCAACTAGTGGTCGGTGAGCCCCTCGCCAGCGCGCTTCGGGGCTTTGAGTGGTTCCTCGTCGAGGGTTCGTTCGCCCAGCTTCAGCGAGACGGTGAATGGGCCGCCCTGCTCGTGCACCACGAGGCGATGCTCGACGAGCAGTACGAACTGGCGTTTTGGGCGCTGCGCCAGGGTCTGCTCGTGGACCCCTACAGCGACGCGCTCTCCGAGGCGCTCAGCCGAGTTCCGCGGCTACGCGAGTTTGGCGGCGATCGATCCAGCCGAACGAAGGACCAGACCGTCGGCACCAGCGGCGCTGTAGCGGTGGGCTGGTCGTTCAATCGCCTCGGCAATCAGGTCACGCAGTAGCGCCACGAACGTGACCGGCGGATCGACGAACAGGTATTTCGACAGCGACCCCGGGATCGTGTTGATCTCGTTGACGTACACTTCGCTCTCGCTCCAGAGGAAGTCCACGCGCGTGACGCCGCGCACGGCCGCGATCTCGGCGACGAGCCGCGCACTGTCCTCGATCCATTCGCGCTGACCCGCTGCGAGCACGGCGGGCAGTTCACGCGGGGCCGAGACCATTCCTTCGCCACCCACGTACTTGTCGCGATAGTTCAAGATCTCCGCGCTCGTCGTTCGTCGTAGCGGCTTCTCGATCGACGAGATGCTGAGCACCGGGTAGGTGCGGATCGCCACCTGGACGTCGGTCAGGTCGCCACGATAGGGCTCGAGGACGCAGCCCGATTTCAGGTGCGGATTGGTCGACAATCTCGCGCGCGCCGTGGCGAGATCGCTCACCACGTCGATGCCGATGGACGATCCACCGAATCGGGGCTTCAAGATATAGGGACCCTCGAAGGGCACCGACGTCGTCGAGGACTCGAGCAGGACTCTCGGCAGCGTCGCCAGACCCGCCGAGGCGACCACGGCGCCAAAGGACCACTTGTCCATGCCCAGCGCGGCACCGGCGACCGTCGGGCCGCTGTAGCAGACGCCCGCGAGGTCGAGCACCGCCTGCAGGGTGCCGTCTTCGCCCGGCCCGCCGTGCGTGCAGAGCACGACCGCGTCCAACTCGAGTCGACGGTCTCTCGCCAACTTCGACCCGGGGGCGTAGAAGCCACCCTCGGCGCCAACGCGCAACGTCAGTTCACTCGAGCCCCGGGGCAGACCATCGATGAACGATTCCGCCTCGACGTCACTGGGCACCGCGTGGAACGAACCGGTCTTGGTCCAGTAGATGCCCTGGACGTCGAGACCGTCGTTGGCCAGCGCGCGCAAGGCCTGCAGCCCCGTGAGGATCGAAATGTCGTGCTCGGGCGTGGGACCCCCGAAAAGTACGCCGCTAGTCACCATCACCTCGCTGGACCTTCATCAAGCACTCAAGGGTAGTGGTCGGGCAGGTCGTTCAAATACAGCGCCCCGTCACCGCCCGACAGGCTCGAGCGAACCCACGCCACGGCCGCTTCGCGCGTGTCGAATCGCAGCGCCGTGCCCTTATAGCCGTGGCAGAGGGACTTGGCGTTGGTGCGACCGACGACTACCAACTGCGCGCCGACGGTTTCAATCTCGTGGGCGAGCACGCAGTTCTCCTCGAACTGGCTCGGTCCCAGTTCGATCAGTCCGGGGGTCACTACGACCGTGCGTCCCGGCAGTCCCAAGCTGGCTAGTAACGACAACGCCGCACGAGCGCTCGCGGGATTCGCGTTGAACGTGTCGTCGATGACCGTGGCGCCCGACGCCGCCACCGCGACCTGTGACCGATTCGCCACGGGCATCAGATCGCGCAATCGAGCAACGACGTCGCCCAGAGCGACGCCAACCTCGAGGGCGGCCCCGATGGCGCATGCCACGTTCGTGGGTTGCAGTCCTCGCACCTGTTCGATCGACCCCACGTCTTCGCCATCGACGAACACGCGCCAGTGAGCATCATGGCCGACCACCCGGACCGACGCCGTCGCGCTCGACGAGCCGACGGTTCGAACTCGCTTGCCCAGCAGCTCGAGGCGCGCCACCCAGCGAGCGAGGCGTTGGTCGTCAACGTTCAACACCACGCACGACGCGGGACCGGTGATCTCGAACTTGGCACTTTCGATGACGTCGAGACTCTTCATGCGCTCGAGGTGCACGGGTCCGATCGCGGTCACCACCGCGATCGATGGTGGACACCACGAGCACAGTTCGGCGATCTCACCGGGACCGTAGGTGCCCATCTCGGCGATGAGGACCCTCGTGTCGTCGGCGAGTTTCTCGTTGATCGTCCGACTGAGCCCCGCTCGGTTGTTGAAACTCTTCGGCGAGGACACCACGCCGCCTTGATCAGCGAGCAACGTCGCGAGGTGGTTCTTGGTCGAGGTCTTGCCGTAGGAGCCGGTGATACCCACGATGACCGGGTTCACGCGCGCCAGCCGTGCGCTCGCCTGATCGACGTAGCGTTGCGCGAGTCGACGTTCGTAGGGGGCGAGCAGCACGGTCGCCGCACCCACCAACGCCGGCGTCAGCCAGACCACGAGAGCGCCCACGAGCCACGGACGAGCACTCGCGAGCCCCAGTGAGACGATCACCGCGGCGAGCACGCTCGCGACAACCGCCACCGCCCGCAGTCGCCTCGTCCAGTTCAGCGCGCCCGTTCGACCCTTCAGTGCGAGCCCCCGGGGAGCCAGAATCCCAAAGACGATCGTCACGAGAAGCGCCCATCGATCTGCGTCCAGCGCGAGCGCCACCACGAGCGCGACCAACAGCACGTGGCTCAACGTGAGGGGTCGATGACGCCAGTACTTCGACCCGCGCGCCGAGGCCACCGGCGGATTTGACCAACGCCAGAAGAAACGCCACATCGCCGAGGCCTCGTAGTGCTCACGCTGGAGCACGCGCAGCCAACGCACCAGTTGACACGCGTACGCCACCGCGAGTCCCAGCCCGAGTAGCGCGTCGAGCGCGAGGCTCGTCGCGCTCACGCGAGAGCCTCGAGCACCGTCTGCACGAGGTCGCTCGGTGCCTCGAGGGGCACCAGGTGACCGACGTCGTCAAGGACTCGAAGCGAATGGGGGCTCTTCACGAAGACGCCCGCCTTCTTGGCCACCTCGACGGGGACCTCGTGGTCGTTCTCGCCCCACACCATATATATCGGGGCCTGGATCTTGGCCAGTTCCGACTCGTAGCTCTCGTTGACCATCATGACGAACACCTCGCGCATGATGCCTGAGACATTGCGGTAGTCCGACGAACCGTGGCGGCGCCGGGCCGATTCCATCTTCTGGGGGCTCACGAGGCCCCGCGAGTGCAAGGACCTGGTCAAGCGGTAGCGCAACGGCGACTTCGCGGTCGTCTCGCGTCGCACCAGCGGCGAACCGGTTATGACCAATGATTTGACCAGGTCCGGGTGCGTGGCGGCGACGACGGTCGCGATGCAACCCCCTCGAGAGTGGCCCACCAAAACCACCGGCTCTTGAGCGAGTTCACGAAGCACCGGGACGATCGACTGGGCATAACTCCTCGCTCCCCCGGCGACCGTTGGAGCAGGTGAAGAACCAAATCCCGGCAGGTCCAGGGCGACCGAACTCGTGCCGAGCGCGGCGAGTCCTATGGCGCTGGAGGCGAAATCGTGGCCCTGGCGGGCCCATCCGTGCAGCCAGATCACGCGACACGGTCCGTCACCAAAGGGTTCACCGAAGACAGTCCCGTCACCGTAGGCACTCAGCATGCCTCTCAGGTTACTGAAATGGCCACCGCGACCAGGGCCACGTCACGTCATACCGGTAGCGTCGTGATATCTATGAGCGACCCGGTGGCTTTCAGCGACGACATGCTCGTCGGGCTGACCCCTGAACAGCGAGAAGCGGTCATGTCACCCGCGCGGCGGTTGCTCGTGCGCGCGACGGCTGGTTCGGGTAAGACCCACGTGCTGACCCTACGCATCCAGCGGCGCATCGCCGATAAGCAGGTCGAACCGGACCAGGTTCTCGCCATGACCTTCACGCGAAAGGCGGGCGACGAACTTCGCCGACGACTGCTGCGCGCCGATATCCGTGACATCCGCGCGGGAACCTTTCATCGAGCCGCACTGAACCTCGTGAACCAGTACCGCGACGACCATCACCTCAAGGCGCTGGTACTCGAACCGAATCGCCGCAAACTGGTCGCCGCACTCGCGACCCAGTTGCGCGAGAGCGGCGACGTGGTTCTCGAGGACTGGCAATTACCGCGCGTCGAACAAGAGATCGGTTGGGCGCTGAGCCAGGGTTTCAACGGAGCGCTCTACGCGAAGAACGCCAGGAAACTCCGCCGTGACTCGCCGTTACCCTCGTCGCAGTTCGCCGAGGTACTGGACCGCTACGTCGGTCTCTGTCACAGCAGGGGCGTTCTTGACTTCGACTTGCTGTTGAGTGAAGCGATCGCCCTGTTGCGCGACGAGCCGAACGTCCTGGCGTCGTTTCGCCACCGCACTCGTTGCATCTACGTCGATGAGGCCCAAGACATGAATCCCCTCCAGTTCATGATGCTGCGCGCCATGGCCGGGGATGACCCCGACTTGTTCTGCGTGGGCGACCCGAACCAGTCGATCTACGGTTTCAACGGCGCCAACCCGCTCTTGATGGTCGACATCGTGCGCACGTGGCCCGACACGGTCGTGCTCGACCTGACGCGAAACCATCGTTCAACGGCCAACATCATCGCCGTCGCCAATACCCTGCTCGAGCAAGGCGCCCAGGGCATCACCCCCGCCAAGGACGACGGCGACGTGCCGATGATTCGCGCCTACAACACCGACGAGGAGGAAGCCGAACACGTCGCGGCCTGGCTCGGCGCCAAGCACCAACCGGGCAACCCGTGGCGGTCCATGGCCGTGCTCGCGCGCACCAACGCGCAGCTCGAACTCGTCGCCGGGTTTCTTGACGCACACGACATCCCCTACGAGCGACGAGGGCCCGAACACTCGCCGGCGTCAGACCTCCTGGTCACCCCCGAATCATGGACGCGGCGCGTCGACGACGACCAGCGTGACGCCGTCGCACTGTCGACGATCCACCGCGCCAAAGGCCTCGAATTCCAGTGCGTGGCGGCGATTGGCTGGGCCGAGGGTCAGCTACCCAACTACAACGCGACGTCTCCCAGCCAGATCGCCGAGGAACAACGCCTGGCCTACGTGGCGCTCAGTCGAGCCGAAGATTCGCTCCTGATCACCTGGAGTCGCGGACGTAACGATCCGCGATTTCCCGACCGGTCGCCGTCACGTTTCTTGGCTCCCATCGAACGAGTGATTGCCGAGATCGAACAACGCAACGCCCCACTCACGGGCGAGGCTCGCCGAGCGCGGCTCGCGGCGATCCGTCGCGAACTTGAACAAGCACAGTCAGAACTAACGTTGCCCTCAAATGGAAAATCCAGCACTCCGTAGCGAGATCCTCGCAATCGTCGACGCCGACGCCGTCACGTTCGCCGACCACCATCACCCCGACGACCTGCACGACGAGTCCCTGCACGCCGCTCACGTCGAACCGTTCGCGGTCGTGCGTCCCTCGAACACCCGCCAGGTGAGCGAACTCGCCGCACTCGCGAGTCGCCACGGCGTGGCGCTGACGCCACGAGGTTCCGGCACCGGCCTCTCCGGCGCGGCGACGCCTGTCGCCGGCGGCATCGTACTCAGCTTCTCGAGGATGAATCGACTGCTCGAGCTCGACGTCGATGACCACGTCGCCGTCGTCCAGCCCGGCATCACGCTGCGCGAGTTGAACGAGGAACTCGCCGAGAGCGGTCTTCGTTATCCGGTGTACCCCGGCGAACTTTCGGGATCGCTGGGCGGCAACGTGAACACCAACGCCGGAGGCATGCGAGCGGTTCGCCACGGCGTGACTCGCCAGCACGTGCTCGGACTCGAACTGGTCTTGATCGACGGCACCATCGTTCGCACCGGTGCCAAGGTCATGAAGTCCTCCTCGGGCTACGACCTCACCCAACTGGTGGTCGGCAGCGAGGGCACCCTCGCCCTGGTCACCGAGATCACGCTGCGACTCTCACCGCAGATGGCGCACGCGGCCACGGTCCTCGTGCCCTTTCGCGACCTCGACAACGTCACGCGGGTCGTCCCGCGCGTCGTCGCCTCGGGACTGGAACCGTCGATCCTCGAGTACCTCGACGTACTGACCATGTCGGCGATCACCAACGCCGCCTCGCTCGAACTCGGCGTCGCCAAGGACGTCGCCGCCGACGCCGCGGCGTACCTGATCATCATGCTCGAGACCCGCACCAGCGAGCAATTGGACCACGACCTCGAAGCCCTCGCCGAGATCGTCGAAAAAGCCGAGGCCCTCGACGTGTACGTCCTGGCACCGGGTGCGGGACTTCGCCTGATCGAAGCGCGCGAACGCGCGTTCTGGGTCGCCAAAGCCGCCGGGGCCAACGAGATCATCGATATCGTCGTACCGCGCTCGAGCGTGCCGACGTTCCTCGAACAGGCCAGCGAGGTCGCGGCGCGACACGGCGCCTTCGTGACGGGCTGCGGTCACGTCGGCGACGGGAACGTGCACCTGTCGGTCTATCTCCCCGACGACGAGAAGCGACGCGTCTTCCTTCACGAGCTCTTCTCACTCGGCGTCGACATGGGCGGACTCATATCGGGAGAACACGGTATCGGGCGCGACAAGCAGGCACCGTTCCTCGCGCTGACCGATCCCACCCTGCTCATGATCCAGCGCAAGATCAAGGCCATCTTCGACCCCGAACAGCTCCTCAACCCCTACCGACTTCTCGACGACCGGCCGTTGCCGTGAACGGCGCCCACGCGCTGCTCGCGACCCTTGAAGCCAACAACGTCACGACGTGCTTCGCGAATCCCGGCACGTCCGAGATGCACTTCGTCGCGAGCCTCGACGACGCGCCGAGCATGAAGGCCATCCTTTGCCTGTTCGAAGGCGTCGCCACGGGCGCCGCCGACGGCTACGCCCGCGTCTCGTCGCGAGCGGCCTGCACGTTGTTACACCTCGGCCCGGGGCTCGCCAACGGCTGGGCCAACCTGCACAACGCGCGTCGCGCCCACGTGCCGCTGCTCACGATCGTGGGCGACCACGCCACCTACCACACCCAGTACGACGCGCCGCTCCAGAGTGACATCGGCGCCCTCGCCTCGGCGCTCGAGGGCTGGCAACGTCGCGTGCTGGCACCCGAGCACGTCGCGCGCGACACCGCCGACGCGCTGAGTGCCGCCTACGGACCTCCGGGACAGGTCGCGACGTTGATCCTGCCCGCGGACGCCTCCTGGGGCGACGTCACGCACGGCGGTCCCTGGCCGGTGGCCGTTCGCCGATCGCCGTCGGCGTGTGACGACGCGGACCTCGCCGCGGCGACGCACGCGCTTCGCGGCACGCGTGCGGCGATCCTGCTCGGCGGCTCGGCCCTCGACGCCGAGCAACTCACCCTCGCTCAGCGCGTCGCTCACGCCAGCGGCGCTCGGCTCCTTCTCGAGACGTTCCCCTCGATCCTCGAACGCGGTGGGGGCCTCGCGGCTCCAGAACGCGTGATCTACTTGAGCGAGTTCGCTCTTGCGCAGCTGAAGGACGTCGAGACGTTGATTCTCGTGGGCGCCCAAGAGCCCGTGGGCTTCTTCGCGTACCCCGACGTCGCCAGTCGTCTCGTGGACCCCGCGACCACCGTCATCGACCTCGCGCCGCCGGGCACCGACACCAGGACCTCGCTATTGGAACTGGCGACGGCCCTCCACGCCCCGCCGGTCGAGACCGGTCGGGTCGAGCTGGTGAGCGAGCCGAACGGCGCTCTGACGACCCAGAGCTTCGCCGCGGCGATCGGGGCCACGATGATCGACGACTTGATCGTCGCCGACGAGTCCAACACCAGCGGCGTCCACCTCTTTGGCGCGACCCAGCACGGTCCACGCCACCGTTGGATGACGCTCACCGGCGGCGCGATCGGCTACGGACTGCCGGTCGCCCTGGGCGCCGCGGTGGCGAGTGGCGGCCGAGTGCTGTGCCTCGAATCGGACGGTTCGTTGATGTACACCCCACAGGCGCTCTGGACCATGGCCCGCGAATCACTCGACGTCACGGTCGTGGCGTTGAGTAATCGAAGCTACGCCATCCTCAACCTCGAACGACAGCGAGTGGGGGCGTCACGCGAGGGCGCCACGAGCCAACGCATGCTCGAACTCGACGATCCACCTCTCGACCTGTGCGCACTGGCGACCGGACTCGGCGTGCCCGCGGTGCGCGCGACGTCGGCCGACGAATTGGTCCTGGCCCTTCGACGTTCGTACGCCACGCCCGGGCCTATGGTCATCGAAGCGGTGCTGCCCAAGGGCCTCAGTTAGAGGTCGAACTCGACGAACACCGGCGCGTGGTCCGAGGGTTTCTCGCCCTTGCGCGCCTCGCGGTCGACGTAACTCGCGGTCGCCTTGCGCGCCAGGCCGTCGCTGACCAAGAGCAGGTCGATGCGCAGTCCCCAACCACGATGGAACGAGCCACTGCGGTAGTCCCACCACGTGAAGCAGGGCTCGCCGGGGTGGAGTGCGCGCGTCACGTCGACCAGTCCCGTCGCTTCGATGGCGCGAAGCGCCGCCCGCTCGGGTTCGCTGGTGTGCGTCGTGCCCACGAAGAGGCTGGGGTCGTAGCAGTCCAAGTCGGTCGGCGCGATGTTGAAGTCACCGCCCACCACCACCGGCTGGCTTTGGTCGCGCGTCTCGAGCAGTCGAGCCAGTTTGGCCAGCCACTCGAGCTTGTAGGTGTAGTGCGGATCGTCGAGCGCCCGCCCGTTGGGCACGTAACACGAGTAGACCCGTAGCCCTCCACAGGTGGCACCCATGAAACGGGCCTGGGCGTCGTCGTCGCCAAAACCTCGCACCACGTCGGCGATACCCACGCGCGAGAGGATCGCCACGCCGTTCCACTGACCTTGTCCGTAGTGCGCGGACTCGTAACCGAGTTCGGCCAGGGGTGCGAAGGGGAATTTCTCGTCGGTCTGCTTGGTCTCTTGAATCAAGACGACGTCGGGACCGTGTTCGACTAACCACGGCGCCACGCGTGACCAGCGCGCGCTCAGTGAATTGACGTTCCAGGTGGCGAGTCTCACGTCGCGTCGGCGATGACGAAGAGCAGGTCGGCCTGGACCGCCACCTGACCCTGCACGCTCGCGCGTCCGTGGCCCTTACCACCTCGCGCGGAGAGCCGGGTCATCTCACACTCGAGCAGGACCGTGTCGCCGGGAACCACCTGGCGGCGAAAGCGCGCGGCTTCGACCCCGCCGAACAACGGCAGCCGTCCGGTGTAGCGGGGATCGCTCAGCACCGCCACCGCTCCGCACTGGGCGATCGCCTCGAGCAACAAGACCCCCGGCGTGATCGGACGACCCGGAAAATGTCCGGGAAAGAACCACTCGTCCCCCTTCAAGGTCCACTCACCGCTCGCGCGCAGACCCGGCTCGATGCTGACCATGACGTCGACGAGCAAGAAGGGCGGACGATGAGGCAACCAGTGCGCGGGGTCGAGGGACAGTTCACTCACGCCAGGGCCAACTCCGCGATTCGTCGTTCACTGTCGACCGTCACCAACCGGAAGGTGCGATGGTCGCCCCGCTTCAGCACGTCGCGAGCTCGAGCGGGCGCGGGCGTGCCCAGCGACGTCGTCGGCGCGTAGCACTCGACGTACTTGGCGCCGCGCAACTTCACCTTGATGACCGCACCGTGACTGGTGAACGCGGTCACCTCGCCATCCATCTTCGAACCGATCTTGTGCGCGTTCTTGAACGACGCGAAGTCCGATTCGGGGTTGACCGGGTGGCGCCCGCGCCGCAGCGCCACGGCGGGTTCGGCGGGCTTGGTCTTGGTAACGGCGGGGACCTTGGCCGCTTTCTTCGTCGGGGCGACGAGCTTGGGCGTCGTCTTCTTCGCGCTCGTGGTCTTCTTGACTGCCTTCTTCGGGGCCTCCACGTGCTTGGCGACCGGCTCGATCACCTTGGTCGCCTTCTTCGCGGACTTGGCCGGAGCCTTCAGGGCCTTCGCGACCTTTTTGGGGGCCTTGACGGCCTTGACCGGCGTCAGGGTCGTGCCGATGGTGGGCTTGGTGCCACCGGGCAGGGTCAGCGAGAGTTTCTTCACCGCGCGCCCCGACTTGGCCCCACGTACGGGGATGCGCGGCGTGAACACCCAGCCCACGCCCTTGACGGGCTTGCCACCGATGAGTCGGTTCGCGTCGAACAGCCAGGGGTACTCCTCGTGGAACTCCTGGAAGGAGTCGTTGCTGAGCACGACCGCGTTGATGCGCTGGGCGATCTTCAAGATGAAGGCGTCACCGCGCCCGATCGCGCCGGCCGGCGGCGTCACGATCTCACCCGCGAGTTCGGCCTCTTTGAAGCGGGCCCGTTCGTTCGCGGCGACGCGATGCTCGAAACTCGCGTCGACGACCACGATGATCTCGGTGTGGGGATTCTCGTCCATGAACGAGCGAACCGCTTCGTCGAGTTGGACCAAGCTCGGTACGGTACGTCCTTCGGTCGCGAGGTTCGAGCCGTCGACGACGACGTGCAGTCGACTGGACTTGGGCGGACTCACCCGATCGACCGTTGCAGGAGGTCGGCCTGCTCAGCGCTGTGTACGAGTCCGCTACCCGTCGCCGGACTCGCCGATTCGGCGCGCGCCACGTGTCGCACCTTCTTGTCTCGCAGCTGGTGATGCATCTGCTGGTGCACGAAGGGCCACGCCCCCATGTTCTCGGGCTCTTCCTGGAGCCACACGATCTCATCGGCGTTGGGATAGGACGTCAACACCTCTTCGAGGCGATCAGTCGGCCACGGGTAGAGCTGCTCGACTCGCACCACGGCGACCGGTGCGCCGAGTTCGTCACGCCGCGCGATCGCCTCGTGGGCGACCTTGCCCGAAGCGATCACGACACGAACGACGGCGTCGTGATCCGTCAGCGTGTCGTCGAGCACCGTCTGGAACGAACCGACTTCGAACTCCTCTAACTTGGAACGAGTCGCGACCGCGCGCAGCATCGACTTCGGGGTGAAGACGATCAAGGGCGTGATGTTCTCGCGCAGAACCTGGCTTCGCAGTAGGTGGAAGTACTGAGCCGCGGTGGTGGGCTGGGCGACGCGGATGTTGTTGCGCGCACAAAGCGACAAGAATCGCTCGATACGCCCACTCGAGTGTTCGGGTCCCTGGCCTTCGTAGCCGTGGGGCAGCAGCATCGTGAGACTGGCGTGCTGGCCCCACTTGTCTTCGGCGGCGACGAGGAAGTTGTCGATGATGATCTCGGCGCCGTTCACGAAGTCGCCGAACTGCGCCTCCCAGGCGACCAGGGTGTTGGTCGCCTCCACCGAGTAGCCGTAGTCGAAACCCAACGCCGCGTACTCACTCAGAAACGAATCACGCACCGTGAAGAACGCCGCCGAGTCGAGGTTGGCGAGGGGCACGTACTGCGCGCCGTTCTCGTAGTCGATCAAGGCCGCGTGACGGTGCGAGAACGTCCCGCGACGAGAGTCCTGACCCATGAGCCGGACGTTTGAGCCGCCAACGACGAGCGAACCGAAGGCGAGCGCCTCACCGAGCGCCCAGTCGACCTCACCGGCGTCGAGCAACGCGTGGCGCTGGGCGAACTGCCGTTCGAGTTTGGGATGGATCGTGAATCCCTCCGGGGCGCTCATCGTGACCCGAGCGATTTCGAGCAAGGTCGCGCGGTCGACTCCCGTGGGCGGCGCGGGCAGGTCGTCGGGAATGTCGGCGACCGGTACTCCCTGCAGACTCGGCACCGGCACCGTTCGGACCTCATCGAGGACGGCCTGCAGTCGCGCGTTGAACTGCTCGAGTTCGGCTTCGGCCTGTTCGATCGAGATATCCCCACGACGCACGAGGGTTTCGGTGTAGATCTTTCGCACCGAACGCATTTGGTCGATGATCTTGTACATCTGGGGTTGGGTGTAACTCGGATCGTCGCCCTCGTTGTGTCCGTGACGCCGGTAACAGACGATGTCGAGTACGACGTCACGGTGGAAGGTCTCGCGGTAGTCGTAGGCGAGGCGGGCCGCTCGCGCGCACGCCTCGGGGTCGTCGCCGTTGACGTGGAAGATCGGCGCCTGGATCATCTTGGCGACGTCAGTTGGGTAGTAGCTCGTACGTGCCGATTCCGGCGCGGTCGTGAAGCCCACCTGGTTGTTGATCACGATGTGTATCGCGCCACCCACGCGGTAGCCCGACAACTGGGACATGTTGAGGGTCTCGGCGACCACTCCCTGACCCGCGAAGGCGGCGTCACCATGGATCAGAATCGGCAGGTAGGGGAAGACCGAGGCCATCTTGTCCCACTGCGTGCCGTCGCTGGGCCGGATCACGAGGTCCTGCTTGGCGCGCACGATACCTTCGACGACCGGACTCACCGCTTCGAGGTGCGAGGGATTCGACGCCATCGACACTTCGATCGCGGCCCCGCGCGGGTTCTTGAAGGTACCGCGCGCACCCTTGTGATACTTGACGTCACCGCTACCCTGGACACTCTCGGGGTCCAGGTTCCCTTCGAACTCCGAGAAGATGTCACTGTAGGACTTGCCCACGATGTTCGCCAGCACGTTGAGCCGACCGCGGTGGGCCATGCCGATGACCGCCTCGCGCAGTCCCTCGTCGGCGGCCACGTCCAGGATCGTCTGCAACGCCACGATGGTCGATTCGCCGCCCTCGAGGCCGAACCGCTTCTGTCCGACGTAGCGCGAGTGCAGGAACTTCTCGAAGACCTCCGCCTCGTTCAGGGCCTCGAGCACGCGGTGCTGCTGTTCGATCGACATGGTCTGTCGCACGCCCTCGACGCGCTCTTGGATCCAGCGCTTCTGTTCGGGATCCATGATGTGGCCGTACTCGATGCCGATCGTGCGACAGTAGGCGTCGCGCAAGATGGCGAGGATCTCTTCGAGGGTCGCCTCCATCTTGCCCGCGAGACCGGCGACCACGAAGGTTCGCTGTAAGTCCCAGATGGTCAGTCCGTAGGTCGCCAGGTCCAACTCCGAATGCAGCGCCGGTGGTTCACTCGACAGCGGATCGAGATGCGCGTTCAAGTGCCCGCGAACCCGGTACATGTTGATGAGTTCTTGGACTCGGATCTGCTTCAAGATCCTTTCGGCGTCCCCCTCGCCCGCGGCGGGATTGCGATCGTTCGACCAGCGCGCGGGCTCGTAGGGAATGCCCAGCGAGGTGAAAATCTCCTCGTAGAAATCGTGCGCGCCAGTGAGACACTCGGCGACGTACTTCAAGAACAAGCCAGACTCGGCGCCCTGGATGATCCGGTGGTCGTAGGTCGAGGTGAGCGTGAAGACCTTGCCGACTCCCAGGTCGGCGAGGGCGCGCGGATCGGCGGCTTCGAAGCCCGCGGGCCAGTTCAGCGCCCCGACGCCGAAGATCGCTCCCTGACCGGGCATGAGCCTCGGCACCGACTGGACGGTGCCGAGCGTGCCGGGATTGGTAAGCGACACGGTCGCGCCCACGAAGTCATCGGCACCGAACGACGCACTGTGGATCTTTCGAACCAGGCCCTCGTAGGCGAGGAGGAACTCTCGAAAATCGAGCGTGTCCGCGTCGCGGATCACCGGCACCAGAAGGTTGCGTGTCCCATCGGCACGCTCGACGTCGACGGCCAGACCGAGGCCGACGTGCTCGTGGCGTCGAACGCCGGGCGTACCCTTCTCGTCGACGGCGTCGACGAACGTCGCGTTCAGTGCGGGCGCCTGTCCCAGACCCTTGACGATGGCGAAGGCAATGAAGTGCGTGAACGAGACTTTCGCGCCACTCGATCGAGCGAGCGACTCGTTGAGCGCGACGCGGTTGATCTCGAGCAATCGCGCCGATACCGTGCGCACGCTCGTGGCGGTGGGCACCGCGAGACTGGCGTTCATGTTGGTGACGATCCGGGCGGCCGCACCGCGAAGGGGCGTCGCCTCCTCGTCAATGGTGCCGCCCACCTTGAGCGGCGCCGCGTGTACGATGCTCGTCGCGACCGTGGGCACCGTCGATCGCTGGTAGTCGGCAAAGAATTCACGCCAGCTCGGCGACACCGAGCCTGGATCAGCCAAGAAACGGTCGTACATGTCGTCGACGAGCCACGCGTTCGGCCCGAATGAACCCTTTACGGCACGGGGCGAACCTGAGTCAGAGGGCGTAGTCACTCCTCCAGCCTAGGGGCGACGAACCCGGCGGCGATGAGACGCGCGCCCTCGCAAAGCCGGTAGGTTTCGCCTATGACTTCTGGCCGCGCGATCCCCCAAGGCCTGCATTTCGTGGCCGATTCTCCCGTGCACGGGCTCGCGGTCGCCGCACGACGCGTCGAGAATCCTCTGGCCAGTGTCATTTGTGTACACGGCGGGCTCGACCGAGGGGGATCCTTCGCGCGCTTGGCCCGGCGTCTCGAGCACTTCGATCTGATTTCCTACGACCGGCGGGGTTACCAGGGTTCTCGCGGTCTGGGTCCTCTGGGTCTTGACTACGACGTCGACGATCTGCTCCACCTCGCACGGCGAGAGGCCGCCGGGGGTCCGGTCATCTACTTCGGTCACAGTTTCGGGGGCGTCGTCGCGCTCGGCGCGGCGTTGCGCGAACCCGCGATCGTGCGCCAAGTCATCGCCTTCGAGGCGCCACTTCCCTGGATACGGCACCGCGAGAGTTCGCGGTCGACGCTTTCGGACGACCCCGAGCACGAGGCCGAGGTGTTCTTTCGCCGCATGGTCTCGAACAAGGCGTGGGAGCGATTGAGCGAATTCGAACAACAATCTCGTCGCCTCGATGGACCGGCCCTCTACAACGACTTGTCGCTCCTACGCACGGGCGCGACGCCCTTTGACCTTTCGCGGCTCGAGGTACCCGCGCTCTACGCCTACGGTGACACGTACCACCTCGAGTACTACCGGGCCCTGAGTGTTGACCTGCGTCAGATGAGTCCCCTCATCGAAACCGAGGAACTCAAGGGAGTCGGCCACGGGGCCCATCTGTCGCATCCCGACCTTCTGGCTTCCCTCATCGAAAGTACCTGGCGAGACCGATGCGTGTTGGAGTAACGGGCTCGTCGGGCTTCATCGGATCCGCGCTCGTGCGGGCCCTCGCCGATCGCGGCGACGAAATAGTGCGGTTCGTGCGCCCGGGTAGCCCCGCGTCGGGCAAGACGATTCGCTGGGATCCCTCACGAGGGCTCGTCGATGAGGGGGATCTCGCTCACGTGGGAGGTTTTGACGCGGTGGTCCATTTGGCCGGCGCCGGGATCGCCGACAAGCGCTGGACCAGTTCTCGAAAGAAAGAGATCGCCTCGTCGCGTTCATTGTCGACCTCGCTACTGGTGCGCACCCTGAGCACAGCACAATCGGGCACCGCGTTTCTTGCCAGTGGTTCGGCCGTGGGGTTCTACGGCAACCGAGGTGACGAATCCCTCGACGAGACATCTCGTCCCGGTACCGGATTCTTGGCCAACGTGTGCCAGGACTGGGAAGCCGAAGCGGTCCAGTTAACGGACGCGGGATGCGACGTCGGCCTGCTTCGAACCGGCATCGTGATGGGTACGACCGGCGGCGCGCTCGCCAAGCAACTGCCGCTCTTTCGCTGGGGCCTCGGTGGCAGACTCGCCTCTGGACGCCAATGGCTGAGCCCCATCTCCTTGCGCGACAACATCGGTGCCCTTCTTTGGATCATCGATCATCGCCTCAGCGGACCCATCAATTTGGTCGCTCCCGAGCCGATCACGAATCGTGACTTCACCAAGGTCTTGGCCCACCAACTGCGCCGTCCTGCCATAGCGACCGTGCCGGCCCCTGCGCTGCGCCTGGTGTTGGGAAGAGAACTCACCGATGAGGCCGTGCTCGCGAGCCAGCGCGTGACACCCCACGTGCTGATGGAATCAGGGTTCGCCTTTCACGATCCAAATTTCGCCGCGATCGCCCGCAACCTGCTCGGCTAGTCGTTTCAACGTGGACGTGGTCGCTCGTTGGTCGTGCTCGTGAAGCCACCACGGCCGACCTGGGACACGCTCGAAAGATCTCGAGGGACGGGGTCTTGCTCGGCGAACACGAAAAGTCCGCTTTTATGGAACGAGTACAGTTACACCCCATGAGCAATCTGCTTTCGGTGGAGAACCTCCAGGTTCAGTTCCAGATGCGAGCGGGCGTGACGACCGCCGTGGACAATTTTTCACTGACCGTCGACGCCGGACAATGTGTGGGGGTCGTCGGAGAATCAGGTTGCGGGAAGAGTACGACGGGCTTTGCCATCATGCAATTACTGGCAGGGAACGGGGCGATCTCCGGTGGCCGCATCTTGTTCGAAGGAACGGACCTGGCGTCGCTGAGCGAACGCGAGATGGAGGGCGTGCGCGGTAACAAGATCGCCCTCATTCCCCAGGACCCCCTGACTTCACTGAATCCGACCACCAAGATTGGGCGCCAAATCGGCGAAGGCTACAAGATCCATCGCGGCGCCAGCGACGAGGAAACGACCAAGCGGGTTCTCGAAGTACTCGAGATGGTCGAGATGCCCAGTCCCCGCGAGCGGCTCGATCAGTATCCCTTCGAGATGTCGGGCGGGCTCCGCCAGCGAGTGATGATCGCCATGGGTCTCGTTTGTTCGCCGAAGTTGCTCATCGCCGACGAACCAACGACCGCTCTGGACGTCACGATCCAGGAACAGATCCTCGACATCTTCGACTCGTTGCGCAAAGAACTCGAGATGGGCGTCATCCTGATCACCCACGACATGGGCGTGATCGCGGGACGCACCGACGACGTCGTCGTCATGTACGCCGGGCGTAAGGTCGAGCAGAATACGACCGAGAAGCTCTTCGCCACCATGCATCACCCGTACACCCAGGCCCTTCTGGCCTCGGTGCCCAGCATCAGCGACGATAAAGCCGCCACGCTTCGCTCCATTGCCGGCGTGCCGCCGGACCTCTCCAAGCCAATCACGGCGTGTCGATTTGCGCCTCGCTGTCAGTACGCCACCGACAAATGCCACAGCGAAGACCCTCCCGCGACGGTCGCTGCTGATGGCTCGGAATACTCCTGCTTCTATCCGGTCAATGGTCCCCTCGAAAGCACCACGGGCGTCACGAAGGTCCGCTCGCGGGGAGTCTCATCGAATGAGATCATCAGCGTGTCGTCGCTGACCAAGGAATTCACGATTCGCGGAGGACTACTGCGCCGCAAGACCGGCGCGGTTCATGCAGTGAGCAACGTGTCGTTCGAGGTCTACGAAGGCGAGACGTTCGGTCTCGTCGGTGAGTCAGGTTGTGGCAAGACCACGACGGGTCGAATGATCGTGGGTTTGGAGACTCCCAATCAAGGGTCAATCACCTTCGAGGGCACTGACGTCACGCATCTCAAGGGAAAACGGGCGCGGACACTACGACGCGACCGCCAAATGATGTTCCAAGACCCGTATTCCTCGCTCAACCCGCGTATGCGAGTCGGCGAGATCATTCGAGAGCCGCTCGCCATACAAAAAGCAGGTTCTCGCAGCGACCAACAACAAGAGGTGACCCGACTGATGACCGCGGTTGGCCTCGATCCCCGAAGCGCCGAACGGCATCCTCACGAGTTCTCCGGTGGTCAGCGCCAGCGAATTGGTCTGGCGCGCGCTTTGGCGCTGAATCCAAAGTTGGTCGTCGCCGACGAACCGGTCTCGGCCCTGGACGTCTCGATCCAGGCTCAAATCTTGAACCTGATGAAGGACCTACAGGACGAGTTAGGCGTGAGTTTCGTTTTCGTCTCCCACGACTTGGCGGTCGTGAACTACATGGCCGACCGCATCGGTGTGATGTACCTGGGTGAGATCGTCGAAATCGGCGACGCCGACTCCATCTTTCGCACCCCGGCGCACCCCTACACGCTGGGACTGCTGAATGCGGTACCACTTCCGGACCCCAAAAAGGCCAAGGAGCGTCGAGGTCTCAAGATCGAGGGCGAACTACCGAGTTCGGCGAACCCTCCATCCGGCTGTCGATTCCGCACTCGCTGTCCGAGGGTCCAAGAGGTGTGCGCCAACGTCGCGCCGCCCATGGAATCCTTCGGCGAGAATCATCGGGCGGCCTGTCATTTCCCGCTCATCGAACCCGTCACCCTGCGCACCAAGTAGACCCGGTTGTAGCGTGCTACCACGTCGAAACAAACACGACGGCGCCTGATTCACAACCCGAACGAACGTTGATTATTCCTGGCCCGTTGTGTCATCGCCGCGACCAGCGCCCGACGAAACCTCGGCTCTTGGCAGAAACAATCGCACCCGACATCAAGATTTAACATTGTCAAGCCTCAAAGAAGCCAACAATGTTGCCCGGCGTTACCAACTGGTATACGCTGGCACAACTTAGTCAAGGGACTACAGGAGGCTTAGATCAAGCCATCTGGGGAGGCAACAATGAAACAAACTGCAAGATTCCGAAAGTTGGCGTCCATAGGCGTCGTACTAGCTATGTCGGTGGTTGGTCTGAGCGCGTCAGCGGCCAGCGCGTCATCCTCGACGCCGAGCGGCACCGTCACTTTCGCCGAAGGCGCGGGGGCACACCCGAACTACATATTCCCGGTCGTGTCCTGCAACTACTTCTCTGTTGCCAACTTGAACCAATTCCAGGAGTTGATGTACCGACCCCTGTACTACTTCGGCCTCGGCTCGTCGGTGGCGGTTCAGCCCCAGTTGTCCGCAGCCGCACTGCCCGTGGCATCCAATGGTGACACGACCTACACCTTGAACCTGAAGGGTTGGAAGTTCTCCAACGGCCAGACAATCGACGCGCAGTCGATCGCCTTCTTCTTGAACATGTACAAGGCGTTCACCGCCCCCGTCGGCGGAAAGACGCCGAACGCCGGTGACGACTGCGGTTACAACGCCGGCTACGGCGTACCAGACCAGATCAAGAGCGTCGCCTACCCGAAGGGTCCGACCGGCGACCAGGTGGTCATCACGTTCACGACCAAAGAGAACCCGAACTGGATCCTCTACAACGAAATCGGCCAGATCCAGCCGCTGCCCAACTCCTGGGACGTGACCGCATCGGGTCCGAGCGCGTGCGCGACGGCGGCATACAATTCGGCCACGGCGAACACCGACTGCATCGCGGTCTACAACTACCTGAACGCACAGTCGCTCAAGGTCAACACGTGGACGAGCAAGTTCTGGCAGGTTGACTCCGGTCCGTGGAAGTTGACGGCCGCCGACGCGCTCGGTGACGTCACTTTCGTTCCGAACACCGCCTACAGCGGACCGGTGAAGCCAAAGATTGCGGTCTTCAAGGAGAAGGCCTACACCGCCGAAGCGGCGATTGAGGAAGACCTCGCGTCGAACTCAATTCAACTCGGAGCGGTAGACCCGACCAACCTCCCCGCGGGTGCACCGAAGCCGGGTGGACTCGGTCCGAACCTGAAGACCCTGTCGTCCAACTTCAACCTGGTGACCGGTGACTCCTGGTCGTTCAACTACGAGGCGTTCATCTTCAACAACAACACCTCGGGTCCGACCAAGGCCAATACGGCAGTTCGTAACGCTGAATTGAGCCAGTTGTACGTCCGCCAGGCCATGCAGGAAGGCGTCGACCAGTCAGGCATCATTTCGTCGGTGTTCAAGAACTACGCGATTCCCACGTGTAGCCCGATCCCCGCGGACGTGCCCACGTCAATCGCCTCGCCGATCAAGTGCGCCTACTCGTACTCGACCAGCAAGGGTTTGAAGCTCCTCGAGAGCCACGGTTGGAAGCTGGTTTCGGGCGTCGCGACCTGCGAGAGCCCAGGAACGGGTTCGAGCGACTGCGGTAGCGGCATCCCCAAGGGTTCCGTCCTGCAGTTCAAGTTCTCCTACTTGAACGCCGCGTCCTCTCCCGTGACCGCCGACTCGGCGCAAGCGCAGATCGACGCGTGGAAGTCCGAAGGTATCGAGATCACCTCAGACCCCGTGCCGTTCGACACGGCGACGACCATCTGCAACACGGTGGACATCTGCTCGTGGGGCGCTGGCTGGATCTACGCACCGGACTACTACCCGACGGGCGAATCGCTGTTCTTGCCCGCAACGGGCTTTAACGTCGGTGACTTCAACAACGCCAAGATGGTCTCACTCATCAAGGGCACTGACTTCGGCAACACGAGCCTTGACACCTACGGCAAGTACGCGGCGAAGGAACTGCCCGTGTTGTACGTGCCGAACCCCACGGCCATCGTCGAAGTGGCTAAGAACATGAAGGGTTTTGTCAACAACCCGTTGCAGAACTTCGACCCGGAGTACTTGACACTCAAGTAAGTAGCACGTCCGTTTCCTCTCAGGGAACAACACAAAGGAGCCTCCCGCAAGGGAGGCTCCTTTGTGTTGTTCCCCACCGAGTGGGTGATGGTCTCGATCGATGTGGGAACGGTGTCGACGTTCTCACGCGATGGCGGTGCGTGTGGCCATCTTGGCAATTATGACGAATCAGGTATAGTTCGCACATGCTGTATTACATTGCGCGACGAATTCTCCAAGGATTCTTCGTGCTGGTTATGGTGCTCATCTTCACGTTCACCCTGCCGTACTTCTTGCCCCACGGCGCTCTCAACGCGGCGTACTTCACGTGCGCGGAACACCTCACCCCCGCGTGCATCAATGGCTTCGCCGCCCGGTACGGTCTGAATCAGCCCTATTGGACAAGACTCTGGCACTATCTCTGGGGTATCTTCATCCACGGCAACCTCGGTCTGTCGTTCAAGGACTCACCACCGCAGATCACGGGCATCCTCAAGCTCTACATACCTCGAACATTCTTCTTGGCTCTCAGTGCGTTCGTGCTGGCCACGATCATCGCCATTCCTTTGGGGATCTACCAGGCGTGGCAGCGCAACCGGCCCTCGGACTACTGGTTTACCGGCGGGACCTTCATGTTGTACGCGACGCCACCGTTCGTCCTCGGTTTTCTATTGCTCGACGCGTTCTCGATTCACACCTTTCACCTGCCAGACTCGCCCACCGTGGGCGTGCATCCGTGGGCGATCTTCACCGACCCGAAAGGATTCATACTGCCGGTGTTGACACTCACGGCCCTCCAAATCGGTTCTTACAGCCGGTACATGCGATCCAACGTCATCGACGTGTTGGTCCAGGACTACATCCGTACGGCACGCGCCAAGGGGTGCAGTCCCCGCCAGATCCTCATCCGACACACGTTTCGAAACGCCATGACCTCGATCGTGACGATCCTCGGCCTTTCCATCCCGACGCTGTTGGCGGGCGCGGTCATCACCGAATCGGTCTTCAACTATCCGGGACTCGGCCTCATCGTCGTCAATGCCGCCGTCAACTTCGACACCCAAGTCGTCCTCGGCGTGACGGTGGTCGTGACCGCCATGACGGTCCTGGGGAACCTGATCGCCGACCTGAGCCTCGTCCTCATCAACCCGCGCATTCGAATAACGGGGTCTGACCGATGAGTCGAAAGGACAAGCAGCAACCCGACCTTGAAGACTTCGTCGCGCCAGGCGCGATCGATCACGGCTTTATGGAGGGGCCGTACGGCGGTGGCATCGTCAAGGGCGTCGGCGCCGAATCGACCTTCGATCCGTCGGACAAGATCGAATCCGGCTTTCGTCAAGGTGCTCGCGTCTTCGCCCAGAACAAGCTCGCCATGATTTCGGTGTTCGTGCTCGGATTCTTGGTGATCGCGTGCTTCTTCGGCCAATACGTGTGGCACACGAACCAGACATCCTTGCTCGCTCAAATCGGTGTTCCCCAGAACGCACCCCCGTCGTGGGCACACCCGCTCGGCACCGACATCAATGGATTCGACGAATTGGGACGCATCTTGTACGGCGGCAAGTACTCCTTGACCTTGGGATTCCTCGCTGGTCTCATTACCATCGTCATCGGCACCGTCTACGGCATGATCTCTGGCTACTTCGGGGGCGTCGTCGACACGATCATGATGCGTATCCTTGACGCGGCGCTCTCGATCCCGAGCCTGTTCCTCATCATCGCCCTCGTCGCGATCTTTGGAAAGTCGACGCCGTTTCTCATCATCGTGATCGGTACCACCAGTTGGTTCCTCACCGCACGATTAATTCGCTCTGACGCCTTGGTGATCAAGAACCTCGAGTATTCCCAAGCCTCGATTTCGATGGGTGCCACGAAATTTCACGTGATTCGCCGTCACGTCTTCGTCAATTCCATGGGCAACATCGTCACCGTCGGCACATTCTCGGTGGCTGACGCCATCCAGCTGCTCTCCGCCCTTGGCTTCTTGGGTCTGGGAATCCAACTTCCCGCCACGGACTGGGGGACCATGCTCAACGAGGGAACCCAGGAACTCTTCAATGGTTACTGGTGGGAGGTGTTCCCCGTCGCCATTCTCTTCATCATCGTGATCGTCTGCATCAACTTCATCGGCGACGCCCTTCGCGACATCTCCGAAGTTCGCCTCCGCGAGCGCTAAAGACGCCCACGAGGCTCCTTAGGTCGCACGACGCGGCAACGCCCACGTTCGACGATGGAGCGAGCACGGACCGACACGCTCGAGAGCCCTGCGGTGCGCGAGCGACCCGTAGCCCTTGTTCGCCGCCCAACCGTAAGCGGGGAATCCTTCGTCCAAGTCCACCATGACCGCGTCACGAGCAACTTTCGCGATCACCGACGCCGCCGCGATGGTGGCGCAGCGCGAATCCCCCTTGACCACCGGCTCAAAGGGCAACGCTCGATACCGCAATTCCGGTAGCGCCGGGGCCGTGGCGCTCGCGGCCGGCGCAGATAACAGGTTGAACGGACCGTCGAGCAGGGCGAAAGTCGGCCGCGTGCGAAGTCGGTCGAGGGCCCGCGTCGCCGCGACCGCGAGCGCGACGCGAAGACCCCACGCATCGATCTCCTCGGCACTCGCCTCGCCGATCGACCAGTCATCGGCCCATTCACGTATCGGTACCACGAGGTCCTGGCGTTGCCCCGGGGTGAGCGCCTTGGAGTCCTTTAGCCCGCGCGGCACCGCGCGAAGACCGCCGAGCACCACGGCTCCCACCATCAACGGGCCCGCGAGAGCGCCCCGACCGACCTCGTCCACTCCCACGACCACTTCGCCTCGCTCGATCAACGCGCGCTCGAAGGTCATCAGGTCGTCGGGCGTCGGACTCACGGATAGCACAGTAGTTTCACCTCCTAGGATTTGAAGTCATGCCCCGCGACGCGGTCCTCATACCCCTGAAATCCTTCGCGACCGCGAAGGATCGACTCCGTCAAGGTGGACAGAGGGACGTGAGCGCCCTCGCCGAAGGACTGGCACTCGGCGTTCTACGCGGACTGCGCTCGCGCCCGATCTACGTACTCGGCGACAGCGAGGACGTCGAAGCGTTCGCCCACCGCCACGGTGTTGGTTACTGGCCCTCGCCGTCGGGCCTCAATCCCACGGTGACCAGTGCCTACCAGGGCCTCGGTGACGACTTCGAGCGCCTCTTCATCGTCCACGGTGACCTACACACGTCAGAGGGTCTCGGCGAGTTCGATCCCGTCGAGGACGTGACCATCGCCACCGACCGCCACCAGAAGGGCACCAACGTCCTCGTCCTTCCCACGGGCTTGGCGTTTCACTTCTCCTACGGACCCGACTCGAAGGATCGTCACCTGCGCGAGGCTGAGCGCCTGGGACTGTCCTGGCGGGTCATCGTCGACAGTCCCTGGGCGCTCGACATCGACGAACCGTCTGACGTCGAGTTGAGCCTACAAAGCCATCGAGGGGGCCCTGGGGCCCCCTCGACAGCAAGTCCGCGAACGGACTGAAACTACAACTACATCGCCTTCTTGGCGGTACGGCGCTTGGCAGCCTTCTTGGCCGGAGCGCGCTTCTTGGCCGCCTTGCGGGCCGGAGCCTTCTTGGCCGCCGCCTTCTTGGCCGGAGCGCGCTTCTTCGCCGCCTTCTTGGCCGGAGCGCGCTTCTTCGCCGCCTTCTTGGCCGGAGCCTTCTTCGCTACGGCCTTCTTCTTTGCAGCCTTCTTGGCTGGGGCGCGCTTCTTAGCCGCCTTCTTGGCTGGGGCCTTCTTGGCCGGAGCCTTCTTCTTCGCAGCTGGTGCCACTTTCCCTCCTTGGGACTCATCAATGAATCAATTTGGGACCTCGAAGACACCACCGTGGTGACTTCAATCTTGGTACCGCCTTGACAGACGTGTACTCGACCATGTCCACCCAGCTTCGCAGCTGTGCAGTGACTGTCCGCAGTGCACGGTCCTTCGCGAAAGAGCGCTGAACAGTCGTGTTGCAAGCAACACTTCGGTACAACGATGACCTCCTCCGCAAGAGGACATCTAAAAGTCCACTCGCTTTGCACACCAATGTCAAGCATTTCGAATTATTTCAAAAATATTTGCAACCGTTGCGTGCGTGATCGACGACGGAATCTACTTAGGTCGCGCACGACACGGTGACGCGACGAGTGGATCACAACGTTCGACTCTGGTGCTCGGTCCGAGTCGAAGCGGCAAGACCACGTCGTTGATCATTCCAAATCTCCTGATCACAAAGCGATCTTGTGTCGTCACGTCAACGAAGAACGACGTCGTCACTGCGATGGCGAACGCGCGACGCGACGCGGCAATCTTGCTCTTCGATCCTTCGGGGACGGTGTATACACCAAAAGGCGTGCGCCGTGTTGGATACTCACCAATTCGTCAATCAAAAAGTTGGGACGGCGCCATCCTCGCGTCGCGAACGCTCGTTGACGTCGCGCGGCGTGGTCGAGGCGATCGAAGCGACGACCACTGGACCGAACGCGCCAGCGCACTCGTCGCGCCGCTGTTGCACGCCGCGGCGCTCGCGGACGAGTCGCTCGGCGAGCTCGCCTCGCGCGTCGATCACCGCCGGGCCGACGACGCGCTGCACGCCTTGCACGAGCGTTACGGCGACCAACACCCGTCGGTGTCACTGTTGAGCGGCGTCTTGGCGACCGAGGAGCGTGAACGATCGGGCATCTGGTCAACCACGTCGGGTCTGTTCGCCGGGGTGCGCACCGACGCGGCGCGTTCGTCCGCGCGCGAGGCACCACTCGACGTGGACGAATTCCTTCGCGGCCCCCATCAGTTGCACGTCGTGTCGCCCAGTCGTCACCAGGCGGTGACGACGCCACTGGTCGTGGGACTCGTCGACGAAATCGTGCACGCCACCTACGACCGTCACGACCAAGGAGCGCGGCTCTTGCTCGCCCTGGACGAACTCGCCAACGTGGCCCCCCTGCCCCGACTCGCGAGCATCGTCTCCGAGGGCGGAGGACAGGGTGTCCTCACCCTCGCCTGTCTCCAGGACCTCAGCCAGGCCCGCGGTCGGTGGGGGGTCTCGGGCGAAGGGTTCCTCTCGCTCTTTCCCACGACCGTGGTTTTGCCGGGCATCGGGGACCGGCCCACCCTCGAGTTGCTCCAGCACCTGGCGGGACGATCCCTCGTGGCGAGTCCGACGGTCCAACTCTCCCCTCGGGGAAAGCGAGTGGGTCAAAGCACCGGTTGGGTCGAGCGGGACCGTGCGACCGTCGCCGACATCGCCCAGGGCCGCCCGGGTTACGCGCTCGGTCTGGACGCCACCAAACGCATGAGCTGGATCGGCCTGACGCCATCGTTTCGCGACGAGCGCTTCCGCGATTACCTGGAACGCTCCGCGCCGAGCGAACGTTCCCTCGAACGCTGAGTCCACCGCTCGTAGTCGCCGCCACCTAGGGGCCGCGCACCCCGTTCGCGCACGAGTGCCACCATGCGCGCCTGCGAGAGTCCGATCGTGCCCTCTCGCACACCGCGCGAGTCGCGAAGCGAGGGGTAGAACGCGTTCACCGATCGATCGACGTCAGAAATCGCGCTGCCGTAGACGGCGGCGTTGGCCCACGCCCCGACGAGTTGGCGTCGCGTGATCTCTCGAGATCCTTCGAGGGCCGCCGCGAAGGCGTGCTCGTCAATGGTCGAGCGATCCCTCTCCGGCGCCGCGACGAGGCCCGCGGATTCGAATCGCCGCTGGTCCTCGGACCAGCGCGCCACGACCTCGTCACGTCGCCAGTGGCGCTTCTCGCCCCGATCGTCGAAGTGTCCACCCCACAGAGCGCGATAGCCCTCGTCCTGACCCACGACGTGCTCGGCGCCGCCGAAGGAACGCCACACCACCCACGGCGTGCGTTCGGCGACCAGGTGACGCAGCGACGTCCGGTAGAGGGCGTCCGCCGCGCGAGCGTGCACGTAGAGCGAGCGTGCGTCGAGCACCGAGGTCGCCTCGTCGGGTCGAGATCCCACCAACACGTGGTCGTGCAGGTGCGGTTCGCCGTGGCGGTTGACGCCGTGGGTGAAGCCCACGATGCTCTCCCACTGACCCGGCTCGTCGCGGTCCGCACCACCACGCCGGTCGCGGACCACGAGAGCGCGCTGTTCGAGGTACGCCATCGACGACGCCACGGACTCACGGTGCGCGTCGACCAGCCCCCGAGCGTGGTCCGGATCGAGCGCGACGAGGATCGAGACCGAGCGGGGTGCCGCGAAGATCAAGTCGTAACCAATGACCGTGGCGCGCTTGGTGTGTACGAGCACCTGGGCCACGTCACGTTCGCGACCAGGGTCGCCGTCGCCGCGCAGCCACCAGCCGGGTCCGTTGGTCACGCCCTCGAGCTCGAGGGCGTGGTCGTCGGTGAAGTAGCGCACGTCACTCGACCGTCGCGAGAAGATTCGAAGCACGCGCACCCCCTTGGGGTGCCCAACGGTCGCTACAGCGTCGCGGCCATGCGACGAGCCAGGTCGTGGCCCGTCGTGGCGAACTTCTCGGTGGCGACGACCGCCCCGGGTCCCGCGAGGACCATCAGGTGATCCAGGAACGACTCGTCACTGATTCGAAATTTGACCGCGTGACGCCCGTCGTCGAGGGCCAGCCACTGCGCGCTGGGCAACGGCTCGAAAACGTAGCGGGCGTACGCCTCGACGATGACGACGACCTCTTCGCCCTCGTCGCCGACCTGGGTGAGCCAGTTCGCCACGTCGTCGGCCGGTCGCTGTTCGGTGACGGGTGCGCGCGCGGTGATGTCGTTGATCCGGTCGATCCGAAACGTCCGCCACGCCTGGCGAGTCGTGCAGTAGGCGCGCATATACGTATGACCGTTGAGCACCTTGACCTCGCGCGGTTCGACCGTTCGCTCACTGGCTTGTTCGGACCAGGCCGGTGCGTAGCGCATCGTGATCTGCTCTCGTCGCTCGATCGCGTCCTGGACCTGACCCAGCAGGGACTCGCTGGCGAGTTCGACGTGGACGAACCCGCGGGCGACCTCTTCGATCTTCTCGATCGCCGAATAGATCGCCGGATCGGTGTACACCCGCGACGCCTCGCGAAGCGCGATATTGAGCTCGAAGAGGTCGCGCCACATCAGCGCCGGCGGTTCGTCGAGTTCGTCGACGAAGTCGGCCCGGTACGTCGAATCATCGGTCTCCTCGTGGTCCCAGTCGTCGCAGTCCTTGATGACGTGGGCGGGAAAGAGTCCGGACCCGTCGTTGGACTCGGCCATGGGCTCGAGCGAGGAGAGGCGGTCCATGATGAGTCGCACGTGCTCGCGACTGAGATTGAACCTGGTCGCCAGTTCACTGATGCGCAGGCCGTCCTCGGAGAGGTACACCGCGTGCAGCAACTGAAGGGTCTCGCCCAGCACGTCGCTGGACGCGGGTGCGGAGAATTTCAGTGACGCCCGCGAGGGGACCTTGCCCTTGTTCACGCGGCGTAGCCACTCCGCCAGTTCGAGACGCAGTGATTTGGGGCTCTGGAGTCGTACCCGCTCCGCCGCCTCGAGCACGAAGCGCAACGCCGCCCGGGGGCTCTGAAAGGAGATGCCGACCTCCACCTTGCCCTCTTTCTTGGTGGCGGCGAGCGCGTCGGGGTACTGGCGCACGAGTAGATCGGCGTAGTTCGCGTTGGTGGTAACGACCACGTCGATGGGCGACGGCGCCTTTTGAAATTCGGCCCGCCAAGCCCGCGCGACCTCGAGGACCGCGTCATCGACCTCAAAGGTCTCTTCGAGGACCTCGGGCATCGAGGTCATGCGAGAGAAGCGGTAACCCTTTATCTCGTCGGTGCCCCGTACCCGGGCCACCAGGTACGACACGCCGTTGAGGACGTCGATCACGAGCGGCTCGACGAGGCGTTCCTTGTTGGTCGAGGACTGGTAGCCGAAGCGCAGCGCGCGTCGGGTCTTGAGCGCGCGCACCACGGGCGTGTAGTAGGCCGAGAACTCCAAACCGCCCTCGCTGGCGGGTGTCTCGTTGAACACGCTGAAGGCGCCCGAGGAACCGAAGCCGCAGAATCGCAGGCTTAACTGGACCACGCGCTGCTCGGCCTCGTCAAAATGGATGACGGGTGCGTACCCGCTCGACGGGTCAATCCGATAGCCGACACTGTCGTCGGGCAGGGTCACGGTCTCGATGTCAAAGCCCAAATCGCGTATGCGCGCCTTGTCACGTTCGAACTTCTGTCGAACCGCGCCGTCGTTGCCCTCGTAGGCCCGGACCTTCTTCGGCCCCTTGGACGACACCGGATACTCGTCGACCTTCAACTCCCGGATGATCTCTTCTTGGGTGAGCGGTCGCCCGTCGGACCAGGCTCGCTGCAGCAACAAGATCAGCGCAACGAGACGCTCCCTGCTCTGCTCAATGCCCGCGCGGATGGTACTCATGGATGCCTCGTCACCACCTTGAGGGTAGCGGTGCGACGCCCTTCGCCACGGCTCAGCGGTCGGCCTTCTTCTTTTCTTCCAGGAGCGCCTCTTCGCGACGCCAGGTGCCCGAGCGACCGCCGGACTTTTCCCACAGGGCGACGTCTTCGATGGTCATGGTCCGGTCGGTCGACTTGCACATGTCGTAGATAGTCAACGCCGCTACCGTGACCGCCATCAGCGCTTCCATCTCGACACCCGTGCGGTCCACGGTGTCGACGCTCGCCTCCACGTCGATATGGGTGTCGGCGATGACGAAATTGACGTACACGTTGCCCACGAGCACGGGGTGCGACATGGGCAACAGACTCGCCGCCTGCTTAGCGGCCTGCATTCCCGCGACGCGCGCGGTCGCAAGGACGTCGCCCTTGTTCATGGCGTTCGCGGCCACGCTGGCGGTCGTGGCCGCTTGCATGTTCACGCGACATCGCGCGAGCGCCCGTCGCGCGGTGACCTCCGAGGGTCCCAGATCGCGGGGAAAGGCGCCGTTCAGCGCCGTTCGACGTAGTTGGTGGAAGTCGTCCACGGGCCAATGCTAGTGACCCCGCGACCCGTCCTCGAACGGCGCCCGGTACACTCCAATGGTCGTCGCGCTTACGGAGAGCCCATGCCAACCTACGAATACGAGTGCCAGTCGTGCCATCAGCGCATCGAAGCGGTCCAGAAATTCTCTGATCCCGACCTCAGCGTGTGCGCTCACTGCGGCGGCGAGTTGCGAAAGGTCTTCTCGGCGGTCGGTATCGTCTTCAAGGGCAGCGGCTTCTACAAGACCGACAGTCGCGGTTCCACCTCGAGCACGACGCCCTCGCCCGCGAGCACGCCCGCTGCCTCGACACCACCCGCCGCGGCGCCCGACAAGAGCACTCCCGCCACGAGCACCGCGAGTTCGGACTAAGAGCCGGACACCGCGATTCCCTCGATGGCGAGCGACTGTCCCGCCGCACTCGAAGGAAGCCACTCGACGTCGTTACCCACGAGCACGACGTCGAGCAACATCCGCTGGAGCGTGGAGGCCACGGTGATCTCGCGCACCGGCTCGGCCAACTGTCCGCCACGGATCATCAGACCCGTCACGCCGACGGAGAAATCGCCCGAGATCGGATTCACCCCCGAGTGCACACCCGTCAGCGACTCGACGAAGATTCCTTCACCGACGTGACGAAAGATTTCTGCCTGATCATCCGAGCCTGGTGCGAGTTGCAGCGCCCGACAACCAGCCGACGGCGATCCGGCGATGCCGCCACGCACCGCGCTGCCCGTCGACGTCGTGCCCGCTCGTCGCGCGGACACGGTGTCATAGACGAAGGCCTTCAGTTGACCCTGCTCGATCAGCACGTTTCGACGACACGACAATCCTTCACCGTCGAACACGCTCGCCGAGAAGTGGCGCTCGTCGGTCGGGTCATCGAGCAGCGTGAGGAGTGGCGACGCCACGTCTTCACCAAGTCGATTCGCGAAGAACGAGCGCCCGTAGTTCACCGCCTCGCCACTCAGGGCACCGCCGATGATCGCAAGCAGCGTCGCGGTGCTGCGCGGGTCAAAGACGGCCGTGCAGCGCGTCGAGGCGGGCTTGATCGCGCCGAGCATGCGCGTCGCTCGAGAGACGGCGTCACTCGCCGCCAGGGCGACGTCGAGCTCGACCGGTGACCGGCCCGCGCTGAGGCCCCAACCGGTCTGATCGCTCTTTCCGTCCGTCGCGATCGCCTCCACCGAGACGTAGGCGCCCGATCGTTCAAAGGCCGCGTTGATGCCCGTCGTCGAGACGATGACCGCTTCGGCGACGTAATCCGAGTAGTTCGCCGAATCGACCTGACGAATCCGCTCGTCGCCCGCGCGTACCATCCGCTCCAGTTCGATCGCCATGGCGATCTTCTCGTCCAGGGGCGTCGAGAGCACCGACGGGTCCACCAGGTTGAGCGACGCGGGCGCGACGCCGTCCGGTCGCGCGAACGCGAGGTATTCATCCTCCGTGGCGAAACGAGCGTTGTCGCGCGCTTCGCGTAGTGCGTCGTGGATCGCCTCGGCGTCGAGTGAGCCGGCCCACGCGGTTCCCACCTGCGCTCCGGCCGGACCTTCGCGCAACACTCGGATGCCCACTCCCGATGAACGTGCGGTGGTCAGACTCTCGATCGCTCCTTCGTAGGCCTGGATCTCGGTCTCGACGCCACTGGAGATATAGACCTCGATCTCCTCACCCGAGGTGGCTTGGTCGAGGATTCGCTGGGCTTGTTCGAGGAGCGTCACGACGCGGTACCGCCGATGGTGACGCCCGTCAGACGCATCGTGGCTTGACCGGTTCCCACCGGCACCGACTGTCCGTCCTTGCCACACGTGCCCGGCGTCATGGAGAAGTCGTTCGCCACCGCGTCCACGCGCTGAAGGATCTCGGGGCCGTTGCCAATGAGGTTGCAGTCGCGAAGAGGTGCGGTGATCTTGCCGTCTTCGATCATGAACGCCGAGGTCATGCCGAACACGAAGTCGCCGGTGGCGGTGTTGACCTGTCCGCCGCCGAGTTGGGCGACGTACACGCCGCGCGGCGTCTGGGCGATGATCTCGTCGGCGTCGGACGTACCCGCCAGGAGGTAGGTGTTGGTCATGCGAACCATTGGGAGATACTGATAGCTCTGGCGACGTCCGTTACCCGACGATCCCCGACCTTCCTTGCGCGATCGCAGAAAGTCCCACATGTAGTCGGTCAACACCCCGTCCTCGATCAGTACGTTGCGGGCGCTGGGTCGACCTTCGTCGTCGACGGCGAGATAGCCCCACTCGCCCTGTACGGTCCCGTCATCGACCAGCGTGACCAGCGGGCTCGCCACCTGTTGGCCGACCTTGCCGGCATAGACCGACGCGTGCTTCAAGATCGCGTCCGCCTCGAGCCCGTGGCCGCACGCCTCGTGGAACAAGATGCCGCCCGATCCCCCCGCGAGCACCACCGGTAGATCTCCCGAGGGCGCCGGTCGCGCTTCGAGCTTGGTGATCGCTTGTTGCGCCGCGGCGCGCGCCGCCTCTTCGACCGCGAGTTCGCTCAAGAGCTCAAAACCCATCGTGCCCGCGATTGGTCGGTAACCCGTCTGCATCCCGGTATCGCCCGTCGCGACGCACGAGATGTTGAAACGGGTGCGAACCTGATGATCGGCGGCGTACACGCCTTCAGAATTGGCGACGACGAAACGTCGGCTGGAATCGCCGAGCGCGACCTGCACCTGGGTGATGGGCGATCCCTGCGAGCGAGCGACGTCGTCCGCGTGACGCAAGAGCTCTATCTTTCGCGCCTTGTCTACTTGATCGGGCAGGGTCGTGGCGTGCGTGGGGTGATCCGACACGGTGCCGAGTGCGATCTCGCGCACTCCTCCCCCGCCCCCGCGCGCGACAGCCGCCGCGGCCCGCGCCGCACTGAGCAGTCCACTCTCGGAAAGATCGGCCGTGTGCGCGAAACCCGTGGTGTCACCCACGACCACGCGAATCCCGGCACCACGATCACGACCGGAACTCAGCTCCTCGACGCGGCGCTGGTCGAGCACCGCCGACGACGTCACGCGGTCCTCGACGAAGACCTCGGCGAACTCACCACCTCGACTCATTGCCTGGGCGAGCACGTTTTCGAGTACATCCTTCGAGACCAGAGTTTGCGACATGGTCGCCAGCGTACCGCGCGGCCCAATTCTTTCGGCAATACGTGCGATTAACCCCATCACATCGACATCAATTCGTAACACGCGAGGCATAAGAATCAGTTAAGTCACGACACTTTCTGTGGTGTAGTCGAGAGGTAAGCGAAATGCCAAACGAACACTCCGGGAAACCAACACGATCTTCCGATGTTGGACCGGCGTAGTGAGGGAGAGAACATGAGTGACGGAGAAAACAACCACGAACAAGAACACGACCACGGGCACGACCACGGCTCTCGTCGCGAGGCGTGGCGAGCGCGTCGGCGAGGGGCGCTCGCTTTCATCGTGGCCATCGCGGTCCTCATACTCGTCGGCGACATCCTGAGCGCGATCACCCTGGGTCGCACGTCGTCGTCGTCGGCCCGCTCCACGGTCTCGGTCACCGGCACCGGTACGGCGACCGGCACCCCCAACACGTTGAACTTTCAAATCGGTGTGAGCAGCGTCGCCAAGAACGCCTCGAACGCCCTCGCGGCGAACAACGCGCGAGTCGCGGCGCTCGAAGCGGCCCTGATAAAGAGCGGCATCACCAAGCGGAACATGCAGACGTCGGGTCTTAACATCTATCAGAACACCAATAACAACGGCGTCGTGACCGGCTATACCGCCCAAGACGAACTGAACGTGACGTTGCACGAGATCAGCAAGGCCGGTGCGGCACTGGACGCGGCGACCAACGCGGCGGGCAACGGCGTGCAGCTGAGCAACCTCAGCTACTCGATCTCCAACCAGGACGCCTTGTATCAGAAGGCGCGCACCGCGGCCATGAAGAACGCCTACGCCGAAGCCAAGGACATCGCCACGTCCGCGGGTGAGAGCGTCGGTTCGATCGTTCGCGTGACCGACGAGGAGAGCACGAGCGGATCAACAACGCCGACGCCACTGCAGTTCAACGCCGCCGCGGGCAAGGCGACCTCCTCGGTACCCGTCGAAGCAGGCACCGAGACCGTGACCGATCAGGTTTCGGTGGTGTACGCGCTCAACGGCTGAACTTCTGCTCGCAGGGTCACGAATCCGACGAACGACATGGAAGACGCCGCGTGCCACGGGCGTCACGACGGGTGGCGGTGCACGTCCCCAAGTAGGGTGAAAGAGTGATTTTGCCGTCCATTGAATCGCCCGCTGACCTGCAGGGTCTCACCTACCAGGAACTCAACAAGCTCAGTGCGGAGATCCGCGAGTTCATCATCTCGACGGTCAAAACAACGGGCGGTCATCTCGGTTCGAACCTCGGCGTGGTCGAACTCACCATCGCACTGCACCGGGTCTTCGAGTCGCCCAAGGATGTCCTGCTCTGGGACACCGGCCATCAGGCCTACGTCCACAAACTGCTGACGGGCCGTCGGTACGGGTTCAAGGGACTTCGCCAGCGCGGAGGACTCTCGGGCTATCCGAATCGGTCCGAGAGCGCCCACGACTGGATTGAGTCCTCGCACGCCTCCACGGCGCTTTCCTACGCCCACGGACTCTCCGTGGCGCTCGAACAGAAGAAGGACCTCGTCGGACACGGTGGCCAGCGCCACGTCGTAGCGATAGTCGGTGACGGTTCGCTCACCGGTGGCATGGCCTACGAGGCCCTCAACAACCTGGGCGTCTCCAACCAGCGGGTCGTGATCGTCTTGAACGACAACGGGCGCAGCTACGCGCCCACCATCTCCAAATTGTCGAGGTCGCTCACGACCCTTCGACTCAACAAGCACTACCTGACGGTGCGCGAGCGCGTGCGCCATTCGGTGCCGCGTCTGCCCGGGGGCAAGGCCGCGTACTTGGGGATTGACGGATTCACGTCGGTGGTGCGTGAGATGGTCACCCCGCACACGTTCTTCGAGAACCTCGGGATTCGCTACGTCGGTCCCGTCGACGGCCACAACATCGAACAACTCGAGACGGTGCTGAAGAGCGCGGCCCAGTGGGACGGGCCAATCGTGGTGCACGTGCTCACCGAGAAGGGTCGTGGCTACGCGCCGGCGACCAACGACACGCTCAAGATGCACGACTACAAGTTGCCGCCCCGGTTGAACGACGAGGACGTCGCTCCCCAGTCCTACACCCAGGCCTTTTCGGACTCGCTGATGGCGCTCGCGAGCGCCGACGACCGCATCGTCGCCATCACCGCCGCGATGGCGGGTCCCACCGGTCTCTTGGGATTCCAAGAGCGCTTCCCCACCCGCTTCTTTGACGTCGGTATCGCCGAGCAGCACGCGGTCACCGCGGCGGCGGGCATGGCGATGGGTGGACTCAAGCCGGTCGTGGCGATCTACTCGACATTCTTTTCGCGCGCCTTCGACCAGGCGCACCTGGACGTGGGTCTCTTGAATCTGCCCGTGCTGTTCATCTTCGACCGCGCGGGCATCACCGGTGACGACGGGCCGAGTCATCACGGCGTGCTCGACATCGCGCTCTGTCTCGCCATACCAAACATGACCATCTTCGCACCCTCGAGTGCCGAGGAGATCCCCGAGATGATGGCGACCGCCCTCTCGATGTCGAGTCCGACGGCGATCCGTTTTCCCAAGACGCTGCCACAACCGTTCGATGGCAAGATCGGCGAAGGACTCAAGGCTCGCCTCGTCGAACGGGGCGACGGTTCGCTCTGCGTCCTCGCCGTCGGCAAGATGGCGTCGAGCAGTCTTCGCGCGCTCGAGCTCATGGGCGTCGAACGGTCGCGCGTCACGCTCTACGACGTGCGCGTGCTGCCACCGGACCCCGACATGATCGACGACGCGCTCAACCACGACCGCATCATCACGGTCGAGGACGGCACGCGCCACGGGGGCGCGGGGACCTTGATGGTCTCGGCGATTCGCAATCGGGCCCAAGAACTGGGTCGAACCTTCCCGTCGACGAGAATCCTCGGGGTGCCGCGCGCCTACCTCGAGCACCACCGTCCCGACGCGCTGCTGGCCGAGATCGGCCTGGACCCCGAGGGGCTCGCCGGAGCCTTCTCGCGGTTGCTGAACGACAAGCCGGAATTCCCGCGCGTGCTGCCCGAATCGCCGCAGCCTCATTTCACCTAGTACCACTCGCACTGGCGCACCGGTACTGTGCGGGGATGACGTACGACGTGAGCAAATCCGACGAGGAGTGGCGCGAGCAGCTCTCACCCGAGCGCTTCGCGGTTCTTCGCCGAGCCGCCACCGAGACGCCGTTTACGGGTTCACTGCTGCACGTCGACGCGCAGGGCGACTTCACCTGCGCGGGTTGCGGTCAGCGTTTGTTCACGAGCGACCAGAAGTTCGACTCGGGTTGTGGTTGGCCCAGCTTTGACGCCTGCGAACCGGGCACGATTCTCGAGCGCACCGACCGCTCCCTCTTTCGCACGCGAACCGAGATCCTCTGCTCGAAGTGCGGTGGGCACCTGGGTCACGTCTTTGACGACGGGCCGACCCCGACGGGGCTTCGCTACTGCGTGAACTCGCTCGCCCTCGACTTCGACGAGCAGCGCGAAGCGTCCGACTAGACGTCGAGGAAACGACGGATCGCGATCGCCGAACCGACCGAACCAATCACCACGCCCACGATCAGCACCACGGCGTTCGTGCCCAAGAGGGCGCTCGTGTCGAGTTGAAACTCGTTGTGCAGGGGATACCAGGTGTGCAGCGCGGTCACGGCGAGTATCGCCACGAACGAGCCCAGGAGACCCTGGATGAACCCTTCGGTGATGTAGGGGATGCGGATGAACCAGTTGGTCGCGCCCACCAGCTTCATCACCGACACCTCGCGGCGACGCGAGAAAATGGCCATGCGGATGGTGTTGAGGATCAGCACCGTCGCCGACAAGAGCAGGACGCCCGCGAGGGCGAGGAACACGATCTGGATGATGCGAATCGCGTGGTTCATCTCGCGGATCTGCTGTTCGGGGGCGGTGACGCTGTAGACGCCCGGTTGGGGCGTGAAGGTCGATTCCACGACGAACGCGTTCGACGGGACGGTGGGGACGCAGCGAAAGGACGAGGGGACCTCGCTCGCGGTGAGCACCGACGACTCGGACTGGGGTAGCAACTTGATGGCTTCTTGGTAGTCCTGCTGCTGGGTGTAGTAGACGCAACTCTTCACTATCGGCAGGTCCGCGAGCTGACTCTGGACACTCGCGATCTCGTTCTGGGACGCGGTCGGTTCCATCCAGATGGTCACGCGGGTCCCCTGTTGCCACTGCGCCGAGGCCTGCGCGGCGCTCTGCTTGAGCAACAGCGCTGAACCGACGAGCGAGAGCGAGACGGCGACCGTGAGTACGGCGGCGATCGTCATCATGCGATTGCGCCAGAGGTTCCCGATCGTTTCTTTCATGGCGTAGCGGAGGTAGACGCGCACTAGAGCACCGCCCCTTCGTCGATGCCGTAGACGCCGCGGACCTGGTCGCGGATCATCTCACCGCGGTCCAGTTCGATCACGCGACGACGCATCCGGTCCACCAACGCCTTGTCGTGGGTCGCCATGACGACCGTCGTGCCCGTGCGGTTGATTCGCTCGAGCAGGGCCATGATCGACTCGGAGTTGGCGGGGTCGAGGTTACCGGTGGGTTCGTCGGCGAGCAGGATCAGCGGTCGGTTCACGAAGGCGCGCGCCACCGCCACGCGCTGTTGCTCGCCACCCGAGAGTTCACTGGGCAGGTTGCGCGACTTGTCGGTGAGACCCACCAGTTCGAGGATCTGGGGTACCTGGCTGTCGACCGTCGATCGGGGACGCCCAATGACCTCGAGGGCGAAGGCGACGTTCTCGAAGACCGTCTTGTTGGGCAGCAGGCGAAAATCCTGGAAAACACAGCCGATATTTCGTCGCAGGTAGGGAACGCGCCACTTGGGTAGTTCGCCGATGTCGCGGCCCGCCTCGAGGATTCGGCCCTGGTCGGGCAACTCCTCGCGAAGCAGTAGGCGAAGGAAAGTGGTCTTGCCCGATCCCGAGGCCCCCACCAGGAACACGAACTCGCCCTTGTCTATGTTGAGCGAGATGTCCACCAACGCGGGGGTGCCGTTCTTATACGTCTTGGAGACGTTTTCGAAGCGAATCACGCACATACCCCTTTGGATTTCATTGGCATCAGCGACCGCGCCGATCTAGGTAACCCTTATTCTAGTTTGGCCCTCGCGGACCCTCGCGCCACGAAATCGCCCAGTTCCAAGGAATCTGAACTTCTTATGTTCGTGCGCGCTGGCGGCGTAGTTCGGCCTCCATGAACGCGTCGAGATCGCCGTCGAGTACCGCGTCGACGTTGCCCGTCTCGTAGTCCGTGCGATGGTCCTTGACGAGTTGGTAGGGCGCTTGGACGTAACTACGGATCTGCGAGCCCCAGGCGTTGTCGCCGCGGTTCCCACTCAACGCGTCCATCTCGGCCTGTCGTTGGGCTCGCGCGCGTTCGGCGAGCTTGGCCTCAAGAATCTGCATGGCCCGCGCGCGGTTCTGATGCTGACTGCGTTCGTTCTGGCAGCTCACGACGATGTTGGTCGGCAAGTGCGTGATGCGGATCGCCGAATCCGTCTTGTTCACGTGCTGACCCCCGGCACCGGATGACCGGTAGGTGTCGACGCGCAGGTCCTTCTCGTCGATCTCGACTTCGCCCGCGTCGTCGTTGAGCAGGGGCGTCACTTCGAGACTCGCAAAACTCGTCTGACGCCGAGCCTGGGAGTCGAAGGGGCTGATACGAACCAGACGGTGCACGCCACGTTCAGCCGACAACCAACCAAAGGCGAAGCGACCCTTGACGATGAACGTCGCCGAGAGCAGCCCCGCTTCTTGACCCTCGGTCACCTCGTCGAACTCGACGTCAAAGCCGCGACGTTCGGCCCAGCGTGAGTACATGCGAAGCAACATCTCGGTCCAGTCCTGGGCGTCGGTCCCCCCGGCGCCGGCGTGAAGTTCGACGATGGCGTCGTTCTGGTCGTAGGGTCCACTGAACAGGCTCTGGGTCTCGAGCGCCGCCAGATCGCGCTCGAGTTTGGCGACACTCGCCGCCAGTTCATCGAGCAGCGACCAGTCCGCGTCTCCCGCCGCGAGGGACTCGCGCGAGAAGTCGGCGAGGACCTCACTGTCGTCGAGTTCGCGGCGCAGCCCGTCGAACAGTTCCAGGTCGTTGTTGAGCCGGCCCAGTTCGGTCGTGACCTCGCGCGCGCGGTCCTGGTTGTCCCACAGGTCCGGGTCGGCGACCTCGATGCTCAGTTCGTCGCGCCGCTCGCGGCTCTGGTCGATCTTCAAGTACTCTTTGGCGGCTCGCCAGCGTCCCTCGAGTTGCTCGAGGGCACTGTGCGCGTCGCGAAGTGCGTTCTCCGCCTTAGGGTCGGCCATGGCACTGCTTGAACTTCCGTCCCGAACCACACCAGCACGGATCATTGCGCCCGATCTTGTCACCCTGTTTCGGGGTGGGCTTGGCCGAGGTCTTGTGCGAGGGAAGCTCGGTACCACCTGGCGCCACCTGCTCGGCGTTGGTCGAGGCCCGTTCGAGTCCCTCGTCGCCCGGTGTCGGTTCGAATTGGGCTTCGACGTGGGTGATGTAGCGCACGTAATCGGTGTCGACGGCTTCGAGCAGGTGCTCGAACATGAGGTAACCCTCTTTTTGCCACGCCGTCAGCGGATCGGTGTTGGCGATCTGACGAAGGTGGATACCGTCGCGCAGGTAGTCCATGTCCGAGAGATTCTCACGCCAGCGCTGGTCGAGGATCTGGAGCATGACGTCACGCTCGATCTCTTTGGCCGTGTCGATACCCCCGGGGAACTCGGCGCACTTCTTTTCGTAGTTTCCGACCGCTTCATCCACGACGACCGCGATCACGTCGTCGAGGTCGTCGTAGACGCGCAACGCCTCGACGGTGAGCGTCGTCGGGCTGTAGATCTGCAATTCGTTGAGCAGGCCCGCGAGGTCCCACTCCTCGGAGAACGAGTCCCCGAGCCGTTCCTCGACGAAGTTCGTCAGGACCTCTTCGATGAGCACGATCGTGGCGTCGTGGATGTCCTCACCGTCGATGACCTGTTGGCGGCGCGCGTAGATGACCTTGCGCTGCTCGTTCATGACCTCGTCGTACTTGAGCACGTCCTTGCGGATCTCGGCGTTGCGTCCCTCGACGGTGTTCTGGGCCCTTTCGATCGCTCGCGAGACCATCTTCGCCTCGATCGCCTCGTTCTCGGGCATCGCGCGGTCCATGACCCACGACACGGCGCCGGTCGCGAAGAGGCGCAACAGATCGTCCTCGAGTGACAGGAAGAACCGGCTCTCGCCGGGGTCTCCTTGACGACCCGATCGTCCACGCAACTGATTGTCGATTCGCCGAGATTCGTGACGTTCGGATCCGAGCACGTAGAGCCCGCCGAGTTCGCGGACCTGGTCGCCCTCGGCGTCACAGATCGGCTTGAACTTCGCCAGGGCCACCTGGTAGGCCGCGTCGTATTCCTCGGTACCCGGCTCGAGACCGCGACTGAGCGCCTCGCGATTGGCGAGTCCCTCGGCGTTACCCCCCAGGATGACGTCGACGCCTCGACCGGCCATGTTCGTCGCCACGGTCACCGCGTGGAGCGCACCCGCCTGGGCCACGATCTCGGCTTCGCGGAAGTGCTGCTTCGCGTTCAAGACCTCGTGGGGCACGCCGGCCTTCTCCAACTCGCGCGACAACAACTCGGACTTCTCCACCGACGCCGTTCCCAAGAGGACCGGCTGGCCCTTGTCGTAGCGCTCGCGAACCTCTTGGACGATCGCCTTGAACTTGGCCGCCTCGGTCTTGTAGATCAAGTCCGGCTCGTCGATGCGGATATTGGGCCGGTGCGTCGGAATCGGAACCACCGACAAGGAATACGTGCTGGCGAATTCGCCCGCCTCGGTCTCGGCGGTACCGGTCATACCCGCGAGCTTCTCGTAGAGACGGAAGTAGTTCTGCAGCGTGACCGTCGCCCAAGTGTGGTTCTCCTCTTGGATCCGCACACGCTCTTTGGCCTCGACGGCCTGATGCAGTCCGTCGGACCAGCGCCGACCGTCGAGGGTACGTCCCGTGAACTCGTCGACGATCTTCACCACGCCGCCGTCGACCAGGTAGTCCTTGTCGCGGTGGAACAGCTCCTTGGCGCGCAACGCCTGGCCCAACTGGTGCACATAGTTGGTCGCCACCGCGTCGTAGAGATTGGCGACGCCGAGCAGTTTCTCGACCTTCTCGATGCCCTCTTCGGTGGGCACGACCGTCTTCTTCTCCTCGTCGACCTCGTAGTCGACGTCGCGAGTCAGTGACCGCACGATCGAGGCGAACTGGTAGTACAGCTTGGTCACGTCTGCTGCCGGACCCGAGATGATGAGCGGCGTGCGGGCCTCGTCGATCAGGATCGAGTCGACCTCGTCGACGATGGCGTAGTGGTGGCCGCGCTGGACCATGTGCTCCTTGCGTCGGGCCATGTTGTCGCGCAGGTAGTCGAAACCGAACTCGGTGTTGGTGCCATAGGTCACGTCGCTCTGGTAGGCCTCACGCTTCTGGTCGAACTCCGAGAGATCGGGTCCGACGCGGCCCACGCTCAGTCCGAGGAAGCGATGCAGCGCCCCCATCCAGTTCGCGTCGCGGGTGGCGAGGTAGTCATTGACGGTCACCACGTGCACGCCCTTGCCTTCGAGTGCGTTCAAGTAGACCGGCAACGTCGACACGAGCGTCTTTCCCTCACCGGTCTTCATTTCGGCGATCCACCCGAAGTGCAGGGCCATGCCACCCATCAGCTGCTCGTCGTAGTGGCGCTGACCGAGCACGCGAGTCGCGCCCTCGCGAACCACCGCGAACGCCTCGAAGAGCAGGTCGTCGAGCGTCTCGCCGTTGGCGAGCCGGCCACGGAATTCCTCGGTCTTGGCCCGAAGTTGCTCGTCACTCAACGCCGCCATCTCGTCGGCGAGGGCGTTGATGGGCGCGACGAGCTCGGCGAGCTGGCGTACCCGCTTGCCCTCACCCGCCTTTAGGACCTTCTGAAACAAACTCATGGTGTGTAACCCTACCGGTCGTCGTCGGACTTTCTAGGGGCTGCGAGTGCTGACCTGGTCTTTGACCCCACACTTGCCTGCGGCGATGTCCGTGCGCGCCACCAGCAGCTCGAGGCTCTCCGGCGACGACGTCGCACACTTCACCGGCTCTGCCGGCGACCACTTTGATCGCCGACAGGCAGGACTTACTTCTAAACCGCGCCATGCTCGGCGTCCACAAGACGCCTTACGTGGGTCGTTTAGCCCGCGGCTGGCATCGACTTGCAACCACAGACCACCCGCAGCCCTGGGTACATCCTAGGGGTTGGCCCTCGCCGCCGGTAAGGGTGACCGCCGACGATCAGGAGTGACCGGTCACGAGGACCACGCAGAGCCGTAGCCCCAGGACCAGGGTCGCCACCGGCGCGAGTAGCTTTCGAAAACCCTTGGCGGTCTGCCATTCGAAGCGCATGGCGCTGCGGTGGTGGGCGATGAGCATGGCCCGGGACTCTCGTCGTCGCGAGAGGCCCTCGACGTGGGTGACCGTCGCCTCGTCGACCGCGGCGACCGAAAGTCCCGCCTCGCGGACCTGCCAACACAGCGCCATGTCCTCGGCGAACATGAAGTACCGCTCATCGAACCCCCCCACGAGTTCAAAGACGTCACGACGCACCACGAAGCACGCGCCCGACACCCACTCGACACTGCCGTCGGCCTTGGCCGAGCGGTAGCGCGTGGTCGCGGGATTCGTGGGCCAGACCGGCGACAACAGGGCGTGCAGTCCAGCCAACCAGAAGTCGGGAAACACGCGTTGGGACGGATACACCGTGCCGTCGGTCCGAAGTATCCGCGGTCCGACGAGCCCGACCTCGGGGTGCGCGTCCAGGTAGGCCGTCATCCGTTCGACGGCGTGCTCGTGGACCACGACGTCGGGATTGGAGACGAGCAGGTACTCGAGTCGCGCGCTCGCGGCCACGCCTCGATTGACGCCGCGGCCGTAGCCCAGGTTCATCCTCGGCACCACGAGTACGACGTCGCGCTCGGCCAGGGCCGACGGTGCCGAACCCTCCTCGCCGTTCTCCACCACGACCACGTCGGTGACACCATTGGCGTGCAACGAGTCAATGCACGCCGCCAACGCCTCGCCGGCGTGGTAGTCGACGACGACCGCCGACACCCTCGAGGACACATCGCGTCGCGCCATCAGCGCACCACCCGCGCTCGGTCGCGCAAGAGTCGCGCCACGCCGTCCTGCCACGAGGGCAACGCCGACCAACGCTGGTTCCACTTTGTCGTGTCGAGATCGCTTCGCGCGGGTCGAGTCGCGGCGGGTGGGGGCACGAGTTCACTCGTGCGAATCGGCGTGACGAAGTCCTCGCCGCGACCGAGGAGTTGACCCGCGTAACGCGCGACCTCGAACCAGCTCGTCGTACCGGTGTTCGCCAGGTGCCACAGACCGCCGGGTCGTTCGCGCACCACGGTCACGAGGGCACGAGCCATGTCACTCGCGAGCGTGACCGTGCCCACCTGGTCGTCCACGAAACGCACCGTCTCGCCTCGCGACGCCCGCTCGGCGATCACGTGCAGCACGTTTCGTCCGCGCACGCCCATGACCCACGAGACGCGCACGATCGTGTCGTCGGGGGCGCACAGCAGCTCGCCCGCTCGCTTCGAGGCGCCGTAGACGTTGAGCGGGTTCGTCTCGTCGTCCTCGACGTAGCTCGAACCCTTCGTGCCGTCGAACACGTAGTCGGTCGAGATCGTGATCAGGTGCGCTCCCACGTCGTGAGCGGCGAGCGACAACGTCTCGGTCGCCCCGGCGTTCACCTCGAAGCACGCCTCACGGTCGCTCTCGGCCCGGTCGACCTGGGTGTACGCGGCCAGGTGCACAATGACCTCGGGTCGCGCCGTCGAGATCGCGCTGCGCAGGACCTCACGGTTCGTGATGTCGAGTTCGCTTCGCGTGAGGGCGAACACCGCGAACTCGTCGTCGCCGACTGGATCGGCGTCGGGCTGGAAGGTGGCGTCGCCGCCCGGCGGCGTCAGCGCGCGCAACGTGTCGACCAGGTCGACGCCCACCTGACCCGCCGCGCCGGTCACCAGGATCCGCCAGGGCCGACTCACGGCGCCTCTCGCCGTACGTGCACGACGTCGCCCACGTCAAAGGCCCTCTTCTCGCCGTTCGCCACGACGATCAGTCGGCCCCGTTCATCCACGCCGAGCGCCTCGCCCACCACGACGTCGTCGTGGGTCTGCACGCGCACTGTCTGTCCGACGGTCACGAGGGCGCCCTCGTACTCGGCGCGAAGGCGTGCCAGACCTTGGGGCTCGTCGAGTGCGCGTCGGCGCCACTCGACCTCTTCGAGCAGTATGTCAAGCAGCGCCCTGGGCGTGATGGTGACCCCGGCCTCGGCGGCGACGTTGGTGGCGCGCTCGTCACTCGACGACGGCGTCAAGTTGACGCCGATGCCCACCACGACCGCCAGACCGCCCGAACCCGCGACCACTTCGGCCAAGAGACCCGCGAGCTTCTTCTCGCCCACCATCAAGTCGTTGGGCCACTTCAGCGCGGGCCGCACCCCGCACAGGCGCACGAGCGCGGCGCGCGCGCCCAGGGCCACGCACGCCACCGCCCACGACAGTTCATCAGCGTCGAGCGGCGGCACCAGAAGGATCGAGCAGAGCAGTGACGATCCGGCGGCGGCTTCCCAGACGCGATCGAGGCGCCCCCGGCCCGCCGACTGGAAGTCGGCGTAGACCACGGACCCTTCGGTCGCGCCGTTTCGAGCCTTTTCGGCCAGCCACGTGTTCGTCGAATCGATCTGGTCGAAATGCTCTACGCGCCATCTGATGGGTATCACGTCAAAACATTAGGGTTTAGGTGACTGGTGGTAGAAAAAGACAGTCCCTGTACGGAGGTTGACGTGTTAAAGAAAGTCCTGATCGCCAACCGCGGCGAAATCGCGGTACGCGTTATGCGGACCTGTCGCGAGATGGGTATCGCGACGGTCGCGGTGTACTCAGAACTGGACCGTGACGCGTTACACGTACGCCTCGCCGACGAGGCCTACGCCCTGGGCGGCGCGAGCGCCGCTGAGAGTTACCTCAACACGCCGGTCATCCTCGAGATCATCCAGCGCTGCGGCGCGGACGCCGTGCACCCGGGCTACGGGTTCTACTCAGAAAACACCGACTTCGCGCGCGCGATCACCGACCTCGGTGTGACGTTCATTGGCCCGCCACCCGAGGCGATCGAGGTCATGGGCGACAAGATCTCGTCACGCCTCGCCGTGGAGAAGGCGGGCGTCTCGGGTGTTCCGGGGCGCAGCAAGACCCTCGAGAGCGCCGACGAGATCGTCGCGTTCGGCAACGAGGTCGGTTGGCCCGTCGCGATCAAGGCGGCCTTCGGCGGTGGCGGACGCGGCATGAAGGTGGTCAACGGACCCGACGAGGCGCCCAACGCCCTCGAGAGCGCGCAACGCGAATCGTTGAGTTACTTCGGGCGCTCGGAGTGCTACCTGGAGAAATACCTCACCTGGCCCCGCCATATCGAGATGCAGGTGCTCGCCGACACCCACGGCAACACGCTGTGGCTCGGGGAGCGTGACTGCTCGGCCCAGCGTCGCCACCAGAAGTTGGTCGAGGAGTCGCCGGCGCCCAACTTTCCCGACGAGATCCGCCGAGCCATGGGCGAGGCGGCGGTCAAGGTGTCGCGGGCGTGCGGCTACGTGAACGCGGGCACCGTCGAATTCATGTACCAAGACGGCGAGTTCTTCTTCTTGGAGATGAACACCCGTCTGCAGGTCGAACACCCGATCACCGAATGGGTCACGGGGCTAGACCTCGTGGAGTGGCAACTGCGCGTCGCCTCGGGCGAGGAAATCACCTTCTCCCAAGACGACATTGTCCACCGCGGCCACGCCATCGAGGTGCGCATCAACGCCGAGGATCCCGCGGGCGGTCGCTTCTCGCCCTCGCCGGGCACGATCACGCGCTTCGACCAACCATCGGGTCCCGGGGTGCGCCTCGACGCGGGTTACATGGAAGGCGACACCGTGTCGCAGTACTACGACAACTTGATCGCCAAACTCGCGGTGTGGGGACTGGACCGCGAGAAGGCGCGACTTCGCTTGCTGCGCGCCATCGAAGAGACCGTCATCGAAGGGGTCGCCACGACGTTGCCGGCCGACATCGTGATACTGAGTGACGAGAAGTTCGTGAACGCGACGCACTCGACCAACTGGGTCGAGACCGAGCTCGACTTCAGCGCGCTTCCGAGTTACGGCCACGCGCCGGTGTCGGTCGGTGACGGCACGGTGCGCAAGGACGTCACCGCCGAAGTCAACGGCCGGCGCGTCAACGTCGCCCTGTGGGTCCCCGAATCCAGCGACGACATCATCGCGCGTCCGCACTCGACGGCGGCCAAGCCCCGTCGCCAGCACCACTCGGGCGTCGTGGGCAGCGGCTCGGGAACCGTGAGCGTCCCGATGCAGGGCACCATTGTCAAGGTGTCGGTCGAGGTGGGCCAAGAGGTCCAGGCGGGCGAGACCATCGTGATCCTCGAGGCCATGAAGATGGAGAACAACGTCAACGCCGAAAAGGGAGGCGTCGTCAAGAGCGTGCGCGTGAAGGCGGGAGACTCGGTGAGCGCCGGCGACGTCGTCGCCGTGATTGAATGAGTCTCGCCGACCAAGCCCGTGACGCGGTCGTGGGCGCGCGAGGCGAACTCGTCGCGTTGAGTCACTTCGTACACGCCCACCCCGAACTGGGTTACGAGGAGTTCGAGAGTTCCGAGGCGGTCGCCTCGACTTTGGAACGAGCCGGCTTCAGGGTCGAACGTGGTGTCGCGGGACTGCCCACGGCCTTTCGCGCGTCCTACGGCGACGGGCGCCTGCACGTGGCGTACTGCGCCGAGTACGACGCGCTGCCCGACGTGGGCCACGCGTGTGGCCACAACATCATCGCCGCGTCCTCGGCGGGCGCGGGCATCGGGCTCGCGGCGGTCGCCGCGCAGCTCGACCTCACGGTGATTGTCTTGGGCACGCCGTCGGAGGAAGGGGGCGGCGGCAAGATAGACCTCTTGAACGCCGGCGTCTTTGACGACGTGCACGCGGCGATGATGGTCCACCCCTGGCCCGACGAACGCCTCGAGGCGCAGTGCCTCGCGGTCGACCACTTCGACGTGACCTTCTCGGGCAAGGAGGCGCACGCATCGGCGGCCCCCTGGCAAGGTCGCAACGCCCTCGACGCACTGACGCTCGCCCAGGTCGCCCTGGCCCTTCTGCGCCAGCAGCTCGCGCCGGGCGACCAATTCCACGGCTACGTGAAAGAGGGTGGATCGGCGGCGAACATCATCCCGAGCCACGTGATCGGCCGTTTCATGGCGAGGTCGGTCACGAGCGATCGACTGGCGTCACTGCGCGAACGCGTGAACGCGTGTTTCGAAGCCGGCGCGCTGGCGACGGGCACCAGCCTGCGGATCGAAGAACTCGGCAGCGCGTTCTCGCACATGCAGTCCGATCCCGACATACTCGCCCACTACCGTCAGGCCGCACAGTCCCTCGGTCGGCGCTTCGACCTGGACGACGCGCGAGTGCCTCTGCCCACGATCTCGACGGACATGGCCAACGTCTCGCTCGCGGTGCCCTCGATCCACCCGCTGTTGGCCATACCGACCAACGGGGCGGTGAACCACCAGCCAGAGTTCACCCAAGCCTGCCTGAGCGAGGCCGCTGACCAGGCCGTGATCGACGGCGCGCTGGCCCTGGCACTCGCCGCCATCGGCGTCGCCGGCGACGAACCGCTACGCCAACGATTACTGTTGCGCCCATGATCGTCGAACACGCGCTGCTGCCGATCATTCCCGGCCAGGAGGCGGCGTTCGAGGCCTCGATACGCCAAGCGCTGCCCATCATCACCTCGGCGCCCAAGTGCCACGGGGCCGAGGTTCGTCGTCAGGTGGAAGACGGTTCGGTCTACCTCTTGCTCGTCCAGTGGGAGTCGGTCGAGGCCCACGGTGAGTTCCGCAGTTCCGAACTCTTCACCCGATGGAAAGCCCTCACCCATCACTTCTATTCGACGCCCGCGAACGTCACGCACTTCCTCGAACCGCTGGGTTAGTGAGGCTCGTACTCACCGAACTCGGCGCGTAGGACGTCGGCGACCTCGCCGAGTGTGGCCAGTCGAGCCAAGGCGACCTTCATCGGGTAGAGCAGATTCGTCGAACCCTTCGCCGCGGTCGCCAGGTCCTCGAGGGCCACGCGAACGGCGTCGTTGTCGCGCCGGTTCTTCAACTCCTTGACCCGAGCCACCTGGGCCTGCTGTTGGAGCACGTCGACCGGGAAGACGTCGGCCTTGGTCTTCTCGCTCTCGGCGAAACGATTCACGCCCACCACGACCTTGTCGCCGCGTTCGACCTTGCGAGCGAAATCGTAGGCCGCCGACTCGATCTCGCTCTGCATGTAGTTGGCCTCGATCGCGGCCACGGCACCTCCCATGTCGTCGATCGTCTTGATGTACTGGCGCGCTCGTTCTTCGACCTCGTCGGTGAGTGACTCGATGAAGTAGGACCCGGCGAGCGGGTCCACCGTGTCGGTGATCCCTGATTCGTAGCCCACCACCTGCTGGGTGCGCAACGCGAGTTTGGCGGCGTGCTCGGTGGGCAAGCCGAGGGCTTCGTCAAAGCCGTTGGTGTGCAGACTCTGGGTCCCGCCGAGCGCGGCGGCGAGTGCCTGGAGCGTGACGCGCACGATGTTGGTCTCAGGCTGCTGGGCGGTGAGCGTCGACCCGCCGGTCTGGGTGTGGAATCGCAGCATCATCGACTTGGGGTTCTTCGCCCCGAAACGCTCGCGCATGATCGAAGCCCAGAGTCGACGAGCGGCGCGGTACTTGGCCACCTCTTCGAACAGGTCGTTGTGCGCGTTGAAGAAGAAACTCAACTGGGGGGCGAAGTCGTCCAACGCCAGGCCCGCCGCGAGTGCGGCCTCCACGTAGGCAATGCCGTTGGCGAGGGTGAAGGCGATCTCCTGGACCGCGGTCGAACCGGCCTCGCGGATGTGGTAGCCCGATATCGAGATGGTGTTCCAGTTCGGGATCTCCTTCTCGCAGTAGGCGAAGGTGTCCACGATCAAGCGCATCGACGGGCGCGGCGGGTAGATGTAGGTGCCGCGGGCCACGTACTCCTTCAAGATGTCGTTCTGGATCGTCCCGCGCAACTGGTCTCCCGTGATTCCTTGCTCTTCGGCGACGAGTTGGTAGAAGAGCAGCAGCGTCGCGGCCGTTGAATTGATCGTCATCGAGGTCGTCACCTCGTTGAGCGGTAGTCCCGCGAGCAACAGGCGCATGTCCTCGAGCGAGGAGATCGCGACGCCGACCTTGCCCACCTCGCCCTCGGCTCGCACGTGGTCGGCGTCGTAACCCATCTGCGTGGGCAGGTCGAAGGCGCACGAGAGCCCCGTCTGGCCCGCCGCCAAGAGGAACTTGAACCGCTCGTTGGTCGCCTCGGCGGTCCCAAAACCCGCGTACTGGCGCATCGTCCACAAGCGGCCGCGGTACATGGTGGGTTGGACCCCTCGCGTGAACGGATACTTTCCCGGATCGCCGAGCTGACGTTCCTCGTCGAAATCCTTCAGATCCGACGCGTCGTAGACGGTCTTGATCGATATTCCTGAATCGGTGATGCGCTCGGGAGTCTCCACACGTTCAGATTACGCCTCGGTCACTCGACCTCGAGAAGGGCCGTTTGTCCATAAAAGAAGGTCGCCGATCGGTCACCCGAGTCCATCGGTCAAGATAGAGGGATGCACTGTGCCAACTGCGAGTCCGAGACCACCGGATCGTTCTGCGCCGTCTGTGGCACGCCGACCTCAGCGACGCACGCCACCGGCGTCTCGGGTCACGTACTCGCGGGATGGTGGCGGCGCGTGGGCGCCACGATCGTGGACAATCTGATTCTTCTGGTGCCCACCGAGATCGTGGTGCACGTCGCGGGCAACGCCCTGCACTTCGTCGTCGGCGACCTGGCCGCGATCCTTCTCGAGGGCATTTACCTGTACGTGCTGCTCACCAAGCCCGCCGCCCAGACGCTGGGCAACCGGGCTGTCGGCACCCGCGTTCGCAGCGCACTCGACGGCGGCCCGATCTCGCCCGACCAAGTGCTGCGCCGTTACGGTTTCGTCGCCTTCTACAGCTTCTTCGTGGTCGTGGGCGGCGCCGCGGTAACCCTGGTCGGACTCTGCGCGCTGATTGACTCGCTGGCGCCGCTGTCGAGCCCGACCAAACAGACCCTGCACGACCGCTTCGCCAAGACCATCGTGGTCATGGGCTAGCGACGACGCACGCGACACCACTGACCCAGAGGCCCCACCCGATGAACCACCATCCCGAAAGGAACCAGTACCCATGAAGTGTCCCCAGTGCGGCACCGAAGGCGACGAGGGCTACTGCACCTCGTGCGGTCATGAACTGACGGTGCTCGGTGCAAAGGTCTCCGCGCAGAACCAGGCGTTCGCGAACTGGGGACAGCGCGTGGGCGCGTCGATCGTCGACTACCTGATCCTCCTGCTGCCGCTGATCATCCTCAAAGTGCTGCTCGGCAGCGTCGTGGGAGCCGTCGCGCTCGTGATCCTCGAGGCGGCCTACTTCGTGACCCAGTGGCTGATGTACGACGGGCGCACGGTGGGCAATCGCGCGGTTCGCACCCAGGTTCGCGACGAGAAGACCGGCGGAGCCGTTAGCAACCCCCAGGCCCTGTGGCGCTACTTCTACCTCGAGGTGGGGATCATTTTCGAGATCGTCGGCGCCGGGGCGAACTCGGCGCCGCTCTTGGCGCTGGCTGTCGCGTACTTCTTGGTCGACCTGTTCTTTCCCCTCTGGGACTCGCACAATCAAACCCTGCACGACAAACTCGCCCACACCATCGTCGTGGTGACGGCCTGACGCCGAGCTCGACGAACTAGTTCAAGCACCACCCGATGGGTTCGACGAGACGATTGGCCGACTGCGGCCCCCACGACCCCTTGGCGTACTGCTCGACGGGCGGCGGCGCGTCGAGCACCGGTGCCGCCACCTCCCACAGTCGATTGATGCCGTCCGAACGAGTGAAGAGCGAGTGGTTGCCGAGCATCGCCTCGAGTATCAGGTGTTCGTAGGCTTCGAGTCGGTGCGCGGACTCGAAGGAGTCCTTGTAGTGGAAGGTCATCTCGGCTGAATCCAGGTGCATGAGGGGGCCTGGTTCCTTGGCGAGGAACTGGGCGTGGATCGAACCGGGATCGGCGAAGTCGATCACCAACTTGTTGCCGCGCCAGCCCGGTGCGTTGTCACTCAGTGGGAACAGGCGCATCACCGGTTCCTCGAAGCCGATGGTGATCACCTGTCGGCTCTGGGCGAGGCACTTTCCCGAACGGAGGTAGAACGGGATGCCCTTCCACCGGGTGTTCTCGACTTCGGCGCGCAACGCGATGAAGGTCTCAGTCTGGGAGTGCTTCGCGACCCCCTTCTCCTTGCGGTACCCCTCGTACTGGCCGCGTACGACGTCGCGCGGATCAATGGGTTGCAGCGTCAAGAAGACCTTGTGGACTTCGTCGCGCAGGGGTCCGGCGTCGAGACTGACCGGTTGTTCCATGGCGAGAAAACCGAGCACTTGGAACAAGTGGCTCACCACCATGTCGCGAAAGGCGCCGGTCTCTTCGTAGAACGCGCCGCGCCCCTCGAGCGAGAGCGTCTCCGGAACGTCGATCTGGATGAACCGGACGTGATCGCGATTCCAGAGCGGTTCGAAGAACCGATTGGCGAAGCGCAACGCCAGGATGTTATCGATCGACTCCTTACCCAAGAAGTGGTCGATTCGAAACACCTGCATCTCGTCGAAGTTCGCCAGGATCGTGTCGTTGAGCTGGCGCGCCGAGGCCAGGTCGGTGCCGAATGGTTTCTCGCAGATCACTCGAGCGTTCTCGTTCAGTCCGCTCTCACCAAGCATGGTGATCATCGAGGGGACGGCCTCGGGAGGGATCGCGAGGTGAAAGAGCCGTCGCACGTCACCCCCGATCTCGGTCTCGGCGCGTTTCACCGCCGCCTCCATGTCGCCCGTGCGACCAGGCTCTGCGGGGGCGAAGGACAGGGCGTGCTCGAATTCGCTCCAATGCTCGCCCTCGGCCTTCATCTCCGAGTAGTTGCGCACGGCTTCTTTGGCGTAGGAACGGAACTCGTCGTCGGTCAGGACCGAGGAATAGCGCGACGAACCGATGATCCGGTAACCCTCGGGCATCAGTCCGGCCGTCGCCAGGTGAAACAGACCCGGCAGGATCTTTCGCCTCGCGAGGTCACCGGTGGCCCCAAAGATCACGATGACGTGGTTCTCTGGTATCTCGAAGTCCATGGGCACCTTGTGTTCAGTCATGCTCACCTTTCACCACGATGTGGCGCACCGACTCACCAACGCCGACGAACACCTCGCTAACCAGATCGGGGGCGAACAGACCGTGTTCGATCACGCCAGGCGTCGAGGACAACTTACGAGCCAGGTCAGCGGGTTCGTGCACCTCGCCCCAGTGGTCAACGATCAGGCCCCCGTCGGGGCTCTCGGCCACGTCGCGTTCTCGACACGGCGCCAGGCGACGCATCGTCGACGGTGCCCCGAAACGAAGTATCTCGACGGGCACCGGCGGACCCAGTCGCTCGACCAACTTGCTCGAGTCGACGATCACCACGAAACGGTCCGCGCTCGCCGCGACGATTTTCTCTCGGGTGAGGGCCGCGCCCGCGCCCTTGATCAGCCAACCGTCGCCGTTCACCTGATCGGCGCCGTCGATGGCGAGGTCGAGTCGACCATCTGGCTCGAAGTCGCCGATCGCGAGTCCCACCGACGCCGCCGCGTGCGCGGTGGCGGGCGAGGTGGCGACGTAGTGCGCCCTGACGCGGCGCTTCGCCAGAGCGGTGAGCACGTAGTGGACGGTCGAGCCGGTTCCGAGACCCACGCGCATGCCGTCGCGGACCAGGGCGGCCGCGTGTTCGGCGGCGAGCTGCTTTTGTGCTTCGTGACTCACGACGCCGAGGTCACGTCCGCGAAGATGATCGAGGACGTCGCCTCGACGCGGCCCGCGGGAATGGAGCGGTCGCCGCGCACGAGCATGTCGAGGGCTCGACGTTTCTCGGTTCCGAGTACCACCCAAATCAACTGTCTCGCCTTCGCGAGGCCCCGATAGGTCAACGTCATACGCCGGTCGCCCTGGTACTCACCCGTGATCGCGACGTCACGATCCGTGACGTTGAGCACGGCGTCACCGGGCACGAGCGACGCGGTGTGTCCGTCGGGTCCGAGTCCCAGGTGCACCAGATCGAACCATCGTGGAAGCGACGCGGCGTACTCGTCGGCCGCCTCTTCCAGGTCGGGTCCGTCCACGGGCATCGGGTGGATGACCGCGGCGTCGGGCAGGGTCTCACGCAACATGCGCAAGTTGCGTCGTGAATCCTCGGCGCCGACGACGCGCTCGTCGACCTGGTAGATGACCGTTTGGGCCCAGGGCATCGGGCTCGCCGCGAACACCTCGAACATCTCGCGTGGCGCCGTGCCGCCGCTGACGGCCAGGTCGAAGCGGCCCTTGGAGTTGACCGCGAGGTGCGCCGCCTCGACCACGAAACGCGCCCCCGCCCGAGCGAGGCTGGCGTGGTCGTCGAACGAACGTAGTTCGTAGAACATCTGGCGACCTCTCTTCGTACGCGACGCGACTGCGTTGCCCGGACTAGATGCAGTGTACGGCGTGGGTCGAGCGAAACCTCAGCTCAGACACCGACCGCGTGAGGCATGCACAGGTCGTCGTACTCGGCGATCACGATGGGAGCGGCGTTCTCCCCGCACGCGGGACACGTCGGGTCACGTCGGACCTTGAAGGTACGAAAACTCTGATCGAGCGCGTCGTACGTGAGCAGGCGACCAACCAGGGGATCACCGAGTTCAAGCAACAACTTGATCGCCTCGATGGCCTGGATCGAACCCACGATGCCCGGCAGGACACCGAGCACGCCCGCCTCGGCGCAACTGGGCGCAAGTTCGGCGGGTGGCGGCTCGGGGATCATGCAGCGGTAGCAGGGCCCGACGTAGGGATTGAACACCGTGATCTGGCCCTCGAAGCGAAAGATCGAGCCGTGCACCACCGGGATGTTCTTGAGCAACGCCGCGTCGTTGACGAGGTAACGCGTCGGGAAGTTGTCGGTGCCGTCGACGATGACGTCGTAGCCGTCGATGATGTCCAGGATGTTCTCCGCGCCCAAACGCGTGTCGTAGGTGACCACCTTGACGTCGGGATTGATGCCGTTCAACGTCATCTTGGCGCTGTCGACCTTGCGCATGCCGACCCGGTCCATGTTGTGCAGGATCTGTCGCTGGAGGTTTGACGAATCGACGACGTCCATGTCGATGATGCCGATGGTGCCCACGCCCGCCGCCGCCAGGTAGATCGCGGCCGGCGAACCCAGCCCGCCCGCTCCGAGCAGCAAGACCTTGGCGTCGAGCAACTTCATCTGGCCGACCTCGCCCACCTCGGGTAACAACAGGTGCCGGTGGTAGCGGATGCGCTGTTCTTGGGACATGGTCCGAGGCACGTCCCAGACCAAGCCCTCATCCTTCCATTTGTTGAATCCACCCGTGATCGAGACGACGTCGGTGTAGCCCAGGTCCTGGAGGGTCTTGGTCGCGAAGGCCGAGCGCACGCCGCCCGCGCAGTAGACCGCGATCGGGGCGTTCTTATCCGCGAGGCGCCCCTCGACGGAGAACTCGAGGTTCCCGCGCGGGACGTGCACCGCGCCGGGCACGGCGCCCTGTTCGTATTCGTCGGGTTCACGCACGTCGAGCAGGAAGTAATGGTCGAGCCGGGCGGCCACCTCGTGGGGGTCGATCTCGCGAATCTCGGCCTTTGCGGCGTTCAGTAGGTCTCGTGGTGTGGACAACGGTCGCTCCTTCGTGGTCCATAAATCCTACCTGCTAGGTCATCAATCACCGCACGGCCACCTGCTAGACCCGACGCGTGGAACTGCGAGAACTCTTGCGCGCCCGCCGGATGGTGCGCTCCTTTGACGCCACGCCCGTGGACCTGGACTGGCTCGAAGGTCGCTGCGCCGAGGCGCTCTGGGCGCCGAGCGCGGGTAACACCGCGGGCGTGCGCATGTACACGGTGGGCCGCGCGCGCGTACCCGAGTACTTCGAACGCGCGACCGACGAGCAGTGGCGCACGAGTTCACGGCGCGCCGCGGGACTGTCGCGCGCGGGCGCGGTCGTGCTCGTCACCTCACGGCCCCAGGACTACGCCGCGCGCTACGGCGAAGGCGACAAGAGCGATCCCCGACTCGAGTCGACCCACGGCTGGCCCGTGCCCTACTGGCACGCCGACGCCGCCATGGCGACCATGGCGTTGCTGTTGTTGTTAGAAGAGGCTGGCTGGCAGGCGACCATCTGGGGAAACTTCCGCAACGACGGCCGGGTACTCGAATGGGCCAAGGTCAGTGACGAGGAGCTGTTTTGTTCGGTGTTGATTGGTCACGACGACGGCAACGACGTGGCGTCGGCGTCGCTCGAACGTGACGTGCCCCCGCGCGCGCAACGCGTGCGGCGGATCGGTTAGGCGCCGCTCGAACGCGCGACCGCGAGCAGGAACTCGACGATCGTGCGCGCGCCAAAGGCCGTGGCGCCTTTGGTGAGGTACCCTCGGCTCGCGTCGCTGCGTCCCGGACCCGCGATGTCCAGGTGCACCCAGGGCCTCGAGTCGGTGAATCGCTGCAGCAGGAGCGCCGCCGAGATTGAACCGGCCTTGCCGGCCTTGCCGATGTTCTTCATGTCCGCGACGTCGGACTCGATATGGGTCTCGTAGTTCGCCACGAGTGGCATGCGCCAGAGTTGCTCGCCACTGCGCGCGCTCGCGGCACGGAAGTCGTCGGCCAATTCATCGGTCGAGGCGTAGAGCGCGCCCACCTCGTCACCGAGGGCGACCGCCTGGGCGCCGGTGAGCGTCGCCACGTCCACGATGGCGTCGGGGTTCGCCTCGACGGCCAGACTGAGCCCGTCGGCGAGGATCAAACGTCCTTCGGCGTCGGTGTTCAGCACCTCGATGGTCATGCCGTTTCGGATCGTGAGTACGTCGCCGGGGCGCGTGGCGCTCTCGCCGGTCATGTTCTCGGTCATCGGCGCGATGGCCGTGACCCGCACCGGCACTTCGAGTCGACTGACGATCGAGAGCGCCGCCATGACCACGGCCGCTCCGGTCATGTCAGTCTTCATCGTCATCATTCCTTCGCCAGTCTTGATCGACAAGCCGCCCGAATCGAAGGTGACGCCCTTACCGACCAACGCGACGTGAGCCAGTTCGGCGCCCGGCTCGGGGTCATAGGTCGCGTAGACCAAGCGCGTCGGCTGAGCCGAACCCCGTCCCACGCCGAGCAGGCCACCGAGACGTTCGCTCTTGACGCGCGACTCGTTCCACGCTTCAACGCTGACGTGCGGGTCCGCGTCGAGTCGTTGAAGGACGTGCTTGGCGAGCTCGCGGGGCGACAGGTCGCCCGCGGGGGTGTCGATGAGTCGCTTGGCCCAGTTGACGCCTTCGGCGACGACGCCGCCTCGCACGATGCCCTCGACCACCTGGTTGTGGGTCTGCACGTTCGGCAGGCTCGCGCCGACCGGTATCACGTCAAAGGTCGAGGTGGCGTCGTTCTTGAACGAGTACGACGCCAGCAACGCTCCTTCGACGAGCGCCTGGGTGGCGTCTCGGGGTGACTCGATCGCGTCGGTGGGCACGAAGAACGCCAATGGGCTGTCTCCCGCGCTGCGCACGGCGCCCGCGCCGGCGAGGCGATAGTGCTCGAGATCGTTGTAGGTCGAACCGAGACTCACCAGGACGACCGTCGACTCGCCCAGGGATCGCAAGATAACGACACTGCCGGCTTCGGGCTTGAAACCCTGACGCGCGCACCATTCTTGGTCGAGCGCGCGCGGGATCTTCTGGCCCCCGAGCACGAACGGCACCGAATCGGCGATGACGCAGGCCCCGTCGTCGAAGATCACCGGTACGCAGATGGTCGGCGCCTGCGCGCCCTCCACGGGAGTCGAGAGTTGAGCGGTGCGTGCCACGATGACCCCTTCTAGTGGACCCGGGCGGTGCGGTGCTGGGGACCCTCGGCCCATCGCGCCATCGTCCAGGCCAGGTCACTGAGTCGGTTCAGGTAGGGAACCACGAACGAACCCTCGAGGGGATAGGACACCGCCGCCCGCTCGGCCCGACGGATGATCGTGCGCGCCACGTCCAGGGCCGCCGACAACTGGTTCTCACCCGGTACGACAAATTCCTTGGGCATCTCGATCTCACTCGAGAGCGCGTCGATCTCGACTTCGAGTCGAGCGACCATCTCGGCGGTGACGAGCGACTTGTTCGCACTGAGCTTGTGCCGATTATCAGGTAGCGTCGCGACCTCGGCCATCAGAACCCACAGGTCGCGTTCGAGGCTCACGAGCAACTCGTGGAGTCGACTCGAGGGATCACTTAACGACCTCGCCCAACCGAGTGAGGCCTGGGCTTCGTCGACCGCACCGTTCAATTCGATGGGATTCGAAACCTTGGTGGTGCGTCCGCCGAAGTACAACCCCGTCGTGCCGTCATCACCGTCGCGCGTGTAGATCTTCACGCCGTAAGCGTAGTGACCCGCGCCCGGGCACGGGTAGCCTGTTACAGCAATGGAACTGACGGTTCGCCCTCCCTTCGCCCGACCGGGGGCCGACAACGCCTACCTCGCTGCCCTCGACCAGCGCGTCCTGATCTTCGACGGCGCCACGGGTACGTCATTCCAGATGCGCGATCTGAGCGCCGACGATTTCGGTGGACACCATTTCGAGGGCTGCAACGAGTTACTGAACGTGACCCGACCCGACGTCGTCGAAGCACTCCATCGTTCATTTCTCGACGTGGGCGTGGACGTCATCGAGACCAACAGCTTCGGGGCGTTCTCGGTGGTCCTCAACGAATACGGCATCGGCGAACGCGCTCACGAGCTCGCGTACGCGTCGGCACTGATCGCACGACGAGTGGCCGACGACTATTCGAGTCCCACCAGTCCGCGTTTCGTGGCCGGTTCGATCGGTCCTGGTACGAAATTCCCGACCCTCGGACAGATCACCTACGACGACCTCTCGGCGAGCTACGAGGAACTCGCTTACGCGTTGCTCGACGGCGGCGTTGACGTGCTGGTGGTCGAGACCGTCTACGACCTGCTCTCGGGAAAGGCCGCGATCGCCGCCTGTCACCGTGCCATGGCCCGTCACGGTCGGGTGGTCCCGATCCAGGCCCAGGTCACCATCGAACTTACGGGCAGAATGCTGCCCGGCACCGAGATCGGCGCGGCGATCACCGCGCTGAGTCCTCTCGGTATCGACCTGATCGGCCTGAACTGCGCGACCGGACCGGTCGAGATGTACGAGCCGCTGCGCCAACTGAGTGAAACCGCGCCCATGCCCCTCGCGTGCCTACCCAACGCGGGTCTGCCGAGCGTCGTCGAGGGCAAGATGCACTACGACCTCACCCCCGACGCGCTCGCCGAACACCTCTCGAGATTCGTCGCCGAGTACGGCGTGCAAGTGGTCGGCGGCTGTTGCGGCACGACGCCCGCGCACCTCGAACAAGTCGTCAACGCCGTTCGTCCCCTCCAGGTGGCGCCCCGGTCCCCCGTGCTCGAAGCCTCGGTCGCATCGATCTATTCGGCGACGAACTACCAGCAGGACCGCTCGGTGCTGCTGGTGGGCGAACGCACGAACGCGAACGGATCAAAGAAGTTCCGCGACGCGATGCTCGCCGGCGACTGGGACACGTGCGTGGGCATCGGACGCGAACAGGTCAAGGAGGGCGCGCACATCCTGGACGTCTGCGTGGACTACACCGGCGCCGACGGCGTGAAGGACATGGACGAGTTGATGAGTCGGCTCGCGACCCAATCCTCGGTGCCGATCATGGTCGACACCACCGAGACCCGTGTCGCGCGTCAGGCGCTCACCTGGCTCGGCGGCAAGGCCATCTTGAACTCGGTCAATCTCGAAGAGGGCGATGGACCGGGCACGCGCCTCGACGGCTTCCTCTCACTCGCGGCCGAATTCGGTGCCGCGGTGGTGGCGACGTGCATCGACGAGCAGGGACAGGCGCGCACCGCGGAGTGGAAAGTACGCGCCGCCACCGCCATCACCGAACTCGCCGTCTCGCGCTACGGCTTGCACGCCGAGGACATCTTCATCGACCCCCTCGCCCTGCCCCTGTCGACGGGCATGGACGAATCACGACGCGACGGCATCGAGACGATCGAGGCGATTCGACGCATCAAGGTCGAACTGCCGGGCGTGCGAACGATCCTCGGACTCTCCAACGTCTCGTTCGGACTCAACCCCGCCGCGCGACAAGTTCTCAACAGCGTGTTCCTGCACGAATGCGCGAGCGCAGGCCTCGACGCCGCAATCGTGCACGCGTCCAAGATCCTGCCGCTCGCTCGCGTCGACGAGGAAGCTCGCCGCGTCTGCCTGGACCTCATCTACGACCGGCGCAGCGACGACTACGACCCGTTGGCCGAACTGCTGCGTCTCTTCGAGGGCGTCTCGGTCTCGACCCAGAACGTGGCGTCGCTCGACGACCTCGAGCTTGACGAGCGACTGCGCCGGCGCATCATCGAAGGTGCGCGCGTGGGTCTCGAGGACGACCTCGCCGCGGCGATGACCGAGGGACTGAGCCCACTCGAGATCGTCAATGAGCTGCTGCTGGACGGCATGCGTGAGGTCGGCGACCTCTTCGCCTCGGGCGAGATGCAACTGCCCTTCGTGCTCCAGAGTGCCGAGACGATGAAGTCGGCGGTGGCGTACCTCGAACCGTTCATGGAGAAGAGTGACCAAGGCGGTCGCGGTCGCGTCGTGCTCGCCACCGTCAAGGGCGACGTCCACGACATTGGCAAGAACCTCGTGGACATCATTCTGACCAACAACGGTTACGAAGTCGTGAACCTCGGTATCAAGGTCGGCATCAACGAGATGTTGAACGCGGTCCACGAGCACCACGCCGACGCGTTGGGCATGAGTGGACTGCTCGTCAAATCCACCCTCATCATGCGTGAGAACCTCGAATTGATGAACGAGCTCGGACTCAGCAACGTGCCGGTGCTGCTCGGTGGGGCCGCCCTCACGCGAACCTACGTCGAACGGGACCTGCGTAGCGTCTACGACGGACGCGTCTTCTACGGCAAGGACGCCTTCGAAGGACTCCGGGTCCTCGATCGACTGGGCGAGATCGCCAAGTCCGGTGAGGATGACCCGACGTTCGGACGCGAGATCTCCGAACGCAAGGTGCATCGTCGCTTGCCCGGCTCGACCAACGACGAGCCCGGTGAGTCGACGACGCGCAGTCCCGAGGTCGACACGGACAACCCCATCTTCGTGCCGCCTTTCCTTGGCAGCCGGGTAGCCAAAGGAATGTCCATCGACGAGATCAGCGACTACCTCAACCTGACTGCGCTCTTTCGAAACCAGTGGGGTTACCGGCCCGAGAACGGTGAGGACGACCCCGCCTTCAAAGAGCGCGTCGGCGCCGTCCTGCGCGAGCAGCTCGGCATCGCCAAGGAGGAAGACCTCCTGGTGCCCCAGGTCGTCTGGGGCCACTACCCCGTCGCCTCCGACGGCAACACGCTGCTGGTCTACCGCGACGACGAACGCGTCGACGAGCTCGCGCGCTTCACGTTCCCTCGTCAGCGCCAGGCTCCCTTCTACTGCATCGCCGACTTCTTTCGCCCCGTCCAGAGCGACGATCACGATTACGCCAGTTTCATGCTCGTGACCATGGGCGCGACGGTCTCCCAGCGATGCGCCGAACTTTTCGCGTCAAATCGTTACACCGATTACCTCATGCTGCACGGGCTCGGGGTCGAGATGGCCGAGGCCCTCGCCGAGATGTGGCACAAGCGCATCCGCGAAGAACTGGGCTTCGTCGAACAGGACGGTCCCACGCTGACCGGACTCTTCCGCCAGCAGTACCGGGGTGGGCGCTACTCGTGGGGCTACCCGGCGTGTCCCGACCTCACCGACAACGCCAAGGTCGCTGATCTGCTCGAGGCGAGCCGCATCGGGGTCAGTGTCTCGGAAGGCTTCCAGCTGCATCCCGAGCAGACCACTGACGCCATCATCTGCCACCACCCGATGGCTAAGTACTTCGTCGCCTAACGACGCGGCGCGAGACCTACTGCGCCACTCGCCTCGACGGCACGCTCACCGGTACCGCGTCACCGAGGGCCTTCTTCGCGTGATAACTCGAACGAGTGAGCGGTGAGGACTGGACGTGGCGAAGGCCGAGTTCGACCCCGCGCGCGGCGAGTTCGTCGAATTCGGCCGGCTCCCACCATCGCGCGACGGGCAGATGCTGCTCGGTCGGGCGCAGATACTGACCGATCGTCGCGATCGACACGCCCACCGCGGCCAGGTCCGCGAGGGTCTCGTGCACTTCGTCGGTCCTCTCGCCCAGACCCACCATGAGCCCTGACTTGGTGGTGAAGCCGGCCCGCGCGCTTCGCGCCAGCACCGTGAGGGACCGCGCGTAGCCCGCACTCGGACGCACCGCTCGCTGCAAGCGAGCGACCGTCTCGATGTTGTGGTTGATGACGTCGGGCCGCGCCTCGAACAACAGCGCCAGCGACGCGGGGTCGCCTCGAAGGTCACTCGTGAGGACCTCGATCGTCGTCGCCGGTGAACGCTCGCGGATCGCGCGTACGCACTGGGCAATCGCACCCGCACCACCGTCGGCGAGGTCGTCGCGCGCCACGCACGTGATGACCGCGTGGGCGAGCCCGAGACGCACCACCGCCTCGGCGACTCGGTCCGGCTCGGTGGGATCGAGGGGAAGAGGCTTGCGGGTATCGATCAGGCAGAAACCGCAGGCGCGCGTGCAGCGCTCGCCGTTCACCATGAACGTGGCGGTGCCCTCGGCCCAACACTCAAAGATGTTCGGGCAACCCGCCTCCTCACAGACCGTCACGAGTCCGAGGTCCTCGTTCAGGGTGCGCAACGATTGGTACTGCGCGCCCATGTGTGCTTCAATCCGTAACCACTCGGGCTTGCGGGCCCGAACGGAGAGTCCCGCGTCAGGATCGACACCCGCCTTGCGCAGTCGACGCAACAGCGGTCGTTCCGACGAGTGACTCGACGCGCTTCGGTCGACCCGGGCGACCGAGCCGGATCCGCCAAAGCGACGGTCGAGTTGCTCACCCAACCGCTCCTCGACCTCCAGGCTCGACACGCCCAGTCCCAGTGATTGCAACGAGGCGACGGGCTTGTCCGTGATGCCGCAGGGGTTGATCTTGGTAAATCCCGCCAGATCGATGTCGACGTTGAGCGCGACGCCGTGCAGCGTGCGTCGAGCACCGTGGTCGTTTCGTTCCGTGCGAACGCCCACGGCGGCGATCTTGTGGGCTCGAGCCTCGAGGTGTGCCCAGACGCCGGGGTAACCCTCGAGTCGGCCCACCTCACCCAGCTGGCGCGAAGGGTCGACGCCGCGCACCGTGTCGATGACGGCGTCTTCGAGCGCGTTGACGTGTGCGCGCCCCGCGGACGGGTCGTCGGCCACCGTGCGAATCACCCAGGCGACCACTTGTCCGGGGGCGTGGTACGTCACGTCGCCGCCGCGATCGGCTTCGATGACGACGGCGTCGAGCATCGCCGGATCGACGAGGAAGTTCTGAGCCTTCGTGCGAACGCCCATGGTGTAGGTGGGCGGATGCTCGAACAGCAGCGCGTAGTCGTCGCTCGATTCGACGAGCGCACGCTGGAGGTCGTTCGCCTCGTGAAACGAGATCCGACCCAGGTGGCGCCGGCGAAGCACCTAGCGCTCGCTCTCCAGGTCCATGCCCGCCAACAGTTCCCCTACCCGTTCGAGGTAGTTCACCGCCGACACCGGCTCACAGACTCGGTGGTCGAACGACAAGCCCAAGACGAGTCGATAACCGACTTCGATTCGCGCCACGCCCTCGATGTCGCGAACGACCGGCACCCGACGCACCGCGCCCACGCTGAGCGCCGCAACCTCGGGCTGGATGATGATCGGTTCGGTGAACAGCGTGTGCGTGCTCGGGGCACCGACCAGCGTGAACGTACCGCCCATGAGGTCGTCGGTCGTCAACTGACGAGAGGCGAGCCGGTCGCCCACGTCATTGACCCGCCGGGCCAGCGCCCGCAAGGTCAGACCGGCGGCGGCGTGCACCACCGGCACCAACATGCCGTCCTCTTCCACGTGGCGCATCAAGCCCAGGTTCACGCTGCGGTGCACCGTCAACTGCTCGTCACTGAAGGTCGCGTTGAGGAATTCGAACTCGCCCAGTGCTCGAACAGCCGCCAGACTCACGACAATCTCGTCGCTGATCGCCACGCCGTCGCGCGTGACACGCCCCACCCGTTCGAGCTCGCCAAAGACGTCCGCGTCGACCTCGATAGCCACGAAGCCGTGCGGCGTCGACTGGGTCGACACCGACATGTGCTGACCCATCCGCCGTCGACCGTTCGACAAGGTCACCACGACTTCTTCGCTCGGCCCGCCCAACACGGCACGCTCCGCGTCACGTCGGGTGATCGCACCGCCCGGGCCCGTGCCCTGGATCGTCGCCGGTTCGACGCCACCGTCGCTGAGAATACGTCGAACGACTGGCGAGACGACGACACCACTCGGCGTCGCGCCGGACTCGACCTCGGGACTGAGACGCGCCGGGGCCGTTGAAACAGGAGGCGGCGTCGATGCCGGCGTCGAGACGCTCGCCGCGGGCGCCTCGGCACCGGCCGTCGCATTCTCGTCGATGACCGCCACCCGCGAACCGGTCTCGACGGTGTCACCTTCTCCGGCGAGGATCTGCACGAGTACGCCCGCCGCGGGTGAAGGCATCTCGGAGTCCACCTTGTCGGTCGATACTTCGAACAGGGGTTCGTCACGCGCGACGGAGTCGCCGACCTTCTTGAACCACTGCGTGATGATCCCTTCGGTGACCGATTCACCCAGCGACGGCAACGTCACGTCAACCAAGGTGCAGACCTCGCCCCGCCAGTGCTAACAGCGTCTCGCCGAAGGTCTCCGAGAGCGACGGGTGCGGTTGGATGAGCGCGGCCGCCTCTTCGGCGGTCGCCTCCCAGTTCACGGCGTAGTAACCCGCTCCGAGTTGCTCGGTGACCCACGGGCCGGCCATGTGCACGCCCAGGATCTGACCCGCACTGCCGTCGGGCCGCTTCTCGGCGATGATCTTGACCACGCCTTCTGTCTCGCCGATGATCTGCGCGCGACTGTTCCCGCCGAACGGGTCCTTCTTCACCACGACGTCGTAGCCCTTCTCCTTCGCCGCAGCCTCGGTGAGTCCACAGAACGCGACTTCGGGATTCGAATAGATGGCCCACGGCACACGTTCGTAGTCCACGGGTATCACGGTTTCACCCAGGATCGACTTGATCGCCACGATCGCTTCGGCGAAACCAACGTGGGCCAGCTGGGGCGTGTTGGCCACGACGTCGCCGACCGCGTAGACGTTGGCGTTCGCGGTGCGCTGGAAACGGTCGGCCTCGACGAAACCACGCTCGTTCACGACGACACCGGTCCCATCGCCGAGGAGACCTTCGGTGCGCGGACGACGACCCACCGACAGCACGACCATGTCGACACTGAGTGCGTCGCCACCTTCAATGGCGATCGACGTGCCGCCCTTTTTGGGCGTGTGGCCAGTGATGTTGACTCCCACCTGAATCTCGATACCGCGCTTCTTGAACGCTCGTTCGACCACCTTGGCGACCTCGGCGTCGCACCCGGCGAGGATCGAGGGCAGCGTCTCGAGGATCGTGACCTTGGTGCCCATGTCGGCCAACATCGACGCGAACTCACAGCCAATCGCGCCCCCACCGATCACGGCGGCCGTCCCCGGGAGCGAGTCCAAGTCAAGGAACTCGTCGGACGTGACCACGATCTTGCCGTCGACGTCAAATCCCGGCAACGTGCGCGGCACCGAACCCGCGGCGAGGATGACGTTCGTGCCCTTGGCGACGACGCCGGCGTCGGCACCGTCGAGCACGCTGACCGTGAGGTCCCCGTTGAGTTGACCGGTGCCGTCGAACACGGTCACCTTTCGACCCTTGAGCAGTCCCGACAATCCCTTGTAGAGACGATCGACGATCTCGTTCTTGCGCGACTGGGAGACCGCGAAGTCCGTCGCGATCTCCTTGGTGCTGAAACCAAAAGCACTGGCGTGCTCAAGGGTTTGTCGCACGTGGGCGGTCTCGAGGAACTCCTTGGCGGGTACGCAACCTCGGTGCAGGCACGTGCCACCCACCTTGTCGCGCTCGACGAGCGCCACGTTGAGGCCGGCGGAAGCCCCGTACAGGGCGGCGGCGTAACCTCCGGGTCCTCCTCCGATCACGACCACATCGAACTGCTGGACCTCGTTAGCCACGGCCTATCCCTTCGGTTTCTTCGTTCTGACCCCCCGGGGAATCCTAATGTTCTGGCGACCTCACCTAGCCACCCGATTAGGAATGCTGGCCCCGCTGCTGGTCCGCCGCGGCCGTGGCGAGTTCGTCCACGAAATCGTTCATCCGGTCGCCCGAGTGGCCCTTCACCCAACTGAAGGTCACCTGCCTCGGCGCGTCGATCGTCAAGGCGAACAGGACCTCCCAGAGGTCACGATTCGCCACCGGCTGGCCTTGGGAGTTCTTCCAGTTACGTCGCCGCCAGCCCAGGTACCAGCGGTCGTTGAAGCACTTGACCACGTAGTTCGAGTCGCTCACGATCTCAATCGGGTCCTCGGTGTTCTCGCGCAGTGCCTCGATGACCGCGATCACCTCCATGCGCTGGTTGGTCGTATGCGCGTCGGCGCCGCTCGCGTAGTGGTCGACGCTGCTCGCCCACGCCCATCCCCCGGGTCCGGGATTACCGCGGCACGCGCCGTCGGTATGTACTCGCTTCATATGACCCTGGTCACCCACGTATCAGGATCCGACGTGAAACGAGTCACCGCCTCGGGAAGTTCCCCACGCAAGACCTGGCCCAGCGTGACGTGTTCGAGGACTTCGCGCAAGGTACCGCGCACCGCGATCCACACGTCGCGCAAATGCTTGGCTTCGCCCTCGTACACCAGGGTCTCGGGTCTCATGCCTCGAACGCCCGCCATCGGGCCGCTCACGACGCGCAAGATGTCGGCAATGAAGATCGAGTCGGGGTCGCGCGCGAGTTTGAACCCACCCTCGGGACCGCGCTGGGAGGTCACGAGCCCGCCACGACGCAGATCGGACATGATCGCGCCGAGGAACTTCGCGGGAAGTTCTTGTTGCTGGGCCAAATGTTCGGCACTCACCGAGCCGTTACTCGCGGCGAGGGTCAGCAGCGCGCGAATGGCGTACTCTGCCTTGGCCGGAATCTGCATGGACCCATTCTGCCCCACTGACACCGACTTTTCTGCCACGCCACGAGAACTCCTAAAGTGACGGTGATGTCCGATCTCGCCTCGCGCGACCTCTATCTGTGCGTGGGCGTGCGCGAGGACATGGCCACCTTCCTGCCCCAGGTCTTGCGCGGTGGGGTGGACGTGGTGCAGTTGCGAGAGAAAGAACTCGACGACGACGCGCGACTGCGCGCGGCGAAGGCGATGGTGCCGATCTGTCGCGACTTCTCGGTGCCCTTCATCATGAACGACTCGCCCGAGCTCGCGAGCCGGGTGGGCGCCGACGGCGTTCACGTCGGTCAGGATGACGCGACGGTGGCACGATGCCGCGAATTACTCGGTCACGACGCCATCGTGGGTCTCTCGACCCACTCGACGGCCGAGTTCGACGACGCCCTCGAGCAACCAGCCTCCTATTTCAGCGCAGGTCCGATCGTCGCGACGCCGACCAAGCCCGGACGCGAAGGGACCGGCGTGGCCTACGCGCTGTCGTGCCAACGGCGCAGCGACCGACCCGTCTTCGTCACCGGCGGCGTCACGACCGACAACATCGCCGATCTGGTCGCGACGGGACTTCGCCACTTCGTGGTCGTTCGCTACTTGACCCAGGCAGTCGATCCCGAGAAGTCCGCGCGGATGATTCGACGAGCCCTCGACGCCGCCCTCTCAGCGGTGACGGTCGAGCCAACCTAGCAAGGTCGCCACCATGCGCGGGTCGGCGCGCAGTTGGTGTCCGGCCCCCTGGATGATGCGAAGTTCGCCGCGCCCGTCGGCACTGGCGAGCAGGTCACGCGCGTCACTGGCGGGCACCTCGAGGTCGTCGGCCCCGTGGCCGATCAAGAGGCGCCGCGGCGGAATCAACGCGATCGAACCCAACGGATCGATCGCCAGCACGTCCTGGCGCAACTGTTCGGGCCCGAGGAGTTCGTTCTCGTCACCCACGACCCCCGCGACCTGGACCGCGTGGTGGAACTCCTCGGCGCTCTTGCACCAGTGGTCGAGGTGGGCGGGGGCGGCGAACGTGGCCACGCCCTTGACGCGCTCGTCGTTCGCGGCGATCGCCAGAGCGAGCGATCCCCCGAAGCCGAACCCCGCGAGCGAAATGCGACGGTCGTGGTCGTCGACCCGGTTCAAGATCTCGCGCAGGTCCGCGCTCCACTGGCTCGCCGAGAACGTGCCGGTGCTGCCACCGACTCCAGAAAACGTGCCCGTGGCGACGACCCAGCCCGACTCGTTCGCCAAGTGCTCGGCCAACTCGGGCAGCAGCCCCGCGGCCTGACGACCCATGCCGAGCGCGCGCGGCAGCCCGTGCACGATCACCAGCACGTGACCCGTGTCGGGTCGAGCACTCGAGGTGGCGATGCGCAGGTCGAGGATCGAGTTCGCGCTCTTCAGTTGCTCGTGGGCGAGCACGCTCGCCTAGATGTCCAGGTACTGAGCCAGTAGTTCGCGATGGTACGCGGGGTCGCCGAGGAACAACTCCGAACTCTTGGCTCTTTTGAAGTACAAGTGGGCGTGATGCTCCCAGGTGAAACCGATGCCGCCGTGGATCTGGATATTCTCCGCGGCGCAGTGAAAGTACGCCTCCGAGCAGAACGACTTGGCCAGACTCGCGGCGATCGGCAACTCGTCGTTCAGTTCCTGGGACGCCCAGGCGGCGTAGTACGCCGCTGACTTGGCGGACTCGACGTCGAGCAACATGTCGGCGCACTTGTGCTTGATCGCTTGGAACGAACCAATGGGACGGCCGAACTGTACGCGGTTCTTCGCGTACTCCACAGCGTTGGTGAGCACACGTTGAGCCCCACCCACCTGCTCGGCGGCGAGCGCGGACTCGGCGACCTGCAACATCGTGGTGAGTCCCGCCAGGGCCCCACCCTCGTCACCCACCAGGGTCGCCTCGACGTTGACGAACTCCAGTCGACTCTGCTTCCTGGTCTGGTCCATCGTCGCCAGTGCCGTACGGCTCAGGCCCGACGCGTCGCCCGCGACGGCGAACAAGGAGAGCCCCTTGGCGCTCTGTGCGGGCACGAGCACGAGCGAGGCGAGGCTGCCGTCAGTCACGTAGCTGGCCACGCCGTTCAAAACAAAACCGTCGCCCTTCGCGCTCGCGGTCATCGAAGTCCGAGCGAGGTCCCAATTGCCGGTGTCGTCGGTAAGAGCCACCGTGGCGATCGTCTCGCCCGAGGCGATGCCCGGAAGGTACCGGGCCTTGTCCGCCTCGCCGCCCACGAACTGCACGGCGTTGGCCGCGAGCGCTACGGTCGAGAAATAGGGCGAGCAGAAGAGAGCGGCGCCCATCTCCTCGAAGACCACGTAGAGTTCCACCGGACCGAATCCTTGCCCGCCGTACTGTTCGGGAATGCCCAGACCCTGCAGGGCGAGTTCGTTAGCCATCTGTTCCCAGACGGCCGGATCGTAACCCTCGGGCGTGGCCATCAGTCGTCGCACCTCGGTCTCGGGGGACTTCTCTTCGAGGAAGCGACGAACCATCTTCCTCAGTTCTTCTTGTTCTTCGCTAAAGCCAAAGTTCATCGCGTTGCCTCTTCCCCCTACCGGACGGTAAGAACCGGTCACAGCGACATTATCCAATTCCGGACCCCGGTCCGGACGTGGCAGTCTGAGGGGATGGATGACGTCGAACTCGTCTGGTCCAACGCCAGCGCCGAGGTGCACCGTTTCGTGGTGGGCCCCGTGGAGAACAACGTGTTCGTCGTGCGCTGTCGGCGCACGGGCGAAGCCACGCTCATCGACGCGGCGAACGAGCACGACCGGCTGCTTCGCGTGGCCCGGCGACTCGGGGTCACCTCGGTGCTCGAAACCCACGGTCACTGGGACCACATCGGCGCGGTGACCGAGGTCCGCGAGGCCGGCATCGACGTGTGGGTGCGCGACGAGGACGCGGGCATGCTACCGAGCTACGACCATCTACTCGAAGACGATACGGTGCACGTCGTGGGCGAGTTGCGACTGCGCACCCTGCACACACCCGGCCACACGCCCGGCTCGATCTCGTTCGCCCTCGAGAACACGCCGGTGTTGTTCACGGGCGACACGCTCTTTCCCGGGGGACCGGGCAACACCACGTTCGACGGCGGTGACTTTCCCACCATCATCCGTTCGATCGAGGACCGAATCTTTCGGGTCTTCTCGCCCGAGACCATCATCTGGCCCGGCCACGGCGCGAGTTCGACCATCGGCACCGAATCGTCGCACCTCGACGAGTGGGTCGAGCGAGGCTGGTAGCCAGGTCATCGCGCCAACCCACGCCGGTAGGCTCTACCTCGTGTCTGAGCCCTTACTGGAACTGCGAAACCTTCACTGTGACGCCGAAGGCTCCAGCATCCTGCGCGGGGTGGACCTCGTGGTCCTCGAAGGTGAGGTCCACGCGCTCATGGGACCCAACGGCGCCGGCAAGTCGACGCTCGCCAACGTCGTCATGGGCCACCCCGGCTACGTGGTGACCGCCGGCCAGATCCTCCTGCGCGGCCAGGACATCGCCACCTGGAGCGCCGACGAGCGTGCCCGCGCCGGTATCTTCCTCGCCTTTCAGTACCCCGAAGCGATCAGCGGAGTCTCCGTGGTCCAGTTCCTGCGCCAAGCCGTCGCCGCTCGAAAGCACCTCGACGAACTCAGTGTGCTCGAGGTCCGTCTCGAGCTCATGGAGTGGATGGACCGACTCGGCATGGACCCCGCCTTCGCCGAACGACACCTCAACGACGGGTTCTCCGGTGGCGAACGCAAGCGTAACGAGGTGCTGCAGATGGCCCTGCTCGCGCCCGACGTCGCTCTTCTCGACGAGACCGATTCGGGACTCGACATCGACGCGTTGCGCGTGGTCGCGCGAGGTGTGCGCACCGTGAGAAGCGAACACCCGACCATGGGTGTCGTAGTGGTGACCCACTACGTGAAACTGCTCGAAGAGATCGAGCCCGACCAGGTGCACATCCTCGTCGACGGTCAGATCGTTCGCTCGGGCGGTCCTGAACTGGCCCAACAGATCGAGCACGAAGGTTACGACACGTTCCGTCCGGTCGCCCGATGACCAGTTTCGACCCTCGTCGGGTTCGTGCGGACACGCCGCTGTTCGCGCGGGTGATCAATGACCGACCAATCGCCTACCTCGATTCCGCCGCGTCGTCGTTGCCACCGCGAGCGGTCATCGAAGCGATGAGTCGACACTACGAGCGTCGCCACGCCAACGTCCACCGTGGCGTCTACCAGACGGCGAACGAGTCCACGCACGACTACGAGAGCGCTCGCGAGGCGATCGCGCGATTCATCAACGCGCCGGGTGGCTCCAACGAGATCGTCTTCACCAAGAACGCCACGGAATCGTTCAACCTCCTGGCGCGTTCGTGGGCGACGGCGAATTTGAGGGCCGGCGACGTCGTGCTGATCAGCGAGATGGAGCACCACGCGAACATCGTGCCCTGGTTCCAACTGCGCGACGCGTGCGGCGTCGAGGTCCGCTTCATCCCGGTGGGCGACGACTTCCGACTCGACCTCAGTACGATCGACGAACTCATGAAGGGCGTCAAGCTCGTCTCGGTCACCGCCATGTCCAACGTGCTGGGCACGGTCAATCCCGTGAAGGAACTGGCACGAATTGCCCACCGCCACGACGCCCTCATCGCGGTGGACGCCGCGCAGTCAGTCGGTCACGCCCCCACCGACGTCGCCGACCTCGAGGTCGACTTCTTCATCTTCTCGGCGCACAAGATGCTCGGGCCAACGGGTCTGGGCGTCTTGTGGACCCGCGAGGCCATCCTCGCGGACATGCCGCCCTTCCTCGGTGGCGGCGGCATGATCGCCGACGTCTCGACGGCGGGCTTCGTGCCCGCGAAGGGACCCACCCGCTTCGAGGCGGGAACGCCACCCATCGCCGAGGCGGCGGGGCTGGGCGCGGCGGTGCGCTACCTCGAAGGGCTGGGCATGGACAACGTCAAAGAACACGAACAGCGACTGACCCGCGACGCCCTGACGCGCCTCGAACTCGAGTTCGACGGTCGGATCCACGTCGTCGGTCCGGCCACCACCCACGAGCGCGGGGGCGTGATCAGCCTCGACGTGGAGGGCGTGCACGCACACGACGTCGCCCAGGTCCTCGACCAGTACGGGGTCTGTGTCCGACCGGGTCACCACTGCGCCAAGCCCCTCATGAAACGCTTCAACCTGAGCGCCACGGCGCGCGCGTCCTACGGTCCTTACTCGCTCGTCTCTGACACCGACGTGCTGCTCGAAGCGCTGAGTGACGCCGTCAAACTGTTTGGCTAGTCGTGTCGAACCTCGAAGACCTCTACCGCGAAGTCATCCTCGACCACTACCGTTCACCTCGTAATCGCGGCGAGCTCGCGACGCCGCCCGCCGTTCGCGTCGAGGGCTTCAACCCACTGTGCGGTGACGAGGTCGTGGTCTACCTCTTGGTCGAGGACGGAAGGTTGGTGGACATCAAGTTGACCGGACACGGTTGTTCGATCTCCCAGTCCTCTTCCTCGCTGATGAGCGCGGCGGTGAAGGGCAAGCCCCTCGATCAGGTTCGCGACACCATCGTGAAGTTCAAACAACTCATGACCGTGCACGAATCCTCGCTCGAGGAGAAGTCGAACCCCGAGGTCCTCGACGTGCGCGCCCTGGGCGAGCTCGCCGCGCTCCAGGGCGTGGTGAAGTTCCCCGTTCGCATCAAGTGCGCGGTCCTGGCGTGGAATACGCTCAGTCAAGCGCTCGACGAAGTCACCCCCTAGGGGGTGCAGGGCACCGGGTCGAAATTCGGTACGACCTGGGACGGATTGATCGTCGTGGTGGTCGTGGGGGCCGTTGACTGGTGGTGATGCTTGGACTTGACCAACGTCGTGGTGGTCGTGGTCGTCGGCGTGATGACCGGAGGCAGCGGCGTCTGCAGTTCGCTGTTGGGCGGCGGGTCCGTCGGCGTCAACAACTGACTGCCAAAGATGTTCACCAGCATCTGCTGGGCCTCGGGTTGCTCGACGAAGAGGACGTCGCCGAGTTGCGGTATCTGGCCATCGGTGACCGGCAACGTGTAGGTCAACATGTTCGCGGGATTGAGACTGTGGAACTTGACCGCCAGTTCGATGAGATCGTTGAGCGTGAAGTTCGTGTCGAGCGAGATTCCCTGTGGAATCTTGGACAGGAACGTGTTGATCGTGAGTGGGTTGTAGAGCCCCTTGGCCCGACTGATCATGGCGCGCAAGAAGGCGTTCTGTCGGTCGATGCGCCCGAAGTCGCTGGTGCCGTCGTAGAGCCAGCCGAGGTTGTACAGCTCGCTCGGCGAGGCGTTGTTGCCGGGCCAGACGCTGTCGCCCTTCACGTTGTAGTAGAAGTGGCGACTACGAACGACCGCGAGGGCTTGGAAACCAGTCACCAATTGGCAGCCGGGATGGGTGATGCTGAGACCCGAATAAGGGTCGTGCGAGGGATACGGGAAGTCGAGGTACACCCCGCCAATCGCGTCGGCGGCGTTGATCATGCCACCAAAGCTCACGACGATCGTGTGCGTGATCGGAATGCCGAAGTTGGCCGTGATGGTCTGGGCGAGCAAGGAGGGTCCGTTGCCGAAGTTGACGTTGATCCGATTGAACTTTCCGTAGAGGGCCTGATTGGCGAGCAGTGTCGTCATCGTGTCGCGCGGTATGGACAAGATGGTGATGGTCCCCGCCGCGGGGTCCACGTGCATGATCTTGACCACGTCGCTTCGCTGACCAGCGACCGAACCAGTCGACGCACCCGTCTGGGCCGCGACCGATCCCGTCAAGCCAGCCCTCGAGTCTGAACCGATCTCGAGGATATTGAACGGCTTGCCGCTCAGCTGCGGCAGTTCGCCGGCGACCTTCACCTTCTTGATCTGGTCGAAACGCCACTGGGCGTAGAGGTAGCCCCCTCCGATGACTCCGACGAGGAGCACCACGACGACCACGAAAGTGATGATGACGCGCCGTTTGGTTCGACCAGGCTTGCGACGACGCCGCCGACGCAGTCCGTGCTTGGCGTCGACCTGCTCGCCCAGGGCAGCGAGACGGTGCTCGTTCGCCAGCGCTCGCCTCTTGTCGCGTCGCGACTCGCGTGAGGCGCCGTAGGGCCCCTCATTACTGCCGTCGGTCATTCGACAACTTTAGTTGGACCGCGTGAGTAAGAAATCTAAGAATTCGATGAGCGAAATGGCTCGTAGCCATCGCGTTCAAGGATCTCGGAGAGTTCCGGACCCCCGGTGGCGACGACTCTGCCGTCGCTTACCACGTGGATCATCGTGGGCGTCAACACTTCGAGCAGTCGCCGAAAGTGTGTGATCGCGAGTACGCCACAGTTCCATTCAGTCGTCGCCATCGACAATCGGCGCGCGACGGCGCCAAGGGCGTCCACGTCGAGACCCGAGTCAATCTCGTCGAGGATGGCGAATTTTGGACGAAGGATTGCCAATTGAACCATCTCGGCTCGCTTGCGCTCGCCGCCGGATAGGTCGACGTTCACGAATCGGTCCAACACGTCGGTGCGCAACTCGACGCGACGAGCCTCGTCGTCCATGCGCTTGCGCAGGTCCTCCGGCCGAGCGCCTGCGGCAACGAGCAGATCGATGGGTCGAACTCCGGGCACCTCGAGTGGGTGCTGCATCGCGAGCACCAGGCCAGACCTCGCGCGCTCGGTCGCCGACAACGTCAACAGTTCGAGTCCGTCGAGGGTGACCGAGCCACCGAGCACCGTGTAGCCGGGATGTCCGCTCAACGCGTGAGCGAGCGTGGACTTTCCCGAACCGTTGGGCCCCATGATGGCGTGGACCTCACCGGAGTGCATCGTGAGGTCGAAGCCCTTGAGGACTTCCTTGCCCGCGACCTCGACTCGAAGGCCTTCAATGCGCAAGGTCGACGTCACGGCACCGATACCTCCAGGCGCCCGTCGTGCGAGCGCACCTCATAGTGATTGACCGGCCGGGTGGCAGGAAATGACGTGGGTTCGCCGTCGCTCAGCCGGAACATCGCGCCGTGACGGGCACATTCGATCTCGCGCGTCGCGACGTTCACCTCGCCCTCGGCCAGGCTGAAGTCCTCGTGACTGCAGCGGTCATCGAGCACGTACACGTCACCGTCGATCCGCACGACCACCAAGACCAGGCCGTCGACTCGCACCTGACGGGCCTCGCCATCGACGAAGTCCCCCAAGACCCCGATGTCGAGCGATCTCACGGCGCCACGACTTTCAGGTCCGCGAGTGATGCGGTGACGTCGGCCTCGACGAGGTCGGCCAGGTCGGCCGGCAACGTCGTGAGCATCTCGTTGAAAAATCCCTGGATCATGAGCCTCTCGGCGTCACGGCGCGAGACGCCGCGAGATTCGAGGTACCAGCGCTGCAGTTCGTCGAGCGGACCCACGCTCGACGCGTGCGCACACATGACGTCGTTCTCTCGGATGTCGAGATTTGGCACGCTATCGGCGTGCGCGTGTGGCGAGAGAAGGAGATTGTGATTCGTCTGACGCGCGTCGGTGCGTTTCGCGCCCTTTTCGATCTCGATGAGACCGGTATAGACAGAACGGGATTGATCGGCGACGGCGCCCTTGGAGAGCAGGGTCGATCGGGTGCGTCCGCATTTATGGAACTGGTGTGTTCGAAAGTCGTGAACCTGGTTACCCGTCCCCAGGAACGTCGTGCGCAGTTCGTTCTCCGCGCCGGTGTCGAGCAACTCGGCGTCGTTGCGGGACCGGTTGTAGTGTCCGCCCATACCAATGACCGCCTGATTGAGCCGCGAGTCACGGTGCAACAAACCCGTGGTTCGTGCGACGTGCCAGGCACTCGAGTCCAGACGCTGGTAGGTCACCAGTCGCAGCGCGGCGTTGTCACCGATCTCGTATTCACTCACCGGCACGACGAGTGCGTCGGCCCCGCCGTCGAAGTACTCGACGACCGTCACGCTGGCTGAGCGGCCGAGCCGCACTCGCGTGCGCGAGAAGGACGCCGATCCCGTCGTCGCGTAGAGAATGACGATGGGCCCCGGTACGTCGACGCCGTCGGCGACCTCGATCACGGTCGTCGCGGGCGCGAGGGCGAGATTCAACACCGCGAACGCGTCGTTCCCGTAGCGTTCGAGGCCCGCACCACCCTGCGCGTCGTCGGTGCCGAGGCTGCGCACCTTCACGCCCTGGTGCTCGATTTCACCGCCCACGAGGAATCCGTCGAGGATCCGTACCACGAGCCCGCTCGTCGAAGAAAGTTGCGTGGCGAAGGTGGTCAGTCTCGTGTCGGCGGGTTCTCGCGTGACGTCAAAGTGGTCGAGGTCCAGATCGTGCAGCGGGGCGTATCGCCACACCTCGTCAGCGGTCGTCGGCAGCCCCGAGGCGAGGAAACTCTTCCAGGCCGACTCGCGCGTACGCGCGTCCGGACGTTCAGAAATGAAGGCGAGGGCTGAATCAGCGAATGTTTTCATAGTTTCCTGGACCAGAGCAGTGTAATGGTCCAAGGGGCGATTCCCGCGAACGACCTAGGCTGAGCCGCGTACTCGCAGGGAGGTTCGATGACGTTCAGTTCAGAGGTCTTATCGCTCGAAGTTGACCAACACGTGGCGACGCTCTGGCTCGACCGCGAAGAGGCTCGAAACGCCATGGGCAGTGCGCTCTGGCGAGGTCTGCCCGAAGCGGCGCGCGAGGTCGCGAGCGATCCGTCGATCCGCGTGCTCGTTCTCGCCGCGAAGGGACCCCATTTCACGGTGGGCTTGGACTTGAAGGAGTTTGGCGCCGGCTTCGCCGACGGTCTCACGTCCGGCACCGCGACGTCCAAGGCGTCGGCGAACGCCACGAGCTACCAGATGGTGCGACGCATGCAAGATTCGGTCACGTCGATCGCCAAACTCCCGATTCCGGTGATCGCCGCGGTGCACGGCTACTGCATCGGCGGGGGTGTCGACCTCATCACGGCGTGCGACGTGCGCCTGTGCTCGAGCGACGCAATCTTCTCGGTGCGCGAGGCCAAAGTGGCGATCGTCGCGGACCTGGGTACGTTACAGCGGCTTCCGCGCATCATTGGCGCGGGCCACGTGGCGGAATTGGCCTACACCGGCAAGGACATCGACGCGTCGCGCGCCCTCGCCATCGGTCTGGTCAATTCGGTGCACGGCACCGGATCCGAGGACGTCGTTCGCGCGGCTCGTGAACTCGCCGCCGAGATCGCGGCGAACTCTCCCCTCGCGGTGCAGGGCACCAAAGCGGTACTCAACGCCAATGACGGACGGACGATCGACGAGGGTCTGGAATTCGTCGCGAATTGGAACACCCTGTATCTTCAGAGCAACGACTTGCGTGAAGCGATGATGGCGTTCCTCGAGCGGCGAGCTCCGAAGTTCCAGGGCGACTAGCGCCGCCAGAACTTCCAACCGGTTCGGCCCTTGCGTTCCATTTCGTCGAGTTCTCGACGCCGTTCCTCGAGCATTTCGGGCGCGACCGCGTTCACGATGTCACTCGCCATGTCCAGGATCTCTCGTCGCTGATCGAGGGGCACGCTGGACTCGGGTTCCTTCTCGACCGGCTTGTCAACGAGGGTGCCGTGCGACCAGCCCACGTCGGCGTAACGACGCTCGTAGGTGATGCAGTCCGCCGGACAGGACCAGGGTTGGTCGGGCGCGTTGCCGAGCACGCAGAAACGCGCTACCTCACCTGATTTATAGGTGCGGCTCTGAAAGTGCTTGCACTCTTCACGCATTCCCATAGCGACAATTCTTTCATGAATCTCATCACGCGACGTTCACCGCACCGTCACGGTGCCAGGTCATTGGTGTCCCGTGACGAGCGCGATGATGAACGTCTCGAACGTTACCGGTCGCCACGCCATCACGATTCACTGTTCATCGCCGTACCAAAGGGTTTTGCTTCGCGACCGTCGGGGTACCCGCACGACGACCTAGCCGATCGAGCCTTCCATTTGCAGTTCGATCAGACGCGACCATTCGACGGCGTATTCCATAGGCAGGGTGCGCGTGACGGGCTCGATGAAGCCGTTCACAATCATCCCCATGGCCTGACTCTCCGTGAGACCCCTGCTCATCAGGTAGAACAACTGGTCGTCACCGATCTTGCTCACCGTCGCCTCGTGGCCGATCGAAGCGTCTTGCTCGCCCACTTCCATGTAGGGCTTGGTCTCGGACGTCGACTTCTCATCGAGCAACAGGGCGTCGCAGCGTACGAAACTCTTCGCACCGGTGGCCCCCTCTTCGACCTTCACCAGTCCGCGGTACGTCGTCAGACCACCGTCCTTCGAAATGGATTTCGAGATGATGGTTGACGTCGTCTCGGGCGCGCAGTGGACCATCTTGGCGCCCGCGTCTTGAATCTGACCAGGTCCCGCGTACGCCACCGAGAGCACTTCACCGGACGCCTTGGGACCCATCAGGTAGACCGAGGGGTACTTCATCGTGAGTCGCGAACCGATGTTCCCGTCGATCCATTCGACGTGAGCTTCCTCTTCGGCCCGAGCGCGCTTGGTGACGAGGTTGTACACGTTGTTCGACCAGTTCTGGATCGTCGTGTACGTGATGCGCGCACCCCGAAGCGCAACGAGCTCGACGACCGCGGAGTGCAAGGAGTCGGTGGAATAGACGGGAGCCGAACAGCCCTCGACGTAGTGCACCTGACTGCCTTCGTCGGCGATGATCAGCGTGCGTTCGAACTGACCCATGTTCTCGGTGTTAATGCGAAAGTACGCCTGCAGCGGTTGGTCGACCTTGACGCCCGGTGGCACGTAGATAAACGATCCCCCACTCCACACTGCTGAATTCAACGCGGCGAACTTGTTGTCGTTCGGTGGGATCACCGTGCCGAAGTACTTGCGCACGAGGTCCGGATAATCGCGCACCGCGGTGTCCATGTCACAAAAGAGCACCCCGAGGCGTTCGAGGTCCTCACGGTTGCGATGAAAGACGACTTCGGATTCGTACTGGGCGGTGACGCCCGCCAGATACTTGCGTTCGGCCTCTGGGATGCCAAGTCGTTCGTACGTGTTCTTGATCGCGTCGGGAAGGTCTTCCCAACTCTGCACCTGATTCTCGGTGGGCTTGATGTAGTAGTAGATGTCGTTGAAGTCGAGATCAGGCATTCGATCCGCGAACCACGCCAGCATCGGCTTCTTTTCAAAACGCTTCAGGGCGTTCAAACGAAAATCAAGCATCCAGGGCTCTTCGCTCTTGATGCCCGACATCTCTCGCACGATTGCTTCGTTGATCCCCTTCTTTGGCTTGAAGACCGGAATCTGATCGTCGGACCAGCCCAACTGGTAGCGACTGAAGTCCAGATTGTCGATCGTCATTGCGCTCCTTTGGGATTAACCCTATGCCCATAGTAGTAACTATTCCGCTCGGACACGCGCAGTCCCGTCGCGGACGCCGCGAGCGCGGTACCACGGTTTTCGTTCTCAGGGCGGGTTTGCGGCACGTCCTTCACGATAGGCGCAGGCGCGACGAGCCCCGACCCACGACGCCGGAGCGGACAACTCTGGCAGAGTGGAGCCATGCCCACCGCCCCTCGCGCACCGCAACGTCCTCACTCGATTGAGCGCCACGCCGATACCAGGATCGACCCCTACTACTGGCTGATGAATCGCGACGACCAGGAGGTCCTCGACCACCTGCGCGCCGAGAACGCCTACCTCGCAGAATCGTTGGCGCCGCTCAAACCGCTCGAGAACGAGTTGTTCGAGGAGATCAAGAGTCGGATCGAGGAGACCGATATCTCGGTACCGGTGCTGCGCGGGGCGTGGTGGTACTTCGAACGAACTCGCGAAGGGCTCGACTACGCCATTAGCTGTCGAGTGGCGAGTGTTCCGGGCGACTTCACGCCACCCGTGATCGACCCCACCACGACGCTCGAAGGCGAGCAGGTGATCCTGGACGAGAACGTCGAGGCCGAAGGTCACGATTTCCTCTCGGTCGGCGTTCTCATGGTCAGCCCCGATGACCAGTGGGTCGCGGTCGGCACCGACTTCGAAGGCAGCGAGCGTCACCACCTGACGATTCGACCCTTGGCGGGCCAGGCGCCGATCGACGACGAACTCAGTGACGTCTACTACGGCTTCGCCTGGGCCGGGGACAGTCGCCACTTCTTCTATACCCGAGTCGACGGCGCGATGCGACCTTGGCAACTCTGGCGCCACGAACTCGGCACCCCTGCGAGCGCCGACGTCCTGGTCTATCAAGAGGACGACGCCCAGTTCAATGTGTCGGTCGGACGAAGTCGCGACGAGGCGGTCATCGTCATCCAGATCGGCTCGTCGACGACGACGGAATTGCGATTCATCGACGCGAACCGGCCCACCGATGACTTCACGGTCCTCGAGGCCCGTCGACAAGGCATCGAGTACGGCGTCGAACACTTCATCGATGAGTCCGGTGTTGGTTGGTGGCTCAAGGTCACCAACGAGGACGCCACGGATTTCCGTCTCCTCGCTCGTCGGATGGACGACCAATCGTGGACCGAGGTCGTGGGCGAACGACCCGGTAATCGACTCGACGGCGTGGACGCCTTCAAGGAATTCCTCGCGGTGAGCGAACGACACGAGGGCTGCAGCGCGGTGCGCCTCGTACCCATCAAGAACGGCGATGACCCGTTCGGAACCGACATGCTCGAACGCTCGTATCTCGTCAGTGGCGACGCGTCCCCGAGCACCGTCGCGCTCTCGGCCAACGCGACCTACGACACGACCCAGGTGAGGGTCCTGATCACTTCACTGGTGACACCTCGACTGGTGGCCGACGTCGTCGTGGCGACCGGCGAGGTCATTGTCCGCAAGCAACAACGGGTACTCGGCGGCTACGACCAGTCCGCCTTCGCCACGGGAAGACTCTGGGTGCGCGCAAGCGACGGCGTGCAGATTCCGGTATCGGTCGTGGCCCCCCGTGGTCTCGTGGACGTCGACGAACACGGGCAACTGCACCCCAGGTCACCCTCGCCCCTCCTGCTCTACGGCTACGGAAGCTACGAGATCTCGATCGATCCCGCGTTCTCCTCCTTGCGCCTCTCGCTGCTCGAGCGCGGGGTGATCTTCGCGATCGCCCACGTGCGCGGCGGTGGCGAGATGGGCCGATCCTGGTACGAGATGGGAAAACTCGCCCAAAAGTCCACGACCTTCAGCGATTTCGTTCGCGTCGCGCGTGCGCTGGTGGAAAAGGGCTGGACCACGCCCGAGCATCTCGCCGCCCGGGGCGGGTCGGCGGGAGGGCTCTTGATGGGTGCGGCGATGAACCTCGCCCCGGAATTGTTCCGCTGCGTCGTCGCCGAAGTACCGTTCGTGGACGCGTTGACGACGATGCTCGACGACACGCTGCCACTCACGATCGGCGAGTGGGAGGAATGGGGCAATCCCGACGCCAGTGCGAGCGCCTATCGCACGATGAAGTCGTACTCCCCTTATGACAACGTGCGCGCCACCAATGACGACGGCACGACGCGCACCTATCCGCACGTGTTCGCCGCCGGGGGTCTCAACGACTCACGCGTGGGCTTTTGGGAACCCGCCAAGTGGGTGCTCAAGCTTCGCGACGTCAACCCCGCCAACGTCGCCGTGCTGAAGACCGAAATGGGAGCGGGTCACGGTGGACCATCGGGTCGTTACGACGCGTGGCGCGACGAAGCCCAGGTCCTCGCGTTCATCATCAGCGAGATCACCCCCTAGCCGGCGCTCGCCGGCACCGTAGTCGAGGTCGTGGACGTCGTCGAGGTCGTCGTCGACGTCGTCGTGGTCGTAGTCGAGTGATGGACGTGGTCACGTTCGTAGTAGCCCACCACGCCCAGCACGAGAACCACCACCACGATGACGATGACGAGTCGCAGGCCGCCCAACGAGAAACTCGAGCGACTCGCCGATCGTGAAAGGGCCCATTCCTCGTCGTGTCGCGCGGGCTGCAGTGGGTTGACGTCGGTCCGGGCGGGATGCAAATCGCTGAAAACGTACGTTCGGTCGGCTTCCAGTCGCGGTCGGATCGGCGCTCGAGGCGCTTCGGGCGTCTCGTTGTCGTCGAGCAGGCGAAATCCTCTCGACGGCTGGTAGGGCGACGGAGGCGGCACCACGAGACGAGGATCGGTCTTGCGCTCGAGGGCGCGCATCTCGTCACGGCGTAGCTTCCTCATTCGCAGGCCGACGACGAAGAGTAGGAGGACCAGGATCACCACCAGGGCGACCTTGAGCGCGGTCATCGCGGAGGCAACGCTGCGGTGCCGCTCGCTCGAGCCAACCTGGTCACGACTCGAATCGTAGTGAAACTCCTCGAACTAATCGAGTAGACCAAAGCCACCGCGGTAATAGATCAGCGGCGAACCTGGGTGTGACGAGGCGTATTCGACTCGTACCACGACGACGTCGTGATCGCCGTGCGTGGACACCGCTTCGATCGTGCCTTCGAGGTGCGCGAGCGCGCCCTCGAGCAGCGGCGCACCACCGGGACCCTTCGACCAGCCGACCCCGTCGAACTTGTCGATGCCCGACGTCGCGAACACCCGTGCCAGGCTTTCTTGATCGCTCGAAAGGATGTTGATCCCCACGAACGTCGCGTCTCGGACCCGAGGCCAGGATTGACTCTCGCTCCGGGCGGAGAAGGTGACCAACATCGGCACGAGCGACAGCGATCCGAAGGTCTGACAGGTGAAACCAACGGGTCCGTCACTGGTGCTGGCACTCACCACCACGACGCCCGTGACGTAGTGTCCCGCCACCTCCTTGAAGCGAGCGATGTCGAGACTGGTCACGATGGGCACCTTACCGGCGTGGTTGAATACCGAGGTGCCACCCTTCGCCCGTCGAGTCGATCTCGGGGACGTCTCACTCGCCTACGACGAATATGGGCCCTCAGACGGTCCGCTCGCCATCTGTCTGCACGGCTTTCCTGACACCGCGCACACGTTTCGCCATCTGGTACCGCAACTCGTCCAATACGGCTATCGCGTCGTCGTTCCGGCGATGCGCGGCTACGCTCCCTCGTCGGTCTCGCACTCGGGTGACTACCACGTGAGCGCCCTGGCCCGAGACGCCAACGACCTGCACGAGCACCTGGGAGGTGACGAGCGAGCCGTGCTCATCGGTCACGACTGGGGAGCGGCGGCGACCTACGTCGCCACCAACGCACAACCCGCGCGATGGCGTCGGGCGGTCACGATCGCCATTCCCCCACTGGCGGTCTTCGCCGAGACCCTCACCCACTTCGAACAGTTACGAGCGAGCTGGTACATGTTCTTCTTCCAGAACGACCTCGCCGAACCCGTGGTCGGGCTCGACGACCTCGCGTTCCTGGGCGATCTCTGGAGGGCGTGGTCGCCGCTCTACGAACCGGCAGAGGACCTGGTCGTGCTGCGTGCCGCGCTCGCTAGTCAAGAGAACCTGCACGCCGCCCTCGAGTACTACCGGGCCATCTTCTCGCCGCGTTTGATTGAACCGAGACTCCCGGACGTTGCGAGCGTCGCGACGCTGTATCTCCATGGCGCGAACGACGGCTGCTTTCTCGCCTCGGGTCTCGGTCGGGTCCTCGACTTTCTTGCGGCGAATTCGAGGTTCACCCTCGTCGAGGACGCGGGACACTTCGTGCACCTCGAACAACCAACCGCGGTCCATCGTGCCGTCGGCGACTTCCTCGCCGATTAAGCAGTCGCCAGACGCAACCGGCGACCGACCCGTTCCACGAGCCCGTCCTCGACCAGGTCGGTCACCAGGCGCTCAACCCGGTCACGTGCACCCGGTCCCACGTGCGCCACGACCGCCGCCAGGGGGGCGTCCTCGGTTCGCAACAGACCGAGTATCCGGCCACGAATCTGACGGTCCGAGCCCTCGAACGTCGACTGGCGACGCGACACCGCGGCACTGAGTGGCGCGGGATCGTCCCCGCCCTCGCAACGCCACCGGCACGCGTTCGCCAGTGGACACGACTCGCATCGCGGGTTCGCGCGACAGAACTGGGCCCCGAGGTCCAACAGCGCCTGGTTGTGCGCGCCACTGTGGCGCACGGGCAAGAGTCGATCGGCGAGTTCGCGAGCCTCTGGTCGCGAGAGGGTTCGATTCGCCACGGCGCGAGCGAGAACTCGTCCGACGTTGGTGTCGAGCACGGCGACGTGCTCGCCGAAGGCGAACGAGGCGACGGCGTGGGCGGTGTACTCACCCACGCCGGGCAGCGATCGAAGAGAGGCCACGTCACGGGGGACCTCTCCGTCGTGCTCGTCACGGATCACGCGCGCCGCGTCGTGCAGCGCTCGCGCGCGCCGGTGGTAACCCAGACCCTCCCAGAGTCGGATGGTGCTCGCGAGCGGCGCGTCGGCGCACGCGCGAGGAGTGGGAAACGTGGCGAGGAAACGCCGCCAGGGTTCCACCACGCGCGCCACTTGGGTCTGTTGAAGCATGACCTCACTGACCAGGATCGCCCACGGATCGCCGCAGCCGATCCAGGGAAGTGGACGACCTAGCTGAGGAGCGTGACGGCGAAGCGCGCGCGAGAACCTCGCGAGGTCCTCACTCCCAGACGTCGGCACCGTAGGGACGCTGGCGAGGCGGCGCGGCCTCACGCTTCCAGACCATGACCTTGCGGCGGAAGTAGCAGACTTCGAGGCCATCCTGGTTGAAGCCCTTGGTCTCGACGAGCACGACGCCGCGATCGTTCTTGGACGTCGAGGGGGTCTTCTCCAGGACGCGGGTCTCGGCGTAGATCGTGTCGCCGTGGAACGTCGGGTGGCGGTGGATGAGGGACTCCACCTCGAGGTTCGCGATGGCCGAACCCGAGACGTCGGGCACACTCATCCCGAGCACCAGGGAATAGACGAGGTTGCCCACGACGACGTTGCGCTTCTGGACCGACTCGTGCTCAGCGAACCAGGCGTTCGTGTGTAAGGGATGGTGGTTCATCGTGATCATGCAAAAGAGGTGGTCGTCGGCCTCGGTGATCGTCTTACCGGGCCAGTGCTTATAGACGTCGCCCACCTCGAAATCCTCGAAGTAGCGTCCAAAGGGTCGGTCGTAGGTCGTCATGGTCTCGCGGCGCCCTCGCTAGTTCTCGTCGGGTTCCAGCGTTTCGACGCGCGGACGCGTCGTGAACGACACGGACGCGCCAGGCAAGGATTCACCGTCGATCACCAGGCGCCAGGTGAATCGAGACGCCGGTGCGAGCGGGATCGGCCCGAAGTTCACCGCGATCGGCACGTCGACGGGCGTTCCCTGGGGCACGTCCTGGGGGGTGGTGGTCGAGAAATCCCCACGAACCTCGATTGTCTGCGTGCCTTCGGGCGTCTCGAACTGGACCAACTTGCCGTCGGCGTCTTCGAGTATCAACTCCCAGTGATGAGCAGAGTTGAACTCGTGCCAGTCGACCGCGACCTTGATGGCAACCGCCGAGGGCACGGGCTCGGGCCCGGTCACCGACCACCCACCGCCCAGGATGTACAACTTTCCGTCGGCCACCTGAGCCGAATCCGCGAGGAGCATGGTCACGTTCATGCGTTCAGCCTACGTCGCACGTGGCCATCGCACCGAACCAGTAAATTCCAACTATGTCGACTACCACCCGAGACCTCCACGCCGCGTCGCACTTGATCGACGACGCTCAACGCATCATCGACACGGCCGTGAAGGAGCTCGCGAACCGAGGTGGCGTCGATCAGAATGAGACGCTCGCCTACGACGTGGCTCACGCGACAAGTGCCGTCGCCACCGCGCGCGCGTGTCTGGCGTACGCCACCTACGGCGAGACCGAGGCCGACCTGACCCTCGCGTTCCTCGCGATCGCCCTCAGTGACCTCGCCCAGCGCGTCCTCGGGCGCGAGGCGTTGTGGGGGGCCTCCAAGGACTGGTACGAACCCTTCACCGATTTCGTCGCGACCTACCGTGACCCCACATTCCTCGCCACGCTCGCCGAGACACCGGGCAACCGACACCTCGATGAGGACTTCCAATTGGTCGCCGACACCTTCCACCGCTTCGCCCTCGAACAGGTCCGTCCCCACGCCGAGCACGTCCACCGAGCGAACGACGACATCCCCGAGACGATCATCAGCGGTCTCAGCGAACTAGGCGGATTCGGCCTGTCGGTGCCCGAGGAGTACGGCGGGTTCGCCACGGGCGGTGAATCCGAGTACCTCGGGATGGTCATCGCGACCGAGGAGCTTTCGTGGGGCAGCCTCGGGTTGGGCGGCTCACTGATCACGAGGCCCGAAATACTCACGCGCGCCCTGGTCAATGGCGGCACCCCCGAACAGAAGAAGTCCTGGCTTCCGCGCCTCGCCTCGGCCGAAGTTCTCGCGGCGGTCGCGGTGACCGAGCCCGACTTCGGCAGCGACGTCGCCGGTCTCAACACCTCGGCGACCAGGACCGACGGCGGATGGTTGATCAACGGCACCAAGACCTGGTGCACGTTCGCCGCGAGAGCCAACGTGCTAATGCTGCTCGCGCGCACCGACCCGGACCGGTCCAAGGCGCATCGCGGACTGTCGTTGTTCCTCGTCGAAAAACCCCAAGGTGACAGTCACGGCTTCCTCTTCACCCAGAGCCCGGCTTCAGAGGGTCGACCCGGGGCAAACGGCCGGCTCGAAGGTCGCCCCATCGACACGATCGGGTACCGGGGCATGCATTCGTACGAACTCAGTTTCGACAACTGGTTCGTGCCCGAGGAGAACCTGGTCGGGGGCGAAAGCGGCCTCGGCCGAGGTTTCTATCTCCAGATGGCGGGATTCGAAAACGGGCGGATCCAGACCGCCGCGCGCGCCGTCGGCGTGATGCAGGCCGCCTACGAGGCCGCCGTCGAGTACGCGCGCCACCGGGTCGTCTTTGGCGAACCGATCATCAACTACGAGCTCACCCGGGTGAAGCTCGCGACGATGGCCGCCATCATCCAGTGCTCGCGCCAGTTCTCCCTCCAAGTGGCGCGCTTGATGGGCAAGGGCGAAGGGGCGATGGAAGCATCGATGGCCAAGGCCTACGTGTGTCGCGCGGCCGAATGGGTGACCCGCGAGGCGATGCAGATCCACGGCGGCATGGGTTACGCCGAGGAGTACCCCGTCAGTCGCTATTTTGTCGACGCCCGGGTGCTCTCAATCTTCGAGGGTGCCGATGAGACTCTCTGCCTTAAAGTCGTGGCACGTCGACTGCTTGACCGAAACCCCTAGTCCTCTTGGTGGCTGGGTAGTTCAAGAATTTCGCGCAGCGACGCCTCAAGCTCTTGGTTGGGTGAGTCGAGACCTCGCTCGTCACGCTCAATTTCGACCTCACTCTGGGCAATGAGTCGGGCACCCCAACGTTCCTCGATGCGACCCACGCGCCAGACGATCATCGCCCCCGCCCAAACGACAACAAACATTCCCACGATGACGAAGCCCGCCGTGTTGATGTTGAAGCCTTCCGCAAAATGCCAAAAAGCGCCGCGCCAATGCAGTTCTTGCGGCAGCAGCCCCAGCACTTCAATGCCGCCGATGAACAAACAAATGAAGATCGAAAGGCCAGTGATCAGCAGGTTGTAGTAGATGCGGCGAACGGGATTGAACATCGCGTAGGAATAGGCCACGTTCATGAAGAGCCCGTCGATCGTGTCCATCAAAGTCATGCCCGCGGTGAAGAGGATCGGCAAGCACATGATTGAGTACCACGGAAGTGCTTTGGTCGCGAACAAAGCGGTGGTAGCTAGCAACGCCACTTCGGTCGCAGTGTCGAATCCCAATCCGAACACGACGCCGACCGGATACATCTGCCATTCCTTCGTGATGGATTTCATCCATTTACCAAAGAAACGGAAGAACAGACCTCGGTTATTGAGTTGTCGTTCCAACTCAGCCTCGTCGTACATTCCTCGAGACATCGCGCGAAAAACCCTCACGATGCCCGCGAGGATCACGAGGTTGAGCGTTGCGATGAGAAAGAGGAAGAACGCTGAGACGAGTGTGCCAAAGACTCCACCGAACTGCTGAAGTCCCGAACCATTGTGCGACACGGCGGAGAACACTGCGCGCTCCGCGACGACGAGCCCCGCGCCGATGACGACCACGATGGTCGAATGTCCAAGCGAAAAGAAGTAGCCGATGCTCAGTGGTCGACGACGCTCTGGCTCTCCAATGCGATCGTTCATCAGTTTGCGCGTGGTGTTGTCAATCGCCGCAATGTGGTCCGCGTCGAATGCGTGACGCAAACCCAATGAGTAGGCGAGCCCTGCGATGCCTATGCCCAGGCCCTTGTAGTGGCCGGGCAGGACGAACGCGATGAAGATCCCGAAACCGAGCACGTGCAGGAGGAGGATCGACGCGAACATCCACTGGGCGCGGCGCCACTCTTTTCGCGTCAGAGAATCCTGAATCTGTTGGCGACGGCCAACTCTTGGTGCGTGCAGGGTCGTCATAGACGACACCTTAGTAGGAAGCATTCCCATTAAGGCACTAATCGTGCGAGCTATTTCTCCGTGCGTTTCATTCCGGAGCGTTCACCCCGGGCGACGAAGGAATGGGCGATCTTCGCTGACGCCTCGTCGATCATCTCGTCACCGAACATCAACGCGCCCGTGTGTTGGTGTTCGGTGGCTTCACGATACGCGTCGAGGATGTCGTAGGACTTGTCGAACAATTCCTGACTAGGTGAATAAACTTCATTGAGTATTAGCGCTTGATCCGGGGTCAATGCCCACTTGCCGTCAAAGCCGTACGAGAACGAGATGGACGCGGCGAATCGCAACGCGTCGAGGTCGCGCACCTTGAGGAAGGGACCGTCGATCACGTGCAAGCCGTTCGCGCGCCCGGCCATGAGGATCTTGGCGAAGACGTAGCTGAAGGGGTTGGATGGTCCCTCGTGAATCCGCTCGTCGATCGTGGTCACGGGCATGCCAATGGACGCGGCGAAGTCGGCCGGTCCAAAGACGATCGTCTCCAGTCTCGATGACGCCGCGCAGATCTCTTCGACGTTGATCAGTCCCTCGGCCGTTTCGATCTGGGCCTCGATACCGATGTGGCCCGCCGGCAAGCCGGCGTTCTTTTCGACCTGGGTGAGCAGCAGGTCCATGGCGACGACGTCCGACGCCCGGCGGACCTTGGGCATCATGATCTCGTCGAGCCGGGTTCCGGCGTGTCCCACCACCTCGATGACGTCCTCGTAGGTCCAAGGCGTGTCCCACGCGTTCACCCGCACGCACAGCACGCGGTCGCCCCAGTCGAGGGTCTTGATGGCGTTGACGACCTTGGCTCGAGCGGCGACCTTCTCGTTGGGCGCCACCGAGTCCTCGAGGTCGAGAAAGCTCATGTCGGCCGTGGAGGAGGGTGCCTTGGCGAGAAATCGGTCCGAGGAACCCGGAGTCGAGAGACACGAACGGCGAGGCAGGGCACGAGAGCGTTGCGACATGGCCACGAGCCTATTCTCGAGTGGCGCCACGCCAGAATGGGGCGCCAGAACCGGGCTGTCCCTCACCGCTCTGGCACGCGCCAGTCTCCATTTATAGCCTTTGATCAGGAAATACAAAAGTTCTTATGATGTGACGGGCTCGCAGCGGGTCCTCAAGCCGGTAGCCTTCACTACGTGACAGACGTCGAGCGCACTGCGCGCTTCTCGACGCTACGGCCAACAAGGGGACTTCGCCAGTCCCGGTGGATCAAGTCCGCTTTGGCTGTCGTCGCAGTGTGTTCGAGCACTGTGGCTGTTTTGCCACGTCCCGCGGGCGCCTCGGGTATCAGTAGCGACCGGGCCAAGGCCACGGCGCTCTACAACCAGATCCAGAGCATCAACGCCCGAGTCGAGTTGCTCGGCCAGCGCTACGACGAGGCCCAGATCAAGCTCGACAAGTTCAACAACCAGATCAGTCACACCAAACAGACCGTCGCCGCGATCAAGAACAAGGTCAGCAACGGCACCACCCAGCTGCGCCAGGACGCGATCTTCGCCTACGTCACCAACGGCGCGGCGGCGAGCAACAACCCGCTCTTCTCGTCGAACGCCTCGAACATCGGTGCGACCGACGTCTACAACAAGATCGCCGAAGGTAACGTGAGCTCCACGATCGCGAGCCTGAAGAACTACCGGATCGAACTCACCCAAGAGCGCAGCATCTTGAACGCCGAAGACGCCCAGGCCCGGGCCGCCACCCAGGTCGCCGCCGCCGCCTTCCACAGCGCCAAGGTGCTCCAGGCCTCGCTCCAGTCCACGCTGAACCAGGTCAAGGGTCAGATCGCGGTCTACGTCGCCGAGGCCGCGGCGGCGGCGGCGGCCAAGTCAGACGGCGCGCTCAAGAACGCCAAGCCCAAGGCCGGATTCCCGGCTCCCCCGCCCGACTCGCGAGCCAATATCGCTATCCGCGCCGCGATGTCCTACCTCGGCGTCTGGTACTGCTGGGGCGGCGCCTCAAGACGCTGCGTCGACTGTTCGGGCCTGATCATGCTCGCCTACGAAGCCGCCGGGATCGACTTTCCCCACTACTCGGGCGCGCAGTACGAGGACACCGAACGGGTGCCGCTGTACGACATTGAACCGGGCGACCTGCTCTTCTACGGTTACGACGGCGACCAGCACGTCGCGATGTACGTGGGCCACGGCGACATGATCGAAGCCGAGATGACCGGCACGCGCGTGCATATCACGCCCATTCGACTCGGATACGGTTTCGTAGGTCTCGGCCGACCCCGGGCCTAGGCGTGTCGGGCGTTCCCACCTCGTTTCACCTCGGTCCGCTGGTCTTTCATACCTACGGTTTCGGCTTGGCGATCGCCGCCTACGTGTGTTACCTCTACTCGCGCCGACGTCTCGCGCGAGCGGGCTTCGCGTTAGAGCCGTTCTTCGCCTACGCGGTCGCGCTCGTGGTGAGCGGCCTGGTCGGCGCGCGACTCGCCAACATCGCGACCAACTGGTCCTACTACTCGGGACACCCGGGCCGCTGGATCGCGGTCTGGCAGGGCGGCCTGGCGAGCTTTGGCGGCATCGCCCTCGCACTTCCGGTGGCGCTGATCCTGCAACGGCGTTGGTGGCGCGCGAGTTCCCTCGCCCGTTTCGCCGACGCCATGATCCCGGCTCTGGTCGCTGGTTGGGCTCTCGGTCGCGTCCTCGGTCCCCAGTTCATGGTCAACGGCGGCGGTCATCTCACCCACCAGTGGTTCGGTATCCGCTACGCGGGTCAGGTCGGCAAGCGAGTTCCGGTGCCCTTGATCCAGGGTGGCGAGGACGGACTTCTGTGGACCGTGCTGTTGCTGATCGAACGTCGCTGGACGACCAGGTTCGCCGGCGCGCTGAGTGCAATCGCGATGATCGTCTGGGGCCTCGTGCGCGCGGCCGACGAGCACTGGCTACTCGGACAGCAGTCGCACAGCGGCTCGGTGGGCGTTCAGATCGCGGGCCTCGCACTCGCGGCCGGCGGGGTCGCGGTATTCCTTCACCGCACTAGCCAGCGACGCGATCCACCGTTGGTGAACGACGCCACGAGAACGAACGCGCCGTAGCGCCACGACTCAGAACAGCGAATTCCATTCCTCGTCGCTCAGACGCCCGACCTTCTCTATCGTGTCGAGGTTCGCGGGCACGCTGACGCGTTCGATCGCGACGAAGGACACGTGCGCGAGCCCGAGTCGACGCCAGGGTTGGAACAGGACGCGCGAGGGCGATGGGTTCGAGTAAATGCCCCGAACGAGCAGCGTCTCGTGCGCCGCCGCGACAACGAGCGCGGGACGGATCTTCGAGCGCTGTTCAGGAATCATCGGATCCACGGCGTCGAAGGGGACGTCGACGAGCACGACGGCGCCGACCAGCGCGTGCTCGGGGGCAAAGGTCTCGAGTTCGCTCGGCGTGAAGATGAGTCGCCGACGCACGATCTCGGCGAGAGGTGGTGTCTCGACCGGCGACGCGAGAAGCGCGGGCGTCGACTTTTCCGCGCGCCGAGCCTTGGCCGGACGCGCCGGGCGCGACGTCGTCGGGACCTTCTTGCGCTTCTCCTCCTCGCGCCGGCGACGTCGTTGCTCGCGAACCTCCTCGTCCACCCGCTTGGGCACGAGCACGCCCGGGTTCGTGCTCGCGGGCAGATCGGGCAGTGTCCAGGACGCCCGCTCCTCGAGCAATCGACGGCACTGGGCCGCGGCGGGGAACTGCTCACCGACCGCGAACGCGAGCACGGCGACGACGTCATCGTCACTCATGCCGTTGGCCTGCGCGCGATCGATCGCCTCGCTCAACTGTTCGAAGCTCGGTGACTCGGCGTGCTCGCCGAGCATCTCGACGAGTTTCTCCAACGGAGCCAGAGCCAGCAGTTCGAGCATGGCGCGCACCGCCGCGATGGGCGCACCAGTGGCGAACGCCGGAACGTCACGCTTTTGCGCCAGGGAACGCAGCGGCATGCCCACGACCGCACTCACTTTGGTGGCGGTCTTGAAATTGATCTGGTCGAGTGCGGACAAGACGTAGTCGTCGTCGACGCGAAGCAGCGCTCGACGCATCACGTCATTGGTGCTGGCGAGTGACATCGCTCGCTACTTCAAGAGGTGCTTGGAGATGACCACGCGCTGCACCTGGTTGGTTCCCTCGTAGATCTGGGTGATCTTGGCGTCGCGCATGTAGCGCTCGACCGGGAACTCCTTGGTGAAGCCGTAGCCCCCGAGCAACTGCACCGCGTCGGTGGCGACGCTCATGGCGGTGTCCGAGGCGAAGGACTTCGCCGCGGCCCCCAGGTAGGTGAGCTGGTGTTCCGGGTCGCCGGCGTCGATGGTGGCGCACGCGCGGTACACCAAGGCGCGTGCCGCCTCGGTGCGGATCGCCATGTCGGCGAGCATGAATCGAAGTCCCTGCAAGTCCGCGATCGGCGCCCCGAACGCCTTGCGCCCTTTCATGTACTGACCCGCGTAGTCAATGGACGCCTGGGCGATGCCGACCGCCTGGGCCCCGATGGTCGGCCGTGACCGGTCCAGGGTGTGCATGGCGATCTTGAAGCCTTCGCCTTCAGCCCCGATCCGATGACTCGCGGGCACGCGCACGTCGTTGAAGACGACTTCACCGGTGGGCGAGGCTCGCAGGCCGAGTTTGTCCTCGTGCTTGGGAAATTCGACACCCCAACCCTTCTCGACCAGGAAGCACGTGATGCCGTGGCTGCGCGCGTCGGGGTTCGTGCTCGCAAAGACGGTATAGGTCTCGGAGATCCCGGCGTTGGTGATCCAGTATTTGGAGCCGTTCAACACGTAGTCGTCCCCGTCGCGCACCGCGCGACAGCGCATCGACGCCACGTCTGATCCCGCGTCCGCTTCGGAGAGGCAGTAGCTCGCCTGGATCTCACCGGTCGCCACGCGCGGCAGGTACTCGCGCTTGATCTCCTCGGAGGCGAAGTTCATGATCGGAAGCATCCCGAGCTTGGAGATGAGCAGGGTCACTGACGTCGACGCACACCCGCGCGCGAGTTCCTCGGCCATGATGGCCTGGGTCACCATATCCGCGCCGGCGCCCCCGTACGCCTCGGGAACCCCGAGCGACGGCAACTCCATCTCCACGCACGCGTCAAAGCTGTCCTGGGGATAGGTCTGCTCGCGGTCGTAGCGGGCCGCGTTCGGCGCGATCCGCTCGTCGACGAACGTCCGCATCACGTCACGAAAGGCGCGCTGTTCACTGGTCAGGTCAAAACTCATACTGCTCTCTTCGCTAGGGGGTTAGTGCGACGTGGCGCCCGACACCAGCTGTTCGCGAAGCACCCCGTCGACGACACGGCGCTGGGCGACGTAACTGTGCGCCACGCCCGAGAACGGAGCGCACTGCGCGTGGCTCAGCGTCGGCGCCGTCAGACCGAACAGGTCCAGGGCCACCTTGACGTCCCCGGGGATCGGCCCACGACCCACCAGACTGGCCCGCTTGGCGGCGACCAGCCCGATGGCCATTTCCACGTCGTGGCGATCGTGCTCGTTCTCGAAGGTGTACGAGGCGAGGACGTGATGGGCAATGGTGAGTGCGTACCCTTCGCCGGGCGCGGGTGTTCCGTAGCCCGGACCACTCGGCGGCGCGGGTGAGCGTTGCAGACCCGCCTTGGGCGGGCGGGCGAGCTCGGCCGGGGCGGTGCGCACGCTGGCGCGGACCTCTCCGGCGCGAGGAACGGGGGCGAACGTCGGTTGGGTCACGTTTCGAGACTATCGCTGGCGCGCGACTAGACCCGCGCGAGCCAGCTCTCGTACTGGGGTAGTTGGCCTCGCACGGCCTGGTTGTAGACGCGCTGGATTTCGAGCGTGATCGGACCCGGCGCGCCTTCGCCGACGACCCGGTCGTCCACCGAGGCGATCGGCACGACCTCGGCGGCGGTGCCGGTGAGGAACGCCTCGTCCGCCAGGTAGAGATCGTCGCGGCGTAACGCCTCGAAGTGGACCTGGTAGCCCAGGTCGTTCGCGATACGGTGCACGCTCGAAAGCGTCACGCCACGCAACGCGCCCGCCTCTGATGGTGGCGGACCCACGAGGTACCCGTCGCGCACGATGAAGAGGTTCTCGCCCGTGCACTCCGAGACCCGGCCGTCGGCGCCGAGCATGATCGCCTCGTCGTAACCGGCCTTGATCGCCTCGACCTTGGCGAGACCGGAGTTGACGTAGCCACCCACGGTCTTGGACGCGGTCGGCATGGCGTTGGGCGTGTGGCGGACCCACGAGGAGATCTTCATGCGCACGCCGTTCTTCGCACCCTCTTCGCCCAGGTACGCTCCCCACGGCCAGACCGCGATCGCGACGTTCACCGGTGACGGCAGCGGATTCACGCCCATCTCGCCGTAGCCCAGGTAGACCAGTGGACGGATGTAGCAGCCGTCGGGCACGTCGTTCACCCGCACGGTCTCCTTGGTCGCCTCGACCAACTCCTCGAGTGAATACGGCACGTCGATCATCAGGATCTTGCAGCTGGCGAGCAGCCGCCTGGTGTGCTCTTCGAGGCGAAACACCGCCAGGCCCCGGTCGGTCTTGTACGCACGAATGCCCTCGAAGGCCCCGGTACCGTAGTGCAAGGTGTGGGTCAGTACGTGGGTGGTCGCCTTGTCCCAGTCGACGAGCGCGCCGTCCATCCAGACCTTCTTCGTAGGCGTGATTGGCATTTACAAACTCTCCATTAACTGTTGGGTGATCCCGGCGGTGCCCAGGCTGGCAACGTCTCCCTTGAATTCTTGCACGGCACGCGCGATTCGCGAAGCCGCGTCGTGCTCGCCCAGATGTTCGAGCATCAAGACCGCCGAGGACACCGCCGCCAGCGGATTGGCCGTGCCCGTGCCCTCGATGTCGTGGGCGGCCCCGTGAACGGGCTCGAAGAGCGACGCGCCGCTGCGCGTGGGGTTGAGGTTCGCACTCGCGGCGTAGCCAATCCCTCCCGTGACCGCACCGGCGAGGTCGGAGAGAATGTCGCCAAAGAGATTGTCGGTGACGATGATCCCGTAACGCCGCGGGTCCTCCACCAGGTAGATGCAGGCGGCGTCCACGTGGTGGTAGCCGACCTCGACGTGGGGAAATTCCTGAGAAACCTCGTGCACCACTCGACGCCACAGGTCCCCGGCGAACGTCAGCACGTTGGTCTTGTGCACCAAGGTGAGTGTGGGCCTCACGAGAGACGACGCGCGCTCGAAGGCGTAGCGAACGCACCGCTCGACGCCAAAACGCGTATTCACCGATCCCTGGGTGGCAACCTCGTGAGCGGTGCCGTAACGCAGCACCCCGCCCTCACCGGCGTAGGGTCCCTCGGTGTTCTCGCGCACGATGGCGAACTCACAGCCCTCGGCAAGTGACCCCGGCACGCCGCGAAAGGGCCGGTAGTTGATGTAGAGGTCGAGTCCGAAGCGAAGACGAAGGAGAAGTCCGCGCTCGAGCACGCCGCCGGGTATGCGCGTGTCGCCGATGCGCGGTCCGATCGCGCCTAAGAGAATGGCGTCAAAGTCCCGGAGTGCCTCAAGGGTCGCGTCGTCCAGGACAAAGCCGTCTCGCAGGTACCGCGCAGCGCCCAGATCGAACGAAGTGGTGTCGATGCCCACTCCCGCGGCTCGCACCACCTGTAAGGCGGCGTCGGTGACCTCGGGTCCGATCCCGTCACCGCCGAGCACGGCCACGCGGTGGGTGCGTTGGGTCATTGCTCGTCGTCTCCTCGTTTGACTCTATTTTGGCCGCTGGCGAGCCGTCGTGGCAAACTCAGAGGCGTGGTGACGGGGCGCCATCGGTAGAATTGAGGCTTCTCCACTAGTTGAGGTAAGCCAATGGCGGCCGAAATTCACCGCATCACCCAAGAAACGTTGGACAAGTTGAAAGCCGAGTACCTCGAACTCACCACCGTTGGTCGAACCGAGATCGCGCGCGTTATCGAATCCGCACGCTTGCTCGGTGACTTGAGTGAGAACGGTGACTATCACGCCGCCAAGGACACCCAGGGAAAGATGGAATCGCGAATCCGCCAGATTGACAACGTGATCCGAAATCACGAGATCGTCGAACGCGACGCCAACGCCGACGTCGTTCAGCACGCGTCCATCGTCAAGGTGGTCTACGAGGGGGACGACGAGGAGGACTCCCAGGAATTCTTCATCGGTTCAATCGAGGAGAAACCCGAGAGCGTCCTCGTCGCGTCGCCCACGTCGCCACTCGGCGCGGCCCTGCTCGAACGTCGCGTGGGCGAGACGGTCGACTACGAGGCCCCGTCGGGTCTCTTGAAGGTCAAGATCGTGGGAATTCGCTGAACGTGGCCGGTATGACACTCTTCGAGAAGATCTGGGACCAGCACGTCGTCACTTCGCCCGACGGTGAACCGACACTGCTCTACATCGACCTTCACCTCGTCCACGAGGTGACGAGCCCCCAAGCCTTCGACGGACTGCGACTCAACGGACGCGTGGTGCGCCGGCCCGACCGAACGCTGGCGACCGCGGATCACAACGTCCCCACCGACCCGATCTCAACGCCGGTGAAGGACCCCGTCTCGCGACGCCAACTCGAGGCGCTGGAGGAGAACTGCCGCGAGTTCGGTATCACCGTGTTTCCCCGGGGCCACGAGAACCAGGGCATCGTCCACGTCATCGGACCCGAACTCGGCGTCACGCAGCCGGGCATGACCATTGTCTGCGGTGATTCGCATACCTCGACGCACGGAGCCTTTGGCGCGCTCGCCTTCGGCATCGGCACGAGCGAGGTCGAGCACGTCCTGGCCACCCAGACCCTGCCCCAACAGAAGGCCAAGACAATGTCCGTGACCGTGCGGGGCACGGCGCCCGAGGGCGTGAGCGCTAAGGACATCGTGCTCGCCATCGTCGGACGACTCGGGACTGGTGGCGGTGCGGGACACGTGATCGAGTACCGCGGCGACGCCATCACCGACCTGTCGATGGAAGGTCGCATGACCGTCTGCAACATGAGCATCGAGGCTGGCGCGCGGGCGGGCCTCGTGGCGGTGGACGACACGACGCTCGCCTACCTGCGCGGACGACCGGGCGTTCCCCAAGGAGAGGCCTTCGACCGACTCGCCGAGCAGTGGCGCACCTTCGTGAGTGACGAGGACGCTGTATTTGACCAGGAGATCGTCCTCGAGGCTCGGGACCTGGTGCCGTACGTCACCTGGGGCACCAACCCCGCCCAAGTCGTGGCGCTCGACGGCGTCGTGCCCTCGCCCGACGACTACGAGGATTCGGACGAGAGGAACTCCACCGAGCGCTCACTCGCCTACATGGGTCTTGAACCGGGCGAGCCGATCAGGTCAATCCCGGTCGACGTGGTGTTCATTGGCTCGTGCACGAACTCGCGAATCGAAGATCTGCGCGCGGCCGCTGCGATCGCCGAGGGCCAGCACGTGGCCCCGGGCGTGCGCGCACTGGTCGTGCCGGGCTCGCACCGGGTGAAGCGACAGGCCGAGGACGAAGGTCTGGACGCGATATTCACCAGCGCGGGATTCGAATGGCGCGAGCCCGGTTGTTCGATGTGCCTGGGTATGAATCCCGACCAGCTCGGACAAGGGCAACGCTGCGCCTCGACGTCCAACCGCAACTTTGAGGGTCGACAAGGCCGGGGCGGGCGCACGCACCTGGTCTCACCGGTCGTCGCGGCCGCGACGGCCATCGCGGGTCGTTTCGCATCGCCCGAAGAGGTCCGCCGATGAAGCCGGTTCGTGTCATCGAAGGTCGCGCAGTGCCACTGGAGCGATCCGATGTCGATACCGACCAGATAATTCCCTCGGATTGGCTGAAACGTGTCGAACGCACAGGATTCGGTCGAGGACTCTTCAGTGAATGGCGCGACGATCCCAGTTTCGTCTTGAACGACCAACGCTACGTCGGCGCGGACATCCTGGTCGCGGGTCCGCGATTCGGAACCGGTTCGTCGCGCGAGCACGCCGTGTGGGCCCTCATGGACTACGGTTTCGCCGCCGTCGTGGCTCCATCGTTCGGCGACATCTTTCGCAACAACTCCTCCAAGCAGGGTCTCGTGATCGTCCAACTCGCCCCCGAGGACGTCGATGAGTTGACGCGACTCGTGAAGGAGGACTCGACTCGCCTGGTCATCATCGACGTCGACGCCATGAAGGTCGAGGTCCCCGAAACGGGATGGCAATCCAGTTTCACCCTCGACCCCGTGGTTCGCGAACGGCTGTTGAACGGCTGGGACGACATCGGATTGTCCATGCGTCAAGAGGCGTCGATCAGCGCCTACGAGACGACGTCCACCGCGCCAAGCCTCGAAGGGATCTTCGACGCCGCGGGCCACGTCGTCGTCCACTGAGTCCTTTCGTTGACTCGCCACCAGGGTGACCTTGGTCACTGGCGAAACGTCGCCCCAGGGCGCATAATCACTGCATACTCGTGTGTGTAGTGTCGCCGCGAGGGAAGGGGAACGATGACCGACGCCGTGAATCACCAAGTGAATTCTGACGCCGGTAGCAGCCAGTCCCAACCCACTGGCAAGCCGTACCCCGCCCAACTCGAGTGCGACATCATGACCGTGACCGGGGTGAAGTTGCACATGCGTCCAATTCGGCCCGACGACGCACCGAGCTTGGTGAACTTCCATCTGCAGCTCTCCTCGGGTTCGATCTATCGGCGCTACTTCGCGGTGCACCCGGAATTGTCACCCAAGGAGGTCGAACACCTCACGACCGTTGACTACGTGGACCGATTCGCCTACATCATTGAAGACGGCGACGAACTGGTCGCCGTGGGCCGATACGACCGGATTCCCAAGACGACCGACGCGGAAGTCGCGTTCCTGGTCACCGACCATTACCAACATCACGGCATCGGAATCCTTCTACTCTGGCACCTCGCACGAGCCGCTCGGCCGAACGGCATCACGCACTTCGTGGCCGAGACTCAGGCAGACAACCGCGGCATGCTCGGGGTCTTTCGCGATTCGGGTTATCCACTCACGACGAGCATCGAGGACGAGATCGTCAGCCTGCGGTTTCCCATACAATCGACCGAACAAAGTCACGCCCACTTCCTTCGCCGCACGACGTTGTTCGAACCCGAAGAACCGGGCGACGAAGGGTCCTCGTAATGCTCATCATCAACGGCAGTACCGACGACACCGGACACGAAGACCCCGGTCACCCCGAGCGACCCGAGCGACTCGCCGCAGCCCTGGCTGGCGTTCACGACCTGCACCTGGGTGATGACCTTCTGGCCGTCGCTCCGTACGCGGCGTCACGATCCGAACTCGCGCGCGTACACGAGAGCACGTACCTCGACCAGTTGGGTGCGTTCTGCTACGAGGGCGGTGGTGACCTCGACGAGGACACCTACGCGACGTACGACTCGTGGTCGCTCGCCCAACACGCCGCCGGCGCTGGCCTGGCGGTCGTCAAGGAATTGCGCATCCGTGGCGAGGGTGTCGGCTTCGTCGCCGTGCGACCGCCCGGCCACCACGCCCTGCGTGATCGCGCCATGGGATTCTGTCTGCTGAACAACATCGCGGTCGCCGCCGCGGAACTGACGAGCCTCGGCGAAAAGGTACTCATCATCGACTGGGATGTGCACCACGGCAACGGCACGCAAGCGATCTTCTGGGAGGACCCGAACGTGCTCTACGTCTCGACCCACCAGTGGCCACTCTTTCCCGGAAGCGGCGCACCCTTCGAGGTGGGCGGGCTGCACGCCCTGGGCACGACCGTGAACCTGCCGCTACCGCCCGGTGCGACTGGCGACGTGCTGCGAAGGGCCCTCGAGGAAACGGCCGCGCCAGCGATCGACGAGTTCAAGCCAACGTGGGTTCTCGTCTCGGCGGGCTTTGACGCGCACCGGGCCGACCCCATGGCCGACCTCGCATTGTCGAGCGGCGACTTCGCGCTGATGGCACGGTTCGCGGCGGGCTACGCTCCCGCTCCGGGACGTCTCGCCCTCTTTCTCGAGGGCGGCTACGACGTCACGGCACTGCGCGCCTCAGTGAGCGCCACGTTAGGTGCCCTGCTTGGTGGCGACGAGGCGAACGAGAAGCCCACCAGTGGCGGCCCGGGCGCCGAACTCGTGTCGGACACTCGAGAGACGCGCCAAGCAGCCCTTCGTATCGCGCGCGACGCGGGAGAGTAGGTGGCCATGAAACCGATTCACACGATTGCGGTCGGATTTGACGGTTCCGCGGATTCCAAGGTCGCCGTGCGCTGGGCACTGTCCTTGGCGCTCCATTACGACGCGCACGTCGTCGTCGCGCACGCGGTCGGACTCCTCGGTCGCTTTGACGCAAAGACCGTCGCGGTGGAACTCGAGAAGTCACTACTCGAACTTTGCGACGAATGTGGACTCGAGCACGCCCGCGCACGCCTGGAGATCGCCAATGGTGACGCGTGTTCGGTGATGTTGCGGATGGCCGAACCACCGGTCAACGCGGATCTGCTCGTCGTGGGCACGAGGGGACAAGGCGCGCACGCGGGGCTGCTGCTCGGCAGCACGAGTCTCGAACTTGCCGAACATTCACCAGTGCCGCTCGTCATCGTGCCGAGCGCCTAGGTTTCGCGCCGCAGCGCACACTCGTCGCGAGTCAGGTAGTGGTGACGCTCGAACCATTGCTTCAGGCGAGCAAACCACCAGCACCAGGTCGTGTCACGCAACACTGCCCCTTCGTTCGTGCGAAGGGGCAGTGTTGCGTGATGGGCAGGAGTTAGTGTTCCCTGCCGAGTGACTTACTTGACGATCGTGACGTGTCCAATGTACGCGTGCGATGATCCGCCAGTCACGGTGACCGTCGCGGTGAACGTGGGGCGGGTCGGGTTGAGCGCGAAGTACGCGTGTGCCACGCCCGCAATCACGACGGTGAGGTTCTTGCTCGTGTTCGCGGCGAGGGTCACCGCGACTCGACCAATGAGGATCGACGAGCGCGTAATGGCCCCGCCCGCCCTCAGTCGCCCGGTGACCACGGCCGTCACGGTCGCCGTGTCACGGCACGCTGCCGCGCCGCAACTGAAGTGGATCAGCAGTCCCTTCTGACCGCTCGCAATAGCGGCCCGCGTGGTGACCACGTGGGCAATGCCGTTGCCGACGACGAACGTCACGGTCGTCGCAGCCGACGAAGCAGGTACGTAGGTCGAGTCACCAGCCTTGTTGGCGGTAACGAGACACGTGCCGGCCGTGGTCGCTGACAACGTGCTGGCGCTCACGGCACAACCCGTCGCGGTGCCGTTCACGGTCGTGAAGGTCACTGAGCCCGTGCCTGAGCCGCCACTCGTGACCAGAGTGAGGGGGGTGCCGACGGTACCGTTCACGCTGGTGATCGAGAGCGCCGCTTGGGCGGTGCCGACGTAGAGCGTATAGGTCCACGTACCAGAGTCACCGGAGGGGTCCGAGTCGGTTCCCGAGATGGTGTAGGTGCCCACGGCCAGCGTCGAGGCACCAGTGACCAGACCAGTGGGTGAGATGCTGAGACCGCTCACCACCGGCGACGACTGCACGAAACTCGTCGCGCCGTTGTTGCCGGTCACGTTGAGTTGCGTACTGGCCGCGGTTCCAGGAGCGACCACGCCCGAGGTGGGCGCGGCCTGAGTTATCGGGCCGAGCGCGGCGGTGAAACTGAATGACGCATCAATCCACGTCCGGTTCGAAGGCGCCGGACCGCAGTCGCCGAGGGCGTTGGGGTCGTTGCTCGGGTAGCCGGTGAGGTTCAATTCGCACAGGTAGGCCTTGTAGGTCGTACCGAGCTTGAGCGACGAAGGAACCGTGATGGTGCCACCGAGAACTGGCGCGTGCAGCGTCGTGCCGTCGTAGCAATCGTTGGAGATCGTTACACCCGCAGCACTGCCGGGAATCGAAACGGTGGTGCCCGCGACGAACCAGTTCACCGCGAGGAACGGCGTGGGCACGTTGCCGTACCCGCCCGTCGCAGCGCAGGTCGCTGGAGGAGCCTGGGGCGTAGTGGACAAGGCGATCGCCTGACTCTGTTGGACCGCGTTGGCCCACCAGTAGCCCGTCGCACCCGGCGCGTCACTCACCTTGATGGCGCTGCCCGGTACGCCGCTCGAAGCAGTGGCGATGGTTGGCGCATTGGGAGGCGTAGCCTGGGTGACGAACGTCAATAAGTACTCGGCGCCCGAAATACCGGTGAGGGCTGAACTCGCGACCGCTATGTCACAGCCCCAAAGGCCCTCGTTGATCTGATTCTGGGTGGGCGCGCACGCCGCCTGGGCATCCGTCGCGACAAACGTGGCGGGCACCGTGAAGGTGCTGAGCGTGCATTGACCGGCCGTGGCGGCGGGACAGTTCGTGTCCGTGCCGCTCAGGGTGAACGAACTAATCGCGCCCGAGTCGGCCTCGGACTGCTGGTTGACCGTCGTGGTCACGACGCCCGCGAGCAGCGAGGTCTCAGCCACGAAAGCCGGATTGCTCGCTGCCGTGGCCGACGCGTCACAGTCGAAGAGAATCTTGGTCGTGCCCGCAGTGACACCCGCGATCACGTTGCCAACCACGGCTCCGGTCCCCGCGCTCACGCTCACGGTGCACGGAGGTCCGGATACTCTCGCAATCGAACTCGCCGAAGCCACGGCACTCGAGACCGCGGTGAAGCCACCGATGAGCGCGACTGACACTGACGCGACGACGAATACTGACGAGAACCTAGCGCGCAATGAACGCGACGTCCCCTTGTTCCTATTTGTCACTTTCATGTAACTTCACCCTTGCTTGTTGGAGGTAGGTACTGCGCACTGCATTGACGTGATGCATCGGCGTGGTCGACGACCGACGACGATCACACACTCACACTCGCGATGGCCCTTCGTGGAGTGGTGACTCCTCAGGCCGACACTGCGCGACTGTTGCGTATGCCCATCGTACTGGGGCCACGTTCGAACGCGCAACGACTCGTCGTACTTTACCCGTGGGTACTCGTGGACGACATTTTGCGAACCCGACGAACGAACCATCGAGTTTCTCAATTTCTCATCGACAAGTCGCCGACGTAGATAAAGTGTCGAGTCGTCAACGACTCACCACCGCAACTTTTCCGTCAGCGGACGAGCCGAACACTTCACCGGGTGCACCCGTCTCCTCGCGCACGACGGTCGCGGTCGTGACGACGTCGTCGCCGTGACTGATGTCGCGGCGCTGACGACGGCCGTAGAGCAAACCATCAACCCCAATCCAACCCGACGTGCGCCACATCGTGAGAAGAATGATCGCCACGAGTGCGTAAAACGCACAGACGCTGGCCGTTCCCGACATGACGTAGGTAAACAGGAGAACCAGACTCCCCAATGCCGCCAGTGGCGTGAACAAGCCAATGGCGAGGCACGCTCCAATGGCGAATTCAGCGAAGGCGATGACGACACCAATCCAGCCCGCGTTCGGCACGACAAAGCTGTGTAAGAAACTTCCCCACCAGCTATACGCCGCGACGCCGTGCGAGGCGAAACCCGCCACGCCCGCGCCGTGGTGGTGCAGGAACGACGGGTTCTCCGCACCCCAGATCTTGGCGATACCCGCTTGGAGCCACATGACCCCAAGCCATATCCTCAGTGCGGTCCACACGAGGGCCGCACTCTTGGAGCGTTTCAGCCAGTGCCACCAGCGCGGCGCGTGGATTTGGGATGGATTGCCCAGCAACTCAGTGGTGTACATGATGGGACCAACTTTCCTCGTTCCCGGACGAACCATTCGCCCTGGATGGTGCAACGCACTTCGATAATCGACACTTCAGCAACGCGGCGTCTCGCCTCGAGGCATCGGCCTAGGGGGTCATGACGACTTTGAGGGCGCCAGTCTTGGAGGCGTTCGCGAAGGTGTCGTAGGCCTCGACGATCTGATCCATCCGAAAGCGGTGGGTGACGAAGTCCGAGACGTCCAACTTCTTGCTCTCGACCAGTCCGAGGAGATTCGGAATGGTCCGGGTGTCGACCAGACCAGCGGTGATGGTCACGTCACGTCCCCACAGTTTCTCCAGGTGTAACGTGACCGGCGCGCCGTGCACCCCAATGTTGGCAATGTGACCACAGGGGCGTATCAGGGTGGTGGCGAGTTCAAACGTCGTTTCGAGGCCGACCGCCTCGATGGCGACGTCGGCACCGAGGCCACCGGTCAACTTCATGATCTGCTCGAGGGGATCGCTCGAGGCGTTGTTGACGGTGAAGTCGGCACCGAACGGTTTGGCCTGGTCGAGTCGCTTGTTATCGAGGTCGATAGCGACGATGGCACGCGGATTAAAGAGTCGGGCGGTCTTGATCGCCGATAAACCCACCGGGCCCGCCCCGACGACCGCGACTACGTCACCGGGTGCGACACAACCGTTCAAGACACCGATCTCGTAACCGGTGGGCACGATATCGGTGAGCATGAGCAACTCTTCGTCCGACACACCCTCGGGAAGGGGATAGGTCGACGTGTCACAGAACGGCACGCGTACGTACTCGGCTTGGGTGCCGTTGATGAGGTGACCGAGGATCCATCCTCCGCCGTTGAGGCACTGACCGAAGTGACCTTCGCGACAGTAGCGACAGATGCTGCACGACGTGATGCATGAGACCACGACCCGGTCGCCGACCTTGACCTGCTTGACCGCTGCACCCACCGATTCCACCGTGCCAATCGCCTCGTGACCCAAGATGAGTCCCACCGTGACTTCAGGTACGTCACCCTTCAAGATGTGGAGGTCTGATCCACAGATGGTGGTGATGTCCACGCGCACCACGGCGTCGGTGTCGTGAAGTAACTGGGGTTTGGGGACCTCGGTCCACTCCTTCAGATCTGGACCGCCGTAGACCAGGGCGTGCATCATTGCTTTGCCCGAACCGGCACGTGCGCCGTCGAGTACCGCAGAACTGGTTGACACGGAATCCTCCTAGTTAAGGAGGCGTCGAGCCCGACCGAGCGACAATCGTCTGGATCGTCCAACCCGAACTGGCGTCTCAGGTTCGCCGTAGTGACGCGCCTGACCCTACCCTACTTGCTCGTCAACGGCGCGTGACCGACGAGTCCACCGTCGCGGACCAACGACTGCGAGCTGCCCGTCGATACGCTCTACTCTTTTCCTAGCCATCGAATGGAGCAGCCATGAGCAACTTCCCCTACATCGAGACCTTTCCAATCCACCGGGTGCTCCCCGAAAACGGTGCCCCCAAGGAAAGCATCTTGACGATGCTCGGGACCATGTCTGAGGCCGAGAACAAAGTGTGGGAATCAGGTCAATGTTCGGGCACGATGTACTGCGGCGACCACGACCACTACGACTTTCTCAATGAGGCGTTCGCCCATTTCTCCTACGTGAACTCGCTGCAACGTGACATGTGTCCGAGTTCGACCAAGTTTGAGGCTGAGATTATCGCGATGACCCTGGACATGCTGCACGCGTCGGCTCGCCAGGACACGACGCCCGTGGGTCTGGTCACGAGTGGCGGCAGCGGCTCGATCGCCCACGCCATCCTCGCCTATCGCGAGTTCAACGCCCACCAGGTGGATCATCCGAACGTCATCAAACCCGAAACGGCGCACCCCGCGTTCGACAAGGCTTGTCACCTCTTTGGCGTGGAACTGCGCGTCGCACCGGTCGATCCCGTCACGACCCAAGTGGACCTCGACTGGGTGAACGACCACATCGATAATCGAACGGTCGCTCTCGTCGGTTCGGCGTGCAACTACGGCTACGGCACCGTCGACCCCATCACCGACCTGGGACGCATCGCCCTCGAACGCGGCGTGGGGCTGCACGTGGACGGCTGTCTCGGTGGTTTCATCCTGCCCTTTGGTCGCGAATTAGGCTACGACATCGAACCCTTCGACTTCGAAGTACCCGGCGTCACAAGTATCTCGGCGGACACGCATAAATACGGCTACGCCCTTAAGGGCACGAGTGTGCTCAGCTTCGCCGACCAGGCCTTACGCAACAGCCAGTACTTCTATCAGCCCGACTGGTCGGGCGGAAAGTACTGCTCGCCCGGCATGGACGGGTCACGGTCGGCGGGCTTGCTCGCCGCCACGTGGGCCGCGATGGTCCACCTCGGACGAAGTGGTTATCGCCGCTACGCCGAGGCGATCTTCGCGACCTCGGCCCAGATGCAAGACGCGGTGGCGAGCCACGACTCGCTGCGGATCATGGGGAAGCCGAGTTTTCTGTTCTCGTTCACGTCCGATGACTTCGACATTTATCACGTCAACGACTTCTTGCGCACCCGGGGCTGGCGCATGAACGGGCAGCAGTATCCCAACGCGATCCACATGGCCGTGACCCGACCGCAGACTCAACCAGGCACCGTCGAGCGCTGGCGCGCTGACCTCGCCGATGCCGTCACGTACGCCGAGGAGCACGCGAACGAGCAGCCCAAGTCTGGCGCGATCTACGGCGGCGTCGAGGGCGGACCGACTGAAGAGGCCGACGAGTTCATCAAGATGTTCATGGCCGCCATGATGGACCAGCAGTCCTCGATACCCGCGTGACGGCGAAGGACCTTTGTTTGAGCATTGATCTGGGTACCGGTGGACCCAAGGTCGGCGTGGTGAGCCTGGACGGTGAGATTATCGTCCACGAACTCCGACACGTGCCCACGCACTACGACGACCGAGGTGGCGCGACCCAGGACGCCGCACTCTGGTGGACCTTGATCAAGGAATCCGCCTCGCGCTTGCTCGAGGATCCTCGCGTCGATCGAAAGGTCGTGGTTGCAGTCGCGATCACCGGCCAGTACGCCTCGACGGTGCCCGTGGACGAGCGCGGCGAACCCGTGGGCGAGTGCGTGACCTGGCTCGATACGCGAGGTGGCGCCTACAGTCGGCGCGCCGTCGGCGGCGCCGTGCAGGGCTACAACGCTCGGAAGCTCCAACGCTTCATCCGACGCACCGGCGGCGCGCCGTCGCCGTCGGGCGCCGATCCGGTCGGCCAGATCCTCTTTCTCACGCACGAGCGTCCCGAGGTGTGCGCCGCCGCGCGATGGTTTATGGAGCCGATTGACTACCTCGCGATGCGGTTTTGCGGCGTCGCGTCGGGAACCCACGCCTCGCGCCTCGCCATGTGGATGACCGATAACCGTGACCTGCACGCCTTCAACTACGACGAGACGCTCTTAGCTTGCGTGGGACTCACCAGCGAGAAACTGCCGCCGCTCGTCGCCGCCCACAGCGTGCTCGGTCCGGTCCTCGCCGACGTCGCCGAAGAACTGGGTCTGCCCGCGACCGCGGTCGTGGTCTCGTCGATGCCCGATCTGCACGCGGCCGCCTACGGCTCAGGCGCCACTCGGCCCTTCGCCACGCACCTGGCCCTTTCGACGACGTCATGGATCAGCTGTCCAGTACCGGGCAAGAAGACCGACGTGCTGCACTCGATCGCGGCGGTACCGGGACTCGACAATGACTCCTACGTCGTGATCGACAACCAGGAAACCGGGGCCAAGTCCCTCGAATGGTTCCAGGGAGTCCTCGCCAGCGGCGGCGAGAAGATGAACTACGAGGACATGACCGCTCTCGCGGCGACCTCGCCACCGGGGGCCCGCGGCGTTCTGTTCTCACCGTGGCTCGCCGGCGAACGTTCGCCGGTTGACGACAAGCGACTGCGAGGTGGCTTTTCTAATCTGTCGATCACCACCACGAGCGCCGACATGATCCGGGCGATCCTCGAGGGGGTCGCCGCCAACAGCGCCTGGTTGTTCGGTTACGTCGAGAAGTTCGCGGGCCAGTCCCTCTCGCCCATTCGACTCGTCGGTGGCGGCGCGCAGTCCGAACTATGGTGCCAGATCTTTGCCGACACCCTGCAGCGCGAGGTCCACCAGATAACTGGCCCGATGACGGCCCAGCTACGAGGAGTGGCGCTGGGAGCGTCGGTGGCGCTGGGTCGGCGTTCGCTCGGCGACCTGGACGCACTGGCGACGCCCGCGACGGTGTACTCGCCCAACCCCGACGTCGCCGAGATCTACCAGAGCCGAGTGGGCGAGCAAGTCCGACTCTACGAGCGCGAGAAGGCGAGGACGCATCCGCGCACGAAGCGCTAGTCGGCGAAGACTTCGGCGACGATGAGCCTGTTGCGACCCTGGTTGTGTCGCCACGACGCCAGTGAAGCGATCACGAGACTCGCGACACCGGAGCAGAACGTCGAAATGAGCGGCGCCCACAAACGCACCCCCGCGTAATAGACGATCCACAAGGCCGCACCACCGACCCCGAGAACCCACGAGCTCACGGACACGCCGCTCGCATCCTCTTGACGGATCAGCTCGACAATCTGGGGAACTCGGTTGGCGACCATCGCGACGCCGGTGCCGTAGACACCACCGGCCCATCCCCACACCATCGTCGGCAACACGCAGGCGACGATGAAGAACGCGAAGGAGCGAGCGACCACTCGCCAACGCCGCCACGGTTTGAGGCGCATCACGATCGACGCCTGCAGTGGCAACAGCAGAAGGCTGCCCAGTATGACCTGCCACGAACGCGCGGACACCGCGCCGTAGGTGATCCAGAAGGACCCCATCAAGACGAACAACACCCACGTCGCGAGCGAGACTCCTTCGACGCCGATGCGATTGGCGCGCGTGTACTGCGCAATCGTGCCGACGATGCCCAAAGCGACCGCCACCCAGCCCGCGCTGAGGTAGAGGGCGTGGGTGGTCACCGCATCATTTTAGGTGGCGCGACCTCAACGACGGCGATTCGCCGCCGAAATGACCGCTTCGAGGGATGCGTCGAGGATCGATGAACTCATCCCCACGCCCCACCAGTTGTTCCCGTCAGGGCCTTCGGCCTCGACGTAGGCGACCGCTGAGGCCTCGGATCCGGCGGTCAGGGCGTGCTCGTGGTAGTCACGCACCTTGAAGTCCACGTCCATCTCGTTGCGCAGTCCCGACATGAGCGCGTCAATGGGACCATTGCCCTCACCCTTGACGGTCACGTGCTGACCGGCGACGATGAGCTGGGCGAAGATGCGGGTGTTGTGCTGATCCGCGGTCACCTCGCTCGACAGCAGTTGAATCGTGGCGTTCTCGGGTTGGTACGTGGTGGTGAACACGTCCCAGATCTCAGCGGGCGAAATCTCGGTGCCGGTCTGTTCGGTGAGCTCTTGGACCTGCTTGGAGAATTCGACCTGCATGGCGCGCGGGAGGTCGAGGCCGTGCTCGGTGCTGAGCAGGTACGCCACGCCACCCTTGCCCGACTGGGAATTGACCCGGATGATCGCCTCGTACGTCCGACCTGTGTGCTTGGGGTCGATGGGCAGGTACGGGACCTCCCACACGTCGTAGGTATCGCCGATGGCGAGCATGCCCTTTTTGATCGCGTCCTGGTGCGAGCCCGAAAAAGCCGTATAGACCAGTTCGCCCACGTAAGGGTGACGCATGTGCACCGGCAACCTGTTGGCGTACTCGGCGACGTGGCGAGCCTTGTCGATATCACGGATGTCGAGTTCGGGGTCCACGCCCTGGCTGAACAGGTTGAGCGCGAGGGTCACGACGTCGACGTTGCCCGTTCGTTCCCCGTTGCCAAAGAGCGTGCCCTCGACACGGTCCGCTCCCGCGAGCACGCCAAGCTCGGCGGCGGCGACCGCGGTACCACGGTCGTTGTGGGGGTGCAACGAGACGAGCACCGAGTTGCGTCGATTCACGTGACGACAGAACCATTCGATCGCGTCGGCGTAGAGGTTCGGTGTGTACATCTCGACGGTCGCGGGCAGATTGAGGATGAGCGGTCGCTCGTTCGTCGGCTCGATCACGTCGGCAACCGCGTCGCACACCTCGAGGGCGTAGGCGAGCTCGGTGCCCGTGAAACTCTCGGGCGAGTACTCGTACAAGAACTCCGTCTCGGGCGACGTCGACTCAAGACTGACGCACAGCGCCGCCGCGTCGGTGGCGATCTTCTTCACGCCCTCCATGTCGAGGCCGAACACGACCCGACGCTGCAGGGTCGAAGTGGAGTTATAGAAATGCACGATCGCTCGGTGCCCGCCGTGCAGTGACTCGTAGGTGCGACGAATGAGGTCCTCGCGGCACTGGGTGAGCACCTGGATGGTGACGTCGTCAGGGATGAGACCATTCTCGATGATCGTGCGCACGAAGTCGTAGTCGGGCTGGGACGCCGAAGGGAATCCGACCTCTATCTCCTTGAAGCCCATGGCCACCAACTGGGTGAACATGGCCATCTTTCGCTCGGGGTCCATGGGGTCGATCAGCGCTTGATTGCCGTCGCGAAGGTCGACGCTGCACCACCGCGGCGCCCTCTCGAGACGCCGGTTTGGCCAGGTGCGGTCGGCTAGTTCGACGGGCACGGTGGGCCGGTACTTGTCGAACGCCATGGGGCTGGGCTTTTGGGTGCGCCTCATGTCCTTCCTTTCCGCTCGGGACAAAACGAGAAACAAAAAACCCCCGCCAAGGCGGGGGCGTCGGGCGAGCAGGTGCTCGCCCTATCGAAGCAGTAGCTCGCTCTGGCCAAATGACATAGGAGCATTGTACAACGTTTTTGAAAAAAGTCCAGACAACGACAACTAGCCTGAGGCTCGTGGGTTTCCTTAAGGCACTGGTCAAGCTAACTATTCTGCTGCTTCTCGGCGCGGCAATCGCGGGTGTCGTCGTGATGATGAAGCGTCCTCAACTCTCGGGACCGACCTCCTTCGACGAGTGGCCCGACGTCCCCACGAACCCCGGGTACTAACACCCCACCAATTCTCAAAGGAGAGATCATGGCAGCAATGGAATATCGTCGACTAGGTCGGTCCGGGCTCAAGGTGAGCGTGCTCTCCTTTGGCAGTTGGGTGACTTTTGGCAACGCCAACCAACTCGAGACCGCCCAACAGGCCGCCGAATGTCTGAGCGCCGCCAAGGAGGCGGGCGTGAATTTCTTTGACAACGCCGAGGCCTACTCCGCGGGCGAGTCCGAGCGCGTTATGGGCGCCGCCATCCGCGAACTGGGTTGGCAACGCCACGAGTACATTGTCTCGACCAAGTTGTTCTGGGGCCTGCACGAGGTGCCCAACATGCGCAACACACTGAACCGCAAGTACCTCAGCCAGGCCATCGACGGTTCACTCGAGCGTTTTGGCCTCGACTTCGTCGACCTCGTGTTCTGTCATCGCGCCGACCCCAAGACGCCGATCGAAGAGACCGTCTGGGCAATGAGTGACATGATCAGCCAGGGCAAGGCCCTCTACTGGGGCACGTCCGAATGGAGCGCCGACGAGATCCGTGCGGCCTACGACATCGCCGATCGACACCACCTCCACAAGCCCCTCATGGAGCAGCCCCAGTACAACATCCTGTGGCGCGACAAGGTCGAAAAGGAATACAAGCGGCTCTACGAGGACATCGGACTGGGTACCACGATCTGGTCGCCGCTGGCGTCGGGCTTGCTCACCGGTAAGTATCTCAACGGGGTACCCGAAGGTTCGCGGGCGACGCTACCCGGCTACGAGTGGCTGAAGGGCATGCTGACCGACGAGGGTCGCAACAAGAAGGTGGCCGACCTCAAGGTCATCGCCGACGAGCTCGACATCACGCTGACCCAGCTCGCGCTCGCCTGGTGCGTGAAGAACCCGCAGGTGTCAACGGTGATCACGGGCGCATCCTCGGCTGCCCAAGTGCGCGAGAACATGACCGCACTTGACGCGGTGCCCTTGCTCACCAGTGAGGTCATGGACCGCATCGACCTCATCAGTCTGTTCTAGAAAATCGCCAACTCGCTCGGGCGTCAACGGCACATCGCGTCCACCGTCGCGGGACCTCGTGGGACCGTCTTGCGGCGACCATCCAGCAGCACGGGGCGTGGACGGCAACCACGAGGCGCGGGCCATGGGCTCGCGCCGCTTACGGAGCCAGCAGGACGCGACCGAAGGACTGTCGACTCTCAATGTACGAATGCGCGGCGGCGGCGTCCTCGAGGTCAAAGACCCGGTCAATCACGACGCGCAACTCGCCGCGACCAATCGACGCGAGGTGATTCGCGATCCTCGCGTACACGCGTGGAGTGAAGAAGAGCTCGGCGCCCATGAAGTAACCCGAAAACGTCTGGTTGTTCGCGCGCATGTTCGAGATGTCCACTTTCTCTACGGCGCTGCGACCCGCGTCACCGACGCTCACGCACCGACCCCGATACGCGAGCACCTCGAGACTCCCCTGCAGCGTTCGGCCACCCACCGAATCGACGACCACGTCGACACCGCGGCCGTCGGTCAGGCGACGCGCCTCGGCGACGAAGTCGTGGGTGACGTAGTTGATCCCCTCGTCCAGTCCCAACTCCTTCAGTCGATCGAGTTTGTCGTCGTTCGAAGCAGTCGCGAAGACTCGCGCGCCTGCGCGCTTGGCCAGCTGGATCGCCGCGATGCCGACACCGCCCGCTCCCGCGTGGATCAGCGCCGTCTCGCCCGCGACCAGGTGCCCGAACTCGAAGAGACAATCGTCGGCGGTGCCAAAGGGCACGGGAACGCACGCCGCGTCCTCGAGGGTCACCTCGTCGGGGACCTTCCAGGTGAACGCCTCGGCCGCGGCACGAAGTTCCGCGTGCGAACCGTCGATGCCGGTCGTCACCACGCGATCGCCCACGGCGAACGTCTTCACGTTCTCGCCCACGCCGACCACCACGCCCGAGCACTGGTAGCCCACGACGTGGGGCACGGCGTTCATCTCGCCACGCAGACGATTGAGCGTGTCGCCGCCCTCGATGCTCACGAAGGCCACCTTCACCAGGACCTCGCCCGCTCCCACGATCGGGTCGGGGACCTCTTCGTAGCGCAACACGTCGGGCGCGCCGGTCTCGTAGTACACCGCAGCCTTCATGGACCCTCCCGTTTTCTACGTTCTAGTCCCCGAGACGTGCGACGTGCCACGGGGTTCAAGCGCCGACTCGCCCGGCGTTAACGCAGGGTGATGAGGTGGATGTCCTGGATTCCCTCGGCGTGGCGCAGTTCGTCCAACACGTCAGCGGGCGTGGGAACGTCGGTCGAGAGCACCATCAAGGCCGTCTTGGTCTTCGCGTCGGGACCCACCGCCATCGAGACGATCGAGATGCCGGCCGCGCCCAGGGCGACGCCCACCATACCGATCATGCCGGGCCGGTCGTCGTTGTGCACCACGAGCATCGAGGCACCGGGAGGGATCTCCACGCTGTGCCCGTCGACGGCGACGATGCGCGTCTCGAGTCGCGTACCGATGGTCATCAGCGTCCCCGAGACCGTGTGCTCGCCCGAGCGGACGGTGATCAGGTTCACGTACTCGGGTGAGTCGACGACTGAGGACTCGCCGTAGGTGAGGTTGTGCTCGCTCGCCAGTTGAGGCGCGTTCACGAAGGAGACGCCCTCGTGGCCCGTCGCCACGAGCAGACCCTTCAGGGCACAGAGCGTCAGGATCTTGGTGCCCGAACCCGCGAGTTCGCCCTGGTAGAGCACCTCGAGGTCCGCGGGCTTGCCGTCGAGCAGACCACCGATGAATCGCCCGAGCGCCTCGGCGAGTCCCATGAAGGGTCGCACGACGTTGGACACCTCGCCCGCGGACACGTTCACGGCGAAGGGCACGAAGTCCCCGGCGAGCGCGAGTTGAACCTGTTCGGCGATGGTGACGCCCGCCTTGTCCTGGGCTTCGGCGGTCGAGGCACCGAGGTGGGGCACGACGACGACCGAGGGGAGTTCGAACAGCGGGGACTCGGTCGTCGGCTCCTTCTCGAACACGTCGAGCGCCGCTCCCTGGACGTGCCCGCTCGAGATCGCCGCGGCGAGGTCCGCTTCGTTCACGATGCCGCCGCGCGCGACGTTGACGATCCGCACGCCGCGTTTGGTCTTCTTGAGCGACTCGGCGTTCAAGAGATTGGTCGTCTCCTTGTTCTTGGGCAGGTGGATCGTGATGAAGTCGCTCTGGGCGAGCAGGGTGTCCAGGTCCACCAGTTCGATGCCCATGTGCCGGGCCCGCTGCTCGGAGATATACGGGTCAAAGGCGACGATCCGCATCCCGAAGGCCATCGCGCGCTGGGAGACCAGCGCGCCGATCTTGCCCAGACCAATCACGCCCAGGGTCTTGCCGTGCAACTCGACGCCCTCCCACTTGCTGCGTTCCCACTTGCCGTTCTTCAACGCCGAGTGGGCTTGGGGGATGTTGCGCGCCTGGGCGAGGAGCAGAGCCATGGTCTGCTCGGCCGCCGAGAGGATGTTCGAGACCGGCGCGTTCACGACCATGATGCCGAGTTCGGTGGCACGGGCGACGTCGACGTTGTCCAGACCGATCCCCGCGCGTCCGACGACGACCATGTCCTTGGCGGCTTCGAGCGTGGCGGCGTCGACGTTCGTGGCCGAACGAATGATGAGGGCGTTCGCGCCGACGACCGCGCCGAGGAGTTGTTCGGGCGTGAGTCCGAGCTGGACGTCGACCTCGTGACCGGCGTTTCGCAATTCCTGGAGACCGGAGTCGGCGATCTCTTCTGTGACAAGTACTCGGGACACCTCAGGACCTTTCGTTTGGTCCCCCAAGACTAAAGCAATTCACGACCCACTCAGCCTGCGGCGACGAGCCTCGCCAGGCGTTCGAGGCCCTCTTTGAGGTCGTCATCGCCGAGTGCGTAACTGAGACGAAAGTAACCCGGAGCCCCAAAGGCCTCGCCCGGCACGACCGCGATTTGAATGGACTCGAGCAGGTTGCCCGCGAGTTCACTCGACGTCGTCGCGACTTTTCCCCCAATCGAACGCCCGAGCAGTCCCGTCACGTTAGGAAAGCAGTAGAAGGCGCCTTCGGGTTCGACACAGGACACGCCCTCAATCGCGTTCAACATCGAGGTCATCAGTCGGCGCCGGCGGTCAAAGGCGCTGCGCATCTCGGCGACCGCCGAGAGGTCACCGTTCAGAGCGGCGACGGCCGCGCGCTGGGAGATGTTCGAGATGTTCGACGTGGTCTGGCTCTGATAGTTCACCGCGGCGCTCATGACGTCGGGTGGACCGATCATCCAGCCGATTCGCCAGCCGGTCATTGCGTAGGTCTTGGCCACGCCGTTCACCACGACCCAACGATCGGCGAGTTCGGGCGCCACGACCGGCATCGAGGCGTGGGTCGCCTCGCCGTAGACGAGGTGTTCGTAGATCTCGTCGGCCATCACCCAGATACCGTGTTCGCCGGCCCAGCGTCCGATCGCGGCGACGTCCTCGGGCGCCACGACCGCGCCCGTCGGGTTCGAGGGCGAGACGAAGACGAGCAGTTTGGTCTTGGGGGTACGCGCCTTCTCGAGTTCGTCGACCGTGACGCGAAAGCCGTTCGCGTCACTGGTCATCACCGGGACGGCGACGCCGCCCGCGAGGTAGACCGCCTCGGGGTACGTCGTCCAGTACGGCGCCGGGATCAGGACCTCGTCACCAGGATCGAGCAGGGTCATGAACGTGGTCGCCACCGCGTGCTTGCCGCCATTGGTCACGAGGATCTGGTTCGCGTTGACGTCGAGGCCCGAATCGCGCTTGGACTTGGTGACGATCGCGTCACGCAGGTCCGCGAGTCCGGCCGTCGGGGTGTATTTGTGGTTGCTCGGGTCGTGACAGGCCTTGGCCGCGGCCTCGACGATGTGCGCGGGCGTGGGAAAGTCCGGTTCACCCGCGCCAAAGCCGATCACCGGCTCGCCGGCCGCCTTCAGAGCCTTGGCCTTGGCGTCGACGGCGAGCGTCGCACTCGGTGCAAGTCCTCCCAAGAGGTCACTGACTCTCGAACTCATGGCCACCTCGTTCTAGTCCCTAGAGTAGAAGTCTATGAGTTCCCCCGACAGCCTTCGTATTCCGCCCGACCTCTTGCCGCGCGATGGACGGTTCGGTTCAGGACCGTCCAAGGTCCGCGCCGACCAACTCGACGCCCTCCTCGCGGACGCACCGAGTTACCTCGGCACCTCACACCGTCAGGCAACGGTGCGCAACAAGGTGGGCGAGGTGCGCGAGGGTCTCGCCGCGCTGTTCAACCTTCCCGCCGGTTACGAGGTCCTGTTGGGCAACGGTGGCACCACGTGCTTCTGGGACGCCGCGACGTTCCACCTCGTGAGCGAATACTCCCAACACCTCAGTTTCGGCGAGTTCTCCTCGAAGTTCGCCAGCGCGGTGAAGGACGCTCCACACCTGAAGGATCCCCAAATCATCACGAGCGAGGTGGGCACGCACCCGCGTAGCGTCGCCGACGAGTCGGTCGACCTCTACGCGCTCACCCACAACGAGACCTCCACGGGGGTCATGATGGAGATCGAACGGCCCGCGGGTTCGAAGGGTCTGGTCGCGGTGGACGCGACCTCGGGCGCGGGCGGACTACTCGTGGATCCCACCCAGTTCGACTGCTACTACTTCGCACCCCAGAAGTCCTTCGCGAGCGACGGGGGCCTGTGGATCGCGCTGTGCTCGCCGGCCGCGATCGAGCGCATCGAGACCCTGGCCGCCTCGGGGCGGTGGACCCCGGCCTTCTTCGACCTGAAGATCGCCCTCGACAACTCACGGCTCAACCAGACCTACAACACACCCGCACTCGCCACGATCCACTTGCTCGCGAGCCAGATCAAGTGGTTCAACGACAACGGCGGCCTGTCGTTCTCCGCGGGACGCTCGGCACGCTCCGCCGAGATCCTCTACACCTGGGCTGAGGCGTCGGAGTTCGCAACGCCGTTCGTCACGAATCCCGACGAACGCAGCAACGTCGTGGGCACCATCGACTTCAAAGACGACATCGACGCGACCGTGATCGCCAAGGTCCTGCGCGCGAACGGCGTCGTCGACACCGATCCCTACCGCAAGTTGGGTCGAAACCAACTGCGCATCGCGATGTTCCCGAGCGTCGATCCCGAGGACGTGTCCTCGCTCTGTGCGTGCGTGAACTGGATTGTCGGCAATCTCTAAGCCTCGCGAACGCTGAGCCACTAGCGTCCAGGCTGTGGCGATCCACTGGTTGACGGCCTTTCTCGACTACCCGGGCGAGGATTTCGCCGCGGGCACGAACTTCTGGCGGGCGATCACCGCGAGCGCCCTCTCGCCACCGCGCGGGGCCGACGGCGAGTTCGCGACGCTGCTTCCGCCCGACGGGGACGCGTTCGTGCGCGTCCAGCGCATCGGCGAGGGCGTCGCGAACTGCCACTTGGATCTACACATGGACGACATCGACGCGGAGGCCCGACGAGCCGAAACGGGCGGCGCGTCGGTGCAACGCCGCGGACAAGGAATCGTGACGATGCGCTCGCCCGCGGGTCTGGACTTCTGCGTCGTCGCCCACCACGGCGAGCACGAGCGGCCCCGGCCCGTGCGCTGGCCCGACGGTCACCAGAGCCTGCTCGATCAGGTCTGCGTGGACGTCGCCGCGCGGGTCTTCGACGACGAGTGCGCGTTCTGGACCGAGTTCTCGGGCTGGCCGCTGCAGCGTGGCGCCCGCGCGGAGTTCGCCTACCTGACTCGCCCGTCCACCATCGCGCTTCGCCTGTTGTTCCAGCGCGTCGAGGACCCGGCCAAGGATCGAGCCAGCGCGCACCTGGACTTCGCGAGCGACGACGTCACGAGCGAGGTCCAACGACACGAGTCATTGGGCGCGCGCGTTCGCTGGACCATGGAGAACTGGACGACGCTCGAGGACCCCACCGGCCTCGCCTACTGCGTCACGCGCCGACGGCCCGACACCGGGACCCTCGACGAATCGTCCACCTCTTAGTCGGTGTCGCCGCCGGAGATTTCTGAGACCTTCTGCTTGCCCGCCGAGACGAAGGGCATCATGGCGCGCAGCTTCTTGCCGATGTCCTCGATCGGGTGTCGCTTGCCGGCGTCGCGCAGTTCGCGGTAGCGCGGGCGGCCGATCTCGTTCTCCTTGATCCACTCGGCGGCGAACGTGCCGTCTTGGATCTCGGTGAGCACCTTCTTCATCTCCGCCTTCACCTGGTCGGTGATGATACGAGGACCTCGCGTGAGGTCGCCGTACTCCGCGGTGTCCGAGACAGAAAAGCGCATGCCGGTGATGCCTTCTTCGTACATCAGGTCCACGATCAGCTTGAGCTCGTGCAGGCACTCGAAGTAGGCGCTCTCGGGCTGGTACCCCGCCTCGACGAGGGTCTCGTAACCCGCGCGCACGAGGGCCGACACACCGCCGCAGAGCACGGCTTGTTCGCCGAAAAGGTCGGTCTCGGTCTCCTCGGTGAAGGTCGTTTCGAGCACGCCCGCGCGCGTCGCGCCGATGCCGTCGGCGTAGGCCAGCGCGATCTCGTGCGCGTGACCAGTGGCGTCGTGGTGCACGGCGATCAACGCGGGCACGCCGCCGCCCTCGACGTAGGTGCGACGCACGAGGTGACCGGGTCCCTTGGGCGCGACCATGGCGACGTCGACGTCCGCGGGCGGATTGATGAGGTTGAAGCGGATGTTGAAGCCGTGAGCGAACAAGAGGCACTTACCCGCACTGAGGTGCGGGGCGATGTCGGCGTCGTAGGTCTTTTTCTGTTCGGTGTCGGGCACGAGCACCATGATCACGTCCGCCTCGGCGCACGCGTCGGCGATCGTGAGGACCCGCAGTCCCGCCTCCTCGGCCTTGTGGACCGACGAGGACTCCGAGCGCAGTCCCACGCGCACGTCGTAGCCGCTGTCGTGCAGGTTGAGGGCGTGGGCGTGGCCCTGGGAGCCGTAGCCCAGGATCGCGATCTTCTTCTTCTTCAAGATCTCGGGATGGGCGTCGGCCTCGTAGTACATCGTGGTCATGGTGACTGTTCTTTCTGTTTCGTGTCGTTAGTAGGCGTGAGCCGTCTTGCCAAGTCTAGGTAATGCGACGCGACCCGTTCGATGCAGCTCGACGTCGGAGAATCCCTCGAGGGCCTTCTCCAATTCGTCGCAGTTGCCCGGGGTCGCGGCCAGCATGACCGTCACCGACTTGGCGTCCACGTCCACGATCGCCGCGCCCGCGGAGGCGATGATGTCCAACAACGACGTGCGGTTGTCGACGTCGGTCTTGATCGTCGCGAGCAACAGTTCGCGTTCGAGGGCGTCGCGCGGCGAGATGTCGGTGATCGCCACGACGTTGACCAACTTGTCCAATTGGCCCACGATCTGTTCGAGGGGGGCGGACTCGGCGTCCACCACGATCGTCACGCGAGAGAAGCGCGCGTTGCTCTCCGCGGGAGCGACCGCGAGCGAGTAGATGTTAAAGCCCCGCCGAGCGAAGAGCCCCGCGATGCGCGCGAGCACGCCGGCCTTGTTCTCCACGAGCACCGACAAGATGTGGTGTCGCACGGGGGTGTGATCGACGACGCCCAGGTAGGGCTCGGGCGGGGTCACTTCGCACCTGCGCGCTGGCGCGGGTGGACCTGGATGTCGTCGTTGCTGGCGCCCGCGGCGACCATCGGGAACACCTTCTCCGAGGAATCGGTACGAAAGTCGATCACCACCGGCACGTCGTTGATGGAGTTCGCTTCGTCGATCACCTCGCGCATCTGCTTCAGGTTCGTGGCGCGAAGTCCCACGCAGCCCATGGCCTCGGCCCACTTGACGTAGTCGGGCAGGTCCGCGGACAGGTAGACCTCCGAATAGCGCTCGTCGTAGAACATCTCTTGCCACTGGCGCACCATGCCCAAGTAGGCGTTGTTGAGGATCGCCACCTTGATCGGCACGCCCTCGGCGCGAGCGGTCACGAGTTCTTGGGCGGTCATCTGGAAGCAACCGTCGCCGTCGATGCACCAGACCGTGCGATCGGGTCGCCCGACCTTGGCGCCGATTGCGGCGGGAACCCCGAAGCCCATGGTGCCCGCACCCCCGGAGTTGATCCAGGTACCCGGTTCCTCAAACTTCCAGAACTGCGAGGCCCACATCTGGTGCTGACCCACGCCCGCGCTGACGATGGTTCCCGGCTCGGCCTTTTGGCCAATCGCCTCGACGACGTGCTGGGGACGAAGCGGTCCGTCGGCGAGTGGCTCGTCGTAGACGAGCGGATACTGCTCTTGCCAGGAACGGATCTCCTTCCACCAGACGTCCAGGTCGTGCGGCGTCGCCGAGGCGCCGTCCCAGGCGCGCAGGACTGGCGCGACGCTGGACTGGATCGCCACGTCGGCGACGCGGACCTTGTTGAACTCGGCGCGGTCGATGTCCACGTGGATCACCTTGGCGTGCGGCGCGAAGGCCGGGATCTTGCCCGTCACCCGGTCGTCGAAGCGCGCGCCGAGCGAGATGAGCAAGTCGCACTTCTGGATCGCGGTGACGGCGCTGTACATGCCGTGCATGCCGGGCATCCCGAGGTGCTGCTCGTGCGAGTCGGGGAACGCCCCACGGGCCATCAACGTCGTCACGACCGGCATCCGCGTGCGTTCGGCGAACGCGAGGAGTTCCTTCGCGGCGTGGGACTTGAGGGTGCCCCCGCCCACGTAGAGCACGGGACGTTCGCACGCGTTGATCAGTTCGACCGCGCGTTGGACCGCTCCCTCGTCGAGGGCCACCTCGGGCCGGTACCCGGGCAGGTCGTACTCGTCGACCGTCGTGGGATACCACCAGTCCATGGTCGACTGGGTGATGTCCTTGGGCACGTCGATCAGCACCGGACCGGGCCGACCGGTCGTCGCCAGGTGAAAGGCCGCCGCGACGGCACGCGGGATCTCCTGAGCTGACTTGACGAGGAAGTTGTGCTTGGTGATGCCCATCGTGATGCCCGTGATGTCGCACTCTTGAAAAGCGTCGGTGCCGATCGCCGCCGACGCGACCTGGCCGGTCACCACCACGAGCGGCGTCGAGTCCATGTGGGCGTTGCCGATCGGGGTGACGATGTTGGTGGCGCCGGGACCGCTCGTGACCATGGCGACCCCGGGACGTCCCGTCGCGAGGGCGTACCCCTCGGCCATGTGACCCGCCCCCTGTTCGTGGCGCACCAGGATGTGACGGATGCTCGAGTCGATCAACGGGTCATAGACCGGCAGGATCGCACCGCCGGGCAGACCGAAGATCGTGTCGACGCCTTGCTGTTCGAGGCTCTTGATGAGGGCCTGCGCTCCTGAAAGTTGCACGATGTTCCTTTGCTAGGGAATGAAAAAAGGCCTCCCTTGCTTGGGAGGCCTCCGGTGTACGTCAGAACGTGACTACCGGCGCCAGGCGCCTACCACTACGGAAAGAAAGTTCTGGGTCGTCACCCCACCATCTAAGCACACGCACCAGCCCTCCGGCAAGGCCTAGCGCGACGTGACCGCGCCGGTCTCGGCACCCTGGACCAGCCGGGCGAACTTCTCCAGCACGCCGGTGCTGTAGCGCGGGACGAAGGGCTTGACGTGCTGGGCGCGCTCGGCGAGCACCTCGGGCGCGACCAGAAGTTCGATGCGGTGTTCGTTCACGTTGATCCGGATCTGGTCGCCGTCCTCGACGAGCGCGATGGGACCGCCGTCGAGCGCCTCGGGTGCCACGTGTCCGACGCAGAACCCGTGGGTGCCGCCGCTGAAGCGACCGTCGGTGACGAGTGCGCAGTCCGCTCCGCGGCCCACGCCCTTCATCGCACCGGTCACGGCGAGCATCTCGCGCATGCCGGGCCCCGACTTGGGGCCCTCGTAACGAATCACGACGACACTCTGGGGCTTGATCTCGTCGGCCATGATCGCCATCATCGCGGCGTCCTCGCCGTCAAAGACGCGCGCGCTACCGGTGAAGTCCAACGAGTCCAGGCCCGCCACCTTCACGACCGCCCCACGAGGCGCGAGCGAACCGGTCAGCACGGCGATACCACCGTGGACGTTGATGGGGTGTGCGAGATCGTGGATCACCTCGCCGTCGGGTGCCGCGGCGTGATAGTCGGCGAGGCTTTCGGCCATGGTCTTGCCACTCACGGTCATCACGTCACCGTTCAACAGACCGTTCTCGAGCAAGTGCTGCAACACGACCGGCACGCCCCCGACGCGGTCGATGTCACTCATGTGGTACTTGCCGTGGGGTTTGGTGTCGGCGATGTGCCCGACGCGCGCGGCGATCTTGTTGAAGTCGTCGAGCTCGAGGTTCACCCTCGCTTCGTGCGCGATCGCGAGCAGGTGCAACACCGCGTTGGTCGAACCACCCAGGGCCATCACGACCGCGATGGCGTTCTCGAAGGCCGGCTTGGTCATGATCGACCGAGCGGTGACGCCCCGGTCGAGGAGGTTCAGCACCGCCAGACCCGAGTCGTAGGCGTACTGGTCGCGTCGCGGGTCCACCGAGGGAACCGACGCGCTGCCCAGCAGGGACATGCCGAGCGCCTCGCCGACGCTCGCCATCGTGTTCGCGGTGAACATGCCCGCGCAACTCCCCTCGCCGGGGCACGCGGCGCACTCGATGGCGCGTAACTCCTCGTCAGTGATGGCCCCCACGGCGTTGGCCCCGACGGCCTCGAAGACCGAGACGATGTCGAGGGATTCGCCGTTCAATTCGCCGGGCAGGATCGACCCACCGTAGAGGAAGACGCTCGCCACGTCGAGGCGCGCCGCCGCCATCAGCATTCCCGGTAGCGACTTGTCGCAACCCGCCAGGGTCACCATGGCGTCGAAACGCTCCGCGTGCATGACCGTCTCGACCGAGTCGGCGATCACCTCGCGCGAGACCAGTGAGGCGCGCATACCCTCGTGACCCATCGAGATACCGTCCGAGACGGCGATCGTGACGAACTCGAAGGGAACGCCCCCGGCGTCGCGCACCGCGACCTTGGCGCGTTTGGCCAGTCGATCGAGCGGCAAGTTGCACGGGGTGACCTCGTTCCAACTCGACGCGACGCCAATCTGGGGCTTGACCATGTCCGCGTCCGTGAGTCCCATGGCGCGCAGCATCGAGCGAGCTGGTGCGCGACCCTTTCCCAGAGTAACGTCGGTGCTTCGCGGAGTGGGGTGAGTGGCCATGGCGAGAGTCTACGAAACCGGCCCTAGCGCCGCGCTTGCAGTTCGGCGATGACGGCCTTGCCGTTGGCTTGGCCCTTCGTGCGCTTCATCACCTGTCCGATGAAGAACTGGGCCAACTTGTCGTCGCCCTCGCGGTAGCGAGCCCATTCGTCGGGGTGCTCGTCGATCAACGAGGCGACGGTCGCGCCCAGCGTGTCCGAAGAAAGCTGCTCAAAACCCAGCGACGCGGCGACCGCCGCGGGTTCCCCGCCGCTCTTGAGCAACTCGCCCAGGACCGTCTTCGCCTGGGTCGCCGACAGAGCCCCGGACTGCTCGAGGCGCACCGTCTCGGTGAACGCCGCCTCGCTCAGGTTCGTCAGGTCATCGCCGTGCGCGGCGAGTTCGTTCGCCGCTCGCGCGAGAGCGACTGCCGGGTCCGCACCGGCGCGTGCCGCCGCCACCACGAACGCCTCGAGACCGAGGTCGACCACGATCTGGACCGCGTCGAGCTGGGCCTCGCTCGGACGTTCCAAGAGTGCCGCGAGCTGTGCCCGACGTTGCGAGGGCATGGCGGGCAGACCATCGCGCACGCGCTGTTGCCACTGGTCACTCGGCACCAGGTCGACCAGGTCGGGTTCACGGAAGTACCGGTAGTCCTCGGCCTCTTCTTTGGTGCGCATCGTCGAGGTCTCGCCGAGGTTCTCATCCCAGTGACGCGTCTCTTGACGCACGGTGCCACCCGCTTCGATGAGTTCGACCTGGCGCAGCGCTTCGTAGTCGATGGCTCGCGCCAGACTACGCAGGGAGTTCAGGTTCTTGATCTCACAACGGGTGCCGAAGGGAGCGTCGGGCTTGCGCACCGAGACGTTGGCGTCGATGCGCATCGAACCCTCCTCCATGCGTCCGTCCGACGCGCCGGTGGCGATGAGGATCGCACGAAGCTCGGACGCGTACGCGCGAGCCTGCGCCGACGAGCGAATGTCGGGTCCCGAGACGATCTCCACGAGGGGCACGCCCGAACGGTTGTAGTCGACCAGCGAGCGGTCCGCGCCGTGGATCCGACCGCTGCCGCCGAGGTGCGTCGACTTGCCGGTGTCCTCTTCGAGGTGGGCGCGCTCGATGCTCACACGGCTTGAATCAGGTAGGTCGAGGTAGCCGCCCTTGTTGATGGGCAAGTCGTACTGACTGATCTGGAAGTCCTTGGGCATGTCGGGATAGAAGTAGTTCTTGCGATGGAACGTCGACGGGGCGATCGTGCAGTGCAGCGCGATGCCGATCGCCATCGCCAGTTCCACGGCCTTCTCGTTCAGCACCGGCAACGAACCTGGAAGTCCCAAGCACACCGGGCAGACGTTGGTGTTCGCTTCGGAGCCGAAGTGGTTCGCGCAGCCGCAGAACATCTTGGTCGCGGTCTTCAGTTCGGTGTGGACTTCGAGTCCGACCACCATCTCCCAGTCGCCCGGCAGCGGGGTCATCGCCCCTGCGCGATCTCGAGCACGCGCGCCGCGGCGAACAACGTCGCCTCGCTTCGACCGGGTCCGAGCAGTTGGACGCCCACCGGCAGTCCGTGCTCGCCCGTGCCGTACGGGACCGACAGGGCCGCCTCGCCCGCGAGGTTGGTGGGGATCGTGAAGATATCCGAAAGGTACATCGCCATCGGGTCGCTGGTCTTGGAACCCAGTTCGAACGCCACCGACGGCGTCGTGGCCCCGAGCAAGAAGTCGACCTGGGCGTAGGCGCGCGCGAAGGCCTCGATCATCATCGTGCGCACCTTGAGCGCCTGTCCGTAGTACGCGTCGTAGTAACCCGCCGAGAGCGCGTACGTGCCGAGCATGATGCGTCGCTTGACCTCGTCACCGAATCCGGCGGTGCGCGTCGCCTCGTTCATCGCGGTGACGTCGCTCGCGTCCACGCGTAGCCCGTAACGCACGCCGTCGTAGCGCGCGAGATTGCTCGAGGCCTCGGCGGGTGCGAGCACGTAGTAGGCACTGAGCCCGAGTCGGAACTCGGGGATCGACAGTTCGACCACGCTGGCCCCCGCGTCGATCAGAGTCTGGGCGGCGGCGTCGACCGCGCGCACGACGTCCTCGTCGGCGCCGTCGACGAGATCGCGGACCAGTCCGACGCGTTTGCCAGCCACGCCGTCGTTGACGTGCGCCAGCAACGACGGTGACGGTTCGGGCAGCGACGTGGAATCGAGGGGATCGTGGCCCGCGATGACCTCGAGGAGCATCGCCGCGTCGGTGACGTTCTGGGCGAACGGACCGATCTGGTCGAGGGAACTCGCGAAGGCGATCAGGCCGTAGCGAGAGACAAGTCCATAGGTCGGCTTCACGCCGATGAGCCCGCACAGCGCGGCCGGCTGGCGAATCGAACCGCCCGTGTCGCTGCCGAGCGAGATCGGGGTCATCCCCGCCGCCACCGCCGCGGCCGATCCGCCCGAGGAGCCACCGGGCACCCGACGCGGGTCGAGCGGGTTGCGCGTCGGCCCGAAGGCCGAGTTCTCGGTCGACGAACCCATGGCGAACTCGTCGAGGTTGGTCTTGCCCACCGGCACCGCACCCGCCTCGAGGAGACGCTCGATCACGGTGGCGTTGTAGGGCGGGCGCCAGCCTTCCAGGATGCGCGACGAACACGTCGTGGGAACGCCTCGCGTGCACAAGTTGTCCTTGATCGCGATCGGCACGCCCGCGAGCGCGCCGGCTCGTTCACCGCGAGCGAGCGCGGCGTCGACGGCTTCGGCCTGGCGTCGCGCCCCGTCTTCGTCGACGTAGAGAAAGACGTTCAACTCGTCGTTGCGCGCCCGGATCGCCTCGAGCGCCGTGTCGAGCTCGGCACTCGCCGAGGACACGCCCGACGTGACGTCGCGAACAGTCTCTTCGGCGGACTTCACGGGGCCTCTCCCATGATGCGTGGCACGGCGAAGCGCCCGTCCTGGGCGTCGGGAGCCATGGCGAGCACCTCGTCGCGATCGAGCGACGCGCGCACGACGTCCGCCCGGACGACGTTGACGAGTCCGAAAGGGTGCGAGGTCGCTGCCACGCCCTCGAGGTCGAGCGAACTCATGTCGTTGGCGTGTTCCAGGACCTGGCCGAGTTGCTCGGTGAAACGGTCCAACTCGTCCTCACTGAGCGTGAGACGGGCGAGCTTGGCGACGTGCGCGACGTCCTCGCGGCGAAGGGCCGAGGTCATGGCTTGAGACAGGTGTGCAGAAAGCCAACCGTGCTCGACTCCACGATCTCCTGATCGTTGTCGATGGTCGCGACGTGATACGAGTTCTCGAGCCACCGACGCTCGACGGGTCCCGACGACTTCGCGACGACCTCGTCGCCGTTGTCAGAGGTGACCACGTGATCCTCGCGGCTCGAGAGCAGGAGAACCGGTGCGGTGATCTTGACGAGTTCCTCGTGCACCTCGACCAGACCGTCGAAGAGGCTCAACACGCAGCGCAGCGGGGTCGCCGGGTAGGAAGCCTCGACGGTACCTTCCTTCTTGATGTCCGAGCCAATGGATTCAATCGATTCCATGCCCGAGTCAATGAGCGCCCGTAGCCCGTCGACGAGTTCGTCCCCGGGTCGCATCACGACCGGATTGATCAGCACGAGCCCCGCGACGTCGCGACGCTCTCCCACGTAGGCCGCCAGGGCCCCGCCCATCGAAAGGCCCACCACCGCGACCGAACTCGAACGTTGGGCGAGATCATCGAACGCCTCGAGGGCGGCCCCGGACCAGTCCCGCCAGGACGTGGTCATCATGTCCTCGACCGACGTGCCGTGACCGGGCAAGCGCGGCAGTTCCACGCTGAATCCCTCGGCCGCGACGCGCTCGGCGAGCGAGCGCATCGAACTCGGATTGCCGGTGAATCCGTGCAGCACCAGGACCCCGAGGGGACCGTTCACGGCCGAATAGGGCTCGCAGCCCGGCATAATCGCTGTCGTCATAGGTGGCAAGCCTACCGGTCGTCGAGGACCCGTCGTGACCGCTCCCGGGGTATGGAACGCATGAACGTCGCCGCGATCAACCCGAGCGCGCCCACGCACGCGCCGATGAGGAACGGGAGGTGGAACGTCGCCAGTAGCGCCGGCCCGGGTTTCGCGTCGAGTAGTCCGCGCCGACGCACGAGTGCCTGCTGGACGGTCTCGAGCACCTGGATGCCCGCGACCTCACCGACCTGCATGGCGAGCAGTTGCGCGGCGGACATCACGCCGAACTCGCTCGTCTTCACCTCGTTGGCCATCACCGAACTCGACGAGGGCATCGCCGTGCCCATACCGAGTCCCGACAGCGCCAGGGCGATCGCGACGAACCACGCGCCACTACTCGGGTGCAGCAAAGAGAACATCGCGAGCGAACCCGTGAGGAACGTCGCGCCCGCCACCGCGCTGACCCGTTCGCCGATGCGCACCGCCACGTAGCCCGCGATGGGCGAACACAACGCGAACGTGAGCGGTCGGGCGATGGCGAGCGCGCCCACGCGCGGGATCGAGTAGCCGTAGCCCTTCTCCATCAACAGCGGGAACAAGAAGAACGCGCCGAAGTAGGCGAAGTTCGCCGTCGCTCGCAAGATCATTGGCATCACGAAGTTGCGGCGTCGAAAATAGTGCGCCGGGATCAGCGGATTGGCGGCGTGGCGGATCCGGTAGACGAACGCCCCCGCGAGTGCCACGCAACCAGCGAACAGCGCCACGGTCCACCCGCTGGTCCAACCGATCGACGGACCCACCGAGAGTCCGAGCATCAGGGCCGTCACGGCGAGCGAGAGCGACCAGCTACCGATCCAGTCCATCTTCTTGAACTGGGCGCGCGCTTCGGCCTTTTTCGCGGCCTCTTCGTGATCGAGACCGCGTCGACGAGGCAGGAGTATCACCACCACGATGAAGGCGAGCACGATCAGTACCAGTTGGAACCAAAACAACGCGCGCCACCCGAAGGCGGCGATGATCGGCGATCCGAGCGACACCCCGATCACCGGCCCCCCCGCGCCCACGAGCGACCACCAACCCATGGCCTTGACCCGGTCCTCGGGACTGAAGACCAAGTTGATCAAGGCACCCGACGCCGTGCCGGTCGCCGCGCCCTGGACGCCGTCGAGCGTGCGCGCAAACAACAGCATGTCCACGTTGTGCGACAGGGCCGTGAGAATCGCCGACACCATCGCTCCGACCAGACCGAAGAGGTAAAGGCGCCGGTGACCGAAGATGTCCCCGGTCTTGCCCAGTATCGGTGCCGCGAGCCCGTAGGCGAGCAAGGGTCCGACCATGGTCCAGGTGAGTACGGTCACGCTCGTGTGAAACTGTGTGGCGACCGTTGGCAAGGCCACGATGAAGACCGTGAAGGTGAAATTGAGCGCGAAGAGCCCCGCGAGCAACGACCACAGGACCCACCACTCGTAGCGACTCGATCCCTCAGCGCGGGCCTGGACTCGCCGGCGAAGCAGCATCATCCAGTTGAGGTCGCTGCCCGCCTCGCTGCCGAGCGTGCCGAACGCCGCACTCGCCGGGTCGGTGCGCGCGTTCAGCAGCCCGTCGGGATCGTCACGCTCCAAATGCGCCGGCGGGCGCGGATCGCTCACGTCAGCAGGGTCGGCAGTGGTAGCGACAGGTCGGCGACGAGGAACGGTCGAACTCGCCGTGGTCGCCCACGCCGCCCGCGGCCCCCGCGGCGGCGCACGGCGCGTGCTCTCGACCACTTCCTCGCCCCGCGCCGGTGGTGATCGCGACGCGACCGTCAAGTGCACCCATGGCCTCCCCCTCGATTGCCCGTGAACCGATTGTAATGAGGAACTGGAGAGTTACTTAAACTCCGTCCGTCGCCAGAACGATGGTGGACGCGCGTGCGCGTGGTAATGGTCAGGAATGTTGCGCATGTGATCGTCGATCCTCCAGTTGCCCTCACCGAGTTCCTGGTCCGCCACGACGCCAAGACTCGCCAGCAACTTCGCCTTCACCTCGGGCGGCGGAAGGGCGTCGTGCTCTCGCCAGACCACCATCGGCACCACGCAGATCTCACAATCGGCGATCCAGCAGAGCTCGTCATCGAAGTATCGCCTCGTGATTCGAGCGGCCTCGCAGAGCTCGCAACTCATTCTTGAACGTTGAGCGTCACCGTCGCGTGCCACTTGACCATCGTGCCCGCCGTGGGCACTTCGGAGACGACCGACGTCCACGCGGGCGAGTCGGCTCCCGGGCCGCGGGTGACGTAGTACAACCCGGCCTTGGCCATGGCCGCGTTGACCTGGGCCTGGTCGAAACCCACGACGTTGGGCATCGGTCGTAGACCTTCACCCGCGAGGGTGGTGGTCGTGGTCGAGGTCGTCGTGCCGCTCGACGGCTGCGTCGTCGTGGTGGTCGCGGTACTCGGCCCACTGCTCAAGGCGAGCACGACGGTCGATCCCTCGGGCACCGACGCGGGATTGCGCGACGCGTGGTAGAGCACGGCCGCCACGTCGCCCGCGGGCACGGTCGCGCTGGACTCGGTCTCCGAACTCGGGCACTGCGCCGAGATATGGACCACCTTGAGTTTGGCGGTGTCGGCGGCGCAACTCTGACCGAGCAGTCCGGTTGGGAGTGTCACGAGTGTCGGCCCGCTCGAGATGGTGACCATGATGTCGAGTCCCGACTTGGACTTGGCGCCGGCCGCGGGGGTCTGGCTCACGATGTCGTTGGCGGGCACCGTCGCCGAGACGACGTGTTGGTCGACCGTGATCGTGAACCCATCACCCTTCAGCAGTTGCGACGCTTGGGTGACCGTGAGGTTCGTGAGGTTGGGTACCAGGTGGTCCTGATTGAGGAGTCCGAGTTTCCACACCGCACCCGCGCCCACGGCAACGATGACGAGCAATGCCGCCGCCACCAGGTAGCCGGGTCGGCGCGGTCGCGCCACGCGACCCGCGGGTAACGGTTCGTAGCCGTAGGGCGCGGTGCGCCGCGGCGGACCCTGTGACGGCGGGGCGGCGCCGTCGGGCTCGTCGAACTGCGGCGCGCGCACGCGAAGTGGCGGCGTCAAGGGATGCGACGCGGTACCGGCGACCTGTTCGGGTGACGGCGGACGAAAGCCGATCGACGTGCGCGGTTCGGTCGGCGTGAACTGCGAAAGGATGGGCACCTCGCCGTGCGTGTGTCGCAACGACAACGGCGACGCGTCGCTCACCGCCGCCCCGAGACGGTTCGAGAACTGCTCGGCGTTCAGACGGAGCCGCGGGTCCGACACCGCCGCCTGGGCGAGCAGCATGTCCAGCGTGCCGAGTTCGACGCGAACCGGTAAGGGTGAGTTGACGCGAGCGCGCAGCACCGAGTCCACGCTCAACCCGTCGAAGGCCGAGGTGCCCGTGGCGGCTTCGAACAAGATCAGGGCGAGTGAATAGACGTCCGACTCCGGACCCGCCGGCTCGCCCAGGGCCTGTTCGGGACTCAGGTAGCGCACGTCTTCGAGCGAGAGCCGTTCACGATACGCGTCACCCAGGCCCGCCAGGGCGATGTCGCTCAGGCGGACCCGTCCCTCGTCGTCAAAGAGCAACTTGTCCGGTGAGAGGTCCGCGTGCACGAAACCGTTCGCGTGCACGTACGCCAGCGCACTCGCCACGTCACGACCGAGCCGAGCGACGTCGTCGACACTCAGTACTCGACCACTCGCGAGGATGTCCTCGAGCGAGCCGCCCTCGAGGTATTCGGTGATCATGAAGATCGCGCCCGATTCCTGACCGCCGTCAAAAACCCGGGCGAGGTGCGGGTGACTCAGGGTGGCGGCGCGCACGATGCGGTCGCGGAACGCCCGGCGCACGCCCTCGTGTGCGGCGAGCGACGGCAGAAGGACCTTGACGATGATGCGACGATGCAGTGAGAGATCTTCGGCGAGGTAGACCTCCGCGGTGTCGCCCACACCCAGCTGGTCGAGGATGCGGTACCGACCCGCGAGGTCATGCCCGTTGACGAAAGTAGGAAACACCATGCACCATCAACCCTAGTAAGGAAGGGCTAGGCCAGCGTGGTAGTCCAGGTCCCGGTGCGCAATAACTCGGCGAAGTTTGACGCGGGAATCATCACGACGCCCAACTCGGTGGCCTTGGAGACCTTGGACGCCCCGGGCGCCTCGCCCACCACCACGCAGTAGGTCTTCTTGGACACTGATCCGGGCGACGTGCCCCCGCGCGCCTTGATCGCTTCTTCAGCCTCGTCGCGCGAATAACCCTCCACCGCGCCCGTGACCACCACCGCGCGACCGGCCAGCGTCTGTTCGAGAGCGGCCGCGACGGGCTCGACGAGGTTCAGACCGAGTGCGGCGAGTCGCGTCATGCGCTCGCGGTTCTCGGGCTCGCGACAATAGTCGTAGACCGACGAAGCGATCACCGGTCCCACCCCGTCGATGCCCTCGAGGACCTCGAGCGGCGCGTCGGCGAGGGCCGGATAGGTCTTAAACGTCTCGGCCAGCGCGCGCGCCGCGACGGGTCCGACGTGACGGATACCCAGTCCCACGAGTACCCCACTGAGCGGGGCCGACTTGGCACCCGCGATGGCGGCGACGAGCGACGTACCGGACAACTCGCCGAGACCCTCGAGCGTCGAGAGGTCCTCCACGCGAAGCGTGAACAGGTCCGCAACGTCACTGATCAGTCCCTCGTCGAGCAGCTGGGCGACGCGACTCTCCCCGAGACCCTCGATGTCGAGCGCCGCGCGCGAGGCGAAGTGGATGATCTGTTGGAGCAGTTGGGCGGGACACGAGCGGTTCACGCAGTAGGTGTCACTCTCCTCGCCCACTCGCTCGAGCGGTGATCCGCATTCGGGGCACGTCGTGGGGAACTTCCACGCGGGCTTTCGACGTCGCCCGGGTTCGGCGACCGCGCCGACGACCTCGGGTATGACGTCGCCGGCCTTACGCACGATGACCAGGTCGCCCGGTCGAACGTCCTTTTCCGCGACCTGATCCTGGTTGTGCAAGGTCGCCATCGAAACCCGCGATCCGGCGACCACGACCGGTTCGAGCACCGCGTAGGGGGTTGCTCGACCCGTGCGCCCAATGGACACCTCGATGGCGAGCAGACGCGTCGAACGCTCCTCCGGCGGCAACTTTCGCGCGATGGCCCAGCGCGGCGCGCGACTCGTGAAGCCGAGCCTGGCGCGTTGGGCGAGGTCGTTGAGCTTGATCACGACACCATCGATGTCGTACGCCAGGTCGTGGCGATGTTCCTGGAACCAGTCGCTTCGTTCGATCATCGCGTGGTCGCCCCGCACGACGGCCGTCTCGCGGGCGGTGAGAAAACCCCACGTCGCGAGTTGGGTGATGGTGTCGATATAGACGTCGAAGGTCATCGTGCCGTCGAGGTCGACGAGTTGGTAGCCCAGGAACGACAGCGGCCGCGAGCGCGAGACCGCCGGGTCCTTCTGGCGAAGACTGCCGGCGGCGGCGTTACGCGGATTCGCGAACTCCTTGGCGCCCAGCTCACGCTGACGTTCGTTGAGGTCGAGAAAGTCGGTCTTGGCGATGAAGACCTCGCCGCGCACCTCAACGCGACCACGGCGCGCGCCGGCGAGCTGGTACGGCACGTTCTTGATCGTCCGCACGTTCTCGGTGACGTCCTCGCCCACTCGTCCGTCGCCGCGCGTGGCTCCCTGGACCAGCGCGCCGTCCACGTAGGTGATCGACAGCGCGAGACCGTCGATCTTGGGTTCGACGGCGAACTCGAGGTTCGACGCAGGCTCGCCCAGACCCTTCGCCGCGCGCTGGGCCCACGCGGCCAACTCGTCCACGTCAAAGACGTTGTCCAGACTGAGCATCGGTTCGGCGTGGGTCACCTCGCTGAACACCGTCGTCGTGGCGGCACCGACGCGCTGGGTCACCGACGAATCGCTCGCCAGTTCGGGGTTCGCCGACTCGAGTTGGCGAAGCTCCACGAGCAAGGCGTCGTAGTCCGCGTCGGGGATCGTGGGTGCGTCGTGGGCGTAGTAGGCCTCGTTGTGGCGAGCGATCTCCTCGCGCAAGAACGCGACGCGCTCGCGCGCCGAACTCACGGCCTCGTGATGATCGCCGCGCCCACGACGATCGCGGGTTCGTCGGCCCGGTACATCACCACCGTTTGGCCCGGAGCCACCGGTCGAGCCGGTTCGTGCAACACCAACGACCACGAGGCGGCTCGCGCGACCGTGGCCCGAACCGGACGACCGTGCGCGCTCCATTGCGCGACGACGTCGTCGCCGTCACGGACCTGGTCGTGCGTGAAGCTGAGCGACGACTCGTCGAGGTCGAGACGAGTGATCATCACGTCTTCGAGTCGGCCCACCTCGACGAGTCCGCCGGCGACGTCCACGCGAGCGACGTACCGCTTGTGGCCGTCGCGGTCCGGCAGCACCCCACGTCGTTGTCCCACCGTCACGAGCTCGGCGGCGTCGGTCTCGCCAATGACCTCACCCGAGACGCGATCGACGATCTTGGCGGGCGTCAGGGTCACGCGTTGGCGCAAGAACACCTCTCGCCCCTTGGACGCTTCGATGAAGCAGACGTCTTGGCTGTCGGGCTTGTCCCAGGTTCGTAGTCCCAGGCGCTCCGCGTGGACTCGTACCTCGCTCTTGTTCATCGCCCCGATGGGAAGGAGTAACCGGGCGAGTTGGTCCTCGTGCAGGTATCCCAACACGTAGCTCTGGTCCTTGTGGTCGTCGGCCCCCCGAGCGAGTTCGAAGACGCCCTCGCGCACGAGGACTTGGGCGTGGTGACCGGTCGCCACGGCGTCAAAGCCCAGACGTCGTGCGCGCTCGAAGAGCACGTCGAACTTGATGTGGCGATTGCACTCGATGCAGGGATTCGGCGAGGTGCCTTGGGCGTGGGCCTGGACGAAAGGTTCGACCACGTGGGTGTTGAACTCGTCGGTGTAATTAAAGACGTGATGGTCGATCCCGAGCGTCTGGGCGACTCGTCGCGCGTCGTCCACGTCGGCGACCGAACAGCAACCCGAGTCCGAGACCCCGCCCCAGAGTTTGAGCGTGGCGCCCACGACCTCGTGACCCTGTTCGAGGAGCAGGCCCGCCGCCACCGACGAGTCCACTCCCCCACTCATGGCGACCAGGACCTTCATGACCCCATTCTGCCAGTTGCCCGCTGCGTCGACGCCTCGGCGCGCAGACGATGGATGACCGACGAAAGAACGGCGACGAGTCGGTCGACCTCATCCTCGGTGGTCTCGGGTCCCATAGAGAGTCGCAGCGATCCTCGAGCACGATCGGGGTCGACGCCCATCGCGGAAAGGACGTGACTCGTCACGCCCGCCCCACTCGAGCAACTCGACGCCGCCGACGCACAGACGCCGTGCTGGTCGAGCAAGAATAGGATCTCGTCGCTCGCCAGACCCGCGAAGGTCACGTGCACCGTACCGGGCACCTTGCGCGCCGCCGGTGCGGTGACCTCACAACCCGGCAGAAAACTCAAGGCCGCGCACAACTTGTGTTGGAAGTCAATGACGCGTTCGTTGACCTCGATGAGCTCCTTTTGCGTCAGACGAACGGCCGTGGCCAGTCCGACGCACGCCGCGACGTCGAGCGTTCCACCGCGACGCCCCCGTTCCTGTCCACCGCCGGGCACGACGCCGACGAGGGGAACGTCGCGACGCATGATCAACGCGCCCGCGTTCACGGGACCCCCGATCTTGTGCGCGCAGATTGAAATGAGGTCGATGGTCGACGTCACCGAAGGCAGAAACAGCCACGGTGCCGCCGCCACGGCGTCGGTGTGGGTCGTCGTGCCGCCCGGCACCGTGCCCATTGTTATCGCGCTCACGCCGTCGAGTGGTTGACACACCCCGGTCTCGTTGTTCGCGGTCATCACGCTCACGACCGCGACGTCGGGATCGAGGGCCTCGCGCAGCGACTCGAGGTCCACCACCCCATCGGCGTCGACGTCAACGACGCGGTGCTGCACGTCAGCAAAGCACTGTGCGGCGAATCGCGCGGCGTCGAGCACGGCGTCGTGTTCGATTGGCGACGTGACGATGATGCTCTTGTCGTGCGTGTTCCGGTGCGCGAGGGTCGCGCCGACGATGGCGAGGTGACACGACTCGGTGCCCCCGGCGGTGAAGATGACACCGGCCGGCTTCGCTCCGACGAACTCGGCGACCTCGTCGCGCGCTTCTTCAACGGCCCGTCGCGCGTCTCGCGAGGCTCGGTGGCTTCCCGAGGGATTGCCCACGACGCCGCGTTGCCAGCGTTCCATGGCGTCGGCGACTTCGTCGCGCCGTGGTGCTGATGCGGCGTGGTCGAAGTAGAGTGATTCGCTCATGCGACGTAGAAGGTCTTGGCGTTGGCGAATTCGCGCAGACCGTTGAGTGACAACTCGCGACCGAAACCCGAGTTCTTCGTACCGCCGAAGGGCAACTCTGGCATCGAGGCCACGATGGCGTTCGCGAAGACCATGCCGACCTCGAGTCCTTCGATCACGGCGTCGATCTCACTGGTCTCGGTTGCCCACACCGAACCCGACAATCCCCACGGCGTGGCGTTGGCGATATCGATCGCCTGGCCCAGGTCACGCGCCACCTGAACCACCGCCACCGGACCGAACAACTCCTCGCGGGCGGCGCGAGAGTCGCTCGGCACGTTCGTCAGTACCGTCGCGGGATAGAAGTAACCAGTTCGCTTTTTCGCCGTGCCCCCCGTCAGGGCCCGCGCCCCGCGATCGAGCGCGTCGGCGACTTGGGCACCGAGCAGGTCACGTTGCGCAGAATTCGCGAGAGGTCCGAGGTCGGTCGCCGGATCCATGGGATCGCCGGTGCGCACGCGCGCCATCTCCTGGCTGAATCGGTCGATGAACTCGTCGCCGCGTTCGGCGACCACGATGAAGCGCTTGGCCGCGATGCACGCTTGGCCGTTGTTCTGCACCCGTGCGGTGACCGCGTGACTGACGGTGCGCTCCATGTCCGCCGACGCCCCGACGATGAACGCGTCGGAACCTCCGAGTTCCAGCACGCATCGTTTGAGATGACGACCCGCGAGTTCGGCCACCGCGCGACCCGCCCGCTCAGAGCCCGTCACCGTCACCGCGCGCACGCGCGGATCGCCAATGAGTGCGGGTACGTGCTCGATCTCGACGAAAAGGTTGGTGACGACCCCCGGCGCGAACCCGGCTCGGGTGAAGAGGTCCTCGAGGTACAGCGCGCAGCCGGGCACGTTCGGCGCGTGTTTGACGAGCACGACGTTGCCCGCCATCAACGTGGGCACGGCGAATCGCACCACTTGCCAGAGAGGGAAGTTCCAGGGCATGATCGCGAGGATCGGTCCGATCGGGTCAAAACGCACGCCGCTGTGCGACGCCGACGAGGCGATGACCTCGTCGTCGAGCATCGAGGGTGCGTGTTGGGCGTAGTAGCGCATCGTCATCGCGCACTTGGCGGCCTCGCCCTTCGCGGCGGCGAAGGTCTTTCCCATCTCCCTGGTCATGAGTTCAGCGACCACCGGAATCTCGCCTTCGAGCAGCTCGGCCGCGCGATTCATCACTTCAGCCCGGTCCTTCACCTCGAGCGCTCGCCAGGCCGCGTAGGCCCGCTCGGCACGATCGAGGGCGCGGTCAATGCCGTGGGTATCGAGGCTGGGATACTGGCCGATCAGTTCTTCGGTGTAGGGGTTGACGGCGGTGAACGGCATCCTTCTAGTCTGCCAGCATTTGCGCGCTGGCCGACGGGACCGCGCCTATCTCACGCCAGTACCGAGGGTGCACGAGCGAGACCGCGAGCAACACGACGGCGAGAACGATAGCGGCCACCACCGTGACGGGACGCACGCCCCACGCCCTCGCGAACGCCGACTGGACGACCGCACCGATCGGAAAGAAGATCGACAGCGACAACGTGTAGAGCGCGAGGATGCGCGTGCGCTCGTTACGGGGCGCGTGCAACTGCACCGAAGTGTTGAGTCCGGTCAGCGATCCGACGTACGCGCCACCCAACACGCCCAGCGCCAGTGCGGCCAAAATGAGGTCGGGGGCGAGACCGTAGAGCACGAGGGCGACGACCATGGTGGCGAGCGACACGCGCAAGACGAACAATCGTGTCGTGCGGTGCGCGACACCCGGCAGCGTGAGGGCACCGACCACCGCACCGACGCCCTGGGCAGTCACGAGCCAGGCGGTACCGACCTTGCCCGCGTGCAAAGTCAGAATCGACATCGCCGGCACCAACGTGATGAACGGACTCGCGATGATCGCTACCGCGGCGACGCCGAGGATCGGGTTGCGACACCCCTTCACCGACCACGCGACGCGCACGCCCTGGATCGTCTCGTGGATTGGTCGGACCTTGGTGGGGTTCTTCGCGCGAGGTGCGCTGTCGACGAACGAGAACATCACAATGACGACCACGAACGAGGCCGCGTTGAGCGCGAAGCACAGCCCAATCGAGCCAAAGGCGAGGGCCACCCCGGCGCACAACGGACCGATCACCCTTCCGAGATTGAACTGGGCCGAGGAGAGCGACACCGCCGCGAGTACTTCGTCGGGTCCGACCAGGTCGGGCAGCAACGACTGCCACGCGGCCCACGAGGCCGAACTGCAGAGCCCCTCAGCCGCGGCGACGTAACAACAAAGTTGTGGCGAGAGATGGTTCGTGTACTTGGCCACCGCGAGTGCGCACGCCGTGAGGGCCATGACCAGATTCATCGATTGGATCCATCGTTGGCGATTGACTCGGTCCCCCATCACCCCGCCGGTGGGCGAACCCACGATCGCGGGCAACCACGCCGCCACGGTGATGAGTCCGAGCCAAATGGCGTCCTTCGTCGTGGTCGTGAGGTAGATACCGAGGGCGACGGATTGCATCCACGTGCCCGTCGAGGAGATCAACGAGGAACTGAGGGCGAGCGAGAAACTCCGATGACGCAGTGGTGCGAGCGAAACCGAAGCCATGAACGAACGCTAACGCGCGGGTCGCGTTCGAGGACCGGTACCTCGGACTAGTCCTGGCGCTTCTTCTTCGCCGGACGAAGGGCGAACCACCACACCGAGATGATGGTGGCGAGTGCACCGAGGACGCCGAGGGTCGACTTGACACCCTTTCCTTTGGGTGCCGGCGCGTCTGACATGCTTCCATCGTAACCACCGCGACGCCGGGGCCCGAAGGCCCCGGCGTTGGCCGATCCGCGGTGTTAGGCGGCCTGGTGCGCCTCGACGGCGATCTCGATGCCGATCTTGTTACCCACGACGAGACTGCCGTTCTCAAGGGTCCCTTCGAAGTTGACGCCGAAATCACGACGATCGATCTCGCCGGTCACTTCGAAACCAGTCACGTTCACGCCCGGCGCCATGCTCGGTCCAGTGCCGAGGTACTCGAGCTGGAAGGTGACGGGCTTGGTGATGCCGCGCACCGTGAGGTCGGCGAGCAATTCATACTTGTCGTCGCCCTTGGACGTGATCTTGGTCGACTTCAGGTTCAACGTGGGAAAGTGCTCCAGATCGAGGAAATCCGCACTCTTCAGGTGGCCGTCACGCATCTCGTTGGCGGTTGTGATGCTGTTGGCTTGCACTTCGGCGACGACCGACGAGGATTCGATGGTGTCACCAACGGTGATCGTGCCACTGAATTCGGTGAAGTTACCGCGAACCTTCGCGGCGACGAGGTGACGGGCGATGAAGCTGACCGTCGAGTGGACGGGGTCGACGTTGTAGACGCCGGGAGCGGGGAGGTTGCTCATGTTGTTCTCCTACTTTCTCTTAGGCACGAAGTGTGACTGGTTACATTATAGTTGCATATACAACTACTTGTCAAGAAGTAATCGCAACGTGAAGTTTCTGCTAAAATCAGTGCATGTCCACGACCACCAGCGCTTGCCCGTCGGGTGACGAGCGGGTCGTCCTCTTCGGCCTGCTGCTCGAGACCAACGCCCGGCTCTCCAAGAGTCTCGGGGTCGAGCTCGAGGGGGCGTGCGATCTGCCCCTGGCCTGGTTCGAGGTGCTGCTCCAGTTGCGCAAGGCACCCGAGGGTCGTCTGAAGATGAACCAGATCGCCGACGCCATCGTGCACTCGAGCGGCGGCACGACTCGCCTGATCGACCGACTCGAGGAGTCGGGTTACGTGACACGCCAACTCTGTCCGAGCGACCGTCGGGCCATTTACGTGGCCATCTCCGATCGTGGCAACGAAAAGTTGGACGAGGCGCTGAACGTCCACCTCGACTACCTCGAGGACAATCTGGCCAATCGGCTCAGCGATCAGGAGCGCACGACGCTCGCGACGTTGCTGAAGAAACTCAACTCGCCGTCGCGGCCTTCGTAAGCCACGCCGTCGCCTGACGTCCGTCGTCGAGATCGAGGGCGCAACCCTCGCCCTCGCCCTGCCCACTGACGACTTGGACCGCGAGCACTTCGCTCGCCACGAGGTCAAAACCATCCGCCAGATCGTCAAGTCCGCTGACGTGCAGGACAATCCGGTCCGCCACGTCGAGCCCCGACGTCTTTCTTAGGTCCTGGACCTGGCGAACGACGTCGCGCAGGTAACCGCGACGAAGGAGCGCGTCGTCCAGAGCCAGGTCCAAGGCAATCACCTCTCCCCCGTCACGCGAGACGGCGAATCCGCCCTGACTCTTCACGCGTAGTTCGAGGTCGTCCGCGCCCAACTCGAAAGTCCCCGTCGATAAGGTCACGCTCACCGTGCCGCCGCCTTCTAACGCGTCCGCGGCGACCAACGAGTCGAGCTGGGCGAGCGCGGGCTTCAGTTCTTTGACGGCCTCGCCCAGGCGCGGTCCCACCACGCGAAAGTTGGGCACCAATTCGAAACGCAGGACGTCTGCCAGTTCGGTGCCGTATTCGAGGACGTCGACGTTGAGCTCGTCCTCGACGATGCCCTCGGGCGGCATGGGAGAGCCGGATTGGAGAAAGACCAACGCTCGCGCGAGCGGCTGGCGTACCTTGACGCCCGCCTCGGCGCGAGCGGCGCGGCCGAGCGACGTGAGGCGCCGCGCGACGTCCATCGACGCCTCCAGTTCCAGGTCGCGGTGGCGTGGTTCACCGACCGGCCAGTCCGCCAAGTGCACGGAGGCCCTCTCGTCGACGTCGAACAGTTCCCTGTAGAGCCGTTCGCTCAGGAAGGGACAAAACGGCGCTAACAATAAGGTCACTCGCTGGAGCACTTCGAGCAAGGTCGCCTGCGCGGCGAGCGAATCCGACCGCGGCGCCCGGGGATCAGTGCGCCAGAACCGACGCCGACTTCGTCGCACGTACCAGTTCGAGAGATCGTCGACCAGTTCGCCCAGGGCGTCGGTCCCGCCGAGGGGCTCGTAACCGTCAAGGGCCTCGGTCACCGCGGTACGCACGCTCTCGAGGCGCGACAAGATCCATCGGTCGATCGGGGCTCGCTCGGCCACGTCGGGGATCTGCGGATCCTTCGGATCGAATCCGTTGAGCGACGCGTAGGTCACGAAGAAGCTGAACGTGTTCCAAAGGGTGGCGAGGGTCTCGCGAAGTGACGAGTCGATAGCGGCCAGACTTGCGCGCGTCGACGTCCACGGAGAGCCTTGGGAGAACATCCACCAGCGCAGCGGATCAGCGCCCCGCGTCGCCAATACCTCCCACGGGTCGATGACGTTGCCGAGGGACTTGCTCATCTTCTTGCCGTTCTCATCCACGATGTGCCCGAGGCAGAGCACGTGTTCATAGGGCGAGGCACCGAACACCAGCGTGTTGACCGCGAGCAGCGAGTAGAACCAGCCTCGCGTCTGGTCAATGGCCTCGACCACGAGTTGTGCAGGGAACTGCATCGCGTCGCGGCTCGAGGGGGCGTGCGGAAAACCGACCTGGGCTGCGGGCATCGCACCCGAATCGAACCAGGCGTCGATCACCGGCTCGACGCGCGTGGCGGGCTGGCGACAGGTTCGACACGAGATCACGACCTCGTCGATGCCCGGGCGATGGGGATCCAGATCCGCCACGTCTCGCCCGGCAAGCACCGACAGTTCCTCGAGGGAGCCCACGCAGGTGTCGTGCTTCTGCTCGCAGCGCCAGATCGGAAGTGGCGTGCCCCAGAACCGGTCGCGCGACAACGCCCAGTCGACGTTGTTCGCGAGCCATTCGCCGAATCGCCCGTCACGAATATGCGCGGGATGCCAGTCGATGGCCTGGTTCTCGGCCATCATTTCGTTCTTGTACTGGCTCGTAGCGACGTACCAACTGGGCTTACCCCAGTAGATCAGCACCGTCCCGCATCGCCAACAGTGCGGCAGCGAGTGGACGTAGTCAGCTCGAGCCAGCAGTACGCCGCGACGCTCGAGCTCGTCGTTGATCGCGGAGTTGGCGGCGCGAACGTCCTCGCCCTCGAGCCAGGGCACGTCGCTCGTGAAGCACCCGTCGGGCCCCACGGGATTGACAGTGGGCAGTGAGTAGGCCCGCGCGATCTGACGGTCGACCTCACCAAAGGCAGGGGCCTGATGAACCAACCCCGTGCCGTCCTCGGTCGTCACGTAGTCCGCTTCGACCACGTAACACGCGTCGACGTCATCGGGCAGGGCCACGTCGGTGAAGGGACGCGCGTAGTGCACGCCGGCGAGCGCCGAACCGGGAAAGGTCCTGCCCGGTGCGACGCCCTCACCGAACACCGATTCCACGAGCGCGGACGCAACCACCAGCTCGTTCACGATGGTGTACTCGACGTCGGGATTCACCGCCACCGCGACGTTCGACAGCAGCGTCCAGGGTGTGGTGGTCCACACCGCGAGGTGCGTCGCGCCCGCCAGTGCCGGATGCTTCTCCACGTCGAGAATGCGAAGGCGAACGTAACAACTTTCGTCGGTCTCGTCGGAGTAGACGTCGGGTTGGCCCAATTCGTGACTCGACAGCGCCGTACCGCAGCGTGGACAGTACGGCACGACCTTCAAATCCTCGTAGAGCAGACCCCGATCGAAGAGTTGTTGGAGCTGCCACCACACCGACTGCACGTACGCGGGGTGAAAGGTGTAGTAGGCGTGCTCCATGTCGGTCCAGTAGCCAATGCGTTCGGTGAGCTTCTCGAACTCGTCGACGTAGATCAAGACCGATTCCCGGCACAACCTTGTGAATTCGCCGATGCCGACCTTTTCGACGATGTCGCGCTTGCCCGAGATGCCGAGTTGTTTCTCCACCTGCACCTCGACGGGAAGACCGTGCGTGTCCCATCCCGCTCGGCGCGCCACGAATCGCCCTCGCATGGTCTGGTAACGACAGAAGAGATCCTTGTAGACCCGCGCCCACACGTGGTGCAGGCCGGGTTTTCCGTTCGCGGTGGGCGGACCCTCGTAGAAGATCCAGGGTTCGGCCCCCTGACGATGCTGCATCGAACGTTCGAAGACGTCATTGGCACGCCAGCGGGCGAGTTCGTCCTCTTCGAGGGCGACAAAATCAAAATCTGCGCTGACGGGGCGAAACACGGGGCTCCTTCGATGATTCGTTCCATCGTACCGAAGTTGGTTCGTGGCGACGCCGCTCTACGCTGACGGGGTGATCGAATTAACTATCGGGGACGAACTCATCACGACCTCGGGCGCACTGAGCATGTTCAAGGCGGCCGTGGACGAACTGAATCGTCGCTATGGATCAATCGATGACGACACGCAGATGAACATCGACGAAATGATGCCTCCGTCGGGAGTCTTTCTCGTCGCACGCAGCGAGGGGCATCTCTGCGGCGGCGTGGGACTTCGCCGAATCGTCGCACCCGAACGGAAACTCGCCGAAGTCAAACGGCTCTGGGTTCGACCCGACCTACGCCGCCAGGGCGTGGCGGCCCGATTGATGGCTGAGATCGAGGATCACGCGCGGACACTGGGCTACCGACAGCTCTACCTCGAGACGGGGCCCGCGCAGCCCGAGGCCGTCGCGTTCTACCCCAAACACGGCTGGACCGCAGTCGCGCATTTCCCCGAAGGCGCCTTCACCCACGAGGGCGCGTTCCGTTTCACCAAGATCCTCTAAGCGAACTGATCGTCGAGCCAGGACTCTCGCAACTCCTCCAGGGAACCCAGAACCAAGTCGGCGAGCGCGAACTCGGCGAGCGAACGATCAGCGGGCGTGGGCACTGCCACGACCGTCATGCGTCCGGCCTTCGCGGCGAGCACACCAGCGGCCGAGTCCTCGAAAACGAGACAGTCGCGCGGATCAACCTCGAGCGACGCCGCGGCACTCAAGAACACCCCCGGGTGGGGTTTGCCGAAGGCTTCGTGTTCTGCGGAATGCACCACCGCGAATCGATCACGTAGACCAAAGTGGTCCAGGCACCGGTAGATCAACGTCAACGGCGTCGAGCTCGCGAGTCCCACCGGACCGCGGGCGCTCGCGAGATCGATCGCGCGCACCGCGCCGGGTAGCAAGACTCCCTCACTCTCCACGAGCTGACCCACGCGCTCGAGCACCTCGTCGGCGACCACGTCGAGATCCGGCGCCGCCCACGGATACTTCGAGTACCAGTAGTGGACGACCTCGACGACGAACATGCCCTTGGTCGAACGATCCTCCTCGTCCGATATCGGTACGCCCAGTCGACCAAAGATCTCAAGTTCGGCCTTGTGCCAAAGGATCTCGGAATCGATGAGTAAGCCATCCATGTCAAACAGGGTTGCGCGCACGGTCACCCCGCCACTCTTGCACACCCACCAACTACGGTGAGCCCGTGGTGACCATTCGACGGCTCCGACCAGACGACGCCCGAGGCGTCGTCGATCGGATCGTGGCGAAACTCGACGACGACGCTCGACGTAATTCGCTCGTGAATCCCTCCGTCGATGAAGGCGTGCTTCTGGACACGATGCGCCACGCGACCAACGCGACGTGGGTCGCCCTCGATGACGACAAGATCGTTGGTCACCTCTACGGCGCGGTGTTGGGCGATCACGCCCAATCGCGCGCCGCGTGGACCGGTCCCGACGGTGTCTCGTTCGACGACGGCGTGCTCGACCAACTCCTCACGGCCGGCGTCGAACAATGGCGGCGAGAGCACGCTACGCACCACTACTCGTGGACGCTGCTCGACCACGAGAGCATCGAAACTTGGCTCGCCCTGGGCTATGAGACCATCAGCGTCCGCGGCGTGATGGAACTGGGACCGCGTCGCCCTCGCGCCCTTCCCGCGGGTACGGTGTTGCGCGTCGCGAGGGCGACCGACGTCAACCGGGCCCTCGAGCTGGACCGCGTCATCGATCTCGCCCAGGAAGGGTCACCGCACGCGACGCGCAAGGACCGACGCGCCACTCGCCGCGAGTTGCTCGAACTCCTCGAGGATCCCGAGGTCCACCACTACGTCGTCGAGTCCGATGGACTGGTACTCGCCCAGGCGATCACGTTCCCCCTGCCGACGCGTCGCGGATCGTTCGACGCCACGCTGCACCTCAGTGAAGTCGTGGTCGATCCGCGCGAGCAAGGACGGGGAATCGCGAGCGCGATGATCGACGCCGTCCTCGATCGCGCCCGACTCGACGGTTCCACTCACGTCGAAGTGCAGTGGCGAGTGAGCAACGATCAGGCGGCCAACTTCTGGACCCGCTACGGCTTCACCCCGACCTACGCGCGACTGGGCCGCGAATTGGGCTCAGGAAAGTGACGCCTCGATAGCCGCGACGAGGATCGGGTCTTCGGGCGTGACCTGCGGGGCGAAGCGCTGCACCGATCCGTCGGGGCTCACGAGGAACTTCTCGAAGTTCCAGCGCACGTCACCGCTGTATCCCTCCGCGTCGGCCACCTGGGTGAGTTCGGCGTAGATCGGATTGCGCTGCTCGCCGTTCACGTCGATCTTCTCGAACATCGGGAAGGTGACGCCGTAGGTCGTCGAGCAGAACGTCTGGATCTCCTCAGCGGTGCCGGGCTCTTGACCCATGAACTGGTTGCACGGGAAACCAACCACCGTGAAGCCCTTGTCGGCGTAGGTCTTCTGCAATTTCTCGAGACCTTCGTACTGCGGGGTCAGGCCGCACTTCGAGGCCACGTTCACCACGAGGACGGACTTGTCAGCAAAGGGGGCGAGAGAACTCTCCTCGCCGCCGAGGGTGTGAATGGGGATGTCGTAAATGGTCATGCACCGACACTATTGGCGATTCGCGCTCACGGCACCCGTAGGCTTGGCGTCATGCTCTGCGTGGTGATCAACGGCGAAAACCTCGAGATGTTCGACCGTGCGAATCCCAAACCCGGTCCGACCGGCGTCGTGGTGACCGTCCACTCCTTTGGCATCAACGCGGCGGATCTCATGCAGCGGCGCGGCCTCTACCCCGCGCCCCCGGGCTGGCCCGAGGACGTGCCCGGCATGGAGCTCGCCGGCGTCGTGAGCGCGGTCGGTCACGAGGTCCACGAACCACTCGTCGGTCGTCGAGTCTGCGCCCTGGTGGGCGGCGGCGCTCAGGCGACCCTGTGCGCTGTTCCCCACGAGCACCTCATTTTCGTTCCCGACCACGTCAGTTGGGAGGAGGCGGGAGGTTTCGCCGAAGCCTTCACCACGGCCTTTGACGCCCTGGTCCTCCAAGCCGACCTTCAGCCCGGCGAGCGAGTGCTCGTCAGTGGCGCGGCCGGCGGCGTGGGCACCGCGGCGGTCCAGGTCGCCCACGTACTCGGGGCCCACGTCATCGCGGTCACGCGAGACGCCGAGCACCACGAGAAGCTGCGCGAGCTCGGCGCGGACGAAACAATCGTGACCAGTGACGTCGCGAACATCGAACCGGTGCACGTCGTGCTCGAACTCGTGGGCGCCGCGAACCTCGAGCCAGTCCAACGCGTCCTGGCCCCCTTCGCGCGCGTCGTGGTGATCGGCGTGGGCGGCGGCTCAAGGATCGAGCTCGACCTGTTGAACCTCATGGTCAAGCGCGCGATCATTACGGGCTCGACCTTGCGATCGCGCTCGAGAAAAGAGAAGGCCGACGTCATCGCACGGGTGAACGAAACCCTGGTCCCGCTCTGGGACGAGGGACGCGTGCGCGTACCCAGTGCCGGTCGCTTCAACTTCGAGGACATCAACCGCGCCTACAACTTCTTCGCCAAACCTGGCAAGTTCGGCAAGGTCATCGTCTCGATCCGCGAATAATGAGTCGACCGCGGTCTGAAGTCCCGCGTCCTGATCCCTCGCGCTGTGATCCCTCGCGTCCCGACTACGACGCCATCATCGCGGCCCACGAGCTCGCGGTCGCCCTGGGCGAGGCGACGTATCGCGATCCGACGTCGGGGCTCAGCGTGCTGACGGTGGTCACGCACCTGACTCGTGGCACGTGCTGTGACAGCGGTTGTCGACACTGTCCGTTCGTCACGCCCTAGGCGACGACGGCGACCTCGTCGTGCTGACCCAGGTGATGGCGATCGATGTTCACCAACAGGTAGAAGCTCGTCGCGGCGAGAAAGACCATAAGGGCGCCGAAGCGGAACGCGAGATCGTATCCGTGTACCGCGCCGGCGATCTTCAACGCCTCGAGCTTCGAAGCCGTTAATCCTGGTCGCATCGCCGCCATGACGAAGGCGGACGCGCTCGTGACGTAGATCGTGTTCTGGATCGCCGTCCCGAACGATCCACCGATCTGCTGTGCGGTATTGAGTACCGCCGACGCCGCGCCGGCGTCCTCGGCGCGAACGTTGAACAACGCCGTCGACGCGACCGCCACGAACGTGGCGCCGAGTCCGAGACTGCCGATCACCATGGCGGGCATCACCCTGGTCAGGTAGCTGCTGGAGGGGTCGAGGAACGACAACAACAACAGACCCAGCGCACCCATGAGACTTCCCGCCGTGGCGATGAGGCGGGGCCCGATCTTGGGCAGGAACTGGCTGGTCACGCCGGCGCCGATGATCACTCCCACCGAGAACGGCATGTAGAGCAAGCCCGACTTCACTGCCGAATACTGATGGACGTCCTGGAAGTAGAACGTCAAGAACAAGAACATACCGAACAACCCCAGTCCGACGAAGATCTGGGAGAGATACGATCCGGCCCTCACACGATCGGTCAGCAGTCGCAGGGGCATCAGCGGCGACTTCACCTTGGACTCGATCTGGAAGAAGACGAAGAGCAGCCCCACCCCCAGGGCAATGTAGGGAAAGGCGCTCAACGAGCCCCACCCGTAGGTCGAAGCCTGCGAAACACCAAAGACGATGCTCACCATACCCAGCGTGGCCGTGAGTGCGCCGGGTACGTCGTAGTGCGGGTGCCCCTCGACCTTGGATTCGTGCACGTTGGGAATCGCGAGTGACAACGCAATGACGGCCATGGGCGTATTAACGAAGAGGCACCAACGCCACGAGAGGTACTGGGTCAACAGTCCCCCCGCGATGAGCCCGATCGCCGCACCCACGCCCGAGAGGGCTCCGTAGACCCCGAACGCCTTGGCGCGCTCCTTGGAGTCCGTGAACGTGATCGAGATGAGCGAGAGCGCGGCGGGCGCGAGCAACGCACCAAAGACGCCCTGGAGGGCGCGCGCTCCAAAGAGCATCTGCTGATCGACCGAGAAGCCGCCGAGCAACGACGCACCCGCAAAGCCAGTCAGACCAATGAGGAAAGCCTTCTTGCGACCCATGTAATCGCCCACGCGGCCGCCTAGTAGAAGGAAGCCTCCGAAGGTGAGGGTGTAGGCGGTGATCGCCCATTGGTAGTTCTTCGGTGCTATCGCGAGTCCCCCCAGGGCTCTGGGTAACGCCGCGTGCGGCAACGCGATGTTGACGATCGACGCATCAAGCACCACCATCAACTGGGCGATGGCGATGACGACCAACGCGAACCAGCGACGGGGATCGGGGATGTCTGCGTGCACCACGTTGTTCACGGCGTCGCCCGACATAACCCCCTCTTTGTCACGTCACGACGTTAAGCGCTCCGTGTCACCTTCGCGGGTATACAGCGGACCAATTGATCAAGTCAATGCTTAAAGAAACGTCCGCAACGCCGTGTACGACACGCCAAGTGATTCGGCGACAGGACCGTACGTGACCGAGCCGTCAACCACGTTGACCCCCTCGGCGAGCGCGTCGTCGGCGATCACCGCTTCACGCCAACCGTGGCGAGCGAGTTCGAGGGTGTAGGGCAACGTCGCGTTCGCCAACGCGTGCGTCGACGTGTGCGGTACGGCGCCCGGCATATTCGCCACGCAATAGAAGATCGATTCGTGCACCTTGAACGTCGGATCCGAGTGCGTGGTCGGTCGGGTGTCCTCGAAGCAACCACCCTGGTCGACCGAGATGTCCACGAGCACTGAACCCGGACGCATGCGCGCGACGAGTTCATTCGATACCAGCTTGGGCGCTTTGGCGCCCACCACGAGGACCGCACCAATCACGATGTCCGCGTCCAGGCACGCTTCTTCGAGCGTCAGGGTCGAGGACGCCACGGTCTGGACTCGACCGTCGAAGTGGATGTCGACCTGACGAAGCCGTTCCAGATTGCGGTCAAGCACCTTCACGTGCGCGTGCAGTCCGACCGCCATTGATGCCGCGGCGAGACCCGCCACGCCCGCGCCGATGACGACCACGTTCGCCGGTATGACACCGGGCACGCCCCCGATGAGGGTCCCGCGGCCTCCCCCAGGACGCATCAGGTGGTGCGCCCCCATCAGTGGTGCCATGCGTCCGGCGACTTCGCTCATGGGCGTCAGCAACGGCAGCGAGTTGTCACGAAGCCGCACGGTCTCGTAAGCGATCGCGACGTTCTTCGCCTTCACCAACGCGTCGGTGCACTCGCGCGACGCGGCCAAATGGAGATAGGTGAAGAGCACCTGGTTCTTTCGCGCGCTAAGGCGGTGGTACTCGTCACTGACCGGCTCCTTCACCTTCAAGACGAGCTCGCTTTCGGCCCAGACGTCGTCGGCGTCCTTGACGATCGCGGCCCCATTGGCGACGTAGTCGTCGTCACTGATCGACGAACCGACACCCGCTTCTCGTTCGACCAGGACCTTGTGACCGGCTTCGGTGAGCTCGCGGGCTCCCGCGGGGGTCAACGAGACCCGGTTCTCGTCCTTCTTGATTTCCTTTGGAACTCCGATGATCATTGACGATCATCCTTTCAATAGTTGATCTCTGTACTGCCGTACTCGCTCAGTGACCCGCCGGTCGCCTTGTTCTAGAACTCGATGTTGTGCATCACGTGCTTGACCCGCGTGTAGTCCTCGAAGCCGTAGACCGAGAGGTCCTTGCCGTAGCCCGAACGCTTGAAGCCGCCGTGGGGCATCTCGGCGACCATCGGAATATGGGTGTTCACCCAGACGCAGCCAAAGTCCAGGTCCCGCGTGAATCGCATGGCCCGACCATGGTCGTTGGTCCACACCGACGACGCCAGGCCGTATTCCACTCCGTTGGCCCATTCGAGCGCCTGGGCCTCGTCGCCGAACTTCTGGACGGTGATCACCGGACCGAAGATCTCGCTTTGGATCATCTCGTCGTCCTGGTGAAGGTCGGCCACCACGGTGGGGGCGATGAAGTACCCCGCGTCACCCACTCGTTCACCGCCCGCCGCGAGCGCGGCGTGGCTCGGCGTGCGACCAAGGATGCCGGTCACGCGCTCGAACTGGTTGGCGTTGTTCACCGGTCCAAAGAGAGCATCATCGTTGTCCGGCAAGCCAATCACCGTGTTTCGGGCTTGTTCGGCCAGCGCGTCGACGAAGTCGCCGTAGACCTTCGCGCCGGCGAGCACGCGCGTGGCCGCGGTGCAGTCTTGACCCGCGTTGAAGTATCCCGCGATCGCGATACCTTCAGCGGCCGCGGCGATGTCGACGTCGTCAAAGACCACGACCGGGGCCTTGCCGCCGAGTTCGAGGTGCACCCGCTTCAACGTCGTTGACGCGGTGGCGGCCACTTCCATCCCCGCTCGCACCGAACCGGTTACCGACACCATGGCCGGTACCGGGTGTTCGACCAAGCGTCGGCCCGTGTCGCGATCACCGCAGACCACGTTGAACACGCCCGCGGGAAGGACTTCGCTCATGAGCTCGGCCATGCGCAACGTTGAAACCGGCGTGGAGTCCCCGGGCTTGAGGACCATGGTGTTGCCGGCCGCAATCGCCGGCGCCCATTTCCACACCGCCATCATCATCGGATAGTTCCACGGCGTTACCGCCGCGCAGACGCCAATGGGCTCGCGGCGAACGTAACTGGTCATCCCGTCCATGTACTCCGAGGCACCGCGACCCTCCAACAAACGTGCGGCGCCCGCAAAGAATCGAATTTGGTCGATCATCGGCGGAATCTCTTCGCTCATCGTGACCGAGATGACCTTCCCGCAGTTCTCCGCCTCCAGCGCGACGAGCTCTTCGGCGTTGCTCTCGAGCAGATCGGCGATCTTCAGCAACGCGAGACTACGGTGCGAGGGCGTGGTACGCCGCCACGACACAAAGGCCTGCGCGGCGCACTTCATCGCGGCGTCCACGTCGACCTCGTTGGAAATCGGCATCTCGGCCAGCGCTTCGCCGGTGCCAGGATTAATCAATTCGACGTACTTGCCGCTCTTGGGAGCGACTGATTCGCCGCCGATGAAGTTGGACAATCGACGCATAGACATCCTCCACGCGCGGCGAACTTACGCTCGCGCTCTCAGCCACTCTGCCAGAGTTTTCACGGGTTCCGCAAACCAAAAATAAGAAAAAGAGCACAGATTTAACAATTCACGCCTCGATTAGTCGTGTTTGGTCTCTATACTGTCTCTATCCGCAGCCCTGGCGCCACTGTCGCCGGGGCGGGGAGCGACCAATGTCAGGCACAAAACCACAACCCAAGAGTACGAAGAGCGCTGAACGATCGAACTTGGAGTTGGTCTCGGCGCCAAACGGCATCGACGCCCTCGATCGTCAAATAATCGGCCACCTGCAGCGCGACGGCCGCAAACCTTACGGGGCCATCGCTGACGAGGTGGGCCTCTCCGAAGCGGGGGTTCGCCGTCGGGTCCAGCGACTGCGTGACTCAGGGGTCATGCAGATCGTCGCCATCACCGATCCGCTCCAACTGGGCTACGGGCGTGAAGCCCTCATCGGCATTCGAGTCCACGGCGACGTCCGACTGGTCGCCGACAAAGTGGCGGCGATCGAAGAAGCCAACTACGTGGTCATGACCGCCGGCAGCTTCGACATCATTGCCGAATTGATCGCCGAGGACGACAACGCACTGGTGCACCTGCTCAATGACTCCATACGGAGCATTCCTGGTGTCACCGAAGTTGAGACATTTCTGTATTTGAAGCTTTCAAAGCAGACATACGCATGGGGGACCAAGTGACGATTCACGAAATCTATACCGACGGCATCGCGATGGACGATGTCGAGCAGGTCAGTCATACCTACTCGGAACGGGCGCGCCGGCACTTGTGGCTGCAGATGTCACGCATGGGCGCCTACGACGAGACCAAAGAGATACCGATCATGGTTCGCGGCGAAGGCACTCGGGTCTACGACGCCAACGGCACGGAGTACTTCGACGGGTTATCGGGACTGTTCACCAACATGCTCGGTCACGGCCGACGCGAGATCGCCGAGGCGGCCGCCGAGCAGATGAACACCATGGCCTTCTTCCCGCTGTGGACCTACGCGCACCCCAAGGCGATCGACCTCGCCGAAAAGATCGCGAGCCTCGCGCCCGGTGACCTCAACCGCGTGTTCTTCACGACCGGTGGCGCCGAAGCGAATGAGAGCGCCTGGAAACTCGCCCGCCAGTACCACAAGATGCGCGGCGAAACCGACCGCTACAAGGTGATCAGTCGCGACATCGCCTACCACGGCACCACGCTCGGGGCGCTGACGATCACCTCGCTCGATAGTTACCGAAAGCCCTTCGAGCCACTCGTTCCCGGAGCGGTCAAGGTGCCGGCGGTCAACTTCTACCGTGCTGAGAAGTACGCCGACGACTTCGAGGCCTTCGGTCTGTGGTCGGCTCGTCAGATCGAGGAGGCCATCCTCCGCGAAGGACCCGAGACGGTCGCGGCGGTCTTCCTCGAGTCGGTCCAGAACGCGGGTGGTTGCTTCACGCCGCCGCCGGGCTACTGGCAGGAAGTACGCTCGATCTGTGATCGCTACGGCGTCCTGCTCGTCGCGGACGACGTGATCTGCGCCTTTGGTCGCCTGGGCACCTGGTTCGGGGCCCAGAAGTACGACTACGTACCCGACGTCATCACCTGCGCCAAGGGCATCACCGCGGGCTACGCGCCACTGGGCGCGATGATCGTCTCGGACCGGATCGCCGAGCCGTTCCAGCACGACGACAGTTCCTTCATCCACGGCTTCACCTGGTCGGGCCACCCCGTCTCGTGCGCCGTCGCCCTGGCGAGCATCAAGATCATCGAGGACGAAAAGGTGCTCGAGAACGTGCTGGCCAATCAGGACTACTTCCGCGACCGACTCCTCGAGCTGAAGGACCTGCCCATCGTGGGTGACGTGCGAGGCACCGGTTACTTCTGGGGTGTCGAACTCGTCAAGGACCAGAAGACCAAGGAAACCTGGGAGGGCCGCGACGCCGAGCGACTGCTGCGCGGTTACGTCTCGCCCGAGATGTTCCGTCGCGGTCTGATCTGCCGCTCGGACGACCGCGGTGACCCCGTTGTCCAACTGGCCCCGCCGCTGATCTCGACGCGCGACGATATCGACCTCATGGCCGGGATCTTGCGCGAAGTCTTCACCGGAGCCTCCAAGTTCGCCTGATCGTGCGACCACCACGTTCACTGTGGTGGTCAACCCTCGATGATCCAGTCGAGGCTCGACCCGCACTCTCGCGTGACCTCGACGTCGACGTCGCGATCGTGGGTGCGGGCTACACCGGCCTGTGGACCGCGCGCGAACTCAAACGACGCGATCCACTCCTACGCATCGTCGTGCTCGAAAAGTCCGTGTGCGGTTTCGGGGCCTCAGGTCGAAACGGCGGCTGGGCGTCGGCGCTCTACCCACTGGGCGAGCACGTCGTCGCCCAACGTCACGGTCGCGAGAGTGCCGACCACCTCCGCCTCCTGCTGCGCGATGCCGTTGACGATCTCGGCCGGAGTATCGACGACGACGGCATCGACGCCCACTTCGTAAAGGGAGGAACGCTGACGTTCGCACGAAACGCGGCGCACGTGACCCGCTTACAAGACGAGGTCACCCGCGCGCGAGATCGAGGATCGAGCGAACACGATTTGCGTTGGCTCGACGAGCACGAGCTCTACGACTACGGCTACGTGGCGGGAGCACTCGGTGCCACTTTTACGCCTCACTGCGCTCGACTCCATCCCGCTCGGCTCGTGCGAGGACTCGCCGAGGCCACGCAGCGACTCGGCGTGTCGATCTACGAAGACACGCCGGTGACCAGGATCACGCCCGGTACCGGTCGACGCCGGGCCCAGGCGCTCACGATCGGCGGGACCGTGAGCGCCGGGGTCGTGGTTCGCGCGACCGAAGGATTCACCCCCACGCTGCCCGGAGAACGGCGCAGCGTCGCGCCGCTGTACTCGTTCATGATCGCCACCGAACCCCAATCGGCGACGTTCTGGCGTGACGCCGGCTTCGCTCGGTACCCCACGTTCGCCGACGCTCGCCACGGTGTCATCTACGGTCAGCGCACCGCCGACGATCGTCTGGCCTTCGGGGGGCGCGGCGCGCCCTACCATTTCGGTTCGAGCGTCGAGGAGCGCTTTGACGAGGACCGCAGGACGTTTCGCGCGTTGGAACACACGCTGCGCGAGCTCTTTCCTACCTTCAGCGGTTCCATTACGCACCGCTGGGGCGGACCACTGGCTTTTCCTCGTGACCGCGAACCGTCGGTGCTCTTCGATGAACGAACCGGACTGGCCTGCGCGGGCGGCTACACGGGCGACGGCGTCGTACTCAGTCGCACCTGCGCGATCGCCCTCGCGGATTTGATCACCGCTCCGCGAACGACGACCGCGTACACGAACTTGCCCTTCGTCCACCGTCGGTCTCGCAAATGGGAGTTCGAACCGATCCGCTGGATCGGCATCAACGCGGGCCGCTCGTTCGCCAACCGCGCGGACCGCGCCGAACACGTCGGACGCGATTCACGGGCCAGCGCACTCCTGGACCGTCTGCTGGGTGAATGATCAGCGCAAGATATTGACAGCCCGAGCCGCCACGACCGCAATGGTGATGAGCGAGACGATGGATTCGGTGGCGAAGAGGGCTTTGGCGACGAACGTGAGTGGCATCGCGTCCGCGGGAGCGAAGCTCGTGCCGTTCGCGAACGACGTGTAGAGATAGTCGAAGAATCGCGGGCGCCAGCCCTTAGGCGCCAGTGAGGGGTTCTCCATCTGGGGGAACTGGACGTCGGGGAGCAGCGTGTCGGAACCGGAACGTCGATGAGGACCGCCTCGATCGATCTCCCACAGCCACAGGCCAAAGACGATCACGTTGGTGAGCCAGACCGAGACCGCGGAATAGATCAGGTTTCGTCCTTGAGAGACGTTGGTGCTGAGAAGCCTGTGGACCAACAACACCACCGACGTCGTGTTCGCGATCGTCACGAGCGCGATCAGTCCCAGGGTGAGCCGACGAACCCACGGCGCGTCATTGGGGTGGCGATGCTTGCGCGCCGACAAAGGGAGCAGCGGTAGGGCCACCAAGACGGGCACCAACCAGCGCGGTCCGACGACCAATCGGTCGGGCAAGGCAACGTACAATCCGACGCACACGAGCAGGGCCAGCGACGCGGGCCACCGCGGTTCAGGATAGAAGTGCCCGTCGGCGCTCAACTCAAGCTCGTGCTTCCGAGATTCGAGAGATTCGCCGGTATTAACACCGAGAACATTCCTGAACGCAGTACGCGACTTAGGTAGGCCGAACCCTCTTGCTTCACCTTTGAACTCGGCGGAGTCACGATACGCACGGGCTTATTGTAGGAAAGAACAGTCGCACTCACCGTCGTGAACGCGTGCCGGGTCGAGACCGAGAGCGTGCTCGCGACCACTTCACCCTGCTTACCGGTCGTGATACTCCAATCGAGCGAGCCGACCTTGGGCAACTTAGAGGGCGACGCACCCAACTCGGTCACGGCCACGTTGTCTCGATGGAAGTCGTGCGTGACCTCGTAGCCACGCCTGGTCACGACGTCGCTCGGAAAGCCGCTGATCAGCGAGATGTCGGGCTTCACCAATTCGAGCGAGTAGTTGAACAGGGGCGGAAGATCATCCTTCAACTCGAGCCACGGCTTGCCGATGGTCGACGCGAAGTTGGGCGTGCCCACGTAGGCCCGGTCGCCGACGAGGCGGACGTCGACCGGTATGCCCGAAAGGAACAAGGGGACGACGAAGGTGCCCTCGATAGAGTTCGCGTTGAAGTTCACCTCGACGCTCGCGTGGATGCTGATGCCCGCACTCGTCGTGACGGTGAGGGCTATCGCCGCGGTCTTGGGCGGATAACCATTGAGCACGAGCGGGTCCTTCGCGACGCCCGACGGATTGGGATCGGTCGCCGCCAACACAAGACCGAGAACGGTCAGGCCAGCTGCCACGACGCCGAGAATGCTGAACCACGTCTTCTTCGGTGCGGGCATGTAGCAACCCTACCGTGGCGCGGTTGCACCTCTCTCGCTACGCGAGTGGTTCACCCAGCAGTTCGACGAACAGTTCGTGCGAGATATTACGCCCACTCGCGATGAATCCGATCCGCGACGTCGCGTCCTTCACCAAGTCGAGCGTGATAGCGGCGTAGGGCACCGCGGCGGAACCTTCGAAGACGAGCCCGTTGACCTCGGCGGCCTCACGTACCGCGCGTCGAATCTCGATCTCCTCAACGAGGACGAGCGGCACCTCGTTTTGGGCGATCAACTCGTTCGTGATCGCCCCTTCGTCGCCGCCACCCGCCAGCCCGTCGGCGATCGTCGCTCGGTGGACGACGTCAGCCATCGGGGTCCCGTGCAGTACGTGGTACATCGCCGAGCTCTCGACTGGTTGGACTCCCGTCACTTTCACGTCACCGCGTCCGTTCCCCTCGCGCGACAGCAAGACCCCCGAGATGAGTCCACCGCCGCCCACGGGCACGACCACGTGTTCGATCTCGGGCGCTTGCCACAACATCTCGTCAAAAACCGTGGCCTGACCGGCGATGACGTTCGTGTCATTGAACGGCGAGATGTAGCGAATCGAACGCTGAACGGCGAGGTCGAGTGCGTGCCGTTGCGCGTCGTCATAGGACGAACCGAATTGGATGAGTTCGATGTCGTAACGTCGAAGTTTCTTGACCTTGGCGAGCGACGCGTTCGCCGGCACGACCACCGTGGCCGGCACACCGAGGATCGACGCCGCGTGGGCGATGCCGAGCCCGTGATTGCCGGCCGATGACGTGATGACCGCACCGCGAGGGTCCTCGCGGTGTGCGGCGTCAATCGCCGCCAGGGCACCGCGGATCTTGAAGGCGCCGGTGATCTGGAGGCATTCGAGTTTGGCCAGCACCGGACGCCCACGAAGTGACAGCGACACGGTGGGGGTGGGAACGAGATGGTCGGCGACCACGCGTCGAGCGGCGTCGAGCTGTTCAGCCGTCGGGGCGGAGACGTGGCGAAGCATCGACCGCGAGCCTACTCGGCGTCGATTTCACCATTTCTTACCGCCAAGTAATGTCGGGCGCGTGCATACTGTCATCGGCGTCCTCGTGGTGGCGTCGCTCGCTTTCGTGGGCACCATGCTCGACAACTTCTTCGCCTTCGCCGCTCAACTAGCCCTCACCGACCGATCGCGGTTCGCGCGCGTGAGTGTCGCCCACGCACTCGCCGTGGGCGTGCTGCTCGTGATCGCCGCCGGCGTGGGCGACCTCCTTGGCGTTGTGCCTCTTCGATGGATCGGTCTACTCTGCGTCGCCCCCTTCGCGCTCGCCGCACACTCGTGGTCCCGGCGCGGTCGACCCGTGAACGAACAGTTCCGTCGCGGTGCGCTCACCACGTTCACGTTGTGCGTCGCGCTCGGTGGCGACAACATCGCGGTATGGATTCCGTTGATGCGGGCAAACGATTCGTGGCACGAAGTACTGGTACTCCTCGCCTTTGGTCTCTGGGAAGTGGCGTTCATCATCGGAGCCCAGGGGGTTGCTCGTCATTCTCGCGTCGTCGCCTTCGGCGAACGATTCGGCCGCGCGCTCATCCCCTGGGTCTACCTGGGTCTTGGCGTACTGATCCTTTTCGAGTGCGGCACGCTCTAGGTGGTACCAGCACCCGACAACTAGCGTGGACCCGTGCCGGTTTCGAGTCCTGATCAGACGCTTCGTCGTCTCACCGTCATCGTGGGCCTCCAGTGGATGGGGGCGACCCTCGGGCTTCCACTCTTGCCTCTCTTCCTCGAACATCGTGGCGGCACGCCGAGTTTCATCGGGCTCATCATGGCGTCGTTCTTCGTCGCCGGCGTCGTCACGCAATTCTTCCTCGGTCATCTGGCGGACAAGTTCGGTCGTCGGCCCGTACTGATCGCGAGCCTCGTCGCCTACGGTCTGGCGTCGATGACGTACCTTCTTCCCCTCAGTGCGCCGTGGTTCATCCTTACCCGCGCCGTCCAGGGTGCGTCGGCGGGGGCCATCGAGGTCGCGTCGATGTCGGCGGTGGCGGCGCTGTTCGCCCAGGAGCAGCGTGGTCGGGCGATCTCGAGGATCATCGCCGCGCAACTCTTCGGACTCGCGCTCGGGCCGGTGGTCGGTGTGGTCGCGTCGGTGCACGATCTGGGGTGGGCGTTCTTCGCCACCGGTGTCATCAGCTTGTTCGCGGCGTTCGTGGCGTTTCACACGAACCTCGGCGATGCCGCCTTTGACCGCAGTCCGCTACCCAAACTGCAATGGAGCCCTCAGCTCATCGGGGCCCTGTTCGCGACGAGTGCGGGTGGTCTGTGCGTGGGCGTGTACGAGGCGTGTTGGAGTCTCTTGATGCACGCGCACCACGCGACGACGCTCGAGATCAGGCTGAGCTGGACCTTGTTCGCCGTCCCGTGGGTGGCGCTGAGCAACGTGGGCGGATGGCTCGCGGACCACTCGAACCGACGCCTCATCGCGCTGGCGGGTGTCGTGAACGGAGCGGCGTTCCTGTCGCTCTACCCCCACATCCACAACAATGTCGCGATCCTCTTCCTCGGATCGCTTGAATCGGTCGGCGCGTCATTGTCGTTGCCGTCGATCTCGTCGCTGATGACCCAGGGCGCGGTGAACCGAGAACTGAGTCGCCGTCAGGGACTCTACGCCACGTCCAACACGGCGTCGCTGGCGGTGGCGGCGGGCGTGTCGGGATTCTTGTTCTCGATCAATACCGCGTTGCCGTTTTCGATCATGGCCGTCGTCGCGGTTCTCTTGGCGCTCACCACCCTGTGGTGGTGGCGTCACGTGCCCGGCCACGTTCGCGAAATCCCTTCGTGACGCCACCGAGGGCGGCGCCGCGCGCCGCCCTCGGTGGAACTACGCAGTCGTGCCTACGACACCCAGATCTGGTCCCAACGCGAGGAACCACCGTCGAAGGTGAGCGTACGGGTAACGCCGTCCGCCGCGGTGCTGACCGCCCAGTTCTGGACATTCTTGGCGGCGGCCCACGCCGTCACGGTGATGTCGAGGAACAAGTACGGGAAGTCCTTGGAGAACTGCGAGTTGATCGACGACCAGTTGTTGATTTGCGCCGACGAGTTGGGTCGCGAGGCCAACGCCGTGAGCATGGCTGACTCGACCGCCGGGTCTCCGAGGTGCGCAAAGTTGACTGCACCCGCGATGAACGTGCCCGCCGGCAGCGCCGGCATGCTGAGTCCACCGGCCGTGGCGGCCGTGCCCGCGGGCTGGGAGAGGAACCAGACGTAGTTCAGCGAGGGGTCGACACCTCCGAACTGGTTCCACGTCGCGCAGTCGTACTCGCCGTAGATCACGTTGTTGATCAACGTGCTCTGCACCGACTCGCGTGCCGTCACCGAGATACCGACGGCCGCCAACTGTGACTGGAAGAACTCGAACTGCTTCTGAGCCGACGCGTCGCCCGAGACAATGTCGATGACGAAACTGACCTCCGAGACGTTGTTGGCTGACTTGTAGGCGTCCACGAGCGCCTTGGCGGCACTCGGGTTGTACGCCGGATAGCCCGGGTTCTGGTAGAAGCGCGACGAGTGACGATAGATTCCGTCCGCGACCGCGCCCACACTGCTGTCGATGGCCTTGAAGTACGTGTTGCGGTTGATCGCCATCGCACAGGCCTTGCGGATATTGACGTCGTTCACGACTGGCTTCTTCGTGACGTCCCACTTCAGGGTCGAGGGGTTGACCGCTCCCGTGGTGCCCGCGTAGTCGGCCAGCTGGATCTGCGTCGGCGCGGGGTTCGCCGCCGTCGAGGTCCCGCCAACGATGTACTGGACGATCGAACCGGCCTGGGCCGCGCTGAGTCCCGGTCCCCCGTTGGCCGTGCCCTGGAGGAACGTGGAAGCCGCCGCGGCCGCCGCGGTCGCCGAGGCCCCCGCCTTGAGTGCCGCGCCGAAGGCCTCGAGCCCCTGGAGGTAGTTGTAGACACCCAGAACGCCGAGGGCCGAGGCGAACTCACCCGCCCACAAGAAGTACTGGTTCAACGTACCGGTCGTGTTCATGATCAAGCAGTTCACCGACGGGTCGCGCTCGTCGGCGAGGTCGGTACGCACGTTGAAGTTCTTCAACTTCAACAACTCGGCGATGCTCGGACCGTCCTGTTGGAGGATCATGTCGATGTCACCCGACTGGAGGGCCGAGTTGCGCGTCGCGTTGTCCGGGATGGTCTTGAAGTTGATCCCGTCCAGGTAGGGCAGCTTGCGTCCCGCCCCGTCCTTACGCCAGTAACCGGTGTTCTTCTTCCACTTGGACTCGACGCCCACCTGCCACGAGACGAACTCGAAGGGGCCGGTCCCGATCGGGTTACCCGTGTAGGTGGGTGAGAACGACGACGGGTGCGCCATGTAGGCGATCTGCTGTTCGGCCAGGTTGGTCGGATAGGTCGAGAACGGTACGACCATGTTGTAAACGACCTCGTAGGCCCCGGTCGCCACCACCGACGCGATGATCGGACGGATGGCGAGACCCACGGTGGGGTCGGCCGCCGCGGCCTGGTAGTTCTCCACCACGACCTGAGCGTTGAACTCGTCGCCGTTGTGGAACTTGATACCTTGTCGAAGTGGAATCGTCCAGGCGGTGAAGTTGGCGTTCGGCGTCGCCGACAGGGCCAGCATCGGTAGCCAGGACTGACCGTTCACGGCCATCACGAAGAGCGGGTCGAACACGGCATTGGCCACGCAGAAACCCGACGCGTCCATCTTGCCCTGGGAACCGTTGAAGACGTGGTAGTTGGGAACGTCGGAGATGAGCCCGACCGTGACGGAGCCACCCAACTTGGGTTTGGCGGTACTGACGCCGACCGTAGCCCCCGCTACTGATTCCAGTAGGCCGTCCACCACGGTGCCGGCCATCGCGATTCCACCGATGGTGGCCGCGGAATGCGTAAGGAACGATCGACGATCGAACGTGCTTGACATCTTTAATCCTGCTTTCCCCCTGAAGATTCCGCCTTGTGCCGAATCTCCTCTTGGGGGAAACTTAGCAAGAACTGTTCAGTAAGCAAGTGTGTTCTTAATTACTTCTGGGTAACGGTCCGAACTCGCTCTCGCCCGAGCACCGCGCTCTAAGAAGACGTATTAATACGTCGATCGTCCGTTCCAAAGACGGACAAAGACCACCAGATTTGTGGTGATCTCGCTTCACCCTACGGGGCGAGGTCCAGACGCGTCAGAGCGTCTGGACCTCGTACCCGTGAAGGCGAACGTCAACGCGTGTGCGTTGCCGAGGGTTGTTCGCCCGTCGCTCCCTGGGGTCCCGGACCTCCCGGAAAGCCCGGGCCGGGGCCAGGGTTCGTTGGCGCGCCGATGCCGACGCTCGTGGCGTCCAGGGTACTGGTGTCGCTCGAGGACGCGAAGCTGCCCTCGGCGAAGATGGACGAGCCAACGGTGACGTCCGAGAGCGACGCGCTCGCGCCATCCTTGGTGTAGGTCGTCGTGCTCGACACGATCACCGTTGTACTCGTACCGTTCGGTCCGGTGAGGGTGATGTCATCACCGCTCACCGCGGTCACCTTGCCCATCACGCTCGGCTGGACGATGTCGATGCGCGCCGCGCTCGTCGAACCCTTGGCGCTCGGCACGACGTGGACCTCCTCGCCCACCGCGAGGTCAGAGGTCGAGGCGGCGCTGCGATCTTTGGTCACGGTGGTCGCGGACGTGAAGCTGAACGTGGTCGCGGTGCCCGACGGGTCGGTCACCGTGATCGAATCGCTGGTCAGGGCCGTTACGACACCACCGGCGCCCATGACGCAGCCCGGGCCACTGGCGGGCGTCGTTGTGCTGTCGTGGGCAGAAACGCCCGATCCCGTGGTGCTCGTCGTCGAGGCGCTGGCGACCGAGGCACCGACGCCGAGCGCGCCGAGCGCGACGGCCGTCGAGATGGTCACTCGCTTGATTAACTTCTTCTTCGTAGTGCGGTACATGGGGGGAACCTTTCTAAACACGTCTCGAACGTTTCGAGATGGCGCCATCTTGACGGTGGACCTTGGGAAGCCCCTAGTGAGCCGTTAAGAACTCGTTAATTCTGAGAAAACTGTCACCAAACGGTCACGAATGCCTCGTCTACGCAAATCAAATCGGGCAGACTGGGCGCGTACGACCAGCACCTCTCGATGTCGGCGCGAGTAGGCACAATCGGCAGACACGAGGGAGGACCACACCAGTGGCATCAATTTTAGAGTCGCACGACGGATCGTCTGGAGACCAGGCGTTTCGCGTCGAGACACACGGCATCGACTACATACCCGAAACCGAGCGGTGGGCCACCCCTCGAAACATCGGGGCGTTGTGGACCGGTTCAGCCATCAACGTCGAGTACTTCGTCTACGGCGCTCTGCTCATGGGATTCGGCTTCAGCTTCTACACCGCGCTCAGCATCATCATCATCGGCAACCTTTCGTTCTTCCTGCTCGGCCTGGCGTCGCTGCAGGGCCCCGAGACGGGAACGACGGCCTTCGCGATCAGTCGCGCGTCCTTCGGGACCCGCGGATCACGACTGGTCAGTTTCTTCAACTGGATCACGCAACTGGGCTTCGAGACCGAGGGACTCATCCTCATCGTCGGTGCCGCGATCGTGCTTTCCCAGATGGCCGGGGTGCACGTGTCGAGCGGTCTCAAAGTGGTCTTCATCATCCTCGCGGCCGCCATCCAGGCGGTGATGCCCTACCTGGGCCACGCGACGATGGTGAAGGTCTTGCGAGCGTTGATCATCCCCTTTGGCGCGATCTTCGTCGTGCTCGCGATCTACGACATCAAGCACGGCAGCGCCAGCGACAAGGGGTTTCTCGGCGGCTGGGAACTCTATTCGGCGGGTCTGGCGTTCGTCTTCGCGCTGTCTGGACTCGGCTGGACCGAGTGCGGCAACGACTACACGCGCTACGTCCCGCGCGACGCGAAGAAGGGCGCGATCGTCGGATGGATCTTCCTCGGCACCGCGATTCCCGAGATCCTCATGATGATCCTGGGCGCGCTCACCTTCACGTTCCTCTCCACCAGCGCGATCTGGAACGGCGCGAATCCCTTTGAGGCGTTCCACAACCAGCACTACATCCCGAGTTGGATCGTGGTCTTGTTCCTCGTCTTCGCGATCGTCCAACTCTTCGGCATCAACTCCCTGGACCTGTACTCGTCGGGCGTGTCACTCCAGGCCATGGGTCTGCGACTCAAGCGCTACCAGGCGGTCGTGCTCGACAGTTTCATCGCCTGCGGTCTGACGATCTGGGCCGAGTTCCAGTCGACGTTCTCGCTCTACATGAAGGAGTTCGTCGGCGTCATCATCTTGTGGATCGCGCCATGGTTGGGCATCTACCTCATGGACTGGATCATGCGTCGATACCGTTACAACCCGGCCGAACTACAAAGAACCGACAAGGACGGTATTTATTACACCGGCGCCACCGGTATCAACTGGAGCGCCGTCATCGCCTTTGTCGTCGGCGTGGTGTGCGCGACGCTCGCGTTCTCCAAAGCCCCGCCGCCCGTGGGCTTTCCGTTTCACTGGATGACGCCGATCTCCAATCACTACGGCGCGTTCTTCTGCAATGGCACGGCGTCGGCGAACTGCGGCCCCGCTGGATGGTTCGGTGGCGCTGACTTCTCGGTGCCGACCGGCGTGATCATCGCGGGTCTCGTGTACTTCATCCTCGAGAAGTTCACCGGCAACGTCGCGCGTCAAGTGGCCAAGCAGAAGGAACTCGAACCAAACCGCTAACGGACCACCCACCGGTCGAGGGGCCGGTGGGTCAGCCGTTCCAGTCCTCGACGAGGCCACCCGATCCGTCGGGGCGAAACACCGGGATTGACCCGAGCGCACGGACCTTGTGCGCGTCGTCACCCAGCGACTCGCGCCAACGGGACGCTTCGGTCACCAGGGTCCCGATTGCGACGATGTCCGCACCGACGCCGCGCAGCAACCGCAACGCCGCACCGGTGGAGGCGCCCGTGGAGATGACGTCGTCGACGATCGCGACGCGTCGGCCCTTCACGTCCTTGATCCGAGCTCGGTCGAACAGCAATCGTTGTTCGGAATCGGTGGTGATCGATCGAACCGGTTCACTCACCGCGTCGGCCAAGTGGATCTTGGGGGTCTTGTGCAAGATGACGTACTGATTGAGCCCGAGGTGTCGGGTCACCTCGACGACCAGGGGAATCCCCATCGTCGCCACGGTCGCCACGATGTCGACGTCGTAGGGGCGAATGATGTCGGCGAGTTCGGCGCCGGCCCGCGACATGAATTCCACTCCCATGTCAACGGTGATCAAGAGCGCCAGGGCGAGTCCCTCGTTGAGCGAGACGATCGGCAGCTCGACGCGCTGGGTGCCGATCTCGACTGAAAACGTTCGCTCACCCACGTCGTTGGAGCATACTTATTCCATGGCGACACACCATCCACCGCTCGACCGCGCACTCGCGGGGCGAATGCTCGAGACCGCCTACCACGAGGCGCTCGTCGGGAAAGAAGAAGGGGGCATCCCCATCGGCGCCGCGCTCTTCACCCGTGGTGGCGAGTTGCTGGGTTCTGGCCACAACCGGCGCGTCCAAGAGGACGACGCGTCGGTCCACGCCGAGACCGACGCCTTTCGCCGGGCCGGGCGGCGCCGCGACTATCCCGACACCGTCATGGTGACGACGCTGTCGCCGTGCTGGTACTGCTCGGGACTCGTCCGACAATTCAACATCGGCGCGGTGGTGATCGGGGAGGCCGCGAACTTCCACGGTGGACACGACTGGCTCGAGGAACTCGGCGTGGAGGTCGTCGTGCTCGAGGACCACGCGTGCACCGAAGTGCTCGGCGCGTTCATTCACGAACACCCCGAACTCTGGAACGAGGACATCGGTCTCTAGCTGCGTCGAGCGACTAACGAACCGGCGGCCCGAACAGCCGATCACCCGCGTCGCCCAGGCCCGGGACGATGTAGCCCACGTCGTTGAGTTTCTCGTCCAGCGCAGCTGCGACGATCTGCACGTCCGGATGACGTGACGCGACGTGGTCCACCCCGGTACGGGCCACGATCAAGCACAGGACCGTGATGGCTCCGGCCCCCTTGGACCGCAACATGTCGAGTACGCACACGAGCGACCCACCGGTCGCGAGCATCGGGTCACAGAGCACGACCGGCGCGCCGTCGAGGTCATCGGGGAGACCGTCGAGATAGACGTCGGGCACGAGCGTCTCCTCGTTTCGGCGAAGCCCGACCAGACAGACCCGGTGGTGCGGCAGGACCTCCTGGACCGCGGGCGTCATGCCAAGACCCGCGCGAAGAATCGGCACGATGACGTACTGCGCCTCGATCTGCACGGCCGGCGCACCCTTCAAGACCGGCGTGTCGACGGTGGTGGCGCACGTGGGCAGGTCGCGGAAGGCCTCGTAGGCGACGAAGCGAGAGATCTCGCCCGAGAGGCGCAAGAAGTCAGCGTTGGACGTGCGCGCGTCTCGGATCTGGCGGACCTTGTCGGCGACGATCGGATGCTGGACGATGAGTGGCGCGGGCACGAAGTCAGACTACGTCCGCCAGGGGCACCGGTTGGGAAGGGTGCCGCGTGAAGGGAAGGGAAAATTCAGGTGACCGGTACGATTGACCCATGGCCGCCACCCTCTCCACCGGTACTTCGCACGGCCGGGTGGCGGAGGCCAATCCCTTGGGGGGCGTGCGTTCGAAGTACCCCGGTCCGCGAGCGCGGATCTCGCGGGACCGGAACCTCCCCTGGTGGCGCCGGATCCTGCCCATCATCGCCTCGCACCGTTTGACCTTTTTCACCGCGATCGGACTCTCCTTCGTGAGCCTGGTCTTTCAGACCCTCGTGCCCAACATGTTGAACCACGCGGTCACCGACATCCAGCACCACGCCGCGGGACTTCACCACCAGGTGATCCAGATCCTGCTGGTGGGCCTGCTCGCGGGAATCACCGGGATCATCTCGCGCCAGTACGTGTATTACACGGCCTACAACGTCGAAGCCGACCTGCGCTCGCTCATCTACGAGCACCTCACCTGGCTCTCCTTCAGCTTCTATGACCGGGTCCAGTCGGGCCAGCTGATCAGCAGGGCGAACAGCGACATCCGAAGCGTTCAGATGTACTCGACGTTCGCACCACTGATCATGGTCCAGTGTTCGATCGGCGTCATCGCCTTCGGATTCATGCTCTCGATCGACGCGTGGCTCGCGCTCATCGCCATGACCATCATGCCCGCCATGTACTTCATCGGGATACGCATGCGTCGCGTGCTCTTTCCTATCTCGTGGATCACCCAGGCGCGTCTCGCCGACGTCGCGACCATCGTCGACGAGAACATCAACGGCGTGCGCGTCGTGAAGTCCTTCGCCCAAGAAGAGGCCGAGGTCAACCGCCTCGCCGACGCGGCCGAACGCGTGGCGTGGGCTTACGTGAAAGACGCCCAATTCCGAGGCAAGTGGTCGCCCTGGGTCCAGAACCTCCCCCAGGTCGGTCTCGCGCTGGTGCTCTTCTTTGGCGGCTGGATGGTCTTTGACGGCCACCTCGACATCGGCGCCATCCTCGCCTTCAACGCCTACCTCTTGATGTTGCAAGCACCCTTCATGATGTTGGGTCAACTCGTGATGATGGGACAGCGCGCCAAGGCCAGCGCCGAGCGGATCTTCGAGGTCCTCGACGAGAGTCCTGAGATCGTCGAGCGCCCCGGTGCGTTCGACCTCACGGACGTAAAGGGGGCGCTCGACTTCAACCACGTTCGCTTCGAATACGCCAACGGCGCCGAGATCCTGGTCGACTTCGACGCGCACATCGAACCCGGCGAGACCGTCGCCGTCGTGGGGCGCACCGGCTCGGGAAAGTCGACCGTCGCACGACTCGTCACGCGTTTCTATGACGTCAGTGACGGCTCGATCTGCGTCGACGGGAACGACGTTCGAGACGCGACGCTTGCTTCACTGCGCGCCAACGTCGGCGTCGTGCTCGACGAGCCGTTCCTGTTCTCGGTCTCGATCGCCGAGAACATCGCCTACGGCCGGCCCGACGCCTCCCTCGACGAGATCGAGACCGCCGCGAGGGCGGCCAACGCGCACGAGTTCATCGAGCGGCTGCCCGAGGGCTACGACACGGTCGTCGGTGAGCGCGGCTACACCTTGTCGGGCGGGCAACGCCAACGCATCGCCATCGCGCGCACCTTGCTCGTGAACCCGCCCATCCTGATCCTGGACGACGCCACCAGTGCCATTGACGTGCACGTCGAAGCGGGGATCTACGAAGCGCTTCGCGCACTCCTGCGCCAGCGGACGACCATCGTGATCGCGCATCGCATCTCGACGATCGCCCTGGCGAGTCGGGTCATCCTGCTCGACGAGGGACGCGTGGTGGCGACCGGGACCCACGAACACCTGCTCGCCACGTCACCGCTCTACAGCGAGGTACTCGCCCAGACCACCCGGGACGGCGACTGATGGCCTGGGGCGGCGGTTGGGGCGGCGCGGGCGGTGGCGTGTTCAGTGCGTCCCAGAGGACTGGTCTGCCGTTCGGCGGCATCCCGAGTGAGCTGCAGGCCGAGGCGAACAAGGTCCTCGCCACCGAACCCACGCACGAGCCGTCGGACATCTCGTTCCACCAACGTCCCAGCGAGAAGGAACGTCTCGCACTCACCTTGCCCCGCATGCTGGGCGCCTACCCCGGATGGGTCCTCGGCGGCTCGGTGCTCGTCATCCTCACGAGCCTGCTGTTACAAGCCGGACCACTGCTCACCGAATTCGCGATCAACCGAGGTCTCGTCCCGGGTCACCGGTCGCTCGAGGTGGTCTTCTTCTGCGGGGTCGCGTACCTGGTGCTCGCCGTGGGCAACGCCTTCTTGCAACGCACCCAGGTCGACGTCACGGGCAAACTCGCCTCGCGCGTGATGCACGACCTGCGAATCCGCGTCTTCATCCATTTCCAGCGCCTCAGTCTGGATTTTTTCACCGACGAGAAGGCCGGTGTGCTGATGAGTCGCATGACCAGCGACGTCGAGAACCTCCAGCAACTCGTCCAGGACGGTATCAGTTCCTTCGCCGCCCAGGGCCTGACCATGATCGTGATCACCGCGATCCTCTTCGCGACCAACGTCACCCTCGCCGCCTGGACGGTGCTCTTGGTGGTGCCCCTGATGTTCGCCTTCACGTTCTGGTTCCACCACGCCTCGGAGAAGGGCTACCTGCTCAGTCGTGACCGCATCGCCAACGTGCTGGCCGATCTCTCCGAGTCGCTCTACGGCATCCGCGTCGTCACGGCGAACAATCGCCAGAAGCGCAACATCGCCAACCACCGCCACGTCGTGGGCGCCTACCGCGACGCCAACATCTACACCGGTCGCGTGAACGCCATCTACGGGCCCTCGACGAACATGATCGGCATCTTCGGCTCGGCCATGCTGCTCGGAATCGGCGGGCACATGGTCCTCGAGCACCAACTCACGATCGGCGCACTCGTGGCGTTCTTCTTGTACCTGAACCGGTTCTTCCAGCCCATCCAGTTGCTCGTCCAGCAGTACAACTCGCTCCAGCAGGGCCGGTCCTCGGTGATCCGTCTGCGCGAGTTGCTCCAGACCCCGCCCACCATCGACGAGACCGACGACGCCCAGGCGCTTCCCACGATCGAGGGTCGCATCACCTTCGAGCACGTGAGCTTCGGTTACAGCGCGGATAATCTGGTCCTGCACGACGTGAACCTCGAGATCGCACCGGGAGAATCGGTCGCCTTCGTGGGTCCCACCGGAGCGGGCAAGTCGACCATGGCCAAGCTGGCCAATCGCTTCTACGATCCGACATCGGGACGCATCCTGCTCGACGGCATAGACATCAAAACGGTGACCCTGCACTCACTGCGATCCCAGTTGGGCGTCGTGCCCCAAGAGGCGTTCCTCTTCGCGGGGTCCATTCGGACGAACCTTGGCTTCGGTCGCACGGGAATCACCGACGAGGAGATCGAAGAGGCAATCGACGTCGTCGGACTTCGCGATCTGATCGAACGACTGCCCGACGGGCTCGACACCATCATCCACGAACGCGGCCAGACCCTGTCGGCAGGCGAGCGCCAACTCCTCGCCTTGGCGCGCGCATTCCTGGCCCGACCGCGCGTGCTGATCTTGGATGAGGCCACGTCCTCGCTCGACTTGCAGAGCGAGACCGTCATCGAGAGGGCGCTCGACCGACTGCTGGAAGGTCGGTCGGCGATCTTGATCGCGCACCGGCTGACGACTGCCCAGCGCGCGGACCGCATCGTGGTGATCGACCAGGGAGGAATCGTCGAAGTCGGCACTCCGGTGGAACTCTTGCAGCACGAAGGGGCTTACGCCTCAATGTACCGGGCCTGGCTCGAATCAGGGGGCCGCGACGCCTCGCGCTCATAACGTGATAGAAGGCCAAGGAAGAGGTGCGACAAAGAGTCACAAAATTCGAGTCGACACGATTCACGTTCGAATTGCGCGTACTGCGTAATCACGAACTCGTCAATTCGCCCGGGTATTCAATTCGGACTCATCGCCAAACTTCAAGCGACTAGTCCTGAGGAATGACTGCGCGCGCGACGGTGTTACGAGACGAGCTCCTTGACCGAGTTGATCAAGGACGCGTTCGTTTGATCGCCCAAGGGAATCGGGTGGACCTGCAGGTGCGTCACGCCCGCGTCCTTGAAAGCGGCGATGCGATCCTTCACGTATCCCAGAGGTCCGCAGAGCGTGGTCAACTCTAAGAACTCGGCGGGCACCGCCGCCTCGGCCTCCTTCTTCTTGCCCGAGAGATAAAGTTCCTGGACCACTTCGGCCTCCTTCTCATAGCCGTAGCGCACGGCGAGTTCGTTGTAGAAGTTCTTGCCCCTGGCACCCATGCCGCCCACGTAGAGCGCCACCATGGAACGCTGGAACTCGCGCAGCGCCGTGACCTCGGGTCCCTCACCGATCGCGAGCAGTCCCCCGGCGGTGATCATCATCTCGGAGAGTCCACTGGCTCGTTTGGCGGCCCCCGCCTTCAGGGGCGCGCCCCAGACGTCCTGGGCGCGCTCGGGGATGAACAGGATCGGGATCCAACCATCGGCGATCTCGGCGGTGAGTTCGACGTTCTTCTCGCCCAGGGCGGCGATCCAGACGGGGATCTGCGCGCGAAGCGGATGGGCGATGATCTTGAGTGGCTTGCCGAGGCCGGTGCCCTGCTCGGGGGGCAGCGGGAGCGTGTAGTTCTTGCCCTGGTGCACGAGGGGTGCCTCACGCTTCCAGACGTCTCGACAGATCTCGACGATCTCCCTGGTCTTACCCAGAGGATTCGTGTAGGGCACGCCGTGGAAACCTTCGATGACCTGAGGTCCCGAGGCACCGAGGCCCAAGTGGAAACGGCCGTCGGAGAGTGCGTCGATCCCGGCCGCGGTCATCGCGATCAACGTCGGGGTGCGGGTGTAGATGGGCAAAATCGCCGCGCCGATCTCGACGGATTCGGTGAGAGCCGCCAGGTAACCCATCAGTGACGGTCCGTCGAAGCCGTAGGCCTCGGCGACCCACACGAGGTCCAGACCGGCCTTTTCCATCTCCACCACTTGTTGGGCGGCTTGTTTGAAGCCGCCCGAGTAGCTCAACATCGTCGATATCTTCACTACGCCCCCTCGAGTCTCTTCAGCACAGTACCCGAAGTGACCAAAGATGGTGAACGAGTGCGCCCGGCGTGTCCTACGCTTGACCACGAAGGCGGGCCCGCCCTCACGACGTAGAAAAGGCTGGTGACAACGTGGTCACGCAACCCCACGAGGCGACTGCGCACGATTTCAATCCCTGGGTCCGGGTGACCTCGCTCATTGAGTCCGCGGGTCAACTACTCGGCCTCAACGAAGGCATGATCAAGCGCATCATCACCCCCGAACGCATCCTCGAAGTGGCCGTGCCGGTGCGCATGGACTCGGGACTCGTCGAGATGTACACCGGCTGGCGCATCCAGCACGACACCTCGCGCGGTCCCGGCAAGGGCGGCATCCGCTTCCACCAGAGCGTGAACACCGACGAGATCGCCGCACTGTCGGCGGACATGTCGATCAAGTGCGCGGTGGTGAACATCCCCTACGGCGGCGCCAAGGGCGGCGTGCGCGTGGACCCCACCACGCTCTCGCGCGGCGAGCTCGAGCGGCTCACGAGACGTTACGCGTTCTCGATCGGACCGATGATCGGTCCCGACCGCGACATCCCCGCACCCGACATCAACACCGACGCCCAGGTCATGAGTTGGATCATGGACACGGTCTCGATGATGCACGGCCACAACATCTCGGGCGTGGTCACGGGAAAACCGCTCGCCATCGGCGGCACGCTGGGCCACGCCGGCGCGACCTCACTCGGGGTCACCATCTGCACCGCGGCGATCCTCCAGCGGCTCGGGCGGCTTTCGAACGAGCAGCGGGTCATCATCCAGGGCTACGGCAAAGTGGGCGCGCCGCTCGTCAAGCTCATGAGCGACCGGGGCATGAAGGTCGTCGGCGTCGCCGACGTGAAGGGAGCGATCCACGTCCCCGGGGGCATCAATCCCGGCGTGCTCGCCAAGCACTTCGCCGAGGCGGGCACCGTCGTGGGTTACCCCGGCGCCGACGTCGTTGAGTCGAGCGAGTTTTGGACCATCCCGAGCGATATCGCCATCCCCGCTGCGTTGGGCGGGGTCATCACCGAAGAGGTCGCCTCGACGATGGCCGCCTCGATCATGGTCGAGGCGGCCAACGGACCCACCACGGGCGAGGGGGCCGCGGTCCTCGCGAGTCGCAACATTCCCGTGGTGCCCGACGTGCTCGCCAACGCGGGCGGTGTCGTCGCGTCCTACTTCGAGTGGGCCCAGGACCTGCAGGGCTTCATGTGGGAGTCCGAGCTGTTCCAGCAGCGCCTCGAAAAGACGATGCACGAGGCGTTCAATCACGTATGGAATCGCCAGAAGGACTTGAAGGTCAATCTTCGCGACACCGCGATCGCGGTCGGCGTCGAACGGATCGCCGAGGCGACCGAAGTGCGGGGCCTCTTTCCCTGAGCCGGGTTGCGACCACGCCCGCGCCGCCCGCGGTCGGCACTTCGAGGTTCGAAGCAGCGCGCTAACCGCGATGCGGCGACCAGCGGAACCTGCGCACGGCGATGATGGCCGCGACGACCCCCCAGATCGCCACGATCGCGAGGTCGCGCCACGGCCACGGGCTTGATCCGGGCAATTGCTCGAACGGTGCGCGCACCGCCACGAGGAAATGACGAACGGGAAAGAACGTGGAGAACCTCTCGAGTCCCGAGTGCGGTGCCAGGGGGAACCACAGACCCGACAAGAAGAGCAGGACGAAGAACGCCACGCTCGTCACCGGTCCCGCGGTCTCTTGGTTGGGGATCAGCGAACTGATGGCGACTCCCATCGCGGTGAAACACGCAATACCCACGACCAAGACCACGAGGAAGGCGAACCACTGTCGCGGGAAGGCCACGCCGTAGCCCAGTCGCCCGATCACGAGCAGCAGCGCCGCCTGGACGAGCGCCACGATCGCCGTACTGAGGAAGATGGACGTCAGCAGCGCCCACGCCGGCAGCGGCGTCAAGCGCAGACGCTTCAACAGTCCCGTCTCGCGCCGACTCACGAGGTTGCTCGTCAACATGCTGAAGCACGCGGCCATGATGCCGTAGGCGATGAAACCCGGTACGTAGTACTGGTCATTGGTGATGTCGCCGAGGTACGAGATCGTCTGGGTTCCGTTGGTGGCACCCAACATGATCAAGAAGATGACCGAGAAACCGATCGTGAACATCGCGCCGGTCTTGTTGATCCAAAAGGCCTTCTGTTCGTAACGGACCTGGTGGCCGACGAGTCGCAGGTCACCGCGCTTGACCCTCGGCCTCGAGGCGAGTTCGACGCTCATGATCGCGACTCCTCGGTGCTCGTCAGCGCCTCGTGGGTCAGTTGCAAGTACACGTCCTCGAGGGTCTGGCGCATGACGCTGAGACCCGCCAGTGAGACGTGTTGGTCGAGCGCCCAACGGGTGAGGCGCGAGAGCACCTCCACTTCGCAGTCGGTGTCGATCTCGACTCGCCGACCCTCACAGCAACTCGGCGTGACGGGCAGGTCCGCCACGGCCACGTCCACCGGCATCGTGAACGAGATCGCGACCTGGCCCAGGTCTCGTCCGCCGAGCGACGTCGGAGTCCCGGACGCGACGACGCGACCCCTGGTCAACACGACCACGTGACGCGCCAGCGCCTCGACCTCGTCCATGTAGTGACTCGACAGCACGACCGTGGTGCCCTGGTCCGACAGGGTGCGGATCAACTCCCAGGTCATTCGCCTCGCCGCGGGGTCCAGTCCCGTCGTGGGTTCGTCCAGGAAGAGCAGTTCAGGACTGCCCACGATGCCCAGTCCGATGTCGAGGCGACGCTGCTGACCACCCGAGAGCCTCTTCACCTTGACGTCCGCCTTCTCGCGAAGTCCAACCAGGTCAATGACGTCCTGGACCCGACGAGGCGACGGATAGTAGCCCGCGTTGCGCTCGAGTACTTGGCGCACCGTGAAGAACGGCTCGACGGTGAGTTCTTGCAAGACGACACCGATTCTCGAACGAAGCCATCGCTGGTTGCTCCGAATTCCCGGATCGACCCCGAGGACGCGAACGTCGCCGCCGTCACGTTCCAAGAAGCCCTCGAGTATCTCGATCGTGGTGGACTTTCCCGCGCCGTTGGGTCCCAGCAAGGCGAACACGTCGCCGCGGACCACGTCGAAAGTCACGTCGTTGACGGCGTGCAACTGCCCGTAGGACTTGTGCAACGACTTCACGCTGAGTGCAGGCACGATTGACTTCTTGAGTATCGAGAACGTCTCGAACCGAAACGTCCCTCTACGTCAATGGTAGTGACCCCCTGCGTGGCCCGTCCTCGCGACTCTGAGGTCCTTGGTCCACAAAGTGGTCCCACGAACGAAAGACCGCAACGACGCGAGCATTTAGCTGATTCTTAGACTCGGCGACGAGAATCGTCCAGACCAGGAACGGGCGACGTGGGCCTTCAACGCGCTACGCCGGCGACCACCGTGCCGACGACGTCGATGTCCTTGATGCGCAGCGGATCGACCGTCAACGGGTTCTCATCCAACACCGTGAAGTCCGCGAACTTGCCCACTTCGATTGATCCGAGTTCCTCGTCTCGTCGAAGCAGGTACGCGGCACCGAGCGTAACCGCACGCAGCGCCTCGAGCGCGGTGATCCGCTGGGCCGGGCCGAGCACGTGACCGCTCCTCGTGATCCGGTTGACCGCGCACCACATCGTGAAGAGCGGACTGACCGGCGTCACGGGATGATCCGAGTGCAGCGAGATCGCGACGCCTTCGGCGAGCGCGGTCGCGGCGGCGTCCATGCGGCGGGCCTTGTCGGCGCCCATGGTCGAGGTGCGGTGCACGTCGCCCCAGTAGTAGACGTGATTGGCGAAGAGGTTCGCCCCCACCCCGAGGTTCGCCATCTTGCGAAGCATCGCGCGCGAGGCCATCTGGCAGTGTTCGAGGCGATGACGGTGGTCAAAGCGCGCCGTTCGCCGCAGTACCCGTTCGAGGGCTCGCAGCACGGTCGCGGTCGCCTCGTCGCCATTGGTGTGCAGCGCCAACTGGAATCCCGCTTCGTGAAAGGGCAGGACCTTCTCGAGGACCTCGTCCTCGCTCAGGATCAAGAAGCCGTGATCCTCGCCCGCGCAGTAGCCGGGCCACTTCAACTTGCCGGTGAAGCCCTGGATCGAACCGTCGGCGATCCACTTGAGCGGCCCCATGCCAAATCGCGCCGTGTCACGCCCTCGAAGTTCACCCAGGTACGTGACGAGCTCGTCGCGTCCCATCAGTTTGGCCATCTCCTCGACGTGGGGCGAATAGAAGACCCGCACGGGGAACGAGGACTCGTTGACGACCCTGGCGTAGGTGTCGAAGGTGTCGCCCCTCGCAACGAGGGCCAGGTCACTGCCGGCGGTGACGCCGGCTTGGCGCAACAGTTCGCCACCGGCACGCACCGACTGCTCGGCGTCGCGCCCGAAGACGTCGACCTTTCCTAACACCAGGTACAACGCCGTCTCGTGCAGTTCGCCCGTTGGTTCGCCGTGCGAGTCCTTCAGCACGCCCTGGTCCTCGCTCGAGGCGTCGATGCCACACGCGCGCAGCAGCGCCGAATTCGCGTAGGCGAGGTGGAAGCTCGCGTTCACCACCAGGACGCCCTGGGTCGTGCTGACCTGGTCGAGGTCCTCGCGGCGAAGCGAGCGACCATCATGGAACACCGGATCGAACCCGTAACCCACCACCGTCTCGCGCTCCTGGTGCGCGTGTTCGCGAAGCCGCTCGAGAACAGCGGTGATGCTCGTGCAACCGCGCGCGACCGTGCCATCAGGTCGGGGCCGATCGTCGAAGCCGGTCCAGGCCAAGTGACCGAGCGCGCCGTCCATGTACAGGTGACCGTGAGCCTCGATGAATCCTGGAACCAACACGTCGTCGAGGAACCGGTCGTCGGTCTCGAAGACGGTGTCGCGAAGTGCCTCAGTTACTTCTTGGTAAGTACCGACGTGCAGGACCCGCTCGTCGAGTACCGCGACCGCACTGGCCAGCGGGCAGTTGGCATCCAACGTCACGATCTCCCGTGCTCGATAGACCGTGACCGGCATGCTGCGTCCCTTCACTTCGTTGAAGAAAATAAGAAGAAAATTTCAGCGAATCCTCTATTTCACGGTGAATACTAGTGAAATGGCAAAAGTCCCATCGGAGTACCGTCCCCCGTTGAAACGACCATCCCAGGCACGCTCCATCGCGACCTTCGCCGGGATCTTGCAGGCCTCCACCGACATCATCGTCGAACGCGGCGTCCAAGGACTCAACACCAACGTGGTCGCCGAACGAGCCGGCGTCAACATCGGCACGGTGTACCACTACTTTCCCGACAAGACCGCGATCCTCGTTGAGCTCTTTCGTATCGACCAAGAACGTCGCAACGCACCGCTCACCGAGAAGCTCAACGAGATTTCGGACGCGCCCGACCTCGATCGTTGGGCGGACGAGATGTTCAATCTCGCCATCGAACTGCGAAATCAGAGTCCCGCCACGGCACAACTTCGGCGCGCGTTTCGCGCCGTTCCCGAACTCGTGGCCATCGACCGACAAGACACCGAGCTCTACCTCGATTTCCTCGCCACGCTGCTTCGGGTTCGCTTCGTTGGCATCTCCAAAGAGCACGCCCGCGCCGCGACCCGTGTGCTCGTGGAACTCACCGCCACGATCCTCGACGTCAGCCAAGAACTCGGTGAGCAGTCCAAGCTCTTCTTGAGCGAGGGACTCGTCGCTCTCAAGTGCTACTTGCACACCCTCGAACGCTTGTAGCAACACGCCGCGAGCGTCATCGAGTGCTCACGCCAGGGACAAGAATCCCGACGTGATGCAGAGTCCGAACGCACCGATGACGAGGAAACCCGCCACCACCGCGTAGATGACGATCCGCGTCCCACGACCACGACCCGACGCAATGGGTCGCGGCATGTACCAATCAGGAAGCAGCCCGACCTGAAACATGCCGGCTCGCCACGGCACGGCGTCAGGGTCCAGCGGCGCGTCGGGGTCGGCGGCGAGTGCCAGTGCCGTCAGTTCGTCGTCACCCAGGGGCTCGACGACGTCGAGGTCATGCGCGTCTCGTGAACCGGCCATCATCCCTCCCGTCTTCTCCAACCTATCGCCACGAACGCGGCACCGAACCGGTCGGACCGGTCGGACCGGCCTGGCGTCTCAACTACATTGGCGGGCATGACCCGCGGGCTTGGCAACCTGGACCCCGCCCTCCGATACGCGTGGCATCCCCTCTGTCGCTCGAGCGAAGTCGATACCCAGCCTCGTCGTTTTACCCTGCTCGCCGAGCAGTACGTCGCCTTCCGCTCGGCCGAGGGCGAGCTACGGGTCTTCTTCGATCGGTGTCCCCACCGCTTCGCGCCGTTGTCGCTGGGGCATTGCGAAGGCGACAACCTACGCTGTGCCTACCACGGCTGGGTGTTTGATCGGGCGGGAAACTGCGTGGAGATTCCCGCCTTGGGCGCGTCAGCGACCGTGCCCGAACGAGCCCGGCTTGCGGGACCCGCACGAGTACACGAGTCCCACGCCATGGTCTTCGTCGCGCCACTCGAACCTCGTACGCCGACGCCGACGATCCGCTGCGCCCAGGACCACTCGTTCACGCGCGGCGACCTGCCCGTTATCGAGTCGCGCGCGAGTGCCGGTCTTCTCGCGGACAACTTTCTTGACATGGCGCATTTTCCCTTCGTCCACGCGGGCACGTTCGGCGCCGGCGAGGCGCGCGAGGTGCCCGCGTACACGGTGACGCGCGACGGCTTGAGTTTCGAGGCTTCTTACGAGCACGAGTTCGCGAACCGCGAGGACCCCGGTGTGGCCCTGGGCGTTCGCCCACTGTTACAACGTCGGCGACTGACGTACCGCTACGTCGCACCCTTCCACCTCGAGCTCGCCATCGAGTTCCTCGACGCGGGCGGCACCAACGTCATCGGCTTCTTCCTCACGCCCCTGGACGATGAGAACGTTCGCATCTACTCGAGCCTTTGGCGCAACGATCTTGAGGGCTCCGAAGCCCGAATGAAGGAAGCCATCGACTTCGAAGTGGCCGTCGTCAACGAAGACCTCTTCATCCAGTCGCGCTACGACGTGCTCGAACTCCCCCTGGACATCACCGCTGAACTGCACACGCGCGCCGACAAAACGACCATAGAGCTGCGGCGCATCCTCAACGACTTCGTCTCGTCGGTCGCTCAGTAGGGTCCGCTCGCGGACTCATGGACCCGCGACCTTAAGGTAGGCCCTTGAGGTACGACTCAGTCGTCGACGATCTGTCCACGCCGGTTCGATGGCTCGATCAAGGGCTCAATCGAGGCGCTTCGCCAGTCGGTGCGCGGACAGTTGAAGAGACTGTAGGAGGCTTCGATGATGAAGTCGTAGTTGACTCGCCAACCCTTAAAGTCGCGCCAACACGCCTCGCGATCCGCGATGACGGGCACGCCTTCGCGCACGAGGCGATCGAGCACGATGTCGAATTCTTCGCGCGTGATCGTGATCGGAGTCTTGTGACTCACCTTCAGTGGATAGTGGACTTCGAAGTAATCGGCGATGCGTCGCATGTTCAACCAGCCAGAACGGATACACAGTCCTGCGGTGGGAGACGCGGGCAGATCGACCACGGCGTTAAAGAGCGCCGCCGCGTCGAGTACCGAGGCGGCGGACCCGATCCACGTTTGACTCTTGGTCGGTGAACGGTAGAAGTTCAGAATCGGCAGCGACGAGTGGGTCTCACCCACTTCGATGAACCACTGCTCCCACTCGCGCCACAGCTCGTCGAGTTTGTCATAGGAGTTGACACTTTGGGCGATCTCGAGGATTCCCCATGGCGTCGCTGGTACACCGGCTCTCACCGACAGCCGAGAAACCGAGATCTCACGACGCTGGAAGGCCGCGTAGAGCGTGGGGATGAACGCAATCAGCAACGCCAACAACGTCAGGCCGATGCCCGCCTCGACGTAGCCCAGCGTGATTTGCGCGCCACCGTGACCGGACGAGGTGCCCAGCGTGAAGATCGATGAACCCGAGATCGCAAAGGCGGAGGCGAAGTTGCTGACGCCCGCCGCGACAAATCCGAACGCGAAGGACACGAGTGTGAGTCCGAGCCACAGCGCTTGATAGGAGAGCAGGACGATCGAGGGAAAGAGTGAGAGAACCTGGTCCCTCTCTTCGTAGGACCTCTTGGACCCCGCGAACATCGAAAAGACTTTCCTCACCACACGTGCCGTGAAGCTGCTCAGTCGAACCCGGGCCGAACGTGGAAGCAGGAACGTGCGTATCGCGGCGTCCAGCACCAGCAGAAGCGTCGGCAACGCCACCAAGCCCGACAGCACCCGCACCCAAATCGGCATCGCTCAGTCCTCCCGGTGCGACTGAGCAGGGGTGCTGAGGCGCATGGAACGTGATTCTAACGAGCGGCTCGTAAGAAATGTCCGCGTTCCGATCGACCAGACATCGCCACCTCGACGCGTCTCGCCGACACTCGCGATTCTGTGCCAACCTGAGGACGTGACGGACCACGAACAGACCAGAGAGGAACTCGAGGAACTGCTGGCGCAGCTTCGAGAAGAGAATGGCCGGTTGCGAGAGGAGATTCGCCGACTCACTCGCGAACGACACGAGGTTCCTCCGCACTACCTCTAGGAGTTCCCGACTCGTGGTGCCCTGACCCCCGATACGATGAACCAACAACTCGTGAAGTGAGAGACCCATGACCTCGTTAATGCCCGCCGCGTTCGTCGGGCACGGAAGTCCCATGAACGCCCTCGAGCACAACCGCTACACCGAGGCCTGGTCCATGTTCGCCGCGACGTTGCCGACGCCGCGCGCGGTCCTGGTGGTCTCGGCTCACTGGTACGTCAACATCACCGCCGTGACCGCGATGAAGGCACCTCGGACGATTCACGACTTCTACGGATTCCCCACCGAACTCTTCGACGTGCAGTACCCGGCCCCCGGCGACCCCGATCTCGCCCGGCGAATCGTCGACGTCGTCGAGCCCACCTACGTGGGACTTGACGAGGACAGTTGGGGTATCGACCACGGCACGTGGTCGGTGTTGGTGCACATGTTCCCCCAGGCCAACGTCCCGGTCCTGCAGTTGTCCATCAACGCCCAACTACCCTTCGCCTCTCACTTCGATCTCGGCGTGAAACTCCACGAACTGCGTTCCGAGGGCGTCTTCATCCTGGGTAGCGGCAACGTCGTGCACAACCTGCGCCTCATCGACTGGCGCCAACCTGGCGAAGGCACCGATTGGGCCCACCGCTTCGACGACGGCGTGCGCTCGATCATGACCAGCGACCCCTCACGACTCGGGTCGAGCGAAGGGTTCAGCGACTACGCGCTCGCAGTCCCGACGCCCGACCACTTCCTGCCGCTCGCCTATCTCGCGGGTCTGAGCGCCGCCGCGTCCACGCCTACGCGCACCCTGGTCGACGGCTACGAAATGGGTTCGCTGTCGATGACGTCCTACGAACTCGCCGCAGGCTGATCACTTCTCTCGACTCGCGCGCTGCGCCCGGCGAAGCGACACCGCCAGAGCACCCACGCAGAGCACCGGCAGCGCCACCAGGGCCAGGGTGTTCAACTGCCAGACAACGCGACACAGCGCGACCAGGCCGAGCACGACGAGTGCCGCGACGAACAACTCGGGCGTGTCACCCACGAGGAAGTCCCACCAGAACTTCGCGAAGCCTTTGATGATCCGCACCGGCCACGAAGAATTCGTCGTCACGACGCCGCCGCGAGCGTTCTCTGACTTCTTCGCAAGACAGCGATGAGCGACCAGGTCGCGAGCAGGTAGACCCCCACCAGGACGAGGAGCTCGACGTCACCACCGGGCCACCGGACCTTCAGGCCTTCGCCCGCCCAGAACGTGCCGTAACTGGTCAGCATGATCCCCACGCCCATCTTCATCGCGTTCTCGGGAACCTTCGTGAGTTGCTTGGACACCACGACGCCCACCGCCGCGACGAGCAACACCGCCACCACCGCGACCAGCGCCGCGAGACCGAGCCGGTGCGAGGAGGTGCCCAGGGTGATGACGGTGATGACGACCTCGAGGCCTTCGAGGAAGACACCCTTGAACGCGATGACGAACGCCACGTGGTCACGGCTCGAGGCCTGATCGCTCTGCTCGAGGAGAGCGACGGTCTTCTGGTAGCGCACGTCCTCGTCGCCCTTCTCCTTCAGTCCGCTCGATCGCAGGATGGCCTTGCGCAACCACTGCATGCCGAAGATCAACAAGATGGCCCCGATGACCAGGTGCAGGGTTGCCAAGGGCACGCGAACGAGCGCCGGTCCCACCGCGAGGACCAACACCGTGAGCGCGGCGAGCGCGGCGGCGACCCCTTCGAACGACGATCGCCAGCCCCGGGTGTGGCCCACGGCGATGACGATCGTCAGCGCCTCGACCATCTCGACGCACGAGGCGAGGAAGACCGCGACCACCAGGATCGCCACGCCAGACGACACCGTTGCGCCAATCATCCGTTGCCCCTTTCGCTGTTCGACGCGCGACGCTTGCGACGGCGCCCGTCGACAACCACGCTAACGGGCGCGGCGGCGAAGTTCGTCTTCGACTGCGGCCGGGTCCAAGCCGCGGCTGCGAAGGAGCAGCAGCGCGTGGAACCAGAGGTCGGCGATCTCACTCACCAACCGCTCGTCGTCCTCGGCGAGCGCCGCCACGACGACTTCCACCGCTTCCTCGCCGACCTTGCGCGCGACTCGGGGCGTTCCTTCACGCAGTGTTCGCACGACGTAGGACGACTCGTCACCCGCCGCGTCACGCTGAAGGACCCGTCGCCACAGCCACGGTGTGAAGCACGACGTCGATCCGTCGTGGCACGCCGGACCGTCGGGGTTGACCCGCACCAGCACCGCGTCCTCGTCACAGTCCAGAATGACCTCGACGACGTGCAGTTCGTTGCCCGAGGTCTCCCCCTTTACCCAGTGTCGTTGGCGCGAACGCGAGAAGAACGTCACGAGTCCGGTCTCGCGGGTCATACGCAACGCCTCGTCGTCCATCCACCCGAGCATCAACACTCGACTCGTCGCGTCGTCTTGAACGATTGCGGCCTTCAACTGGTCAGTCATCGTCACTCCTTCAGTGGTCGTAGGGGAACGCCCAGACTCTCGATCTCTCGTCGCAATCCGCGCAGACCGGCCGGGTTCTCGTGAACGATCGAGGCAATCAGGGCCGCGTCGGCCACCGCCAGGGCGTCCGCGACGTGCTGGGCGCAGCCGGCCCCGCCCGACGCGATGACCGGAATCGAGATCGATTCGCGCACGGCGGCCGTGAGTTCCAGGTCGTAACCGGTGCGCTGCCCGTCCTGGCGAATCGACGTCAGGAGAATCTCGCCCGCGCCGCGTTGCGCCGCCTCGAGCGCCCACTGCAGCGTCGGGGTGGTGGTGGCGACACGTCCGCCGTGGGTGTGCACGACGCCGTCGCCCGCGTCGATCGCCACCACGACGGCCTGGCTCCCGTATCGCCGCGCGATGGCCCCGATCAGGCTCGGATCAGCGAGGGCGGCCGAGTTGAGCGACACGCGATCCGCACCAGACTCGATGATGCGTGAGGCGTCATCGACGCTTCGCACGCCGCCGCCCACGGTGAAGGGGATCTCGAGGACGTCGGCGACCTCGGCGACGACCGACGTCATCGTCTGGGTATCGTCCGGTGTCGCGGCGATGTCGAGGAAGACGAGTTCGTCGGCGCCCCCGGCACTGTAGAACGTCGCCAGCTCCACCGGATCACCGACGTCGCGCAGACCGACGAAGCTCACGCCCTTGACCACGCGACCATTCGCGACGTCAAGACAGGGAATTAGACGAGGGAGAGGCATTGGCCCAGGAAACGCAGTCCGGCGTCGCCGCTCTTCTCGGGGTGGAACTGGACGCCGAGGAACGAGCCACGCTGCACCGCCGCGGTGAGTCCCTCGCTCGTGGCCACCGTGTCGGGGGCCACAGCCACGAAGCTGTGGGCGAAGTAGTAGGCGTCGCCCCATGGCTCGACCATCGCCCACCCCAGTCGAGGGACCCGTTCGGCGTGCAGACGAACGACACTGCCTTCCAAGAGTTCGAGGCATCGCACGCCGCCGTCCTCCTCGCTCGTCGCCAGAGCGAGTTGCATGCCCAAACAGATCCCGAGCATCGCTCCCCCTCGCTCGAATCGTGCGCGCAGCGCTTGCGCCGCGCCGGTCTCGGTGAGGTGGTTCATCGCGCTGCGCGCCGAACCGACGCCGGGCAGGACCACGTACGGGGCCGCGCCGATCGCCACGGGGTCCGCACTCACCTCGCTGGACTTACCCACGTGCGTGATCGCCGCGCGAACCGAACGGGTGTTGCCCGCGCCGTAGTCGACGATCACGACGTCGCTCACAGGGAGCCTTTGGTTGAGCGCACGAGAGCGCCGTCGCGCGCGAGTGCCTGGGCGAGCGCGCGTCCCACGGCCTTGAACGACGCTTCGGCCACGTGGTGGGCGTTCTCACCCGTCGCGGTCACGTGCAGCGTGATCCGTGCGCTCTGGGCCAACGTGGTGAAGGCGTGTGCCGCCATGCCGGGGTCTGGGGTGATCGAGATGTTCGCGGTCGCCCGGCCCGACAGGTCCACCACGGCGTACGCGAGTGCCTCGTCCATGGGTACGCGCGCCTCGCCGTAACGGGTGAGCCCGCGCCGATCACCCATGGCGTTGCTCAGCGCCTCACCGAAGGTGATCATCATGTCCTCGACGGTGTGGTGATCGCCCGTTTCGAGATCGCCCACTCCTTCGAGACGGAGATCCATGCCGCCGTGAAAGGCCAACTGTTGGAGCATGTGGTCATAGAAGCCTTCGCCGGTGTGCACGTAGACGCGTCCCTCACCCGGCACGCGCAGCCGAGCCGTGAGCAAGGTTTCGGCGGTCGCGCGCCGGTGACGCAGCGCCTTCGCGGTCGTGGGCGCGCCGGTGAACTCCGCGCGCAGGGCGTCGAGCAGCACGTCGTCGTCGACCTCGTCTCGCACGCTGACGCGCAGTCCCTTGGCGAAGGCGCGCACCACGACACCGTAGGGCAAGAGGCGCTCGACGACGTCCTGGGGATCCGACATCGGGATGAAGAGGAAATTCGTGTAGGAGGGTGCCGGCTCGAAACCGAGCAGGGACAATTCCTTGGCGAGCCGCTCGCGCTCGGCGATCTGTCCGCTCACGTCAAGGGGCGTCGACAGGGCGGCCAGCGCCAGCGCGGCCGACAGCGAGGACACCGACAAGGGTGCTTGACGAGACGTGATCACCGCGGTCAGTTCCGGGTTCGCCACCGCGTAACCGACCCGCGCGCCGGCGAGGCCGTAGGCCTTCGAGAACGTACGCAAGATGATTGCGCCGTCGCGCACTCTCGCGAGCTCGTCCACCCCGGCGTAGTGCGCGTACGCTTCGTCGATCACGAGTTGGCCGTTCACTTCGGGCACGTCGGGTAGTTCGCCGGTCGGATTGTTCGGTCGACAGACGAAGACGAGATCGGCGTTGGCCACGTCGTCAATGATCCTCGCGCCCGCCATCACCGCCGCGTAGCGGTACATCGAATACGAATCGGCGGGCACGGTGGCGATCGTGCCGTTCTCGGCGAAGATTCGCGCCAGCAGCACGATGAACTCGTCGCTGCCCGCGCCGAGGGCGATCTGGTCGAGTCCCACTTCGTGCAGCGCCGCGATCGCCCGTCGCAACGACTCGTAACGACCTCGGTCGTATTCGTTGACGTCGGCGATGGCGCGCGCGAGCGCCGCCGGTCGCGCACTCGCGGGTGGTGACGCCGGCGTATTGCCGTCGAAGCGGATGATCTGGCTGGGCTCGAGGCCGGTACGTGCCGCGATCACCTCGTTCGAGGGTGGCCACTGGTAGGCCTCGAGTGGCGTGGGCGTCGTCATCGTCGCGCGGTGGCCTTGTGGGCGGGCATGCCCTCGAGGTCGGCCAGTGCTTCGATGGTCGGCGCCAGACGCTCGAGTCCCTCTTTGGTGACCCGCTGCACGGTGACGGTCTTCATGAATCCTTCGAGACCGAGTCCGCCGGTCGTCTTGGCCCAGCCACCCGTGGGTAGCACGTGGTTGCCGCCGGTGGCGTAGTCCCCCGCGGGCACCGGCGAGTACGGTCCGACGAACACCGCGCCCGCGTTACGGATCCTCGGCGCCAACGACTCGGCGCGCTCGCCCAGCAGGGCCACGTGTTCGGCCGCGTAGTTCTCGATCTCGTCGAGTGCCGCGTCGAGGTCCTCGCCCACGCGCACGACGAAGGCCCGTGAATCGGGACCGTGTTCCATTTGGGCGGCGAGCTCTTGGTGGATGATCGCCTCGTCGTAGCCCAGGTCCGCCGCGACCACGATCTCGCTGGGACCCGCGGGCAGGTCGATCGCCACGTCGCGGCTCACCAGTAGCTTCGCGGTGTTCACCGCCCCGCCGCCCGGCCCGAAGATCTTGTCCACCGGCGCGATCGACTCGGTGCCGTAGGCCATCGCCGCGATGGCCTGTGCGCCGCCGAGGGCCCAGACCTCATCAATACCCAGTAACGTCGCCGCCGCGGCGACCGCGGGCGCGCCCGCGGGCGGCGTGCACACGACGATGCGCTCCACGCCCGCGACCTGTGCGGGCACGCCGGCCATGATCAGTGACGACACGAGTCCCTGGGGCACGTAGATACCCACCGATCGAAGTGGGGTCCAGCGCCGCTCGAGGGTGACCCCTGGCGAGACCTCGAGCATCACGTCCGCGGGACGCTGCGCGGCGTGCCACGTGCGCACGGCCTCGGCCGCGGCGAGTACCGCGCTCGTGGGGATGTCCCCGTAGGGAATCGCTCGTTCGGGCCGGTCCGACGTGGTGTGATCGAACAACGCGGACCATTCGCCGAGCGCCACGTCGCCGCGCTCGCGCACGTCGTTGACGACCTCTTCGATACTGATCGTGCGAGCGGTGACGACGGGCTTACTCATGGCAACATCCGTTCTACGGGCAGCGTGAGAATCGAGCTCGCGCCGCAGGCTTCGAGTTTGGGGAGCAGCGACCAGATGTCCGCCGCGGGCACGAGCGCGTGCACCGCGACCACCCCGGGCGTGGCGAGGTCCATCACGGTGGGTGATCCGGTCGTGGGAAGCAGCGCGGTCACCTCGGCGAGCCGATCCTTCTTGACGTTGCAGAGCAGGTAGCGATTCGCTCGGGCGTTGATGACCGAACCCAAGACGGTCGTGAGGGTCTTGCGAGCTTCGAGGTCGACCGACCCGCTACGACCCACCAACACCGCTTCGGATTCGAATAACGTGCCGATCGATCGCAGACCGTTCGTGCGAAGCGTCGAACCGGTCGAGACGAGGTCGATGATCGCGTCGGCGAGACCCAGCCGTGGCGAGATCTCCACCGATCCCGCCACCCGCACCAATTCAGCCTTGACGCCGCGATCGGCGAGCACGCGGGCTGCGATGCGCGGGTGTGACGTCGCGATACGACGACCTTCGAGGTCTTCGAGGCACTGGGCGCTGTCTTCCATCGAGACCGCCGCTTGCAGCGAACACGTGCCGTAGCCCAAACGCAGAAGCACCTCGACGTCGCTCTCGTTCTCGAAGACCAGGTCCAGACCCGTGATGCCGCAGTCGACCACGCCGTCCTGCACGTATTCGGGTACGTCGTCGGCTCGCACGAAGAGCAGATCGATGTCGGCGTTTCGACAGTGGGCCTGCAGGACGCGTTCACCCGGTTCTTGGGGCGCGACGCCACTCGCCTCGAGCAGCGACCACGACGGTTCGCGCAGTCGCCCCTTGCTCGGCAGCGCCATGGTCAAGCGTCTGGTCACCGTCGGCCCCGTTTCAGGACTTCGCGGTAGCCGCCTTCGCCGTAGTGCAGCCAGTGCGCGACGCGCGTCACGGTCGCCGTGGAGGCACCGGTGCGTCGCGAGATCTCCTGGTACGGCACCGCCTCGTCCACGAGCCGCGCCACCTGGAGGCGCTGGCCCATGGCGTCGAGTTCGTTGGTCGTGCACAGGTCGCGCAGGAACGCAGCGACTACGGTGGGTTCGCGCAAGTGCGCGAAGGCGTCCACGAGTTGGTCGAAACGTTGCGCCGTCTCGGGCAGCGAGTCGGCGGGAAGTACTTTGCCAGATGTCATGCTGCTATGCTAGCATATTACTACGCTACTATGCAAGTGATCCCCGCCCTCGACCTCCTCGGCGACGACGCCGTTCGCCTGGAGCAGGGCGACTACGAACGAGTCCTCTTTCGCCAACCCGTTGACGAGTTCATGCGCCGGCTCGTCGCCACCGAACCACCCATGATCCATCTCGTGGACCTCCAGGGCGCGCGCGACGGCGAACTACGCGCGCCGGTGATCGAGCGGTGCCGGCTTCTCGCGGGGTCCATCCCGCTGCAGGTCTCGGGCGGCATTCGCTCACTGGAAAGTGCCCGGCGAGCGCTCGACGCCGGTGCCGAACGCGTCATCGTGGGTACCGCCGCGTGGGCGTCGCCGACGGCACTCGAGCAGTACGTGGATGCCTTTGGCGCACAACTCGTGATCGCCCTTGACGTCCGCGACGGTGTGCTCTCGGTGCGGGGTTGGACGTCGTCGACGGGCGTGAGCGTCGAGGAGGCGCTGACGCGTTGCGTCGAGGCGAACGTGGCGAGACTGCACGTCACGGCCATCGAACGCGACGGCACGATGCGAGGTCCCGACCTCGCGCTCTACGAACAGGTCTGCGCGAGCGGCATCGCGGTCGTGGCGGCGGGAGGCGTGCGCGACGACGCCGACGTCGACGCGTTGGCGCGGGTGGGCTGCGAAGCGGCGGTGATGGGCGTGGGGTATCTCCCGCGAATGGGGCTCGATTTGGAATCGTAGAAACCTTGAAATTGCTTGGATTAAAGGGACTTTCTCCTCTAAAGACGTGGCGAAGGGTCGCGACAGAATGGACAAAGTCGCAATTGAAAGGAACTACGTATGAGGCGCAAGACACTGGACCTGTTACTCAACTGGGTCGGCGTTCTACTGACCGTGATGCTGATCGTGGCCGGTGTCGGCCTCTTGATCGGCTACAACTTCACCAACTCCCAGGTCAAGTCCCAACTGCTCGAACAAAAAGTCTACTTCCCGGTCAAGGGTGGCCAGGACTACCAGGACCTCGTCGCCGCGCACGAGACGTCCTACGCGGGCAAGGAAGTGCTCACGGGTTCCGAGGCGCAGATCTTCGCCAACGACATCATCGGGGTCGACACCAACGCCATCAGTGGTGGCAAGACCTACGCCCAGGTCAGCGCGGCCTCTCTCGCCGACCCCTCGAACACCGCACTCGCCAATGAGGTGAACCTCGTCTTCCGTGGCGACACGCTTCGCGGATTGTTGCTCAACGCCTACGCCTTCGGGTTCCTCGGCATCGTCGCACTGTGGGCGGCGATCGCCTCGTTCGCCCTGGCTCTGGTGATGCTCGTGCTCACGCTGCTCGGTGTGCGCCACTACCGCAAGGGTGATCCCGCCGACGTCATCTAACGAAGTCGAACGACCCCAAAAGAGTCCGGGACCCCCTCCCGGACTCTTTTGACGTCACCGCTCAACGCGCTCGCTAACGTCGAACGGTGAGCTCGCTCGAAGTGTCCGCCAGTCGCAACGCCACGGTCGGCGCGATCAGCGTGCGTCGCGCCCTCCCCCGACGAGGTCGCCGGACGGTGGGCGCCTGGTGCTTCGCCGACCACCTGGGCCCCGTCGCGGTGACCCGCGACCACGGACTGGACATCGGTCCCCATCCCCACACGGGACTGCACACGCTGACCTGGCTCGTCGAGGGCGAAGCGGTACACCACGACAGTCTGGGCACCGAACAACTGCTCGCGCCGGGCCAATTGAACCTGATGACCGCGGGCGCCGGGGTGTCGCATTCCGAAGAGGCGACGCGCCAGTACGAAGGTTCGCTGCACGGTATCCAACTCTGGATTGCCCAACCCGAGGCGACGCGCCACCGTGAAGCGGCCTTCGAGCACCACCGCGAACTGCCCCGGCTCGAAGTCGCGGGTCTGGACGTCACGGTGCTCGTGGGCGAGTTCGAGGGCGTCGCGAGCGCCGCACGACGAGACAGTGAACTCGTAGGACTCGAACTCCACGTGCGCGCGCCCACCACCCTGCCCCTGGAACGAGACTTCGAGTATGCCTTCGTCGTCCTCGACGGTTCGCTGCTCGTGAACGACGACGTGCTCGAACCCGGTCAACTCGGCTACCTCGCGGCCGGACGTGACGAAATCTTCCTCGACGCGACGCCGCGGGCGCGAACCATGCTGCTCGGCGGCGTGCCCTTCGAAAGTGAGATCGTGATGTGGTGGAACTTCGTCGCGCGGCGCCGTGAGGAGATCGACGAGGCCTATGACTCGTGGCGACGCGGCGAGGAACGTTTTGGCACCGTGGCGAGCGCGCTGGCCCCAATCGACGCGCCCGCGCCGTACTGGCGACACGACTGACGCGACACCTAGATCTTCTCGGGCACCATCTCGATCGCCCCACACGGACACTCTTTGACGCAGATCCCGCATCCCTTGCAGAAGTCGTAATCGAATTCGTAACGCTCGCCGGTTCCGAGCTTGCGAACAGCGTTGTCGGGACAGACCCCGAAGCAGTTGTCGCACTCGAAACAGTTCCCACACGACAGGCATCGCCGGGCCTCGAAGAGGGCGTTGTCCTCGTTGAGTCCACCGATCACTTCGTCGAACGTGGACTGACGACGGATGCGCTCGAGTTCTGGTCGCTGCTGACGTGGCGCGTCGGCGTAGTACCAGGTGTTCAAACGGTCGAACGTCGCGAGCCCGTGACGGTCTTTGGCGACGCGCTCGCGGCCCATGACGAAGTCGTCGATGCCCCGCGCGGCGCGCTTGCCGTGGCCCACGGCGACGGTCGCGGTGCGATCGGCGGGCACGGCGTCACCACCCGCGAAGATGCCGTTCGGCGACGCCATCATCGACGCCTCGACGCTCACGACGCCGTTGGTGATGTTGATACCGGGCGCGTGGTCGAGCAAGGACAAGTCCGTGTCCTGTCCGAGGGCGAGCACCAACGCGTCCGCGTCGAGCTCTTCGAACTCACCGGTGGGTTCGGGAAAACCCTCAGCGTTGAGCGCCATCTTTTCCAAGACCATCTTCTCGCCTTCAAAGCGATTCACCGTCGAGAGCCAGCGAACGGTCACGCCCTCACCCAACGCCTGTTCGAGTTCCTCACCGCTCGCGCCCATGCGCTCACGATTGCGGCGATAGACGATCACCGCGTCGGTCGCCCCGAGGCGACGTGCGGTGCGCGCGGCGTCAAAGGCCGTGTCGCCGCCACCGTAGACCACGACTCGACGACCCAACAGCGGTGGATCGTCCTCGGCGACTTGGTGCAGAAACGTGACCGCGTCGATCACGCGCGACGAGTCACCCGCGGGAATGTTCACCCGCTTGCCCAATTGCGCCCCCACGGCGAGGAAGACGGCGTCGAAGTTCCCTTCGACACGTTCTCGCTCGACGTCGTGCACGACGTGGTTCAGTTCGACCTCGATGCCCTGGGCGACGATTCGCGCGATCTCGGCGTCGAGCACCGGCCTCGGAAGTCGGTACGCGGGGATGCCGTAGCGCATCATGCCCCCGAGTTGGGACGCCGAATCGACGAGCTTGACCTGGTGACCCAGGCGACGCAAGTGATACGACGCACTGAGACCCGCCGGTCCCGCGCCGACCACGAGGATGCGTTTTCCCGTGTCGCTGCCGGGAATCGGCAACGACCAGCGCTTCTCGATCGCGAGGTCCCCGAGGAAACGCTCGACCGCGTTGATGCCGACCGCTTCGTCGACGTGGACCCGGTTGCACGCCGTCTCACAGGGGTGAAAACAGATCCGACCCATGATCGCGGGCATGGGATTCTCTTCGACCAACTTCTCCCACGCGCGCCGGTAGTTGCCCGATTCGGCGTAGTAGAGCCAGCCCTGGATGTTCTCGCCCGCGGGACAGGCGTCGTTGCAGGGGGGCAGACGGTCCACGTACACCGGACGCTCCACGCGCCACGAACCGGTGTGGTTCGCTCGACTCGAGCCCACGTCCAACGTGATAGCGAAGGGAATCTCCATTAGACGCTCACTTCCTCGTCATTCGATTCGAGCAGTCCGTAGCGTTCGATGTTCGCGTCCGCCATGGCTTGAATCCGTTCGACGACGTCGGGTCGAGGATTGGCGCCAAAGAGGTGGGCGTAGCGCCGCTGCAAGGAGAGATAGTCCTGGACGGGCACGCGCCGGCGTATCCGCTTGGCGTTGGTGACCACCCCGTGCTCGGCCTCGAACACGGGAAAGAGCCCCGTCTCCTGAGCGAGGCGCGCGAGATGGATCGTCTCGTTGGACGCCGAGCCCCAGCCGAGGGGGCAGGGAACGAGGACGTGCAGGTAACGCGCGCCGCGCAGTTCCATGGCCCGCTCGACCTTTCGCTCGAGGTCGTGCAGGTCCGCGACGGTCGCGGTCGCGACGAAGGGGATGTCGTGAGCCATCGCGAGTCGGGGCAGGTCCTTTCCCTGACCGAACACGTTGCCCGGCTCGGGACCCACGACGTCGGTCGTCGCGGTGCGCGCGGCCGGCGGTGTCGCCGCGGAGCGCTGCACGCCTGTGTTCATGTAGCCCTCGTTGTCATAACAGACGAACAGGACGTCGTCGTTGCGTTCGAACATCCCCGACAGGCAGCCGAAGCCAATGTCGACCGTGCCGCCGTCACCGGCTTGAGCGACGACGCGCACGTCATCGCGACCCTTCGCCCGCAGCGCCGCCGCGACGCCGGTCGCGACGGCGGGTGCGTTACCAAAGAGCGAGTGCAGCCACGGTATGCGCCAGGACGTCTCGGGATACGGCGTCGAGAACACCTCGAGGCATCCCGTCGCGTTCACCGCCACGATCTTCCCGTCGCTCGTGCGCATCGCGGCGTCGAGGGCGTAGCGCGCACCCAACGCCTCGCCACAACCCTGGCAGGCGCGGTGGCCTGAGTCGATGGAGTTCGTTCGATTCGCGTTGGATTGGACGGTGCGCTGATCGTCCGCCAACAGCCGGTTGCCCACGGCGAAGCTGCCGATTTGATAGAAGTGCACGGGCTGATTCGTCATGACTGGATCCTCGCCGTCACGACGCCTGGCGTGCCGCGATCGCGCAGGAGGTTCTCCGCCGATGGTCCCGACCGTCGCGTGCCGGCCATACGGATCCGTTCACGTTCGACCGCGCCGTGATCGAGATCGAGGAAGGTCAACGCGGGCAGGTCGCCGGCCACCGCGGTGCCGATCATGTCCTCGAGCGATTGGCGCGTGATGGGTCGACCACCGAGTCCCGCGACGACGTTTCGCAACACGTGCGAGTCGCCGTGTACGGCCATGGCGACGTCCGTGGAGAGCACACCGCCGAAGCCGACTGAGAACGCCTTCTCGAGCACGACGATCTGATCCGCCCCACGCAACGCCTCGCGCACCGCGTCACCAGGAAACGGTCGAAAACACGTGATGCCCACGACACCCACGCGCTCACCCCTCTCGCGGCGGATGTCGACGGCGTCCTTCAGCGTGCCGAGCACCGATCCGAGCGCCACGACGACCGTGTCGGCGTCGTCGGTCCGGTAGGAATTGACCAGGCCACCGCTCTTGCGGCCGGTCACGTCAGCGAACTCCTGGGCGATCTGGGGGATGCGCGCGAGGGCGTCGAGTTGGCGCAGGTGGGCGAGGTAGCGCACCTCTTCGAAGGCCTCGGGTCCCACCATGGCCCCGATGGAGACCGGGTCGGCGGGGTCGAGCACCTGACGTGGTTCGAACGGCGGGAGTAGTCGATCAACCGTCTCCTGGTCGAGCAGGTCCACGCGTTCCACGGCGTGCGTGAGGATGAAGCCGTCCATGCAGACCATCACGGGGACCGAGAGTTCTTCAGCCAATCGGAAGGCCTGGACGTGCAGGTCGGCGGCCTCCTGGTTCGTTTCGGCGAACAGTTGGATCCAACCGGCGTCGCGCACGGCCATCGCGTCGCTGTGGTCGTTCCAGATATTGATCGGCGCGCCGATGGCCCGATTGGCGAGCGTCATCACGATCGGCAGGCCTAACCCGGCGGCGTTGTAGACCGCCTCGATCATGTAGAGCAGACCCTGGCTCGCTGTCGCGGTGTAAGCACGGGCTCCGGTGGCGGACGCCCCAATCGCCACCGACATCGCCGCGAATTCGGATTCGACGTTGATGAACTCGCACGGTGCCAGCGAGCCCGCCTTCACCATCGCACCGATGGCCTCGATGATGTGGGTCTGGGGCGAGATTGGATAGGCGCAGACCACCTCGGGCCGACAGAGCGCCACGGTCTCGGCGATCGCCCGCGAGCCCTCAATTTGTCGAAGCATGGCTCAACTCCTCTCTGGCCCGAGTCACGAACTCGAAGGCGGCCTTGGCTGCGGCGGCGTTGCGGACCCCCACCGCGCCCTCGAACCGCTCGACGATGGCTTCTTGTATGGCGTCCAACGTGATCTCACCGGTGAAGGCGGCGAAACCGCCGAGCAAGGCGGCGTTGGGCAACGGTCGCCCGACGTGTTCGAGCGCGATCTCGGTGGCGGGACACGTCAACAGACGATCCACGGCGAAATCCCGGAAATGGTCCTCGAAACCCAACTCCGAGAACTTTCGTGACGTATTGATGATGACGAAGCCCTCGCGCGACAGTCCCGCGAAGAGATCCACTTGGTGCACGAGCGTCACGTCCTGGACCACCAACGCGTCAGGGGTCACCACTGGTTCGTGCGTGCGTATCGGGGCGTCATCGATGCGACAGTACGAGACGACCGGCGCCCCGGTGCGCTCGGAACCGAAGCTCGGGAACGCCTGGGCGTGACGACCTTCGGCGAAGCCCGCGACGGCGAGGATCTCGGCGGCGGTGACGACTCCCTGACCACCTCGACCGTGAATTCGAACCTGAAACACGCGTCGCCTAACGCCGCGTGCGGGGAGTGGACGAGGACACGCGTCGTAGCGCGACGACCGGCGCGGTGCACACATTGGTGAGCGGGTGGGTCATGAAACGACCGTACAGCACCCCAAACGCCCACGATTAAGGGCTTTGGTCACGAATTGTTCTACGCGCGCGTCGTAAATCGAGGCCCCACGTCGCGTCGCGCGGCGCGGCATTCACTCGTCCAGGTTTTGTAACGTTGAGAGATGACAAACGATTCCACCCACGCGGCGGACTCGACCCGGCGCGGCTTCGCGGCGCCGCTTGCCCACGAGGCCCGAGGCTCGAGCCTCGAATCCGACCTGGCGATGCTGGGCTCGCTCCTCGACCAGACCTTGCGCCGCCAGATCTCCGAGAGGTTCCTCGACACGCTCGACGCGGTACGTCGGGCCAGTGACGACGACCTCGACTCGTCGATGACGCTGCTCGCCCAGCTCGACCTCGCCACCTCGAGCCAGCTTGTGCGCGCGTTCTCCACGTACTTTCACCTCGCCAACGTCGCCGAGCAGACGCACCGCGGCCGTCAAGAACGAGGGACCGATCAGGGACCACTCGCGCGCGTCAGCGGGCTCATCGAAGAAGCACTCGCGGAAGGCCGTCTCGACCTCGACACGGTCCAGAACGCGGTGCTCGAACTCGACGTGCGACCCGTCTTCACCGCGCACCCCACCGAAGCGGCCCGGCGCTCGGTACTGATCAAACTGCGAGCAGTGAGTGACCTGCTCGACGAGTCGGTCTTCGCTCGCCGCGGCACCGATCACCAGCATCGTCTGCGCCGGGCCGCCGAGGTCATCGATGAGTTGTGGCTCACCGACGAACTGCGCCTCGACAAACCCGAAGTGCTCGATGAGGCGCGCAACGCCCTCTACTTCCTTGACGGCCTGATGCGCCGGCCCGTCGCCGAGGTGCTCACCCAGTTCGTGGACTGTCTGGGCCGGTTGGGCGTCGAGATTCCGATCGACGCCAAGCCGCTGCGCTTTGGATCGTGGATCGGCGGCGACCGGGACGGGAACCCGTTCGTCACCCCCGACGTCACCACGTCGGTGGTCGACATGTCCCTCGAGCATTCGGTGCGAATGCTGACGACGCTCCTGGCGCGGCTCATCGACGAGATCTCGGTCTCCCAACGCCACAGCGCGATCACCGACGACCTTCGCGCGTCACTGGCCCTGGACTTGCAACGCGTCGTGAACCTCGACCCACGATACCGTCGACTCAATTACGAAGAGCCCTACCGGCTCAAACTCACCTGCATGCGTGCGAAACTCGATTCGACCCTCCAGCGGATGCAACGTCGCAGTCGCCACCAACCCGGCGTCGACTACGCCTCGACGAGCGAGCTCATCGCCGACTTTCGACTGCTCTACGACTCGCTCGTCGCCAACGGCGCCGAACACATCGCCCACGGCACCTTGGAACAGTCCATCCGCACCGTCGCCGCGTTCGGTCTCACCCTGACGACCCTGGACGTGCGCGAGCACGCCCAGGCCCACCACTCGGCGCTGGCGCCGCTCATCGACCGGTTGGGCCAACACGAGCAGCCCTACGCGTCGCTCTCGCGCCCCGAGCGATTCGAACTGCTCGCCAACGAGCTGGCGTCGCCGCGCCCCCTGGGGCTGCTGCCAAAGCCACTCGACGGACAGAACCTGACGACGTTTCGAACCTTCGAATCGATCAAGGGGCTCCTCAACCACTTCGGGGACCAGACGTGCGAGAGCTACATCGTCTCGATGACCAAGGGCGGCGACGACCTGCTCGCCGCGGTCATCCTCGCTCGCGAGGCCGGGCTGGTGGACCTGACGAGCGGCCACGCGCGCATCGGCTTCGTGCCACTCTTCGAGACGATCGACGAACTTCGCCGCGCCGGCGAGATCGTCGAGCAACTCTTCGACCTCGCCCCGTACCGACGACTCGTGGCCTTGCGCGGTGACGTCCAAGAGATCATGCTCGGTTACTCGGACTCCAACAAGGACGCGGGCATCGCCGCGTCCCAGTGGGCCATCCACCACGCCGAACGACAGCTGCGCGACGTCGCCCAACGCTTCGGGGTCCGCTTGCGCCTCTTCCACGGCCGAGGCGGCAGCGTGGGTCGCGGCGGCGGGCCCACCCACGACGCGATCCTCGCCCAGCCCTACGGCGTGCTCAACGGCTCGATCAAACTCACCGAGCAGGGCGAGGTGATCTCGGACAAGTATCTCCTGCCCTCACTCGCGCGCGAGAACCTCGAGGAACTGCTCGCCGCGGTCCTCGAGGGCGTGCTGTTCCACGCCGACCCGTGGGTGGCGCCCGACCAGCTCCCCAAGTGGGACGCCGCGATGGACATCGTCGCCGATTCCTCGCTCAGCGCGTATCGCTCACTCGTGAAGGACCCGAACCTGCCGAGTTACTTCAACCTCTCGACGCCCGTGGAAGAGTTGGCGAACCTGCACATCGGTTCGAGGCCCGCGCGTCGCACCAAGGTCGACGACGGCATCGAGTCGCTGCGGGCGATCCCCTGGGTCTTTGGCTGGACCCAGTCACGCCAGATCGTGCCCGGCTGGTTCGGCGTGGGCAGCGGGCTCGAGGCAGCGCGCGAGGCGGGTCTCGCCGAGACGATGCGCCGAATGTACGAGGAGTGGCCCTTCTTCGCGTCGTTCATCTCGAACGTCGAGATGACCCTCGCCAAGACCGATATGAGGATCGCCCACGAATACGTGCGCCGACTGGTGCCCGACGAGTTGGCCTATCTCTTCACGATGATCAACGCGGAGTACGAGCTCACGGTGCGCGAACTGCTCGCGGTGACCCAGGAGTCAGCCCTGCTCGAGTCCCAGCCGCTGCTCGCGAGCACCTTGCGCACGCGCGACCAGTACTTGCGTCCGCTCCAGCTGACCCAGATCCAACTGCTCAGCCAGGTGCGCGCCCTTCGCTCCCAGGGCGAAACGGTCGACGAACTGATGCAGCGAGCACTGCTGCTGACCATCAACGGCATCGCGACGGGACTTCGCAACACGGGTTAGCGACCACGCCTCGGCTCAGTTGGCGACCGGACCCTCCGCCACCGCCTCGATTCTCACGAGCGCACCCGCGGGTGCTTCGCGCACCAAATTGCCCTCGACCGGCGTGCCGTCCACGACCAGGCGACGCACGCGACCGGGTACGCCCGGAGTCTGGCGCACGACGATCTCGTAGGTCGCGCCACGCCAGCGACGGCGGGCGCGAAACCCGGGCCACGAACCCGGGAGCACCGGGTCAACGCGCAGTCCGTCGAGTTCAGGGCGCAGGCCGAGGATCCACTGCGAGATGGCGACGAAGTGCCAGGACGCGGAACCGGTGAGCCAGGAGTTCTTGGCCTCGCCAAAAGACGCGGCGTCACGACCCGCGATGGTCTGGGCGTACACGTAGGGTTCGCAGCGGTGCACGTCGATGATCGACGCGCGCGCCGAAGGATTCGTTCGCTGGTAGTAGTCAAAGGCCTCGTCGCCGTGACCGAGCATCGCTTCGCCGATCATGATCCAGGGATTGACGTGACAGAAGATGCTCCCGTTCTCCTTGTACCCCGGCGGGTAGGTCGAGATCTCCCCGAGCTCGAGGTGGTAGCGAGTGAACGCGGGCTGGACGAGCATGACCCCGTGTTCGGTGGCGAGCCGGTCGCGAACGCTGTCGAGCGCCCTCGCGGCGCGACCATCCTCGGCGCCGACGCCCGCCATGACGCACATGCCCTGGGGTTCGGCGAAGATCTTTCCCTCGTCGTTCTCGCGCGAACCGACGACGTTGCCGAAGTAGTCGTAGGCACGCAGGAACCATTCGCCGTCCCAGCCGTCGCGATCGATCGCCTCGGACATCAGCGCGACGTTCGCGTCGAGTTGTGCCGCGTCCTCGGTCCGACCGATGCAGCGCGCGATCTGGGCGAGCTCGCGCGCGGCGACGACGAACTGACCCGCGATGAACACCGACTCGGCGACGCCACCCTCTTTGTTCTCGGTGGTCTGAAAGGACTCACCGGACTTCTGGGAGAAGCAATTGAGATTCAAACAGTCGTTCCAGTCCGCCCGACCGATCAGCGGCAGTCCGTGAGGCCCCAACCGCTCCAGGGTGTAGCGCACGCATCGCCCCAGGTGCTCGAACAGCGGCGTCTCGCTCCCTTCGCGATTGTCGTAGGGGACGAGCTCGTCGAGCAGAACCAGGTCACCGGTCTCTTTCAAGTAGGCGCTCACCGCGAACACCAACCAGAGCGGGTCGTCGTTGAAGCCGGCCCCGATCTCGGCGTTGCCGCGCTTGGTGAGTGGCTGATACTGATGGTTGGCGCCGCCCGAATCCAACTGGGTCGCCGCGAGGTCGAGCAGGCGCTGGCGCGCGCGCGAAGGGATCATGCTGGCGAAGCCCAGGATGTCCTGACTCGAATCGCGAAAGCCCATGCCCCGGCCGATGCCCGATTCGTACGACGACATCGAGCGGCTCAGGTTGAAGGTCGTCATGCATTGATACGGGTTCCAGATGTTGACCATCCGGTTGGTGTCCTCGTCGGGCGTCTCGACCTCGAGTACCGACAGGTGCTCATCCCACGTGGCGCGCAAGGTCGAAAGGGCTGCGTCGACGGTGTCCGGCTGGGTCCAGCGAGCGATCACCGGCAACACCCGTGACTTGTTGATGGTCTGGCTGGCCGGAGGGTCGAACTTCTCGTCCTCGGGATTCTCCGCGTAGCCGAGGACGAAGATGACCTCACGCGTCTCGTTAGCCCCGAGGTCGAGTCGCACGTGGTGCGAGCCGATCGGCGCCCACCCGTGGGCCAGCGAGTTGAAGGCCTCGCCGCGTTCGACGGCCGCGGGCGCGTCCCATCCGCGGTACGGGCCCAGAAAGGTCTCGCGCTGCGTGTCGAAACCGGCGACGGGTTCCGAACAGGCGAAGTAGGCGAAATGATTGCGACGCTCGCGATACTCGGTCTTGTGATAGATGACGCCGTCGAGCACCTCGACCTCGCCGGTCGAGAAGTTTCGTTGAAAGTTTGTCGAATCGTCTTGGGCGTCCCACAGGCAGAACTCGACCGACGAGAACAGTGAGATGTTCGCGCGCTGGTCGCGCTCGTTGCTCACCCGGACCCGCCAGACCTCGAGCGTCTCGCCCGGCGGGACGAAGTACAGCGTTTCGACGCGCAGCCCGCGGTACGACGAGGCGATCGACGTGTAAGAGAGGCCCTGGCGACATTCGTATGAATCGAGCGGCATCTTGACGGGTTGCCACGAGGGTGACCAGTACTCGCCACTCCCGTCGTCGCGCAGGTACAGATATCGGCCACCCAGGTCCAGGGGAACGTTGTTGTAGCGGTACCTCGTCAGACGCCGCAGTCGCGGATCGCGGTAGAACGAACAGCCGCCAGCCGTATTGGAGATCAAGCCGAAGTACTCCTCAGTGCCGAGATAATTGATCCACGGCAGTGGCGTGTCGGGCTTGGTGATCACGTACTCGCGGTCGCCGTCGTCAAAGTATCCGTACTCCATCGTGCTCCTCTAGACAACGACCTCATCGAGCCACCGTCACCGTCAAGTATCGCCGACGCGCGAGCGTCGCAGTTTCAGCGAATGCTCAGTACCACCGTCGTCAATGTACGGAATTCGGATCGACGCCGACGCCACCGCGCTCACTGCTCGCGTACGCCGCGAGCGCGACGCGAAGTACCGCCTCGGCGTCACGGGCATCCCACCACAGCGGACCCTTACCGTCGCGTAACCAACGCAGCCAGTGTCGACCCGAGTCGCGAAAGCTGCTCGCCCAATCGTCGTCGAGCGCGTGGTGTGAGCGCATCTCACCGTCGAGGTACACCTCGAAACTGGGCTGTTGAAGACCACGTCCGGTGCAGCGGTTCACGCGCGCGAAACCCCGCTGCCCGGTCACCTCCCAGCGTTCGTCGTTGGTGTAGTAGTCCGAACGCAGGTACATGTCCACCGCCAACGTGATGTCCCACACCCCGCGCACACCATTCTCGTGCTCCCAGACGATCGTGGTCGGGGCGTCGAGCGAGATTCCCTCGATCACTTCGGTCGTACCTATCCAGGCCCGCACCTCGCGAATCGGACCGAACAACCACAGTGCGGTCGAGAACTTGTGCCAGCCGTCGTCAAAGACCAGTATCCCCCGGCCCCGTTGAGCCTGGTCGAACTGCCACTGGTACGTGTCGCCCGGTACGTCCCAACCTCCGCGACCTGAGGCGACCATCTTGAGGTGGTAGCCACTGATGGGACCGAGTTCGCCCGAGTCGATCACGTGCTTGAGCCGGATGAGCGGCTCGTAGAACAAGTAGTTCTCCATCACCCGCAAGTGCAGACCGCGCGTTGTCGCGGCGTCGATCATGCGAGCCGAGCTCGCCAGGTCCGTCGTCAGCGGTTTTTGTAGATTGACGTGCCATCCCTGCGCGAGGCATTCCAGAACACCCTGCTCGTGCAGGGCAATGGGCAAGAGCACCTCGACCGCGTCGACCGCGATCCCGCTCGCTCCCAATTCCGCGATCGACGCGAACGTCGCCGCGCCGGGCCAGTCGCTCGAACGCTCGCGTCGCCGCGCGTCGGACGGGTCGACGAGGGCGACGACCTCGACCTCGTCGTTACCCACGTACGCGAGTCGATTGAGGTCGTAGATGCGTCCAAGGCCGATGAACGCGACGCGAACCCGATGGTCGAGAGGTGCCGTCGTCATCGTCGCACCGTCTGTTCACTCGAGCGCTGCTCGCGCCAACGCGCGTAGCGGCCCCGACCCGCGAGGAGGTGGTGGTGGTGCGAGGGTGACTCCTCGTGCACCTGGGCGACCAGCGGCGACGACGACAGTCCCAGGGCGCCGAGCACCATCACGAGCAGCGACAACACTTCCAGGGTGAGATACCAGGCCCCGCCGCGCAGACTCTCGCCGTAGAGCACACTGCCCACGATGATCGAGACGAAGGGATTGACCAGGATCAGCGTCGATTGGGACGCGGCGAACGGTCCCACCTGAAAGGCCGCCTGCATGATGAGAAACGACCCGAGTCCGATCACCGCGAGCGCGTAGAGCTGCCATGACGAGAAGAGGGGTCCCCAACCCGCGACGAGGCGATCGGTCATCGACTTGGTGATCGCGGCGAGCAACGCGAAACCCACCGACGCGCTCGCGCCCAGCGTGAGCGCCCGGCGCAGGGGCGAGCCCTTCACGCCAAGGACCACGAGCATCACGACGACACCCACCACGATCGCGCTCGTGACGAGCCAGGTCGCGCCACTGGGCACGCGCGTACCCAGGCGCGGTGAGGCGAACGCCAAGAACAGGCCCAGGCCCACACCAGTCGCGAAGGCGGCGACGAGATCGCGCCCGCGCAGGGGCGTGCGGTACCAGAGCCACAGGACGAGCACGAGTATCACCAGCTCACTGACCATGAGCGGTTGGACGACGTTGAGCGAACCCACGTGCAGCGCGGCCGCCTGACTGGCGTAACCACCCGCCATGACCACGAAGCCCACGAGCCAGATCGGGCGCTGGACCATGTGGCGAACGAGTCCCAGTGAGGGACCGCGCTGGTCGGGGGCGTCTTCAACCCCCAGCCGCTGGCAGATGCTCGCGACCGCGTTTGCGAAGGCGGCGACGAGGGCGAGAAAGACAACCACCCCTGAAGCCTACGGCCCTGACCAGCAGGAGTTTCTGTCCTCTCGCCCGCCACCACGAGGCGGACCCGGCACCTAGATTGAGTATGAGCATTGGAGGACCATGCCCTTTGACCTTGAGGAACTGCTCACCTCGCGACACGGCGAGAACTTCGAGCTCCACGCCAAATACCTGAACCCCCAGTTGACCAAGGTCGTCAAGACCCTCGGCTTCGACCGGTTCTACGCACACGGCGAGGGCTGCTACCTGATCGACGAGGACGGCACCCGCTACCTGGACCTCCTGAGTGGCTTCGGCGTCTTCGCCCTGGGCCGCAGTCACCCCGTGATCAAGGACGCGCTCAACCAGGCACTCGCCGCCGACTTGCCCAACATGGCCCAGATCGACTGTGCGTTGCTGCCCGGTTTGCTCGCCGAGCAATTGGTCCAGCGCAGTCCCTCGAACATCGAACGGGCGTTCTTCTGCAACTCCGGTGCCGAGGCCGTCGAAGCATCGATCAAATTCGCGCGTGCGAGTACCCGACGCAATCGAATCCTCTATTTCTCGCACGCCTATCACGGACTTACCATGGGGGCTCTCTCGCTCAACGGCTCGACGGACTTCAAGGACGGGTTCGGCTCGCTCCTGCCGGGGGCCAGTGAGGTCCCCTTCGGCGACGTCGAGGCGCTGAAGAAGGAGCTTCGTTCCGGTGACGTCGCGGCGCTCATCGCCGAACCGATCCAGGGCAAGGGCGTCTACGAACTCGAGGGCGAGCAGTGGCGGGCGATCGAACACGCGGTGCGTGACGCCGGTGCCCTGTTTATCTGTGACGAGGTGCAGACCGGCCTGGGACGGACCGGTCGTTTCTACGCCTTCGAGCACTACGCCTTGACGCCCGACATCATCACGGTCTCCAAGGCCCTTTCGGGTGGCTACGTGCCGGTGGCGGCGATGTTGACCAGCGACAAGATCCTGCGCGGGACCTACAGCTCGATGGACCGAGCGATGGTGCATTCCACCACGTTCAAGGGCAACCAGTTGGCGATGGTGGCGGGTCTGGCGACCCTTCAGGTCTTCGACGATGAAGGCGTCGTCGCGCACGCCGCCGCCATGGGAGATTTGTGGAAATCCAAGCTCGGCGAGCTCGCCAGCGCCCACGACTTCATCCACGACGTCCGCGGTCGAGGTCAGATGATCGGCATCGAGTTCGGGGCGCCCAGCTCGCGACGGGCCCGGCGGCGATTTCGCGTGGTGGAAGCGGCACGTACCGCCATGTTCTCCCAGACCCTCGTGGTGCCACTCTTCCACCGCCACCACATACTCACGCAGGTGGCCGCCGACAACGTGAACGTGATCAAACTGCTGCCCCCGCTCATCGCGGGCGAGCACGAGATCGATCTCTTCGTCGACGCGCTCGACGAGCTGCTCGACGACGCGGAGCGCTCGAGTGGCTGGATCGTCGATTTCGGACTCACGATGGCCAAAGGGACCTTCAAGCGCACGCGCACCAAGTCGAGTTCGACCAAGGAAACGCGATGAGTTTCGACCTGCACCCGGGCGACCGGGTCGTCGTGACCGGCGCGGCGGGTTTCATTGGTTCGGCGGTGACGCGCAACTTGCTCGCTCGCGGCGCCCACGTCGTGACGCTGCTCGAACCCGGCGCCGCCCGCGCCAACCTCGACGGGCTCGACGTCGAGTTTCGTGACGCGGACATCACGAGACCACAGGATCTGCGTGGGGTCTTTGACGACGCACGATTCTGCTTCCATCTGGCGGCGAAGTTCGGCTTCTGGCCGGCTGATCCGACGTCGTTCTACGCGGTGAACGTCCAGGGCAGCCGCAACGTCATCAACGAAGCGACGAACGCCGGCGTCGAGCGCATTGTCTACACCTCGACGGTCGCGACGCTGGGACTCTGGCGCACCAAGTCCGGCACGCCCTCGACCGAGGACGACGTCGCCGATCTCAACCATCTCTACGGCAACTACAAGCAGACCAAGTACGTGGCCGAGCACGAGGTCCTTCGACTCGCCGCCCAGGGCGCTCCGGTGGTCCTCGTACTTCCCACCATGCCCCACGGCCCCTACGACCACCGTCCCACGCCGTCGGGCAAGGTCGTCCTGGACTACCTGAACGGCGCGATCCCCGGCTACGTCGACACGGCCATGAACGTGGCGCACGTCGACGACCTCGCCGCCGGCCACGTGCTCGCCCTCGAGAAGGGGCGCCAGGGCCGCAGCTACATCTGCGGTGGCGAGAACATCACGATGTCGCGACTGCTCGAGATACTCTCCGAGGTCACCGGACTGGCCCCCGCGCAACGAAAATTCCCTTCTGTGTTCCCGATGATCGCCGGCTACGCGTCGCAGTTCCTCGAGGGCTCGCTCTTGCACCGCGAACCACGCGTACCGCTCGAGGCGGCACAAATGGCCAGTACGACCATGACCTTTGACGACACGCGAGCCCGCAGCGAACTCGGCTACCGATCGCGAAGCGCCGAACTCGCGCTGTACGAATCGGCTCGCTGGTTCGTCGAGCACGGCTACGTGAAACCTGAGCGCGTCAATCAACTCCACTGGCGTCCCCCCGCGGAAACCCAGGACCACACTCGATAGTCAGTCCTCGCGAACCCGACGGTCGTGTCCGGATTCGCGTACGGGGATGTGGTGAAGAAACGTCAGCGTCCTCCTACACTGAAGTCAATGCCGAAGACTCTCGACCTCGACGACGCGCACCGCTCGCGATCGCCCAAGGAAACGGCCAAGGTCACGATTCTGCGCGCCGCGGGCGAACTACTGGCCGAGCGCGGTCTGCGCCAGATGACGATCGAGGACGTCGCCACCCGCGCGGGCGTGGGCAAGTCGACCATCTACCGACGCTGGCCGTCCAAAGGCAGCCTCGCCCTGGACGCGTTCCTCCAGACCTTCCTCGCAACCCAACCCGCGGTCAACACCGGCACCCTCGAGGGTGATCTTCACCGAGCCCTGAGTTTCTGGGTGACGACCGTCGACGGCACGTCCACCGGTCGTTCACTGGCGAGTTTGATCGCCGAGGTGCAACTCGATCCCGACTTGCGATTCGCCTGGCGAGAGAATTTTCTCGAAGTGGTTCGAGCCCAACACCGCCAGATCGTGGCCCACGCGGTGAGCCGAGGTGAGATACCACGAGACTCCGACGCCAACCTCATCATCGACATGCTGTTCGGTCCCGCCTATCACCGGCTCATGCACGGCCACCTCGCCCTCTCGAACGAGTTCGTCGCCGGTGACGTCGCCATGGTGGTCGCCGGCGCCAAGGCCGGCGCCGCGGTGCCACCGAAGCCATCCGCGCTGCCGTAGTTCAACGCAGGTCTTCGCTCGTCGTGAAGGCGCAGACCCAGCCAGTGCGACGTCGCGGCCAATTGGCTTGGCGCTACCGCTCCTCGTGCGTGGCCACGATCACCGCTCGCGCAATCGCGTGGCTGAAGAGGTTGAACCCCAGATACGCTGGCGTCGCTGATGCGTCGAGACCCAAACTCTTGACGCCGAGTGCGTGGACCGCGACGAAGTAGTGATGCACGCCGTGTCCGCGTGGCGGCGCCGCTCCCACGAAGCGGTGTAGACCCGCGTCGTTGGCCAATTGGATCGCGCCGACGGGCAGACCCTTGCCGCCCTCGTCGCCCGCTCCCGCGGCCAGCGACGTCGTCGTCACCGGCAGGTCGGCCACGGCCCAGTGCCAGAAACCCGACGCGGTCGGTGCGTCCGGGTCGAAGACGGTCACCGCGAAGCTTTGCGTCTGGTCGGGAAAACCGCTCCAGGAAAGCTGCGGGGAGGTGTCCGTTCCATCAAGGCCCATGAGGCCACTCAACTGCGGCGACGCGAACGGTCCACCATCCTCGAAATCAGTCGACGTGAGCGTGAAACTCGCGAGCACCGGTAAGTCGTCGTAGGGATTGCGCATCATGGTCAACTCCTCTGTCCACAATCTCAATGTATCGCCGCGCCCACGTCACAATCGGTCCCGGCTCTCGAATTGCGGCAAGGTCCGCCGGCGAATTCTCCCTGGATCGACTGCCCGAAGAAAGAAATGTCACGGCGGTCCTGAGCGAGTAATACTTCTTCTATGAGCATGACCCTCGTGCCCCGCCCCGAAGAACTCAACGACGTCCTGCCCTCCGAGCGCCTGCTCGCCAACGGCATGGCGATTCCCGAACTTCGAGCCGCGTATCGCCACATCGAGAACTGGCGAAACGCCCGTGCGGTCTTCTTGGTCTGGTTCTGGACCGCGCTGCTCGCCTGGGGCGGCGTGCACTGGGGCGTCGTGGCGACCATCGTCGCCTTCATTCTGATGGGCCCGATGCACGCCCGCTTCGCCATACTCATGCACGAGAGCGCCCACCGACTGCTCTTTACGAAGAAGAAGGTGAACGATATCGTCGGCACGTGGCTGGTCGCCTACCCGGCGTTCATTCCCATCTCGCTCTACCGTCGCAGTCATTTCGCCCACCACCGAGAGGAATTCGGCCCGGACGAGCCGGACATCGCGTTCTACCGCGGATACCCGTGCGAACGGCGCGACCTCCGACGCCGCCTTGTGCGTGACGCGGTGGGCATCTCGGGTTACAAGAACTTCGTCGCCCTCGTCGGCGCCGCCTTCAAGCCCTCGAGTCGGCGCGTGGCCTCCTCCATCCTCATCGTGCAGGTGGTGCTCTTCGGCCTGTTCTGGCTGTTCACCGGCGCGTGGTGGGCGTACCTCGTCTTTTGGTGGCTGCCGTGGATGACGCAGTGGCGGGTGCTGAACCGGCTGCGCGCCATTGCCGAACACGGTGGCATGGCCAAGAGCAGCGACCGCCGACTGACGACGCACAACGTACGCCAAACGTGGCTGGCTCGATTCTGGTTCGTGCCCTACAACACCGGGTGGCACCTCGCCCACCACGTCGACATGGGGGTGCCGTGGCACAACCTGCCCGCGTACCATCGCGAACTCCAGCGCGCCGGTTACGTCACCGACGACATCACCTTCAAGAACTACTTCGAGCTATGGCGAGCGGCGACTACCCCGGCGCTCAACGCCTCCGATCGAGACGAGATCAATTTCTAGCTCGCAGCAGGAGTCTTCTTCACACGAGACGACGTCTCACCTCTTGGCTGGACTGAGAGCCAACGTGTCACCACGACGCTCGAGGGGTGACGAGCTTCCGACGGAACCGGTCACGACGCCAAGAGTGTGAACGACGTCGCGGCCTTGAGCGAGAGCCCGGAGAAGGTCACCGAGAAGCGATAGCGCCCCGGCCGGACACGAACGTCAGGGTGACCGGAGCGTTGGTCCCACGTCAACACGTCGCGGTAGGTCACCCCGGGTCTGAGGACGCGTTCGAGCAGGTACATGGGACAAGGCGCGGGACCACCCGCGAACCAGCACGAACCCCACACGGTGGTACCCGCGGCGTTGGTCACTTGGTAGTTCGGTGAGGTGGGACCCGTGACGAAGGAGCAGGCGGACGCGCCGTGATTACGCAAGTCGACGGTCACGAGCACCGTCGAGCCAGACGGGTACGAGGTTCGACTCGACGCGACCGAGAGGACCACCGCAGACGACGAGCACGCGGCGACGCTCGACGCCCCGGCGGCGAGCGAACCAGCGCCGACGGGCAACGCACTCACGACGAGTAGTGCCACCAGGACCCTGGTCAACGGTCGCATGGCCCTCCGACGTGCGAACGACACGTATCGCTCGCTCGCAGTACTGCGAAAGATCGAGACCAGGACCTCGCGCCCCGAGGAGCCATCGGTGCCGTTCCGTGGCGACGACAGCCAGCGCAAAAGATGAATCCGCGAGGACTGTCATTTAAGAGCACGAGGGCAGTTCCACTACGACGGTGACGCGACGCCCTGATCGAAGGTACCCATGACCAGTAACCACGCCGCGGTGATCATGTAACACGTGTTCGTCCCGATCGCCACGGCCGCCATGTAAAGCCCGGCCAGGTGTCCTTCGAAGAAGAGTGCCGCGCCGATCATTTCTATGGCGTGCAAAGTAGTGCCACCAATGATGCGTGACACCGCGAGCGTGTTACTCAGTCGAATGGCCCGGAGGTAGCCCCTGATGAACACTGCCGCCGAGACGCCCGAGACGATGAAGAGCTCCAAACCGATCGAACGATGACTTTGAGGTCCCATGAGCACGAGCGCACAACGCAGGAACACCAACGAGAGACCCGTCAGCGTGTTGATCGCCCGGTTACGGTTCGTCGCGTCCGCCGCTATTGCCTTCAGGTTGAGTGACATGGCCACGAAGACCAAGCCCGTCAACGTGACCGCGCCGGTTCCCACTAGGACAAAGAAGTTGGACCACTGGTCAGGCCGAAACAGGGTGGCCACGATCATGTTCGAGATTGTAACTGGTAAGTGATCTGCAAGGTGAGGTCGACAGTTGCGACTCACGTTGGCTGGTCCTGGAGCGACCAAGAAGACAATCAATTTCCGCATTCACCAGTTGCCCATTCCTGCTTTGCGATCACAGATTCAAAGCGCGACCGCGTGGAACAAATCCTGCGACCAACATGAGAACAATGGATCGAGCCGTTGTGACTACGTAGTGAAAACCTTGCAAAGGGGCTCATTACCCTATTGAGCTCGAGGGTTGCTTCCCCCATGAAAATGGTGCACGTCCTGGTGAACACCCTCGTGAACATCTTGGTGAGCACCCCGCTGATCGTTGCGTGGTGCCGAATTGGTCGACGGAGTTTTGTCGCGTCATGATCACGCCGTAGCCACCCCCTGTCTCCTTGTGTCGTGAGTCAGAGTTCCCTTACGGTTCCGGGCGATAGTTCGCCCAGCAAACTGATGTCAGCCTCTCCGTGTCGCCATACTGGCCCGAGCGCGTGGTGACGTCGGTAAAGCCAAGTCCGTCAATAGAAAATGGCCCGTTAGCCTACCCACGCCTAGGAACCATTCTCTCCGGCTCACTCGTTCGGGTGTCGCCCTCAGGACTTGCGAGCTGGCGCTCGAGATCTGTGAACGCAGCGATAATCTCTGGTGCCTCGTAAGCTCGGTTGCGGCGTCCGATGCTCACCTGGCGGAGGATACCTGCTTCGACTAATTGAGCCACCGCATTGCTGGCGGCAGGGTACGTTCGCCCGATCAACGCGGCGGCGCTCGTCACCGTCAGCACCGGAGCACCAACAAGTGCAGAGACGAGAAGGTCGGCAGCGGAGTTCTTCCGGAGCGAGCCAATGCGATCCCGCCAGGCGTCTTGGATGTCCTGGGCCCTACCTTCGAAGTGGGCAGCGTCAGCTACGGCTCTGCTACACGCAAGAGAAAACTGGGCGATCCATCGGTTCATTCCGACGTGGGCATCACGGCAGGTGGCGGGCCCTCGATATCTGACACCGCTCAGCCCCGTAACGTAGTCCTTCGACCACGTCGCAAGGACGAGTGAAACTGGTGGGAGGACACGAACGGCCAGTCCTCTTCGGCGAAGGATGAGGTGAATGAGCGCTCGTCCCGATCTGCCGTTGCCATCCACGAACGGGTGGATGGTTTCGAACTGCGCGTGCGCAATCGCGGCCTGAGCGACGGCGGGGAGTCCGTTATCGTTCGTAAACGCGCAGAGATCCGCCATGAGATCAGGAACCTTTTCTGGAGGTGGCGGGACAAAGGCAGCGGAGCAGGGATTGTACGAGCTCCCCCCGATCCAGTTCTGGACCTCTCGATAGTGGCCCCCTTGTTTTTCAAGTCTGGTCCCGAGCAGTAGCCGACGATGTATCTCCAAGAGGAGGTCCTCGGAGATTTCATCCCCTGGTCCGATGGTGTCGATGCCAAAGATCATGGCGTCGATATTGCCAAGAACTTCGGTAGCGGTGACATCGTTTGGAGCATCGTCGAGCCTACGAGCGGCCTCAGCGTGAAGCAGTCGCCTCGCCCCGACGTCGAGTCCCTCGATGCGTGAAGAGGCGACGGCCTCAGCGCGCAACAGTATTCGAGCGAGCGCCTCGGTATTTACGAGACCCGCTCCTGACTCGTTCAATCGAACGATGGATGTCTCGGCGTCGGCCACCTCGGCGGCAACGTCGCCGTCCAACCCGAACTGTCGGGTGAGGAGACCGTCAGGAATGTAGGACTCGTACTCACAAGAGCGTCGATCTGGCTTTGACGGACCCGAGAAGTCACTGGTCCAGCGGCGCTTGACAACCTTTGACATGGAATCTCCTTATATAAGGTTATTCTACAACCTTTCATAATGAGATTCCCGGATAAAGCTTCTTTTCAAGTGTGAGTTCGTTGCGGTGCCGGGTCCGTCGTGTTCAACACGAATACCCACGCAGAGTGGGGGTGTCGAACGTCGCGGGGAAGGCCGTAGTTCCTCAAAAGCATTCGCCTTGGCGCGTCGACTGCGCTCGTCACGGGTCGCGCGGCCCACGGGCACGCTCAGCACTTCGCCGTGAAGGTGCAGCGTATGGACTGATGATTCACCTAGTCGCCACGCTGGTTCTCAAGAAGCTGAGTGAGCTTCTCGAGTTGCTCTGACCACCCCTGCTCGGCCCCGCTCATTGCGTCTGCTGGCGGCATTGGCTCGAAATACGACTGCCGTATGGTAAGGGCCGTACCTTCGTCACGGGCCTCCAAGGTGATTTCAATTAGGGTCGCGAACAGTTCGCCTTGCTCGTCGTTAAGTGCACGACCACTCATGACCAGGTGATGCGGACGGTCGATCTCATAAAACTCACCACCCAGGTAGTGGGAGAACTGGGCTTCGGGGGGGATGAATTCCGGCCACTCCATCGCGATCCGGTATTTGCCCCCGACGCGGAGATCAACCTCTGCTACAGGACACGAGAAGCCATGGGGCCACCACCATTTCGTCAGCTGTTCTGGATTCGTGAAGGCGTCGAAAATGATCTCTGGTACCGCGTGGAAGGTGCGCTCGATGACGAGCTGCTTGGTAGGCGTTGCTGACTGGACGTCAACTGCGGCACGGTACTCAGGCATCGGGGTTCTCCTCGTGAGTGGTTGCTTTGGTTGTTGCGGTGAGATAAGTCTCAAGACGGTCAAGACGCTCAGACCAATCGGCCTGTGCGCGCCGAAGCCAATCATCCACAGCGCTGAGGCCCTCTAGGTGCAGACGAGCTGGACGGCGCTGGCCCTCGCGGCTGCGAATAATTAGGCCGGCACGTTCCAACACCTGCAGATGTTTGGTGATGGCGGGCTGGGTCAGCCTCGAGTTGTCTGCCAGTTCGACGACACCCGCTTCTCCGACTGAAAGCCTTTCGAGGATCGCACGGCGAGTGGGATCGGCGAGGGCGGAAAAGGTTCGACTGAGCGCATCGTTTGAAGACATCACCTTTAAGTTATATAACCAAATGGTAAATGTCAAGTAATCTTCAGGTCACGTTCCTTGATGCAGCAAAGTATGTTGCGTCCGTACCAACAGTTGCGCGTACTTCTCTTAGTGGCGGGGGCAAGATTTGAACTTGCGACCTTCGGGTTATGAGCCCGACGAGCTACCAGACTGCTCCACCCCGCGTTGCGTGATTCATACTAGTGGAAACCTGGTGATCGACCAAAAGCGTCGGTGATCCGGGTGCTCGGTACGAACACCCGCAAACCTTCCGTGACGTGGACGCCACCGTCGCCAACTCGAGGTTCGACAAAATGGTGCGTTCGGCTCTCACAGCGACGAGGCCTGCGCGGTTGTCACGCGGTTCGGTGAGTGAACTCCTAGGCCGCTTGTGGTGTGTCTGGCCAAACGGGCACCCTACTTCGAGAGAGCCGATTCGGCCGCCTTCAGTTGGGCGTTCATCGCGTTCACGTCTGCTTGGTACTGACCGAGGTTTCCCGCTTGTAGTGCCGCCTGGGCGGCGCTGTAGTCGGCCGACGCCTGTTTCAGGTACGACGCGGCGGTACCGCCGGCTTTCGTGGTTCCGCCGGTGGTGGTCGTGGACGACGAACCACTGGTCGATCCCCCCGCGAAACTGGTTCCGAGTACTTGGGACAGCGCTCCCGAGAGCGTGGGCGAGATCGCGACGTCCTGATTGAACACCGCGATCACGTAGCGCAATTGCGGCAGCGGGTTCGACGTGCTGGTGACGTAGAGGGGCCGGATGTAGAGCACACTCTGGTCGAGCGGCACCATGAGGTTGTTGCCCAGCAACACCTCCGACCCGTGCTGGTCCTGGAGGGTGATGATCGAACTGACCGCCGAGGTCTGTTGGATCTCCGAGTCCGCCTGGACCGGTCCGGTCACCGAGGTGCCGCGCGGCGTGACGTAGACGTTGAGGTGTCCGTAGTCGTCCGGATTGCTGGTGGCGATCATGAAGGCGGTGAGGCCCTGGACCGTGCCCGAATTGCCCGCGGGCACGAAGGCCACCGACTCGAGGAGTTGCTGGTGGTTCTCACCGGGCAGCGAGCCCACCTGGTACACCGGGCTCATGGGCGACAGCGACGTGGACACGACGTTGCCCGCCGCGTTGGTGACCTCGGTGCGCGAGAGCGTCGCGCTCGGCGTGCCGGCGCCGGTCGTGGGTGAGATCTCCCACTTGTCCGAGGCGGTGTAGAAGGCGCTCGCCGTGGTGATGTGGTAGTGGCCCAGCATCGCCGCCTGCACCGAGAAGAGGTCCGACGGGTAGCGCAGGTGCGTGCGGATCGACGCGGGCATCTTGCTCATGGGCAGGAACATCTTGGGGAACGCGGACTCCCAGGCCTGGATGATGGGATCCTTCGGGTCGTTCACGTAGTACTTCATCGAGCCGGTGTAGGCGTTGATGACGACCTTGACCGAGTTGCGGATGTAGTTCGTGCCGTAGGGGATGTTGCCGGTGTTGACGTTGAGGCTCTCGTCGTTCTGGGAATACGGGTACTGGCTCGTGGTGGTGTAGCCGTCGAGGACGAAGTTCACCTCGCCGTTGGCGATCACGGCGTAAGGACTCTGGTCGAAGGTGAGGAAAGGCGCCGCCTTCTTCGCCATCTGGGTGACGTCGCGCACGAACAGCACCCGGCTCTGGGGCGTGATCTGGTTCGAGATCAGGAAGTTGAAGTCGCCCAGACGCAGCGCCAGCGCGAATCGGCTGAGGATCCCGCCCACGGCCACCCCGCCCTTGGCGCCGTAGTGGGTCTCGACCGGTTCGCCCGCGTTGGGACCACTGTCGATCTGGTAGTCAAGTTCGGCCTGCTTGGTGTTGGCGACCACCCAGCCCGAGTAGCCGATCCCGAAATAGATGTCGGGTTGGGTCAACTGGGGCATCCCGTTGGTCGACTGGGGAGGCACGTTCGAGACCACGAAGTCGGGGTTCCCGGTCGTGTAGTCAACGGCGTTGGCGGCGATGACCGCCGCCCCTTCGCCGTGCGTGTACTGCAAGTGGGTGTTCACCCAACTGGGTGAGGGCAGACTCGACGAGTTCAGTTGGCGCGCACCGATCAGGACCGGGGTGACCTTGCCGTTCACGACGTAGCGGTCCACCGCAAGGGTCGTGAAGGTGTAGTACGAGCGGATCGACTGACGCTTGGTGACGGTCTGGAGCGCGATGTTCGGCGCGGGGTCCCAGAGTCGAATGTTGTCGAGTGTGGCGGCGTCCGAGACGATCTGTTTGGTCGAGATCGTCGTAGCGCCCTTGAAGTTGTGGTACACGACGTGGTCGAGTCCGTAGGCCAAGCGCGTGGCGTTGATGTCACGCTGGATATACGGAGCCTCGAGTGTCGCCTGAGCGGGGCTCACCTTGAGCGCCTGGAGGAACGTCGGGTAGAGCACGCCGATCACCAGCGCCACGAAGACCCACAGGCCCACCGCCACCGCGGGCAGGGACCAGCCTCGCGAACGCACGTTGACGAGCAGGATCACCGCCGCCGCGAGCGACAGGTAGAACAGGATCGTCATCGCGGGCATGCGCGCGTGCACGTCGGTGTAGCCCGCGCCCTGCACGTACCCGTTGGTCGAGTTCACGAGCTCCCACTTGGCGATGACGTAGCCAGCCGCCTTCATCAGGGCGATGCCCGCGCCGATGACCGACAAATGGGCCTTCACCCGAGGGGCGACCCGCGGCGTCACGCGCGTGGCACGAATTCCGCCGTTCAGGTAGTGGAACGCGGCGGTGATGATCAAGATCACGAAGAGCGAGACGAGGGTCCAGGTCACGATGAACGAGAGGAACGGCACCGTGAAGATGTAGAAGCTCAGGTCCTTGTGGAACAACGCGTCCTTCAGGTGGAAGGGCTTGGAGTGGATGAATAGCAGGTACGCCTGCCACTGGCCCGTGGCGTTGAGGCCGGCGATGAGGCCCGTGACCACTCCGATGACCGCGTAGATGCGTCCGGCGTAGGGTCGCACCACGTTCTGGAAGCGACGGACGATCTCGTCCTCGGGCTCGAAGGAGAGGTCGCGAGCCCCGAATCGATCGGTCAGCAGCAAGTTGACCCACATCAAGATGAAAAAGACCAGCCCGAAGACGACCGCGAGTCCGACCTTGGTCACGAGCAGCGTCGTCCACACCGAGCCGTAGCCCGTCTGGGAGAACCACATCTGATCGGTCCACAGTCCGGCCAAGCTGCGAAGCGACAGGAACCCGACGAACACGACCACGATGATGAGGCCAATCCAGAACCGGCGCGAGAGTCTGCCTATGCGTCGAGGACGCGGCGGGACATCGGTGGGGCTACGCACGCATCGAGCCTAGGCGTTTCTTCAGACCGGTACGATCGCGCACGCACAACCGGCGTGCAACGGCGGATACTGCGACCCACTCGGGAAGCGTTGACCTGCCGGACGCTCGCCCGACGCGGCGTCCAGCGCGCAGGCGTCACACGGCGCGTCATTAGGTGCGGCGAAGAAGCGAACGGCACGACCCCGCGACGCGCTCAGTACGCCCAGGTGGAAAGCACGTCGAGCCGCGTCAGTGCAGAGTCGTTCGACACGCGCACCGCGCCACTCCTTGTACGCGGCGTTCACCCGTTCGGAACCGTCGCCCGAGGTGTCGGCGAGGATGCGCTTGCGCAACGCGAGCACGATCGTGACCGCGAGGTCGGCGGCACAGTCGTCGAGGGCGGCCTTGTTCACCGGATCGCCCGAGTACCCGGCTTCGTCAAAGGCGAACTGCGAACCAGCGGCCGCCGCGTCGGCCAGCGCGTCAAAGGCCGCGTCAGCGTAGCGAGCGCGTTCCGCGTGCTCGTCCTCGAGTTCGACGGTGATCATGCCCTTCACGTCTCGCAGTCGCTCGAGCATGATGTTCTGATCGTCCTGGAGTGCGCGCTTGACCTTGCGCGTCAACACGGCGAGTGACTCGTCGATCGCGACGTCGCGGCGATGAAACAGTTCGCCATCGACGGTGAGCACCTTCGCGGGAGCCGGTGCCGGCTTACGCGGGCTCGGCGTCGAACCGCGCTCTTCGAGCGTCGCCTTGCGAAGCCGCGCGAAGATCTCGTTCACGACGTCGGTGCCGGTCGGGTCGTCCTCCAACAACGTCTCGTCCACGTGGGTCTCGATACCGTTGGACTTGGCCGAGCGACGGGTCTTGGCCTTGGGGACCTCACTCGGCGTCGACGCGTCGTTGGTCACGGGCGCGAGTGCGGGCGGCGGGACCTCGCGCAGCGGTGTGCCTTCGAGCAGTTCCTCTTCGGTCGGCTCGCGAGAAGGCGGACGCAATCGGAGCGCTTCGAGCGCCGCGTGGCGAGCCGCGTCGTCGGAACTGTTGAGACCGTTCAGCACCGAATCAATGGAGTCGCGTACCGACTGGACGAAGGTCGCCAACGTGTCGCGCGCAGCCCGGAGTTGGTCGATCTGGATGTGCAGGGCCTTGCGCTTCACGGCGAGATCGTTCAACACCGACTTTCGCGCCTCGTGGGCCTGTTCCACGATCGCGCGTCCTTGTTCGCGACCTCGCTCGACGAGGGCGTCACCGTTGACCTTGGCCGAATCGATCAGTCGCTCTGCGGCGAGGCGCGCGTCGTGATCCACCTGGGTCGCGGTGTTCTCGGCCTCGGCGATGAGCGCCGTCGCGCGTTCCTGGGCTTCGATCAAGTGTTCGGCGCTGCGCTGTTGGGTATCGGTGAAGATCTGGGCGCCGCGTTCTTGGGCCTCGGCGGTGACGCGCGCCGCCTCCTCGTGCGCCGATCGCAGGATGGCCGCACTCTGGGCACCCAGCGCACTCGCGAGGGTCGCCTCGTCCAGCACGGGGTTCGCGGCACGGTGTTCGGCCTCGACGAGTTGCTCGCGTACGTCGCGCAGGCGCTGCTCTAAATGGGCCACTTCTCGCGCCACCGCTTCGAGATGCGCGTTCACTTCGTGGGGATCAATGCCACCTTTGCGCACTTGTGTGAAGTTCGTGCGAACGATTTCAGACGCCGAGGAGCGAGCGGAGGATGGGTTTCGGCGATCGTCCATTGCTTCAAGCCTACGACGTCGAGTCCTTCAAGGACGGCTTCGGGGCGCTCAGCGGCACCGGTGTAGCCCCGCCAATACGTTCCAGTGCTTGGAGGGCTTGGTGGAGCGTCGTCACGCCGATGATCGTGAGTCCCGGTCTCGCGTTCGCTCGCGCGGTGGCAACTTCGACCTGGGGAACGATGAAGTACTTCGCGCCCGCGCGTTGCACCGCGACGGTCTTCTCGGCGACGCCGCCCACGTCGCCGACGTTGCCGTACTGATCCATCGTGCCGGTCGCGGCGATCGTGGCGCCACCGGTCAGCGAGTGGCGCGACAGTTGGTCGATGATGCACAGCGTCATCGCCAGTCCCGCCGAGGGTCCACCGATGTCGTTGGTATCGATCGACACCTTCGCGGGGAACGCGTAACTCGACGCGTCCTCGAGCGAGATTCCGAGCCACGACGGATTGGAGCCGTGAAGTCCCCGACATCCCGCCGCCGAGATCGAACTGGGCGGCCTCGCGGTCACGAGCGTCACGTTCGACTGACCAGCCCACGTGATGACGCCCTGGTCACTGATGTGCGCCGTGTCGACGCCGAGCGTGACCTTGGTGCCCGGCCGGTAGGGGTGCATATCGGTGAGCAGATCACACGAATCACGTACTGGCTTGCCGTTAAGACTGACGACACGATCGGCGACCTTGAGCTTGGCCTCCCACGCCGGCGACTTGTCTTCGACGAGCGTGACCAACGCGCCAATGGGCGTCGCTTTCAGCTTCCATCCGAGTGTTCGAAACGCGGACACCTCGGCGTCCTGCTTCGAATCGCTCATCTCCAGATAACCCTGCGGCCCTAACTCGCTGCTCGGGACACCGGGGTACAACAGTTCGCTGGCGGGAACGAACTGGACGTGGCGCTGGAAGTGCAGGGCGAAGAACTGCCACGCGGTGAGTTGCTGCAGGTAGACGTCGGTCAGCATGATCGAGTCGTGGTGGGACTCGGTGGGAAGACCCTCGATATGAACGAGTGGCTCGACGCGGGTCGCGTTTCCTGGCGTTATGGCGTACTCGTTCAGCGTCCAGTGTCGTGATACCTCGACCGTGGCGGCGAGGAGCACGAACACGACGATGACGAGGATCGCGATTCGACGCGCGTACGGTGAGGGTGCTGAGATGTCAGAGTGCCAGCGAATGAATCCACGTTACCGCCCGACCTCGAGGAACGATTGCTCCGAGCGGGATTCGTCGCCGAGACTGACGACCACGAGTTCCTCGCCGCGTCACTGCGCGCGCGACACCCACGCCAGCGGATTCTCGCGCTTCGAGCGATGAACCGGCGCGGACTGCTCACGCGAAAGGACTGGCTGGCCGTGCTCGCCGACCTCGACCTCGACGTGCGACGTGACGCGCTCTCACTGATCGCCTACGCCGAGGTCGCGCCCGAGATACTGGGAATCGTGCGCGAGTCGCTCGGCGACGCCGACCCCCTGGTCGTGGACGCGGCGATCTTCGCGCTCGGCGAGCACCTCGATACCGAGTCGGTCGTCGAACTCGCCCGACTGGCGTGTGAACATCCTGACGCACGCTGTCGCGAGTCAGCGGTCGCCGCACTGGGCGTCCTGGGCGACGACCGCGGCCGCGCGGCCGTGCTCGCGGCGCTCGAGGACAAGCCCCCCGTTCGACGGCGCGCCATCGTCGCGCTCGCGAACTTCGAAGGACCCGACGTCGAGGCGGCGCTGGCGCTCGCGGCCGAGGATCGCGATTGGCAGGTGCGCGCGGCGGTCGACCAGCTGCGCAAGGAACCCGACTAGAGGTCTGCGCTGCGAAACAGGGCGTGCAGGGTCGACATCTCCTCGAGACAGGCGAGCAGTCCCTGGATCACGACGACGTCGGGACGCGCCGCGAGGTCGACCTCGACGCCGGTACTCACCGCGATCAGTTCGGCGAAGTCGTTGAGGAGTGCGTGGCCACCCACCAGGGTGAGCCCGCGCGCCGAGACGTCCTGGGACAGGTCGGGCGGCGCGTCGGCAAGACACTCTTGGATCAGGCGAACGGTCTGGGCGACGACCTCGCCCATGGCCTGATTCACCAGTTCGGCGCTCACCTCGACCTCGACCGGTTCACCGCGCTCGACCGTGCGCGCGGGCACCTTCTCGACCCCGGCCAGGGTCGATCCGGTCGCCGAACCGAGCGTCATCTTGAGCATCTCGAGGGTCGCGGGCGACACGACGACGCCCTGGCGCATCCGCAGCAGCGCCGCGATCGCCGCGTCGAGGTCGCTGCCGCCGAGACGCCGTGCGCCACGGGTCACGATGCCCCCGAGCGAGATCAGCGCGGCCTCCGAGGCGCCCGCGCCGAGCACGGCGACCGCCGAGCCCACGGGGTCCTGGATCGGCAGTCCCAGTCCGATCGCGGCGGCGATCGGCGCCTCGATGAGCGTGACCTCGCGCGCGCCGGCCTGCACCGCCGCCTGGCGCAGCGCGCGTCGCTCGATGGCGGTCGCGAGTGACGGAACGCTCATCACCACGCGGGCCCGACTGAGTTTGGAGACGCCCGCGCGCTCGAACAGGGCGGTGATCAGCCGGGCGGTCACGTCGAAGTCGACGGTGGCGCCCTTTTCCAGTGGTCGAAACACCACGACGTGACGCGACGTGCGTCCCACGAGGTCCGTGGCGCCAAAGCCGATGTCCACGACCTCGCCGGTGCTCGTGTCGATCGCGACCAAGGTGGGTTCGTTGAACACGATCCCGCGTGGTGACGTGCCCAGACGGGTCGACGCGGTCCCGATATCGAGTGCGACGTCCAGAGCCATGGCCCACAATGCTAGGTCGCGACGCTCGTTGGTTGGACCCGACGCTCGGTGGGGTGCCAACCTCTAAGTTGGAAGGGTGAGTACCGACCCGTTCAGTGGGATGTTCGGCGATATCTTCAACCTGCTCGGCCAGCAGGGTCCCGACGCCTGGTTCCAGACCGCGACGCAGTTGGGGCTCAACATCGCCCGGGGCGAGGACGGGGACCCCAATCCCCAACCGAGTGAACGCCAACGACTCGAAGAACTCGCCGTCCTCGTCAGTCGCCACGTCGATTCGGCCTTCGGGGTCTCCAGTGGCGCCGCTATCACCGGCGTGAATCGTTCGGCGCTCACCCTCGCCGCGCTCGCGCAGTGGAAGCCGCTCATCGCTCCCATGCTCGAACGACCCGCCCTCGCACTGTCCGAGGACGCCGAGGACGAGACCGCGATGATGGCCCAGCTCGCCGCCACCATTGGTCCGTTGTTCACCGGTTTCCAGATGGGCTCGGTCGCGGGGCACTTCTCCGAGCGCGCCTGGTCCCTCGCCGTACTCCCGCTGCCTCGCCTCGACGCGACGCGATCGATCGTCGTCAATAACCTGACCAGTTTCGCCGAGGCGTGGTCGCTCGAACGTGACGAGGTCTACGTCTTCGCGCTCGCCCAGGAGTTCGTCGCGGCCCTCGTCCTCTCCCAGCCCGGTACGGGTGACGCCCTGCGTGCCCTGTTGATCGACGCCGTGCGCGAAGCCTCCGCGGCCCAGAGCAATTTGATCGAACGACTCCAGACCATGATCAACCCCGAGGACCTCAGCGAGTTGATGAACAATCCCGCGGCGCTGCTCGACGGTATCGAGGTGCCCGAGGAATCCGACGCCACTCGCGCCATCAACGCGGCCGCCAGCGTGCTACTCGCGTTCTTCGACCGCGCCGCGAACGACATCACCGAGGCGATCCTCGGTCCGCGACCCGCGCTCGCCGAAGCCTACGCCCGACACCGGCGAAGCGACGCGCGCGGCGAGGACGCCGCGGCCGCGCTGTTCGGCATCGCGACCCAGGGTCCGCACCACGACGCCGCCAAACGATTCGTCGCGACCTTGACCGACGCGCACGGGCTGGGCGTGTTCGACGCGCTGTTGCGCGTCGACGGACTACCGAGTGCGCGCGAACTCGACGCGCCGCAGGACTGGTACGAGCGGGTGACGAACTCGCCGCTCGCGTAGTTCGGGCTCGTTCGGGCTAGTTCTCTTCCTCGTAGCCGAGGTTCCACTCGACGAGCAGGTTCTCGCGCTCCGCGTCACGGTTCACGCGTTCGCGGTTTCGCCGGAACTGGGGGTCGTGGGGCGGCAGGAAGCGCAGTCGCGCGTCCACGCGGTCCACGAAGGCCTGGATCTGCTCCTCGTCGCCAAAGACCATGCGGCACTCCCAGTGCGGGGCGACCGGACCGAGGTAGATCACCTGGACGTGGCCCACCGGGTCGACGACCTCGGTGCTCTCAATGCTCGGGACCTGGCTCACGACGCTCCTTAGGGACTTGACTGCGCTGCCCATTCTACCGGTCGCCCCACCGACCGGGTCCGGGCCGCTTGTTATCGCGGGCTCTAACCTCCTTCTGTGTTCGAGTGCGTGCCCAACCTCGCCGAAGGTCGAAACCTGACGGTCCTCGACGACCTGTCGGCCAGTGCAGGCGCGTCGCTGCGCGACCGCCACCACGACCCCGCGCATCATCGCTCGGTCTTCACGCTCATCAACGACCCCGAGCCCCTCGAGCGCGACGTTCGCACGCTCGTCGAACGCGCCTTCACCGCGCTCAGCCTGGTCGAGCACGCGGGCGTCCATCCGCGCTTCGGGGTCGTGGACGTGGTGCCCTTCGTCGCCCTCGACCCCGACGAGCGGCCGCGGGCGCGAGCGATGCGCGACCGCACCGCGAGCTGGATCGCGCGGACCTTTGAGGTCGCGACGTTCCTCTACGGCCCGCTCGCGGACGGTTCGACGAGGACCCTGCCCGACGTGCGCCGACTCGCCTTTGGCGAGCTGGCCCCGGACTTCGGTCCCGGCGAGCCGTCGGCGAAGCACGGCGCGGTCGCGGTGGGCGAACGACCGGTGCTCGTCGCCTGGAACATCTGGCTCGCGCGCACCAGTCTCGCCGAGGCGCGAGCCCTCGCTCGCGAGGTCCGAAACCCTTCGGTGCGCGCGCTCGGCTTTCGCGTCGGCGACGAGGTCCAGGTCAGTTGCAACCTGCTCGACGTGACGGCGTGTCCCCCGTCGACGGTCTACGACCAGGTGGCTCGACTCGCCGGCGCGTCACGCATCTCGCGCACCGAACTCGTGGGGCTCTTCCCGCGCGCCCTGCTCGAGCGCGAGGATCCGAGGCGCTGGTCCCAACTCGACCTCTCGCCCGAACGGACGATCGAGGCCGCGCTGCAACGAGGTTCAGCCAGCCTTTGAGCGACGCTCGATCGCGCGCGCGCGACGCAGGCGGCGTCGTTCGCGCTCGCTCATGCCGCCCCAGATGCCGAACTTCTCACCATTGTCGAGCGCGTACTCGAGGCAGTCCCCGCGCACGACGCAGCCCCGGCACACTTCCTTGGCCTCACGGGTCGACGCGCCGCGCTCGGGAAAGAAGAGGTCCGGATCCACGCCCATGCAGTTCGCGCGAGCCTGCCAGCCCCGATCCTCCAGGCCACTCAATAGTTCGACGATTTCCACGTTGTAGTCCTTCCCCCCGCAGCAAGCGCCACCGATGTAATTACAACGGTGTCATTGTTGCTGGGTTTGGCCGAAATTGCAAGTGGAAATTCTAAAAGTCCTGATCAATCCGATTAAAGGAAAACCGCTACCCGGCGCGGTGGCTGCGCACGAAGTCGTCGAGCGCGTAGACGCCCAGATCGTCCACCGAGGTGTAGAACGTGCGCCCGCCGTTCACCTTGGCGATCTGTTCGACGAAGGGGAACTGGCTGCGCTCGATGTCCAGGGCGAAGGTGTTGATCGTGATGCCCGCCTTGGTGCAGCGCAGCACCTCGGCCATGGTGCGCTCGAGCGTCTCGTGCACGGGGGGCCAGGAGAAGAACGGCTCGCCGTTGTCCATGAGGTGCGCCGTGGGCTCGCCGTCGGTCACCACCACGATCTGGCGCTCACCGCGCTCGGCGCGCATGAGATGGCGACTGAGCGCCAGGGCGTGCTGGAGGTTGGTGCCGTAGGCGTAGTCGATGCTGAGCGCGGGGATGTCCTCGATGCGAAGTTCCTGGGCCATCTCACCAAAGCCCACCACCGCCACGAAGTCGCGCGGGAACTTCGAACGGATCAGCTGGGTGAGCGCGAGCACCATCTTCTTGGCGGGCACGAGGTTCGAGCGCATCGCCATCGACAGCGAGAGATCGATCGCGAAGACCGTCGACGAGCGACGCGTGGATTCGTATTCCTCGACCTCGAAGTCGTCGGGGTGCAGTCGCACGGGCGTACCGGGACCTTGGCGCAAGACGGCGTTGCGCAACGTCTTGGGCAGGTGCAGCGCGAAGGGCTCGCCGGGCTCCCAGGCCTTGGAGGTCTCCTCGCGGTCCCCACCGCGCGAGATCGTCGCCTCGCGGTGGGCCCCGAGCGTGGGCGAGTCGTGAAGTTGGGCGAAGAGGTCCTTCAGGGCCTGTTGACCGATCTGGCGGATCCCCTTGGGCGAGAGTTCCAGCTTGCCGCCGTTGCGATCGACGAAGCCCTTGTCCTTCAGTCCCTGCAGGGCCTTCTGGAGGCGCGAGACGTGACGCGCGGCGTCGTCGCCGAGGTTGCGCCGTACCGATTCGATGTCCACCTCGGGCAGACCCTGGGCGGCGCCGGCTCGACCGAGGAACTCCTCGAGGTTGCGCAGGTCACCCAACTGCTCGGCGACCGAGGCGGCCTGCGCGAACGAGGAGCCGTCCTGACCGCGCATGCGGTGCGCGCGGTTCCAGTCGATGTCCGGGGTGGCCTGGCGCAGGTTCGAGACCAGACGATTGAGCGAAAAGTTGAGCTCCATGTTCTCCATCATCTGGCCGAACAGGGCGCGCAGTTCGCTCTGCTGCTCGCCCGAGAGCGAGTTGAACATCGCCTCGGCGGCGGCCGCGCGTTCGGCCATCGCGCGCACGACGTCCTCGAGGCTCGTCGCGCCGGGAAAGAAGTCACCGTACTTTTCCATGAAGTCCTCGAAACTGGGATCGAGGGCTTCGCCGCGCCGATCCTGTTCGATCATCGTCGAGAGCGCGTCCATCATGTCGCGCATGCGCTGCAACTCGGCGGGGTCGGGGCTCTCGAGGAACTGCTTGCTCTGTTCGAAGTAGGTATTGAGCACGTCGCTCTGCAGCTCGGACATCAACTGCTCGAACTCCTCGCGCGCCTCGGACGAGACGAACTCGTAGTTCTGGTAGCTCGCGAGCCGCTCGCCCAGCCGGTCGCTCATGAGGTCTCGCTGCATGCGCCGCTGTTCGACGAGGTCGCGCGTGACGTCCTTGCGCCGTTGGTCGTCGGAGGCCTCGGCCTCGGCGAGCAGGCCGTCGAGTTCCTCGCCCTCGGTCTGTTCGATCAGTTCGAGCCAGTCGCGGTACCGCTGCATCTCGCCGTCGGGGTCCGCCTGCTGTTCGAGTTCGCGTCGCTTCGCGCGCGCGCGCTCGAGCAGGTCGCGAAGGCCCTCGATGCGATTGCCCTCGGCGTCGTTGAAGCCGTCGCGCAGCAGTCGGTCCATCGCCTCATCCAGGTCGCCGCTCTCCATGAAGTCGTCGCCGAGCAGGCGCAACAGTTCGTCGGCGTCGAGGTCGTCGAACCCGTCGTCGTCCCCGAAACGGCGAAAGCCGTAGCGGACGGGCACTACCGGTTCCTCGAGCGATACAGCGCCCTCGCTCCCGAGGCGTCCTTGGCGAGTCGCTTGGTCAGGTACAGACCCTCGAGCACGAATTCGGTCGCGGCGGCGAGCTCGCCGTCACTCGCGTCGGGTCCGGCGACGCGACGCACGGGCGTGTCCAGTGCGGGCATGGCGCCGAGCACCGCGAGGTAGTCGCGATCGGGCAGGTCATCGCCGGTGTGCACGAGCGCCTCGGTCTGGAAGGCCTCGACGATCTCGGGCGCCTCTTCGAGCAGGACGTACTCGTTGAAGCATTGGCGCACGGCGAGCGAGACCAGGGCGGCGATCACCTGGTCCGAGTCGCTGTCGTCCATCGTGTCGAATTCGATCTTGCCCTGGGTGGACTGGACCATGGCACTGAGGTCGCTGATGCGCGGTACCACGTGGTCGTCACCCGTGCGCAACGAGCGCCGCAGCGCGCTCGCGACGACGGTCTCGTAGTTGGCGATCGAGAGACGCACCGACACCCCCGAGCTCTGGGAGATGACGTGGCTCTTGCGCGCGACGTGGCTGACGCGCGCGACGATGTCCTCGATGAACCAGGGCACGACGATGGGTTTGGGCGATGTGGGCGGCTTCGCCTCTTGGCGGATGATCTCGATCTCGGTCGAGATCTCGTAGGGGTAGTGCGTGCGGATCTGGGAACCGAAGCGGTCCTTCAGCGGCGTGATGAGCCGTCCGCGGTTGGTGTAGTCCTCGGGGTTCGCCGTCGCCACCACCAGCACGTCCAGGTCCAGGCGAACGAGGTGCCCGCGGATCTGCACGTCGCGCTCTTCGAGCACGTTGAGCAGACCCACCTGGATCCGCTCGGACAGGTCGGGCAGTTCGTTCATCGCGAAGATCCCGCGGTTCGACTTGGGCACGAGTCCATAGGAGAGGGCCCGCGGGTCGTCGAGGTACAGACCGCCGGCGACCTTGATCGGGTCCACCTCGCCGATCAGGTCCGCCATGGACGTGTCGGGCGAGGCCAGCTTCTCGGCGAAACGCCGCGACCGGTGCACCCAGGCGATCGGCGTCTCGTCACCACGCTCGGCGACGAGCTCGGTGGCGTAGGCCGAGATCGGCGCGAAGGGATTGTCGCGCACTTCGGACCCCTCGACGACGGGCAACCACTCGTCGAGTAGGTCCACGAGCGAACGGATCATGCGGGTCTTGGCCTGTCCGCGCTCGCCGAGCAGGATGATGTCGTGTCCCGCGAGCAGCGCGGTCTCGAGTTGGGGCAGGACCGAGTCCTCGTAACCGAGCACCGCCGAGCTGAGCGGCTGGCCACTCGCGAGACGTTGTTCGAGGTTGACGCGGATCTCCTCGCGCACGGATCGGTCGACGAAACCCGACGCGCGAAGCGCACCGAGGGTCGTCGGCAATTCAGGGGGGGCAATCGGTGTACTCATCTAGCCACCCTAGAGAATTGTCGCGCGCCCCGGTACTCAGCCCGTCGGGGCCGTGGTCGTACTCGCCGATCGCGCGTGGCGCGCGAGCGCGGCCACTTTGGCCGCACAACCCCGGCCGGTCAGGGACAACGGCTGGGGCTGGGCGCCCGCAACCCCGGCCTTCAGACCTGGACTCGCCCAAGCACAGACCCAGGGTGCCGGTTCAGCGAGCGCGACGAAGAAGTCGCGCTGCCAACCCGTCTCGTAGATGCTCGGGTCGTGCTCGGCGTTGTCCAACTGGACCGCGAACGTCCCGGGCGCGTGCAGGGGCGTGCGCGAGGCCCCCATGGTCGGCCAGAACGGATTGATGTCGAGTTGCATCGCGCTCAGCGCCCCCGCGCGCAACAGCGCCGTCGCCAACTGGGCGACGTCGACCCGGTCCATGGACGCCGCGTAGAGCAGGTTGCCGCGAGCGTCCACGCCCAGTCCCGATCGGGGCGCCAGCGAGCCGCTCGGGTAGACCGATCCCCACTGGGCGTAGTCCGCTGGCGCGGTCGCGGGCGTCAACTTGCCGTCCAGGATCATCGGACCGAGGTTCTGGCGCAGCGAGATGGCGCCAAAGCCCGGCGAGGGAAAACCCTTCGCCCCCCAGACCCCCATGTCCCAGTGACCCGCCGCGTTGATCGCGAGGGTCATGTCACCCGCGACCAGCGGTTCGAGGGTCACGCCGTCCGCGACCGCACCCCCGGCGTACGCGGACCGCTTGAATCCACCGTTGAAGACCGCCACCACCCCCGCGCGGCCCTCGGAGGCCCAGTCAATGGCGGGACCCGCGTCGGGCGGCAACAGCGCGGCGCCGGGCGGGTCGAGCGAGCCGTCGTGCCAGCGCAGCAACGTCGTGCGCGCGCGAAGTCGCAGGACCCGAAAGACCGCGCCGTCCACGTTCACGTCGGTGTAGTCCACGAGGACCCCGCGCGCGGACGAACTGGCGACGACCCAGCCCGCCTGTGGACGAGAAAGCGGCACCGTGGTCGTGGTGGTCGTGGTGGCGACGGGCTTGACGCCACCTTCGCCCACGAGCAACAACACCAGGCCCACCAGCAGCACCGGCGTGACCAGTAACGCCGCGCGCCGGCGCGAGCGCGGTCCGCGTCGCGCGTGTCGGGCGCGTCGAACCGACGTTCTCGAGGGTGACTGGCTCGTGCGCGGCGCTCGGCGCACGAAGGCCGGTCTAGCGATCCGCGACGCGGACCCCGCTCGAACCGGTCTCGTCGCCCTCGTCGATGAATCGCGGAACCGGGGTCGCGTCGAGTTCGTGATGTTCGTCGTCGACGTACTTGGGCGCGGGAGTCGCGACGTACTGGCCCTCGGCGGTGCGCGTGACAACGTTCGCGGTCTTGCGCTTGCCACCGCCGTGCACGGCCTGGACCTCCTTGCAGATCTTCCAGGTGACCGGGTAGGCCACGAACGGCGAGAGGATCACGAGGATGCGCATCGCCCAGAGGACCTCGTTGAGGGGAAGGCGGAAGAAGTTCGCGATGACGTCGGTGGAACTCGCGATGAACAACATGCCGAGCAGCGCCAGCGTCGCCACGCCGACGGCGGTGTGCTTGGGTCGGTCGCTCGGCCGATCGAGCAGATTGTGCAACGCGTTGTCCTTGGTGAACTTGCGCTCGATGGCCGGCCACACGTAGGCGATGTTGAACAGCAGCCCGGGTAGCAAGACCGCCGGGATCAACACCTCGAAGGGAATCGTGTACCCGAAGCTGTGGAACGACCAGGACGGCCATATTCGAAGTGCGCCGTCGAGGAACCCCATGTACCAGTCGGGCTGGACGGCGTAGGAGATGCGCGAGGCGGTGTAGGGACCGAACTGCCAGATCGGGTTGATCTGGGCGAAGGCGCCCAACAGGGCGATGACGCCCGAGACCACGAACAAGAAGCCGGTGGTCTTGGCCATGAAGACGGGGAACATCGGCGTACCCACCACGTTCTTCTCCGTGCGCCCCTTACCCGGGAACTGGGTGTGCTTCTGGCGAACGAGCAGGAAGAGGTGTGCGCTGACGAGTCCGATGATCAACAGCGGCACGATGAGCACGTGCAGGATGTAGAAGCGCGGGATGACGGTGGTACCCGGGAAGTTGCCGCCAAAGACCCAGAAGGCGAGGTAACTACCCACGAGCGGGATCGACAAGATGATCGAGTAGGCGATGCGGATACCGGTACCCGAGACGAGGTCGTCGGGCAGCGAGTAGCCGAGGAACCCGTTCACGATCGCCAGGATCAACAGCGTCGTGCCGATCGTCCAGTTGAGCTCGCGCGGCTTGCGGAACGCGCCGGTGAAGAACACGCGCGCCATGTGCACCACGATCGAACCCACGAAGATGTCACACGCCCAGTGGTGCATCTGGCGCATCAAGAGACCGCCGCGCACCGCGAAGGAGAGGTTCACCGAACTCGCGTAGGCCTCGGTGACCCGCTGACCGTCCAGGGGAAGGTAGGTGCCGTGGTAGGTCACGAGGTCCGTGCTCGGGATGTAGTAGAGCGTCAGGAACACGCCCGTGACCAGCAGCACCACGAACGAGTAGAGCGCGATCTCGCCGAGCATGAAGGACCAGTGATCGGGAAAGATCTTGTCCATGAACGTGCGTCCGCCCTTGGCGACGCCCAGACGCTCGTCGAGTTCGTTGATCGCGTTGCCGACCTTGCCGTAGGGGCCAGCGGCTTGGCGCTGGGCGCGCTTGGTGTTCACGACGTCGCTCATGAGACTGATGAACCTCGCTCCCAGAATCCCGGACCGACCGGCTGGTCGTAGCCGGTCTGTGAACGAAGGAAACCCGCTGAGTCGATGTAGAGCGGCAGCTGGGGCAACGGCCGTGGTGCCGGTCCGAACTGCGGGAGCGCCCCGTTGGTGACGTTGAACATCGACTGGTGACAAGGGCACACGAGCAACTGCAGTTCCTGTTCGTAGAGACCCACCGGACAGCCCAGGTGCGTGCACAACTTGGAGTAGGCGAGATAGCCCGCCGGACCCCAGGTCTCGCGGCCCTTCTGGGTCGTGAAGTCCTCGTCCGAGATGCGGATCAGCACGGTCTGGTCGACGGCCTGGCCGCGGTCGGTGTTCTCGAGCCCTTCGGGGTAGACGGTCACGATCGAGCCGATCGCGAGGTCGCCGCGGTGCACGCGACGCCCCGTGATGTCCACGAGGTACGTCCCCTTCTTCCAGTCGGTGCTGAACAACGTGCCCTTGGGAAGCGGACCGAGGCTGCGCAACAGCGGGAACAGCGCCACGACACCAAAGATGCCCAGACCGCCCCCGAGCAGTCCCGCGAGCATCTTGCGACGCTTGACGACGCCACCGCCCCGTTCGACGATCGCCGCGGCGAGTGCGTTGCGGTCCTCAGAGGAGTTGGCGAGTTCGTGGCGATCTTCGACGAAGGGGCCGCGCGGCATGAGGTACTTGCCCCACGCGATCAGTCCGACGCCGAGGAAAAAGAGTCCCCCACCCATGGTCGCGCCCAGGGTCCAGGGCTTGGCGTTCACCCAGTAACAGGCGCCAAAGCCGGCCACCAGCAACAGTCCCACCACGAAGCACAACGCAATGACGCGCTCGACGATGTGGGGATTTCGCGCGAGGGGTTGCAGGTGCGGATCGTCGGCCGAGATGCCCTGGAGCGAGACCGGCGTGCGCAGTTCGTCGTGGTCGCTCACTGGCGCTCTCCTACCCAGTACGCGATCAGGATCAACAGGCCGACGCCGAGCAAGAGCCCCACGAACCCTTCGGCGACCGGACCCAGACCACCGAGTCCGAAGCCACCCGGGTTCTGGGGGTGCTGAATCTCGGTCGTGACGTACTTGACGATGTCGTCGACTTGCTGGTCACTGAGATTGCCGGTGAACCGGGGCATGTTGGCGGGTCCGGTACGCACCGCCTCGACCACTTCGAACGCGGGGATGTCGCGCAGCGACGGCGCGAACGTGTCGTTCGCCAACGCGTCACCGTCACCTTCGATCGTGTGACAGGCCGCGCAGTTGAGCGCGAAGAGGGCCGCGCCGTCCGAGACGTTGGCGTTCTTCAGGTGTGGCGTGGGGATGTCGGGATAACTCGGGCTGAGCGAATTCACCCACGCCGCGATCGCGACCGCCTGCTCGCGGGTGAGACGAGGGGTGTGGCGGATGGCCTGGACGTCGCGGACGTTCGCCGCGGGCATGCGACCCGAGTCGACCCAGAAGTCGATCGTCGCGGGTCCGAGACCCACGAGGTCGGGGAACGACCCGTTGGTGCCGTTGGCGGGCACGCCGTTGGCCTCGGTGCCGTGGCACGACGCGCAGTTCTGCAAGAACAACGCCTGTCCGAGCGTCACCAACGCCGGCGAGGGCGCGTTGTAGGTGATGTACTTGTTCCCGTAACTGATGACGACGCCCGTCGACGCGTTCACCTTCACGTCACTCGAATTGGGCGTACCGGCGTTCTTGCGGGTGGTCTGGTAGGCGGTGTGGGGCGAACCCGACGCGCCCGACGCGCTCGCGAAGACGAGTAGGGGTCCCAGGCCGACGAGAGTGGCGAAGGAGAATACGGCAGCACGCTTGAGCAAAGGCGACGTCACGACCACTACTTCAGCAGGAACAGGGACGAGTACAGCCCGATCCAGACGACGTCGACGAAGTGCCAGTAATAACTGACGCCCTGGAACGTCGACAACTCGCCCGGGTCACCCTCTCGACCGCGCATGCGAAAGAGCAGGAAGGACATCGCGACGAGTCCGAGGAACACGTGCAGTCCGTGGATGCCGGTGGTGATGAAGAACACCGAGCCGTAGGAGTTGGTGTACCAGCGCGTCGCCAGGTGCGTCCATTCGTAAGCCTGGTTGCCCACGAACAAGGTACCCAGGACCATCGTGAGGATTACCCAGTTGCGCGCCTCGCGGCGGCGTCGATGTTCGATGAGCCACACCGCGTACTGCATGGTGAACGACGAGGACACGAGGATGATCGTGAAGATGCCCGACTGCAGGACGTCAAGGTGCGTGCCCTTGGGGGGCCACGACGCCAAGTGGGCTCGGATGGTAAACAGTGCGGCGAAGAGTCCCGAGAAGAACATCAACTCGCTGCCGAGCCAAATCATCACGCCGATGGCCAGCATCGGCGGTCGATCGTGGACTATCTTCTCTTGCTTCGCCAGGCTATTGAGGGGAATCGCCTGACTCACGCCTACATTTCTAGCGGATAGCGAACGCCCGGCGCGAACACGGGCTGAGAAGAATTACAGAAGGGTCTCGGGCAGCGCCGCGCAGGCGACGATGGCCAAGCGCCGAGTCGGGCGGGTCATGGCCACGTAGAGCGTGCGAAGGCCCCGTGGGGTCGAGCGACTCGGGTCGGCGGAGCCGCGAGTCGTGATCTGAGCGGGTTCGACGACGACGACCGCGTCGAACTCCAGGCCGTTGGCCCCTTCGGCGCTCAAGACGACCAGATCGGCGCCCAGGCCCTTGGAGTCGCCGTCGCGCGGGTCGACCGCCTCGACACCATTCGTATTCAAGATTTCCATTATCTCCGTGACGCGTCGCGCGGTGACGATGACCGCCACCCGGCCGGGCGTGACCGCGTCGACCTCTCGACGTACCGCACGAACCAGGGTCGGGGCGAACTCGTCGTTGCTCACCCGCTCGACGATCGGCGTGAAGCCCGCGCGACGAACCGGCCGGGGCGGCACGAGACCCGGGGTCGCCTTCAACAACGTCGGCGCGGCGAATTCGAGGACCTCCTCGGGCGTGCGGTAGCTCACCGTCAGGTCCACCCGATTCGGCGTGCGGCGCGGGTCGAGGACCTCGAGCACCGTGTTCCACGAGGCCGAACTCGAGGCGGTGGTCGCCTGGCCCATGTCGCCGACGATGGTCATCGAGCCGGTGAGGTCACGTCGCTTCAACACGCGCAGTTCCATCGGCGAGAGATCCTGGGCTTCGTCGACCACGATGTGTCCGTAGGTCACGAACTCGGCCTCGTCAAGTTCGACCGATTGTTGGGGCGCGTTGCGCTGCGCCTCGCGCAGCGCGGCGGCGCGGACGTCGCCGGCGTAGGCGTCGAGGTCGATGCCGTCGAGAACGCCGTTGTCGACGCTCTTGAGTGGGGGCCGCGGACGCTTTCGCGGACCAAGTAGCACGCGGGCCTCGTCGATCAACGCCGCGTCCGCCTTGGTCCATTCGATCTCTTCGAGCGTCGACGAGCGTTTTCGCACGAGCAGTTCCAATTCGGCGTCGCTGAACAAGCCCTGGCCCGCCGCGCGAAGTAACGCCGGTGCGCCGAAGAGATCGTGCAGCAGCTCTTGACCACTGAGGCGCGGCCAAATCCGCTGGAGCACTTCCTTGAACTCCGTCGTCGCCCGAATGAGATCGGCGAGTTCGCCCACCGCGCCCACCTCATCGACGCCCTCGCGCACGAAGCGGTGGTGGTACTCCTGGGCGAGACGGGTGGCGAGTTCGCGGCCCACGGCCGAGCGCCGCTGGTTGTGGTTGCCGGGTCGGCGACGAGCACGCTCGACCACCTCGTCGGTGTAACGACTCTTGAGGGTGATCAGCGCTCGCCCGACCGGGATCACGACGTCGGCGCGCAACGGGCGCTGGCGCGTGCGCAGTGCGCGCGCGATCAACGTCGCCATCCGGGCGTCGCCCTTCAATTGATTGACGTCTTCGGGGTCCTCGCCGCGGACCTCGACGTTGGTCACCAGACCCGAGATGGTCGACAGCGTCACGCCCGATTCGCCCAGGGACGGCAGCACGTTTTCGATGTAGTTGAGGAAGAGCGGATTCGGACCCACGACCAAGACGCCCTGGCGCTCGAGCGTGGCGCGGTAGGTGAACAGGAGGTAGGCCGCGCGGTGCAGCGCGACGGCGGTCTTGCCGGTTCCGGGTCCGCCCTGGACGAGCAGGATTCCCGCGAGGGGACTGCGAATGATCTGGTCCTGCTCGCCCTGGATCGTGGCGACGATGTCCCCCATTCGACCGGTGCGCGCGCGCCCCAACGCGGCCAACAGCGCCCCCGGGCCGCCCAACGCGAGACCGCCGTCGACGAGTCCTTCTTCGGTCGCGCTTCGCACCTCGTCGTCGGGTAGCGCGAGCTCGCCCGACGCGTCGGCGAAGTACTCGTCCTCGACACCGGTGACCTCGTGGCCGCGGATCGCGACGTGACGACGACGCGAGAGACCGAGCGACTCGACGCCGGTCGCGCGGTAGAACGCCTCGGCGACCGGTGCGCGCCAATCGACCACCAGTGGGTTCAATTGATCGTCCGAGACCGCCAGGCGGCCGACGTGGTAGACGTCACTCGAGCCCGACTCGTCGGGGTTGTAATCGATGCGCCCGAAGAACAAGGGCTGGTCGCCGATCGCGAGCTGGTCGAGCCGATGTAACGCGGTACCCATGACGACGTCGCGCTCAACGAGGTCGCCGGCACCTCGCATGGTGGCGACCGCCGCGCTGTCACGAAGGGACCGTGCCTCGTCTCGCATGTGGTCGAGCGCCGCCAGTGCACGGTCGAGGAACGCCTGCTCTTCGGCGACCTCGCGTTCGTGTGCCATGACAACCTCTTCCCGCCCCAAATTGGGGTCTGACAAGTCTAGAGGACGTCGGGGCTCGCACCGCCAGCCGCCGCCACAAGTCACTCCCCTAGATTGGAAGCAACGAAAAGGAGACCAGTGAGCGACCCAGTCTTTCTGCGGGCCTGTCGAGGTGAGAGCGTGGCGCACGTGCCGGTGTGGTTCATGCGCCAAGCCGGTCGTTCACTACCCGAGTACCGCGCGCTGCGCGCCACCGGCTCGATCCTCGAGGCGATCGGTGATCCCTCGATGGCGTGTGAGATCACGATGCAACCGGTTCGCCGCTACGGCGTCGACGCGGCGATCCTCTTCTCGGACATCGTGGTGCCCTACCACGCCATCGGATTCGGTGTCGACGTCGTCGCGGGACGCGGCCCGGTCATCGCCCAGCCCTTCGCGAGCGACGCAGACCTCGAGCGGCTTCGCGACCTCACCGACCTCGACGTCGCCCACGTCACCCAGACGGTCGATCTCGTGGTGAAGGAACTCGACGCGTCCGACACACCACTCATTGGTTTCGCCGGCGCCCCCTTCACGGTCGCGAGCTACCTCGTCGAAGGCGCCCCCACTCGCGACTTCGCCCTCATAAAGAGCATGATGCACGCGCAGCCCGCGCTGTTCGATCGCCTGCTCGACCGGTTGGTCGCCATCACCATTTCGTTCCTTCGCCTTCAGGTCCTGCACGGTGCGCGCGCCGTGCAGCTGTTCGACTCCTGGGCGGGCTCGCTCACGCGCGACGAATACGAACGCTTTGCGCTGCCCGCGACCCAGCGCGTCTTCGAGGGCGTCGCCGACCTCGGTGTGCCCACGATCGTGTTCGGCGTCGGCACCGGTGAACTGTTGGACCTGATGGCCAGGGCCGGCTCGAGCGTGGTGGGAATCGACTGGCACGTGGACCTGGACGAGGGTCGACGACGGGTCGGGGCCCACGCCGTGCAGGGCAACCTCGATCCGGCGCGCTGCCTGAGCGGCGTGTCGCTGGGCGTCGAGGCCGCACGCGAGGTTCTCGCGCGCGCGGGCAACCACGCGGGTCACGTCTTTAACCTCGGCCACGGCGTGCTGCCCGACACCGATCCCGACGTCCTGGCGGCGATCGTACGCGTCGTGCACGACGAAGGAAGGGCGGGCGTCGCGTGAAGACGGGAGTCCTCGTCATGGCCTACGGCACCCCCTCGACGCCCGAGGACGTCGAGGCGTACTACACGCGGATCCGCCACGGTCGCGCGCCCAGCCCCGAACTGCTCGCGGACCTCGTGCGTCGCTACGACGCCATTGGCGGCACCTCACCCCTCGCCGAGCGCACCGCGGCCCAGGTCGCGGGAATCGCCGGCGCGCTCGACGAACTCGCCCCCGGGCACTACGACGTGCGCTTCGGCTCGAAGTACGAACCGCCCTTGCTCGAAGAGACCGCGGTGAGCTTCCGCGACGACGGCTTCAACCTGGTCATCGGCCTCGTGCTCGCGCCACATTCGTCGTCGATGTCCACCGACCAGTACATGAGCCGTGCGCGCGCCGCGCTCGGACCCGACGTCGAGTTCATCGAGATCGGCGCGTGGTACGAGGCACCCGGTTTCCTCGAGCTCATCGCGCGACGGGTCAACGACGCGCTGGCAACCATCCCCGAATCACGCCACGCGACGACCGAGGTGATCTTCTCGGCGCACTCGCTGCCCGAGAAGATCCTGGCCCAGGGCGATCGTTACCCGGACCAACTCCGCGACAGCGCCGCGCGCGCGGCCGAGCTCGCGGGTCTGGACCGCTTCGACATCGCGTGGCAGTCCGCGGGGCGCACCGCTGATCCCTGGATCGGACCGGACATCCTGGTCGTACTGCGCGAGAAGCGCGCCCAAGGGACGAGCGACGTCGTCTCGTGCCCGATCGGCTTCGTCGCCGACCACCTCGAGGTCCTCTTCGACATCGACATCGAAGCCCAGGGGGTCGCCAAGGAGATCGGACTCAACCTCGTTCGCACGTCCTCGCTCAACGACGACCCCGCGTTCGTGTCCATCCTCGCCCAGGTCGTGCACGAAGCGGCCTACTAGGTGGTGCGCGCCTCGGTCGTCATCGTCGGTGCAGGAATCAGCGGACTCGCCGCCGCGTGGGAGCTCTCGGGCGCGAGTGCGGGTCCCGACGAGGCCACCGCGCGCATCGAGGTCATCGAGAGCGAGAAACGAGTGGGCGGCGCCCTGGCGACCACCGACTTCGCCGGACGCACGATCGACCTCGGCGCCGACGGATTCCTCGCTCGCCGACCCGAGGCGGTGAACCTGATCCGCGAACTCGGTCTCGAGCAACAACTCGAGGCGATCGACGCGAGCGGCGCGTCGATCTACCTGCACGGCGCGTTGTACGAGTTGCCGACCGGACTCGTGCTGGGCGTGCCCACCAGCGTGCGCGACATCAAGCAGGTCAAGGGTCTCTCGCGGGGCGCACGGTGGCATCTGCGGCGTGACCGGTGGCTGCCCCGACGGCTCGTCGTGGAAGAGGACGCGAGCATCGGCCAGATCGTGCGCACCAAACTCGGCGACGAACTCAGTTACCACTTCATCGAACCGATGATCGGCGGCATCCAGGCCGGACGCATCGACGAACTCTCGGCGCGCTCGGTCTTTCCGGCGCTGCTGGACGCGGCGCGGGCGGGCGGTTCGTTGACCAAGGCCCTTCGCCCGACGGGTCCGGTCAGTCCCGGGCCGGCGTCGGCACTCGTGGCGTCGGCCCCGTTGTTCTGCACGCTGCGTGGTGGCGTCGGGTCACTGGCGATCGAACTCGAGCGACGGCTGATCGAGCGCGGCGTCGTGGTGCGAAAGGGCGTCGGGGTGAGCGCGCTACGGCGCACGCCGTCGGGCACCTACCCCTGGGAGGTCGACACGCCCGCGACCACGACCCCGGCGAACGCGGTGATCATGGCGGCTCCGGCCCACGTCGCGGGCCGACTGCTCGGCGCGCACCACCCGGCGCTGCGCGCACTCGAGACGGTCGACTTCGCGGGCGCGGCCATGGTCACCTTCTGCGTGGGCGGCGACGACGTCACCCTGCCCGCGCGCGGGACCGGTGTCCTGGTCCCCCTGGGCACGCCGTGGTCGCACCACGACACCATGATGGTCACCGCGATCACGCTGCTCGATCGCAAGTGGCCGCACCTTCGACGCGACGGCGAGGTGCTGTTGCGCACGCACGTCGGTCGCGTCGACGACGAGCGGGCCAACGACCTCAGTGACGACGAGCTGCGCGAGCGCGTGGCGAACGAACTTCGCGCGCTCCTGGGACGCTTCGAGCAGCCGCGGGACTCTCTCGTCCAACGCTGGCCGCGCGCGCTGCCCCAGTACCACGTTGGCCACGAGCGACTGGTCCGCGACGCACGCAGCGCCGCCGGTGAACTGCGCGTCGCCCTCGCGGGCATGGCCTACGACGGCGTGGGAATTCCCGCGAGCGTCGAGTCGGGGCGTCGGGCTTCTCGCGCCGTCCTCGCCATGCTGTCCTGACTCACGACGAGCCGGGTACCAGGACCGCTCCGGGCTTGTGGAAGACGAGTTGGACGTCTGAGATGTGCCGTTCGAGGAACGCGCCTTCGCAGTAGTGCAGGTACATATCCCAGAGTCGCTTGAAACGGTCGTCGAAGCCCAGCGAACGAATCTCCTCGAAACGAGTGTCGACGTTGTGCGCCCAGAGTCGCAGCGTCGTAGCGTAATGAAGTCCGATGTCGTCGAGGTCAACCAATCGCAGGTCGGTCACCGCGGCGACACTCGACATGATCGCCGTGACGCTCGGCAGGCATCCGCCGGGAAAGATGAGGTCGCGAATGAAGTCCTTGCGCTTCTTCGCCCGTTCGAAGCTCTGGTCGACGATGGTGATCGCCTGGAGGGCCATGCGACCCTTCTCGCTCAGCAACGCGGAGCACTTCTTGAAGAACTCCTCGTAGTGGCGCCAGCTGACCGCCTCGATCATCTCGACCGAGACCAGTGCGTCGAACCGTCCCTTGAGATCGTTGTAGTGCTCGCCGAGCACCGTGACGAGGTGACCGAGTCCGGCCTCCTTCACGCGCTGTTCTGCGACGTGGCGCTGATTCTCCGAGATCGTCGTCGTCGTGACCCTCGCGCCGTAGTGCTGGGCCGCGTGCAGGGCGAATCCTCCCCAACCCGTGCCGATCTCGATCACGTGGTCGTCCGGCCCCAGACCCAGCTTGCGACAGATCCGATCGAACTTCTCGATCTGAGCCTCGTGCAGTGACGTGGCGTCGTTCGTGAAGATCGCACAGGAATAGGCCAGCGTCTCGTCGAGCATCAGCTCGAAGAATTCGTTGGAGAGGTCGTAGTGCGCGTGGATGTTCTGGCGATCACTCGAGTGCCCCTGGTCTTGGCGCCACCCGCTCGTGATCGTGCGCAGCCACGTCGGGGCCACGCCGAACAGACGCTGGCGGCGGCGCGCACGCCGGTCTTGGCGCAGTCGACCGGGCTGGGAGACCCGAAAGAGGTACCGCACCAGGGCGCTCATGTCCTCGGTGTCCCACAAGCCGTTCACGTAACTGCGGCCCATGCCCCGCGATCCGCCAAAGACGATGGCGGCGTAGGCGTCGCGGTCGTGAACGGTCATCTCGGCGACGAGTTCACCGGTGCCGAAGGTGCGTTCGCGATGTCGCGAGCCCCACGTCTCGTGCAGGTGCAGCGTGCCCGCGGCTCGTGCGCGGTTCGCGCTCACGAGGCGCACGAAGATCCATCGAGCGAGACCCGAAAAATGCTGGCGTCGAGGCGGCAAGAACTCGCCGGGTGCGATCGTGTCCTCAGGGAGTCGGGACATTCGTGACGCCTCTCGCGGTCGTAGGGCGCGGCACGTACTTGATGCGCTTGGCGAACAGTCGAGCCGCTTGAACGTAGATACGAAACGAAACTCTAAACGCCATATCGGGGTAGCGTCGACTCGCTCGAGCCACCTCGCGGCTCGTCAGGGCTGCGCGCGAAAAATGCATCGTGGCGCCAAATCGCCGCGCACCGGGGCCCTCGATCGATTCCGAAGGGTCAAAGAGCGTCATCGCCAAGCGAAAATCCGAGGACGGCTCGGCGTAGGTCAACCGGTAACGCCCGTCCATGGTCAAGAACGGCGACACGTGGTGCGCCTTGTCGAACTCGACGGTGCCCGGCGGCCCGAGCACGTAGAGGTGGCGTTCGCCCCAGGGCGTATTGGTCACTTCGGCGATCGTGGAGACCACCCGCGTGTCGTCGTAGAAGAAGTACAGCGTGATCGGATTGAAGTTCCAGCCGAGCGACGCCAGGTTCGCGAGCACGGCGACGCGCCCCGGAGCCTCGGCGCCGACCAGGTCGCGGTACACCGAACGCGCCGCCTGTTCGAGCGTGCCCTCGTATTCGGGAAGGAAATCCCTCCGACGAAGCACGTAGCGACCGGGGAGCCGACTGGCGAACCGAGCGGGACGAACGAACCCGGTGACGTCGCCCTCCAACTCGACGCCACGCACGTCGCGCGCGATGTCCTCGAGTTCGTCGAGGTAGAGCAGGAACATCATCACTCGGTAGTCGAAGTGGTGTTGACGCGGCAGATACCGGCGGTGCGTCACGCGCCCCCAGTAGATCGCCGAATCGCTCACCAGTGCACTCCGAGCAACGCGCAGACCTCGAGCGCGCTCGCGACGCCGTCTTCGTGGAAGCCGTAGCCGAAATACGCGCCGCAGAACGACGTCCGGTTCGTAGCCAAGCGATGACGTTGCTGCTGTGCGCGAACACTCGAGTGGTCGAGCACCGGGTGCGAATAGCGAAAGCGCGCGAGAACCTTGGTGGGATCAATCGCGCGTTCACTGTTGAGCGAGACGAGGAGACGCCGAGGCGAGTCGAGTGACTGCAGCGCTGAGACGTCGTAGGTGAGGGTGGCCAACTCCTCGTCGCGTTCGCGACGGTAGTTCCACGCCGCCCACGCCCGTCGCGAACGCGGCAGCAGCGACTCATCGACGTGCAAGGTCACGTCGTTCGCCTGGTAGCGAATTGATCCCAGGATGAGCCGTTCATCGTCGGTGGGAGATTCCAACATCGCGAGCGCGTCGTCGCTGTGACACGCGATCACCACGTGATCGAAGGATTCGACGCCGCCCTCGGTGACGACGTCGACGCCGTCGTCGTGGCGCCGGATCGACTGGACGCGAGCGTCGAGGTGGATCTTGCCGCGCTCGGCGATCTCGTGTTCGAGCCGATCCACGTAGGTACGCGATCCCCCCTCGATGGTTCGCCAGGTCGGCCGACCACGAACGCGCAGGAGCCCGTGACGAGAGAAGAACTCGGCGAACGTGCGCGCCGGGATCTGGGTCAAGGTGAGCGGATTCGCCGACCAGATCGCCGCGCCCATGGGGATCAGGTACCAGTCGAGGAACTCTTGGCTCCAGCGTCGCTCGGCGAGCACGTCGGCCAGCGTGAGATCGGGACTCAGCGAGCTGTCGAGGAGCGCGCGCAGGGCGCGGTTGAACGAGAGGATGTCGGCGAGCATGCGCACGAAGCGAGGACGAAGGAGGTTGCGTCGCTGCGCGAAGATCGTGTTGAGGCTGCTCCCCTTCCATTCGAGTCCGCGGCCCGCGTCGTGGTAGCTGAAGCTCATCTCGCTTTCCTTGGACGTCACGCCCAGGCGCTCGAGCAAGGAAATGAACCGGGGATAGGTCTCGTCGTTGTAGACGAGAAAGCCGGTGTCCACGGGAAACCTGAGGTCGCCCAGAGGGACGTCGACCGTATGCGCGTGACCGCCCAGGTACTCTTCGCGTTCGAACAGGGTCACCTCGTGTCGGGTGCTCAAGACGTAGGCCGCCGTCAAGCCGCTCACGCCGGCGCCCACAATGGCAATCTTCACGCTGACCTCTCCAACTCCGCCTTAGGTAGTTATTCGAGCCTAAAGGCGTCGCGGATGCGTAAATCTAGAGGTAGTAGCCCGAGTGGATATAAAGACAGGGCACGCCTTCACTGACGTACATGGCGTGATTCTTCGGGTCGTCGTCGAGCGCCAGTTGGATATCGAAACCGCGCGCACGAAGGTCTCGCAGTGACTCGCGCTTAAATTCGTCCACGCCCGAGTAATCGCCGTATTCGCGCATGATCAACAGGTCCCATCGGATCTTGTATCGATCGAGCCAGGCCAGCGTGTGCGGCTGGACTCGGCGCGGACGCCCCGTCAACAGCACGATCAAGAGCGAGGGATCGAGGAGTTCCAGCAGACGTTCGATCTCGTCGATCACCGGGTCGTCGCCACAGGCGTCGAAAAAACTTCGCCAATCACCCCAGTCCAGGTAGTGCTGTCGTCCCGCGGCGTCGGCGAGGACGCCGTCGATGTCGAAGATGACCGCGCGACCGGGTCCACCCGATTCGTCGCGCCAGCGCCAGTTCTCGTGTTCGTTCGTCGTCGTCATCAGAGAATATGGACCTTGAATGCCTCGTGCGGGGTTGTCTGCGAGACTAGACGCCGTGGCGACGATAGAACGACTAACGCTGCCGATCCCCTACGGGCATCGCGTGTACGTGGTGAGCGACCTCTCCCTCGGCCCCGCCACGAGCCCGACGAGTCGACCGCTGCGCGAATTCATCCAACTCCTGGGGGACATCGATGACGCGGCCGTCGTGGTCGTGGCGGGCAATCTCTTTCATCCCGACGCCACCGCCGACCTCGCGAAATTCATCGACGCCACCTTTCGCGCCCGTCCCGAGGTCGTCGAGTCGCTGCGCGATTTCTGCGCTCGAGCGAACCACCGCTTGATCGTCCTGCCTGGTCGCGACGACCACGAACTGGCCGAACACGACCGTGCCCAACAGAACCTGACCGAGCTCGGCGCGACGGTCGCCAAGGACCTGATGCTCCAGGTGGCGACCGCCGACGGCGTCCGCGACCTTTTCGTCTGCGCGGGTTCCGTGAGCAACGACGTCTCGGTCGCCGACCTCGACGATCGCTCGGACGCCGACCGACTCGAAGACCCGACCGCCATCGCGAGGTTCGTGTCTTCGCGGGTCCTCTACCGGCGCCTCGGCGCCTGGGTGTGGTTCGCGTTACTCGCCCTGGTGGGTTTCGACCTGTTCAACTCGATCACCAAAATCGTCGGTCACTTCACCCACCATCACTACCGGGTCCACGCGCCGCACACCGCGACGTTCTGGGGCAACCTCGTGCTCAACGTGCTCGTGCTCGTGTTGCTCGAGGCGCTCGTCGTCGCGGTCGCGGGCTTGATCGTTCGACGGCGCTTCGATCACGATTCGCGAAGTGAGCGCACCGCGACACTCAGCGAACCGCTCGCGCTCACAAACGCCTACGACGTCGACGCCCTCGAGATCGCCCGCCGGGTCTGTGAGCGCGGAGGCGCCGGTGCCGTGATCGGTGGCGCACCGCGACCTGCGTTGGCGTTCCTCGACTTGGGCGTGTGCGCCGCGCCGGGTCCCTCACGCACCGTGGTCGTCGAGCGCCGCGGCCGCTTCGGCCTGCCGCCAGTCTTCAGTTCGGTCGATCGACTCGGCGTCGTCGAAGTCGAAGCCACGAGCACCGTCCACGTACGTCTCATCGCCGGCGAGTCGCCCCGACGTCGGGGCACGCTGCTCGAACGACTCGTCGCGAGTGAACCCTTGCAACCCGCCCCGCCGCACGAGACCAGCACCGTGGGATCCTGGCCCAACGCGAATCCCTTTCCGCTCAACGTCGAGCGCCTGCGCGCGCAACGTCGTCAACGCACGGTGCGTCGAATCGCGAGCGGCTTGCTCTTGCTTGACGGCGCGGTGAGCGTGGCCGTCTCGGCGTCGCCGCCCCTGCGAGGTCGTCTCCACTTGGTACTCACCGTGTTGCCGCTCGGCGTCGCCCAGTCCGCCGCCGCCCTGACCGCCGCCGCGGGCATCGCCATGATCATGACCGCACGCGGTATCCGCCGCGGGCAACGACGGGCCTGGTTCCTGGCCGTGGGCGCGCTGGCCCTCACGGTGGTCGCGCACCTGGCCCGTGGGGGCGGTATCTTGTCATCCCTGGTCGCCGCCACTATTTTGGTCATGCTCGTGACCCAGCGTCGGCATTTTCTCGCCACCACCGACCGGTCGAGTTTGGCCGCCGCGCTGCCGCGTCTGGGACTGATCGTGCTCATCACGCTCGTCGCGGCGACCCTCGGCATCGAGGCGACGTCGGGTCGGCTCCACCTACCCGCCTTGGGCGTGGTCTTCGTCGCGTGCGCTGAACGGTTGTTCGGCGTCTACCGCATCAACCTGCCCGACGGCGTGGACGACTTCATCGATCCCACCCTGGTCACCATCGGCGTCTGTCTGTTGGTGTCACTGTTCTATCTGTTGACGCGTCCAGTCGTGGACCGGCGTCTGTCACTGAAGGCCACGAGTGGCGAACGGCGCATCGCCGAGCTGCGCGCGCGCGAGATCGTGCGCCGTCACGGACGCGGCACGCTCGACTACTTCGCGCTGCGTGACGACAAACAGTTCTTCTTCTTTCGCGACTCGCTCGTCGCCTACGCCGTCTACGGCGGCGTGGCGTTGATCTCACCCGACCCCATTGGCCCGACGGCCGAACGCACCGAAGTGTTCAGCGCCTTCCGCTCCTACGGCGAGTCGCGCGGCTGGACCATCGGCGTGATGGCCGCGAGCGAGGAGTGGACGCCGATCTATCAGGCTGCAGGAATGCACTCGATCTACTTGGGCGACGAGGCGATCGTTGACTGTCAACACTTCTCGCTCGAGGGCGGCAAGATGAAGGGCCTTCGACAAGCCTGCACGCGACTCGAACGTCACGGCTACCGCGTGCAGTTCCTCGACCCCGCCAACATCGATCCCGGCCACGTCACGGCCATCGTCGAGCTGATCAGCATGCTGCGACGCGGCGAGGGCGAGCGCGGCTTCTCGATGATGCTCGGACGCCTCTTCGACCCCAAGGACAAGGGCTTGTTGCTCACGATCGTGCACGGCCCCGACGGGCGTCCCGCGGCGGTGTGTCAGTTCGTGCCCTCGCCCGCGATCAACGGCTACTCCCTCGACCTCATGCGCCGCGACCCCGGCGAGCACCCCAACGGACTCATTGACTACGCCCTGTGCTCGACGATCTCGTACCTCGCCCAACGTGGCGCGGACGGCCTGAGTCTCAACTTCGCGGCGTTCCGTTCGGTCCTCGACGGCGAGCGCGGCGACGGCACCTTCACGCGCGTCGAACGCTGGGCACTGAAGCGGCTGTCGGGGGTGCTGCCCATTGAGTCCCTGTGGACCTTTAACGCCAAGTACCACCCCGACTGGCTGGCTCGATACCTGGTCTATCCGGCCGCCGAGAGTTTCGTCCCGGTCGTCGCGGCGATCCTGCGGGCCGAGTCGATCACCGAGATACCGGTGATCGGGCGTTTCCTCGCCAACGATCCCTCGAACCGGCCCGGGACCGTTGTCCCTGATGAAGTGCTGGAAGCGGCCAAACGCGTGGACCGCGAAGTCCCCGCACACTGATAAGGCGCCTCGTCGGCTCGCGACGCCCCTGGGCCCCTAGGCCGGGGGCGTTGGACCCGGACGAAAGACGATCTGGGAGCGTTCGGGGTGCTCGAAGTCCAGTGTCACGTTGAACGGCTCGTCGTCCTCGGGCTCGCCGGCGCCCTCGACGACGATGACCTGATCCTCGTCGCGCGGCCCGTAGATCGCCTGGGCGAGACCGAGCATGGCCTGGCCGAGCACCTGGCCGGCCGACGAGCGCGCGAGGCGACTGGCGACCGTCGCCACGGGGAGCTCGCCGTCGGGCCCCGCGTCGGCGTCGGTCGCCTTCAGCCACTCGATCCACTGTTCGTCGGTCCACGCGTTCGCGTCCTCGGGCGGCTCGGCGGTGAGCGGGTTGAAGTACTCCACAGCGCCACGCTACCGGGGCCGGTGAAACACTGCACGCAAATCGTTTCGCCACAAGATAGGCACACCGCCCGCCCAGTTTTGCGGCGACGCGACTGCTCGATCAATTGCACGAAAGGTGAAGAGGGCGTGCAGGGCGCTTCGTGGTGCCATCACCAAGTTGTCACACTCCGATTACCACACGATTGGGATTGGATTGCGTGTAGTTCGTAACATCGACGCATGCAGCGTCGGCGACACTTCGATCGAGCCGCGCCCAAGAACTCGGACGAGTTCGCGTCGATCCGTCGCCGCTACCTTCTCGGTGCGGGGATCGTGCACACGGGTGAGTACATGGCCATGCTCGTCACGACCTATCTCGTGTTCCACAAGACCCACTCGGTCGCGGCGACGGGACTCATCCTGCTGTGCTTCAACGTCCCCTCGATCCTGCTCGCGAGCAGCGCCACCGCCGTCTCGCATCGGTTCGGAGCGGCCCGCGTTGACGCGTGGGTCAACCTCGCCGAGGGCCTCTGGGCGCTCTTTCCCATGGCCCTCGCCCTGAGCCACCACCTCGGCGTGTTGGCCCTGCTCGGCTGGGTCCTCGGTTACGGGATCTTCGAAGGTCTCAACGCGCCCAACTCCTACCTCGTTCGCCAACTCATCGCCGAACCCGGCAAGCTTCCAGAACTGAACAGCGCCTACACCCGCAACGTCGCCGCCGCCGCGGTCGTCGGTCTGTTGTTGGGCGGCGCGATCTTCGTCGCCGTGGGGCCCGCGTGGGTGTTCTTGATCTGTGCGGTCACCGCGATCCCCGAAGTGGCGGTCTTCTTTTCGACCGACCGTCACGACGCCGCACGCCACGTCGAGGCGGCCTCGGAGTCCTTCCTCGACGCCCTTCGACTGTTGCGTTCCGAACCGGGACTGTGGGCGGCGTGTCGCTTCGCGGTGCTGTGCTTCTTCGTCGCCAGCTACACCGTGACCTTGCCGGCCATCGCGGACACCATTGGCTCGAGCGCCGAGATCCTCTCGGTCCTCGAGGCGGGTTCGCTCATCGGCGGCATACTGGTCGCCTTCGTCGTTCGACGTATCCACGGACGCGTTCGCTGGGGCAAGGTCCAGCGTCTCTGCTACTTCGGAGCGGGACTGGGCTTGGCGGCGATGGCGAGCGCCGAGGTGCTCGGCGGTTCGCATTCTCGTTCCACCGACGTCGTCGCGTTCCTCGCGACGATACCCATTGGTTTCGCCGTCTTGATGAACGCCTCGATCGTCACCTCGGTGATCCAGATCGGCACGCCGCGCGACAAACGGGCTTCCATGTTCACGTTGCTCGCGCTCATTCCGTTGGTGGTCGGTCCGCTCAGTCAAGAGACCGTGGGATTACTCGCCGACCACCTATCGGTCTCGTGGGCACTGGGCATCGTCGCCCTGGTGACGGTCGTGGTGAACTTCGTCGTCTCGCACCGTCCCATGAGTCGTCACTTCGACACCCTGGACAACGTCGAGAACCCGTTCAGCGTCAACGAGATGATGTCCCAGCGTGGTGCGCGACGCTCGCGCCTGCACGTCGTGCACTGGCCCGACCCGATCTGACCCCAGAATCAGTGACACCCGCACCATCCTGTGCCACTATGCATTGAACCAATCACACGCAAGGTGAGACCGACATGAACTACTGCACGCGCTGTGGCACCAGGGTGAGCGGGAAGTTCTGCACGGTCTGCGGGCAACGGACTTCTGCGCCCGACGCACCCGGCGACGCCACGACGATCGTCACGGAGAACGCCAGGGAGAACGCCACGGCCGTGACGACGACAAACCCGCCGTCGAACCAAGACAAGACGGGTCCCCAACCTTCACCACTCGCGTCGCCCGACCACGAGACGAGCGAGGCGCACGACGACGGCACGACCGGTGCGCTGTCCGGCCCGTCGACGAGCGCGCCGACCTCTCGGCGGTTCCGCTGGAAGTCGACGCCCCCCGCGGGCGTCGTACTGCCCGACGGCCTCGCGCGACGTTCAGTGGTGCTCGAGACGCGCTTCGTGATGATCGCCTTCCTGGTTCCGGTCGTGATCAACGCCGTGCTCGTGCTCGCCCAACAGCAGTCGGGCGCGGGCTCGTCCACCCGATTCGCCACGATCGTGCACCACAATCCGCTCGAGAACATGCTGCTCGGCATGCTCGGCTACCTCCCGGTCGCCGCCGTCGTTCCCCTCGCGCTCTACCTGCTCGCGCGCACCGGTCAGAATCGACACGTCCTCGGTCTCGAGGCGCCCCGCTTCGATCGCGACGTGGTGCCCGCCATCGGCCTCGGCCTCGCGGCCTTCGGCGTCGAAATCGTGATGCTCGCCCCCTTTCTGGGATTCCTCAACACGCACAAGGGTTTCGTCAACACCGTCACCGTGGGCCACGATCCGAAGTACTACTTGATCGAAGGCATCTTCATCTCCGCCGTCACCGCGATCACCGAAGAGGTGATCGTGAACGGTTATCTCATCACGCGACTCGGCCAGCTGGGTTGGACCAACCAGGGATCGCTGGTGTTAAGCCTCGCTCTTCGAACGAGCTACCACATCTACTACGGGTGGGGATTCCTATTGACGGTCCCCCTCGGGTACTTCGTCACGCGGTCATTCCAGAAGCACCACAAGCTGACTCGCCCGATCGTCACCCACTTCCTCTACGACGCCATCCTCATCACCATCAGCATCCTGAAATAAGTTGTCAATGGCGACCACCCGACGATCGGAGCACCGTGCCCTACTGCAGTGAATGCGGAACCCTCGTGCAGAGCGACCAGCAGTTCTGTCCCCAGTGCGGCAAGGCGATCGGCGGCGCGTTCGCCCCACCCGCGCCCATGCCGTACTTCCCCATGCAAGAGGAAACCCCGGCGAGCACCCAACCACTCGCGGGCTACTGGTGGCGCGTGTTGGGTTACTTGATCGACTCGATACTGCTCGGCGTGGTGATCGCGTTTCCGCTGCGTTCGGCGAACGTCAACGTCTACCTGGCGGCCGTACTCAACGCGGCGGTGACCTTCGCCTACGGCACGCTGCTCCTCTGTTTCGCCTCGGGCCAGACCCTCGGCATGAAGGTGGCGCGCGTGCACGTCGCCAACGTCGACGACGGCGTGACGATCACCCGCCTGCAGGCGATACGTCGCACGGCGTTGTACTGCGCGCTCTCGCTGCTCGGCAACCTGTACCACTACACGCGCTACCTGCACCCGACGACCCAGCAGAAGCTCGCCGAGGGTCGACACGCCCTGGTGGCGCTCGTGCTGCTGGTCCCCTTCATCGTGAACTTGCTCTGGCCGCTGTGGGACAAGAAGAACCAGACGCTGACCGACAAGTTCGCGCGCACCGTCGTGCTGCGACCGACGTCGGATTAGGCGGTCTCGAGTCGACGCGCGATTCCCCGGGCGAGTCGCGTCGCCGCGTCGGGCTCGAACTGCAAGAACAGCGAGGGTTCGACCAGTTCGAGTTCCATCAGCGCCCAGCCGCCCTCGTCTTCGACGAGGTCCACGCGCGCGTAGAGCAGGTCGCGCCATTCGAGGTCGGCGAGCACGCGCTCGGCGAACTGGCGGGCGTCGATCTCGCCCTGGGCGCGCCGCAGCACCTCGAGTCGAAACAGCGCGTCACGCTCGGGCGCGGGGGTGTTGAGCATCGCACCCTTGGTCATCGCGTGACTGAACTCGCCGTCGATGTACACGAGCGCGCGTTCGCCCGACTCGTCGACCGACCCGACGTACGGCTGGATCAAGACGTCGCGGCCGCGCTCGTGCAGCGAGGCCACGTGCGCGTTAGCGAGCGCCCACTGGTCGGGTCCGTAGCGCTCGGCGTCGATCGAGCCCGCGCCCACGCAGGGTTTGACGACGAAGTCGCCCGAGGGAAAGATCGGGCTGTCGCCCACGTCACAGAAGTACGACGGCACGATCCGGTGCCCGGCGGCGCCCAGGTCGGCGAGGTAGTGCTTGTCCGACGAGTACTCGAGCGCGTCGTAGGGATTGACGATCCGCGCCACGCCGCGCGCCCACTCGAGGAACTCCGCTCGGCGCCCCGCGTAGTCCCAGGTCGAGCGCACGACCGTCAGGTCGTAACGATCCCAGTCGACGCGCTCGTCGTCCCAGATCGCGAGTTCACCCACGTGTCCTCGTTCGGCCAGGGCCGCGAGGAGCAGCGGCGAGTCGGGGTCGACCTGGTCGCCGCGAAAGCGCGAGTTGGGATCGGCGTCGACCCCCGCGCAGGTCGCCACGCCGACGAGACTCACGGGTGGAACAGGAGCGTCGCGTGCTGCGCGAGGGTCGCCAACGGACCGGGCCAGACACCAAAAACCAGGGTCATCGCCACGCCCGCGCCGATCACCAGACCCGTCGAGCGCGGCACGACGACGCGCGCCGCGTCCACGGACTCGTCGGCGTAGAGCGCGAGCGCCCAGCGCAGGTAGAAGAAGGCGGCGATCGCCGCGCTCAACAGGGCGATCAACGCGAGCGCGATGCCGCCCTGGTCGATCGCGGCCGCGAGCACCGAGTACTTCGCGTAGAAACCGGTCGTCAAGGGCGCGCCCAGTTGGGAGAGCAGCAGGACGGCCATCGCCGCGCCGAGCCAGGGTTGGCGTCGCGCGAGCCCACGGTAGGCGTCGATGGCGTGGTTCTCGTCACCGAGTGCGCCCACGAGGGAAACCACCGCGAAGGTCGCCACGACCGTCGGCGCGTAGGTCAGCACGTAGAACAGCGTCCCGGCCACGCCGCGCACGCTGCCCGCCCAGATGCCGAGCAGGATGAAGCCGGCGTGGTTGATCGACGAGTAGGCCAGGATCCGTTTGGCGTTGCGTTGGACGAGCGCGAGTGACGCGCCCACGACGGTGGTGAGTACGACGAGCACCCACAGGATCGGCCGCCACGTCTCGACCTGGGTCCCGAGCGCCGAGATCACGACGCGCACGAAGCCGGCGAACGCGCCGACCTTGACGATCGAGGCCATGAAACCGGTCACCGGCGTCGGCGCACCCTCGTAGACGTCGGGCGACCAGAGGTGGAACGGGACCGCGGCCACCTTGAAGCCAAAGCCGACGATCAACAGCGCGCCGCCCGCGTAGAGCAGTCCCGGGCGCAACAGGACGTTGGACGCGAGGAAGTACGACATGGTCGTCAGGTTCGTCGTGCCCGTCGCCCCGTAGACGAGGGCCGCGCCGTAGATGAAGATCGCCGAGGCGAACCCGCCCAGCAAGAAGTACTTCAGCGCCGCTTCGGCCGAGGTCGAGCGGTGCCGGTCAAAGGCCACCAACACGTACAGGCCCAACGACATGATCTCGAGGCCGAGGAAGATCACGATCAGGTCGTTCGCCTGGCCCATCAGGACCGCGCCGGCCGACGCCGCCAGGGCGAGGATCTGGTACTCGGCCCCCTGGACGCGTTCGCGCACCGCCCAGTCGTGGGCGACCAACGAGGACATCAGAAGACTCAGCGCGATGACCGCGGTCGCGACCACGCTGAAACCGTCGAGCACGATGGCGTGCGCGATGGTCGTGGACGGTCCGGACTTGTCTAGGCAGCGCCACTGGAAGTACGTGGTCACGAGCACCGCGAGCGACGCGCCCACGCAGATCGACGTGGCGAGCGCCTGGGTGACCTTGGTGCGCACGAGTGAGGTCACGAAGAGCAGCACCAACGACGCGCCGAACAAGATCAGCACCGGCAGGATCGCCAGGTAGTGGATCGACGGGATCACGATGGGCGCGACCGTGCTCACTTGGTCACCCCGCTCGGCGCCACGTGTTCGATCAACTGCTGGACCGACGGCGAGATCCGATCAAGCACTGGACGCGGGAACACGCCGAGCGCCACGATCAGCACCACGATCGGCACCAGGACCCAACGTTCTTTGGTCGATGCGTCGGGTATCGAGGCGTTGGCCCCCACGGCGCGACCCTGGAAGACGCGCTGGTACGCCCAGAGCAGGTAGACCGCCGCCGCCACGACGCCGAAGGCGCCCACCACGCCCCACCAGGCGTGCACCGCGAAGGTGCCGATGAGGATCAGGTACTCACTGACGAAGCCCGACAACCCGGGCAGGCCGATCGAGGCGAGCATCACAACGGTGAACACCCCCGCCAAGACCGGCGCGGGACCCTGGAGACCCTGGAGGTCGGCGACCTGGTAACTGCCGCGGCGCTGTTCGATGAAACCGATGATGAGAAAGAAGCCGATGGTGATGACGCCGTGGTTGAACATCAAAAGGATCGCCCCGACGGTGGCGATCTTCGAACCCGACATGACCCCCAGGGTGATGAAGCCCATCTGGGCGAGTGAACTGTAGGCGACGAAGCGCTTGAGGTCCTTGGCGACGCAGGCGAGGATCGAACCGTAGAGGATGCCGATCACCGCCAGGGTGAGCAGGACCGGTCGCACGTCCGCGAGCGCCAGGGGGAACAGTCCCACCGCGAAGCGCAGCAGCCCGTAGGAACCGAGCTTGGCGAGCAGCGCCGAGAGTTCGATCGATCCCGCCGTCGGCGCCTCGGCGTAGGTGAGCGGCGACCAGGTGTGCAACGGCCAGATGGGGGCCTTGGCGGCGAAGGCGATCGCGAACGCGACGAACAACCAGATCGCGGTCGAGTGGGTCATCGAGGTGGACGCAAGCACCCCGTAGGCGAAGGTGAGCGTACCACCGGTCTGGTGCTGGTGGGCGAAGCCCAGGTACAACACGCCGATCAGCAGGAACGCCGACGCGCTGAAGGTGTAGAGGAAGAACTTCAGGGCCGCCTTGTTGCGTTCGGCGCCGCCCCAGCCCGAGATGATGAAGTAGCACGGCACGAGGGTGAGTTCGAAGAAGATGAAGAACTCCAGCAGGTCGTGGGCGACGAAGCTGCCCATCGTCAGTGAGGTAAGGATCAACAGCCACGACACGAAGCTCGGCTCGCGTCGCTTGTCGCGACCACCCAGCAGCGCCAGCAACACGACGATGGCCGTGAGTTCGACCATGAACAACGAGATGCCGTCGAGCGCCACGTCGTAGGCCAAACCGAAGGGCGCCGACAGCACGTAGCGCGTGGCGAAGTCGAAGGTCTGCGCCCCGGCGACGTGGGCGTTGTAGAGGAAGAAGATCACGACGCCGATCGCCATCTCCACCACCGCGCTGGCGACCGCGACGGCGTAGGACAGACCCTCTTTGGAGCGTCCGAGCGCGGCGCCCAGCGCACCCAGTAGCGGCACGACGAGCAGCGCGGAGAGCCAGAGCGACGAGTGCATGCTTAACCGACTCTCGCCACGAGGTAGACCACGATGACCGCGACCCCGAGGGCCATCGCGAGCGCGTAGTGACGCACGAAACCCGACTGGATCTTTCGCACACCCTGGGAACTGCGCACGATCCCCGCGGCGAGGCCCATCACGCCGCCGTCGATGACCTCGTCCTCGACGACCGCGTCACTGAAGACCGCCAAGTGCTCGAGCGGACGGCCGATGGTCGCGTCATAGACGTCGTCCCAGTACCACACGCGTTCGAGGAACCGCGGGGTCAGTCGCTCGTCCTCGTAGCGACCGCGCCAGATGGCGAAGGCCGCGGCGAGTCCGATCAGGGCCGCCGCGACGTCCACGCCGGCGAGCCCCCACTGGCTGAGCGTGCTCTGGCTCGCGACCGGCGCCACGTACCCGAAGGTCGAGCCGAGGAAGTGCGTCAACGAGTCGACGTGGACCCACGGCAGGTTGAGGGCGCCGCCGAGCACCGAGAGCACCGCGAGGACCACGAGGGGCGTGGTCATCACCCAGGCCGATTCGTGCGGGTCGTGGCCGTGGGTGACCTCGCGGAACCGTTCGGTCCCTCGAAAGGTCAGCACGAACAGACGGCTCATGTAGTACGCGGTGAGGATCGCGGTGACCACGCCGAGTACCCACAGGGCCTTGTTGTGGGCGAAGACGTTGGTCAGCACGTCGCCCTTCGCCCAAAAACCCGCGAAGGGCGGGATGCCCGAGATGGCGAGCCAACCCACGAGGAACGTCGGGAACGTGAGGGGCAAGTACTTTCGCAGCGCCCCCATCTTTCGCAGGTCCTGTTCGCCGTTGAGCGAGTGGATCACTGAACCCGAACCCAAGAAGAGCAGGGCCTTGAAGAACGCGTGGCTCACCATCAAGAAGATCGCGGCGCCGTAGGCGCCCACGCCCACGGCGAGCACCATGTAGCCGATCTGGGAGACGGTCGAGAACGCGAGGACCTTCTTGATGTCCTTCTGGGACGTCGCGATCGTCGCGGCGACGAACGCGGTCACCCCACCGATCACCGCGATGGTCGTGCGGCCCGACGACGAGAGGGCGAGCACCGGTGACATGCGCACGAGCAGGTAGACCCCGGCGGTGACCATGGTCGCCGCGTGGATCAACGCCGAGACCGGCGTCGGACCCTCCATGGCGTCGGGTAGCCAGTTGAACAGGGGGATCTGAGCGCTCTTGCCGGTCGCGGCGAGCAGCAAGGCGAGTACCACCAACGTGGCGACGGTGGGCGTGAGCGTGCCGGCCTTCTCGAAGACCCCGACGTAGGTGAGCGTGCCGGTGCGCGAGAACAGCAAGAACATCGCCACCAGCAGTCCGACGTCGCCGACGCGGTTGTAGATGAAGGCCTTCTTGCCCGCCGAGGCGGCCGAGTCGCGGTCGAAGTAGTAGCTCACGAGCCAGTACGAGCACACCCCCACGCCTTCCCAGCCCACGAAGGTGAGCACCAGGTTGTTGGCGAGCACCAAGGTCAGCATCGAGAACACGAAGAGGTTGAGGTAGAGGAAGAACTTCTTGTAGTCCTTCTCGCCGTGCATGTAGCCAATGGAATAGAGATGGATCAGCGTCGAGATGCCCGTGACGAACAGACACATCGTGATCGAGAGCGGGTCGACCAACAGTGCCGCGGGCACGTGCAAGCGGCCGACGTCGATCCAGTTGAAGAGTTGGACCGTCACCTGACGGTTGCCGCGGTGCAGGAGCAGCACGAAGGTGATCACCGAGGCGACGAAGCTGAGGCCCACTACGCCCGTCGCGACGGCGCCGATCTGGGACTCGTTCATGTTCTTGCCGTTGAGCAGCACCGCGGCGTAGCCGAGCAGCGGCAACAACAGGATCAGCGTGGAGACGTGCGCCATCTCAGCCCTTCAACTCCGACAGCTCGTCCACCGAGGTCGAGGCTCGGCGTCGGAACACCGCCACGACGATGCCCAGTCCCACCGTGACCTCCGCGGCGGCGACGACCATCACGAAGAAGACCGTGGCCTGTCCCCCGATGTCGCTCAGCGTCCTGGCGAAGGTCACGAAGGTGAGGTTCACCGCGTTCAGCATCAACTCGACGCACATGAACATGATCAACGCGCTGCGACGCGTCAGCAGGCCGAAGGCGCCGATCCCGAAGAGCACGGCGGCGAGCACGAGGTACCAGGCGGCGGGCACGTTCATTCGTCCACCTCCTCGCTGGTGAGCGAACGCTCGCGTCGCGCGAGCAGGACCGCGCCCACGACCGCGATCACGAGCAGCGCCGCCGTTGCCTCGAAGGCGAAGAGATACGTCGTGAAGACCGCCGTACCGAGTTGGCGCACGTTCGCCTGGCCCGTGGCGAGCGCCGTCCCGGCGGTCGAGACCGACTTGACGCCGGTCACCCAGTGCGACTCGGCCAACAGGGCGATGAGACCGCCCACCGTGATCAGGACCCCGAGGGCCGCCAGCGGGCGCTGGGCGACCAACGGTTCGACGTGCACGTGCTCTTTGCGATCGACGCCGAGGAACATGATCACGAACAAGAACAGCACGACGATCGCGCCGGCGTAGACAATGATCTGCACGGCGGCGAGGAAGTCGGCCTGTTGGGCGACGAAGGCGACCGCGACCCCGAACAACGTCATGATCAGACTCAGCGCGCTGTGCACGGGATTCTTGAAGGTGATCACTCCCAGAGCGCCCACGACAACGAGGACCGCGGCGGCGGCGAAGACGAGGATGTTCGGCCACGAGTAGCCGATCGCGGCGCTCACTGTTCGCCCCGATCGCCTCGCGAGCGGCGCGGCATCTTCTCGCGCGCGTTTCGTACCATGCCCTGGATCCCGCGACGATCGAGCGGGACGTCCTCGGGCTGGAGGTGGCGATAGAACACCTCGCGCAGGGACTTGGTGCCGGTCGCCTCGTCGTCGCGCCGATCCGACTGGCCGCCCTCGGCGGCGCGCACGCCCACGCCGAGGTCACCGGTCCACTGCACGACGCCTTCGAAGGCCGCGTCACCGGCGGGTGACGTGGCGCGCATCCAGCCGCCGGTCATCGCCGCCTCGCCCTCGCGCCAGTCCTCCCAGGGCAGGCGCTGGGGGAACCCCTGGTCGTCGACCAGTAGTTCGGCCTTGGTGTAGATCGCGTCGGCCCGGTTGGTAAAGGAGAACTCGAACATCTTGGATTCGGTGATGGCCTGGGTGGGGCACGCCTCGACGCACAGGTCGCAGTGGATGCAGCGCAGGTAGTTGATCTCGTAGACGTAGCCGTAGCGTTCACCCGGGCTCACGGGGTGGTCGGGCGGGTTGTCGAGGCCGCGCACGTAGATGCAGTTGACCGGACACACGCCCGCGCACAACTCGCAGCCAATGCACTTCTCCATCCCGTCCTCGTAGCGGTTGAGGACGTGGCGGCCGTGTTGGCGAGGCTGCTTGGCTCGCTTGTGCTGGGGGTAACTCGTCGTGACCTTCGGACGACCGATGTGCGCCAGGGTCAGTTTGAAGCCACCGAAGAAGGAGAAGGGACTCGCCACTATCGCTCCTCGTCACTGAGCTTGCGGATGAGTCGACCCGGGATCGGACGCTCCCCCACCGTGGGCAGCACCCGCTCGGGACCGGACTCGCGGGTCTTGCCGAGTTCGAAGGCGCGCGTGAGCACGATCCAGGCGAACAGCACCGCGCTGATCATCAAGACGCCCCAGCGCCAGGAGATGAGAAAACCGGCCACGACGAGCATCCATCCCAGACTCAGGGGGATGAGCCGCTTCCAGCCGAGGTCCATGAGCTGGTCGTAACGGAAACGCGGCAGCGCCGCGCGAAACCAGATGTAACAGAAGCAGAAGATCGCCGTCTTCACGACGAACCAGACGATCGGAAAGACCCACTTCAAGTGCGCCACCGGCGGCACCCAACCCGCGGGTCCGCCGAAGAAGAGGGTCACCATGATCGCCGACATCGTGATCGTGTTCATGAACTCGGCGAGGAAGAAGATCGCGAATCGGAACGACGAGTACTCGGTGTGGAACCCGCCGACGAGCTCGCTCTCGGCTTCGACGACGTCAAAGGGCGGTCGGTTGAGCTCGGCGGTGATCGCGATCAGGAAGATCACGAAGGGCACGAACCCCAGGCGGATCAGGTTCCAGTGCCAGATCCCGCCACCCTGGGAGAGAACGATGTTGTGGGTGGTGAGCGCTCCGGTCACGAGGATGACCGTCACGATGGTCATGCCGAGAGCCGCCTCGTAACTGATCATCTGGGCGCTCGCGCGAACCGAGGAGAGCAGCGGATACTTCGAACCCGAGGACCAACCCGCCAGCATCACGCCGTAGACCGAGATGCCCGACATCGCGAGCATCAACAAGATGCCCATCGGCGGATTCGCCATCTGCAAGAGCACGACGTGGCCCGCGATGTGCAACGTGCCCCCGATGGGCACAATCGCGAACGTGATGAACGCGGGGATCACCACGAGGTACGGCGCCAGCTTGAAGACGAACACGTCCGCCTCGGCGGGTACGAGGTCTTCCTTGCCGATCAACTTGAGACCGTCGGCCAGCGTCTGGAACAGTCCGAAGGGACCCCAGCGTTGCGGGCCGATGCGACTCTGCATGTCCGAGATCGCCTTGCGCTCGAACCAGATCATGATGATCACCGCGCCCATCAACGCGCCGAAACCCACGAGGATCTTCACGAGCACGATCAAGAGCACGATCCAGTCCCCGGTGCCGTGATTGAACAGGGGGTCCGACGCGGCGAAGAGCTGGTTCATCGCGTCTCCACCCGGACCTGGCTGATGACGCTCGCGGGGTCCACCAACGCCGCGACGACGTCTTCGCCGTCCTCACTGAGCGTGGCGAAGGCCACGTCGGCCGAGCCGCGCGCCACGCCGTTGTCCAAGCGCACGGCGAGTCGAACGCTGCCCCCCGCTCCGGTCACGGTGACAACGCTGCCCTCGGGCACGCCCAGACGGTCCAGGTCCACGTGGTTCAGCGTCAACACGCTCGGCACGATCAGATTGTGCAACGCCGGCGATCCCTGCATCGCGACGCCCCGGTCGTAGAGCCGACGCGAGACCACCAGACGCAGCGAATACGCGTCGGCGAGTGGCACCTCGAGTGGCGAGGTCGGTCCGAGGTCCTCAAGCGTCGCCGGTCGGGTCTGTCCTGCGCGTTCGGCCCTCGGCTCGACCGTGGCGCCGGTGTAGGAGGCGAGTCCCACGCTGTCGGCCGAACGGATGCCGGGAAAGGCCATTGGATCGAGGGCGTGGCGCAGCGAGGACGCGTCAGGGCGTCCGACCACCCGACCGTCGTGCTGTTCGTCGTTGATCACCGACAGGGCCGGGTAACCCGTCGTCTCCTCGATGGTCTTGGCCGCCTGCTCTTCTGACGAGAGCCCGATGCTCTGGCCCAGTTGCTCGGCGAGTTCGGCCGCGATGGCGACGTCGGGCCAGGCCGATCCCGGTGCGACGATCTTGGGGGCGACGGCACTCACGCGGCCCTCGATGTTGGTGACCGTGCCGCGGCGCTCGTGCTGGACCGCGGCGGGCAACACCACGTCCGCGTAGGCGAGGGTCGCACCGCCGTGACCACTGACGGCGATGACTCGCGCGTTGGCCAGGGCCGATTTCGCGCCCGCGACGTCGGTCACGTTCTCGAGCAGCGAACCGCCCAACAAGAGCAGCGCCTTCTGGTGGCCCGCACGCAACGCGTCGAGCTGGGCGGAGGTGTCGCGACCCGTCGAGGCGAGGTCGACGCCGCGCCCCGGGCGCAGTCGAGGACCGAGACCCATGTCGAGGGCCCCGGCGACGTTGGACCGTCGCAGGCCCACGAGGAACTTCGCGTCCGGGAAGCGCTGGGCCAAGCGGCGGATGGCGTCTTCGAGCACGCGCGGATCTTCGGCCAGGTTCGCGCGCCCCACCACGAACACGACGCCCTCGCCGCTCTCACCGATGAGACGGCGGGCCTCGAAGAGCTCGTCGTTGGTGAACGCGACACCGGCGGGCGCGTCCGCGCGATCGGCGACGCAGCGAGCCGCGAGGTGGGCCTCGCCGGGGCGAACCACGAGCGAGACGCGCGCGAGCCCCGACAGGGCGGACGCTCCGAACGAGAATTCGACCAGCGCGTGGTGATCGCGCACGATGCCTTCGCGCAGTCGCAGGAAGAGGACGGGCAACTCCTCGCGCAGGTCGCCGGCGAGCGTCACGACGGTCGAGGCGCTCGCGGCCTCGTCGATGGTCGCGCGCGGCAACGCCTGGAGCAGCACCGGGTCGAGTCCGTCACCGAACTGGGCGTCGAGGTTGTCGCTGCCCAACACGCCGCGCACGAGGCGCTCCCAGGCGAAGGCGCCCTCGTTGGTGAGCGAGGCGCCGCCGATCGCGCCGACGCCCTCGGGCGTCTCGCTCGCCTCGCGCAGGATCGTCGCCGCGACCGACAGTGCGTCGCCCCAACTCGTTGGTTCGAGCACACCGTTCACACGAACGAGCGGGGCGACGAGTCGCGTCGCCGGGTCGAGGGGATCGGTCGCGTCGGGATGTTGGTCGATCGAGTCCAGCGTGAAGCGACCCTTGTCACAGAGCCACCCGTGATTGACCGGGTCACTGTCGACCCCGAGCACGCGAGTGAGCCGATTGGCCGATGACTGGACCGCCACGCGACAACCCACCGCGCACGTCGTACAAGTGCTCTCGACCTGTTCGAGGTCCCAGGGTCGAGCGCTGAAGCGATAGGGCTTGGCGGTGAGCGCCCCGACTGGACAGATCTGAACGGTGTTGCCCGAGAAGACCGAGTTGAACGGCTTGTCGGGTGACGGCGCCACCTCGATGAGGTCCCCGCGACCGGAGAAGGCGATCTCGGTGTCGCCCGCCACTTCGGCCGAGAACCTCGTGCAGCGCGCGCACTGGATGCAACGTTCGCGGTCGAGCAGGACCAACTCGCCGATCTGGATCGGCTTGACGAAATGGCGCTTCTCCTCGATGAAGCGCGTCTCGCCCGAGCCGTGCGCGAGCGTCTGATCCTGGAGAGGACATTCGCCGCCCTTGTCGCAGATCGGACAGTCGAGGGGGTGGTTCGCCAGAAGGAACTCCAGCACGCCGTCCTGGGCCTTCTTCACCTTCTCGGAGTTCGTGCACACGCTCATGCCGTCGTTGACGTGCAAGTAACAGGCCGGCTGGAGTGTCGCCCCGCGCGGACCGTCGACCTCGACCAGGCACATACGGCACATCCCCACCGGTTCCATTCGCGGGTGATAACAGAAGCGCGGAATGTACTCGCCAGCTCGCTCGGCGGCTTCGATCAACAACTCGCCGGGCTTGACCTCGAGCTCGCGGCCGTTGACGGTGATGGTCACGGTGGTGCGGATGACGTCAGTCATGCGGACACCCCCCGTGCAGCACGTGGGCCTTGAAGTCATCGGGGAACATGGCGATCGCTGAATGCACCGACGACGGGATCGAGGAACCCAGCACGCAGATCGTCGTCTGTTGGGGTGGCCAGGAGAGTCCCGGCGCGATGTTGTCACAAAGGTCGAGCAGCAGATCCATGTCCTCCATGCGTCCGCCGCCGTGTTCGAGACGGTACATCGCGCGCTCGATCCATCCCGAGCCCTCGCGACACGGCGTGCACTGACCACACGACTCGCGCGAGAAGAACTTGGTGATCCGCCACGCGGCGCGCACGACACAGCTCGTCTCGTCGAGCACCACGACCGAGCCCGAGCCGAGCATGGAACCCTTCTCACCCACTTCGTCCTGACCCAGTGGCAGGTCGAGCAGGTCCGGTCCGAACCAGGGTGCCGAGACCCCGCCGGGGATGATCGCCTTGAGCGCTCGTCCGCCGATCACGCCGCCACCGAGTTGTGGGTCGTAGATCAAGTCGCGAAAGGTGTTCTTGACCATCTCGATCTCGTAGACGCCCGGGTTGTTCACCCGACCCGCGAGGGCGAACAACCGCGTGCCCGTGGAGCGGCCGGCACCGAGGGCGGCGAAGGCCGCCCCGCCGTTGTTCACGATCCAGGGCAGGTTCGACATCGTCTCGACGTTGTTGACGACCGTCGGTTCACCGTAGAGACCGGTCACCGCGGGGAAGAAGGGCGGCTTGATGCGCGGGAAGCCACGCTTGCCCTCGAGCCCCTCGATGAGTGCGGTCTCCTCGCCACAGATGTAGGCGCCGGCACCAGGGTGCACGACGAGGTCGAGCGAGAAGTCCGAACCGAAGATGTTCGAGCCCAGCGCGCCCTCGGCGTAGGCGTCGTTCACCGCCTGTTGCACGCGCTCGAGCCCGAGCGCGAACTCACCGCGCAGGTAGATGAAGGCTTGGCTCACCTGCAACGCGTAGGCCGCGATGATCACGCCCTCGACCAATTGGTGGGGGTCGCGCTCGACGAGGAAGTGGTCCTTGAAGGTGGCCGGTTCGGACTCGTCACCGTTCACCACGAGATACGAGACGGGCGACTTGCGAAGCATCGACCACTTGCGGCCCGCGGGAAAGCCCGCGCCGCCACGGCCCAACAGCGACGCCGCGTCCACTTCGGCCGCGACCTGCTCGGGGAACATGGTGAGGGCCTTGCGAAGTGCGACGTACCCGCCGGTCGCGAGGTAGCGCGCGAGGGTGTGTGAGTCCGCGTACTGCGCTCGTGACGAGACGATGCGGGGCGCGTCGAGGACCGCCATTACTTCGCCTCCTCGCGCTGGGCTCGCGCCGCGGACGAACGCGCGCGTTGATCGACGATCTCCTGGTGGCCAGCGCGCAGTCCCCCACTACGGCGAACGCGGATGAGCGTGCCGTGAGCGGGCACGTCGGCGTCAAGTTGGCCCGCGCGTAGTCCGTCGACCAATTCATCGAAGGCCGACGGCGTCGTGGTGCGCACGTAGCGGTGGTTCACCTGCACGCAGGGCGCCTTGTCGCAGTCGGCCAGGCACTCGGTCTCTTCGAGGGTGAACAGTCCGTCACTGGTGGTCGATCCCACCGCGCAGCCGAGTTTCTGCGCGGCGTGTTCGAGGAACTCCTCGCCGCCCGCCAAGAGACAGGCGATGTTCGTGCACACCCCGACCACGTACTTGCCCACCGGCTCGAGGTGGAACATGTCGTAGAACGCCGCCGTCCCACGAACGTCCGCGCTGGTGGTGCCCGTGAGCGCGGCGACTTCGTCGATTCCCTCTTGGCTCAGGTAACCGTCCTGTTCCTGGGCGAGGTGCAAGAGGGGCAGCATCGCCGAACGTGCGCGCGGGTAGAGTCCGACGAGTTCTTCGGCGCGCTGGCGGATCTCGGGGTGGAAGTGGCTCATCGGTCCACCTCGCCCAAGACCGGGTCCACGGTCGACACGGTGGTGATGGCGTCAGAGACCGAACCGCCACGCATCAAGAGCGGAATGGCCTGCAGGTTCACGAAGCTCGGACCGCGCACGTGCAGTCGATAGGGCTTGGCACTACCGTCGGAGACCAAGTAGCAACCGATCTCGCCGCGCGGCGATTCGACGGCCGAATACACCTCGCCCACCGGCACGTGGAACCCCTCGGTGAAGAGTTTGAAGTGGTGGATCAGGGCCTCCATCGATTCGCCGATGCGCGCGCGCGGCGGCGGGGTGACCTTGGGGTCCTGGCTTCGGTAGTCACCGCTCGGCATCATCTCGACGCACTGGCGCACGATGCGGATCGACTCGCGGATCTCGTTGAGACGGATCGCGTATCGGTCGAAGTTGTCCCCGTAGGTGCCGACGATGACGTCGAACTCGACCTGGTCGTAGGCGAGGTAGGGCATCGTGCGACGCAGGTCCCAGGGCACGCCGGTCGAACGCAGGACTGGGCCGGTCACGCTGAGCGACAGGGCCTCTTCGGCGGTGATCGGCGCGACGCCCACCATGCGCTCGCGAAAGATCGGCTGACCGGTCAGCAACTGGTCGTACTCGTAGGTGCGCTCGTCGATGGTGTCACAGATCGCCGCGACGTCGTCCTTCCAGCCGTCGGGCAGGTCGGCGGCGACGCCGCCCGGGCGCACGTAGTTGAGATTGAGTCGAAGACCGGCGGTCTTCTCGAAGAACGCCAGGATCAACTCGCGTTCGCGCAGCCCGTAGATCATCATCGACGTGGAACCGAGGTCCATGCCGTTGGTGGCCATCCACACGAGGTGCGAGGACATGCGGTTGAGCTCGCTCATCAACATCCGAATCCACACCGCGCGCTCGGGCACCTCGATCCCGAGCAACTTCTCGACCGCGAGCGAGTAGTTCAGTTCGTTGATGACCGGCGACAGGTAGTCCATGCGCGTCACGTTGGTGGCGCCCTGGATGTAACTGAGCTCCTCGGCGGTCTTCTCCATGCCCGTGTGCAGGTAGCCAATGACCGGCTTGCAGCGGAGCACGTATTCGCCGTCGAGTTCGAGCATGAGCCGCAGCACGCCGTGGGTCGAAGGATGCGAGGGACCCATGTTGATGATCATGGTCTCGTCGTCGCGGCGTTCGACGTCGATCGACGTGGGGTCGATGTGCAGGTCGTTACTGCGTAGCACCGCGCCGATCTCGCGGCCGAGCTCGCCGACGGGGGTCTTCTCTCGGCGCTGAAGTTCCTGTTCGCCTTCGGAGGTCTCGGCGACGAGCAACTCGTCGCGGTCAATGGCGCGCACGGTGGAATCGCTCATCGCGGTCCTGGCGCTTCCTTGAACTGCACGGGCACGTTGCCGACGCCGTAGTCCTTGCGCAACGGATGACCTTCCCAGTCCTCGGGCATCAAGATGCGCGTCAGGTCGGGGTGATTGGTGAAGACGATGCCGAACAGGTCGAAGGCCTCGCGTTCCATTGCCTCGACCCCCGAGTAGAGCGCGAAGAGCGACTCGACCTCTGGTTCGTCGTCGCCCGCCTGGACGCGAATACGCACGCGCTCGCGCTTGGAGAGACTGAGCAGGTTCGTCACGACCTCGAAGCGGGTGGCGACCACGCCCTCGGGCAGCGGACGGTCCATGTGGTTGAGGTAGTCGACGCCGCACACGTCCACGCACATCTCGAATCCGTCGTTCTTGAACGATTCGACGAGCGCGAAGTACTGCGCGCGCGTGGGAAAGCACGCGAGGTCTGCCGCGAGACCATCGCTGGTCAGTACGCCCGGGGGGGCCGAGGGAGCGAGGGACGTCACTTCGGCGTTCCCACCCTCACCGCGACAGGCACCTCGGGAGTCCAGAGGTTCTGCGCATCCTCGACGTGCGTGGGACGACCTTCGCTGCGACGACGCAGGATCTCGCCGGTGCGGATCTGCTCGTGCAGGGTGAGGATCGCGTGCATCAGGGTCTCGGGACTCGGCGGGCAGCCCGGGGCGTAGACGTCCACCGGCACGATCTGGTCGACGCCCTGGACGATTGCGTAGTTGTTGAACAAGCCGCCCGTCGACGCGCACACGCCCATGGAGATGACCCACTTGGGCTCCATCATCTGGTCGTACACCTGGCGAAGCACCGGCGCCATCTTCTGAGAGACGCGCCCGGCCACGATCATGAGGTCGGCCTGGCGCGGCGAGTTGCGAAAGACCTCCATGCCGTAACGCGCGAGGTCGAAGTCCGCGGCACCCGCGGCCATCATCTCGATCGCGCAGCACGCGAGTCCGAACGACGCGGGCCACACCGAGGCGCGACGCGCCCAGCGCACCAGGTCTTCGATCTGGCCCGTCAAGAAGTTGTGCTGGAGATCCTCGAGGCCCACTACGCCGCCTGTTCGGGGTCGTGACCGATTCGCACGATGGTCGACGCACTCGTTCGCGCGGGCATGCCCATCGTCAGGTGCTTCACGGGGCCCCACTGCAGCGCGCCCTCGCTCACGAGGAACACCAGTGCGCCAAAGACCGTCAACGAGAACGTGAGGACCTCGATGAGTCCGAACACGTGCAGCTGGCGAAAGACGACGGCGAAGGGGTACATGAAGACGACTTCGATGTCGAAGATCACGAAGATCATCGCGACCAGGTAGAAACGCACGGGAAAACGCTGTGGTGGCTCGTTCTCGGGGACGATCCCACATTCGTAGGGGGCGCGCTTCGCGTCCGTGGGACGCTTGTGCGGCGCCAACCACGCCGACGCGACAAGTGAACCCGACGCGAACAACACCCCGAGAATCAGGAGTCCCAGTAAAGGTAAGTACTGGTCCACCGAACCTTTTTATCAGACTTGACCGGCCCCGCCGTTGCGGATCGCCAGGTCCAACGGCCTAGGCTCGACCCGTGGCAAAACTGAAGGACCTCACCTCGAGCACCGTCTACGACGTGGCGATCGTGGGCGCGGGTCCGAGCGGTTCGGCGTGCGCCTTCTGGCTCGCCCAGGCCGGTTGGTCCGTGTGCCTCGTGGAGAAGAAGACGTTCCCGCGAGAGAAGACCTGCGGCGACGGCCTCACGCCGCGTTCGGTCTACCAACTCAAAGAAATGGGACTCGAGCGCGAGGTCGCGCGGCACGGACACCGCTACAACGGGTTGCGGGCCTTCGGATTCGGGGCGTCACTCGAGATGAACTGGCCCGAGCACCCGAAATTCCCCAACTACGGCTACACCATCACGCGTTTCAATCTCGACGGACTCGTCGCCGAGCACGCCCAGAGCCAGGGCGCGACCGTATTAAATGGTGTCGAGGTACTCGGCCTGCTCGACGCGAGCCCCGCGCCCGATCACGCGCTAAAGGGCGCGCGCGGCGTGGTCGTCAAGGAAAAGGACACCGGCACACTCGCTGAACTGCGCGCGCGCTACGTGGTCGTCGCCGACGGACAGAACTCGCGCGTGGGCCGTGAACTGGGTGTCACGCGCAATAAGGCCTGGCCCATGGGTATGGCCCTGCGCGGTTACTACACGAGTGCGCGCCACGACGAGCCCTGGATTGACTCGCACCTGGACATTCGCGACCCGCAGGGCAAGGTGGTGCCCGGTTACGGCTGGATCTTTCCCCTCGGCGACGGCCGGGTCAACGTGGGCGTGGGACTGCTCTCGACCGGTGGCGCCTGGAAGGGCGTGAACACCACCAAACTCCAGGAATACTTCGTCGCCCAGACCGCCGAGGCGTGGGGACTCAACGACGAGACCTGCTGTGGTCCGGCGACCGGCGGACGCCTGCCGATGGGCCTCGCGCTCGGACCCCACGTGGGCGCGAACACGCTCACGATCGGCGACGCCGCGGGGGCGGTCAATCCCTTTAACGGTGAGGGGATCGCCTACGGCTACGAGACCGGACGACTCGCGGCGAGCGTGCTCGGCGAGGCGCTGGTGGCGAACGACGACTCGCTGCTCGCCCACTACGACGAACTGCTCGACGAGGCCTACGGCGACTACTACAAGGTCGCGCGCGCCTTCGTGCGCGTCATCTCCGAACCACGCATCCTCTCGGCGTGCGTCGGCGCAGGGCTTCGAATCGAACCACTCATGAAACAACTGCTCGAGATCATGGCGAACCTGATGAGCAACGACCGCAACGGGCCCGCCGAGGTCGGCTACCGCGCACTCGTACGACTCGCCGACGTCATCCCCGAACAGGCCTACGCGAGGCTGCTCGGCGGACTCGGCGACGTCTGAGACTAGTTCGCGCGTCCCAGTCGCACCGCGATCCTCGCCGAGCCGTAGAGAGCGACGAGAAGACTCGGCACCATCACGAGACCGACGACGATGAGTGGCGCCGGCGCGACGTGGCTGACCGAACCGACGACCGTGAACGACCGCGGCGCCGTCGTCGCGGGTGCGCTGAGCACATTGGTCACGAAGAACCAGGGCGCGTACGTGGCGATCGCCGCCCACCAGGTGACTACGCCGGCGAAGATCGCCACGAGCACGGCGTTCATCGCGAGGGCGAGTCCACCGAAGATCCGGGTCACGCGCGTCGAGAATGCCACCCGCCGTACGACGCCGCCCACACTCGCCGCGGCGAGGAACACCATCGCGGCCACGACCCCGAACCAGGCGAGAAACACGAGTCGATTGGGCCAGAACGGCGCGGCGCCCCCACCGTGCAGCGAGCGAGCCCAGAACAACAAGGCACCGGTAGACGCGACCATGATCAGCCCGGCGACCGCGACACGACCCAACGGCGCGCGCACGCCACGCCAACCCTGCGAACGAAGGTGGCGAAGGAACGCGGGCAGGGCCACCAACGCCGCGACGCCGGTGACGAGCGCCCCGAGCATCGCGCCCGCGGCGACGACGTCGTAGGCGACGGTCGGCAACCGCTGGTCGTGGGCCGACGTGACCCACTGCCAATGTTCGACGTACTTGGCGAACACCGATCCCGCGACGACGAAGCCGGCCCACGCCATCCAAATGGCCAGAGCCGAACCCGTGATCGCCCGTTGATCGGCTCTCCCTTCGCCCGCCACTTCGCCCGCCAGGCCGAACTCGCGGGCACGTTCGAAAGTTCCTGCTCGCACGATGGAGAGTCGCGCCGTCACGGGCACGCGTTCGCCGGCGTAGGTCTCCTCGAGTAGTTCGACGAACTCGGTTCCGTAGCGATCGCGCCAGGATCTCGGATACCAGCGCGTGTAGTGGACGTAGTCGACGTTCTTCACGCGACGCTCCCGGCGATCCCGAGTCGGCTCGTCGCCACGTCGGTCACCCGACGCAGTTCTCGAAGTGCGCCCGCGAGGGCGTTCGAGCCCTCGCTGGTCAGTCGGTAGGGACGACGACGCTCGTCGCCCGCGAGGGCCTCGATCAGTCCGCGTTCCTCGAGTCGGGTGATCGCGCCGTACAGCGCGCCAGGGCTCAGCACGATGCCCGCGAACGACTCGATGTCCTTGGAGAGTGCGTAGCCGTGCTTGGCTCCCCCGGCGAGACTCGTCAGGATCAGCAGTGGTGGATCGTTCGCCCGACGGAGTCCGGCCAGTGGCGGTGTGGTCATCACGCCACTCTACTACGTGCAACGTAGTAACGCTAGGAGTAGTACTCAGTCGCGCTCGACCACTTCGCCCTCCAGGGTTCGCGGTTCGAACCTTCACGGGCCTGGTTCCCGTTAGCCTGACACGGTGACGAAACGCCCAATCGCGACGTGGTGAACCCTTGATCCCCACGTTCGTCATCTTCTTGCGCGAGGGCATCGAAGCGTCGATGATCGTGGCGATCCTGTTGTCGTACCTCTCACGGATCAACCAGCGTCAACACTTCCGCGACGTCTGGATCGGGGTGGCGGCCGCGATGGTCCTCATACTCGCCGGCGGTTTCGGCGCGTTCTTTCTGATCAAGCAGTACGAGGGTTCCAACGTCCAGACGTACTTCGAGACCGCGACGTACCTGATCGCCGCGGGCGTGCTCACGGGCATGACCTACTGGATGCACAAGCACGCGCGCACGATGGCCAAAGAACTCCAAGCCAGGAGCGACCTCGCCCTGTCAAAGGGCACCCGCTGGGGCCTCGGCGTCCTCTCGTTCCAGGCGGTGGGCCGCGAGGGACTCGAGACGATGGTCTTCACCCTCGCCATCGTCTTCGCGAGCTCGCGCCAGGCGGCGACACCCGTGCACGGCAACCTGTTGCTGGTCGGCGCGTTGTTGGGCCTCTGTGTCGCCCTCGCCCTCGCCTACGCCATGTACAAGATGGGAGCGAAGCTCAATCTGCGCCGGTTCTTTCGCGTGCTCGGTCTGATCCTCATGTTCTTCGCGGCGGGCCTGCTCGCCGACGCCGTGGAGAACTTCGAACAACTCGGTTGGTTGAAACTCGGCAACCACGTGCTGTGGAACTCGAGCGGGCTAGTGACCGAATCCTCGAGCGTGGGTGACATCCTGCACTCGCTGCTCGGCTACGCGCAACAACCCACGGTCATGCAGGCCGTGGTCTGGTTGGGGTACGTGTTCTTCAGCATCTTCATGTTCGTCTCGCTCAGCCACGACCACGTCGCGCGCCGCGAACGACACGAACAACGTGCCCTAGACGGCGGCCGAGGACGCCGACGTCATGCGCGACAGCAGGGTATTCACTAGGTTCGCGATAAACGACTTCTGCGCGGGCCAAGAATCGACCAGCGCCCCCAGGGTCACCTCGTAGTGACCCGCCGTGATCTGGACCATCACGAGGTAGAGCGAACCCGCAAGCCCGGGCACGCTCAGGGCGTCGACCCCGCCGCGCGCGAAGCCCCGCACGAACGTGACCGGTTGCCAGTTGGTGCCCGAACCCGCGCTCGTCGTCGAGCCCGAGTACACCGATTCGAGCAGCGCGGCGTTGGACTGGGCGAAGCACGCGCCGAAGTTCGCGTCGCGCATCTCGGCGGTGTCCTTCTTCACCATGGTGGTCGTGCGGTAATACTGCGCCGCCGAGGCGACCTCACCGCCGCCGTTGGCACTCGAACCAAAGACCGGTGAGGAGACCTGGTAGTCGGGTTCCTGGCCGGCCTCGCCGTACATGCGGTCCGCGCGCGCCGAGACCCCGAGACAGCGCTGGAAGAGTGCCGAGATCTTCGCCCAGGCGGAATTCGCCGCGGGAAGCGTCGTCACGGTGGTCGACGTGATCACCTTGCCCGGGGCGGCGAACAGGTCGGCGAGCAGCGAGCCCGACGCCGCGGACCAGCCGCTCGGCAGGTCGCGCACGCTGAGGTTGATGGCCTTGGTGTGAGCGATGATGCTCGACTGTTTCGAGCCGTTCGAGAAGTACGCCCCGATGCCACCCGCCACCGACGCGAGCAGCACGACCAGAACGACCGCGTAGATCCCCGCGCGACGACGCCGGCGAACGACGCGACCGCCGTGCTCGCTCAGCACCGCCGCGATTCGCTCGTAGTCGTTGGTCGAACCCGTGCGCCAGCAGTAGCGCACGCCGTCAGCGGTGGCGAACAACGCCAGGCCCCGAGCGAAGCGCACGAGTTGCACGTTGGCGAGTTCGCTCCAGGGCGTCTGCCAGGCCACCGGCGGAGTGCCGCTCAACTGGGTGAGTCCCTGTTCGTCACCGAGCAGGGTCACCGGCGACGTGGGACCGTGGGGCACGAAGCTCGGCCGCACCACCCAGCCCTCGGAGCGAAAGGGCGTGCTCACGTCGCGGCGGCGACCCGCGCCGCCTCGCCCGCGCAGGCAATGGTCCGCTCCAGGTCCTCGTCGCTGTGGGCGAGCGACGTGAAGACGATCTCGTAGGCGCCCGGCGCGAGCGCGACCCCCTGGTCGAGCATGGCGTGAAAGAACGGACCGTAGAGACCGTTATCGCAGAGCGCGCGGGCCTGGGCGAAGTTCGTCGGCGCCGCCACCTCCTCGCGCGAGAGGTACAAGCCCATCAGCGGTCCCACGCTCGGGGTCAACGCGAACAGTCCCGCTGACGCGACCGCGGTGGCGAGGCCCGCGGCGAAGCGCTCGACGCGCGCCGCCAGATCGGTGAGGTCCTCGCCGCTCACGAGTTCGAGCACCGTCGCCCCCGCGGCCGTCGCCAGAGGATTGCCCGACAGGGTGCCCGCCTGGTAGACGGGACCCGTGGGCGCGAGTGCGGTCAGCAACTCACGGCGAGCGCCAAAGGCCCCCACGGGCAGTCCCCCGCCGATCACCTTGCCGAAGCACCAGACGTCGGGCGTGACCCCGTAGTACTCCTCGGCGCCGCCGAGACTCAATCGAAAACCGGTGATCACCTCGTCGAAGATCAACAGCGCGCCGACCCGGTCGCACTCCTCGCGCAGGCCCGCGAGGAATCCCGCCACGGGCGCGACGAGGTTCATGTTCGCCGCCACGGGTTCGACGAGCACCGCCGCCACCGACTCGTCGAGCGTGGGCACCTCGTTGTAGGGCGCGACCAGGGTGTCCGCGACGGCCCCCGCGGTGACTCCCCGCGAACCGGGCAGTCCCAGTTGGGCGACCCCGCTGCCGCCCGCGACGAGCAGGGCGTCGGAGTGACCGTGATAGCAGCCGTCGAACTTCAGGATCGTGTCGCGGCCGGTCACCCCGCGCGTCAGGCGGACCGCGCTCATCACCGCCTCGGTGCCCGAACTGACGAGACGGACCTGTTCGAGGCCCGCGACGCGTGCGGTCATGAGTTCACCCAGCACCACCTCGCCGGGCGTCGGTGCGCCAAAGGTCGTACCGAGCGCGGCCGCGTCGCCCAGGGCCGCGACGACCGCGCGATGGGCGTGACCGAGCAGCGACGCACCGTAGGACTGCACGAAGTCCAGGTAGGTCGTGCCTTCGACGTCGGTGACGTAGGCGCCCGAGCCGCTTCGCACGGTGTAGGGCGTGCCGCCCACCGATCGAAACGACCGCACCGGTGAATCAACACCGCCGGGGATGACTGCCTTGGCCCGCTCGAACCACGACTCGTTGGTCTCGCTCAACGTCCGAGCTCCTCGGCGACCTCGCGCGCGAAGTACGTCAACACGAAGTCCGCGCCCGCCCGGCGCACCGCGGTTAGTTGTTCGATCGCCACGGCTTCCGCGTCGATCCAGCCGTTCTGTCCCGCGGCCTTGATCATCGCATACTCGCCACTTACGTGATACGCGCACAGCGGCACGTCGAGTTCTCGCGCGAGGTCGGCGACCACGTCGAGGTAGGTCATGGCCGGCTTCACCATGATGATGTCGGCGCCCTCGGCCACGTCCGCGCGCGCCTCGCGCAACGCCTCGCGACGATTCGAATAGTCCTGCTGGTAGCCGCGCCGGTCCCCGCCGCCGGCGATCTCGACGCCCACCGCTTCGCGAAAGGGACCGTAGAGTCCGCTCGCGTACTTCGCGGCGTAGGCCATGATCACCGTGTCCTCGTGACCCGAGGAGTCGAGGCCCGCGCGGATCGCGCCCACCTGACCGTCCATCATCCCGCTTGGCGCCACGACCGCCGCGCCGGCCTCGGCCTGGGCGATCGCCGTTCGCGCGTACAGCTCGATGGTCGCGTCGTTGTCGACGGTGCCGTTGGCGCGCAGCACCCCGCAGTGTCCGTGACTGGTGTACTCGTCCAGGCACAGGTCGGCCATCAGCACCACGTCGTCGCCGAACTCGTCGCGCACCGCGCGCAGCGCGACCTGGGCGACGCCGTTGGGATCCCAGGCGCCCGAACCGACCTCGTCCTTGTGCTCGGGGACCCCGAAGAGGATCACCGAATTCACGCCCGCGTGGCGCAGGGCCTTGACCTCGTCGAGCAACGAGGTCAGCGTGTGCTGGAAATGGCCGGGGAGCGAGCGTATCGGGGTTGGCTCCTCGCGACCTTCGGCGACGAACAACGGCGCGACGAGGTCACTGGGCGCGAGCGACGTCTCGGCGACGAGCGCGCGCAACGCGGGCGTGCGACGCAGGCGGCGGGGACGTTCGGTCGGAAACACCTCGCCAGCCTATTACCGCTTCTCGCGAGCCTTGCCTAGAGTTCCAATCCCGCGAGCGTGTCGCGCAGCGAGGGGTCCCAGCCCTCGAGGACCCTCGCGTGGACTTCGCGAACGACGTCGCCGGTCGTGACGCCGGGCACGACGACCCACGACGAGGGCGCGACGAAGTCCTTGGCGACCGACCAGGCCGACGGTGCCCCGATGAAGACGACGTCAGCGAGCGCGAGTGTCTCGCGCTGGGCCGTCGAGAGCTCCATCGCCACCGTCTCGTAGCACGCGACGTGTTCGACGATCAGACCGCGCTCGCGCAAAGCCCGACTGAGATCCTCGCGCGCGGCGGCGGCGCCGAGTTCCAAGACGGGCCCGCGACGCACGAGCGGCGCCAAGTCCAGGGCCGTGGTCGCGGACTCCGCGCTCACCACGATGTCGTGGCTGACGAGCAGTCGTGTCGTCGCGGGACCCACGCTGTACACCGCGGCCCCTCGTCGAAGCGCGCGCATCGCTGATTCGACGTAGTCGCCGCTGCGCGCACTGGTCACGACGAGTGACCAGAACGCCCGGTAGTACGCCGAGGCCTCGAGTTGCGCTTCGACGTCGCCGCGTTCGCGGTACTTCGTCGTCGTGAGCGGCACCTCCTCCACAATCGCCGAGGGAGGCGTGAGGGCGCGCAGCTCGCCGTTGTGGCCGGCCTCTCTGGTGAGGACGATCTTCACGCTTCCGGCGCCCAGCCGGGCAGCGATCCCCCGCCCAACTCGTCGCGCAGCGTGCGCGCGAGTTGCGAGCCGAGCGTCTCGGGACTGGAGCCCTCGAGAGAAGATCGCACGCTTCGACTGCCGTCGACCCCGATCATCACCCCGCGCAGCGTGAGCACGCCACTCGTGATCGTCGCGTTCGCACCCGCGGGTATCGAACAACCCAGTCCGAGTTCGCGCAGGAACGCGCGTTCGGCCGCCACGCAGGCAAAGGCGTCGTGGTCGTTGATCGATTCGAGCACCAGCAACGTCTCGAGGTCGTCCATCCTCGCTTCGAGGGCGAGCGCGCCCTGACCGACCTGAGGAACGAACCAACCCGGGTCGAGTCGCTGGGCCACCGCGTCGAGTGCGCCGAGACGCTCGAGCGCCGCCGTGGCGGCGACGACCGCGTCGACGCCGTTCGAACCCGCGGCCGCCAGGCGAGTGGCCATGTTGCCGCGCAGTTCCACCACCCGAAGGTCCGGCCGTCGTTCGAGGAGCAGCGCCCGACGTCGCGGGGATCCGGTGGCGACGGTCGCCCCCGGACCGAGACCCTCGAGTGACCGCCCCACCAACGCGTCACTGGCGTCGAGTCGTTCGGGCACGCTCGCGAGCATCAGTCCGTCGGGCGACTGGCTGGGCAGATCCTTGGCGCTGTGCACCGCGACGTCGGCGTCCCCGCGCAGCAGCGCGCGTTGGATCTCCACCGCGAAGACGCCCTCACCCCCCAGCACCGAGAGCGGCACGTCGAGACGCTGATCGCCGCTGGTGTCGATTTCCACCAGCTGGGCGTCGACGCCGCGTTGTCTGAGGTAACCCTGGACGGTCCGGGCCTGGAGCAGCGCGAGTGGCGAACGTCGCGTCGCCAGGCGCACGCTGGTCATAGGTCAAACAGTGAGCGCGTGGCCTCGTTGAGTCGGATCCCCTGGTCGGTGCCCGCCGCTTCCTTCAGGGCCACCGTCGGACGGTGGGCGATCTTGGCGACGACCGAACGGATCAGCGAGCGAACCTTCTCGCGCTGCTCGTCGTCGAGGTCACCCAAGTCGCCCTCACGTTTGGCCAGTTCCGTTTCGACGACCTCGTCGAAATATTCACGTAGCTCGCTCACGATCGCCGCGGCGCCACGGGCGCGCTGGTCGTTGAGGTACTTCTCCACGTCAGCCTGGACGATTGCCTGGGCGGCGTCGGCCGCCTCGTGGCGAACGTCGAGCACCTGCTCGACGCGTTCGCGCAGGTCGCCGATGTCGACGCGTCGCACGTGCGCCAACTCGTCGACGTCACTGGCGACCGCCCGGGGCACGCCAAGGTCGACGATGAGCAACGGACTCGTCAGGCCCTCGAGGTCGGAGCGATCGAGCAACGGCGACGGCGTCTCGACGGCGACGAGGGTCAATCGTGCCGCGCGCACCGACACAGCGAGGTCGGCCATCGCGGCGACGCGCACGCGGTCGTCGGCCAGTTCCTGCGCCAAGGACTCGGCTCGTTCGAGCGTGCGGTTGACGATGGTGATCCGCGCCGGGGGCACCGGTGACGCGAGCAGGCTCCTGACGACCCCCGTGGCGAGTTGCCCGGCGCCCACCACGACCGCTTCCGCGCCGCGCACGTCCTCGGCCAATTCCTCGAGGGCCATCGAGACCGACGCCTGGGCGAAACTCGTGGTGCCGCGCGCAATCGAGGTTTCGGCGCGAACGCGCCGGCCCGAGGCGAGGGCGCGAATGAACAACTCGGTCAACTCCGCACCGGCGGTGTGCTCCTCTTGGGCGAGTTCGAGCGCGCGGCGCAGTTGACCGAGGATCTCGAACTCACCGGGCACGACCGACTTGAGACCCGCCGCGACGCTGAACAGGTGCGTGGCGACCCCCCGGTCGAAGTGGACGGTCAGCTTCTCCTTGAACAGGTCCGCGTCGATCTTGGCGGCGTGCGCGAGGGTCTCGGTCACCTCGTCGATGGCACCGTGGAAACGATCGATGACCGCCACGACTTCGGTGCGCAGACACGTCGAGACGAAGACCGCCTCGTGGATGTTGCGCTGGCTGAGCAACGTGCGCAGGACCTTGCTCCACTCGTGTTCGGGCACCGTGACCCGTTCGAGCAGGTCGAGCGACGCGTTCTCGTGGTCGATGCCCAGCGATATCAGTGCCACGAGTTCTCCACAGTGAACGTCATGCTACGACCCTCGAAGAGGGTTGGCGAGGCCGAGCGAGTGCAAGAGCCCGCCCCCGAGCGGCCCGGTGCCGTTGTTGAGGTGGTACATCAGGATCTGCAGCTCGATGGAGAAGTCCACGTAGTGCACGGCGGTACCCAGAGGGGTCGTGATCACCTGGGGCGCAAAATTCAGCAACCCTCGAATATTGGCCTTCACGAGTTTGTCCGCGACCTCCTGGGCGGCCGACGGCGGCACGCAGATCACGCCCACGGTCGCGGGAACGATCGGGTCGCTCCAGGGACGAACCACGTGTCCGGCGATCTCGGTACCCACGACGTGGGGATCGACGTCGTAGAGCGCCGCGAGTTGGGCGCCCCGGATCAGAAAGTTCGTGGAGTTCACGAGGGCGCGACCGAGATTGCCCAGGCCCACGACGATCACGTCGTACTTGCGGTCGTGACCGAGCGCCTCGCCGATGCGGTCGTTCAAGACCCCGACGTCGTACCCGGCACCTCTCGTGCCCAGGGTCCCGAGCCCGGCGAGGTCGCGACGCACGGTCGTCGCCGTGACGCCCGCGAGTTCGGCGATCTGGCGTGAGTCGATGCGATTCTGACCACGCGCGAGCCAGCCTTCGGCGATCCGCTGGTAGACGGGCAAGCGCGAGATCGTGGGCTCGGAGAGTTTTCGTGCACGCAGACGGGGGGTCGCCATAGCCAAAGGTTATCGAAGGCCGTTAACGGCCCAGTTGGCGACTGCGTTCGGCCGCGGCCGACACCGCTTCTAAGAACGCCGCGCGCACCGCCCGTCCTTCGAGCATGCGCAGTCCCGCCGCGGTGGTGCCACCGGGCGACGTGACCTGGGCGCGAAGTTCTTCGGGCGACTCGCCCGAACTCGCCAATAACGCCGCGGAACCCTCGAAGGTCCCCACGACGAGTTGACGCGACACCTCGCGCGAGAGCCCCTGGTGCACGCCCGCGTCGATCAGCGCCTCGACCACCAAGTAGAAGTAGGCCGGTCCCGAACCCGACAGTCCCGTCACCGCGTCGAGGTTGCGCTCGGTCACGCGCACGACGACGCCGACCGCCCCCAGGATCGACTCGGCCCAGTCGAGGTCGTCCTTGGTGACCTGGGCGCCGCCCGAGATCGCGCTGACGCCCTGACCCACCAAGACCGGGGTGTTGGGCATCGAACGGATCACCGCCACCGGCGCCTGAAAGTGCGACTCGATCCGAGCCGTGGAGAGTCCCGCCACGACCGAGAGCACCCTCGTGGCACCCACGGCCGCGATGGTGCGCAGCGCTCCCTCGGCGTGATCGGGCTTGACGCTCAGTACGACGCCAGAACTTGGTCCGACGTGATCGAGCTCGAACGCGGCGAGGACGCTCACGCCCGGAAAACGCACGCCGAGACTCTCGCGCTGTTCGCTCGCGGCCTCGACGATGGCGATTCGTGACGGCTCACACCATTTCGCGCCCAGCAGTCCTTCGACCAGCGCCGAACCCATGCGTCCACCGCCGACGACGATAAGTTCAAAGGCCACGGATCAAGGCTACAAGGTGCGCCTCGACGCCCGTCGTCGATACAACGACGCCAGACCCATCGACATCGCGGTCGGGTAGATCTCGTCGACGTAGTGCAACGTCGCGCCGACCAACTCGTCGAGACGCGCGAGGGTGAGCTCGCCCACGGGGATCTGGCCCACCAGGTAGATACCCTGCTCGGGTCCGATCGCCAGGTGCAGTTCACGCAGGTCCGCGTTCTTGACCAACAGGTACGCGAAGAGCGCCTCGCGGTTCTCCTCGGGTGCGGGCATCACCTCGCACTCGAGGAACACCGTGCGCTGGCGAAGCGTGAGCCACAGGGCGATGACGTCCTTCTCGTCGCCGCGCAGCCGGATCATCCAGTGGTAGTGACCCTTGTCGTCGGCGTGGCTCGCGTGTTCGACGTCACCGACCAGACCGTTCTCGTGCCAGAGTCGTCGCCACTCGTTGATCAGCGCGTCGAGCTCGTGGGGCGCCTCGTCACTGGCAATGGGCGCGGACATCTAGCAGGAGACGAGTCCGGTGGCCGCCAGTTGTTCGACCAGGTGCGCGAGCGACTCGCCCGCCGAGCGCCAGGTGTAGCGACGCGCGAGCAGGACCGAGTTGTTCGACATCGAGGTCGTCGTCTCGGGATCGAGGACCTCTTGGACGGCGTTCGCCCACGCCTGCGGGTCGCGATTCTCGATCAAGAGACCGTTCAGGCCCGGCTCGATCAACGTGATGAGCCCGCCCACTTCGCTCGCCACCACCGGCGTGCCGCACGCCGAGGACTCGAGGGCGACGAGGCCGAAGCTCTCGGAGCGACTCGGCACGAGGGTGACGTCGGCCGCGCGCATCCACGTCGACAACAGCTGATGTGGCTGGGGAGCGACGAACGTCACGTGTTCGATGACGCCCGCCTGGGCGACGCGTCGGTGCAGTTCGTGCAACGTGTCGCGACCGTGGCTGCCCGACGGTCCGCCGACGATCGCGAGCATCGCGTCGCGCCCACGAGCGCGCAGTTCGATCAACGTCTCGAGCGCGAGGTCCACGCCCTTGAGCGCCTGGAGACGTCCCACGAACAACAGCAGCGTCGCCACGTCGTCGAGGCCCAGCGCGTGACGCGCTTGGGGTCGGTATCCCGGAGCGAAGAAGGCGTGCTCGACGCCGAGCGGCACGACGTAGACGCGCTCGGGGTCGGCGTCGTAGAACTTGACGAACTGCTCGGCCTCGACCTCGCAGCTGGCGAGCACGGCGTCGGCGCAGGCGAAGATCGCGGCCTCTTGAAAGGCGCGTTCGTCGGACTCGGCTTCGAAGTGGTCGGCCTTGACCCGCTCGAGCGTGTGGAAGGTCATGATCAGGGGGATGTTCAGTTCGTGCTTGAGCCGGTGACCCACGAGGCCGCTCAGCCAGTAGTTCGCGTGGATGGCGTCGGGTAGTCCCGTGCAGCGAAACGACGTCGCCACCGCGTCGGTGAAGTCACAGACGTGCTCGGGCAACTCGTCGCGCTCGATGGGCGCGGCGGGCCCGGCGGTGACGTGATGGACCCGAAAGCCGGGTTCGACGACCTCGACGTCGCGGACGTGGGTGCTGTCACGGCGGGTGTAGACGTCGACCTCGTGTCCGAGCCTCGCCAGGGCGCTCGAGAGTTCACGGACGTAGACGTTCATGCCCCCGCCGTCGCCGGTCCCCGGCTGGGCGAGGGGCGAGGTGTGATACGAGAGGACGCAGAGACGAGCCACGCGCCCACCCTACCGGGACGAGCACGCCATATATATGGCGTCGATGGCACCAACTCTGCCCGGGCCCGAGCAAACCACGCGGTCGTTCACGGGCGCTTTCGAGCAAGGACCAGCCATTTCACGTCGCGGGCGCGAATCGGTCCAAATTCGCGCGAATCGGTCGAGGCGTCGCGATTATCGCCGCGCACCTCGAGCGCGGCGCCCGAGCGCGCGACGCAGCGTTTGAGCAACCACCGCGACGGGTCGCGCGGGTCGCGCAGCACGACGACGTCACCCACGCGCACCGGCCGCCAGCGCCGCACGGCGGTGACGGTCTCGCCGGGCAGGTAGGTGGGCAACATGGAGGGGCCCTCGACGAGCAGACGGCGAAAGAACAGGCGCACGAGCAGGGCCATCGGGGTGAACGCTAGTTGAGCGCGATGGCTAACCTGCTGGTGGACAACTGGTCTCGCAAGACCTCGACAATCGAAAGGCGAAGCCATGACGCTTCTTTCACGAATCAACGCCGTACTGGACGCTTCGAGCTCCCCGCTCGTGGTCTCGGCCCACTGTGACTTGCCGTGCGGCGTCTACGACCCGGCCCAAGCCAAGATCGAGGCGCAATCGGTCAAGGCCTGCATGGAGAAGTACAACGCCTCGAGCGACCCCGACTTCAAGGTACGCGCCACGATCATCAAAGAAGAGCGCGCCGACCTGGTCAAGCACCACCTGTGGGTGTTGTGGACCGACTACTTCAAGGTCGAGCACCTCAAGCAGTTCCCGAACCTGCACGACCTGTTCTGGATGGCCACCAAGTCCGCCGGGGAGGCGAAGAAGACCAACGACGTCGTCGTGGCCGACCGCCTGCTCGCCGAGATCGACGACATCGCCGAGATCTTCTGGGCCACCAAGAAGTAGCAGCCTTCGACGCGTCGGCGCGTCGACTGGTTCAGCGAAGTTCGGGGTGCGCCGGGCAGTTCGCCAACAACGGATCTCTCAGGAGTTCGGCCTGATCGATCTCGGCGCCGCACGCCTGGCAGGTCCGGTACGTCCCGACGCGAAGTCGCTCGAGCGCGCGGTCGACGTTGTTCAGCGTGTTCTCGATCGCGACCACGCTCTCGTTGCTGAACTCGCTCACGCCAGCCAAGTTAGTCGCTCGCTACTCGAGTTCGAACGAGCCCGCGACGTCGATTGGTACCATGGCCCATGCTCATCGCGTCGTGGAACGTCAACGGAATCCGGGCCGTGCAGCGCAAGGGGCTCTTCGACCCCTTCGTGACCACCCTGCAGCCCGACGTCCTCTGTCTCCAAGAGACCAAGGCCCAACAACACGAGGTCGACGCGAACCTCGACGGCTACGAGCAGTACTGGCACTCGGCGACCAAGAAGGGTTATTCCGGGACCGCCATCCTCTCTAAGACCACGCCGCTCTCGGTGACCACGGGGCTACCCAAGAAGCTCGCCACGAAGCACAAATTCGCGAGCGACCCCTTCGGCAACCCCAACGACGAGGGGCGAGTCGTCACCGCCGAGTTCGAGCGGTTCTATCTCGTCACCGCCTACACCCCCAACGCCAAGGGCGACCTCGGTCGTCTCGCGCTACGCCACAAGCAGTGGGACCCCGCGTTCCTCGCCTACGTCAAAGAACTCAACGCCACCAAACCGGTCGCGATCTGCGGGGACCTGAACGTGGCCCACACCAGCGACGACCTGTCCAATCCCAAGGGCAACGTCGGCAAGGCGGGCTTCACCACCGAAGAGCGCGCGGGCTTCGAGGCCCTGTTAAACGCCGGCTTCGTGGACTCGTTCCGGGTCTTCACCCAGGGCTCGGGCTACTACACCTGGTGGTCGAACTTCAACAACTCGCGCGCCAACAACGCAGGGTGGCGCATCGACTATTTCCTCGTCTCCTCGGACTTAGCACCGCACCTGAAGGCCGCCGACATCCACGCCGACTACATGGGCAGTGACCACTGTCCCGTGAGCATCACGCTCGAGTTCTAGCCCCGGCGTCTCACGGCGCGAAGCGCTCGAGATCTCGGCCAATGGCTTCTCGGGTCGTATCGTCCACGCCCGCCTCGTCGGCGAAATCGGGCCACCGAGCCACGACCTCAGCGACCTCGCGCACGATCTGTTTGAACCCGGGAACGTCGTGGCGCTCGCCCACGGCGACGAGGTCGTCGCGGGTGATGTCCTCGGTGCGACCGTTCACTCGAAGATTGTGTCGGCTGGTCCACTGGCTCGAGGGGTGATAGGCGTGGGTCACGTCAAAGGCCGGCGCGAGTTCCCAGTCGCCCTCTCGTGAACGAAGGAACGCGAAGTTCTTCGCGTGATCGTCGCGATTGACCGCGACGACGTTAAAGACCATCCGTCGATAGGCCTGGGCGAGGCTGTCGAGTCCCAGACCCAACTGGCGCACCGCGCCCAGGTACTGGTCGTAACTGTGCGCGCCCACCTGACGCGGGTCGAGGTGCGCGAGCGCCGCGAGCGAGAGCACGTGGCGACGCGCGCCGTCCGGCCCGCGATCGAAGCGCTGGGTCATGAAGTGACGACGGGGTCCTTCGGCGAGGAGTTCACAACGGGTCATCACCACGCCCGCGGCGCGCGCCATCAGGCTGTAGGCGTACTCGACGCGACCGTAAGGCGCGCTCGCGCCGAGACCGCCGCCGTGGCCGTCCATGCCCGTGTCACTCACGCCGTCGAGTTTGATGATCCACTGTTCGAATCCTGGTTCCAGGGGCGCGAACGCCGAGGCGATCTGGTAGGTCTCGGGTCGAAAGGCGACGACGGCCTTGGCCCGAGCGCCGCCCGCGCTCGAACCGACTTGGATCAACTGCTGGATCGCCGCGTGCGCGCTCTGGGGATGGGCGAGTTCACCGCGCACCGTGAGCCGCGCCGCGAGCACCAGGTCGGCGAGGGTCACCGCGCTCGGCACGTCACGGACCTCGTCGGCGGGGGGACGGAACTCGAGCGCCCCGAGCGCGCGGTCCGCGGCGTAGGCGAGGCGGTCGAGTGGCGTGATCAACCCGGGCGCCACGCCGTGTTCCGCCATCCAGGCGTTCACGAGGGCGTTGCCGAAGGCGTCGGGCAGACTGTCGGCGAGCAACGGCACGAGACCGTGAAACGCCTCGGGCGCGAGTGACGGCCACTGGCGGTTGTCGTAGGGACGCTCGCGCAACGGCATCATCAGCGGCGAGAGTTCGACGCCCGTCGCGATCCACTCGGGCGCGTAGGCAAAGACGTAACGGCCCGAGTCGGGATCAGCGGCGACGGCGCCGACGCGACTGCCCCACGCCCAGACCTCGATGACGCGGGTCTGTCGGTAGGTCACGGGATCGACGCGCGTCGAACGCGACGCGCTCGCGTGGCGCGCGTGCGCCGAGAATCGACCAGGTCGAGGGGATTGAACGTCGCCGCGGGCGCCAGGGCACCCAGCCACTGGTCCTGACCCAGGGCGTGCGCGACGCGAACCAGCGTGCCCGTCGTCGACCCTCGGCCGTTCTCCAGATTCTTGAGCGCACCCAGTGACACGTTGGCCCGTTTGGCCAGCTCCTCCTGGGTCAGACGCTGATCGATCCGTAATGATCGAAGGCTCTCGCCCAGTTCGACCTCGAGTTCTTGATGCAGTCGCGCCATACGCCCTCCTTACGGCGATTATAGCGACTATTATGAATACTCATCAGAAGGATGACGAACAATAACAGTCATTTTTCTAATTATTACTACCAAATATTAACTTAATAACTATATTTCTGTCTCTACTAACGGTAAGCGTAGGACACCCCACTCGACCACTCGACCTAGGGCGACACCGGCGTTCCAACGGCGAAGTCCGACCGCACCGCCTGCGCGACCGCCGTCACCGCGACCAGCGAGTGGGTCACGACGCCGAGTTCGCGGTTGTAGGAAAGCGACGAGATCGAGAAGTTCTCACTCCCCACGAAGACCGTGCCGGCACGAGCACTGCAGTCCGCGCAGATGACCTTGGCGTGGATGTAGACCTCGGACGAGTTGAGCGTCCTCACGTGCACGCGATCGCTCGCCAGCGCGCGCAGAGCCGGCGTCCACTGCGAATCCTGGGTCATGACCACGTCGACGTTCACGCCCCTCGCCGCTGCCGCCTCGAGGGCGAGCTCGATCGATCGAACGTCCATCTCCTCGTTCTCCACGAGCAAGCTCGAGTGCGCGGAATTGATGAGCGAAAGCAGCGCGGCGGTCGAACCCGGGCTCCAGACGAGCCCGTCCGGCCCCTCGCCCTCGAGCACGCGGTGCGCGAAGTCCGACGAGAACGTCGCGGCCACGGCCGCCACGTCGACCGGATTGTCGTCGACGACCCAGAAGTCACGCGTGGACCAGTAGTCGTAGGACACGAGGTTGCCCGTTCCGATGTAGGCGCTTCGATCGTCGACGACGACGTACTTCGCGTGGAAGATCTGGTTCGACGGCGCCCATTCGACGTGGACGCCGCCCGCGCGCAACGTCGCGTACGCCGACGCGTTCTCGCTGCGACCGTCGTAGTCCGCGTTCAAGAGCACCCGCACGTCGACGCCCGCTTTGGCGCGCGCCACGAGGTCGCGCTCGGCGACCGGATCGGACAGTTCGTACATCGAGACGTCGATGTCGTACTTGGCGCCGCTGATCGCGGCGTCGAGGAACCCGTACCCGGCCGAGGGTTCGGTCCACACCTGAGCGACCGGCGACGCGGGGATCGCCGCCTGCGCGGGCGCGTCCAGGGTGCTGATCGTTGCCACCAGCATCACCACCACCAGGGTCGCGGCTCCGAATCGTGGTGGATGGCGCATGGAACGTTTCTACACCAAGGCTGCCAGCCGTGTTCCTACGCGGGAAACTACACTGACGTTCTCATCGAATGCGTCGGCTCGCGGTTGGTGAGCGGCAGAACTGGTGGCCCATGAGACTTCGCGCGAACAGTGCCCCACGGCGCACGCCCTCTCCCGTGGGGCGACGAAAAAGGCGCCTGACCATCGGCGTACTCGCCGTCGCGCTGTTCTCCACGGTGGTCGCGACGCCGCTCGGCGCGCAGGTCGACTCGTCCCATCAGACCGGCGCAGCGTCCCCGTACTCGGTTGGCGTCGCCCGCTGCACCTTCGTCGACTCGTCGCGTAGTGTCCTCAACTACCGCAAGACGCCCTATCGCGTCTGGTCCAGGCAACGAACGCTGGTGACCGAGATCCGTTATCCCACGGCGGCAATTGCCGGTGGGCCGGCGCAGATCCCGGGGGCGGCTCCGCTTCCCCTCGCCGGCGGGTATCCGATGATCGTCTTCGCCCACGGCTACGACGTGACGCCCGACACCTACGCCGCGCTGCTAGACGCGTGGGCCAGTGCGGGATTCGTCGTGGTCGCGCCACTCTTCCCTGACGAGAACGCCGCCGAAGTCGCCGCCCAGGGTGGCGCGAACACCGAGGACGACGTGATCAACGAACCCGGCGACCTGGCTTTCGTGACGCGCGCGGTCCTCGCGGACTCCGCGACGCCCTCACCGGAGTGCCCAGTGGTGGCGGGACTGGTCGATCCGTCGGCGATCGCCCTGGCGGGTCACTCGGACGGTGCCGAGGCGGTGAGCATGCTCGCCTACGACCACGGGCTGGATCCCCAGGGTGTCAACTACGCCGACCTTCGTACGGGCCTCGACTTCCGAGCAGTGGTGATCCTGTCGGGTGCCCTCGACACCTATCAGGCCAACGCTGACGAAGCCAGTCGGCCCGACCTCCTGGTCGTGCACAGCCTCGCCGACACCTGCGATCCGATTCGCTACGACGTGCAGCTCTACGACACCATCCATCAAGCCAACAAGTGGTTCCTCGAACTCCAGAGCGCCCACCACCTGCCACCGTTTGATGGCGTGGACGTCGCGGCCTTCCGACTCGTCGTGTCGGTGACGATTCCCTTCTTCCAGATGGCCCTGCTCGACGAGGCACCCCCCGAGCCGCTCACCACGTTGGGAAGCCAGGACCTCGCGGTTGGGCGCGTCGTGACGGGCGCGTTGAACTCGTCGATCGTGAACGCGCCGCGACTCGACGAGGAGTGCGGACCAAATTGAGTTGCGCACTGGTCTAGTCCTGACGTTTGATGACCTCGCCCGTCCATTCGCTCAAGAACGTGTCAACCTCGCTGGCCGTGAGCGGCTGCGCGAAGAGGAATCCCTGACCGGTATCGACACGCTCGTCCACCAGGAGTCGGCGCTGCTCGTGGCTCTCGATCCCTTCGGCGACGGTCTCGAGGCCGAGGGCGATACCCAACTGGACCAGCGTGTGCACCAAGGCTGACGCTTCCTTCGTGTCGGCGATTCCCGACACGAATCGCCGATCAATCTTCAAGATGTCAATCGGGAAGCGCTGCAAGAACGCCAACGACGAGTACCACGTACCGAAATCACCCACGGCGAGGTTGACGCCGAGCGCCTTGAGCGATTCCAGACGAACGATGGTCCTCTCCACGTCGTGCATCAGCGACGTCTCACCGATCTCGAGGATGAGATTGGCCGGGTCGAACCTGGTCTCGGCGAGCGCGGTGCGCACCTCGTCGATGATCCGGTCCCTCGAGAGTTGACGCGGCGTCAGACTCACCGACACCGAGAATCGGTGACCGGCGTCTTGCCAGCGCGCACCGTGACCGCACGCCTCACGCAGCATCCACAGACCGACCGCCACCACGAGCCCACTCGATTCGAGTAGGGGCATGAACTCCTCGGGCATGACCACCCCTCGCGTGGGCTGCTGCCAGCGCAGCAGCGCCTCGACGCCCATGAGTTCACCCGTCGCGAGGTCGATGATGGGTTCGTACAGCAAGAAGAATTGGTGCAGCTCGACGCTGCGCGACAGGTCCGTGGTGAGTGTGCGGTGGTCCTCGACGGACTTTTGCATCGAGGGCAAGAACACGACGGCGCTGTTCTTGCCCGCACTCTTGGCCTGGTAGAGGGCGATGTCCGCGTCACGGAGAAGGTCGCCGGGCTGCGCGCGTGATCCCTCCGCGATCCCGATGCTGGCCGACACGTTGAGCGGAACGTCACTCGCGTCAATTTCAAAGGGCGCGGACAGCACCTCGAGGATTCGCGAGGCGACGGCCTCCGCACCCGGTGCCAGCGACGATCCTTCGGCGAGGATGACGAACTCGTCACCACCGAGGCGTCCGACCGAGTCGGTCGTACGCAGGACGTTCGAGAGCCGGGCGGCCACCTTGATCAGGAGTTGGTCGCCCGCGGCGTGCCCGAGCGTGTCGTTGATGTCCTTGAAGTTATCGAGGTCGAGGTACAACACGGCGATCGAGACGTCGTCACGCCGCGCCCGCGACAACATTCGATCGATACGGTCCATGATGAGGGCGCGATTCGGCAGTCCGGTGAGCGAGTCGTGCAACGCCTGGTGCTGGAGTTGATCCGTGCGCTCGTGGACCATGGTGATGGCGCGACGACGCCCGGTCGCCAGCACGTAGGTCAGCGTGCCGAGCAGAAGACTCAGCAGCACGCCGGTCAACAACAACGTCAACGCATTGGATGAATCGAAGATGTTCGCGCCGTTCAGTACCTCGTAGGTCTCGACTCGCCAGCCCTTTTGCAAGTACGTGGTCACCGAATGGGAGCCTGCGCGAATCGAGCCGGAGCGGAACGTCACCTTGGACGAACCGCGTTGGTAGGTGAAGGCGACGGCGGTCTTGGGATGGTGCGCGAGGGCAGCGGCGAGCAAGACGTGCGGGTACACCTGCGTACCCGTCCAGCCAATGAAGTCGGCGTCGCGTGCGGCCTTGGTCGCCGGCACGTAGCCCGTGGAGTAGATCGGGGTACCGATGGCCAGTTCTTCGGTCCTGCCTGTTCCGTAGGGCAAGTAGGCGCCTTGGCCGGTGTCTCGCACCTTCAAGAACTCCGGTCCTAGCACCGTGTCGCAGTAGTCGAGGCCCGCAGGAATGGTCGAGGGCCCCGTCGAGGACACCGCGACTCGCGCGAAGCAGTAGAAAGGCCGCCGACCCGCGGGAACAATGACGAAGGCGCCGTGAGGGCCCAGCGGACCGGCGGGATTCAACGTCGCCTCGGCTTCAAATGACGAGAGCTGGGCTTGGGTGACCACGACGACTTCGGCGATTCCCGCAAGTTCTGGGTAGCGCGAGATCGTCTGGGTGGCCACGAGCCAGTTGTGAAGATCCGCCTCGGTGGCGTGGGGATTCTCGATGAAGAAGGCACCCGCGTTCACGACCAGGTTCTGTTCGTTTTGGATGGCGAGCTTCAGGGACGCCGAGATCTGTTCAGAGTTCATCACGAAGAGGCGCTGGGACGCCTGGGCACCGTTACGCGCGACGACTGACGCTCCCCAGAGTGTCGCGAGGGAACCGACCACGAACATGCTGAGGGCGATCATCAACCAAAGGTTGCGGCGCAGATACCCGAAGGAAATCACGCTGGCAAACCCACAGTTCGTCGAGTACCAGATGAAATGAACGCTCGAGATGCACTCACGTTCGCCCCCTCATCCTCGATGAGTACGAATCCAACGCTCGCCGTAAGGCAACCGACTCGTCTCGTTGCCATCAACTTCCTGTAACCAACGTACTGCTCATCGTCAAATTCATGGCGCACTCACAAGGTTTGACAGTCCCCCACCGCAATTTGAACCGGCGCCTGCGACTCAAAACTCATAGGGCGCGGTCTCCTTGAACTGCGCCGTCGATGAACTAAGTAGAGACTTGATGCTTAGAAAGATCAAGGCGCCGCACGTCAACCGACACGTTGCTGCTCAGCGTGCCAAGGGCGGAAACAGATTGCCACGAACTAGCGGGGGGTTTAACGCCACAGAACTACAGGTCATTTTCTGTCGTGGTGGCCCACTGAACACGATTCAGTCTTTTGACCTTCCACGAGCTGGTGAACGCGAATGACGGATACGTTCTGGCGTTCTCGGTCTTGAACCACCTGCCAATCAGGCAAGTAGTTCTTCGGAAAAGAACGAGAACCTGGCGGGGTTTTGTGCCTTCTCTCACGAAATCGACAGCAACGACGCCAGCAGCGCGCTGGCCAACGCACGGTGAGCAATCGACAGTTCTTTTCCGTGTGCGAGTTCTCTGACCGCGAGGACCGCCACATAGAGTTGGTGGACCCGACGCGGAATTGAAATCACCACGACGAAGCTCGGATCTGTGTTTTGATTTTGTTTAAAGGGGTATCCATGTCACTGCCACCAAAAAGGCTGACTATTGATGCCAAAACCAGGAATTCACTACCCCTCATCTGAACGAGAGTTCCGGTCGTGGTTCCAGACGGAGAACGACTGCTTGGACTATCTCGATTGGCTGCGGTGAGGTGGTCAACGTCTATGCCCACACTGTGGGGTCGTTAGCCCGCCGCGTGAAGTGACCGGACGGGTGTGGCGTTGCGCTGCTTGTAAAGCCAGAGTGTCACGCACTGCCGGCACCATCTTCCAAGACACACGCACACCACTCACGGTGTGGTTCCAAGCTGCTTGGGAGTTGTGTATGGACAAGGGCGGGGTATCCGCTCTCACCCTCCAACGTCGCCTAGAACTCGGTAGCTACCAGACAGCGTGGGCAATGCTCCACCGGTATCGCTCAGCGATGGGCTTGGCTGGGCAAGAGAAGCTGAGTGGTCGTGTCGAAGTTGACGAGACCGTTCTCGGCGGACCAAAGCCCGGCAAGCGTGGCCGTGGTGCTGCGGGCAAGGTCTGGGTGGCGGTGGCGGTCGAGCTCAAAGACCCCAAAGGCTTCGGACGCATTCGCTTACGAGTGATACCGGATACCGGCTCGGTCAAGAGCATTCGAGCATTCTTGATCGAGTGTGTAGAGCCTGGCTCCGAGATCGTGACCGACGGCGCGCAGTACTACGCCGGCGCCACGCAAGGCCTCTACACGCTGTCGAAGAACAACATCAAGGGGTCAGGACTTCCGGCCAACGTCACGTTGCCGGCGGTCCATCGGGTTGCTTCGTTGCTCAAACGCTGGCTGATGGGAACGTATCAGGGCTCCTTTGGCAAAGACCACGTTGCCACCTACCTTGATGAGTTCACGTTTCGGTTCAACCGACGCCGTTCACCCAAGCGCGGCATGCTCTTCTATCGACTGATGACCCTGGCCGCACGGGCGGCCCCACTTCACTATCAAGACATCGTGCAGAACCCGACCGCCAGAGCCGCCACCCCGCCAACCGGCAAGAGGTCTCGCCCGAAGAGCTTGGCCGTCCCCGAATCAGGCAAGCCGTGGCGAGGTGTGTCCCCCGAGGCGTAGATAGGATTTATTGGATGGAACTGATACTCCGACCATTGGAATTGGCTGACGAGGAAGTTGCCGTTTCTGCGTGGCGTGAGTTTCAGGCAACCCCTCACGGCTTCTTGACGTCCTACGAAGAAGGGATGCCGTGGGCAGAGTATCTGGCACTCCTCGAAGACCAACGTGACGGGCGAAGTCTGCCCGAAGGTTTTGCCCGTCACGCGATGTACGCCGCCATTGTCAATGGAGAACTCGTGGGCCGAGCTGGTATCCGGTTCGAGCTCAACGAGGTTCTGGCTCATCGATACGGTCATGTCGGCTACGGTGTTGTCGAGAAGCACCGTCTCAAGGGCTACGCCACAGAGATACTCCGACAGTCCCTCTTGATACTGGCCGAGGAGGGCATCTCACCCGTCCTCATCACATGTTGGGATCACAACATCGGTTCCACAAAGGTCATCGAGAACAACGGTGGAGTACTGGAGAGTATTCTTCCCGACAAAGATGGCGTGCCCTTCCGCCGCTATTGGGTCAGTATCTGAACCCTTATGTCACTTGCTGAGTGGCAGTGACATGGATACCCCTCTTTGCTTATCGGCGGTTCCAAGATCTCCCGCAATTTTGCGCAGTTCGGAGCTTCAAAAGGTGTACGTGACCCAATCCCAGAGTGATACCACTGTGGTATCATATCCAAATGGCTTTCACCGTACGGACAGACGAAACCCTTGAAGAAGCTCTTGACGCTTTAGGCAAAATCGAAGGGATTTCACGCCAGGAGGTCGTCCGACGTGCAGTTCTCGAGCGTTACGAGCGATCACGTCACGTTGATCGTGTGGCAGCGTCAACAGCGCGCATGAAAAATCGATGGGGCGACGTCTTGGAGCGGCTCGGCTCCGAGTGAGCACTTTCGAATATCTCGACATTGAAGATGTCATGGGAATGATTCGAGTCCTCGGCATCGGCCCTGTTCGTGACGTCGGTCTACTCGACTCGGCTGTGAACCGACCCCAGTCAAGTGCATTTGGCGAAGACGCCTATCAGACAATTGAACTCAAATCAGCTGCACTACTCCATTCTCTGACCAAGAACCATGCGCTCGTTGACGGAAATAAACGAATCGCCTGGCTCTGCACTGTGGTCTTCTGCGACCTCAATGATTACGCCTCGAACCTGACGGACGACGAGGCGTTCGATCTAGTACGGGAGATTGCAAGTTCCCACATGGAAGTGGCAACGATTACAAATCGCCTCCGTATTGCTGTCATCACTACTGACCGCCTCGATCAAGAACCGAAGGATTCTGATCAGGAATAACGCGGTAGCCACTTCGACCGAGTGGAGTGAAGGACCGCGAAGCGCTGCCCGAATTGATCAAGATTCAAAAGCGAAACCAATCCGAAATCGTCCAAAAACTTCGTCCTACCACCTGCGTGCCTTGCAAGGAGTCAATAGTCCGCCAACCACATAAGCAAAATTGAGTTCTGCGCCTAGTTTTGTAGAGCGCACTGACTCGCTAAGAAGAAATAGGACCTCGAAGACGTAGAGTTTTCTGAAACCTTGGCAACGATTTAGTGCAAGAATCGTCGTTATGGCTTCGGTGGTATCACTACTCCTGCGCGGCGATGACGCGAGCGGTGTGATTGTCGCAACGCAGGACAACTGGACTGGACAGATTTTTTCAATTCCGATTGTTGATGTTTCGGCCACTGCAAGCGAATTAAGTCGACCTGGTGTCTACGTATTGATTGGGGTTTCGGAAGATGGTGAGGAAGTACCGATGATTTACGTCGGTGAAGCTGAGGCGATTGACAACAGACTCTTGCCAAGTCATCAGCAATTAACAAGAGACGACGTAGCGTGGAATCGGATCATCATTATTGCGAGTAAAGACGACGATCTAAACAAGGCTCATGTTCGTTGGATCGAATCCAAATTGATATCCCTCGCGAACTCCGCAAAACGTGTCCGACTTTTGAATGGTACGCGCCCACCCACCCCATCCTTAAATGAGCGTGAACTTACATTTATCAAGACTTTCTTTGAGCACGTCCTCATGGTCTTCCCCCTGCTTACGATTGACGCATTCGAGGCTCATGGAAGTTCTACTTCGGAATCAGGTTTAGATAACATCATTGGAAAGCTACCCGAGCTTCAGCTAAAAAAGAGCGGAAACGTACTGGCGAGAGCGAGGCCACTGCCTAACGGCGGATTAACGGTTTTGAGTGGCGCAAAGGTGCTCAAGGGTTTTTCGTCGGCTGGTCCAAATATCCTTCGATTACGGGAAGAATTGCTTGAGCGTGGTCTACTTAACGATGTTGACGATTCCTTCTGGGAACTCACACAAGACTTTGACTTCAAGTCTTCATCGGCGGCTGCCGACGTCATACGCGGTGTAAGTCTTTCCGGTCCGAAAGAGTGGAAGTCAGCAGACGGAATTAGCCTTGAAATTCTCCGTAATCGAACGTTAGGCAGTTAACTGCACCCAAGACCATCCTCAATTGAACTGGACATCAAGGATACCGAATTGAAGGCGAGTGAAGGCACGATTCCTGAATTTCGCCGGACTTAGTTTAAGACGGCTCCTGAGTCGGAATTAGATGATCTGGCAAGTCGTTAACACCGACCGTTGTCAACACAACGTGATGCACCCTAGGGCTACGATGTCTCGAAGGAGAAGTTAATGTCAGGATCGCATCAATGGAGAAGTGCACGAGCTCTGGCCGCGGACTCAAAGCCGTTTTTGCGCTGGGCTGGAGGTAAGCAGCGGTGGTTAAACGCTCATTCCAGATATATTCCTAAATTCGAAGGTGACTATTTTGAGCCTTTCCTTGGTGGTGGCGCGGTCTATTTCTTTCTAGTCCGACGTGAAAATCGGCCGTTCCGATCCTGGCTAGGGGACAAGAACCTTCAACTTCTCCGTACCTACAAGGAAATTCGAGACAACGCAGATGAAGTCACTCAACGAATTCACGATTTACGAATTGCCTTCAATGCTACGGCGGACCGAAGAAGGTTTTATGAAGATGTTCGTGAAAATTTCAATGGCAAGCTACCAACTTCGAATGCTGCAGAGTTTATCTTTTTAAACTCCACTTGCTGGAACGGTCTTTGGAGGACTAATAAGAACGGAAAGTTCAACGTTCCTTATGGAATACCTCGAGACGGCGACATCATGCCCTCAGAGTATGAAATATTGGCTGCCTCCGCGTCGCTTCAGCCCAGCAATCTCAGAGCAAGCCCATGGCAAAACCTAGTGTCCTCGGCTTCAAGAGGTGACTTTGTCTTCCTCGATCCTCCTTACTTCTCGGACTCGCTTCAACGGAATGGAAATAAATATGGGAGTGATGTTTGGAATTATGATCGCCATCGAGAACTTGCACAACAACTTGTCGCTATGAATGAGCGTGGCGTACTTTATACGTTGACAAACAGTGCAGAGCCCGAAATGGTGGAACTTTATGAGTCCTTAGGCCTCGTCACAGTGACAGTCCAAGTTCCGCGAGCAATAAATTCAAAGATCGACTCGCGACAACCAGTAGGGGAATTGATTGTCACGAACGCTACAGTCTCCGAATCTATATTCGGCTCCAAAGGTGAGTTGCTCGAGTTTCCTGGCCTAAAGGAATAGCGACTGCACAGAAACTAACTCTGGAAAGATGCGAGGGTCTTTCCTGCGACTTTTCGCACGATAACAGGGATGCCTAACTTTTCACTCGTTTCGACTATGTTTGATTTATCTAGGAAGCCTGGTACTTTGTCGATGAAAACGACTGAAACGTTCTCGTAACGGCTTCGGTACAAACTCGCCTGACCAAACGCGGTAGCTATCGCATTCTGTCTTCCGGAATGTCGAAGAATCTTAACTTCGATCGCCCACAAATTTTGGGATGCCCTCGAAATGGAAAGATCAGGATAAAAATCTTGATCGAGAAAGCTGGCTGGAATCGCCCTCTTACCAGTGCCGTCGCCCTTCAAACTTAAACGTATACTCAGGCCAAGTTCGTCCAGTTTAAGTCGAATGGCCGCACACAAAACGCGACTTGTGAATGAGACCTCTCCCTCGTCTTTTGTCGGAGGGCTTAATTCAGATGTCGAAAGTGTCTCATGCAGTAATTGCGCAAGATGCCTTGACCGTTTACTCGAAAGAGGCTCCATTTCTACTCTTCGTCAAGCGCTTCTTCGATTTCACCTTCTCTAGATCCTAAGGACTTGAGTACTTTTTCAACTGCAATCGCCTCACTGGTTGCTGCACCGAGTAGAACGTCTGAGACCTTTCGGCCGCCACCGGCCCCGGCAACTCCCTCCCACTCTTTCGAGCTCCTACTCAGATCTACCTGTCTCTTAATGGCTTGAAAATAGACTTCAAACGCTGCCTGGTTCGCGCTCCCTTCCTGGATTGCCCGATCAATAAGTACGCCACCCAATCTGGCGAATCCCGTTAAACCAATCGTTTGAAGCAGAATGTATTTGTTTTTGTCTGCCCATTCGTCAGGAAATACTTCTCGGACAGCCTTCCAATACCCATCAATTATTTCAAGCTCTCTCTCAGGTGTAAACGCCTTGTTTGAGCGCATAACATTTGCAGCCGCAAGTTGAACCTTTATAGTTGAAGCGAGAGTGTTCAGTTTTAGTGGCTGCAATTTCCCGTATTTCTTCTTCGAACCTTCCTTTGATCCTCCGTAAAAGACCATGTCTGCAAATGCCATACCTGGTCCGGTCAGCTTGTCAGCCATCCAAATGTGCACGTTGTCTGGGTCATCCTTCAAGGCATCACCCTTGATTCGAATAGCCGCCGAAACGAGGTGATTCACATCCATTCCGACGTGTTCGCCGTTGATGTCCTTAAACAACTTTATTTCTTGTTCCGTTGTCAACTGAAGGTACATGCAGTACGAGACGGGCACAGTATCTGCACTATCTCCCCTAAGAACTGATTCAACATCGGCACCGGAGAGGCGATGGTTGCCGTCAACTCTAGATATTTGTGGGTTCTTCGTCGGGTGAGGATAATCCAAGTCGGCGATTCGAATACGAATTCCTACAATTGAATTTCCGAACTCTGAATCCGTTGTAAACGAATTGATGTCAAGAAGATATTCAGGGTCATCGGCCTGATAGACCTCAACGACTTGAGCGTCCCGAGCGTTTAGAATGATCTCTGGAAACGCTCTAGGATCGATGATCGCTGTTGCTTCTGAAGAGCCAACTGCATATTGGAAACACTTCTCAGCGTGCTTCGCATCAAGAAACCTTTGGGTTCCGTTTGGATTGGTTACTGGGTCGCAAACGTCGGGCGCCGAAATTGCGGCTAATTGCTCTAAAGAAGCGAAACCTCGGAACACCAATAAATTAAGGTTTCTGCCTGCTATTGCTAAACCCAAATCAAGGGTCGTTCCAAAGTGATCTTCAAGCGGATTGGCCATTGAACGCACTCCTCTGTCTGCCCTGGCCGTCACAATAGTCTCGATAATCCTCGTCAGCGAGCCTCCATCGGGAAATTAACCAGTTGGCTATTCGAACTGGCCGGCAATCCTCGATCCTCAATCCCACTTCAGCGTGGTTACTCAGGTGCTCGCCCCTTGACAATTGACTCAATTCTTGAACGAATGAAACGGAACCTTCCCAGGTACATCTACTTCATACTTGATTCTTCCATTAGGTGGCTGCTCCATCCCATTTGAAGTGCCAAAAATTAGTGACATTATTAAAGCACTTTGCGAAGCGATCCTCGTGTTGACCCCCTATGGATACTTAAAATGCAAGCAATGCGCTACTGGTGGGTCAGCCATAATCAAACTTTCGAGCACGAGGTGTACGGAGGATTCTTGTGGTCACCGGTCACCAAAGCCAACGGTCAACGTAACTACTTTTACGACACAATGGAGAAGGCTCAACCAGGTGACCTCGTATTCTCTTTCGCAAAGTCCCACATCCAAGCTATTGGAATGGTGAAGCGTCAAGCAGTGATCACCCCCAAACCGGATTTCGAAGGAGCTGGACTGAATTGGAACGACACGGGTTGGTTTCTGGAGGTTGAGTTCGAGTTTCTAAATGACCCGTTCCGCCCTCGCAACTTCAAGAGTCAAATTCTTCCTCTGTTGCCCTCCAAGTATTCACCTCTCAACTCAGAGACTGCAGATGGCCTTCAAGGTGTATATCTTGCCGAAATCTCAGAGGAGCTCGCCAACTTCCTAATTGTTGTCTCGCGTTGCGACCTCATGCATCTTGCTAAGAATCTTGACAACCCTCGCGATGACGAGGATGAAGAATTCATACAGCTCGAGATAAATTCAAAACAGTTGGAAGGTGATTTGGAGAAGATCCAGTTGGTGATGGCCCGGCGAGGCCAAGGATTATTCAAGGCAAATGTACGCCTTTACGAGTCCGAATGTCGCGTTACGCACGTTCGTACCATAAAACATCTTCGGGCGAGTCACATCAAGCCATGGAAACAGTCAAATGACAAAGAAAAAATCGATGGTGCTAATGGGCTTTTGTTGGCGCCTCATGTTGACCACTTATTTGATAGTGGATTCATCTCGTTTTCAGACAATGGAGAACTCTTGGTTTCGAGAAATCTCAATCTCGATGTACTCGACAAATGGGCAATCTCACTGCCTAAGAACGTAGGGGCCTTCAAACCCAAACAATGTGAGTTCCTAGAGTATCACCGAGACATGGTCCTCAAGTAACGGATCTTCATTGTGCACCTGAGGGAACTTTAGTAGCAAGTTCGAAGGCTACGTTGCACTTAGGTTCTCATTTCATTTCTCCCGTAGTCCACGGCGCCCTTAGTCGACCACTTGCACGTCAAGCAAATCGTCCTTCATGCTTATTCCTCGGACGAAGGGTCTGCTCAGACTGTCAGTGACACCGGTTTTGACAATCATGCCGACCCGTGGCGGCAAAGGCAAGTTCGAATTCAATCGGCGTGAGCTTGCCCAGGGCGCATTGACGACGTCGGCGGTGATTACTACGTTCAATCCAGGTCATGATCTCGTAGCGAATTACGGAGCGCGTTACCCATGTGCGTCGTTGGTTCAGAACGTTCTTCTGCAGGAGCGCATGAAATGATTCCATCGCCGCGTTGTCGGCAGCGGAGGCTACTCTCCCCATCGAGCCGTTGAGTAGATTCGTTTTCAAGACTCGCTGAAAGGCTCGGGATCGAAATTGACCGCCGCGGTCAGAATGGACGATCACGGTGGTCCCTTCCGCTCGAGGTCATCCAAGCGGGTGCTCAAGACAAACGGACTCGGGGGCTCCATGGTTCGCGTGGCTTCGGCCGCAAACAGCTTTGCCATGGAGTCCTTCCACTCGCTGCTCCAGAAGTAACGTGCTCGACCAGCGGCGCGTCTGGCACAACAGCGAGCAACTCCAGGTCGTGATCGTCATCTGGATCGAGCACACCTACAACAACTGACGCCGCCAGCGTCGTCTCGGCGAGCCAACGCCGGTCGAATTCGAGTTGGCATTCGCTGCCACTGAGGCGGCATGATGTTTACAACAGGTGTCAGGAAGACTGGGGGGCAGACAACTTCATTATTCCCGGATATCAATAATCGTCCCTCTATTTTTGGCCGAATTCAAGAAAATCAGTCCTGCACCAACTAACTTCAGGCTCCATTTAGAACTCTCACGATAAAGATAACCTCAATTGAAATTAGAATATACTAAATATGTAGATTCTCTAATTTAAGCAAACTGTGGCCCCTCCAGAACTAAGTCCGAATGGGGGGAAACATATTGAGACGCAAGAGCGACTGGCTTTGATATTCCTGACCGTGAGACACCCCCCAGGTACTCTTCTCATTGAACCTAGTAGGTCGCCAAAAGACCAACCAGGGTCTCAATTCAAACCACATAAATACGAAAGGGCCTAATGCCAATAACTGTCATAAGTGGAGGGCAATTTGGATCGGAGGGGAAAGGAAAAGTTTCGCATTATTGGTCGTCTAAGAAAAGTGCCGCTGCAGTCGTCCGTGTAGGGGGGCCGAATTCTGGACACACCGTTGTGGAAAATGGAAGAACTTACAAACTCCAGATTCTACCTACTGGGGCAATTCTTGATGATACTGACGTCATTTTACCCGCAGGAAGTTATATCCCGTTGGATCTTCTATTTAAAGAAATGGCCATCACTTGTTTGTCGCCCGATCGGCTTTACATCCACCCAAATGCGATGATTGTCACTGAATCGCTCGAAAATCAAGAGAAATCTAATTCCGCATTGGATGATATTGGATCTACAAAGTCCGGCACTGGGGCTGCGGTAATTGCAAGAATCGAGAGAGAACGGCCCCTTCTCTCTCGCGATGTCCCAGAATTGAAGAACTTTGTTTGCGACACGTCGGCCCTCCTACGGTCTTATCTCAATCGCGGTGCAAGAATTGTCATCGAAGGGACGCAGGGTTTTGGATTGTCTCTTTATCACAGCCCCTACTATCCATATGCAACTAGCCGCGACACCACTGCAGCTGGTACCTTGTCTGAAGTGGGGCTAAGTCCCATGGACGTAGATGAAGTAGTGCTCGTGCTGAGAGCATTTCCAATTCGGGTGGCAGGAGTTTCAGGACCATTGCCAAAAGAAATAAGTTGGGAAGAGGTATCCAGAATCGCGGGAAACTCAAGAAGCATTTCTGAATTCACTACCGTAACCAAGAAATTGAGGCGCGTAGCAAATTTTGACAGCCACATACCAAATCTTGCGATTGCAGCCAATCGGCCGACTCATGTGGTCATGAATCATGTCGATTATTTTGACGAAAATTGTTACGAAACCGACGTATTGACTCCAAGAGCATTGCGAAATCTGAACATTATTGCCCAAGAACTCGCTGCGCCAATTAGTCACATTGGACTTGGCCCCACTTCAGTTATCGAGTCTGTTAAAGGCGAGTGATGGGAGAGGAAGGTTTTTCTCCGGGGATAGGACAAGCTAGTGGAGTAGGGCAAGATTGTGATCCTTTCCCAGATATTCCCCCTGCACTATTGAACTCGGCCGACATTGAAGACTACGTTCGTGCAATCGGGCTGATAGATAGGAATGATTTCAGGGTTGACCGATTGAAGCCAGCTTCTTACGAAATTGGCTTTGGAAATTATTTTGCCATTGCGATACCAAATGAATTAGATAGCAATGGTAATTATTGCTGGAAATACCGCTATCTCTTGCATGAGGACAGCGCCATAATCTTGCCGCCGAATTCAATGATCTACGTGTCGCTCGATACAAGAATCAAACTTCCGCCTTACATAGCTGCAAGGTTTAATCTAAAAATCAAACACGTTTACAGAGGACTCCTAGCTGGAAGCGGGCCACTTGTGGATCCTGGTTTCCAAAACAAGCTCTTCGTACCACTTCACAACCTTTCAAGCAAGGAATACAGTTTCCGAAAAGGTGATGGATTCATTTGGATGGAGTTCACAAAAATATCTCCTCATCCAGATTGGAAATGCGGCGAACCAATTCCAACTCATTCAGGTCGCGTTGTTCCATTTCCAAAGGAGAAAGCTGAAAGGATGGAGTTAATTGATTATTTAACTCTTGCTTCAGACACCCCAATTAGAAGTTCGGTAGATTTCGCACTCGAGGAAATGAGAGAGAAAGTTGATCAAGCGAATAAGCGAGCCAACGAAGCTGAGGGGAAGGTCGAGGAACTCAGAAGAGTCGGCTGGATTAGTGGACTTATTCTGATGGTTACGATTGCGGCTCTAGTAATCGCGACGATTACCCTGACTTTCACCGTTTATGGATCGCTGGAAGGAAGAAATTCTGTGAACCAAAATTTCCGAACAACAACTACAGTTTCGCCCTAGCCAGCGTCTAACTTTGATATTCAGAATCCTTTTCTTAGCTTCGGTGAAACAAACGGGCAAGATTCAAATAATTGAGTATTGCTGCCTAACTCTGTGCTCGAGATAGTATTCAGGAAATTAGGACCCTTGTCACTTTTCTTAGTCTGGATTCAAAGTGAAGATTTGCTATCTGCTGATAGAGACTTGAGACCGTCGCTTCGTTCACCACGACAAAATCGGCAAGTCCTCCCAATGTTCCACTTTCAGCTTCGACTTCATGGTTGAGGACTAGTTCGCTGTCCTCTGAAGATTCACCGAGGTCATAGAGACGCTGGATACGAGTTTCCCGGCTTGACTCCATGTGAATGTGCACCAATTTATTCCCGTATATTTCTCTTAAGAATGAACAATCCTCTCTAAACCGAAGCCCATCAATCACAATCAATGAAGCATTCTCCAAGGACTCAACGAGAAGCTTTCCAATTGCCCTTTGCCCCAATTGATCATGCATCGCTTTTCCTACTTCTTGAAGATCTCTCCTATCGGGCCGTGGACCGTGGCCTAAAGAAGTCGCAAAGTTCGATACAACAATGCTATAGCGAGCGTAAGTGTAACCATTCTGAAGAAACCATTGACTCGCGGTTGTCTTCCCCGAAGCAATCTCGCCGCTCAATGCAACCACAATTTGTGGATCCGTCTGAGGCGGAGACAAATTCGGAACTATCATCGCCTCTTCGTCACGGTTACCAAGTGCTTCATACATTCCATTTAGGAATAGCACGCCGACAATTGCAGATGTAATTGCATCCAATTCGTCGTGGGAGTAATGGTCAGCCTTCAGTTCGAGGCCAATATCCCGCAGTGATTGCTCTAGAAACTCGGTGCCCACACCCTTCCTTGGCATTGCGAGAATATCCTGCGCACCCCCTGGATAACTCTCAATTGTCGGAATACCAAGCTTTCTGAACTCGTTTGCAAGTCGGATTCCTCGGGATGTCAATCCCTGCATGCTTGGAAGAAGGCACGGATAAACGTTCACGCCTCGCCGTTTTAGCTCCCGTTCCGATTGCCTCATGATTCCAGCAATCAATCTGTTTGGATCATCGTCCGTAACTCTTGTTCTCCCTCTTGGAAGCGAAAGGGGCGCATCGATAGACACCAATTTTGGGTTCTTCGCAATCACGAACTGAAGAATTTCCTGATCAGTCGCAACGCTTGTCACTTCAACACTGCGACCAGTGATGCTTGCTATTCCAGTCGCTCTTCTTTCTGACCCCGTCAAATCGATGCCAATTATTTGCGAGCCCACACCAAGCCCGGGCTCCTTCAATCTGATCCGGGGAAAATTAGAACTAGCGATTCTGAGCATTTCATCCTCTAGCTTTTGCTTCCAATCTCGAGCCATCCGAATTGAAGCCGAGGGTTCAATTGTCTCCATCGCATTTATCGGTTTCGCAAGTTGGTCCTGCGCTAATGCTTTGGGGACAACCTTGTTGAAGATCAATTGCATACCCAGAATGTCGTGAAAGTTATATTCGATTAGTTGTTCGAGTGCAGATCGATCTCCCCTTGTGGCGCGGAACCAAAGTCCTGGAGCGTCCTCACCCTTCAAACTTTTCAACTCTTCCGGACGATTAATTCCGAGCTTCTCCTCTACGCCCTTTTGACCACCCGCATAACCAAGTCTCTTGGAAAGAAATCTGAGATCTATGGAAACCAATGGTGGAAGATCAATCCTCGACTTCAAAAAAGGTAGGTCGAACAAGTTCCCATTGAATGTCACAATCAATGGAGCATTACTTAAATGCTGAAGAAAATTGATTGATGGAATCCTTTCATTTCCGAGGAGCTCATATTTATATTGCATATCGCAGGTCCATCCGATAAGAGTCAGAGAATGGTAGACCTTGCTAAGTCCTGTCGTCTCAATGTCGAGGTACGTTACCTTTTCGGGAAAGTCGAGACATAGCAAATATTTCAATGCATTCGGCAAGCGCTCGCTCAAGAAGAGTACGTCGCCATCGGCGAATCGCTTCTGCACTAAAGCGACATCAGCTTCCAACTCAGTTGGAAGAAATGTCATCTGACCCTTAGCAATTGCAACGTCGGACCAATGGAGTAACCCTCGGTCTCGAAAGTTGGCCTGTCTTTCAACACCTATGCCCTTGAGTATGGAGAGTACCCGAGGAAGGAATGGATTCTCTCTACTCACTTGAAAAACACTGACATTGTCGTACTTCCTGATATACGAAAAGCATAGTTACTTCCAAGAACAGAACTTCTCATAAAGGAATTCAACTGTTCCTGCAGAGACCTATGGGTTGATATTCTTGCCGTAGCTAGCACCAACGATTCAACTGGTTTCGTTCGGCGTCAACTGGCATTACTAAGCCTTTACCAGGATCTACATAATTTGACTCGCCGATACCAGGAGACCTCAAAAGACGTATCGTCCAGTTGTACTCAAAGAGTTCGGAGAAGTTAAATCTCCGTTCATCTACAAGGTCTTAACTTACTTTTCGAAGAAATTGATTCCGCCAGTTCGACCACTAGTTGAGTGCAGGAACAATTTGCATATCAAGCAAGCAGTTGAACCAATCAGTGTGTGAAATTGTAACTTTCTGATGAACAGCTTTCAGCAACATTTCAGCAAGTGGACGATCCTTTGGCCCGTTTTCCCAAGGATCTATCGAACGGCAAAATCGATAACTGCTATCCCTACGAAGACACAGCACTTACTGTGTTTTCGCCTTTTTCCACTTCAAACACCTCATCCCCAATTAGAAGTTCTACGTTTCCTGCCGGGAACTGTGCAATAAGGTGAAGGTCTCCTCCAGTCGCCTGTATGAATTTCCGAAGTGTCGAAAGTAGCAAATCCGATCTACGTTCAAGTCGAGAGATTTCACTTTGATCCATGCCCATTATTTCAGCAACAGTGGCCTGCGCTAATGACCTTAGTTTTCTTACTTGCGCAAGACTTGCTTGGTGCGTTTCAATCTCAGCAAGTGCCTTCTCATACGATCTACGACCCAATGGATCTGCCAGAATCTGTTCTCTTAACTTGCGACCAGTTTCGGTCGCTTCCAAGTACTCGCCCGAAGCGTCATCTTCCTCATCGACATGGCGCTCGTCAATTGGAATGCTCTCCTTGTTTTTCATCCTGTCCATAATTGTCTCTCGTCTTTTTGTCTTTTGTCTTTTGTCTTTTGTCTTTTGTCTTTTGTCTTTTGTCTTTTGTCTTTTGTCTTTTGTCTTTTGTCTTTTGTAATGCTCCGTCAGTTCATTACAATTCTCCAGTTTTGCTTTCCAGCCAGTATTGTCAAGCGCCGTTCGGCCTCGGCAACATTAAGTGGGTACCACTCATTTCGTAAAGCCGTCTTGTCACCACCGAGCAACAAAACCGCCGCGATTTGTCCGCTGCCCTTATCAATGAATCCATAGAGCACCCGAATTATCGGTGGTCCATCCGCATATGGAGTGACGTCTGTTGGCGGCGTCCTCCGGAGCGCTCTAAGTCCTAGTTTTGACGTAACCACTGGGTGCGATTCAGGATCCCCCAAGCTTCGACCTTTCGTCCCAAGTACGTCAAACAGAGCTTGCAACTCTCCAGCCACATCTATATTCCTTTTGACCAGTTTCTGCCACCACAATCCAAAATCTGATTGGTAGATGATTTCCACGACATGCACTCTACCACATTATGTGGTAGAGTGCATGAGCAGGCGAACCAGTCTGGGGCCCATGTCTGGCAATCGAGACCGTCAGTTGTTCTCATGGCTTGGCATTCATCGAGTTCGCCGTCTGGATTGGCGAATAGTCGACATCGGACGGTTCGAAAACACTCACGGATTTTTTCAGTACTGCACTTATTAACCACTTGCATGCCAGGCAAAGAGTGCCGGTTTACATTCGACGACCGAGAGGTTCTCCACGTCTGTTTTCTCTGCGAATTTCACGAATCTCCGATTGGGATCTACGGTCGAGATTGAAGCTTCAGGAGCGCCTCCAGCATCGGTCTTTTGACGCAGCTCTGGCAAGTGAGAAAGCGCAACCGAGAGACTTCGCAAAGTGACGACACGAGCTCCTAAAACTGGATGTCCAGCGCAAATCGAAGTGCTCGGTCAAGTTCTCCCCGTTTGGAAAACGTCAGGGATCCGATAGGGCGCTCTTGGAGTAGAGCCTTCGGTATCGTCATGATGTTGTCACAGGTAATTGCACTCAAGTCTGGAAGACCCTCCTCGAAACTTACGAGGACCTCGGAATCGATGTCTCTCACCGTGCGAGTGATCGGAGCACAAGTCACCGCGTTCAGCACCTGAATTGCTGCATCCCGAGTCAAGACGCATACGGGGCGCCGACCTGCCTCACCCCCTAGGTCACACCAGAAAATGTCTCCCCGCTTCACCAGAGTGGTGTCGTCTCTCTCGCGAGGCGCGCGGCAGCTTCAATGATGGCTTCATCCTGGGGCAATGACTGATACGAATACTGGAGTCGACGATCCGCCTTTTTCAATGCATCCGCATCGAGAATCGCCTGCGCACCCCGACGCAACAATTCGGAACGACTCAATCCCAACTCTCGCGCGAGGACGTCGAGGTTTTCGACCAAATGATCATCGAGTTGTACCAATACTTCGCGGCGTGTCATGATACATATGGTAACACATATGGTTGAATTTCGCGATCCGATTACAGGGGTCGCAGGGCTTTGCTGCCACATGGCCGAGGTCCGACAATCCCTCTTCTACTCCCGCCACAACAAGGTCTCCATTGCCTCGGACGCAACCTCGAGGTCAGGGGCGAGGATATGCCCGTACACGTCAGAAGTCATGCGGATCGACGAGTGACCGAGCACTTCGCTCACGACCTGAAGTTTCACCCCTTGGGCGAGCATCAGACTTGCCGCCGAATGGCGAAGTTCATGGGGATGCCATCGACCCAAACCCGCCGCATCGCAGACCAACTGAAAGTCCTTGTTGACATTGGCTGGATCAAGCGGCGTGCCCTTGATTGACGTGAAGATGAAGCCAGTTTGAATCCAACGAGGACCAGCTCGCTCACACGCGGCCACTTGATCTCGTCGCTGCTGTTGCATCTTTCTCACGACCGAGCTCGAGACATTCAGGGTACGACGACTACGAAGGGTCTTGGTATCGGAGGTGACCAAGCGACCGGTCTCGCGCTTGAGTTGGCGACGCACCGAGAGGGTGGCTTTATCTCTCGTCAAAGTCCGACCACTGCAGCCCGAGAGCTTCGCCTCGTCGAAGTCCGGTCGCGAGCATGAGCGTGAAGAGAACCTCATTTCGTCGGCCGGCCAACGCAGCGAGGAAGCGTCGAGCTTCCTCAGGTGTCAACGTACGACCTTCCGGTCGAAGCGACTTGGGCGCCCGCGAGAGCCGTGCGACGTTGCGTGTCACGCTCCCCCAACGAATGCCTTGGTCAAGCGCCTGGGCGAGCACCGAGCGAATTCTTTGCACGGTGGAGACCGAGAGTCCGTCATCAAGCTTCTGGGACAAGAGACGGTCGACGTCCAACACCGAAAGTTGGGCAACGGTCACTCGACCGAGGGTCGGCACGATGTGCTGGTCAGCGATGCCCTTGTAGTTCTTCGCGGCGTTCGGCGCGACTTGGTGGCGAAGTACGTCACGGTGCCAATGGGCGAGCAGATCGACGACAGTCAATTGCGTATCTGAGAGTGAAGCGCCATTCTCGTACTGCGTTTGCAAGACTTTGAAGCGACGTACGACTTCGGCCCTCGTTTTACCGCTCACCGACTTGCGCACCAGGGTTCCCCGCGAGTTATAGCCAATCGTGAGCGCACCGATCCAACGACCGTCCGACGAACGTCGGTAGATGGAACCTTCGCCATTGCCCCGAGTCCTTGCCACGCGCGTACCCTTTCAACCCTCAAGGAATCACAACGGTCCTCGAACCCTTCGCGTTTCAATTGCCACTCGGTTGTGGAAGGCAAACCCAGGCAGATTGGTAGTGTCGCATATGTGCTACGATTGCTACATGGCTGAGATCGCGTCTCGAGAACTGCGCAACAACACCCGGGGACTCCTGCGGCGCGTTGCCAAAGGAGAGGACATCGTTATTACGGTCGACGGCCAGCCCGTGGCGACGCTACAACCGCTCAATCAACGTCCACGTTGGGTTTCCGGAGCGGAGTTCGCTCGTCGTCTGGCTGGTCACCAAGCCGATCCTGGACTTCGCGAAGAACTGCGAAGTCTTACCCCCGATATGACCGACGAACTCTCGTGGTGACTCGCGGCCTCGCCGACACTTCTCTCTTCATCGCTCACGAGTCGGGACGTGTCCTTCAAGAATCGCTCTTTCCAGATGAGCTCGCGGTGTCGATCATTACCATTGGCGAACTCCGAGCCGGAGTTCTCGCCGCCGACGACGTCGAGATCCGAGCTGTACGATTGGCGACTTTGACGCGGGCCCTGTCACTCGATCCGGTCGACATCGACGACGACGTTGCAGAGCAATGGGCCCGACTTCGAGTTATCCTGCGCGATGCTGGCAAACGAATGCCGGTGAACGATTCATGGATCGCGGCGACCGCGATGGCGCTTGAAGTACCTATCGTCACTCAAAATGACGACTACATCCAGCTTGACGAAATAGCAGTGATTCGCGTCTAGTGGATGAATGAACATGGATCTTCGTCCGATAACACCGCTTGCGGACCACGCGCGTAGTTAGTCGCTTAGAAATTGGGGCCCTTCCATCCTCAACGAGATGCACCGGGACGCGCCGCAAATGCTAAGCAGGAGGAATGAGAAAACGCTACTTGTTGACTCTTGCCACGATTGTGGTCCTCATGACCAGTTTTGCGAGTGTCGCCGGATCTTCTGGCTCCGAGCTGATTCTTCCTCCAAGGACGCCGGCGGCGAATTTTGACCCACCCAACGGTCCCGTACTTCCTGCGCTCACCCTCATCAATGAAGCCCGTTCCGCGGAGGAGGGACTCGGCCCCTTAGGTCTCGTTGTTTCGAGGTACGACGCACTGAGTGTTCCCGAGCAATTGTTCGTCCTCGTAAACCTGGAACGGATCAGTCGAGGTGAGCAACCCGGCTACGCGCTGATTTCTACGCTCGACACCGTCTCCGTGCAAGGTGCACAACAGCGTCGCGATCCTTCGCCGCCACCAAACTGGCCATACGACTACCACGTGATCTGGTCCACGGCGGGCACCTCACCAACGCAAGCGGCGTTCCAGGCTGACTGGGGCTGGATGTACGAAGACGGACCCCCGCCCTACCACGGATGGACGAATTATGGCTGTGCACGAGCGGGCGCGCTGGGATGTTGGGTCCATCGCAACGCGATCCTCGAACTGCGACCGACTTCGCTCGCGAACGATAAGCAGGCCGTCCTGGTCATGGGCGCGGGAGCGGCCCCCAATTCAACGCTTGGCTATTCCCTAGCCATGGAGTTCTCCTGGTTTGCCACGAAGCCGACGTCGGGTGTCGTCTTCACCTGGGCCCAGGCACTCAAGGTTCTTGGTCAAACGCAGACCACCGCAACCACGACAACCACGACAACCGCTGCACCAACGACCACGACATCGACGACGACTACCACGACACTGTCAAGCTCGGGCTAGACCAGGGTCTCTAGAGAGAAGACGACGTACTACTCGCTCCCAAACGCGCCAGTAGGGACTGGCGTATCGCTGGGCGCGAACCAAAAGTAAGAAGGACCTGCGCCTCGCGGCCAGTTCGTTCGGCGATGCTGGCTGCAAGCACTGATGAACTTCCCTGGTGGACCGCCAACGCACTCGAGGCACGCACCGCCAACTCACAAGCTCGAGCGCGAGCGAGCGCCATGGTCTCCGCATTGGCGCCGTCGAGGGTCGCGCGGGCGTCGAGTAACTCGTCGTCGAGCCCCGACGGACCGATGACGGCGCAGCACCGTCGCACCACCCCGAGTGCCAACGATCCGTTGACGCGAAGACCTTCTGGGAGCTCACGGGTCGGATCATACGGAACGTGACCGAGCACGTGGTCGCTTGGCACCGAAAGCGCCGCGAACGTCAATTTCACCGTCGCGCTGGCGTCGAGCGCGGCGAGATGACGCCTCGTAACGGTAAGCCCTGGCTGATCCTTCGCATCCAGCAGGAACGTTACGACGGTGTCGTCTGGCCCGCGCGCGGCAACGACGAGGTAGTCCACAATTCCCCAACCGCTCACCCAGGGAGCTTCGCCATCCAACGTCCACCCTTCGGGTGTCGGCGTGGCCGTGAGTCGAGCGGGTCCTGGCTGTAAGCCAGTGAGTGCCACGCCACCCCTGACCTGGCCGCGGACGATCTCCTGGCGAATGTCGGCCACAATCGCCGGGGCTGAAGGGTCGAGCGCTGCTGCAAGCAAACGAAAGTGCTGAATCCACACGAACGTGCTGGCGAGGCACGCCGAGGCCAACAACTCCACGCAGTCACACAGTTCAGCGAGACTGAATTCGAGTCCGCCCATGTCCACCGGAGCAAAGGCTCCAAACAGACCCATTGCCGCCAGTCGATCAAAGTGTTCTCGAGGAATCGCGTCGGCGCGGTCCACGTCGGAAGCGCCATGAGTGAAGTGCTCGGCGACTTCCGCCAATTGAGCCGGGAAATCACTCACTGGAGGCCCTCCTCTCAATCGTCACCGGAAAAGTAGACGGCCATTGGCTACATAGCAATGACTTATGTTCAGGGTATCAACGCCGGAACGACACGAAAACCCTCTTCAAGTGCAGCGTCGTGCAGTTTGCGGTCCCAAACTGCAATGATGACGTGCGACTTGCCGACCGCCAGCGCGCTCGCCAGATGAATCGACTCTGCTCCACGAAGGAGTAATCGACGCGCAATTTTCCCAGCAGTCCTTTCAACCTCGCAGCTCACTGCAACCGGCCGAACAGTTCCCCAAAACTCCTCCCAGGACGCTTCAATTTCACTCAGTTTTCCCTTGTCAACAATGAGACTTCTTCGTGCCGCAGTGAGAGCAGCACACACTTCAGGATACGCAAGCCTGCTCGAAAGGGCAGCGTCACAGGCATCCCACACTTCGGCTGCCAAGTCGCTTCCTTCCTCTTGGATCAGCAACTTAATGAACGCACTCGAGTCGAAGTAGACGAGTGACAAAATCAGCGACGCTGTTCGCTGACGAGATCAGCCACTGAAGACGACGCGCTGGGCCTCTTTCTCCCCTGGGCCTTTGTCTTTACTGATTGAGATGGTCGAGAGATGATTCCCTCCAGCGTGAGACGTCGAAGCACCGGTAATGAGTCCACGCCCACTAAGCGAGCGACAGGTACGCCGTGATCGGTGATGACAATTTCCTCACCAGCCTCGGCCTTTTCAAGCCATTGCGCCAGGTGGGCTCGAAGTTCGGTCACCGAGACGTCCATCGGATAAGTGTACATTAAGAGTAACGCTTTTCGTACAAATCGGCTAGAACGAAAATTCTCACGCATTACAAAGGTCGCAGGAACGGCGAAGTTGTCCCGATCGAAAGACCTAACCGTGCCATGACCACGTGCACACCACGCAAGTCGTTTCGCACTACCTTGCCAATCCGCACACCGGCGGTTTGACCCCACCGGCAGCAATCCTTCAGCAGCGCAATCGCGAGCAATTCTCGCACCCTTCACTCGTGCGAATTCCGCGCGGCTAATCTCCTTTCGATGAAAGGCGATCTCAGCACGGAACTCTACGACGCTGGTCATCCTCCCGTGGAATGCGCCTGGTTTCGAACGAGTACGAGCGAAGCGTACGAGATCGTGGTCTCACTTCTCGAAGGCTTCGCCGCCTTGGGTGCGATGACGCCCGCCGCGGGCGAGGCTATAAAAGACATGAACGAGTGGTTACTACCCGAAGATCCTCGAGAGCGACATGATCTCTCACATCACGTGGCGGTGTCCGTGACCGTAGACACCGTCGAGATTTGGACGGCCGACAAGGATGAGGGATTGGGCATCCTGCTCCTCACGCTTCACAAAGGTGAGTTTCGCGGGCACTATCACCACTACCCCGAGCGAGTGGATCTCACACTCGATAATGAAAAAGATGGACGGATTGTCTTGACGGGCAGTTGGACCCACCTCAACGATCAATGCCTCATCACCGCAAGAGCGGCCGTCGCCTTGGCGAGCGGTCCGGCATACTAACTTCTTCTTTTGTTAATTGGGACGTTGCCGCGCCGACGATGCCAGGGTGTCAGTATCGCGAAATTGACAGGTTGAGCGTCGCTCCGCGAGTTTTCAAGCATGGGCGGCAGATTCCGTCTGATCGACAAGCGGCTGCTGAGAACGAGCCCTATTAATAGGGCGCAAGTCCACGCACCCAAAAATGGCAGTAATTACGGCTCCGTCCCAGATTTGGCGTTGTCAGGACCTAGACGGACTGCTCAGAACCTTCACGCTGGTGCGGTCTCAGAGAGAAGTGCTTGGCGGATCGTCTCTCGAAGGGCTCGCTTCAGGATCTTTCCCACCGGATTTCGCGGCAGTTCCTCGACAATTTCGAGACGCTCGGGCCATTTGAATTGAGCCAATCCCTGAGAACGCAGTCCCTCAAGAAGTTCATCCAGACGTGGCGGGTTTTGCGGGTCTCTCGCAACGACAAAAGCACAGAGACGCTCGCCAAGTCGTTCGTCGGGCATCCCCACGACCGCAACCTCGCGAACCCTTGGATCAGCTGACAACAGCGATTCCACCTCGACCGCCGAAATCTTGTAGCCGCCTCGGCTAATGAGGTCTTTGGCCCGATCGACGTAGACGAGCTCATGCCCTCCCTCGCCGGCAATCTCGAAGATGTCTCCCGATCGGTAATAGCCGAACTCGTCGAATGGCGACGAAACACCGCCCCAGTAACCGGCAAAGACCGTCGGCGACGACACTCGTAGTTCGCCGGGCCGACCAGCTTCGGTGATGTCCTCACCAGTCTCGAGATCGACCAGGCGAGAGAGTGAGTCGCGACCGACCCGGGTGCGCCAGTTGAAGCTCTGGTCTCCCGGACGCGGAAAGAGTCGACCTCGATCAGCGGGATTGGGAATGGTATCCGGGCAGGCGTAGAGTACGAGCCCCTCATTCGAGCCGAAGAGATTGAGCACCTCGACGCCGCGTCCGCGTTCCCACGCTTCGATCATCCAGCCCGCGAGCGGCGCCGATCCCGATCCGACGGCCCGCAATGAACTGACGTCGTGTGCGGCCAGCACTTCCGGGCTCGCCACCAGGCTGTCGAGCACCGAGGGCGGCGCACACGTGTACGTGACCCTCTCGGTTTCAATTTGTTCGATGAAGACGTCGATATCGAACGGGTGATGCTGCACGAGGCGAGCTCCGAGCATCAACCACGGCATGAACATGCCCGCCATGCCGCCGGCATTCACCATCGGAAAGGGATTGAGTAGCACGTCGTCACTGGTCAGTCGGGGCGCCTCGATCGTCCCGCGACCCACCGCCTGCCAGTCACCGTGCGTGCGCGGCACGCCTTTGGGGACTCCCTCGGTTCCCGACGTCCAACACAAGGTGACACAGTCATTGGGGTCAATGACGAGCTCTTCCACGTAGCGCCGAAAGAATTCGTCGTCGGTCGGATCGGCCAACGACTCATCGAGATCGACGACTCCCGGGGGGACGTCCTGCCCCCACGAAAGAACCGTGGACAGCGAATCAATCGAGCCCATGAGTTCGAGCGCGCGCGACGCCGGGCGACTCCGGTGGGCACGGGTAACGGTCACGAAGGCCCGCAACCGCGCCACCGCGCCCATCTGGCTCAATTCGTGTCGGTCGTACTGGACCGGGAAGGGACAGGCGATCGCGCCGACCTTCGCTGTCGCGATATAGGTCATGGCCAGTTCGATGACGTTGGGCAACTGCACTCCGACGACGTCACCTTGACGAACACCAGCGCGGTACAGTGCACGCGCGAGTCGATCCACCTCTCGATCGACCTCGGTCCAGGTGAGCCGACGCGGTACGCCGTCGGTGAAGGTCTCGCGATTGAGCGGATCAACGAGCGAGACTCGACGGGGAAAATCGCGCACCCGGGCTGCGAACTGGTCGAGCCACGTCTCGCCCGTCCACCACCCTTCACGAGTGAATTCCTCTACCTTCTCAGGCGAATAGAGCCGCACTCCCCTCCTTTCACGTGCTCATCAATGCGGTCACGCCCACGCCGGTTGGTCCACGGGATGTTCAAGTGGTCCAACGACTCTCTGTGACAGTCCAGTGTTCAACGGTCGCTCCCGGTACCGCAGGCGAGTCGCCATTCTCCATCAGTACTGTTCGCGTAATTTGGCCTTCTGAAGCTTCCCGCTGGCCGTTCGCGGTAGCGAATCGACGAACGAGACACTCCTTGGACACTTGAAGTGGGCGAGTTGGCCCCGCGACCACTCGATGAGCGTCGCCTCATCCAGGGTCGATCCAGGTCTGAGGACCACCACGGCGTGGGGTGATTCGCCCCACTCGTGGGACGGCACGCCGATGACCGCCACCTCCATGACGTCGGGATGACCCGTGAGGGCACTTTCGACTTCGGCCGGATAGATGTTCTCGCCGCCCGAGATGATCATGTCCTTGATTCGGTCGTGCAGATAGAGATAGCCGTCCTCGTCGAACGAGCCCCCGTCACCAGTGCGCAGCCAACCTCCTTCGAGGATGACCGACGACGTCAGTTCAGGCTGGCGCCAGTAGCCCTTCATGATGCGGGCCCCTCGCACGAGGACCTCGCCCCTCGTCCCCAAGGGCACGTCGTCCAGGGTGATCGGATCGACGACGCGGATCTCGGCGCCGGGCATGGCCTTGCCCGCCGAGGTGAGACGGCGCGCGAAGGCCTCGTCGGCGACGTGGTCGTCCGCTCCGAGCACCGTGAACCCACCCGTCGACTCGGTCAAACCGTAGGACTGAAGGAACTTGCAGCCGATGATCTCGGTGGCGTCTTTCAGGACGGGCAAAGGGATCGGTGACGCGCCGTAGACGATGTAACGAAGCGCCGAAAAGTCCTCGTTCTCGATTCCCTCGAGGTTCAAGAGTCGCTGGAGGACGGTGGGCACGACGGCGGCGTGCGACACCCGACGGTCAATGAGAAGTCGCAGTACGGCCGGCGGATCCACGGCGGTCTCGAGGAGCAGGCGCCCACCGTTCAAATTCGCCGCGAGGGCCAGACCGAGTCCCGCGATGTGAAAGAAGGGAATCGGCGCCGCGCACACCGAATCCTCCTGAAGCTCGATGTCCTGGTTGAGCGAATAGAGCGCGCAGCCGAAGTTTCGACCGGTCAACATGATTCCCTTGGGCAGGCCCGACGTCCCCGACGTGTAGAGGATCAGTGCGACGTCCTCGGTATCGACCTCGACGTGCGGATCGTGCGCGTCTTGTTCGTCGCGCCAGACTTCGTAACTTTCCGCGCCCTCGCCACCGACTTCCAGCAACAACCCAACCGTGGCGGGCAGCGCCGCCCGATCGACGAGTGCGAGCGCCTCACGGTCCGCGACCACGACGCGGGGTTCGGCGTCGTTCATGAGTTGGGTGATCTCGCGCGTCGAGAGTCGATTGTTGATTGACGTGGCGATGGCTCCGGCCTTGGCCGCGCCGTACAGCACCTCGAGGAAAGCCGGTCCGTTGGCCCCGATGAACGCGACCCGGTCGCCCGCGGCGATGCCGTGATCGAGAAGACCGGACGCCACTTGATTCGACCGTTCGTCGAGTTCGCGGAACGTCGTCAAGCGCCCCGGCTCTTGGATGGCGACCGCGTCGGGGGTCGCCTCGGCCCGACGCCGAATGATGTCCGCGATCGTTCGTACTGGCGTCCCGTCGGCGTGCACCGCCCAGTACTCGTTGTCCCGCGTCTCGTTCATCGAGCACCTCCCCGCCCCGTCCTCGATTCCGACGAATACTACAGTAAGCGGAGAGTCTCGTTGTCGAGTCACTCGCACCAAAGGGGGTTGATGCCGAGCACGACCATTGGCGAACTGCTGGCGTTCGCGTGTCAACGCCATCAGGACCGTCCCGCCATCATTCGAGGCACCGAAGTGCTCACCTACGGTCAGTTGCTGGATCGAGCGAGTCAGTTGTCCAACGCGATGTCGGGAGCCGGACTTCGCCCGGGCGATCGCGTGGCGGCGATGCTCGAGGACCGCGTTCAGTCGATTGAGGTGTACGTGGCCTGCGCGCTGGGCGGCTTTGCCGTCATCCACGTCAACGACCGCCTCGCGCCACCTGAAGTCGAACACATCGTGACCAACGCCACGGTTCGTGGTTTCTTTCACACCGACGGACGAAGCGACGTCGTCAGCCGCGTTTCGGGGCTTGACGAACTCGCAGTCTTTGCCACGATCGGCTCGAATCGCGCGCCGGGCGCCACCGATTACGAGGCACTGCTCGGCACCGGTCGCCGCGAGCTCGTGCTCGCCGAGCGCCGTCCTGAAGACCTGGCGATCGTGGGTTACACCAGTGGCACGACGGGCTTTCCCAAGGGCGCGATGGTGAGCCAGGCCGCACTCACCGCGTGCGTCAAGCTGCTGCCCACGATGTACCGCATCAGCCCCTACGGCCGTTGCGCGTTTACCGGCACCCTCTCGTTCGTGTCGGGCATCTGGGGTGTCATCTACCCGCACCTCTACATGGGGGGCGCGACCACGTTCTTGCATCCCTACACACCCGAGAGTTGGGTCGAACACATAGCCAAGGACCGGTCCACGTTCACCTACGCGCCCTCGCCACTGGTTCCCGGTTTCATCGACGAGGTTCGTCGCCGACCCGACGCACTGGACTCGCTCGAGTCGGTCCTGCATTCGGCGTCACCCCTACCCGCCGACCTCGTTCGAGAGTTGGTCGATTTGATCGGCGAGCGTTACGTGGAGGTCTGGGGCATGACCGAAGGCGTCGCTCCCTTCTCCGCGACGGTGCGCGGCGATTGGCGCGGCGAGAGCGTGGCGAGCGACGTGTTCGCGTCATCGGGTCGGGCGTTTCCCAGCGCGCGAATCAGGAGCGTGGACCTCGACGGACGCGAACTCGGACCAGACGAGGAGGGCGAACTCGTGGTCGAATCCGAGATCCTCTTCTCGGGTTACCTCGATGATCCCCAGAAGACCGCCGAGGTCATTACCCCACTCGGCTTCGCCACCGGCGATCTCGGGCGAATCGACCCCGAAGGCTACGTCTACGTCTTGGGCCGCAAGAAGGAACTCATCATCACCGGTGGCATGAACGTCTACCCGGCCGAGATCGAAGCCGCCCTCTTGACCTACCCCGAGGTCTTGGAATGCAGTGTCTTCGCCCTCCCCGATCAGAAGTGGGGCGAAGCGGTCGCGGCGGCGATCGTCCTTCGACCAGGCTCACTCGCCCGCGAGGACGACGTGATAGACCACCTGCGCTCGCGTGTCGCTGGCTACAAGAAACCCACCAGGGTCTTCTTGGTCGAGTCGCTCCCGCGAAACGCGAGTCTGAAGGTCCTGAAGCCAGAACTGATCGCACGCTTCACCGAGTCCGGCAACGAATCCGGCGCGGAGCGTAACAACACGATATTCTAAACTACAACTAAGAGAGCAAGTCGAACCACGCCAGGGGGGAAGTTCTGTGTCAGACGCCTACGTCCTAGAGACGCTCCGCACGCCGAGGGCCAAGGCCTCGTCGCGCGGCGCCTTCGCCGAGATCTCGCCGGTCGACCTGGTCGTGGCCCTCCAACACGACCTCGTGAGGCGAACCGATCTCGACCCCGAGAGCGTCGACGACGTGATGCTCGGCATCGCTTCACAGAACGCCGAACAAGGAGCGAACCTCGCTCGCACGGCGACGATCCTCGCCGGCTGGGGCGACGTCCCCGGCATGACCTTGAATCGTTTTTGCGCGTCCGGCATCGACAGCGTCGCCCAGGCCGCTGGTCGTGTGCGAGGCGGCGACGTCGAACTCATCGTGGCGGGCGGCGTCGAAAGCGTGTCGCGGGTGCCCATGTTCTCCGACGGCGGTCCACTGTGGAGTGACCCCCGCACCGTCGAGCAGGTTGGTTCGGTCTTCATGGGAATCGCGGCGGACCTGGTGCTCACGATGGAGGGGTTCGCGCGCGAAGAACTCGACGCCTACGGACTCGAGACCCAGCAAAAGGCCGCACGGGCGTGGGACGAGGGATTCTTCAATCGGTCGCTCACCCCCATCACGCGTTCGGACGGGCGCGTCGTAGACCGTGACGAGCTCTTGCGGCCGGCGACCACGCTCGAGTCGCTCGCCAGCCTCGCTCCCGCCTTCGTCGAACAGGGTGCCGCCGGTCAGGACGCGATCGCGCTCGCGGCCCATCCCGAAGTGTCGCGCATCCGCCACGAACACACCGTGGGCACCTCGCCGGCTCTCGCCGACGCGGCGGCTCTCGTCGTCGTGGGCACCGAGGCGGCGGCTAAACGAATGGGTGTCGCGCCCCGCGCGCGAATCGTCGGCTCCGCCACCGCGAGTTGTGACCCCGTGATCATGCTCACCGCCGGCCAGACCGCGGTCGAAAAGGTAATCGCCCGGGCAGGACTGCAACCGAGCGACATTGACGTCTTCGAATTCGCCGAGGCCTTTGCCGCGCTGTGCCTGCGCTTTCGACGCGACCTGGACGCCGGCCCGGATCGGATGAACCCCAACGGTGGCACGATCGCCATGGGCCACGCGTTCGGGGCGACCGGCGCGATACTGCTCGCGTGTTGCATCGACGAACTTGAACGACGAGAGGGGCGCTACGGTGTCGCGGCGGTGAGTGGCGCCGCCGGACTCGGGGTCGCGGTGCTCGTCGAGAGAATCGCACCATGAGAAGCACGACGCCAGGTAACGCGAGTTCGCCACGGGTGCCGTCGTGAGTCGACCGGAACTACGCAACCGGGTCGCCATCGTCTCGGGCGGTGGCAAGGGCCTGGGTCGAAGTTTCTCGCTCGACCTGGCGGCCCACGGGGCCAAGGTACTCGTCAACAATCGCAATCGCGAGATCGACGAGCACGGCCGCGGCCCGGCCGACCACGTGGTCAGTGAGATCCTGGCCGCGGGCGGCGAGGCGATCGCGGACTACCACGACGCCGCGGACCCGACGAGCGGCGCCGCCATGGTCGACGCCGCAATGCAGCAGTGGGGTCGCGTCGACATCTGTGTCGTCAACGCGGGCGTTGGTACCGGCGGCATGTTCCACAAGGAAACCGACGACGCATTCGAGACGCTGCTCGCCATCAACCTGCTCGGCGCCGCACGCCTCGCCCGAGCCGCGATGATCGTGATGAGAAAAGCGGAGTACGGGCGACTCGTACTGGTGGCATCCACGGGAGGTCTGCACGCCGACATCGGCCTGTCGGCCTACGCGACGAGCAAGGGTGGGATGATCGCGCTCGGTCGTTCGCTGGCTGCCGAGGGCACGCGCCGCGGCGTCTTCACGAACCTCCTGCTTCCCTACGCCACCACCCAAATGACCGAGAGCGGCATGGCCGACGAGTACGCCGAGGTGGCCACGCCCGAACGTGTCGCGCCGGTGTTGACGTCGCTCGTCGACGAGAACTGCACGTTGAACGGTCAGTTGATCGTGACGGGCGCAGGACGGCTGCGTAGTGCGTCGGTAGTCGAGTGGGGGACGGTGCTGTTACCTGACAGTCTCGGGCCCCAGGAACTGGAGGAGCTCGTGCAACGATCAAAGAAGGGCCAACCCAAGGAATTCAGTGGGGCCAACGAGGCATTCCTCGATTTCATGAGTGAGGCGGCGAAATGACCTGGGGTCCACTGCTGATCAACCTTGCGGTCTCGGTGGGCGTGGTCGTCGTGCTGATGTTGTGCACGTTCGCCTACGCAATGCACACTGGTGTCCAAGTGATCATGGACACGATGTGGTCGTTCGGATTTGTCGTCATCGCGGGCGTCACGTACGTCCTCTCTCAAGGACACGGCGATGCCACGATGCGTCTCGTCGTCATGGCGATCACCGCCATCTGGGGGCTGCGCCTGAGCATCCACATTTTCGTGCGTAATCACGGCAAGGGCGAGGACCCCCGCTACGCCTCGCTGCTTCGTCGCAATCAGGGCAGTGTCGCGAAGTTCGTGCTCCGCTACATCTATTACGCACAAGGTCGCGTCATGTGGATCGTCTCGATACCGGTGCAATTCGCCATGTACGAACGCCACCCCGTTGACGCCCTCTTGTGGATCGGCGTCGCAGTATGGCTGGTCGGCTTTGGCTTTGAGACCATTGGCGATTGGCAACTCCGGCGATTCAAGGCGGACCCCAGCCACGCCGGCCAGATCATGGACCGTGGTCTCTGGCGCTATACCCGACACCCCAACTACTTCGGCGACTCGGTGGTCTGGGTCGGGCTCTTCCTGATCGCCTGTTCGAACTGGGTCGGGATCATCACCGTGGTCTCGCCGATCATCATGACGAACCTCCTCGTGAACCACACGGGCAAAGCCCTTTTGGAAAAGCACATGGGTCGCTCGAAGGGTCCGGTCTACGCGGCCTACGTGGCGCGCACGAGCGGCTTCTTCCCCCTACCTCCCAAGGCGTAGCGACGCCGAGCTCGGAACGTTTCGTTTCCCTAGACGAAGCGAATGGTCGTGTTGCACAGCTCGACCGAGTCACCCACTCGGGCACGATCCGTCGTGTGCATGTCCACGGCCACGAGTCCGCGCCGACCTTTGGGCGCGACGAACCGTATGGGCCGTCCGCTGAAGGAGAGCACGGCCCCGTCCGCGACGAGCTCGGGTCCCGGTAGTCCGATGATGGTCGCCCACTTGGTCGCCATCGCCACCGGATCGTCAATCGCGATCTCCACGCCCACGATGTCGTCGACGAAGGTGCCGCGTTGGGCTTGGGCGACCTTGGCGCCCTCCAGGTCATCCCAGAACCACTCGTCGCGCGGGACGAAGGAGTCGAGTTCCAACAGTATGCCGACGTCCAGGGGATGGAGCTGGATGATCTCGTGTCCGAGCGCCTGGGCTTCGATCGCGATTCTCACGCCAACTTGTTCGCAGCGCTCGCGAACGCCGTCAAGGTTGGGCACCTGGGTGGAGAGACACCAACCCGACTTGCCCCCCGCCTTGCCCAGCCACTTGGCGACTTGATGATCCGTGGTCAGCGGCGCACACACCTCGAGGTACGTGTCGGGGCCCACGGGCATCGTGGCGTCGGCGAGTCCGATGGTGGCCAACTCCGGGTCATCGAAGGAAGGTCCCAGTTGCAAGGTCCTCTTCGCACGTTCAACGTCTCCGGCGTGATCAAGGGTCGCCAGTACGACTTGTCGCAGCTGCGCCCAACGCGGTTCTTCGCTCATCTCCGTGATCCTTTCGTGTTGCTCCAGTTGCCTCTTTGGTGAATCTCGATACACGTCATCCCACCGAGCGATCACGCTCGGCCCAGTACGGACCACGTAGTTCGCGCCGCAGCACCTTGCCCGAGGGATTACGGGGCAACGAGTCCACGAACTTCACGCTCGTCGGGCACTTGTAGTGCGCGAGATTGTCGCGACAGAAGTTGATCAGCTCTTGCTCGGTCGAAACGGCGTCCGGGCGAAGGACGACAAAGGCCATCGGCGTCTCGCCCCAACGCTGGGACGGGATGCCCACCACCGCGGCCTCGAGCACGCTCGGGTGGCTCATCATCACGGTCTCGATCTCCGCGGGCGGGATGTTCTCCCCGCCCGAGACGATGATGTCCTTGATCCGGTCGACGATGTAGACGTAACCCTGCGCGTCCATTCGTCCGGCGTCGCCGGTGCGAAGACCGCCGTCGTCGAGGAACATCGCGGCGGTCTCCTGGGGCCGTCGCCAGTACCCGGGCGTCACTTGCGGTCCTCGGATGATGATCTCACCGACCTCACCGGTGGGAACGGGTTGACCCGTCGCGAAGTCAACGATTTCAACATTTACGTCCGTGGCGGCCCGGCCCGCGCTCTTCAGACGCGAGGTGTCGGAATCGACGTGGTCGGTCGGACGTAGGACGGTGCCGATGCCCACGGTCTCGGTGAGCCCGTAGGACTGGGTGAACTCGGCGTCGAAGAGTTCGACCGCTCGCGCCAGCAACACCGGATCGATCGGCGATGATCCGTACACGACAGTGCGCAGATTCGAGAAGTCCGCCTCCCACGCGTCGGGCATCTCGACGATCATCCGTATGATCGCCGGCACCAACGCCGCGTGGGTCGTTCGCTCACGTACCATCAGCGTCAACAGTGTTCGAGGCAACGGTTCGCGCACCTGGACGATGCGTCCACCCACATTCATCGCGATGAGCGACCAGCCCGAGGCGGCGATGTGATAGTAGGGCGGCGACACGAGGTTCGACGACGTCTCGTCGGGCCGGAACTCGTTGGTGAAGTTCGCCACGGCGAACAGCAGGTTGTCCGCGGTGATCTGGATCCCCTTGGGCGGGCCGGTCGTGCCCGAGGAGTACATCAGAACCGCGAGTTGCGAGCCAGTCACGCGGTCCCCGGGATCGTTCGTCTCGTGGGCGCTCAGCACTTCCTCGTACGCGAACTCGTTCGACGCGGCGCGTGGCGTCGCATCCCCGACGACCAACGTGGTGATCGGAGTCGGGCGCCAGGTCGAGTCCAAGTCCGCGAGCACCGAGTCAGAGATGACCACGGCCGACGGCTCGGCGTCGCGAAGGATCGTGGCAATCTCGGGCGCGGAAAGGCGAAAGTTGAGCGGCGTGATGGCTGCACCGATCTTGGCGGCTGCAAAGGCGGTCTCCCAGAACTCGGTGGCGTTGCGGTCAAGGTAGGCGACCCGATCACCCTTGGTCACCCCGAGTTCGCGCAGCGCGTTGGCGAGTTGACTGGAGCGGGCATCCAGATCGCCGTAGGTGATCGATCGCCCTTCGCCACTTATCGCCACACTCGATGGTCGCGCCAGGGCCTGGGCTCGCAAGATGTCAGCAATGGATTCAGCCATCACTCACCTTCCCTGATACCCTCAACACTCAGCGAGCCCGCTGACACGACGGTCAGCGGCCCGTGGACTGCACGTCCACATCGAGCAACTTGGCCATCTGTCGCTCGAATCGCGCCGGGTCCCTGAAGTAGCGTGCACGTGACTCGACCGCCATGAGGTCCGTGTCGCAGACGGTCTCGCCCTTATTGAGAGCGTCGAGGCTCGCGCGAGCGATGTCGATGGGCGACTCCTTGTGACCTTGGACGTGCGAAGCCATGCGGGTGTCGACCGAACCCACGATCAGAGCGACGACGTCCGTACCCTGTCCCTTCAGCTCGGCTCGAGTGATCGTGCTGAGCGTCAACGCGGCGGCCTTCGAGGGCGAGTAGCCGCCCATGAACGGTGCCGCGAAGGCACCCGCCACGGAAAGAACGTTGAGGATCGCTCCTCCCCCGTTGGCGCCGAGTATCGCGGCGAAGGCGCGGGTCGTGTTCAACACACCGAAGTAATTCACTTCCATCTCTTGACGGGCCGCCTGAAGGTCGTCGGTGAGCACCAAGCGACGATTCGCGAAATAGCCGGCGTTATTGACGAGCATGGTCAGGTCCGTGCACCGAGCCTTCGCCTGGTCGACACTCTCGAGGTTGGTGACGTCGAGCGCGATGACCTCCACCGCCAGCCCGTCGAACTCATCGGTCACCGAGCTCGGATCACGAACACCTGCGTAGACCTTCGAGGCCCCGCGAGCAAGGAGCTCGTGCACAAAGCCGAGCCCGATACCTCGATTCGCCCCGGTGACCAACGCGACCGCGCCCTCGGATCTGTTCACACGCGCCATAACTTCATCCCCCCGCTGCTTGACCACGACGTCGCCCACGCCAACCACTCGTGGTTTCGCCACAAGTCGTTATACTACAGTTAGCGGAGCAGCTAAGTGGTGAAACTTTTCCCGTTCTGGTTCCAGTGCTTGACGGGCGGACCACACCCGCCACCACGGCACCGTTCAATCGGTGAGCCGCAGTCCCGCGTCGGCGACCACTTGATAGCTTTCGCCGAACAGGTGCGCAATGGACGAGCTCGCGATGCCCTGCAACGAGCGGGCGTAGACACCCTGTTGGATCGCCGCGGTTCGAAACAGGCTGAAGGCCATATAGAACCTCCAGTGCGGACGCGGATCGCGTCCGCTGCGTTGCGCGTACGTCTCTAAGTAGGTGTCCTCATCGGGTATGCCCAACGCCGCGAGGTCCTCGCCAATGAATCCTGCGGCGATCGGATGGCCGGCCGGCAGGTGGTAGGTCATGCAATTGAAGGCGAGATCACTGAAGGGATGGCCAATGGTCGCCAGCTCCCAGTCGAGCACTGCGGCCACCGTCGGCGTGCGCTCATCAAAGATGAGGTTCCCGAGTCGGAAGTCACCGTGCGTGATCGTCGCCTGCTCGTCGTCGGGCACGTGCGCCGACAGCCATTCGACCAACTGGTCCATGGACGCGACGTCGTCAGTGCGGCTCATCGAGTACTGCTGGGTCCAGCGCGAGAGTTGTCGCCGTACGAACTGCTCGGGTCGACCAAAGTCGCCGAGTCCGGCGCCGCGCCAGTCAAACGAGTGAAGCCGGGCGAGCGTCGCGTTCATCGAGTCGTAGACGGCCGCACGCTCAGGTGGCGTCGAATCACGCAGCAGCGGATCGGTGAAGATGCGCCCCGGCTGGTAGTCCATCAAATAGAACGGAGTACCCACCAGGCTTTCCTCATCGCAGTAGCCGCGCAGCACCGCAACGGGAACGTCGCTCCCTTCGAGCGCAGAAATGACGCGATACTCGCGGTCGATGGCGTGCGCCGACGGAAGCAATTCTCCGGCAGGTTTCTTGCGCAACACGTACTTGGCGCTCGGGGTCACGAGCAGGTAGGTCGGATTGGACTGTCCCCCGTCGAACTGTCGAATCTGCAGCGGACCGGAGAATCCCTCGACGTGCAGGCTCATCCACGCTTCGACGGCCGTCGCGTCGATCTGGTCACTGGCGTGGGTCTCTCGCGTCTCGCTGGTCGGGGGAATGTCGCTCATCGCTCGTCCACTGACGCTCGCGGCCGTCGCCCACGGGCGTGTGCTTCTCCGAACATCGGAAAATCGATCACTTGGTGGGCAAACCGAGGCGGCTTGCGATGTTGTTCTTTTGCATGTTCGACGAGCCACCGACGATTGGCATGCACACGATGTCGCGAACGTAACGTTCCATGTCGTACTCGCGCGCACACCCGTACGCACCCATCACTCGCTGGCACGTCAGTACGATGTCGACTGCATTGTCCCCGACGAAGAGCTTCGCCATCGAGCTCTCGACGCTGCAATCCTTGCCCTCATTCGCGAGCCACGCCGCGTGATACAGCATGTGTCGACACGCGGCCAGTTTGGTCTTCGCCTCGACCAGCATGTTGCGCACGGCCTGGTGCGCACATATCTTTCGCCCGAACTGCTCTCGTTCCTGGGAATAGCGCCAGGCGTCCTCGACCGCGGCGCTCGCGATTCCCAGTGCCACCGCCGTGATCTCGAGCCGTTCGACGTCCAGGCCACGTCCGACCAACAGTTGCCAACCCTCGTTCCAGCGTTCGGGTCCGCCGACGACGTTCTCAACGGGCACCTCGACATCTTGGAAGATGACGTCCGTCGTTTCAGAATAACGGAGTCCAATATGGTCGATGTCCACGATGCTGATCCCGGGGGCCGTCGTCGGAACCAAGACGATCGACAAGTTACGGTACCGGTCCTCTTTGGGTCCACTGCGCACGAGGGTGTAGATCACGTCGGCGACCCGGGCACCGGTGCACCAGCGTTTCGTGCCGTTGATCACCACCGTGCGTCCGTCGTCCTTGAGATACGCGCTCACCTCGGCCGACGCGAGGTCGCCGCCGACGTCAGGCTCGGAGAGACCGTAGGCGAAGAGCAGCTCTCCCCGGGCCAGTTTTGGCAGGTAGTGCTGCTTCTGCTCTTCGTTGGCGTTCTCCACCAAGTTCATCGAACCGTAGAACGCGCAATGGATGAAGGGACCCGTCAGCGACGTGCCACGCTTGGCCAGCTCTTCGATGATGACAATGGCCGACATGATGTCGATGCCCGATCCGCCGTACTGCTCGGGCACGGTGACGCCGGTCACGCCCAGTGCGCAGAGCTTGGCGAACGCCTCCTTGGAGTAAGCCGCTTTCACGTCTAGCTCCCGGGCCAACTCGCGTGGCAATTCTCGGTCGAGGAATCGCCGGATCACCTCACGAAGCTGTGTCGTCTGTTCTGACTCCTCGAAATCCATCAACTCTCCTTCACACGTTGCGGGTGCGCCCGCCCCAGTACGAGGCGCGAATCGCCTTCTTATCGATCTTTCCGAGGTTCGTGAGCGGGATCTCATCAACGAAATCGATGCTCTTGGGCGCCATGAGGCTGCCCTTGGTGGATTTGACGAAGTCGATGAGATCGATTTCACTGACCGAGGCGCCTTCGCGAAGCACCACCACGGCCTTGAGCTCTTCACCCCACTTCTCGTGCGGAACGCCGATCACCGCCGCTTGTTTGACGGCTTCGTGCTCGAAGAGCGCGTCTTCCACTTCGCGCGGAAAGATGTTGAAGCCCCCGCTCACGACCATGTCCTTCTTTCGGTCGACGATGGTGAACAGTCCCTCGTGATCCTGTCGAGCGATGTCGCCGGTGAAGAGCCAGCCGTCTCGAATCGTCGAGGCGGTCGCCTCGGGATTGGCCAGATAGCCCGACATGACGTTGGGCGCACGCGCGATGACTTCGCCCACGTCACCGACCGGGACTGGTTGGCCGTTGTCATCGATCAAGCGAATCTCCGTGGGAAATGTCGCGCGGCCCGCCGACGTCAACACCGCCAGCTCGCGACGCGGGTCGTCCACGACGTGATCCTCTCGCGACAGGGCGGTGAGAGCCATCGGGGCTTCGGTCTGTCCGAAGAACTGGGTGAGTATCGGGCCGAAGGCCTCGAGAGCCTGCTTCAACCGCTCTGGCGCGATCGCGGCGGCGCCGTAGAGGATGTTGCGCAGGCTCGAGACGTCGTAATCGCCGCGTTTGGCAAAATCGAGCAACGCGTACATCATCGTCGGCACGAGGAGCGTGGCCGTCGCCTTCTCGTGCGCGATTGTGGCGAGCAGCAGCTCGGGCTCGAAATGGTCGAGCACGATGCAGCGCCCCTGACGAAGCAGGACTGGCAGGATCAGGCATCCCCCTGCGTGGGTCATGGGCGTGGCGAAGACGAAACTCTCGCGAGGCGCGATGCCAAAATCAAGCGTCTCCATCCAATAGGTGTGGAAGAAAGCCCGGTGCGACAACATCACGCCCTTGGGCCGACCGGTCGTGCCGCCGGTGAAGTAGATGCCGGCAATCTCCTCGGGATCGACCACGGCACCTTCGTGCACCGGCTCGTGGGCCTCGAGCAGGTCTTCGAGTCGCACGTGACCCGTGGGAAGTTCGTCGACGCGAGCGCCCACGCAGATGAAATGTGTGACGGTCTCGAGGCGCGACACCATTTGCTCGAGCCGGGCAGCGAACTTGTGGTGGTACACGATTGTCGAGCACCGCGCGAGGTTCATCATGTAGACGTGGTCATCGTTACCCAGTAGCACCGCGAGCGGTACGCGCACGGCGCCCACTTTCGCGACCGCGTACTCGCACGCAACGTACTCGGCGCAGTTGGCCATCAAGAACGCGATCCGGTCGCCGCCACCGATTCCCAAGGACGAGAAGGCGCCGACCAGGCGTGCGGCCTGATCGCCCAGTTCGACGTAACTGATCTGACGATCGCCTTCGGTGACCGCGACGCGACTACCGCCGTGCAGGACCGCCCGGTCGTAGAGTTCGCCAACGGTGAGCGGGATCATCGATCTCCTGACGAATCACCTCGGAGGTGGAACATCATCTTGTAGTCAAACGACATGACCGTTTCGTCGCGCTGATTGCGCACACTGTAGAGCCAGGTCTGCACACCCTTCTTGGGATTACTCGTGACCTCCTGGGTTTTCACCTCCACGATGACCATGACGGTGTCGCCGATCCTCACCGGGGCGTGCATGCGCATGTTGTCCACACCCAGCCACGCGATCACCGAATCCTCGCCAATGCCCGACTGCGCAACCAGGCCCACCGCGAGACCAAAGATCAACGGTCCGTGAGCGAGTCGCTCACCGAACTGCGTGGCTTCGGCGTAGACCTTGTCCATGTGCAACGGATAGAAGTCGCCGGTCAGTCCAGCCCAGTTCACGACGTGGGTCTCGGTGACCGTTATCCGGCCCGTTCGAAAGACGTCGCCAACCTTGAAATCATCGCCGTATTTTTGCGGGGTCATGACACCTCCTCTCAGCGGACCGGGCGGAACTTCGGCAGGTTGAACTCGTCGTTCAAACGTTCGAACACGACTTCGACGGGCAGATCGCACGTCAACTCCTCGTGGTCGCAGTCAACGATGTTCGACAGCATTTGCACGCCCTCATCCAAACGAATGACTGCTACGACGTAGGGAACGTCACCGGCGAACGCAGAAGGTGCGTTGGACCGCACGACCGTGAAACTGTAGATCGTGCCGCGACCGCTCGCAGGGCGCCAGTCGAGATTCGTCGAAGAGCACTGCGGACACGCGACGCGCGGATAGTGAATGACCCGATCGCAATCCTCGCAGTGCTGGAGGATCAGCCGACCTTCTCGAGCGGCGTCCCAAAACGGACGGGCCCATGGGGCGACCACGGGAACCGGCTTGGCGGGCTTGACGTCTGGTGGTGTCATGGGCATCTCCCTTAAGGAATCTCAGAACCGAGCACGGTGACCTGGGCGTCCATGTAGGTCCCCCCGACGGCCGTTTCGACGGCGAAACGACACTCCGGCACCTGACGCGGACCTGCCTTACCCATCACTTGTCGCACGGCTTCGACCAGGAGCGAGACCGATCCACCGGCGCCGATGTGTCCCTTCGACAACATCCCGCCATCGGTCGTGGTCGGTATCGTCCCGCCGGGTGCGGTCGCACCACTCATGTGCAAGGCGCCAGCTTCACCCCGGGCACAAAGACCGATCTCCTCGAAGGCGATCACTTGATAAATCGGGTACGAGTCGTAGATCTCGGCGACGTCGATGTCGGCGGGGGTGATGCCCGACGCTTCGAACGCCTGGCGTCCGGCTTGCGCCCAGCCAAAGCGCGTCAAGTCCGGTTCCTGGTGGTAGGCGAAGTGCGTGACAAGACCTCCTTCACCCAATACGTAGGCCGGCTTCTCGACGAGGTCGCGAGCGCGCTCGCCCGAGGTGACCACGTACGCCGCGCCGCCATCGAACAGCATGTTCGATTGCTTGGCGCGCAGTGGCGTCGAAAGCATCTTCGACGCCATCACCTCTTCGATAGTGAGTGGTGAACGAAAGAACGCGTTCGGGTTGAGCTCGGCCCACTTTCGATTCGAAACGCACACCGCCGAGAGCTGCTCGTCGGTGGTGCCGGTCTCGTACTTATAGCGCTCGGTCGCGAGTGCCGCCACGGTCGAGTAGTGCTGACCGTACGGGACTTCCCATTCCATGGAAATCCCCGCCGTGGAGAACAGGTCGATGCCGCCCTGGGCTGACAGCCCGGTGCCGAGTTTGTCGGTGTGCACGAAGAGGATCGATCGAGCGCGGCCGGTTTCGATCAGGGCGCTCGCGACTCGCAGTGCGTTGGTACTGGACGAACCGCCCGAGAAGACCTCGCAATTGCTGGTGACGTTCTTGAGGCCCAATTCCTCGACGAGACGACAGGTCGCCAACTCATTGCTGAACTGGGAACTGAAAAGTGATCCGGTGGGAATGACGAAGTCGATGTCACCTTTATCGATCCCGGCGTCATTGATCGCCATGATCGCCGACTCCAGGGCGAAACTAATGGCCCCTTGGTCGGGGTGGCGACCGGTCGGCACCTCGCCGATTCCGATGATCGCACTCTTACCTCGAGTATTCGCCATGTCACCTCACCTCTCGTGCGTGGACGACGTACTGCTCGTGTCGTCGCGTGATCACGACTCCTGCAGTTCGGGAATGCCCCGGTGGTAGTCGGGCATTATCTCCTCTTCGAAATTGCTGTTCGTGATGGTGTCCACGCACATCACCGCCGAGAGTGCGGCGCCGTCCACGCCACCACCCCACAAGCGTTTGCCGTACTGGTCGCCGGCGAAGAAGAGTCCCTCCACGTGTGGGGACTTAACGTCGGGCCGGTCGGTACCCACCGGACGCCAGAGCCCGTACGCCTCGGGACCGGGCGTCCAGATGCAGAACTCCTGGCTCTCCTCCCAGTCGGGGAAGGTGCGCTTGGCCCAGGCTTCACAGAGTTCAATGACCCGATTCACCCGGTCAGGATTACGCATCTCCTCGTCCGTCAGCGCCGTCGAGAAGAGGTACTCACGCTTGCCCGCGGGACCCCGCTTGGCCGTCCCGTTACCCCACGCGGTGAAGTCGCACATGACCATGTCCACCACGCCGATGAACCCTTCTTCGGGATCGGTGATGCCCGGCATGAAGACGAAGCTGCCCTCGTCGATGCCGACGTCGGGGAACTGGGGCTTGGTCATGCCGTACCAACCCGTCAAGAGTCCGGCGCCCCAGAACTTCTCCTTGAGCAGGGCCACGTAGTCAGCGGGGAAGTTCTTTTCGGGCAGCACGCTGAAGATGTACTTGGGGGGAATCGTGCAGATCACCTGGTCCGCGCGAATCTCTCGATCGCCCTCGTAGTCATTGTCGTCAGCCTTGATGCGCACGCCCACCGCGCGTCCATCCTCAATCAGTACTTCCTTGACGTGGGTGTTGCGCCATACCTCACCGTGGTTGGCGAGCACCACCTTTTCGAACTGCTGGGGAATGGCGATGCAACCGGGCTCGTCCGCGGTCGCGACCGAACCAGTCACGAGGTTCATCCGAATGCGTCCCGCGATCGCCATGTAGCCCAAAAAGTCTCCGGTCGGGGTCATCGCGGGTTCAGCTTGAGCGGTCTGGGATGCCGCCAACACCTTGATGTAGTGGTAAGCCTCCGGGTGCATCTTTCGCTGCAAGAGCCATTCCTGTAGCGGCGTGCGCATCAGTCGGGCCATGTCCTCGAACGTGGTGTGCGACATGCCACCGAGCTGCTCCATGGTGGCGGCGTAACCCTCGTCACTCATCCAGGGGTAGGGCTTACCCTTCTGCACCTGGAACTGTTCGGTCGGTTGGTCCTCGCCCTCCCACTTGATGAACCCAAGACCTTCGTTGAGCGGAAGGTTGTGGTGGACGCCGAGGTGTTGCATCAGACAATCGACGCGGCTCTTATTACCCCAGAACAGGCCGTGACCACCGGCCTCGAACGTACGACCGTCGAGCAGGCCACGCTCAAAGATCTCGCCAATGGGGGGATCACACTTGCCGAGGTAGCAGTGAGCGTAGGACAGTGACCGGCGAAACTCCTTGGCATCCATCTCGACGCCATCGGCCACCACCTTGTTCCCGTGGCCAACGAACGACAAGGTCCGTCCACCAATGAACGGGGCGCGCTCGAGCACGAGCACTCGCTGTCCGTGGTCCTTGGCGAGCAGCGCCGCGGCACCCAATCCGGCGACACCCGCACCGATCACGATGGTGTCGAACTTTTGCGTTGCAGACATGAATTCCTCCTCGCGCCCAGTGACGCACTACGCCACTGCGGGCCTCTCGGTCTCGCAAAAACTTCCGTGTAACTCCACTAAATGTATTCTGCCCACGACCCCCACGTCGCGCAACATCGTCGCTGTTCTACGCGCGACACGCCACGAACGACCGCTTCGCGATGCGTGTCACACGTGGCGAACACGCTCGATACGCGAACCGACGCGCGAAATGAAGTGACCATTTTTCCTTTATTTCCTAGCTTTTCGTGGCGCGAGCGATAACCAACAACGCGCCGCACTCGACCACACCCTGGGCAATGACGTCCACGTCGATCGCAGAAAAGGTCCAAAGTCACATTTTGCGTTCGCTCGTTCCATCAGCGCGCGCTTCGTGGATTACACAACGGTGCACGAGTCGGCGACGAACAAGATCGAACGTGGAACCGCACGTTGTCACGTGACTCGGCACGTTCGTAACGTCTCGCCGCGAGGAGCAGTCGGTCGCCACGTCACGGGGTCACGAAGAACGTCTATTTTCCTTGCGATTCTGAGCACACACGTGGCCGGCTGGCCCACGGCCGTCTCGCTCGCGCCGCACGAACCGACGTCACGATCGTGGTCGCCGAGCAGCCGGGCCTTACACTTCAATTATCAGAGTGATATGTTGAATGAACAAGTGAGTCCCACAGTCGGGGGTGCAGTGTGACCATGGACCGTTCGTCACCCGTCGCGAGCAGCGATACGCACGGGGTCCATCCGGCGTGTCTTTTGGCTCGGTCACGTCATTCGCGTCAACGGGGCGAACGTGTTAAATGGGTCATTGAACGACAGGAGTCATGACGACCGCACCATTCCCCACCCTCGGCGTTTCGCTCGGACTGTGGCAGGACCGCCCCTCGCACGAGGTCCTCGTGACCGCGCTCGCGGCCGACCGCCTCGACTTCAGTGATCTCTGGATCGGCGAGATGGCGACGTACGACGCGTTCGCACTCGGTGCCCTCGTCGCTGAACGCACGCGACACATACCTCTGACCCTCGGTCCGTTCGCCGTCGCCGTGCGCGACCCGGTCATGATCGCCATGGGTGTGGCCACGGTCGCCGAACTTACCGGGCGCCGCGTGAACGTGGCCATCGGTTCCTCGAGCCCTTTGGTCGTCGAACAATGGCACGGACGCGTTCAACGTCGTCCGGCGATCGCGCTCGCCGAAATGGCCACCGCCCTTCGCGTGCTACTCGCGGGCGAGAAGTTGAACCTCGAGGGAGAGGTGTTGCGCAGCCAGGGGTACCGCCTGCGGGCAACGGCACCGAACTGCGAACTGACGATCGCCGCGTTCGGCGCGGGAGCGATCAACGTGGCCGCGACGATGAGCGACCGCATGGTCGTGAACCTGGTCACGCCCCACTTGGCGGGCCGCCTCGCCAGCGCCATGCGCGACGACGCCGCGCGTGCTGGCTGTGCAGCGCCACGGGTCGCCGCGTGGGTCACCGCCGCGATCGATCCGAGCACCGAGTCATTCGAGCAATTACGCCGCGGCATCGTGGGTTACCTCGGCGCACCGGGCTACGGCGAGATGTTCAGCGAAGCGGGCTTCGGCGACGTCGTCACCTTCGCCCGACAGGGCCCGCATCCGCGAGACCTTCTCGCGGCGATACCCGACGACCTGGTCCGCTCGGTCTCACTTATCGGTGACCTCGAGGAGGTGCGGGCGGGACTGCTCAGCTACGCCGACGCCGGCGTCGACGAGGTTATCGTCGTCCCCTCTTCGGTCGAGTCGGATCCGGGCGGCGTGCACACGTTAGAGTCCCTCGCAACACTGGCCGGTCCCGTACGACGAGAGGCGCGGTGACCGGCGTGCAGAATGTCGATGATCTGATTTTCTTGAGGAGGAAATGATGGGACTGCATCCCGCCGAACTCGTGGCCGAGTATCGAAGCAAGGGTTACTGGGTCGACGATCTGATCGGCGAGCTGTTCGAGCAACGGGTTCGCGAGGATCCCGATGCCCTAGCCCTGGTGGACCCGCTCAATCGCGCTGACCTGGTCGATGGTCCATTTCGCGAACTGACCTGGCGCGAGCTCGACGATCAGGTCGATCGCATGGCGCAAGTCTTGCTTGACGAGGGCGTAGGGACGGGCGACGTCGTGGGTGTCCAATTGCCCAATTGCGTCGAGATCGTCATCGCCTTTCTCGCGATCGTGCGCCTCGGGGCGATCGTCACCCCGTTTCCCGTCCAGTTTCGTTCCCACGAGTTGACCCAGCTCAGCAACGTCGCCAAGGCCAAAGCGTTCGTCACCTCCACGCGGATCGGCAAGACCCGTGAAGCCGCTCGTGAACTCGTTGCTCTACGCGACGCCATCCCTTCGCTGCAGCACATCCTCGCCTTCGGTGAGACGATCCCCGAAGGAGTCGTCGACCTCGACCAGCGCATCGCGGCGGCCAATGACCGATCGACCCTCGCCGCGTTTCGATCCACGTTCACACCCGATCCGAATGACTGTGTGACCATCTGTTGGACCTCCGGCACCGAAAGCACCCCCAAGGGTGTACCGCGCACGCACTACGACTGGATTGCGATGTCGTGGACGACGGTCGAGGCTCCCCAGCTCACCAAGGACGACGTCCTGATCAATCCCTTCCCGATGGTCAACATGGCCGGCATCAACGGCATGTTCTTGCCGTGGCTGCGCGTAGGCGGCGTCATGGTCCAGCACCATCCCTTCGATCTGGCGACCTTCCTCGAGCAGGTCGCGACGTATCGAGCCACCTACACCGTGGCCCCGCCCGCCTTGCTCACCCAGTTGCTCCAGAACGACGCGCTGCTCGCCAACGCCGACATCTCGTCTCTTCGACTGCTGGGATCGGGTTCGACGCCACTGGCACCTTCGCTCCTGCAGGGCTGGCGCGACAAGTACGGAATCGAGATCATGAACTTCTACGGTTCCAACGAGGGAATCGTGCTCTTCAGTGGGCCCGTCGACATCCCCGACCCCACCGAGCGGGCCATGTACTTCCCCCGCTACGGAGTGGCGAATCGTAAATGGTCCTTCAGAGTGGCCGAATGGACCCAGGTAAAGATCGTGGACCTGACGACCCGCGAGGAGATCACCGAAGCCAACAAACCGGGTGAACTCTTGATCAAGGGCCCGACAGTCTTCGCCGGCTACCTTCCCGCGTCGGGCGTCAAGGATCCCTTCGACGAAGAAGGCTTCCTCATAACCGGTGACCTTCTCGAGATCGCCGGTGACGAGCTCCAGTACCTCCACTACGTCGACCGCTCCAAGGACATCGTCGTGCGCGGCGGCATGAAGGTCTCGGCGTCTGAACTCGAGACGTTCATCGCGGGCTACCCCAAGGTCGCTGACGTCGCGGTCATTGCCTATCCCGACGAGATACTCGGTGAAAAGGCGTGCGCGGTGATCGTGCCGCGCCCGGGCGAAGTCCCCACCCTCGAAGAGATCATTGCGTACCTCCGCGATCTCGGCATCGCCACGTTCAAGCTGCCCGAACGACTCGAGATCGTCGAGTCGTTGCCTCGCAATCCCGTGGGCAAGGTATTAAAGCGTGACCTTCGCACACAATTCAATCCATAGGAGGCAGACCGTCAACCAGAGTCCGACCCGTACACGAGCACCACGCACGCCGCGACTCGGGATTCAGCGTTGTAGACCACTTCACGTCGAGAGGTGACGTGAACGAGAAATAGAGGAAATCATGTTTGACCTGTCTGAGAAAGTCGCCGTGATCACCGGCTCGAGCCGGGGGATCGGCCGATCGATCGCCGAGAGCATGTCCCACGCGGGGGCCAAAGTCGTCATCTCGAGCCGCAAAGCCGAGGCGTGTGAGAAGGTCGCCGCTGAGATCAACGAAAAGGGCGGCCACGCGATCTCGGTACCGTGCAACGTCGGTGAACCCACCCAACTCCAAAACCTGGTGGATCAGACGATCGAGACCTGGGGACGCCTCGACATCCTGGTCTGCAACGCGGCGGTGAACCCCTACTTCGGACCCATGGAGACCATGCCCGAGGACGCCTACGACCGGATCATGAACTGCAACGTCAAGTCGACGTTCCTGCTCACGCGAATGGCGGCACCACTCATGGCCAAGGTCGGGGGAGGCAACATCATCCTGATCTCGTCGATCGGCGGCAACCAGGGCAGTAACACGCTCGCCGTCTACGGGATATCCAAGGCCGCCGACTCCTCGATGGCCAAGAGCCTGGCCATCGAATGGGGTTCGCGCGGCATCCGCGCGAACTGCATCGCTCCGGGTCTGATCAAGACCGACATGTCACGAGCACTGTGGGAGAACGAAAAGCTACTCAAGAACGTCGAGGAGGGCACCCCAGTGCACCGAATCGGTCAACCCGAGGACATTGGCGGCGTGGCGGTGTTCCTCGCGTCCAAGGCGGCCGCGTACATCACCGGTCAGACGATCGTCGTCGATGGCGGCATCACGATCAAGGAACCCGCCTAGCGGTGACGCCGCGAGAGGCGACCGACGTGGCGGCCACCACGAGACGTGGATCGCGAACGCCGCCGCCGGGCACCCGCACCATCAGGAAACCCAGGCTGGGAACGCCGTTTCACCTTGACGCACTTGGCTTGCGCCTATAGTCTCTCGTAGTTGTAGTTTCTCTGTTAATTATAGTTATGCAGCACGGAAGCAAACGCGGGGGGGCCGATGCTAACGATTGATGGCGTGACCGTCCGTTTCGGCGGGGTCAAAGCGGTCGACAACTTCAGCACCCAAGTCGCCGACGGTGAGATCTGCGGACTCATCGGGCCCAACGGTGCGGGAAAGACCACGCTCTTCAACGTGATCACGCGGATCATGCAGCCCGACGCGGGCAACATCGTCTTTGACGGCTCCGATCTGCTCGCGGCCCGCGCCTACCAGGTGGTTCGACTGGGCATCGCCCGCACGTTCCAGAACCTGGCGTTGTTCCCCACGATGAGCGTGCTCGAAAACACCGTCGCCGGCGCCCATTCACGCTCCCGGGTCAGCCTGATCCAAGCCGCCGCGTGCTGGCCCCCAGCCCTTCGACGCACTCGCGAACTGAAGGACGAGTCCTACGAGATACTTCGCCGCCTGGACCTCGAGGACGTGGCATTCGAGAAGGCGGGCGGATTGCCCTTTGGCACGCTCAAGCGCGTCGAACTCGCCCGGGCGCTCGCGTCACGGCCGAGGCTCTTGCTGCTCGACGAACCCGCGGGCGGACTGACCCACGGCGAGGTCAGCGAACTGGGCGAGCTCATCAAGCACATCCGCGAAGAGTTCAAGCTCTCCGTACTGCTCGTCGAGCACCACATGGGACTCGTGATGGGCATCACCGACCACGTCGTCGTGATGGACAACGGCGAGAAGATCGCCGACGGTCACCCGGACGACGTGCGTGACGACCCCAGAGTCCTCGACGCGTATCTGGGCAGGACCTCATGAGCCTCTTGGAGATCGCCGACCTCAATGGCGGCTACGGCGCTTCGATGGTGCTCCACGGCATCTCGCTGAAGGTCAACGAAGGCGAGATCGTCGTCGTCCTCGGAGCCAACGGGGCCGGCAAGACCACGACAATGCGAGCAATCGCCGGACTCATCTCCAGCAAGGGCACCATCAACCTGGACGGAAAGTCGATAATCGGTATGAGTCCCGACAAGGTGGTGAAGGCGGGCGTCGCCCTCGTGCCCCAGGGGCGCGGGACCTTCGCCAAGTTGAGTGTCGAGGACAACCTCCACGTCGGTGCCGCCACGCGTCGGGACCGTGCGGGCGTCAAGGAAGACCTCGAACAGTGGTACGACGTCTTTCCCCGGCTCGCCGAACGCAAGAAGCAACCGGCGGGGACGCTTTCGGGTGGCGAACAGCAGATGCTCGCGATCGCCCGGGCCCTGATGAATCGCCCACGCTTGCTGCTCTGCGACGAACCGAGCCTCGGTCTTGCCCCTCTCGTGGTGCGCGAGGTGTTCTCGCTGCTCACGCGGATCAATACCGAACAGAAGATGGCGATGTTGATCGTCGAACAAAACGCCCAACTGGCCCTCGAGATCGCCAGTCGGGCGTACCTGCTCGAAGCGGGAACCGTCGTGTCCGAAGGAACGGCCGCGTCGCTGCGTGACAGCGACGCCGTGCGCCGTGCGTATCTCGGGTATTAGGAGGTCACGTGCAGCTCTTTCTCGAGTACCTGTTCGCGGGCATCAGCAACGGAGCCATTTACGCGGCGCTCGCGCTCGCGCTCGTCATGGTCTTTCGCGGCACCGGCACGATCAACTTCGCCCAGGGGGAAATGGCCCTCTTCACGACCTACATCGCCTGGGGGCTCACGACCAAGAACGTGCCGGTGATCTTGTGCTTGCTCATCGCCACGGCGGCCGGCTTCGTCTTGGGCGCGGTGACTGAACGCGTCCTCATTCGTCCGATCGAACGCCGGGGTCTGCTCGCCACGCTCATCGTCCTGTTGGGTCTCTTCCTCGCGCTCAACTCGCTCGACGGCGTCTTGTGGGGCAATCAGAACTACTCGATGCCGAGCTTGTTCCCCAACTCGGTCTCGTCGTTCGTCACACTGGGCGGGGCACGACTGTACTGGGCGAACCTCGGACTCTGGATCGTCGTGGCGGTGCTGGTCGGCGCGATGTTCCAACTGTTCAACCACACGCGCCTCGGTCTGCACATGCGTGCGACGGCGTCGAACCGTGAGTCGGCGTCCTTGTCGGGCATCCCCGTCGGGCGAATCCTCCTGCTCGGTTGGGGCTTTTCCGCCGCCATCGGCGCGATCGCCGGCGTCCTGCTCACCCCGCTCTCACCTGACTCACTCGGGGTCGGCGAGATGTTCCCCATCCTCATCCAAGCCTCCGCGGCCGCACTGTTCGGCGGACTGGACTCGCCCGGTGGCGCGGTGATGGCGGGGCTGCTGATGGGAGTCGTCGAAGCGCTGCTCTCTGGCTACGTGCCGGCCATCGGGGGACAACTCCAAGAAGCGATCGCGTTCGTTGCCATCGTCCTGGTGCTGCTCGTGCGGCCCCAGGGTCTCTTCGGTTCCAAGGAGGTCGAGCGAGTATGACCACGCCCGCTGACCGGTCAACCACCTCACTGCCCTTGGAGATCAACCAGGGTTCGGCGCTGCACCGTTCCTTGCAGGTCTTCGGCCTCGCCGTGCTCGTCGCACTGGCGATCCTGGGCTCGAGGACGAATTCGTTTCAAGTGGGCTTGCTCACCGAGGCCCTGATCTACGCGAGCGCCATCGCGGGGCTCAACCTCGTGACCGGCTACACCGGAATGCTCTCAATCGGCCACTCCGCGTTCTTCGGCATTGGTGCGTACACGACGGGGATCCTCGTCTCGGAACAGAACTGGAACCCGCTATGGACCTTCGCCATCTCGTTCCTGATCTGCTTCGTCTTCGGGCTCATCGTCGGACTACCGGCGCTTCGCATCCGCGGCATCAATCTCGCCCTGGTCACCTTGGCCCTGGCGGTCGCCTTCCCCGAACTTATTGATCGTTTTCCCGGGTTGACCGGAGGGACGCTCGGACTCAACGTCAATCTCTTCCAATTGCTCCCGCCCCATTGGACCGGCATCGGAATCCAAGACCGCTTCGAGTACTACTACTGGATCGCCGCGTTCGTGCTGGCACTCGTGTTGGTGCTCTGCGCCAACCTCACTCGCGGCCGCACGGGTCTGGCGATGCGCGCAACCCGCGACCGCGAAACCGCGGCGACGGCCGTGGGGATCAACCAGGCGTGGATCAAGATCTTCGTCTTCGGTATCTCGGCCGCGGTCACCGGCGTCGCGGGTTCGGTCTTCGCCATGTACCTCGGAACGCTCTCGGCGGACTCGTCATTCACCCTGACCTTGTCGATCACGCTCATCACTGGTCTCGTCATCGGCGGCGTGGCCACGGTTATCGGACCCATCATTGGCGGGTTGGCGATCATCTACATCCCCCACTGGACCGAGAACCTCCGCCAGGGGCAGACCGAAGGACTGTTCTTCGGGACGATCCTCATCATCTTGATGTTCGTCATGCCCGATGGTCTCATGGGTCTCTTGATGCGTCTGTCACGTCACGTCGTGCGCATTAAGCCTCGCGCGCCCGACGGTGCCCACGACCCGGCCGAGGGGCTCGTCGCTCAACGTGATCACAATCCCAATGGAGAATCTGACGGGAAAGGAGATACCACACTTGCGCTGTCGTAGCCACTCGAACGCGCACTAGATGGGCATCTCTCCTCGTGAGAGAAAGTCGTCACCGTGAATTAAAGAGGTCGACCGACCTCGAAGAATCAGACCAAACAGAGAAGGGAAGTAAATGAAAGCGAAATTAACAATTGTCAGCGCTTTCTTGTGCGTCATCACCTCACTGGTGTTTTCCGGAGGAATGACCGCAAGTGCGTCGACGTCAAGCGTGTACACGATTAGCACGGCGAATTGTCCGGCGACCGCGACCCAAAAGATCACCGGCACACTCACGCTCGGTGTCTCGGGACCATTGTCGGGACCAATCGCTCCGTTCGTCGACGCGTACGTCCAGGGCATCAAGGACCGCTACGCGTATCAGAATGCGAACGGTGGGATTGACGGCGTGCAACTGGCGGTGACGGCCGAAGACGACCAGTTCAACCCCGCCATGACCAAGTCAAACATTGACGGATGGATCCAGTCCGGAGCCGTGCAGGTGGCCACCCTCTTCGGATCGGGTCCCCTGGCCGCGGTAGCCGCAGACCAGAACTTGGCGTGCCTACCCTTGTTGATGGCGTCGTCGTCAGCCGACCAGTACCGCAACATCAAGGAGTACCCGTGGACGACCCAGTTCCTGCCGTCGAACTCGGTGGAAGAGTCGGCCGAAGTGAAGCTGATCCAGGACACGTTCCCCCACGACAAGACCATCACGGTCGCCATCGCTGAGGACGAGACTGGTTCGGGCGCGGCGTACCTGGCTGGCATGGAAGCGGCCGTGAAGGGGACGAACGTCAGGATCAAGGCAATCGTCCCGTTCAACAACGCCGCGACCGCTGCGATCACCCTTAAGAAGGACAAGGCCGACGCCGTCTTTGGCGGACTCGTCGTTCCTGAGTGCTTGCAGCTCACCGAAGCCATGGCGCGAGTTGGTTACACCCCCAAGCTCACGGTCCAAGCATCCAACTGTGGTAGCGCGGCGTTGATGTTCGCACCAGCCGGAGCGGCCGCCAACGGGCAGAAGCTCGTCTTCTGGGAGAAGGACCCGGGCAACCCGCTCTACGCGAACGACCCGGGCTGGAAGGCCTACGTGGCCGACGCCACGTCGGTGGACCCGACTGCCGCGGTGGACAACACCTACTACGAGACCGGGTACATGACCGCTGACATGGAGATCAACTCCTACCTGACCGCCGCCGCTTCATCGTCTGGTCTCACCCAGGCGAGCATCATGCAAGCTGCGCGTAATCAGAACTACCAGGAGCCGCTGTTCATCAACGGCCTGAAGTGGATCATGAACGCCAAGGAGGCGTACGGCATCATGAAGTTGCAGCCGCTGGTCTACTCGTCCAAGACCCAGAGCTTCAACTACGACGGTTCACTCATCGACACGTGTCCCCAGCTCCTTGGAGCGAAGAACTGCACGGGTGGTCTGTAAGCCTGTCGTCGCATCGCAGCACAGAAGTTCAAGAAGTGCGTGACCAAGGGGAGTCGCTTCGGCGACTCCCCTTGTCGCGAAAGCGCATCGTGACAGAAACCGACGAGGGAGATTGAATGACGCATCGAGTGATTGTCTGGGCAACCGGGGCCATTGGCAAGACGTGCCTGCGCGCGGTCCTGCAGCGACCCGACCTCGAGCTGGTCGGACTCTTCGTCTACAGCGAAAAGAAGGCCGGCGTCGACGCGGGGGTGATTGCGCGCTTCCCCGAGACGGGCGTGCTCGCCACCAGGGATCGCGAGGAGATTCTGGCGCTCGACGCCGACGTCGTGATCCACACCGCGCGACTGCAAGTCCCCTACGAGACCCACGACGACGACATCATCGCCCTACTCGCGTCGGGCAAGAACGTCATCACCACCGCGGGCAACCACTACCCCCAGGCTCACGGGGCTGCGCGTGCCCGTCGCTTCGAAGAGGCCTGTCAAAAGGGCGGTTCGACGCTCTACGGCGTGGGCATGAACCCAGGGTTCCTTTTGGAACGACTCGTCCTGGGACTGACCGGGCTCTGCGTCGAACTCGACTCGGTCGAGGTGGAAGAACTCCTCGACGCCTCGACCATGCCCGACCCGGACTTCGTCTTTAACGTCATGGGGATGGGTGGGGAGATTGACGAGGTGGATCTGTTCGCGGGGGCGCTCCCCCACCTCTACGACCAGCTCTACGGCGAGGCCATCCAGTTCTTCGGCGACCGCACGGGCGTCACCTTCGATCGCATCGAGTCCGACCACCGGGTCCTGGCGGCGCAACGCGACCTGCACGTCAGTGCCGGAACCATCGCCCAGGGGACCATCGCCGCGACCGAATGGCGCTGGCACGGGATCGTCGACGGCGCCCGCTTCGTGACCCTTGCGGTCATCTGGACCATGGACCCGACCATGCCGAACTACCAGGGCCGCGACCACTGGAGCGTCGAGATCCACGGCAAGCCCGATCTCCATCTCACGTTGAACATGTCCGACCCCAAGGACAGTCCCTACAAGACCAAGGCGGGCCAGTACATCACGGCTGGACCAGTGCTGAACGCACTTGACGCCGTCGTGGACGCTGCGCCCGGGATCTTCGTCCCGCCGGTGTTCGCGCCCTTTCGTCGAAGGATCTAGCTAGAGAGCGAACCCACCCACCCCGATCTGCTTTCGCACCAATTCTTGATCGCACTTCGAGCAGTAGAGGGTAGGGATAAGGTCGCTGTCACAATCCAGGTGCGTGAAGATCAACGCGGGACCTTCTGGTGCGCGGAACCATTGATCGCCCCAGTGGATGAAGGTGAGGATCAGGGGAAAGACGGCGTGCCCTTTCGGGGTCAATCGATACTCGAGTCGACTCGAGCCCGAAGACGGCACGATCCGCTGCAAGACCCCGATGTCGCAAAACGTCTTCAGTCGGTCCGCCACGATCACCGGCGGCGCCGACATCAACTGGAGGAAGTCGGTGAATCTACTCGCACCGAAGAAGACCGTGGCGAGGGCGGTCGCCGACCACCGATTGCCGATCAAGGAGATGGTCTCAGAGTAAAGACCGTAGTCACCGTTGTCCGGCGTCACACTGCGACGTCTCGTCGTGGCTCTGGGCACCGAGCGCTCGAACGATCCGCTCGGCCCAAACGCTCCCCTCACGTTCTTCACGGTCGCCAACTTCTTACACTTGCCGCACTTCAAGACCGGTGAGGCTTCCTGACCGCACTCGAGATGCACCATTGGCGGCAGCGGCACCGGACGGTCCTTCACCCATTGGGACTCCCAATCCCAAATGGTGAGCAATACCTGCCACAAATCCTTGCCGCATTCGGTCAACCGGTATTCGTTTCGCAAGGGACGTTTCTGGTAGGGCACACGAACAAAGACGCCCGCGTCGATCAAACCGTTCAGTCGCGAGGACAACACCGAATTCGCGATTCCCAACTTGTCGTGCCAGTCCTTATAGCGACGAGCCCCGAGGAACGCGAGGCGGATGATGAGGAGGTTCCATTCGTCACCGAGGAGCCCGAGCGCCACCGCGACAGAATTCTCGCTCCCCACTGAGGTTTCACTGGTCTCTACCACCGCCATCACCGGCACTCGTCCCTACTCGTTCGGGCGCCACGGAGTTCGAGGGCCAATGACTCGCCGATCATCGGCACAACCGTACTACCCGCAATCGCGCAAAACCGTGAGGCGCGTCGCGTCGCAACTCTGGGTTCTCGCTCACCGGTGCAGCGGACGATACTGCTGGCCAGCGCCTGGTGGCGAGGGAACGACGCGAGCCTCGACGATGAGTCCAAACCAAGCACACGCTTAACGCTCGTTGGTCTCGAGTTTGATCACGTCGGGCGACGTCAGCGCACCGATGCGTCTGGCGAGGGTTCAAACCCCCGACAGCGCACCGAACGGACACGTCTACCAGCCCGCGAGATTGGTACCCTGAGCCCAGCAACTGTGCGTGCCGCTGGACAGGCGCTCGGGCAGGCGCACCTTGGCTACCGGCCCCGCCGCGACGTCGGCACCGTCGTAGATCACGCACTCGGACAAATCCCGGTTCATGTCGACGGTGTAGGTCACGAGGTAGACGTCGTCTTCACCGGTTTGGCCCACCTTGGGAGCGACACCGATCTCGCTGCAGTAGACACCCTCGTCGAGCTTGACGCGAACTTCATCACCGGTCAGTGTGTCGTGCTTGACAAACCCGTTGAACAAGAACCAACCCGGCCGGTTGGTCGCGGCGTACACGTAGCGCGACGGACGCCCCGCGTACATGGCGTTGACGACCCCGAACTCACTGCAGGTCGCGCTGAGGTCTTCCTCTTTGATCATGCCCGACACTAAGTTCATCCGCCAACGGTGCAATCGCGCCTGGAGCGCGTCTTGGGCCAGGAAGCGGAACATGCGGTTCGCGGGACCATCGGGACTCGGCTCCTTGGGCTCGGGACAACCTTGGAAGAAACCTTCCACGACGATCTCGTCGCCGTCCTCCCAGGCGTTCGTCCAGTGCAACACGTAGGTCGGATCGAAGTCGAACCACTTGATCGACCCCGCGTCACCACGTCGAGGGATCACGCCCAGTCTCGAGGGCAGGTCGCGGTGCAGTCGCGACACGTAGTGACCTTGCGCGATCAAATCCGGTTCCCAGAACAAAGGAAGGTCGTTCAAGATCGCGTAGTTCTCCGTGAAGGTCATGTCGTGTGGCAGTCGCGCGCCGGGGATCTCGATCGGCACGTAGTGCACGAGGTGGCGCGCGGCGTCCACGACCCCGTAGTGAAGATAGGGGGCCTTCGTCGAGTAATTGAAGAACAGAAGTTCGCCCGTATGCTCATCCACCTTGGTGTGCGCCGACACGCCCACGTCAGACGGGAACGAGCCACCCCACGACTCCTTACCAAGATCCTCGAGGGTCAACGGGTCGAGCCGATAGAGGTCACCACATTGCCAGAAGCTGGTCACGGCGACCCCCGCGTGCACGACGACGTCGGTCGATGACGCGTCCTTCATCAAACCACGCGCGCCCCATCCGTCCTTTCGGATCGAGAGCGACGGACTCTCGGCGATTCCCGCCCACAGTGGACCACCCGCAGCCTGTTCGGCACGGAAACCGTCGGTCTTGACGAATCGGTTGCGGTAGGTGGCCTTGCCGTCGCGAAACGACGTCATGTGGATCATGCCGTCACCGTCAAAGGGGTGGTAGTTCGCGAGCGCGGGGTGCACCGGGTTCTCGGTGTTACGCAAATAGGCGCCGTACAGATCGCTGGGGAGTTCGCCCTCGACGTCCAGATCCACCGCATCGAACTCACGAGTCTGAGGCCGCCAAGGCCCCGTACGGTACGGGTGGTCGTCGTCCTCGGGCAGTGTCGACAACGTGGTCGCAAATACTGAGATGTCCATTTTCGCTATTCCTTTCTAAGGAGCTTCACGTCGTGACGCTCGACGTGGTCAGTCGCCGTCGCTACCGACGACGAAACTCACGGTCGTCGTCAGGCTGCCGCCGATGTTCAAGGTCGCAAAGCGCGTCGCGCCCTCCACCTGACAATCCTTCGCACGCCCCGTCACCTGTCGAGTCGCGTCGTGCAACATCCGCACGCCCGTCGCACCGACCGGGTGACCTATTCCGATGAGACCGCCGCTGGGGTTGATCGGAATCGACCCGTCCTTCTCGAGGTCGCCGTTCTCGATGGCCTTCCAACTCTCGCCCGGGCCAGTGATACCAAAGTGGTCGATCGCCACGTATTCGGACATCGAGAAACAGTCGTGAACCTCGATCCCGTCTAGTTCGTGGACGTCGCCGATTCCCGCCCTCTCGAGCGCCTGGCTCGCCACCTGACGCACGTGAGGGAACACGTGGGTGTCGTTGCGACTACGAACGAGCTTCTGCTCGAGTGAGAGCCCGGCCGTGGCGTGAGCCCAGCCAAGGATGCGCGCGGCGTGTTTCGTCGACGTCGCCGCTTCTTTGAAACGGTCCGAGACGAGCAGCACGCCCGCACCACCGTCGGTCACCTGACTGCAGTCGGTGCGTCGCAGTCGACCTTCCACGATGGGGTTCTCCGCGTCGCTGTCGCTGAAGCTGGCGTCGGTGAACTTCCACTCGCGTGTTTGGGCGAGCGGATTACTCCTCGCGTTACGGATGTTCAACTCGGCGATGGCGTGCAGATGATCATTATTGAGTCCGTAGCGACGCTCGTACTCGTCACCGATTTGACTGAACATGTAGGGCCACATGAACTTAGCGTCCGCACCCTCGTGACCGACCCACGCCGCGGCGCCGAGGTGGCGGGGTGCATCAGCACCGGGGACATTGCGCTCCTGCTCGATTCCGAGTACCAGCACGCAGTCGTAACGACCAGCCTCGATTTCAGCCATGGCCGCCAAGACCGCCACCGAACCCGAGGCGCAGGCCGCCTCGTGTCGCGCGGCCGGGAGACCCCAGAATCTGCCGTCGATGGTGGCGGGCATCGCGCCCAATTGCCCCTGGCCATTGAAGAGTTGGCCGAAAGCGTTGCCGACGTGGATGGACTGGACCGCCTGCGCGTCCACGCGTGCGTCCTCGAGAGTGCCGTCGACCAGCTCAGCAACGAGATCGGATACCTCGAGACCTTCGCGCAGCAAGTTCCTGGCGAAGTCCGATTGATAACTGCCCGCTACCCACACGCCGTTCGATCCCACGATCCACCCCCAGAAAAACTAGTCGCTCATCCTACAATAACAAGAGTCACTCTGATTTCGCGAGCAAATTTGCGCTCGGCCGTCTAGCCGCGGAATACCGGATCATCAGGGAACTTCGAGCCGTGTCGCATGCGCGACACGTCCGCGGTGAGGTAGCCCTTGACCCACGTCTCGTTTGAAGGGACGTCCAAGCTCCACTCCCACAGGAGCTGGCGGTGGGCGATCCCCCATTTGCCCTCGCGGCGTTGCATCCGGTCGATGATCCGCGCGCCCACGAAGCAGTCGAAGCGCTCGCCGTCTTTCTTCACGCGTGCGAACGTGGTGGCGTACGACTCGACCAAGGCGGCGTCGCCGTCGAGTTCGATCAAAACATTGCTCAGGACGTGACTCGTAAGGCTCTTGGGATGGGTCACGCTCGCCGCGATGCTTTCGACGTACTGCTCGGCCGGGCCCTCCCAGAGTCCGCCGTGGTCCTCGGTAGCTCCGGGCAGGTAACACGAGCGCAACGTCGCCACGTCGCCGCGGTCGACCGAGCGGAAATACCTCGTGAGCAACTCGGTGACGGCTTGTTTGTCCAGGAGCTCCTGGATCTCGTCGTCTCGATCCGTCATGTCAACCCACTTTCTCGGCGCGCCACCAAAACTCCGGGCGTGCACGGTCTCTTCGGTCCCCCCGAAACTACAACTAACGGAGTGAAACAACAGTGTACCGACGCCCGCGGGCTGAACGCAATCAAAAGATTCACGGCCCGCGATCACTGCACGACGCGACCGGGTAGGCGACGCTCGACCATCCACGCGTTCGATCAGTCGGCTACCGCCCGGTCATTGGTGCATGCGAAAAGCCCGATTATGTTTCAATATCTCGCGGCGCGCGATGGTCATCTTGTGCACCTCGTCGGGTCCATCGGCGATTCGCAAGGTACGAATGCCGGCGTACATCTGGGCCAAGGGGAAGAACTGGGTCACGCCGGCGGCGCCGTGCACCTGGATGGCGCGATCGATGACCTTCAGGGCCATGTTCGGTATCGCGACCTTGATGCCCGCGATCTCCGTCGCCGCGGCCTTGTTGCCGACCGTGTCCATCAGGTACGCGGTACGAAGAACGTACTCACGGGCCATATCGATCTCGATCCTCGACTCGGCGATCCAGTCCTGGATCAGGCCCTTGTGAGCCAGGCTCGAGCCGAACGTGCTGCGCTCGAGCGATCGGATGACCATGAGTTCGAGGGCGCGCTCGGCGACACCGATGGTGCGCATGCAGTGATGCACGCGGCCCGGTCCGAGACGGGCTTGGGCGATCGCGAAGCCGCCTCCCTCTTCTCCCAGGAGATTGTCCACGGGTACGCGAACGTCGCGATAGATCACTTCGGAGTGTCCACCGCGATCCACGTAACCAAAGACGTGAGGATCGAGTCCCAACTCGACGCCCGGCGTGTCCTTGGGCACGACGATCATCGATTGCTGACTGTGCCGCGACGCCTCGGGATTGGTCTTGCCCATGACGATGAGCACCTTGCAACGCTCGGCCCGAGCACCGCTGCTGAACCATTTACGACCGTTCAGGACATACTCGTCACCGTCGCGTACTATCGAGAGCTGGATGTTGGAGGCGTCCGACGAGGCGATGTCGGGCTCGGTCATCGAGAACGCGCTCCTGATCTCGCCGGCCAACAAAGGTTCGAGCCACTCGGCTTTGACTCGTTCAGAACCGTAAAGGTGAAGGATCTCCATGTTCCCGGTATCGGGCGCGTTGCAGTTGAGCACTTCGGAAGCGAACGACACACGCCCGAGAACCTCGGATACCGGCGCGTAGTCGAGGTTCGTCAGCGGCGTCCCCGGGCTGCCCGCCTTGAGGTGCGGGAGGAACAAGTTCCAGAGCCCACGCTCGAGAGCGGCCGACTTCAACTTGTCCAGCACCGGTGGATAGCCGTCGACGCCGACCTCTTCCAACTGCTGATAGTAGATCTCCTCGTGGGGCGCCACGACGCTGTCCATAAAGGAACGGACGGCGGCTTGCACTTCCAGACCTTGCTTCGAGAACTCGTACGGCATCAGGTGCCACCTCCAGCGACGCGTCTCACGAACGACGACGCATCCTGAAAACTATCGGATTCCCACGCCAGGTCCCGAGGTTGGCCCCGTCGGCACTCGACCGTTCTTAACGACATTTCTCCACTCCGGCCATTGAAAAAACCAGTCACTTCGTTCACGACATCCAGTCGACGATGAAATCGTCAAGCGACTGCGCGATGGACATGGTCCCCGTCGCCAGTCACTCTTTTTGCGCGACAACGGAGTGAATCGGGGGGTTCCACGATGCGATAAACATGGACTGCGTTCTTCGAAGACTAACGAGCAAAGGAACATCATGACTGAACCCGTACGCACCGCCATCGTGACCGGATCCGCTCGCGGCATCGGCGCCGCGATCGCCAAACGACTAGCCCGCGACGGCTTTGCGGTGGCGATTCTCGATCTCGACGAAGCGGCCTGTGCGCCCGTGCGCGACGAGATCATCAGTGCCGGTGGAAAGGCCATCGCCGTGGGCGTCAACGTCGCCGACGAGGACAAGGTCGAGCTCGCCGTCACCCGGGTCGCCGACGAACTCGGCAAACCGTCGGTACTCGTGAACAACGCGGGAATCACGCGTGACAACCTGCTCTTCAAGATGTCGGTCGACGAGTGGGACGCGGTGATGAACGTCCACCTGCGCGGATCCTTCTTGATGAGCCGCGCCACCCAGCGATACATGACCGAGGGCGGCTGGGGACGAATCGTCAACTTGTCGAGCACCTCCGCGCTGGGTAACCGGGGCCAGGCGAACTATTCAGCCGCGAAGGCTGGGCTGCAAGGTTTCACCAAGACTCTGGCCATCGAATTAGGAAAGTACGGCGTCACCGTTAACGCCATCGCGCCGGGATTCATCGAGACCGACATGACCGCCGACACCGCCAAGCGGATCGGCATCGACTTCGAGGACATGAAGAAAATGGCGTCCAAGCAGATCCCGGTTGGCCGGGTGGGCCAACCCGAGGACATCGCCGCGGTCGTCTCGTTCTTCGCTCGAGAAGATTCTTCGTTCGTCTCGGGCCAGGTGATCTACGTGGCCGGCGGACCTCAGGGTTGACCGACTCTGGGGATCCACTGCCCTCGCACGGTTACCGTCACTTGCCGTAACGAGTCTCGAAGTTCCCCGACCTCAAGCCCCAGGCGCCCTGGTACGGCCGCGCCAGTGTGCTGCTGAAGAAGCAGAAACACTTCATCATCCTGCTTCGCGACGGTCGTATCGGGACCACTCACGTCGATTTCTCAACGAGTGGCAATCGCGCTCACTCGGTAGTGAATCCCTTCTTGGACTCCTTCTTCGCGTGCTTCTCGTTGCGCTTTTCCTTCAACGTCTTGCCAACTTTTTTGGCGTTGTGTTGGTGGGGTGATTTCTCTCCCATAGTGACTCCTTTTGCAGGCGACGTCATTGTTGGCGGCGTCGAGACCTCGATCGTTTCCACTGCCCGCGTACCTGAGGGCCCGCGATGAACGTATGACCGGTGCCTCAACTACGACCTTACCTACTTTCGGCGTCGCGAGACCGGACGTTCAAGAATTCGAAGAGCAACCTCCACCTCGGCGCCGCCGTTACGTGCCGCGACGTGCTCGTTCGTTAAAGGGCTTTCCAACGAACGTGAGAAGCTCCCACGTCCTGCGTTCAGGACGTCAAAGGATTCAGTCGCGCAATGACTTCTTGCACCTTCATCCGCAAGTCAATGGCACTGTCACGGTAGTAGATCGGACTTGACCCGTCGCTCAAGAGCACGTTGGCCATCGCCACGCCCCGCGGCGTCACCATGGGCGCGAGCAGCGCGTTCGCGAGCGCGCGTATCTGGTCTTGTGCGGCCAGGATTGTCGAACGAGCGACGGGCACCTGAGGACTCCGAACGTGAACGGTGGGTCGCTGCGCTTTTCCAAGCAGCGAGAGCCAGCTTTCCGCCAACATCCGCCGGTGCGTCGGCGAGACGATGAGTTGCGCGCGAGTCGCCAGGAGCGCGCTCGACGCGGGCGATCTCCCTTTGGCGAGCCGATCATCGAGCACTCCCCCAAAGAGGTGAGCACTGATCATCGCGGTCAGCGGCACTCCCACTGATCGTGGGTCGTCGAGTGACGAATCGATCAGGGGCGCACCGGTGCACCCATTCAAGGGAACGTTATGCTCGTAGTGCGTTTCGTTCGTGCTTTGACGGATTCGTTGGTTCCGGTCACGTCCTTCGGTGTCGCGGTCCCCGCGGTGAAAAGGTTTCTTGCTACGCATCGTCACCTCCTCGAAACGTGTTGCACCTCCAGTATCGCGGGAACGCGACGATTCCGTGCCGCAAATCCGACCCCGGGCACACCGAGTTCAGTAATCACACAACACTGAGTAGCGTGACGACGAAGGCGAGGTAGGCGAGGACGATGAGCCCACCTTGCCAACGTCGCAGCCCGCGACTCGCGTAGGCGAAGGTCAAGGTGACCAGCGTCAGTCCCACGTACCACCACGTCACGACGCTTCCCGACAGCGAGAACCGTGCCACGCCGACGAAGGCGCCCGGGATCAGGAGGCCCGCGATCACGTTGAGACTGTTGCTGTTAAGGGCCGTACTCAGGGCGGCCGCTCCGCGACCCTTCGAGGCGAGGTGGATGGCCGCGACCGCGTTGGGCAGACTGGTCACGCCCGCGAGCACGATCGCGCCGATCACCGCATCCGCCACGTAAAAGTGACGACCGAGGGTCGACGCGCCTCGTTCCATGGCCACGCTCGCCATGACCACCACCACCAAGGCACCCGCCGCGACCAGGAAGTCCGCCATCGTGCCCCGCGGAGGGCGAATCGCGTCGGACAGTTCGATCTCCTCTTCCTCGATCGCGCTCGCCAGCCACGCGCGCGTGCGACCCTTCAAAACCAACCCCGCGACGTTCCGACCCCGCCCAACCAACACGACGAGGTAGGCAACGAAACCGACGCCCGCGATGGTAAGACCCGTGACGTCAGAGACGCCGCCCAATACGGTCGCGAGGCAGACGAAGGCGATCAACATCGCCACCACGCCACCGAGGACCACGACTCGGCGGTGCAGCACGATGAAGCCGGACACGACCGCGCCTAGACCCAGCAGCGCCGCGAGATTGAAGACGTTCGATCCGATCACGACGCCCGCGCCGATGCTCCGCTGGTGGTGCGAGAGCGCCGTCACCGACGACGTGATCTCGGGGGCGTCAGCGGCGAGGGCGGCCACGATGCCGAGCAACGCCTCGGAAAGTCCGAGGCGTTCGCCCACCCGCTCCAACCTCGTCACGAGCACCCAACTCGTCACCAGGCTCACGACAGCGCCGAGGAAGAAACCCACATAAGCCCAGGTCACGTCACCGCTCCACTCACAGTTTTCGCGCCGACCAGTCTTCCCGGCTTTCCCTTCATCACACTACCCCGCGAACCCTTTCGTGGCACCGAGCAGGTGCGCCGGACTGACTTGGTAGGTACCGAAAACCCAGCACGTCGCGCTCGAACGAGAGCGTTATTTCGGACCCTTGACGATCCCGTACCGGATCATCGTCTCGGCCATCGCGAGCGTCATCTCGCGCAGGTCGCGAGGTTCGAGGCCGAGCTGGGTCTTTATCTTGGAGGCGTCGACGTGCGGTGGCTTACCGATCTCGGGGATGATGAACTTGAGGTCGCGATCAAAGAGCGCGACGAGTCGCACCGCGGCCTTGGGAAGCTTTCGCAGCGGAATCTTGTAACCCTGACTCGCGTAGTGCTCCTCGAGAATCTTGCCGATGGCGAGCATCGGCACCGAGTCCGACGCGGCACAGATGAATCGCTGACCGTTGGCCGCGGGCAGCGTCATCGCCTTGACGTGCGACCAGGCCACGTCACGCACGTCGACCGGGGGGAACGAGACGTCGGGCATCCCGGGTACTTCGTGGTTCATCATGCGCTTCACGGCTTCGCCCGACGAGCTGAAATGACTCGAGAGCACGGGACCGAGCACCAGTCCTGGCAGAATCGTCGCCAGTTCCATCCCGGACGAATTCTCCGCGGAGCCAATGTAATCCCACGCGGCCTTCTCCGCGACCGCTTTGGACTTCGCGTAGGGGTCCACGTCGCCGGCGGCGACATTGGTCCAGTCCTCTTCGGTGTAGAAGTGGTCCCGCGGGGTTCCGTAGGCGATCGCGGCGACCGACGACGTCATGACGACGCGCTTCACCCCCGCACGATTCGACGCGCGCAGCACCCGAAGGGTTCCGTCGCGCGCGGGCACGATCATCTCGTTCTCGTCCTTGGGTACCTTCAAGAAGATGGGACTCGCCACGTGCAGGACGTACGTGCAGCCCTTCACCGCCTCGTCCCAACCGTCGTCACTCGTCAGGTCCGTGGCGACCACGCTGAACCGGCCTTCGAGCGGTCCCCCCGACGCGACGTGCGGCGTCAGGACGGCCACGAGCTCGGCCTCGCGGCCCCTCGATCGCGCCGTCGCGCGGACGTGGTAGCCCGCGTCGAGCAGTTGGAGGATGCAGTGTTGGGCGATGAAGCCCGTTCCGCCGGTGACGAGGACAGTGTCTGCCATGAGGTCAAATCTAGTGAGAAAGCATCTTGCCTCGTCGAGGAGCTACGCGACGACGGTGGTTCCCGCCGAACCGTCCAACAGGCCCGGCGCGTCGTCAAAAGTCCCGATGGAGCCGTGCTTACCAGTGGCCTTGACGAACCGACAGACCGCTTCGACCTTGGGGCCCATGGATCCCGCCGCGAAGTTCATGGCGCGCAGTTCCTCGACGGTCACCTTGTCCAGGGCGTGCTGGGTGGGTAAACCGTAGTCGGCGAGCACCGCGGGCACGTCGGTCAACAACAGCAACGCATCGGCCCTCACGTCGCGCGCAATCAGGGCCGCCGCGAGGTCCTTGTCGATGACCGCCTCCACCCCTTCGAGGTGACCTCGCTTGTCGCGCGCCACGGGAATGCCGCCGCCGCCCGCGCAGACGACGATCGTGCCCTGGGCGACCAGTTCGCGAATGGTCGAGAGTTCGACCACTTCAATGGGCTCGGGTGAGGGTACGACGCGACGCCAGAGGTCACCATCCTGCTTGAGCGCCCATTTGCCGCCACCCACGCGGCGCGCTTCGTCTTTCGAATAGCCACGACCGACGAACTTCGTCGGCGATTCGAAAGCGGGATCCTTCGTGTCGACGATCGTCTGGGTCAGGACCGCCACGACCCTTCGCTGGAGCACGTTTCCCAGGGCCTGGACCAACCAGTAGCCGATCATGCCCTGGGTCTGGGCACCGAGGACGTCGAAGGGGAACGGGTGGTCGAGCACGGGATCGTTCGCACTCTCGAGCGCCAGCATCCCCACCTGGGGTCCGTTGCCGTGGGTGAGGATGATCTCGTTGCCCTCGCAAATCCGCGCCAGTTGTTTGACCGCGTCGACGACGTGGTGTTGTTGGATTTCGGCCGCGGGCTTCTCACCTCGCTGGAGAAGCGCGTTTCCGCCTAGTGCCGCAACGATGAGAATGTCAAACTCCTGCCAACGTGGCGACCATGATCGCCTTGATCGTGTGTAAACGGTTTTCCGCCTGGTCAAAGACGATTGACGTCTTTGATTCGAAGACCTCGTCGGTGACCTCGAGTGCGCTGACGCCGTATTTCTTGTCGAGCTCGGCGCCCAGGTCGGTGTCGGTGTTGTGCAAAGCCGGCAGACAGTGCAAGAACCGCACGTCGGGGCTTTCGCTGGCCTTCACCAACTCCCCGTTGACCTGGTAGGGCAGGAGCAACTTGATGCGTTCGGCCCACGAATCGGTGGGTTCTCCCATCGAGACCCAGACGTCGGTGTAGATGAAATCGGTGTGGGCGACTGCTTCTTGCGCGTTGTCGGTGATCAGGATCCTCGCGTCCGAGTACTGCGCCAATTGCTGGGCGATCGCCTGTACTTCCTTGGAGGGTTGGAGCGACGTCGGCGCGCCGATCCGCACGTCGAGGCCCAGCAGCGCACCCACGCACAGCAGCGAGTTAGCCGTATTATTGCGCGCGTCGCCGACGTAGGTCAGCGCCACCTGCTCGAGGGGCTTGACGGTGTGGTCGCGAATCGTGAGCATGTCCGCGAGTAACTGCGTGGGGTGCCACTCGTCGGTGAGGCCGTTCCAGACCGGCACGCCGGCGAACTCGGCCAACAACTCGACGTCGCGGTGCGCGAAGCCCCGGAATTCGATGCCGTCGTACATGCGACCGAGCACGCGCGCGGTGTCCTTGACGGTTTCCTTGTGGCCCAACTGGGTTTCGCCAGGTCCCATGTAGGTGACGTGAGCGCCCTGGTCGTGGGCCCCCACCTCGAAGGCCGACCTCGTACGAGTGGAGGACTTCTCGAAGATCAGGGCGATGTTCTTGCCCTTGAGCAGTCTCTTCTCAGTCCCCGACCACTTCTCACGACGCAGACGGTCGCTCAGGTCGAGCAGACCGATGAACTCCTCCTTGGTCAGGTCGGCGTCCTTTAAGAGGCTGCGACCCTTCAGTCCGGTGGTGATATCAGAACTCTTCATGCGACACTCTCTCGCTCGATTGGACAGGTCATGCAACGCGGACCACCGCGCCCACGACCCAGTTCGCTGCCGTCGATGGTCACCACTTCGATGCCGTTCTTTCGCAGCATGGTGTTGGTGGCGACGTTGCGGTCGTAACCCATGATGACCCCGGGCGCGACGGCGAGGAAGTTCGTCCCGTCGTCCCACTGTTCGCGCTCGGCCGCGCGAACGTCCTCGTCGGTGGTAAGGACGGTCACGCGGTCGACTTTGAGGACCTGGGCCAACGTCTCCCAGAGGTCTTCGTTTTGCAGCATGCTGAGCGTCCCGGGCTCCTCGCCCGGGGTGATGGTCCAACTGCGCAAGTTCTTGTCAAAGTACGGGTACAGCACGAACGTCGCGCGGTCGATCATGGTCATCACCGTGTCCAGGTGCATGAAGGCGTGGCTGTGGGGCAGCTCGATGGCGATCACTCGGGTGGCCTGGCCGGTCTCGAACAGCCGTCGAGTCAGAATCTCAACCGCGATCGGCGTCGTTCGCTCGCCCATCCCTATCATGATCGTGCCGTGACCCAGGATGTGCACGTCGCCGCCCTCGATCGTCGCTTGGTGATTGACCACCTCGGCGTCGAGCAGGACCTCGAACTTCTCGTCCTTGAAGACCGGGTGGTAACGGTAGACCGCCCTCGTGTGCAGTGACTCACGCTTGCGCGCGGTCTTGGCCATGGGGTTGATCGTGACCCCGCCGTAGATCCAGCACGAGTTGTCGCGCTGGAAGAGCGTATTGGGCAGCGGCGGCAGGATGAAGTCGTCCGCGCGCAACTGCTCCCAGGAAAGACTCTTCGCCTTCAAGGGCGAGAGGTCCGCCTTCAAGATTCCCCCGATGAGGAACTCCGCGAGTTTCTCGCCGTCGAGATCGTCGAGCAACTGGCGCACCGGCTTGACGAGCGACGGTCCGATCTGGTCGTCGGTGCACAACGAGTCGAGCACGAAGGCCCGGCCGTCGTTGAGCGACAAGACGTCCGCCAGCAGGTCACCGAACAGGTGGACCTTGACTCCCTTGTCGCGCATCGCCTGGGCGAAGGCGTCGTGCTCCTCGCGCGCCTTCTTCGCCCAGAGGACGTCGTCGAACAAGAGACTCTGGATGTTCGTCGGGGTGAGTCGAGAGAGTTCGAGACCCGGCCGGTGCAGGATCGCCTGCTTGAGTTGGCCAACTTCTGAATCAACGTGAAGTGTCATTGCACTACCTTCTTGCTCTTACTTCTTGGACTTGGTGTCCTTGTCGGACTTGGAACCCTTCTCGGGCTTGGTGACCAGGGGGGCGAGTGCTTCGGCGTGCCATTCGGCGGGAACCTCGTCGGGCAGGTCAACGGGGATGGCGATCTCGCCGAGTCCCTGTCGACGTGCGTTGAGGAACGCGTAGAGCACGAGGCCCGCGAGCAGCACCACGAGTGCCTGGTAGACGACCTGGTAACCCGAGGCGAACGTCACCCACATGGAGAACAAGACGCTGGCGCCCGCGACGCAGAGGTCACGAGCCAACTGCCAACCCTGCACGTGACGACGCTTGGACACGAGGAACGTCAACTGCGCGATCGCCGAGAAGAAATACGGGATCGCCACCGTGACCACGCTCAAGTCGACCAGGTAAGTGAAGACCGTCAAACCCGAACTCGTCGAGTAACGCCAGAGCATCAAGAGCGACGGCAGGGCAGTGCCCACTAGGATGCCGAACCACGCGGTGCCGCGCCTATCGGACCAGGCAAAAGGACGAGGGAAGAGGTCGTCCTGGGCGATCGCCCGCGAGGTCTCGGTGACGATCAGCGTCCAGGCGATGAGCGCTCCCAGTCCGGACACCACCGCCACGCCCGCCACGAACTGTCCGGCCCACGCGCTGTGGGGGAACATGGTCTGAAAGGCGTTCACGAATGGTGAACCGGTGCTGACCAGGGTGTGGTGCGCGACGAGGCCCATCACGACTGCGGTCACCAGGACGTAGAGGCCGGCGCTCGCGACGGTGCCGATGACCGATGCGCGCAGCACGTTGGTGCGCGGATTCTTCACGCGCTTGGCGGTGATCGCCGCCGCTTCGACACCGATGAAGGAGAACAGGGCCACGCCCGCGGCAATCCCGATGCCGTTATAGAGACTGCCGCCCGAGGCGTTGAAGGGTCCGAAGTTCGAGCGCGCCACGAAGAACCAGCCGACGACGCCCACGAAGAGCAACGGCAGGAACTTCAAGACCACGGTGACGTTCTGGAACCACGCCATCTGGCGCACACCCGTGAGGTTGATGATCGCCGGAATCCACAGACCGAACATCGCGATGCCCCAGTTCTGCATCCCGCTGGGGTTCGTGAACTTGAACAGGGCGTCGACGTAGAAGACCCACGACGACACGATGGCGGCGTTACCGGCCCACGACTGGATCCAGTAGCACCACCCGACGAGATAGCCGGCGAAGTCGCCGAACTCGTGACGGGCGTAGGCGTACACGCCGCCGTCGCTATTGGGCACTCGCTTCGTGAGCTGCCCGAACAAGACGGCAAGCAGCATCGCACCGATGGCGATGACCGCCAGCACCGCGATGCCCATGGTGCCCGCGCCGGCGAGTACAGCCGGCATCGTGAACACGCCGGTACCGACGATGCTGCCCACCACTAGCGCGGTCGCGGACGTTAAGCCGAGCGAGTGCGCTTTTTGCTGATTTCGCTCCGAGAGTTCCGCAATCGGGGGCTCCTTTTTCGAAGCGGAAGGAGAGTTGAGTAACGTCATACTGCCTCCTCAAGTGATGCGTACGGGGCTTTTCGCCCTACTTAATTGTCCTACCAACACTGCCGACTTTTCCTGGCGGACTAAGGCCGAAAGTCCAATCCTTGCTCCATGCGCGTGATGTCTTCGTGACTGCGGTGACTGCTATGCAACGTGATACTCGCCAGTTTGCACATTCGGTTGCTGTAAATCGGTTGAAGTAAGGTGGTCCTTCGGCGACGCTGCTACCAAGGGTTGCGTCACCGTGGGGGCCGCTAGCTCATCGGGAAGAGCAGGAGACTTTTAATCTCAAGGTGCCGGGATCGAGACCCGGGCGGCCCACCGAATGGCGCTGTTTATTTCACGTCGAACCTCTTGGACCAGCCCACGCGGAAGAACCCACGACGCGAGGCGTCGCCTCGTCTCCACAACGCGGCCTTCGAATGTTGCCGTGACGAGGGAGGACATCCAAAGTGATGGAGGTGGCGCAGGGTGCACTGGGGTTCGGACCAACCAGAAGACGTGGCGGCGAACTTGAGGGACTTTCTCACGTCGCTCACGATGTCTCCTAGGGAAAAAGGTCACCTAGGGTCTGGAGCAACGTCACCACGGTAGCACAGTTGCCTGCGCAACGAACCTTCTGCAGTCCAGACCAAGAAACGGACGTCACGATAGTCACCACGATGTCGAACTACAGCGCGACGGCCCCGCGCACCTGCCTCTCGACCCTATCCAGTGAACGAACGTCGACGAGAGACATTACGTTGAAAGTACGCAGTAGTTGCGCAGGGCACCGCGCGTGCCGAAAGGTCGACCATGGTCACTCGTTCCACCGAAGCCACGGGTCCTCACCACAAGTCCAACCACTCCGCTACCTCTCGTTCAACGAAGAACAGTGACCTCGCGACGCTTCCCCTTGACGTGGTGTTGAAGAAACTCGACGCGTCAGAGTCGGGACTCTCAAGCGCGCAGGCAGCGAAGCGCCTGCTCGAATACGGCGCCAACGAGATTGCCGACGTGAAGGAGAACCGGCTACTGAAGTTTCTTAGTTACTTCTGGGGACCGATTCCGTGGATGATCGAAGTGGCAGTGCTGCTGTCGGGCATCCTTCGTCATTGGCCTGATTTCTTCATCATCCTGGTGCTGCTCGTCGCCAACGCCGTGATCGGATTTTCGGAGGAACACAAAGCCGGTAAGGCGATTGACGCGCTGAAAGCGTCGCTCGCGATCAAGGCCAGAGTCTTGCGAGACGGCGCGTGGGTGAATCCGCTCGCCAAGGGATTGGTACCCGGCGACGTGATTCGCCTTCGTCTGGGCGACATCGTGCCCGCCGACGCCCGACTTCTCGACGGTGATCACATCGAGGTCGACGAGTCAGCGCTCACGGGCGAATCGCTACCCGCCTCTCGGGGACCCGGTGACAGCGTGTACTCAGCCTCGATCATCCGACAAGGCGAGATCGGAGCGCTCGTCTACGCCACGGGCGCCGCGACGTATTTCGGCAAGACCGCTGAACTCGTCCAGGATACTCAAACCAAGAGCCACTTCCAAAAGGCGGTCCTGCGCATCGGGACCTACCTGATCTACCTCGCGATCGCCATGGTGGCCATCATCATCGTGGTCTCCCTAGTACGCGGCGATCCATTCCTCACCACGTTGCAGTTCGCGCTCGTCCTCACGGTCGCCGCAATCCCTGTCGCCATGCCGACGGTCTTGTCGGTCACGATGGCCGTGGGGGCGCGCTTGCTTGCGCGCAAGAAGGCCATCGTCAGCCGACTCGTGGCGATTGAGGAGCTCGCGGGCGTGGACATCCTCTGCACTGATAAGACCGGCACGCTCACGCAAAACACCTTGACCCTGGGCGATCCCTATGCCGTACCAGGAGTCGACGCCCGACAGGTGATTCTCGACGGCGCACTCGCGTCGCGCGCGGACGACAATGACACCATCGACCTCGCCGTGCTCGCCGGACTGGAGAGTCCGGCTGACCTGCACGGCTACACGGTCTCGCACTTCCAGCCCTTCGACCCCGTGGGCAAACGTACCGAGGCGACCGTGAAGGAAAAGGGCGGCCCGACGTTCAAGGTCACCAAGGGCGCGCCCCAGGTCATCCTCGCCCTGTCGTCCAACTCGCGCGCCGTGAAGTCGAGCGTCGACCACGCAGTCAATGAGTTCGCCAAACGCGGGTTTCGCTCGCTCGGCGTCGCGCGCGCCCAGGGCAACGGTCGCTGGCTTTTCCTGGGCGTCCTGCCGTTGTTCGACCCCCCGCGCGTCGACGCCAAGGCCACCATCGCCACCGCCCGTCAGATGGGCGTGCACGTAAAAATGGTCACCGGCGACGCCCTCGCGATCGCCGAAGAGACCGCTCGCACCCTGGGCATGGGAGCGAACATCCTCGACGCCGCAACGCTGCGCACCACGAAGAACAAGGAGACCCGCGAGACGACCAGGATCATCGAAGGGGCCGACGGTTACGCTCAGGTCTTTCCCGAGGACAAGTACCACATCGTCGACGTCCTCGAACGACACGGTCACATCATCGGCATGACGGGTGATGGCGTCAACGACGCACCGGCGCTGAAGAAGGCCGACTGCGGCATCGCGGTCTCGAGCGCCACCGACGCCGCGCGAGCGGCGGCGTCAATCGTATTGACGACGCCAGGCCTCTCGGTGATCATCGACGCCATCAAGGAGAGTCGCAAGATCTTCCAGCGGATGAACAGCTACGCGATCTACCGCATCGCCGAGACGCTGCGGGTCCTACTCTTCGTCACCGCCGTGATCCTGCTCTTTAACTTCTTTCCCGTCACCGCAATCCAGATCGTGTTGCTCGCTCTACTCAACGACGGCGCCATACTCTCCATTGCCTACGACAACGTGCGGTACCGAAACCAGCCCGAGGCGTGGAACATGCGTGTCGTGCTGGGCATGGCGACCGTGCTCGGCTTGGTCGGTCCGATTGCCGCCTTTGGCGTGTTCTACCTGGGCGACCGGGTTTTTCAACTGCGTCACGGCGAACTGCAGACCATGATGTACCTCACCTTGTCGGTCGCGGGGCACCTCACCATCTTCCAGGCTCGAACCCGAGGGAGCTTCTGGTCGATTCGACCCGCTCGCATACTCTGGGTCGCGGTGCTGGGAACGCAGATTCTGGCGACCTGCATCGCCGTCTTCGGGATCGTCATGACGCCTCTCGGCGTTGGTTACGCCGCCCTCGTCTGGGGCTACGCCCTGGTCTGGTTCCTCTTCACCGACCGGGTCAAGATCTGGGCCTACCAGCTGCTTGACCCGTCGAACAAGTCGTCGCAAATGGACCAGCGAAGCGGACGGTTCCACTCGGACCTCGTTCTTATGGCGGCGAGCGTGACGCCGTTTCACACTGACGTCACCGGATCCGAGGAGCCGGTGTATCACGACAGCGCGTCGTGCCAGTACGCCAGACTCATTGTCCACGACGAGCACGTCGTGGCCGGAGACGACAACCGTCGACGCTGCACGTGGTGCGAGGCGCACGCCCACGTGGCGCCGTTTCACACCGACGTACGCACTGGTCCCGAGGAACCGGTGTACCACGACACGACCTCGTGCCCCTACGGCCAGGAGGTCACCAACGACCGGCACGATCTCGTCGGCACCGACGGACGCCGGCGATGCTCGTGGTGCGAGACGCACGCGAGTCCATCATTCGTCGGCGCCGTCGGATCGGCGAAGGACTCGTCCCACTAGGCCCGAAGACGCGATTGTTAGAGTTCCCCCTATGGTGAGCACGCATCCGAACGGCCAGGCGACCCCCGTGCACCGCGACCCCGTGACATCGCGATGAGCGTTCGCGACGGCGGCTTGATCTATCCACCAGCCCCGGGTTCGAGGATTTTGATCGCCTTCGACAAGTTCCGGGGCACGGCCTCGGCGCTCGAACTCTGCGAGGTCGCGAGCGACGTGGTTCGCCAGCTCGGGTACGAGCCCGACGTCCAGCCGCTCTCGGACGGCGGCGAAGGGTTTCGTGACGCGTTCTCGGGTGAGACCTTTGAGGTGCAGGTATCGGGACCCTTGGGCGAGCCCGAGCAAGCGCACATCACACTGGTCGTCGGTGACGAGGGACCCGTAGCCGTTGTCGAGAGCGCCGACGCCGTAGGACGCCACCGTCTTCCCTCTCCGACCGGCGACCAGGCGCTCGCCGCGTCGAGCGAAGGCGTGGGCGAGCTCGTGCTCGCCGCCGCCGCGTTTGGTGCCGCGTCGATCGTGGTGGGCCTGGGAGGTTCAGCGACGTCTGACGGCGGACTCGGGTGCTACCGAGTGTTGAGCGAACACGGGGGTCTTCGCGTACCGGTGGTCGCCGCGACTGACGTCACCGCCCGCTTCAGCGGGGCGCGCCGCTACGCCCACCAAAAGGGCGTGCGCGAGGAGGACCTCGTCCTGGTCGACGAACGACTCGACCACGTTCGCGCGATCTACCTCGAGGAGCGAGGCGTCGACGTCGAAACCCTCGAACGTGCCGGAGCCGCCGGAGGGATCCCCGGGGCTCTCGCCGCCCTCGGTGCCTCGCTCGTCGACGGACTCAGTGCGGTCGCGGGTGCCGTGGACCTCGCGTCGCGGGTCAAGTCAGCGAGCCTGGTGATCTCGGGTGAAGGTCGCTTCGACGACGGCAGCCTCGAGGGCAAGGTCACCGCCGGACTCGCCGCCATGACCGACGGTCGGGCTCCGCTGCTCCTCGTGTGCGGCGCGATCGAGCCCGAAGCCCAGCAGCTCCTCGAGGCGCGTTTCGCCCACGTGCACTTCGTCGATCTCAGTGCGCGCGTGGGCGCATCCCGGTCGGCCGCCGACGTCCGGGGTTCGCTGCGCGAGGTGCTGCACGACGAATTACGCCACGACCTAACGTCGTAACGGAGGAAACCGCCATGAAACTCAACAAGAACGTACTCGACGAACTGCGAGTTGAGCCGGGAAAGCGCGCCCGGCTCGCAGAGCGCAGTACCGAGCAGACCACCACCGACTGGCTCGAGGAAAAGGGCGATTCCCGCAAGGCCCCGAAAAACCAGGATGAACCGCGCAAGAAGGTCGCCGAAAAGGACTTGGCCTCGTTCGTGTCCGAACTCGCCACCGCGCAGGACCTGCTCTGGGCCGACGGCTCGCACGCCCTGCTCATCGTGCTCCAGGCCCTGGATGCGGCAGGCAAGGACGGCACCATCAAGCACGTGATGTCGGGCGTCAATCCCCAGGGCTGCCGAGTCGAATCGTTCAAGCAACCCTCAACCGAAGAGCTCAGCCACGACTTCCTCTGGCGCGCTACCAAGTCGCTCCCGGCTCTGGGCGCCATCAGTATCTTCAACCGCTCCTACTACGAAGACGTGCTGGTCGTGCGTGTACACCCCGAACTGCTCGACCGGACCCACGAGCAACCTGATGACGGGGACCTCGCCAAGCTCTGGAAACATCGCTACGAGGACATCAACAACTTCGAGCACCACCTGCACCGCAACAACACGAGGATCGTCAAGGTCTTCTTGCACCTATCGCGCGATGAACAGAAGAAACGATTCTTGAAACGCCTCGACGATCCCGACAAGCGATGGAAGTTCTCGACGAGCGACCTCGCCGAACGCCAACACTGGGACGAGTACCAGCGGGCCTACGAAGAGGCTCTTTCGGCGACCTCCACGCCGTGGGCCCCGTGGTACGTCGTACCCGCGGACCACAAGTACGCGCTGCGCGCGTTGGTCGGCGGCATCATCGTCGACACCATCGACCAGATGGACTTGAAGCCGCCACGCGTCGCCAAGGACAAACAGGCCGCTCTGGACCAGGCACGACGAGACCTCCTCGCCGAGAAGTGACGTAGCCCGTCCTCGACGCCGTCAGCGCTAACCCAGATAACCGTGCTTCACGAGGAAGTGCTGCAGCGCGGTCACGAACCGTGCGCCGCTGGGCTCGATGGGACTCAACGCACTGTTGAGGTGGCCCAGCTTCGCTTGAGCCTCGAGGTACTCGTTGGCCACACCACTCTCGCCAAGTAGGTCCTCGTCAGCGACCCAGGCCGCGATGACGCCGACGGAATCCTGGTAGTTGGAGCTCGCCTGCTCGTGATAGGCGCGCAACCACGACGTGGCGTCACCCTTTATCAACGCCGGGAAACGTCGCGTCACGTTCGTGAAGACGCCGCCCGACACAGCGAGGATCTGTATCGGCAGGCCTGACGCGGCGAAGTCCGTGAAGGCGTAGGCGAAGGTGTCGTCGGCGCTGACGAAGTACGTGGCGCCGCCCGGGCCGAGTGGTTCGAGACGCACTCCCGGATCGCCGAAGTTGTGTTCGATCTTCGTCACTCTCTTCGAGGTGGCACTGAGGATGTACACCTGTTCGATCGAGCAACAGTGCGCGCCGCCGCTATAGAGATCAAGGACCACTTCCGGGGTACCGCGGGACTGAAGACGGACCACGTGGACGACATCCGTTGTCGAAGAAATGGTGTTGGGCCAACACGTGTGTCCACACCACGCCGACGTCACCAGTCCGTTGAACAACACCGTTCGTGCACGACGAATGGTCAGGTGAGGATTGTGCGCCATTGGAAAGGTCCCCGAGTACGTGAAGGTGGCGCTCACGCCGTCCAACGTCGCCGACTGGGTCGACGTCCCCGCTTCGGCTCGCGGCGCGAACGCCGTGGCCACCGCGATCGACAGAAGCAACACGGCGCCGCTCGTGGCGAATCGAGCGACGCGATTGGCGATCGATCTCGTACCTGACATCCCACCACCGTAGGTCCAGCTCGCTCCTGCCGGTCGACTTCAACCGTGTCGGCGCCGATGCGGCATCGACGGAGCGTTCGAGTGCCTAGAGTCGGGACGGCAGACACGCGAAGAGAGGAACCCCATGAACGTCCACGGCTACGCCGCCGCCCGCGCCAAGGCGACCCTGACCCCCTTTGCGTTCTCGCGTCGCGACCTCGGTCCCCACGACGTCGCCTTCGACGTCCACTTCAGCGGCGTGTGTCACTCGGACATCCACCAGGTCAACGAGGACTGGGGACCGGCACTCTTTCCCATGGTTCCCGGCCACGAGATCGTGGGACTGGTGAGCGCGGTGGGCACCGACGTCACTTCGTTCAAGGTCGGCGAGCGCATCGGTGTCGGCACGTTCGTGGATTCGTGTCGGCGCTGCGAACATTGTCTCGCGGGGGACCAGCAGTACTGCGTCGAGGATCCGACGCCGACTTATAACGGGTTCGAACGTGACGGCGTCACCCTCGCCCAAGGGGGCTACTGCGACAAGTTCGTCGTGGACGAGGCCTACGGCGTGCACATCGCCGAACACCTCGACTTCGCGGGCACGGCGCCCCTTTTGTGTGCCGGCATCACTCTTTACTCGCCCCTTCGCCACTGGGGGGCAGGACCCGGGAAGCGGGTCGGCGTGATTGGCCTTGGAGGGCTCGGTCACATGGGCGTCAAGTTCTCGCACGCTCTGGGCGCCGAGACGACGGTATTCTCCCATTCGATCTCCAAGCAGGGCGACGCAACGACACTCGGCGCCGACCACTTCGTCCTGTCCTCCGACCACGAAGAGCTCGCGTCGCGTCGCGGGACCTTCGACCTCATCATCAATACCGTTTCTGCCGACATCAGTCTCGCACCGTACTTCGAGTTGCTCGCCGTCGACGGCGTCCTCGTGATCGTCGGACTACCGGGTAAGCCCTACCGGATCGAAGCCGGTCCGCTGGTCAGCAAGCGTCGCTCGCTCGCCGGTTCGATGACGGGTGGCATGCGCGAAGTACAAGAGATGATGGACTTCTGTGGCGAGCATTCGATCACCAGCGACGTCGAAGTCATCGACGCGACCTACCTCGACTCCGCGTTCGCGCGCACGGTCGCGAGCGACGTCAAGTACCGATTCGTCATCGACGCCTCAACGATCTGACGTTCTCCTGACCCGACGACCCCCGTGTAACGAGTCTGTTCGTGGCCGTACGCAAAGTCCTCGCGGCGTGCGCGTCGACACAGGATTCCCCGACGTCGCCTCGTGGACCGCGTCTGCCCTACCCGATGAAACGTCGGTCGACGTCGATCAGCCGGCGACGACTACTGCTCGTAGTTCTCGACGATGCTCTCGGGTCGAAGGCGCTCGTCGTCGGGATTGAGTCCCGCCGCCCGACGCGCCCGACGCCGTCGAAGCAGGTCCCAGCACTGGTCGAGTTCGATCTCGATTGCGCGCAGACGCGCCAGCTGCTCCTTCGAAAGAGGCTGGTGCTCGTGCGACGCCTCGAGCGACTGCTCCTCTTCGGTGAGGTCAGTTACCTTCTGCAAAATGATGCTGTCGTCCATGATCGTCCTCGCGGTCGTCTCGTGCCAACGACTCTAGGGGTCAACAACTGCGCCGGGCCACCACGGGCCGACGAGCACGTCCGACCAACGACGGTGGCCGGTCAGCGCGCAGCGGGCTTGGTGTAGGTGGCCGAACCAAAGCCGAGAATCGGCACAAAGATGATCGACAAGAGCCACAGTCCAATACCGAATCCCGACGACTTCGAGAACGCCTTGGCGATGTCCATCGCCAAGATGAGCGAGAAGACGATATTGACGAAAGGGATGAACAGCAAGATGAGCCACCACTCGGGCCGACCCGCGATCTTGCAGTAGAGATAGAGGTTATAGATGGGAATGATCGCTCCCCATCCCGGTTCTCCCGCCTTGGCGAAGATTCGCCAATAGGCCGCGATATAGAACACGACGATGGCGAGCACCACGATGATCGCCACCGCGCCACCGCCACCGCTGCTCGACGCCAGAACAGTTGTCAACACGAGTCCCCCTTACGGTTCACCGAATGGTAGCGAGATTCCTACGGTCGGGGCAGGCAATTCACGAAATATTCTCGCCGGCGTCAGCCACTTACCAATAACGACACGTCCCACGACGTGTCCGGTGTTCGAGTGAACCTACCCGGCGGTAAATCGCCGAGCGAGTCGGCGCCGAAGTGGTCCTGGCAGTAGCCGCTTGATGGCGTCGGTCTGTTGTCGAAGTCGGGCGATCTCACGTTCGTCCCATTCGTGTTGGGCCTCGAGCACGGCGTACTGGTGGGTCAGGGCCTCGTGCTGCTTGGTCAGGTCGACGAGTTGGTCGCTCAGGGTCACCATGTCCCAAGAGAGCTCCTCGAGCGCTCGCGCGCCGTCGTCGCGCACGGCCTTGACGACGAACTGGTAGGTCAGGGACTCGCGGTCCTCGAGTAACTTCTCGAGCACCTCGTCGCTGAGGTCGCCACGTGACACACCGATCTCGGTCGAAAAGGCGGGCACCGTGACCCGTTGGAGTTCGACCGCGACGAGTCCCGCCTCTCGCAACAGGTCAAGCAGGCTGTCCTTGGTGATGAAGTGGATATGGGTGCGGTCGAGCAGACCGGTCTCGGCGTAGGGAAAGGTCCCGCGCAGGAGCGCGACCTTGACGTCCACGTGCGCGACGTTGGGTACCGACACCACGACGACGCCGCCCGCACTGAGGTACTTCAGTGAACTGCGAAGGGCCGTGAGTGGATCGCGAAGGTGCTCGAGGACGTCGCCGAAGATGATCGCGTCGAACTCCTCACCGTCGAACTCACTCCAGAGCGAATCGGACTCAACGTCACCCACGACGAGCCGCTCGAGCCACGCCGAGGCCGCCTCGGCGACGGCGGCGTCGACTTCGACGCCGACGACCCGACAACCCTGGGCGACGAGTTGTTCACTGACGTGACCCGACGCACAGCCGATCTCGAGCGTGCGCTTATTGAACCCCACCATGCGCAACATGCTCGCGTGCGAGTTGTTCTCGCCGCCGGGATCGATGGCCGTGTGGTAATGCGAAAGCATAGGGAAAAACTAGCCCCGATTCGCGAATGTGCCAACGAGCGGTCTCACCCGTGATCGAAGCCGTCGCTCGAACGCAGCGCATTCGTACGTCGCGTCCGACGAGCAACGACCGCGAGGAGACCGAACGAGGCCCATCCCACGACGACCGCGAGCCAGAAACTGACGGCTCGATAGATCAGCACCGTCGACAGCGCGTGTACGCGCGTCGAACCGTAGGCGACCAGGACGACCGTCAGTCCCCCTTCGACCAGGCCCAGGCCACCGGGCACGAGCGGCAAGACAGCGACGATCTGGGCTACGCCGTAGGCGAGCACGACGCCATGCCACGGGATCGACGCGTGCACCGAGGCGAACGCACAGAGCAGGCAGGCCAGGTCGAGCAGCCAGACCATGGTCGCCAACGCCACCAGCCCGAACATCGCCAGAGGCGTCAGCCGTATCGCTCGCATGCGCTCGAGGGCCGCGGCGACGCGTGCCGCGAGGTCGCCTCGTGGATGACCGGTGACGCGCTGGAACCCGCGCACGACATGACCCATAAACCCGATCAGCACGTCTCGTCGCACCAGCACGACACCGGCAGCGATGATCACCGCGACGCCGACGAGCGCGGCGCCCGTGACCGACGCGTCGGTGCTCGTCGCGATCGTGATGATGACACCCACGAGGAGCACGCACGACATGCCAATGGCCTGCGCGACGATCACCGTCAGGATCGCCCAACCCGAACTCGCACCGGTCGCTCCGCGACGACGGTACTCCCGATAGCGAAACGCGCTGGAGACCGCGGGCTCGCCGGGCACCGTGTTGGCAATGGCGTTGTTGGCGAGTGAAATGGCGAACAGCGACGGAAGCGCAATCGTCGCGCCGCCGGCTCGCAGGACCCATCGCTGGGCGAGGGCAAACATCAGCAACGATCCCGATTCGGCGCCGACCGCACCGACGACCCACCACGGTTCGACGAAGTCCAGCTCGTGCAGTGCCGAGCGCAGATCGCCGCGTTGAGCGAAGAGCACGACGAGCACGACGACCCCGAGCGCGACACCGAGGAAGTAACGCACCAGAGGCCACCACCGAACGTGCGCTTCTCTCACCGGGTTCGCACTGGACATGGTCCTAAACTACCGAGGACGCATTGTCATTCCTGGGGCGACGTCGACAACGTGACTTACAGAGAGGTGGCCAGTGACCCAAGAGTTCCGTGGCCGCGTCGGACGCGATTGGCGCGATTCCGAGCCGTGGTGGCCAGACGAGATTCGCGCGCGCGCAGGATCGGCGAACGTCGTGTTGGTCGTGCTCGACGACGTGGGCTTCGCCCAATTGGGCTGTTACGGTTCCGACATCGAGACGCCGGTCATCGACGGGCTCGCCGAACGCGGCGTACGCCTGGCCAACTTCCACACCACGTCACTCTGTTCACCGACGCGGGTCTGTCTCTTGACGGGCCGAAACCACCATCGCAGCGGACTTGGTCGAGTCGCCGACCTGGCAGTGGGGTTTCCCGGCTACTGGGGACGGCCCCCTCGCGAGAACGGCTATCTCTCCGAGGTCCTTCGCGCGAGTGGGTACGCCACCTACGCGGTGGGTAAATGGCACCTGAGTCCCGAAGACGAAACCAACGACGCGGGCTCGCGTGCGACCTGGCCCCTCGCGCGGGGCTTCGACCGCTGGTACGGATTCCACGGGGGCGAGACGCACCAATTCGTCCCCGCGTTGTTCAGTGACAATCATTCCGTGCGACCGCCGCGCTCGATCGCCAGCGGCTATCACCTGAGCGAGGACCTCGCCGATCGAGCGATCACGATGCTGGGCGACCTGAGGGCCGTCGACGAGGAGAAGCCCTTCTTCTTGTATTTCGCGACCGGGGCCTGCCATTCACCCCACCAACCTCCGCCGTCGTGGCGCGAACACTATCGCGGACGATTCGACGAGGGATGGGACACGTGGCGTGAACGAACATTCTCGCGTCAACAGTCACTGGGTCTCGTCGCCGCGTCGGCGACGTTGTCCGCGCGTCCCAGTTGGGTGCGACCGTGGCGCGAGCTCAGCGAAGAAGAACGTCGCGTCGCGGCGAGGTTCATGGAGTGCTACGCGGGATTCCTGTCGCACGCCGACCAACAGGTGGGCCGGGTGCTGCGCTTCATCGACGACCTGGGTGAGACGGACAACACGATCGTCATCGTCGTCTCGGACAACGGCGCGAGCGCGGAAGGTGGATCCGAAGGTTCGATCAACGACGTTCGCCTGACCAACCTCGATCCAGCCAACAACGAGGAGATGTTGGCCCGCCTCGACGAGATCGGCGGACCGACCACGCATAACAACTACCCGTGGGGTTGGACCATGGCCGGCAACACACCCTTTCGCCGCTGGAAACGAGAAGTCCACGAGGGCGGCGTCGCCGACCCCCTGGTGATCGCCTGGCCGAAGGGTCAACTCGACGCCGGAGCGATACGTCACCAATTCAGCCACGCCATCGACGTCGCCCCGACCATCACCGAATTGCTCGGCGTGGTCGCCCCCGACGTAATCGAAGGCGTCACCCAGAGTCCGATCGACGGCGTCAGCTTCGCGTACCTTCTGCGCGCGAACGGTGCGTCGGCGCCCGAGCGCCACGAGACCCAGTACTTCGAGATGTTCGGTTCGCGCGCGCTCTACCACCGCGGCTGGAAGGCCGTGACCTTCCACCCCGTCGGGCCGCTCTACGACGACCAGAATCCCAACGCCTCCTTCGACGACGACGTCTGGGAGTTGTACCGCGTCTCAGAGGACATCGCCGAGACCCGCGACCTCGCCCGCGACCATCCCGAGGTCGTGGACGAGTTGGTCGCACTCTGGTGGCGCGAGGCGGAGCGCAATCAGGTCCTGCCCCTCGACAACCGCGTGCTGTGGGCGCTCACCCACCCCAAGCCCGACCGCCGGACACCGCGCGAGCGCTACCGTTATTTCCCCCTCGGCGCCCCGGTGCCCGAATCGGTCGCGGTCAACGTACGCAACCGCTCGCACGCACTGGTGGTGGATTTCTCGATCGTCGATCCGTCCCGTACCGACGGGGTGCTGCTCGCACTGGGCTCGGCACTCGGAGGATGGTCTCTCCACGTCCTCGACGGGCGACTCCACTACGTGCACAACCTCTACGGCAAGACACTCGACGTGATCGCCGCTACCGAACGACTCGGTGTCGGCGCCCACCACGTCGACTACGTGTTCACCAAGGACGCCGGTCTGGGCGGCGAGGGTGTGCTTCGCTGTGACGGCGTCGAGGTCGCGCGTGGCGCGATCGAGCGCTTCACACCGTCGGGTTTCAACGGCGTTGGCGTTGGCGTGACGTGCGGGTACGAGTGGGGCCCGTCGGTCGGACGGGGTTACGAGGCGCCCTTCGAGTTCGCGGGCGTGATCGAACGTGCCGTGATCGAGACCCGGGGTCCGGTCGTGCGCGACCCACTCGCCGAACTCGAGGCCATTCTCTCCGAGCAGTGAATCGCCTCGAGGCGACGACTCAGTGTTGGTTGTACTTGACCGTGGTCGTCTTGCCGTTGAGCAAAGTGATCGTGAACGTGAAGACGCCGTTGCGCGAACGCGGCTTGACGCTCACGCGCACCAGCAGCTCGGTCCCGCTGTCGCTGACCACCAGGGCGTTCGTGCCCGCGTGGCTCGTGACGCTCGGTCGGCCGTAGAAGCCGCTGCCGATGATCTGGAGCGTGACGGTACGTCCCGCCACGGCGTGACCGACCACGTATTGGGCGACCGGACCAGGCGGCGTGATCGGCGGCGTCACCGCGGCGCTCACGCTCAGGGTGAAGACGAAGGTTCCCTGGTCGCCGTAGGCGTCGGCGGTCGTTCCCGTGGCCTTGTAGGTCCCCGCGGCGAGCGTCGCGCCGTTCGTGCTGACGAGTCCGGCGCTCGAGACCAGAAGGCTCGGTGACCCCGTCGTTTGCGTGAAGGTGACCGGACCGGTGTTGCGGCTCACGCTCAACTGATCGCTGAACGTTGACGACGACGTCGTGGTGACCGAGGCCGTGGTCGGGTTGTTCTGGGTGATCGGACCCACGGTCATGGTGAAATTGAAGACGCCCGCGTCACCGCTCGAGTCACTCGTCGTGCCGCTCGCGCCGTAGACACCAAAGGGTAAGGCGCCACTCGTCGTGAGCAGTCCCGAACTCGAGACCAGGAGATCGGGCGATCCCGCGGTCTGGGTGAAGACGGGTGCGCCGGTGGCACCCGCGACGACGAGTTGGATCGAGTAACCCGGCGTCTGGGTGGTCTTCACGGTCACCGTCGTCGGCGCCACCTGGGTGATCACGCCGACGCTCAGGATGAAGCTGAACAAGCCGACGTCGCCCTTGGCGTCACTCGTCGACCCCGTCGCGCTGTAGGTACCCGGCGTTAACGCGCCACTCGTGGTGACCAGCCCGGTACTCGAGACCACGAGGTTGGGCGAACCGGTCGTCTGGACGTAGGTGACTGTGCTCGTGGCGCCAAGGACGGTGAGCTGCTGGGTGAACGTCGCCGACGCCGCCACCGAGATTGACGCGGCGCCTGGCGTACTGATCAGACCGCACGCGTAGTCACCGTCCAGGCCGTTCATTGGATACTGGATCATCGCCACGCGCCCACCGTCGAAGGACGCAAGCGCGCACGCGGCCTCGGCGGCGGCGAGGGTGGCGTAGCCCGGCATCCACGCTGGATAGTTCTTGAAAGCCGTGGGCGGTGAACCCGTGATCGTGTTCCACTGCTGGGATGTCGAGTAGATGCCGACGTTCTGCACGCCGACACTGGTCAGGTAGGCCAGGATCCCGAGCAGGACCGACTGGTCGTTGGTGAGTGACGCGCTCGATCGACCGTACGCGGACTCGAGGACCTCCCAGTGGTTGCCGGTCTCGACGTCGAGCCACCAGTTCGCACTCGTCACCGCGGTCGCGGGCGACGCCGAACCGTCGGTCGTCTCAGCAGCGATGGCGTTGGCGAAGGACGCCTTGGCGGCCCCCCAGCCGTAGTCGTACGCGCAGTTCGACGAGTTTGCTCCGGAACACGACTGGGGCCCGGTGGCGCTGCTGGGCCAGTTCGAGGTGTCCGCCGGTCCTGGATCGTCGGTGTTCAGGTAGAACGCGGGGACCCCGGCGGTCGTCGCCCGGGCCCAGTTGATCTCACTGGCGAGACAGGGGTTCGTCGAATACGGGTGACCGTCATTCACGCCCACGACGCCGAAACCCGCGGGATACGTGATCGTCGCCCCGCACTGGGGATAGCTGATGTCGTAGCCCGTCGACACCGAGACGGGCTGTGCACCCGAAGGGGTCGCCAGAGCGCCCACGAGACCCGCCGTGGACATCGTCAGCGCCAGCATGATCTTGGTGGGGAGTTTCAACACGCGCATAAAGCCTAGGAGCACGGCCCGTTACGACCGGGTGACTTTTCGTGAGAACTCTCTGAGAGTCGTATCACGATCGTTGATACGAGACATTTGGTCGGGTTTCTCCTGCACGCACTCGTGAACGCACGGCATTGTCGCCTAAATTCATTCCTAACGATGAACAACACCCGCGCCGCGAACAAATTCACATGCCACGTCGTCATCTCGCTCGAGGACGGGCGTCGGTGCGCGCGAATCGAATACCTGGAACAGGTCGCACCGTGACACTTCCGCTCACCACGCGACCGGCGTGGCGACAATTGGTCGAACACTTCGAAAGAATCAAGAACCGCCACCTTCGTGAACTCTTCGCCGAAGATCCCCGTCGTGGTGACCGATTCGCGCTCGAGGCGAGCGGTATCTATCTCGACTACTCCAAGAACCGGATCACCGACGAGACCCTGGCGTTACTTATGCAGCTCGCGCGCGAGTCGGAACTCGAACAACGTCGCGACGCCATGTTCAGTGGATCGCACGTCAACGTCTCCGAAGACCGAGCGGTCATGCACGTGGCGCTTCGCATGCCCGCAGAATCATCACTCGTCGTCGACGGCGTGGACGTCGTCGCCCAGGTGCACGAGGTCCTGGGTCGAATGCGAGACTTCGCCCAGCGTGTGCGCTCGGGCCAGTGGCGTGGCGCCAGTGGCAAGCAGATCGTCAATGTCGTCAACGTCGGTATCGGTGGCTCGGATCTCGGTCCGGTCATGGCGTACGAGGCGCTTCGTCTTTACTCAGATCGAGACCTCACCTTCCGCTTCGTCTCAAACGTCGACGCCACCGACTTCGTCGAGGCGGTCCGCGACCTCGCGCCCGACGAGACCCTCTTCATCATCTCCTCGAAAACCTTCACCACGCTCGAGACGCTCACCAACGCGCGCAGCGCTCGCGAGTGGATCACGTCGGCGCTCGGCGAGGACGCGGTCGCCCGGCACTTCGTCGCCGTGTCGACCAATGAGAAACTCGTCACTGAATTCGGTATCGACCCAGCCAACATGTTCGGCTTCTGGGACTGGGTGGGCGGGCGCTACTCCATGGACTCGGCCATCGGGCTCTCCACGATGCTCGCAGTCGGTCCCGCGCAGTTCGACGAGCTGCTCGCCGGCTTTCACGACATGGACGAACATTTTCGCACCGCACCCCTCGAGGCCAATCTGCCCGTCTTGATGGGTCTGCTCGGCGTGTGGAATCGCGACTTCTTCGGCTTTCCGAGCGTCGGCGTGATGCCCTACGAGCGTTATCTGACGAGACTGCCCGCCTACCTACAACAGCTGACCATGGAGTCCAACGGCAAACACGTCACCCTCGAGGGCGAGCGGGTCGACTACGACACGGGCGCCCTCTACTGGGGTGAACCCGGGACCAACGGTCAGCACAGTTTCTACCAACTCATCCACCAGGGCACGACGATCGTGCCGGTGGACCTCATCGGATTCGCGAAGAGCCTCAACCCGCTCGGGCCCCACCACGACATCCTCAGTTCGAACGTCTTCGCACAAGCCGAGGCGCTCGCCTTTGGCAAGACCGAGGCCGAGGTGCGGGCCGAGGGGACTCCCGAGCACGTCGTCGCCCACCGGGTCATGGAGGGGAACCGACCGAGCAACGTGCTGCTCTGTAAGGTCCTGACGCCGCGCCTCTTGGGCTCGCTCATCGCGCTCTACGAGCACGTGGTCTTCACCCAAGGGGCCATCTGGGACATCGACTCCTTCGATCAGTGGGGCGTGGAACTCGGTAAGGTGCTCGCCGTGCGCATCATCCCTGAACTCGAAGCCGCCCACGCGCCGGACCTTCACCACGACTCGTCCACCAACACCCTGATTACGCGCTATCGCGCGTGGAAGCACGACGGCGAAACCGGTGCCTGACGCGTCGCACGGGTCTCGCGGCGACGACGCGACATCAGTGAGCCGAGCTCGTTCGCACGCCCGTCGCGGCATCAAGCTAGTCCTGTCCGACGTCGACGGCACACTAGTGACTCCCGACAAGACCCTCACCGAGCGAAGCGTCCAGGCCGTGCGGCAACTACGCGACGCCGGGATCGTGTTCGCCCTGACCAGTGCTCGTCCCCCGCAGGCCCTCGCCCGGTTCATCGAACCGCTCGGGCTCGAGACGCCGATGGGGGCCTTTAACGGCGGTCTCATCGTCGACCACCAGATGCGCCCCCTCGAAACGAAGGCCATCGCGAAGGACCTCGCCGCGCCCGTGATCAACGTGCTCGAAAGCCACGACATGGACCTCTGGGTCTACCAGGGAGATAACTGGTTCGTGCTTGACGAGAACGGGCCGCACATCGAGCACGAGTCACTGGGTTGCTCGTGTGAACCCACCGAGGTCGCCTCGTTTCACGGTCTCGACGAGGGGATCTTGAAGGTCGTGGGCATCAGTGACGACCCGTCGACCAACGCCGCCGCGAATACGGCGATCCGGTCGCGTTTCGCCAGTGGCGTCTCGGCAACCCAGTCGCAAAGCTATTTCCTCGACATCACCGACGTCGAAGCCACCAAGGGTCACGTTGTGCGATTCCTCGCCGAGCGGTACGGACTCGATGTAAGCGAGATCGCCGTGCTCGGCGACATGCATAATGATGTGTCGATGTTCGAGGTCGCGGGCTTCAGCATCGCGATGGGCAACGCCGTGAGCGAGGTCCAACGTGCGGCGGACGTGGTCACGACCACGAACGAACATGAGGGATTCGCCCGTGCCATCGAGACCTACATCCTGACCTAGTCAGGTCAGCACGACGGTCGCCCGCTACAGCAACCGCGCCGCGTTGAACGTGATCTCGCCCAGCACGATTCGGCTCTGGATGTCGCGTGCGCCGAGTTCGCGCAGCGCGTCGATGACCGATTGGAGCTCGTCGGTGTTCGCGTTGGCGGTCCAGAGTTGGTAGTCGAACTCTCCGGTCGTGTGCACGGCACTCAGCACCTGGGGCACCCCTTCGAGGTCCCGCTCGAACTGTCGACGGTCGACCGACTCGCGCAGTTTTATGTCCGTGAGTGACTGCAACGAATGGCCGAGCGCTTCGAGACCGACGCGCGCGTGAAACCCCGCCAAGACCCCGCTCTGGCGAAGTCGGCGGATACGGTCGGCCGTGCTATTGGGGCTGAGATGGACCTCGTTGGCCAATTGCTGGTAACTGAGCCGGCCGTCGTCCACGAGGGCCATAAGTAAGGTGCGATCAATATCGTCCACGAGCCCCCCTTAGGGTACCTCAGTTTCTGAGGCATATTACGTAGTTTACCACTTAAATATTGCCTCGAACGCGCTAACGAGGACGAAGTCCGAGTCATTTGAGGTTAGAGGGCTCGTACTCTGAGAGCATGCTTTTCTTGGTACTTCGAATACTTTGTGCGCCGACCGCGGTGTTGGTGGGCACCGTGGCCCAGCGTCGCTTCGGTCACGCCGTCGGCGGTCTCGTCGTCGGGCTCCCGCTGCTCTTTTTGCCGTTCCTCTGGCTCATCGCTTACGACTACGGCGTCAACTTCGCGCGCGCCATGACCGGCTCGCTCCTGATCGCCACCAGTGCCGAAGTGGCACTGATGTGGACCTTCGCGTTCCTCGCCTCGCGATTCTCGGCTACCTGCTCGACCGTGGGTGCCCTCGCGGCCTTCGTCCTCGTCGCTGGTGTCTTGAAGACCGTGCACGTGTCACTCGTCGTCGGGGCCGTACTGGGCGTGCTCAGTCTCACGCTCGCCCTGGTCCTCTGGCCGCGCACGACCTCACGCACGACGCGTGCGAGCGTGGTAGGCAAAGCACGGCTCGGACTTCGCCTCGTCGTTTCCACTCTCTTCACGGTGGTCTTGATCTCCTTCGCGGGTCGCCTCGGCGCGAGCCTGTCGGGCATCGTGGACGCGATACCGCTCACCAGTCTCATGATGGCCTTCTTCACGCGTCACGAGTCGAATGCCGAGAGTTCCTCGCTGTTCTTGCGTGGCGTCACGCGCGGGTCCTTCTCCTACGTGGTGGCGATGTTCGTACTCGTCGAAACGTGGCGCACCGGCAACGAACTCGCCGCCTTCGGGTTGTCACTCGGCGCGGCGCTCGTGGTCCAGCTCGCCGTGCAGTCCGGCGACTCGTTGTCATCCCTCCTCCACTCGCTCAAGTCCGAACGACTGAATAGAAAGGTGGCCAGCCGCGTGCAACGTCGGGTACCGGGTGCGACCACGTTCAAGAAGTTCTACGAGTCGATTTCAGCCTAGATCCACGTCGAACCGCACTGGCGGTGGGACCTGTCGTCGGGCATCTCCAAGGAGACGAGCGAGACGTCCCGTGTTGGCCGGGTCGATCTAGACGTGACTGAGCAACCCGCCGTCGACGAGCAGGACCTGACCGGTGATGTAGGAGGCTTCGTCTGACGCGAGGAACGCCACCGCTGCGGCCATCTCTTCGGGCAGACCCTGACGCCCCATCGGAACCGTTCGTTCTATCAAGTCGTCGATGTCCGCCGCGCTCAGCGAGTCGTGGGCGAATTGGGGATCGTTGAACCCCGTATCGACCCAGCCCGGGCAGACGCAGTTGACCCTGACGCCGGCCTTGGCGTAGTCGATGGCGATACTCCGCGTCAGGTTCACGACGGCCGCCTTGGACGCCGTGTAGGCCGACAACGCGGGCTCCCCGAAGATCCCGCTGATCGAACCCGTGGTGACGATGGCGCCCTTGCCCTTGGCGAGCATCAGGGGCACGATGGTGCGCACGACCAGGTACATCGACGTGACGTTCACGCTGAGTGTCCGGTTCCACTCTTCAAGGTCGGTTTCGAGTACCGTGCCCGCGCGCAGCCGGCCCGCGTTCGAGTGCAGGACGTCGACGCCGCCGAAGTCGTTCACGATCTGGTCGACGACCGCCGCGACCTGGTCGGGGTCCGAGACGTCCGCTCCGTAGGCGCGGGCACGACCGCCCGCGTCAGTACATTCGCGCGCGACGGTGTCAGCCTGGTCTGATCGAATGTCCACGATGGCCACGTTCGCACCCTCGGCGGCGAAGCGCATCGCGCTCGCGCGACCAATGCCGTGTCCCGCACCGGTCACCACTACTACCTTGTCGTCGAATCGGGCCATGACTTCTCCTTTTGCCGATCGGCACCGTCTCGTCGCGAGTGGGCCACCTCAACCACACTGTCACGACTCGATCCGGGACGATCATCGGCCCCTCGGTCGAGCTAGGACTCGACCTCGCTCGAACCCTTGATGTTGTGTTCGCGCCGTTCCTTCAGCGCGGCGAAGTACGGCGAGTTCGGTCGGGCCAGACGCACCACGTAGCCGAGCGCGAAGACGACCACCAGGATGATGACCGCCACCCACGACACGACGTGCGCCTGGGTCGTCAACCCGTAGGCGAAAACCGCGCCCATGAGCAGTCCACCGACCAGCGGAATGATGCCCAGCGCGAACAGCTTGCCCGCGCTGTGGCGCAGGTGATCGCGGTAGAACCAGACACTCACCGTCGCCACGACGAAGTACATGAACAGTCCGATCATGCCGTCCGCGCTGATGATGTCGCCGATGGCGTGATTGGCCGACGAGTTCGCGAGGTACGGGATCAACAGGATCGGCGGAATGGAGGCGAGGATGATGAGACCCGCCCAGGGCGTCTGGTGCTTCTTGCTGATGAACCCGAAGACCTTGGGGATCAGCTTGTCACGCGCGAGCGCGTAGAGCACTCGGCTGGGCTCGGTCATCTGGATCTGGCAGGTCCCGATCACCGCGACCAACACCGCGAGCGGCAGGGCCCGACCCCAGAATCCCGGCACGAGCAACTGACCCGCGTAATTCAGCACGTTGGTGCCGTTGGCCAGGACGTTCTTCTGGCTCGAGACGCCTTCGAAGACCACGATCAAGAACGTGTACCAGATCGTGAGGAACAAGGTGCCCATCATCATGGCCCGGCCGGGGTTGATCTTGCGGTTCGTCGACTCCTCGCCGAGGACCGCCGTCGCCTCCCATCCGAGGTAGAGGAACCCGCAGGGCACCGCGGCCTTGGCGAGCCCGGTGAAGCCGCCGATGCCGTGCACCGCTCCCGAGAACGCGAAGTCGTGGATCGACGGCAGGGTCGCGCCACCGGCGTGGCTCGCCTCGTGGATGAGCGCGAGGATGACGAAGGAGATCATCGCGCTGTACTCGATGAAGACGAATATCCACTGGACGCGCACCGAGGGCTTGATCCCGCGGATCGACAGGTACGCCAGCACGCCCATGACCGCGGTCGCGACGAGCCAGGTGACCGGATTGGAGAACGTGTCGCCCGTCGGGGCCACGACGAACAGGAGGTACGCGCCCGCGAGCGTGATGTTGCCGACGTTGGCGAAGGTGGAGACCGCCACGTTGAGCAGTCCGGTACCGACCCCGAGTGATGGGGTGACGGCTTCACCGACCCATATGTACGGCGCGCCGGCGTGCGCTCGCCATCGGTTGAGACTGGCGTAGCCCACCGAGCAAAAGAACATCATGAACCCGACGATCAACACCGCCAGGGGTGCAATGTGTCCCGCGAACGAGACCAGGATCGCCAGGGTGTAGGCCACACTGCTCGAGGGGGCGACGTTCGCCACCGACACCACGAAGTCCCCCCACAGACTTACCGAGTCTTCTTTGAGTCCTAATTCCTTTTCGATCTCCGAATACTGAGTCACGACCCCTCCCCACCAAATTTGCCCAAGAGTAAGTCATCAGATGACTTTTGTCAAACAGTTCGAGACCGTATTTTCATGTTTCACATCGCCGAAACATTGATGGCCGTGGGGGCGTGCGAAAAGTCGCGCGTGATCGGTTGACCAAAGTCATCTGATGACTTACGCTGGGCGCACGAGCAACGAGAGACGGACGGCGTCCGTTCGAGGCGTTACGAACTAAGGACTGGGGGTGCGTCATCGAGAACCGTAGCACCCCCGCCGCGGGCGCCGCCGCGTTCGCCACTACGCAACACTCGAGTCGCCCGGGTCACGTGCTGGGCGTCGACGTCGGCTCCCAGAGCGTCAAGGCGGTCCTGCTCGACCCCGATGGTGCGCAGCGCGCGAGTGGCGCGTTCGCGCTTTCCATGACCCATCCGCGAGGCGGCTGGGCCGAGCAGGATCCTCGAGACTGGTACGAGGGACTTCGCGTCGTGATCGCCCAGTGTCTCGAGTCGGCCGGCGTCGACGGACGCGAGGTCGCGGTGCTGTGTCTGGCGTGCCAGGTCGACGGCGTCGTGCCGCTCGCCCTCGACGGCGAGGCGCTCGGTCCGGCCATCATCTGGCTCGACCGACGCGCCCACGAGCAGGCGGACACGATGGCCCATCGCGTGGGGTCCCAACGACTCTTCGAGATCACGGGTCTCGTGCCCGACGCCTCACACGCGGGGCCCAAGATCCTCTGGCTGCGCGACCACGACGTCGACACCTTCGAGCGCGCGGCGGCGTTCGCCCCCGCGAGCGGTTACCTGCTCTACCGGCTGACCGGACGTCTCGCCCTCGACCACGCCAACGCCTCGTCGAGTTTGCTCTACGACGTGGGCGAGCGACGGTGGTCGGCCGAGCTGCTCGAAGCCTTCGACCTGGGCGAACATCGACTCGGCGAGATCCTTCGCGCCGGTGAGGTGGCGGGCAACCTGCAGCGCGCGGCGGCACAGCACCTCGGTCTCTCGAGTGACTGCGCCGTGCTCGTAGGCACGGGTGACGAGCACGCCGCGTCGATCGGCGCCGGAGCGATTCACTCGGGCATGGTCACCGACGTCACCGGCACCGCCGAGCCAGTGACCGTCGCGTCCTCGAAGGTCGTCTTCGACCACGCGCGCCTGGTCGAGACCCACGCCCACGCCATCGACGACGCCTTCCTCGTGGAGAATCCCGGGTTCGTCTCGGGCGGCAGCACGCTCTGGTTCGCGCGCAACGTCCTGAACGTCAGTCAGGGCGAGTTCTTCGAGCTCGCGCACGCGGCGCCACCGGGAGCCGACGGGGTCATCTTCGTGCCGGCCCTCTCGGGGGCGATGACACCCACGTGGAACGGCCACATGCGCGGGGTCTTCGCCGGGCTCGCCATGCCCCACACCGCCGGGACCCTGGCGCGCGCGATCCTCGAAGGCTGTGCCTACGCGCTGCGCGACGTCACCGACCGGTTCGAGACGCTCGGCCTCGGCCACGACGAGATCCGCGTCGTGGGCGGCGGGGCGGCGAGCGCGACCTGGACCCAGATCAAGGCCGACGTCACCGCGCGACCGGTTCGCCGGGTCCTCGCCCCCGAAGCGACCGCACTCGGCGCGGCGATGCTCGCGGGGATCGCGGCAGGTATCTTCGCGGACCTCGACGACGCCGTCCAGCGAGCGGTCCAACTCGCCCCCGAACCGTTCGTGCCCGACGAGCGCCGCCGGGACCTCTACGACGAGGCCTACGCCCGGTACCGCGCCCTCTACGACGGCGTCGAAGGAGCGTTGACGTGAGGGACCTGGACGACGTGTACGTCGACGACCTCTACGCCCTGCGCGAACAGGTACGCCGTTCGCGCGACGCCTCGAGGCTGCGACCGATCGGTCTCGCCGAGATCGTTCGCGGTCGTGGCGCCGTGCACGCCCTGGGGCGAGTCCTCGAACGAAACGGCATTCGACCGGCATCGACCATCGGCGTCGTCACCGACTCGACGCCCAAGTCCTACGGGCGCGAGGACGTGCTCGACGTCGTGCTCTCGGTGCTGCGCCTCGAGCACGACGTGCACGTCGTCACCGTCGCGCATCGTCCCGACGAACTCGTGCACGCGGACGAGGCGACGGTGGCCCGGTGCACGAACGACGTGGCCCGCTTGGGTCCCGACGCGCTCGTGAGCGTCGGCTCGGGCACGGTGGTGGACATCGCCAAGTACGTCGCGCGCGAACTCGAACTCGCCCACGTCGTCGTCCAGACCGCCGCCAGCGTCAACGGCTTCGCCGACGACCAGTCGGTGCTCTTGATCGACGGCGTGAAGCGCACGACCCCCAGCCAGTGGCCCCGGGCGCTGGTGATCGACCCGCTGGTCGTCGCCGAGGCACCCCTCGCGATGACGCGTTCGGGCCTGGGCGACCAACTCTCGATGTTCAGTGCCGCGGCGGACTGGTACCTCGCCAGGGCCATTGGCTACGACCCGAGTTTCTCGACGACGCCCGTCACGATGATGCGCCACGAATCGGGACCCATGTGGCAGTACGCCGAGGACCTCGGTCGGGGCGATCATCAGGCGGTCGACCTGCTCGCCTCGAGTCTCGCCGTCGGTGGCATCGCGATGGGCGTGGCCGGGCGCACCGCCCCCTCGTCGGGCACCGAGCACGTGATCAGCCACCTGCTCGAGATGCGCGCGGGCTCGCTCAACACCACGAGCGCGTCACACGGCTCGGTGGTCGGGGTGACGAGTGTCGCCGCGGTGCTGCTCTGGGAGAGGATCCGCGAGCGCCTGCGCGCGGGGAACTGCCAGGTGGACGCGGCGAACGTCGCCTCGCGCGAGCGCGTGATCGCCGCCTTCGCGGGTCTCGACGGCACCGGCGCCGCGGCGGCCGAATGCTGGCACGCCTACGAGACCAAGGCCACGTGGATCGCGAGTCACCTCGAGGACATCAACGACGTGCTCGCGCGCTGGGCCGAGCACGAGCCCGAGGTCGCGGACTTGCTGATGTCGCCCTCGTTCGTCGCGGGCACCCTGGTGCGCGCCGGGGCACCGACGAGTTTTCGCGAACTCGAACCCGCGCCCGCACCCGAGGTCGTCTCCTGGGCGCTGTCGAACTGCCACCTGATGCGCGATCGCTTCACGGTCGTCGACCTCGCGGACCTGATCGGCGCCTGGTGCCCCGAGGACGTCGCGACGCTCGTCGCCGAGCACGAACGACTGGCCCCGCGATGAGCGGTTGGCCCGTGCACCACCGACCATATGACACTCTGGAGGGACGATGATCAACTTCATCTTCATGCTGACCCACGCTGACCGCACCATCGAGAACGCACTCGACTACGTCGACGAGTTGAGCGACAGCGGACTGCACTACATCGGTTTCAAGGACGTGGGCGCCACGCCCGAACGCCAGCTCGAAATCGCGCGCGCCGCGCGTGACGCCGGCTTCGAGACCATGCTCGAGGTGGTCTCGACGACCCGCGAGGACGAGGTCAACTCCGTGCGCGCCGCCCTCGCCGCGGGCGTCGACTGGATTCTCGGCGGTACCCAACCCGACGCGGTCCTACCGCTGCTCGCCGGGTCATCGGTGAAGTACTGCCCGTTTCCTGGTCGCGTGCTCGGTCACCCGAGCGTGCTCGAAGGGACCATCGAGGAGATCGCCCAGAGCGCCAGGGCGTTGACGCAGCGCGAGGGCGTGTACGGGCTGGACCTGCTCGCCTATCGCCACGCGAGCGCCGACATCGCCCACCTGACCCGCGCAGTCGTCGACGCGTCGTTAGGACCGGTCATCGCCGCCGGATCGGTCGTGCGCGACGAACAAATCGTGACGCTGGCGCGCGCGGGCGCCTGGGGCTTCACCATTGGCTCGGCGATCGTCGAGGGTCTCTTTCCCGGCGCCCCCGACGTCAAGGCCCAAGTCCGTCACGTCCTCGACGTCGCGGCCACGGCGTAAGGTCGACGTCGGTGAAGGGCAATCTCGTGGACCTCGTGCGCCGAGGGTTGCTGAAGGACCTCAGCGCGGGCAAGTTGCGCGTCGGCACGAAATTGGTGAACGAGGAAGGCCTGGCCTCGCGCTTTGACGTCAGCCGCTCGACGGTGCGCGAGGCGGTGTCGGCGCTGGTCTCGGCGGGCTACCTCGAGCGTCGCCACGGCAGCGGCACGTACGTCGTCGGCCTGCCCGGTCCGCGCCACGCGCTGGACGCGACCCTGAGCTACACCCACATGATCGCCGAGGCGGGCATGAAGCCGGGACTGAAGGTCCTCGACATCCAGTCGCGAGCCCCGAGCGAGGTCGAAGCGGACGAGCTCGACCTTGAACCCGACGAGACGGTGCGTTGTCTCGAGCGGATCCGTACCGCCAACGCCAAGGCCATGATCTACTCCATCGACGTCGTGCCCGAGCGGTTCGTGGCTAACGTACCCGACCGAAGCTTCAACCGTTCGCTCTACGACACGCTCGAGAAGATCGGACACCCCGTCCAGAGCGCCAACGCGGTGTTGGTTCCGGTCATCGCCGAGCGACCGATCGCCAAACTCCTCCAGGTCAAGGTCGGCAGCGCGCTCCAGCAGATCATCGAGGTCGACTACGCGCGCGGCGGCGAACCGATCGTCTACTCGCGCGAGTGGCACGTCCCGGGAGTCTTCGAACTGCGCGTGGGACGGCGCCTGTGACCCGCACGAGTCCGACGACCGGGCCGCGGCCAGTGGCGGCGCCGTGGTGAGCCGGTTGCTGATCAGCGTGCCCACCGAGGCCCTCTTCGAGGCGATCGCGGCGAGTCGAGACGACGTCGACCTCGTGCGCTGGGACATGACCGGCCCCGCGCCCGCGTCGAGCATCGACATCGTGGTGCCGCCCTACATGGTCGGCAACGCCGTCCTCGCCCAACTGGCGACGGTCACCACGCGTCTCGTCCAGAGCCAGCTGAACGGCTTCGACGGCGTGGCCGACGTGCTGCCCGCGGGCGTCGTCTACGCCAACGCCGCCAGCGTGCACGAGACGTCCACCGCCGAACTCACCCTGGCGCTGATCCTCGCCTCCCAACGCGGCATCCCCGACTTCGTGCGCGCGGCTCAACGGGGCCAGTGGGAGCGCGCCTACCACGAGAGCGTGGCCGACCGTCGCGTGCTGCTCGTCGGTTACGGCGGGGTCGCGCGGGCCATCGAAGACAGGCTCCTCCCCTTTGAGACCACCGTCGTGCGCCTGGCGCGTCACGAGCGCGTCGACGAGCGCGGGATGGTGCACGGCTTTGACGCGCTGCACGAGCAACTCGCCCTCGCCGACATCGTCGTCGTAGTGGTACCGCTCGACGAGTCGACCCAGGGTCTGATCAATGACGCGTTCCTGTCGAGCATGCGCGACGGCACCTTGCTCGTGAACATCGCGCGCGGCAAGGTCGCCGACACCGACGCGCTTCTGGCGCACGCGTCGTCGGGGCGACTGCGTCTCGCCCTGGACGTCACCGACCCCGAGCCCCTGCCCGACGGACACCCGTTGTTCACGCTGCCCAACGTGCTGATCTCGCCGCACGTCGGCGGGGCGACCTCGGCGATGCTGCCGCGCATGGCGCGACTGCTGAACGACCAGATCGACCGGCTGCTGCGCGGCGACGAACCCGTCAACGTGGTGCTGCGGACGTGAAGACCTCGTCGACCCGCTCGCGGCCGAGTCGTGCGAGCACCTGGATTACAGTTCGAACCACAGCACGGAAAGGATCGTCATGTCAACCGATCGCTCGCAATTGACGTCGAAGGAACGCGAAAAGGCCTCGGTCTTCCATTCCTGGTCCGCGCAGGGAACGCTCAACCCCATGATGGTGCGCGACGCGAAAGGCGTCTACGTCACCGACGAGGACGGAACGACGTACCTGGACTTCTCCTCGCAGTTGGTGAACGTCAACATCGGCCACCAGCACCCCAAGGTCGTGGCGGCGATCGCCGAACAAGCCCACGTGCTCGCGACCATCGCCCCCCAGCACGGCAACCCCCAGCGCTACCGGGCGGCGGAATTGATCCTCGACCACTCCTTTGACGGCGCCGCGAAGGTCTTCTTCACCAACGGCGGTACCGAGGCGAACGAACACGCCGTTCGCCTCGCGCGCTTGCACACCGGGCGCCAGAAGGTCCTCGCCGCCTACCGCAGCTACCACGGCGCGACCTCGACGTCGATCAACCTGACGGGCGACCCACGGCGCTGGCCCAACGACCACGGCACCTCGGGCGTCGTGCACTTCTTTGGACCGTTCCTCTACCGCTCCGCCTATAACGCCACCACCGAGCGCGAGGAGTGCGAGCGGGTCCTGGAGAACCTCGAGCGCACGATCCAGTTCGAAGGACCCAGCGCCTTCGCCGCGATCATCCTCGAGACCATTCCCGGGACCGCGGGCATCATGATGCCCCCGCCGGGCTACCTGTCGGGCGTTCGCGAGATCTGCGACCGTTACGGAATGGTGCTGATCCTCGACGAGGTCATGTGCGGCTTCGGCCGGACCGGTGAGTGGTTCGCCTACCAGGCCCAGAACGTCAAGCCCGACCTCGTGACCTTCGCCAAGGGCGTGAACTCGGGCTACGTGCCCCTCGGGGGCGTCGTGATCAACGAGGCGATCTGCGCGACGTTCTCCGACCGGGTCTATCCCGGAGGGCTGACGTACTCGGGCCACCCGCTCGCCTGCGCCGCGGCCGTCGCGGCGATGGAGGCCATGGCCGACGAACACGTCGTCGAAAACGCCAAGCGAATCGGTGACGAGGTCCTTCGTCCGGGTCTCGAGGCGCTCGCCGGCGCGCACCACGTGATCGGTGACGTGCGCGGCACCGGGGTGTTCTTCGCCCTGGAACTGGTGAGCGATCGAGCCACCAAGGAACCACTCGCCCCCTACGGCTCGAGTTCGCCCGCGATGAATGAGATCATCGCCGCGTGCCGCGAGGAGGGACTGCTCATCTTCGCCAACTTCCACCGGTTACACGTCGTGCCGCCGTGCACCATCACCGAGCAGGAGGCTCGCGACGGTCTCGCTCGACTCGACCGGGCTCTGCGCGTGGCCGACAAGTATTACACGGGCGACTGAACTCGCCCGCAAACGCTCAGACCGTGGCCTGACGGCTCGGCGGCAGCAGGATCCGCATGACGAAATCACGATTCTGCTGGGGTGAGAGATTGAGCAATGACGATCCCGACGTGATGAACTGACCGACGGTCGAGGACCAGAACACCGAGACGAGTGATTTCGCGTCGAGGTCGGGGTCGACCCAGCCCAGGCGCTGGGCGCCCTGGACGATGTCGATCCACGCCCCGAACTGCACGTCGAGCAGTTCACAGAAATGACTTTGGACGAACGGATCGCCCCAGATGTCGTGCATCAACTCAATGATCCCCCAACGATTCCCGACCTGACCCGACGTCCACGCCAGTTCCAGGTTCTGCTCGACCGCGTCGAGGAAGGCGTCGCGGTCCTCGGCGGCCAACGCGGCTTCGACCTTGGTCATGACGAAATGATGCGCGCGCACCATGTCGGCGTAGTTCGCCAACTGCGCCTCGGCGACCAATTGGTTGATCGAGTCGAAGAAGTACGTGACCGACTCCAGTCCCACCTCCGCTCGCCGCGCGACGTTCTCGAACGTGAGTTGATCGCGCGCGACGTCTCGTACCAGCACCTGGGTGGCGTCGATGATCTTGTCGCGCTCGAACGAATCTGGTGTATTCACGCGGACCAACCTATCTCTGGACGAAATGTCATATTTTAAGTTGCAACTTACTGATTATTCCGAGGACGTGCAGGAAGGATCGCGCGGCACTTTCGTGCTAACGCGCTGACACGCACGCCGTCCTTCACCAACGGTCGCGCGTCGAGGTCATTTCTCACACGAACGTGTGACCGGGCGGTGACCCGTCACCCGAGGGGCTGCGCTAGTCGGCGTTACTGACGGGCAGGATACGGTTGAGCGCGCTGAGCGTCGCCATCGCCGAGGACGTCACGTCGTTATCGCCCTGGGCGATGCCCAGCACGTCGTTGTCCCTCGCGAAGGGCCGCAACGTCACCACGACCGGCCAACCGCGCGGCGTCGCGACGTTCACGACCGAGATCAAGTAGAAGGGCACGTTCAAGTTGAGGTCGCGCAGCGCGGCGAGGGTGGCTTCGACGCCGCCGACCATCTTGCCGCTCGCGGAGTGACCGACGCCGATGCGCCCGGCGTAGTTGAGCTCCACCTCACAACGGCCCGTCTCGTGGTCGAAACTGGTGCTCACCAGGTTCACCCTCGCGGCCTCCGACGAGCGCGGTCGAAAGGCCGTGGTGGCGTCGTCGACGACGACCGAACCCTCGGCCGAGTAGAGGCTCACGATTTGCTTCGCCATGACCCGGATCGCGGCCGGATCCTGACCGTTGACGATCAAGGTGACCACGTCGACCTCGCCGCTCTCCAGGTGACGGATCTCCACGTTGAGTACGCCCGGCAGCGAACGCAGTTCGAGTTCCAGGTCTTCGTCGGTTGCTGACATCATCAGTGCGTCAAACCCTTCTTCTCATAAAGGCGCGCGTCGGCGACCCGAAAGAGCTCGGTCGGATCGGTGGAGTCGCGAGGTGAGGTCGCGGTACCGACCGAGAACTCCAGCAACTCGCTGGCGGCCTTCAAATTACAGCGTAGACGGTCGACAAAACCGGTGGCTTCAAATCCGTCGGCGTTGCTCAGAATGACCGCGAACTCGTCACCACCGATTCGCGCGGCCACGTCGCCCGAGCGCACCGAACGGCGCATCGCCACGCCGAACTGTCGCAGCAGGTCGTCGCCGATGGCGTGACCAAGTGTGTCGTTGATGTTCTTGAAACCGTTGAGGTCGATCACGAGCAGTGTGAACGCCCAGCCGTAGCGCGAACTGCGCGCGGCGGCGGCTTCGAGGGCACTGTCGAACGTGCGCCGGTTGGCGATGTTGGTGAGCGGGTCGTGCGCGGCGCTGAAGCGCGCCAGGTGCAGCGACAGCGCGAGCTGGCACGCCGTGCGCACCGCGCCGAGCTCTTCGGGCGGCACGACGTCGGGGTCGCAGTAGACCCCGGGTTCGGTGCCGATGCCCGCGGCCAGGTCCGCGCTCACGGCCTGACCACCCAGGCGGAACATCTGGGCCCCGAACGATTCGTGGTTCAGGTTCACGATGACGTCGCGCAGGCTGTAGCGCTTGGCGAGGGTCTCCATCACCGAATACACGAAGCCGATTCCCAGCTCGTTGATCGACAGTTCGTCGAGCATCGACTGGAACAGCCAGGGCTCGTAGTGCGGCTCTTTGGCGAGGTCGTCGTTGTCCACCTGATCGTTCGCGAGACTCATCACGAACCCAACGGTTGCGAGAGAGGTTCGGGTGCGCCCAGCAGGCTCGGTGAGACGCCGCCGGCTTTCAGCATGGGGGCCAGGTCTTCGGCCGACACTGGTCGCGAGATGAGGTAGCCCTGGCCACGGTGACACCCTAGTTCGAGCAACTTCTCAATGATCGCGGCATTTTCGATGCCCTCGGCGGTGACCCCGAGGTCGAGCGCGTGACCGAGTCGGATGATCATGTCCACGATTGCGCGGTCATAGGCGTCGCTCGTGATGCCCGCGACGAAGCTCATGTCGAGTTTGAGCGTGTCCACGGGCAGGTGCTTCAACTCGGTCATCGACGCGAAGCCCGTCCCGAAGTCGTCGAGGGCGACCTCGACCCCGAGCTTCTGGAAGCCGTTCAGAATCGCCGCGGTCTTCTCGGGTTCGTCCACGACCGCGTACTCGGTGATCTCGATGCAGAGTCGATCCGCCGGCACGCCGTAAGTGACCAGGCAGTTCTCCACGAATCCCACCAGGTCCGACGCCGAGAACTCGATGGGCGACATATTGACGCGCACCACGAGTGGCAGGTCGGGATATTCCTCGCGCCACAGGGAGAGCTGGCGACAGGCTTCGGCGAAGACCCAGCGTCCGATGTCAATCACGAGTCCGGTCTCCTCGGCGATCTTGATGAAATCCGCGGCCGCGACGATGCCTCGCAGCGGGTGCTGCCAGCGCACCAGCGCCTCGACCGACAAGAGACGACCGGTTCGCAGGTCCACCTCGGGCTGGTAGTGAAGGCGCAACCCGGTTCCCTCGATCGCCTCGCGCAGCAGCAATTCGAGACTCGTGCGCTCGTTGGCCGCCTGGCGCAACTCCTCGTCGAAGATCACTGCTTGGTTCCGTCCCCGGGCCTTAGCGACGTACATCGCCGCGTCGGCCCAGCTGAGTAGGTCGAGTGGCGACTGGATCGTGCCCGACTCGGCGATCGCGATGCCGATGCTCGCGGTGTGGATGACGTGGTGACCGCCGATGTTCACCGATCCCGAAACCAGGTCGAGGATCCGGTAGGCGCTCGCGACGACTTCGAGCTCGCTGCTCGCCTCGTCGATCAGCACGACGAACTCGTCACCGCCCAAACGCGCGACGAAGTCGTCCACGCGCACGCTCGTGCGGATCCGGTCGGCGATGGTGATCAGCAGTCGGTCACCCGAGGCGTGACCAAGGAAGTCGTTCATGACCTTGAACCGGTCGAGGTCCACGATCATCACCGCGGTGTCGCGGTGCGTCGCGAGACGCATCTTGAGTTCACGCAACAGTGCGCGTCGGTTGGGCAGGTCGGTGAGTTCATCGTGGTACGCGTTGTAGGTCGTTCGCTCCTCGGCGTCGATGCGCGCCTGGAGCTGCATGATCATCGAGGCGACTGCCTGGAGTGCGTTGATCTCCGCGGGCACCCAGGCGCGAAGTTCGAAGTGGATGAACGCGAGCACGCCCCAGGTGGTCTCGCCCAACAGGAGCGGAACGCCGGCGCCGGCGATCTTCTGCTCACCTGAACCTTCCTGGACCCGTTCCATGTAGTCCTGGGACGTGTCCTCGAGGCCGGGCAGGAACGGTTCCTTCAGGTCCTTGGTAGCCATGAAGATCGGATCGGCGTCAAAGGGCACCTCGCCCAGCGGGTCGGGGTCGGGGATGTCCTCGCGAACGGGCCATTCCGCCACGAGCACGCTGAGGTCGCGCGCGTGGTCGTTTCGCCGCAAGAACACCGCGTCGGCGTCGAGGTACTCGGCGACGGTCTTCATGGTCCAGTTGAGGACCTCCTGGTGGTTCGCGGCGGTCGTGGACATCAGGCGTTCCGCCACTTGACTAACGAGTTCGTCCAGACTGCGCTGTTGGAGCAGGGCGTCTTCACGAACGGCGATAGTCGCCACCTGACTGAACACACCGCCGAAGGCCCGGGTCAGGGCGACTTCACGCTGTGACCAGGCTCGACCGTGACGCGCCACGATGAGTGCACCGATGATCTGGCCCTCGAGGAGTTCGATCGCGTCAACGAGTACACCCCATTCAACGTCGTCGATGACGCAAGTGAACGATCCGAGCGGTTCCTTGAAGGCGAGCTGGCCTTCGACTCTTTCGCGAATGACCTCGAACGCGTCAGTCGAACCTTCGCCCACCAAGGGTTTCAAGTTGAACCCCGGCACGTGGCGCGCCGAATCCATGATGACCGCGACGATTTCGGCGCCAGGGGTGACCTGGCGAAGCGTTTCGACGATGAGGCGGGTCTCGGTACCGACCATCATGGTATCCGCGTGCCGAAAATTTCCCACAGCCTCGCCTTTGAGCTTGTTAGAGCAAATACCGATAGGTAGAACTACCTCGGCTACGAATACCGAGGTTAGCAGTGTGAACTTTTAATTGAAAATGAATTCTGATCAGGGTTAAGTCTGAAAAACCGGTCAACAACATTTTAGTCAGTCGTGTGAATTCACCGGCGCCGTCGAACCGTTGGTGCCGTGTCCGTTCGAACCATTGGAACCGTTCGAACCGTGGGAACTAAGCGAAGCGCCCCCGTTGGCGGGGTGTTCGGAATGAAGATCGGCGACGAAGTCACGCGTGAGCACGCTCGAGAGCGGTCGGCGGATGCTGCGCACGCTCGGCGGTGCGGCGTGGAGCACGCGCATGACCATGACCATGGTCTCGCCGTCCTCGAGGTCGAGCACGTCGCGAAAACGCATCTGGAGCCGGTACATCTCGTCGAGGTGCCGCTCGCCGCCGAGTTCAATCAGCTCCCGCTCGGCCGTGGCGTAGATGAACAATGGCGCCACGGGTTGCACGGCCAGACCCACTCGCTCGGTCGCCAACCAGAACTGCTCCATCGCCGCGCCGCCTCGTACGTACCACATCGGGTCAGAACGCGGCACGGTCACGACCGCCATGGCAGAGCTCGAACCCACCGAGATCCGTGTGCGCATCCCGAGGGCCTGGCCCGCCCGCCACTCGACCAGGTGCTGCATCACGTCGGTGCGCTTCAAGAGTTCCATGATCCCCAGACTCGAGTTCTCCATCTCGAGGGTGCGCACGTCCATGCCCTCCTCGAGCGGGTCACGACCCGGCCAACGCAGTTCGTGCATCATCTCGCCGTGGATCTTGGGGATCACGAAACGCAACCGGTCACACTCGGCGAGCAGTACCCCGAGCTCATCGATGACGTCACGATTAATGAGGAAACGGAGTCGGCCGCCTTCGCGTTCGACGCCACGGACAAGGTTGGCCACGACGCCGTCGTCAATCGGTGAGGGACGCCCCATCTTTCGATTGGCCACTCTCGTGTGCAGCGAGTCGTTCAAGATCGCGATGTCGGGGTCGCTGCCCGTGCCCAGGTACACGGTGGCGACGTGATCAGAGTGATAACCCTTGGGGAACAGCTTGACGCCGCCAAGTTTGCGTAACGACGCGGCCGCCACGCGCGCGTTGAAGAGCGCGGCGCCGATCCCCACGTAACTGCCCCGGTTCGCGACGTCCATCGCCACGCCACTGCGCTCGGGCAGCAGGTAGAAGCGGATCTCGTCGTCGTCGGCCTCGAATCGCCAGGGCTGCACGTTGCCCCCCGACGGAGCGCGTCGTGCCGCGTCCACGATGATGTCGATTGGATCGGTGCTTCGCGTCGGCGGGTCGACCGGCGCGGGGATCGCCAATTCCTCGTCGATGACGGGGGGGATCTCGACCGGTTTCAGGCCCGAGAGCACCTCTTCCACGTCAAAGCGCACGCGCCCCGACGGCAAATGTCCGCCGAGGGCGAAACGGCGAACCGCCGTGGCGACCGTGACCGCGCCCAGGGTCACCTCGCTCGCGAGTTGCGGCCAACCGGTGATAGTGAAGCCCAGTTCGAACAACGACGCCGCGCCGCGCGAAGACACTTCGCTGGCGCCGAGCATCCGCAGCACGAAGGGGTTCTTCTCAGCCAGGGTGAGCCCGGCGAGTTTCTCTGAGGTCATGTCGCCCAAGAGCCCGTGGAAGATCGGTCGCTCGGGTTCGAGGTCGAAGCGTTCGACGTCCAGGACCCCGCGATCGCTCGTCTCCATGAACACGGGAATGCCGCGCTCGCGCGCCGACTCACGCACGAGGAACTTGACGTCGAGTGAATCGCACTCTTCGATCACCAGGTCAAGTCCGTCCATGAAACTCTCGAGATTCTCCTTGGTGACACCTTCGGTGTTCGCCGCGACCCGCAGATAGGGATCGATCTCGGCGATGCGACGAGCACAGACGGTGGCCTTGTTGACCCCCAGATCGAGTACGCCGCCGGGGATCCGGTTGAGGTTCGTGAGCTCGACCGTGTCGAAGTCAGCGAGTCGCAGTTCACCCACGAGTCCTTCCATGGCCAACAAGTACGCGATCGAATGACCCGCGCTCGAGCCCACCACGCCCACGCGAAGCGTACGCAACCTCGCTTGTTCCTCGCGGGTGATCTTGTTGTGATTGCGGTCAAAGCGCAATGTCGCGAAGGAACGCGGCCCCAAGAGCCGGACCGCCGCACGACGCCACGGGTAGTAGACCCATCGAGGCGTCTCCTCGGTCAACGTGCTCGTCGGCGCCGGCTTGATCTCGGTGAGTTGACGACGTTGCTCGTCGAGTTGGTCGAAGAGTTGCAACGAACCGTCCTCGCGAAGAACTCGAAGCACTTCGCGGTCACTGCGCCGGCTCACGTCGAGCACGAGAGGGCGCCGTGACTGCATGGCGGCGGAATCGTCGTCGACGGTCCCCACGCCGACCTTGGCGGGGCCGCGACTGAGTTGTTCGCCCTCGAGTCGGAGCGCCTGTTGGTTCTCCGGCGGACTCGACTCGTAGCTCTGCAGGCGGCGATACTGGACCGCGATCGTCCGGTACCGCTCGTCGGGGAAGGGTACCGACGTCGTGCCGATCACCGAGCCGCCCGTGAGCGGCCCGACCGGCAACAGTCGATCCGACACCGCGGCCACGGCGTATTCGGCCCCAAGCCAGTTCATGGCGTGCATGAAACAACGCGTGATCGGCAGGATCAGTTGCACGCCGAGAACCGCGCCACCCTTGGACCAGGCACCCTTGATCTCGATGGCGCCGTAACGAATCTCCGCGGCGATCGTCTCACCGATCAGGTCGATCTCGGTGGACTGGGCCATCTCGTGCATCAAAAAGGCCTGGTGGGCGTCCTCGAGGGGTCCGTGGATGCGCACGCCGGCGACCGCTTCGTTGTCCGCGTTGAACGCGAGAAAGAACAGCGGCACACCATTTCCCGCCGCGAGGTCGCGACGGCGCAGCGTGTCCTCGAAGCCCCAGTTCCGGTAGACGCCCTCGGCGCCGTCGAGGTAAACCTGCCAGAGATCGGGCCTTTCGAAGGGATGATGGCCCTCAAAGCGAATACCCGATGCCTGGTCCACGAAGCTCGAGCCGTATCGATAGCGACGGCTTACGGCGTTTCCCACCTACGATCCTCTCGACTGCGTTGGTTCAGGTATCTCTTGGAAAGATGCGTACTTGCTTGGAACTTTAATTGGGCTTTCCCCAAAATTGTGGGATTCCCCCCGAGACCATCAGTGGCCGCGTCGACGAGGCGCCGAGTCAATCTGATTCGACATGGTGTCAAGGGGCACGAGAGCACGGTCCGATTGCGGCTACCGACCGGTACCGCCCGAATCGACGACGGATTCCGCACTGGAAAGACGACGCTCATCAAGGGGAGCCGGCTGCGTGCTTTACAGTCGTCCTATCGAACTGCTGCACCCCAGAAAGTAGATAATTTGCTCGCTCTGCTCATAGGTGTCTGTGCCCTGCTCGGGCTCGTGGTCGGATCATTCCTCAACGTCGTCATCTATCGCGTGCCTCGACACGAATCCATCATCACCCCGCGCTCGCGCTGTCCGGTCTGCGAGACGCCGATTCGCGAGCGCGACAATATTCCGGTCGTCTCGTGGATTCTGCTTCGGGGCAAGTGTCGTTCCTGTCGTGCCCCGATCTCAGTTCGCTACCCGCTCGTGGAAGTGACGACCGCACTCCTCTTCGCCGGAGCGGCCGCGCGCGTAGGTGAGCAGTGGGAATTGCCGGCGCTGCTGGTGATGCTCGCCGGCTTGTTCGCGCTCGCGTGCGTCGACGTAGAGAAGTTGCTGCTACCACTTCGGATCGTCTACCCGACGTTCGTGATGATGGCAGCCCTCCTCACGTTGGCGGCGGGACTCGAGAACCAATGGCACCGTCTGCTCATCGCCGTGATCACCGCGGCGTCGTGGTACGCGCTCTTTTTCGTGATCAACCTGGCCAGTCCTCGGGCGCTCGGATTCGGCGACGTCCGTCTCGCGCTCGTGCTGGGACTCGGGCTCGGATGGCTCGGTTGGCGCTACGCGGTCCTGGGCTTCTTCGTGGCCAACGTGCTCGGCGCGGGAGTGGGGCTCGCTCTCATCGCCACCAAACGGATGTCGCGTCAGCAACAGATCCCCTACGGCGTCTTCCTGGCCGCAGGAGCGGCCATCGCAATTTACGCGGGCCCCGAGCTGCTCGTTCCCTTTCAGTCTCTGCATTAGTCGCGTCACCAGCGTGCAGAGCACCACCGGTAATCTTGAGACGTGCGTCGACAATGGTTAAAGCTTCCATGACTCACGTCGCGACGCCGCGCAGACTCCCATCACTTCGAGTGGCGTGCGCCGCCACACGGTCACGAAGTGTTCGCGAACTCATGTCGCCTCACGTCACTGTTGAGCCCCCGGTACGGCACGCATCGCGACCACGGAGCCGTGCGGGAACGACGACGTCCCGCGAGGTCCCTGCCCGATGAGTGACCCTGTTTCGCCCACTAAGACGCCCGAGACCTCGTCAGCCACCGCGACGTCAGATGAACGCGCGCCGGTTCCCGAGTCGAGTTGGGTAAGGAGGAACTTCTGGCCTCTGGCTGGAACCGTGGCGATCGTCGCCGTCGGCATGGCCTACTCACTCTTCTGGGCGACGGTCTACTACGGTGTCCACGTCTGGCTCACGCCCGGCGACATCTGGTCGACCTTCCGTGACGCACACTACGTCGGGTGGGGCGCCGAGGGTGGCCTCTACGCCTCGGGCACGAGCCTGGTGACCTTTCCGGGCATCGCAGTGCTCTTGACGCCGATCGCGATGCTACAGAACCCCCTGCACCTCTCGTCGAGCATCCCGATTTACCTCACGCACCCGACCGAATGGCTCGTTCTCGGTCCCATTGACTTGTTGTTAGGTGGCTTCTTCCTCTTCCCGCTCAACAAGCTCGCCGAACGATTGCGTATCACGTCGCGACGTCGCGTCGTGTTGATTTGGGCCGAGGCGGTACTGGTCTTCACGGTCGTGCAGTTGTGGGGACACCCCGAGGACACCATCGCGATGGCGTTCGGTCTCTACGCCCTCATCGCGGTGATGGACGAATCCTGGCTGCACGTGGGTTTCTTCTTCGGACTGGCGATCGCCTTCCAACCGTTGGTTCTGCTCATGTTGCCGATCATGTTGGTGAAGATTCCCTGGCGTCGCTGGCCACTCCTCGCGGGGATCATGGCGCTGCCGTCAGCGATACTGCTGCTTGGTCCTCTTGTGAAGGAGTGGTCCGCCACCACGCGAGCGCTTTTGCAACAACCGAACTTTCCCGCACTGAACCATCCCACACCGTGGTTGGCGCTCGCACCGGCCCTTCATCACCCGCGTTACCTCTACACGCCGACCATCGTCACGCACACCGCGCCCGATGGGAAGGTCACCGGCGCGGCTGTCCTGAAGAAGATCCTGAGCGGACCGGTCGTGTCGGCCGGACCGGGACGTGAACTCGCCCTCGCCCTGGTGGTGGTGATAGGCCTCTTGCTCTTGCGCCGCTCGTCGACGTGGCCTCGCCTGGTGTGGTGGTTGGCCGTCGCCCTCTCCCTTCGCTGTGTCTTCGAGTCAATCCTCGATCCGTTCTATTTCTTCCCTGGACTCGCGATCGCGCTGCTCGCGGCATTCACCACGACCAAGTGGAAGATGACTCTCACCATCATTTTCGCGGGGGCGTGCGTCTACTTCAGTTACCAACACCTGAGTCCCTGGCACTACTACCTGCTCGTCACGATCACGATGGTGGTGGCGCTCGCGTGTGCGTTTCCCGTCAAGAGAACCATCCGGTCGGAGGATCCCGGAGCGAACTCGGGACAGCCCGAGTTACTCAACGTCTAGATTCGCCACGTCAGATCTCGACGCCTCGCATGTCGTTTGCCAGGTCGTGGCGAACGAATCAGCATGACGAAATCGAACGCTCAGAACACGTACTCCATGCGAAGACCCTCGCTGTCCCACTCGGGATGAAGTGGTATCCGCTTCGCGGCGTGCGCCTGTACGCGTCGTGACGACATCAGAAGCGCCGCCGCGTCAAAGAGGTGCTGCATCGCCGTTCCCCGAAGTGGTGCCTCGAAGATCCGCTCGATGCCCGGGACTCTGCTCAAAAGGAGTTCGCGGCGCTCGTCGCGACCTTCGGGACGCAACTTCGAATACCGTAACGGCTCGCCTCCGTTGAGGAAGCTGAAACTGAGTTCGGGCGACCCTTCGTAGACCACGCGCTGTCGATACGACGACATCTCGTTGGCCACCTCGAGGATGGACGGCATCATCGTGAGCGTGACGGCGTCCAAGTGGTCGCTCGGTAGCGCTACGCCGCGGGCCAGGACGTCACGGGTGGGAGGACGACGGATGGTGACGCCTCGTCGTCCCAGCATCGCCCTCGCCTCGATGTCACACGCACGCTGGGGGTCGGCTCGTGTCGACCGGTAGCCGATCGGCACGTTCACGACGAGAGCGGAGAAGCTCGGACGCATGTCCACGACCTCGCGAAACGTGTCGAAGAGTCGCGCCTCGTCCGGCGCGAAGGTCGATCCCGCCATCTTGGCGCTCGCGACGAGCCACTTGTGTCGCACCGGGGTGACGCCACCCACGATCTTGTAGGGGAGAACCGGACCTCGTTGGGGACTCACGCCATCCCTATGCTCTGGATCGAAGTATTTCCATTTGTTCGATCGAGCGTACCAAGTCCTTGGGATGTGCGGTAACGGCCATGGCGTCCTCGTAGGTGACGATCTGGTCGTAGATGAGGCTCGCGAGACTGTATTCGAGCGTGATCATGCCCTCCTGGGTGCCGGTCAACATCACGTTCGCCAGTTGATTCGACCGACCCTCGCGAATGAGGTTTCGCACCGGATTCGTGGCGATCAGGACTTCGAAGGCCGCCACCATGCCTCCACCAATGCGTGGCACGAGTCGCTGAGCCATGATCATGCTGAGCGAGGCCGCGAGTTGTACCCTGGTCTGCTCCTGACGCCACGCGGGAAACACGTCGATGATGCGGTCGATCGCCTGCGGAGCGTCATTGGTGTGCAACGTGCCAAAAACCAAGTGGCCCGTCTCGGCCATGGTGAGGGCGATCTGAATCGAGTCGATGTCGCGCATCTCACCGATGAGCAGGACGTCGGGGTCCTCACGGAGCGCCGAGCGAAGGGCCCGATTGAAGGACGGACTGTCGAGGCCGATCTCTCGCTGAGAGACCGCGGACATACGGTGGTGGTGAACATATTCGACCGGGTCCTCGATGGTGAGGATGTGCGATGAGCGAGTCTCGTTGATCTTGTCGATGATCGAGGCGAGCGTCGTGGACTTTCCTGAACCCGTCGGTCCCGTCACGAGCACGAATCCTCGAGGCTGGTCCGCGACCCAAGTCGCCGCAGGCGGCAAACCCAAATCGTCGTAGGTCGGTATCCGAGCGGGAATCACCCGAAGCGACAAAGCCGATTCACCTCGCTCGGTGAAGACGTTGCCACGGATTCGAGCCCGGTCGAGCCAGGAGAAGGCGAAGTCGACGTCGAGTTCCTCTTTGAAGATCGTCCGCTGTCCGTCGGTGAGCAGTGGCAGGGTGATCTCGGTGATCTGGTCGCCCGTGAGGATCGGTGCGCCCTCAACGGGTCGCAGTTTTCCGTCGACGCGCACGCGCGGAGCTGAACCCGCGGAGAGCAACAGGTCAGTGCCGCCCTGGTCCCAGAGCCGTTCCAACCAAGGATTGATACCGGCGAGCTGTGCATCACTCATAGAAAACCGCCCTCTCGATTGGTACAGAGTAGCAAGATGCCCGGCGAAACCGCCGGGCATCGTGCTACTACAGGAAAACTATGCAGACAGAAGTATTCGTCTCTACGCTCCCGCGCAGTTGTTCGGTCCAGTGTAAAGACCATTGAACGCAGGACTTCCCGTTACGCTGAGCGTCAAAAAACCGTTTGAACCGAGTGTGTAGGTGTAGCCCGAGTCATTGGTCGGGAACGACTGGATGAAGGGACCGCCGCTGTTGGGACCCGTGAGCATACCGGTGGTCGCCGTGGAGCCGGGGTTCAGGTTGTTGAATGCGGCCAGCGCGGTGGAAACAGTCGCACCGTCAGCCTGACACGCGGCTACCTGGCTCTTGCCCGTGATTCCACCAAGGGCAAAAATGACCACGGCGGCCAAGATGCCGAGGACGACGATCACGATGAGAAGTTCGATCAAGGTAAAGCCACTCTCGATCTCTCCGGAATCGCGACGAGCCTTCAGCCTTTTGTACGTATTAATCATGTATTGCCCTTTCATCTCCGGAGTACCCTCACTCCAAAGTATCTCCTTCGCAGTAACCAGAACTGCGAAGTATTGACCATTTTCAGTAGCCCAAATCAACCATTTACTGGACTTGACTTGCACCCCTGATTGAAACCTCGTTCCAACGTGGAAACGTTGCCCAACCCCCCTTAATCTACACTGCGCCCCGGGAAGATACGCGGTATTCGCCTTTCTTCACCAGAAAGTCACGAGTTCTGCGATGCCGAACCCGAGGCCAACCGGGTCATTCGTCGCCCGTGCCGCGAGCACGCTACTGAAACGACCGGAAATTGCGAGACTTTGGCCGTCGGCACCCGTGTCGAAGCGCGCTGTCCCCAAGAGAATGCGACGAAAAACGGCCCGTCCCGAGAAAACCTCGCGGATCAATCCAGACGCGACGCATTCGTAGACTGCGGCAATGACTGAAGCACCGGCGTTGCCAGCAATCGTGCGTCAACTTCTCGCAAGGTGCTGGAGCGGCAAGTGGCCGTCATGGATAGCCGTGGGCGTCTACCTGAGCCTCGCCAGCGCGCTCTTCTGGCCCGCGGCACCCTGGAGCAGTACGTCGCTGCCCGCTGGCTTTTACGGCCGCGGGTTCGGCGACCCCCAGCAGATGACCTGGTTCCTCGAATGGGTCCCCTACGCCCTGCGCCACGGCCTCGACCTCTTCCAGTCGAACTACCTCGATTACCCGCGCGTCACCGACCTCGCCAACACCACCTCGGTGCCGTTGCTCGGGCTCTTGGCGGCGCCAGTGACCCTCGGCCTTGGTCCCGTCGCCGCCTTCAACATCCTGATCCGTCTGGCCTTTGCCAGTTCAGCCACGTCGATGTTCTTCGTCCTTCGGACCTGGTGTCGCAGGCCGGCCGCCTTCGTGGGCGGCCTGCTCTACGGGTTCGGGCCCTACATGATCATCCAGGGTCAGAACCATCTGAACCTGGTCTTCCTCCCTTTTCCACCGGTGATCGTCTGGTGCGTCTACGAGTTGGTCATCACCAAACGTCGTAACCCCGTTCGCGTAGGGCTTCTGCTCGGGGGCCTCGCCGCCGCCCAGGCGCTGGTGGATCCAGAACTGCTCGCCATGCTCGGAATCGTGCTGCTGGTCGGCGTCGTGGGGTTGATGGTCGTGGCGCCGCGGCGAATCCGCGAAAACTTCTCTCCCCTCGCCCGAGCCGCCGGACCGGCGATCCTGGTCTTTGTGGTGCTGTCGGGTTATCTCGTGTGGTCGCTCTTGTTTGGGCCTAACCACATCGTGGGACCCGTGTACCCGGCGCGAGCCCTGCAAGCGTACCGGGCCGATCTGCTGGAGCCGTTCTTTCCCACGGTGTCGCAGTTCTTCGCTCCGCTCTCGCTGTCGGTGATGGCGTTTCGCTTCGTGAGCGGCAACGTCACCGAAAACGCTGGTTACCTGGACCTGCCCTTCGTCCTTCTCCTCCTGTACTTCTCGGTTCAGTGGCGAAAGAACCGTCTTCTGGTCTTTTCCGCGTGGTTGGCCCTCGTCGCGTTCATCTTGTCGCTGGGCTCGCGCCTAAGCGTCGACGCCCACGTGACCTCGATACCGTTGCCCGAGGCGCTGCTGACACACGTCTCGCTCTTCCAGAACCTGGTGCCCGCCCGTTTCGCCTTCGCCGTGATCCTCTTCGGCGCCATAGCCTTCGCTCTCGGTCTCGACCAGTTCCTGGCCGAAGCCTCCCGCCACCGAACCGCCCAACTGGGCGTACGGATCCTCGACATCACGGTGGTCGTACTGCTTCTGGCGACGCTCGCCCTGATGTTCCCCGTCGCGCCCCTGCCCACCCAGACCCTGCCCTGGCCGGCTAGCACGGTGAGCACGCTCGACACCGTTCCCACCGGCTCGGTCGTGCTCACCTACCCCTTCCCCATCAGTCCCTGGACCGAGTCGATGATCTGGCAGGCCGAGGACGAGATGCATTTCCGATTGATCGGTGGGTACATCACCACCCAATCGACCCCCGTCAACGGTGAGTCGTATCCGAACCTGCTGAGCCCGAAGGTCGTCGAAGAGACCATCCTCAAGGCCCAGTTCGGGACCAGCTCGATCTCGGGCGAACAGCGCACGTATCCCGCGCCCAACCCCCACGCCGACGTGCAGCGAGCGCTCTGTGTCTTTCTCCGCCGTTACCGGGTCGGCGCGGTGGTCTTCTGGCGCGGTGGCGGGTACCGCGGCGTCCGACCCCAGATCGCCCATCGGCTCTTCAGTGCCGCGCTCGGCGCGCCGACGGTAGTAAGCCCCGACCACAAGTTGCTCGTCTGGCTGACCGGCTCGATACGCTGCGAACCCTGACCTCGAACCTCGAATCGGCCCGATCGAGCCAAGGGTTGTCCGAGGGCCCTCCGCAACGGCGAACCCCCAGACGCAGAAACCCGGCACCCAGTCGGGACCGGGATCCTGCGGGTCGGGCACCGTTCGACGCACCACGCGCGGATGGGCAGCCAGCCCCTCTCGATCTCGAACGGATGGCCACCAGGGGGCCGAGGTAGGCACTTTGCACTCGTCGCGGTCGACCTCGACTCTGACTTGCCGATCACGCGACCGTCCGCGGGGTCAGCGTGGACGGGCTAGCCGTTCACCGGATTGACCGAGACCCAACTCACGTCCGTGGCGCTCTGGCCACAGGTCTCGGGGACCAGGTTGCACTGGGTGGTCAGTTCGGGTCCGGGGTAGTCATCGAAGGAGACGACCGCCTTGACGAGCGGGGCCTGCGTGCACTGACTGACCGACACGGTACTCAGACAGGTGTAGAACGTGACCACGCGGGTGCCGTCGGTACCGGCGCTGTTACTGAGGTTCTCCACGGTGCTGCACCAGACCGACAGCGAGACGCCGCTGATGGTCAGGCTCGAACTGCTCCCTGACCCCCAGCAGACCCCCGGCGACGACGGGTAGCCCGTGCCCGTGAGCGGCGTCCCGCCGTAGGGCGACGTCGGGTGGCTGGGTTCGGGACTCGCGCCGATGGCCTGGACCGCTGCCTGGGTCGCGGCGTTGGCGGCGTAGCCCTGCTGGCTCGCCGAGCTGAAGACACCGGAGTTGTTGAGGTCGTCGGTCGCCCAGTAGGCCAAGGCCCCGACGACCACGCTGACCGCCACGATGTAGACCAGGGCCAGGATCAAGATTGCGCCCTTCTCCTCGCCCATTACGTCACGGCGTCCGATCACGGGGCCACCTCGATCATCAGCGTGCCCCACGGATAGGCGGTCCCCGAGGTGAAGCCGCCCGCCTGGTTCTGCTGACCACCCGCCGGGACGTTCAACAGCGAGTAGATGGCCGTCGAGAAGTGTCCCGTGATCGAGGCCGTCCCGTTCTCGGTGTAGAGGTTGGGCGGACCGTTCGAGCCGTTGTACCAGGTGGGCAGGGTCGTGGCGTAGGCCGCCGCGCCGAAGAGGACTTCGGTGCTCCAGATGCCCGGGGTCGTCGCCTCGTTGAAGGTAACGCCGCTCGAGTTGCCCGAGGTGTAGGCGGCGTTGGTCGTGAAGGTCGCGCTGTTGTCACCCGTTATGTCGATGATTTGTATAGTCGCCTCGGTCGCCGCGCCGGTGCCGGTGAACGCCTCGGCGACCGTGCTCGCGGTGCCCGTCGCGGTCGTGGAGTATGCGCACATGTAGTCGCCCGAGGCGTAGGAGTACGTGGCGCCCGTGACCTCGGTCGGGGTGTTGATCGCGGCGCCGGTGGGGGCCGCGCAGACCCTCGTCGAGGCGCTGGCCTGGTAGGCGACCAGGATCAGGATCGGGGTCCCGGAGGTCTCACTGAAGCTTCCCGAGGTCACCGAGGTGGTGCCGGTACCGGTCGCCACCTGGTTGATCGCCATATTTTCAATGGGTATCGACAACTGGACCTGGGTCGCGGCGTTGTAGTTGGTGTTCCCGGCCTGGTTGAAGTCGACCTTGCAGGTGCCGGTCGTCGAGGTCCAGGTGATCGTCCCGCTCGAGAGGGTGCACCCGGTACTCGTCCCGTCCAGGGTGATCGCCACCGCGAGGCCCGAGGTCGAGGTCGCGGCCGGCGTGTAGCCGATGCTGCCGAAGTAGACCCTGGTCGGGTAGGGAGAAGTCACCGTAATCGTCTGATTTACCTTGTTGATCGTGATATTCGAGGCCGTTCCGGTGGTCTGGGCGTAGTTGCCGCCGGCCGGCGCGGTCGGGGTGATGGTGCAGGTCCCGGCGGTCAGCATCGTCACGGTCGTGCCAGAAACCGTACACACACTGGTCGTCGAGCTCGAGAAGGTCACCGTCGTGCCCGCCGAGTCCGTGGCGGTGCCCAGGGAGAAGGTGCCGGCGCCACCCGGGACCCAGGTCTGGGCACCCGGAGCGGTCCAGTTGATGGTCTGGTTGGCCCCGTTGATGGTGATATTGGCCGCGGTTCCCGTGGTCGTGACGTAGTTACCGCCGGCCGGCGCGGTCGGGGTGATGGTGCAGGTCCCGGCGGTCAGCATCGTCACGGTCGTGCCAGAAACCGTGCAAACACTGGTCGTCGAGCTCGAGAAGGTCACCGTCGTGCCCGCCGAGTCCGTGGCGGTGCCCAACGAGAAGGTGCCGGCGCCACCCGGGACCCAGGTCTGGGTGCCCGGAGCGGTCCAGTTGATGGTCTGGAGCGCCCCGTTGATGGTGATGGTGAGCCAATTACCCGTTGTCGCCAGGTAATTACCGCCGGCGGGCGCCGTGGGCTGGATGTAACAGGTCCCCACGGTCTTCATGGTCACGGTGGTACCCGAAACCGTGCACACACTGGTCGTCTCACTGACGTAGGTGATCGTCGTGCCGGCCGAGTCCGTGGCGGCGATGGTGAAGGTCCCCGCGCCCCCGACCACCCAGTTCTCGCTCGACGGCGAGGTGAGCGTGAAGGTCTGGTTCGTGGCCCCGATGGTGATATTGGTCGCGGTCCCGGTCGTCACGGCGTAGTTGCCGATCGCCGGCGCGGTCGGGGTGATCGTGCAGGTGCCGATCGTCACGATCGTGACCAGGGTGCCCGAGACCGTGCACACGCTGGGCGTCGAGCTCGCGAAGGTCACCGTCGAGCCGCCGGTGTCGGTGGCGGTGCCCAGGGAGAAGGTGCCCTCCTGGTAACCCGTGTTGGCGTGACCCGACTGATCCGCGATGACCGTCGAGCCCGCGGTGTCGTTGAGCGGCCAGTAGCCCACCGGCGAGAGGGCGAGGATATCCGAGGACTCGTTGGCGGCACTGGTGGCCCCGTAGAGGGTCTGCACCTGGCTCAGCGTCAATTGAGTCGTGAAGATGGCCGCCTGGGCCATGGAGCCCAGGTAGTAGTTGGACACCGAACCATCGGGCCAGTATTCGGTGTCGGCGAAGCCGAGGTGCCAATAGAACGCGTAGTTCTGTGCGGCGGTGTCGGCCGACGCCGACGCGACGAGTGCGCCGTCGAGGTAGAGGTCCTCGCCCGCGGGACCGTACGTCGCCACGACCTGGTGCCAGGCCCCGTTGTCCACCACCGCCGACGAGGTCACCTCATCCAGGTTGCCGCCGTCATTGATCGCCCAGACCAGGTGGCCCGTGGGGTCGATCCAGATGTTGCGGTCCCACGACGTCGTGGTCACGCTACCCTGGTTGCTCGTCGCGCCCGCCAGGACGCCGGGCGTCGTGGTGTTGAACCAGAGCGAGGCGGAGAACGAACTCGGATTGTTGAACGTGTTCGAGGTGTCGATCGACGAGCCGCCCGTACCGGGGAAACTCGCCCCGGTGCCGCCCAGCGAGGACGGACCGGCGACGCCCAGCGTGATGGCGTTGGTGCCCCAGTCTTGAGTACCGGGCGCGGTCCAGGTGATGACCTGATTCTTGCCGACCACGTTGAAGGTGCCGGTCGAAGAGGTCAGGCCGTCGGTCGTATCGCTCGCGTAGATGCTCACCGAACCAACGGTGCTCCCGGTCAGGGTCTCGGTGGCGACGCCGCGGCTCTGCGAGAAGCCGCTCGTGGTGACCGCACCGGGTCCCGAGATCGTAAAGGTGATCGCCGCGTTGTCGCTCGTTTCAACGTTCGTGTAGGCGTCCTCAATCGTGGCCGTCGCCGTGCACGTGCTCTGGTACTGGATACCGCCCGTGCAGGAACTACCGGAAGTGCTGATGTTGAGCACCAGTTGGTTTGCTGGTCCCGGGCCCGAGAGCTGGAAGAAGTTGCTCGTCGCCTCGTTGAGCGTCCCCGAATTCGCGAAGAGTTGATAGTTCGTGTTCACGAGTCCACCGAACGTGCACCCCGCGACGTCGACGACGCCGTTGGTGGCGGCGAGATCGCTGCAGCCCGACAGCGTGCCCCCCGACGACGAGAGCGTGATGACGGCGTTGGACGTCGTCACGACGTTCCCGTAACTGTCCTCGACGTTGATTATCGGCTGGACGCTCAGGGCCGCGCCCGCCGCGCCACCGGCGGGTTGGGTCGCGAACACCAATTGGGCGGCCGCACCCGGCAACGTGGGCGAGAAGCCGCCACTGGTCCCGGTGGCGGTGGACCCGTTCACGGTGATCGACGCGTTCAAGTAGTACGTCGTCGTCTCAGAACCCGCGAAGGTACAGTTCTGGACGCTCACGACACCCGCGACGGGCGTCAAGTTCGTGCAGAGTTGGAGCAGCCCACCCGTGGCGGTCAACGTCATCGACGCCGAAGCGGCCGCGGTCACGAGATTCCCGTTGGCGTCCTCGACGTCGATCACCGGCATCGTCAAGAGGGTGGTGCCCGACGCGCCCGCCGCCGGCTGGGTGGCGAAGACCAGTTTTGAGGCGGGGCGCGTGATGTTGAAGGCGGCGCTGGTCACCGCCGCGGGCTTGGTGCCGTTGCTCGCGGTACCCGTCGCGGTGAGCGTGATCCCGTTGCCGTAGTTGGTGCCGGCGCAACCCGTTATGAAGAAATAACCATTGCTGAAGGTGTCGCCACAACCATTGAGCGTCTCGGAGGTCCCGTTCCCGTTGATGCTGATCGAAATACCGACCGCCGAGGGATAGGAGTTGTCATCGTTGACGACGATGTTGCCAAAGGAGTCCTCGAGGGCGACGACCGCCTGCGAGTTCGGCGACGTGGTGAAGGGGATCGTGACGACCTGGGTCGCGAAAGCCGTCGCCGCGCTCGACGCGGCCACGCCGATCGGTTGGGTGTACCAACTGATCTGGGTCGCCGGGCCGTAGGACGTCACGCCAAAGGCGTTGCTCTCACCACTCACGTAGCCCGTAGCCGTGGCAATGAGGACGTACTCCGTCGCTTGATAGTTGCCGTTGGCCACGAGCTTGTAGCCACCCGCGAAGGCGCAGCCGGTCGCTTTGGCGTATCCCGCGGTCACCGCCCCGATCGTGAGCGTCGTGCAAACTCCCGACGCCGTCGACAACGTGCCCCCCGACGAGCTGAGCGTCACCGTTCCCGAGCACGACGTGCACGCCGCTCCAGAGGAATTCTCCACCTCGATCCACGGCTGGGTGCTCAGGGTTGTCCCCGACGCGGCGCCCACGGGCTGTTGGACGAAGACCAAGGAGTAACCCGTACCCGTGAGTGCCACGGGAAGCGCGTTCGAATCCTGGCAGTTGGTCTGCCAGTCACTCGTGCACTCACCGTTCTGGCTGCTGGGTGTCGAGGAGAGACTGTTGTCGGTCGCGTAGATCTCGTAGGTACCACTGGCGCTGATGGTGCACCCGTTGAAGGTCACGTAGCCACCACTTTCCAAACCTGAACATCCCGACAGGGAACCCGTTCCCGACAGGGCCGAGATCTGAAGCAAGACCGGCGAAAGGTCGGTCGACACCGGGTTGCCGGCGGCGTCTTCCACCTCGACGACCGGCTGGAAGCTCAGCGGCGTCCCGGGTGTCGAGGTCAACTGGTAGGCCGAGGGCGAGCCCGACTCTGAGCCGGCGGGCGTGTTGATGATCTGGATCTGGGTCGCGGTCCCGGCGGCGCCCGAACCGGCGAAGGACTCGGCGACGACGAAACTCAGGGATTGTGCCTTCCCGGTACCCACCAGCGTGAGTGTCAGCAGTTGCGGCGCGCCCTTCTGGCACGTATTGGACGCACTGAACGAATCAGTACTGCTGCTCCAGTACTGCACGCCCGCGGGCGAATAGTTGATGCTGTAGGTCTTGCCGCCTTCGGTTTCGGTGATGCCACTGGTGAAGTCGGGGTACGAACTGTACCCCACGGTGCACAAGAAGATGGCGGGCGTTGCTTGCACCTGCTCGATCACGGTCTGGGCCGCGGACTCTAAGGCGAGATTCTGGTTGGCCAGCGTCCGGTGGTCGGCCGACGCCGAGATGACCGTCCCGAAGGCCACCATCAAGGAAACCGTCGCGAGGCTGAGCACGATGAGGGCGCAGAGGACCTCGATCAGGGTGTCGCCCTCCTCGGAACGACGCCGGATGATCGGCACCAGCCGGGGCGCCTTCTCCCTCGTCACCCGACGCTCCGACCTCACGACGACCACGCCCGTCTCACCGAACAACCAGGTCGCCCAAAAAAACCACGAACCCTGACGCGTGAACCGTCGATGAAGCGGACCTCAGAGCGGAGCAGCGCGCGCAGTGCCATGACTAACCGTTCCCGCCCGCGATGAGCAGCCCGAACGTGATCGCTTCGAGACCCGATCCGATCATGTAGGCCGTCAGTGTCGTGGGTTGCAACGCGGCGACCATGGCCGTACCGTTCTTGACGCCCGAGGTCGTGTGAAACGAGACACCGGTATTCGGATTCGTCCCGTCGCCTTGACAGACGACTTCGGTGTCCGTGGGGGAATTCACGTAGAAGAGACCCTGGGAGTACGCGGGCGAGAACAACACGTCGCTGCTGTTGAGGTCGCCGCACGTGTTACCGACCGGGTCGGTCGCCGTGTCCCACGGAAGTCCGTTGGGCAGGATCGAGAGCGCGACGTTCGACGTCCATTCGAGGTCCTCGTAGGCAGCGGTGTTCTCGGCGTCGGCGCTCACCATCTCCCACCCCGTCGCGGGCGCGTTCTGTGAGTTGACGACCTCGATGTTGCTGAAGTAGATCGCGGAATAGTCGGTGGGCAAAGGGTCGACGGGATTTGTCGCCAGATCGGTCAAGCCCGGGAAGCTCCCGGCGTCGGTGGTCGCGTTGTACGGATTCTGACCTTCGGTGGTCTGGTAGAGCGCGGGTTCGCCCGGAATCCCCAGATAGAACGGCACGCCCGTTTGGCTCCCACCGCTCACGCTGTTTCCCATGGCTGCTTCCACGTAGGTCGGCATGGCGTAGGGTGCCACGGTCCCCCCGACCAATCCGAGACAGAAGTACATGGTGAAGCCGCCAGGAATGGCCGCCGCCATTTCGATGCCGCACACGCCCAAGCTGTTACCCGAGGGCGCGACGTACGATTCGGCAGCGGCGAGACGCGCACCAGTCAGCGACGAGAAGTCCACGAAACAGAGGTTGTTCGCGTAAAGGCCCGTTCCGGACTGAGCGAATCCGCAGGTCGTGTTGCCCCCGGTCACCGTCGGCGTTCCTGAACTGCTGGAGGCCGAGTTACCCTGGGGCGTCCCTACGACTTCGTAGGAGTAGTTGGACGCGGGCTCGGTCACGCTGAGCGTGACCGCTGTCACGTCGGCGGCGGGGATCCAGTTTGTCAGTGGGCTCGGAGCCCCCGACGCAAGTGAGAAGGTGGGGACTCCTTGGACCTGGGGCAAGTCGTTCGAGAGCACCACCGTGCTCGAGGGCTTCGTCGAACTGCTGATGGCGGCCCCTCCGGTGACCGCGCACGCTTGGCGTTCCAACGACCAGGTCTCGCTCGAGCCCGTACCCACGCCAACTTGCACGTAGGAGACCATGTTCTGGAAGTTGTAGGGAGCAATTGTGCTGGGATTCCATTCGAGACCGAGGATCTGAAGGCCCGATCCGCACTGGCTGGTCGTGTTCTGCTGCTCGGTGAGGTACGAAGCGGACTGCACGTCGCCGGCAAACGTCGACGAGACGACTTGCGCGTCTTCGGTGTCAGAGAGACGGTTCGTGATTCCCGACTGGATCTGCAGAGCGGTCAAGAGCCCGTAGGAAAGACCCCCGATCACCAAAGGGAGGACCGTGACCACGATGAGCAGCTCGATGAGAGTGAAGCCCTTCTGACTTGCGTCAAACTCGGGGTTCGTGCGTCGCCGAAGGTACCAAGCGAGGTGCCGCTTGATCCTGCGTTCGCCGCTAACCCGAGAAGTACCGACGCTCATCCAACCTTCACCTGGTTGTAAATGCCGTACATGGCAGAAATGAGTGCCACCGCGACGAAACCCACGATGAGGCCCATGAAGACGATGATGGCGGGCTCGAAGAGTGCCGTCGCGCGTTCGAGCTTGGTCTCGAGCTCACGGTTGTAGTAATCGGCGGCGACCGAGAGTTGCTGGTCCAGGGTTCCGGTTTCCTCGCCGACGCGGAACATCTGTCGGGCGGCGCCCGGGAACAGTCCCGTACGCGCGATGGGACCCGCCAGGCCCTGGCCCTGCATCATCGCTTCGCGAACCTCTTCGAGTGCTTCGTGGAAGACGGCGTTGTTGGCGGAGTCGGCCGTGACGGCCATTGACCGAGGGAGGTCGACACCCGCCTTCAGCATGGAAGAGAGGATCCGACACACCCGCTCGAGGACCGCGGTCTCGGTCAGGTCGCCGATCACGGGCAACTTGAGGATCATGGCGTCCAGTCGCGCCCGGCCGCTTTCGGTGCGACGCATGGCCGTGTAGCCGCCGACGATGATCAGTACGACCGCCACCTCCACGTACCACCAGTTTCCGACGAACGAGGCACTCGACATCAACATCCGCGTCACCAGCGGAAGCTTGGCGTTCAGCGACGAGAAGAACGTCCGGAATCGGGGCAAAACGAAAATCGTGAGAACCAGCACCGTCACGATCGACATACAGGCGACGACCGCCGGATAGATCAAAGCGGAGGTGATCTTGGTCCGGGCACTCTGATCGCGCTCGATGTACTCGGCGAGCTGGTTCAGCACCTGGTCGAGGTTTCCGGTCAGCTCGGCCGACTCCAAGATTCCCACGTAGTAGTTCGGGAACGCCTCAGGGTGCGCGGCACACGCCGCCGCGTACGTGTCGCCGGCTCGAAGACTGTCGATCAACTCGTAGATGATCTTTCGCAGTAGCTTGCCCTGCGTCTCTTCGACAATGACCTCAAGTGCCTCCATGATCGAGACGCCGGCCTTCATGAAGACGGCGAGCTGCCTCGTGAAGTTCATCACCTCATCGCGCGGCACCTTCTTCTTGGTGATCTCGAAGTTGAGGATGCTCGACTTCTCCTTGATGTCGAGCGGCTGGAGACCACGCTGGATCAGAGCCAAGTGCGCCGCGCCGAGCGACGCCGCGGTCTCGGTCCCCGAGATCTTGCGGCCTTCCTCGTCAAGTGCCGTGTACTTGAAGGGCGTCAGCTTTCGCTGTTCGTTCTTGTCGGAGAGGAACGGAAGGTTCATAGGGTATAGACGCTCCGGATCACTTCAGCCACCGTGGTGATGCCCTGGGCTACAAGGCTAACGGCTTCTTGTCGAAGCGTCCTCATGCCTTGTTTCATTGCGAGATTGTGCAGTTCTTCTTGGGTCGCCCAGCCGACGATCAAGCGCTTGATCTCGGGGGTCATGACCAGCAACTCGTAGACGCCGATGCGCTCTTTGTATCCGGTGTCGTTGCAGAAGTTGCAACCGGTGCCGTGATAGAAGATCTCCTGCTGCGGTCCCCCACTCTCGTCGTAGAACTCACGCTCCTCGTCGGTCATGATGTACGGCGACTTGCACGAAGGACAGATCCGACGCAAGAGACGTTGGGCCACGACCGCGAGCACCGACGAGGCGACGAGGAACGACTCGATGCCCATGTCGAGGAAACGGTGCAGCGCCGAGACCGAGTCGGTCGCGTGCATCGAGGAGATCACGAAGTGACCGGTCAACGCGGACTGGACCGCGACACGAGTCGTCTCGACGTCACGAATCTCACCGACGAGGATCACGTCGGGGTCTTGTCGAAGGATCGCCTTCAGACCGGTGGCGAAGGTGAGACCCGCTTGGTCGTTCGTCTGAATCTGATTGATGGTCGGAAAGATGTACTCGACCGGGTCCTCGATGGTCATGATGTTGAGCGTCGGGTTGTTCACTTCGGAAAGCGTCGCGTAGAGCGTGGTCGTCTTCCCACTTCCGGTGGGACCCGCGCACAAGACCATGCCGAACGGTGAACGGGCGAGTCGGGAGTACTGCGCGTGGGTGTCGTCGGGCATACCGAGGTCACCCAGTCGAAAGACCGATCGAGTCTTGTCGAGGATTCTCATGACGCAGTTCTCGCCCATGATCGTGGACACGGTCGCCACGCGCACGTCGACTTCCTTGCCGTCGACGTTGATCGTTAGTTGCCCATCCTGAGGCCTACGGCGTTCGACGATGTTCATGTTGGCCATGATCTTGACTCGGCTCACGAGACCGGGACCCATCGACACCGGCAACTGGAGCACTTCCTTCAAGGCACCGTCGATGCGGAAACGAATACGAACGCATTCCTCAGTGGGCTCGATGTGAACGTCCGAGGCGCGGTCGCGCATCGCTTGGGTCAAGATTCGGTCGACGACCTGCACGACCGGTGCGTCATCGATGGGTACTTCGTTCTCGGTTTCGTTGGTACTGCGACGACGGGACTCTTCGACGGCCTCAAACGCTTGGACCAGAGTACCAACGTTGCTAATCGCGCGGTAGTTGCTGTCAATGGCCCACGTGATGTCGCTGGGCGGCGCGATCATCAAGAAGACTTTGTGACCCGTGAGCTCTTGAAGATAGTCACGCATCTGGTCGGTCGGCTTGGCGACCGCGACGTAGAGCGAATCATTCTCGAGTCGCACGGGGATCAGCACCTGCTCTCGCGCCAACTCCTCGGGCACCAGCGCGATCACCGCCGGGTCCACGTTGTCGCGACGCAGATTGACGACGGTGAGTCCGAAGAACGTCGCGAGCTCACTCGCGAGCGCCTGGTTGTCGAGCACACCCATCGCCACGAGTACCTCACCCAATTTTCCGCCCGACTGCGACTGCTCCAAGAGCGCCCGGTCGAGTTGGTCCTGCGTGACCAACTTCTTCTCGAGCAGCAATTGTCCCAGTCGACCTTTGTAGGGCGGCTTGGTCGCGATCGATTCGGTCACCGTGTTGTCGTTGAACGCCGGTGTACCCTTCGTCGAGTGACGACCCGTACGACTCTTGACGACGGTTTTGCCTGCGTCGGACTTGGACGCGTCGTCCTTGAGCGGTGGAACTTGCGCTACCGGCCGCTCCTTCACGTCGGTTTGCGCCGGCGACGTGACGTTGTCAGACCCGGGCTCTGGTCGAGGAACCTTGTCGGTCCTTTTCTTTAACGCCACTCTTGCCTCACCTATTCACGAAACTCTCAAACAATTCGAAAAATCGAAACGATTAGTGCGACGCACTCTTTCAAGATCTGGGATCCCGCCAACGAATTTCACGGTTCCGCCATTTTATTTGGGACAGAACGGTGAACCCCTTTCCGTGGAACCACACCTCTTAAAAAAGCAGCCAATTTTCCAGCCCTACTCGCGGTGAACTCCTCCAGAATCCTTTCAACTACTGAAAGCCTAATCTTCACGCCGACCAAACCTGTTGCGTTTGCGCCTTTGGGATTCCTCACGAAACCATGCTCATTCAGCGGGGATTGGAGAGCGGCGCGAAGTTCTCTAGAGTCACTTCATGCGCCTCAGCACCGTGATTCTGCCACTTGAATGTTGGTCGATTTCGAAGCACAAGTGGCGACGAGCTGAGGAACTCGGCTTCCACGCGGCCTACACCTACGACCATCTTTCGTGGCAAAGACTGGAAAATCGGACATGGTACGCAGCACTTCCCACCCTTGTCGGTGCCTCACTTGAAACTTTAAGGTTGAAGGTTGGAACACTCGTCACCTCGCCGAACTTTCGCCACCCCGTGCCGTTGGCGAAGGACCTCCTCTCGCTCGACGACATGTCGGGTGGTCGGCTCATCGTGGGGATCGGAGCCGGTGGAACGGGCAACGACGCCACGGTCCTCGGCGGCGAAGGCTGGAACGCCCGCGAGCGAGCCGATCGATTCGACGACTTCGTGACCCTCCTCGACGGACTCCTGGTTCAACCGATCACCACCCGACGAGGTCCGTACTTCAGCGCGAGCGACGCGAGGATGCTCCCCGGCCCGGTCCAACGACCTCGCCCACCGTTCTTTCTCGCGGCGAATGGTCGTCGCGGCATCGAACTCACCGCACGATTCGCCCAGGGTTGGGTGACGTACGGTTCCGGTGATGACGGCTCGACGTGTCACGAGAACGTAGCTCGTCAACTCACACTCCTGCGGGCGGCTCTCGAGCGACACGGTCGCCAACTCGACGAGGTCACTACCGTGTTGCTCGACGGATTCAGCGACGAACGACCACTCGCTTCACTCGACGCGTTCGTTGATTGGGCCGGACGTTACCGCGAGTTGGGCATCACCGAGCTGGTCATCCACTGGCCCGAACCTGATTCACCGTTCGACGTCGACGTGACGACCTTCGAGCGGATCGCCGTTGAAGGCCTTCACCAACTCGGTGACGACTCGTGACCACGCCGGGTAACACGATGGTCACTGCTGGTGTGGACTTCGCGTCGCAACCTTCGAACACGGCGGCGTGCGTGATCGCGTGGAGTCCGTCGGGCGCGACCATCACCGAGATCGCGCCGTCGTGCGACGACGACTACGTCAAGAGCCTCGTCGGTCGAGTCTCGAAACTCGGTATTGACGTGCCGCTCGGATGGCCGTCACCATTCGTCGAGGCGTTACGAATGCACGCCGATGACGGATCTTGGCCCGAGGAGTACGAACACGCGTCCAACCTGGAGGACTACCGACTCCGTAGCACCGACAAGTGGGTGCACAAGTGTTTGAATCTCCCGTTGCCGCTCTCGGTCGCGACCGATCGAATCGCCATCCCGACCATGAGGGCGGCGGCTCTCTTCGCGCGAATCGATCCCCGTCCGCCACTCGATGGTTCCGGTCGCGTCGTCGAGGTCTACCCCGCGGCGGCCCTCGCTCGCTGGGGCTTCACCGCGAGGGGATACAAAGGCGCGAACAATCGCGAACGGCGACGAGAACTCGTCGAGAAGATTGCGAGCGAGAGCGCGGGTTGGCTCGCGCTCACGACCGACCAGCGAGCGTCGTGCATCGAGAACGACAACGTCCTCGATGCCTTTGTCGCGTCCTTGGTGTGTCGCGCCGCCCTCCTGGGACTCACCGAGCCAATACCGCTAGGACTTCGTGACGCCGCTTTGCGAGAAGGTTGGATCGCGATTCCCCGTGAAGGAACCCTTGCGTCGCTCGGCGGGTTGTAACGAGAAGGTGAATCATACCGAAGCCCGGTCGAACTTCTTGCTCGGGCGTCGCGCCACCGAGCAGATGTATTAAACCGTTAGACATGGATTCGTCGCCACGCCGATCGAAATCGTCGGTTGGCCGGGTCGTCACCGTCATCATCGCCGGTCTCAGTCTCTACATCGTGCTGCCCGCGTTGGTACGCGTCATCTCGTCGTGGCCTCGCCTCTCGTCGCTCTCACTGTGGTGGCTCGCGCTGGCGCTGCTGGCGGAACTCTTCAGCTTCGTGTGCGCCATGGCGCTGCTACGACTCGTGTTGCGCACGCGCGACTGGTTCGCGGTCGTGACCGCGGGTCTCGCCGGTAACGCGGTGACCAACACGTTGCCCGGCGGCGACGCGGTCGGTGCGAGCGTGCAGTACCGAATGCTCGAGGCGTCGGGCATCGACGCCGTGCAAGCGGGCGGTGGACTCGCGGTCTCGTCGATCATCGGCATCGCGGGACTGTTCTCACTGCCCATCTTCGCGCTACCGGTGATCGCCGGTGGCACCGTGAGTTCTGGTCTGGTGCACGCGGCCGAGTTGGGCGTCGTCGGCTTCGTCTTGATCGCCGCGCTCGGCGCGGTGCTGCTCTCGACGGACAAGCCTCTGCTGCTCCTGGGTCGAGCACTGCAGTGGGTGATCAAGAAGATGCCACGGCTCAGACGATCGAGCACCGACCTTCCCCGACGACTCGTCAAGGAACGTGACCTTGTCCGCGCCGACCTCGGTAAGAACTGGTGGAAGGCGGTGCTGCTCGTCGCGGGTCGCATCGGTCTGGACTACATGAGCTTGCTCGCGGCATTGCGCGCCACTGGCGCTCGACCGAATCCTTCACTCGTGCTGCTCGCCTACGCCGCCACCGCGGTGATAGCGCTGATACCCATCACGCCCGGTGGCATCGGCATCGTCGAGGCGAGTCTGAGTGGACTGCTGGTACTGGCGAACGTACCGAGCTCGTCGGCCGTGCTCGCGACGCTCGTCTTTCGTTTGGGCTCCTACTGGTTGCCGACGATCGCCGGGGGCGTCAGCTACGTCTTGTTCCGTCGACGGTACGGTTCGATGCGTCACGCCGACTCGTCAAACTGACTCTTCACGATCGACCATGATTCGAAGAAATCTGCGCCCGAGTGCCTCGGGCTAACGTAAGGCGAGAACGCTCGAGGAGGCCACGGTGGCTAACAACACCCCTGACGAGGAATACGCTGAAACTCGTCGGGCCCGACTGATCCTTCGCGCGAAACTCAACGACGTCCCCCTGCTGACCATCATCACCGCGGTCATGGTCGTGGTGGTCGTGTACCTCACGGGAAAGCTCCTCTACCGACTGCGCGACGTCTTGCTGCTCATGTTGGTCGGCGGCTTCATCGCGCTGCTGCTCAATCCGCTGGTCGACGGTCTCGAACGTTGGAAGTTCAAGCGACGGGGCTACGCGGTCGCCATCGTGGCCCTGGGCACGCTCATCATCTTCTCGGCGCTGGCCTTCGCCTTCGGCGATCCGCTGGTCAACAGCTTGACCCACCTCTCGCACACCCTGCCCTCCTACGTCGACCGCGCCCAGCACGGCAAGGGCTGGCTCGGCAAGTTGCTGCGCCGCTACCACGTCGAGAAGTGGATCCACAAGAACTCCTCGAAACTGGTCTCGCTCGCCAAGGGACTCTCCAAGCCCGCGCTCGCCCTGGGCAAGGGGGCGGTCACCGTATTATTCGCGCTGGTGACCTTGTTCGCCTTCGTGATGATCCTGTTGCTCGAGGCGACCAAGATCCGCGAGTCGATCATCGCGATGCTCGTGCCCGAGCGCGCCGAGCGCGTTCGGCGCATCAGCTCTGCCATCAGCAAGGCCGCCCTGGGTTACATGCTCGCCAACCTCGTCATCTCCTTGGTGGCGGCCGTGGCGGTATTCGTGACCCTCGAGATCCTCGGCGTGCCCTTCGCCCTGCTGTTCGCCCTGTGGGTCCTGCTGGTCGACTTCCTTCCTACGATCGGAGGTGCCTTGGCTGGGTTTCCCACCGTCGTCTTCGCGTTGATCCACTCGCTGTCGGCCGGCATCGTGATGCTCGTGGTCTTCCTGGTGGTGATGTTGCTCCAGAACCACGTGCTGTACCCGGTCATCATGAGCAAGACCGTCAAGCTCAATCCCCTCGTGGTCTTCGTCGCCATCCTGGTGGGCGCCGAGGTCGGGTCGTGGATCGCCGGTGTCTTCGGGGGACTCGTCGGGGTCCTGCTCGCGGTGCCGATCGCCGCGACCATCCAGGTCCTCGTCAAGGAGTTCTGGCGTTCCTCGGCCCCCGCGTCGGTCCAGCTTGCGGGTCCGGGACTGGACGCCACCGCCGACGACGAATAAGCGAGTGTGACGTTTCCAGGGGTCGGCTCGAGACTCGAACCATATACTGCGGATTATGGCCATTGCCTTCTGGTTGGTGATCGTTCTGATCTGCGTCGCCGCCGAGATCCACACCAACGCCTTCATCGCCCTGTTTATTGGCTTCGGCGCAGTCGTTGCGCTAATCCTCTCGTTCTCGGGCGTCGCCTTCGCCTTCCAGGCGATCTTCTGGCTTCTTATCTCGGGCGTCACGTTGGCGGCCCTTCGCCCCTTCGCCATGAAGAACTTCCACCGGCCGCTACTCACCGACTTGTCGCGACCCGCCAAGAGCGCGTTGACGAACCTCAAGGGAATGGTCGAAGAGACCGTGGGCGACGAAAGCCACCCAGGTCGAGTGAAGATCCAGGGTGAATCGTGGAAAGCGGTCACCGATTGGATCGAACCGATTCCGGTCGGTTCGTCAATCGTGGTGCGAAAGACCTATGGCACCACCCTGTGGGTGGAACCCGCGTAGACCGGCTGGCTCACCTCTATAGCCGCATCACCTATATATATGGCTCGATCGCGCACCGAGATCCTACGCGCCGGGCGTGGCGGCAGGCACATCGGCCATCACGCTCTTGATCGCCTGCACCGCACCCAGCAGCGCCGCGCTTTCGGCGGGGATGATCAACTTGGTGTTGTCGCTCTCGGCGAACTTGGACAACGTGTCGAGCTGGAGGATCGCCACCAACGTGGGGTCAGGCGCCGCGGCCTTGATGGCGGCGTAGACCGAGGCGATGGCCTGAGCCCGACCTTCGGCCTCGAGGATCTGAGCCTGGCGGTTTCCCTCGGCCCGCAAGATCGCTGCTTGCTGCGCTCCTTCGGCCTCTTTGATCGCGGCCTGGCGCTCACCATCGGCGACATTCACCGCAGACTGTTGTTGACCCTCGGACTCGAGGATGCGCGCGCGCTTTTCCTGGTCGGCCTGCTTCTGCAGCGCCATGGCCTGGAGGATCTGGTCGGGCGGCGTGATCTCGAGCACCTCGACCCGATTGATGCGCACGCCCCATTTGTCGGTCGCCTCTTCCATCTGGGTCTGGAGCATCGTGCCGATACGCTCGCGCTGGGAGAACGCGTCATCCAGGGTGATACTGCCGAAAACCGCTCGTAACGACGTGCGCGCGAGGTTGTCGACGCTGACCAGGTAGTCCGAGTTGGTGAACAGCGCCAGTCGCACGTCGACGACCTGGCTGAAGATCGTCGCGTTCACGATCACCGCCACGTTGTCACGAGTGATGACCTGTTGACGGTCGCCGGTGCGCGGGGTCTCGCGGACGTCGACGATCTTCATGACTTCGATGAAGGGGATGATGAAACAGAGTCCGGGGTTCTTGATGTCCTTGAACTCGCCGAAGCGCGTGACCACGCCGACGAATCCCTGTTGGATGATACGAACTGCCTTGACGATGGCGAAGATGACCAGCAGGACAACGACCACCGCGACTGCTATAAGAATTATTCCCACTCCGGATCCCTTCAACGGCCACCTCGAGGTTCACGAACGGGGCACACGACCCGTTGTCCGGAGCCTAGCCAAAGCCCCGTCGAATTCAAGCGGACACAACGGTCGCCGCTCGCCTAACCTACGTCGCAGTGGCCACCGAAGAGAGCGCCCTCGTAGTCCTCGTTCCCGAGTGCGAAGGACTGGTGGGAGCGTGGCGAGCCCGGTTCGATCCCGCGGCGACCTACGGCGTTGCCGCCCACGTCACGGTGCTCTACCCCTTCGTGGCACCGTCGACGATCGACGACGCGCTCGTGTCGGACCTTCGCGCCCTCTTCGCCACCACGCCGCCCTTTGGCTTCACGCTCGACGCCGTGCGCCGTTTCGCCGATCAGGTCCTCTACCTCGCATCGTCGCCGCCCGAACCCTTTGAGCACTTGACCCGAACGGTCGCGGAGGCCTTCCCCGACTGCCCGCCCTACGGGGGCCAACACGAGAAGGTGATCCCCCACCTCAGCGTCGCCGACGGCGCTGCGCCCGAACTCCTGGACGACATCGAAGCGGCCCTCGGCGTGGGACTGCCAATCCCCGCGTTCGCCCGTCGCGTCTCGCTGCTCGTGGGCCGCGACGAGCCAGGAACGTGGTGCGTACTGGACGATTTTTTGTTGGGAACCTGAACTGAGGCATCTCTTCATTCGACGTGGCTGATGAGGACCGCTTTCTAGTAGAACGTCTATACGAAGTCGTCACGAGCAAGGAGGTTTCCATGGACGTCGCGTCATTTGTGTCATCAATCTTCAATGGACAACTACCCTTTCGCGTCGAAGCCTTCGACGGCAGCGTCGCGAGCCCGAGCATCAGTTCACCGGCGAACGACATCACCCTGAAGATCCTCAGTCGCGACGCCCTCGTGCGCTTCGTCAGTCGACCGGGCGAGCTCGGACTCGCACGCGCCTACGTCGCGGGCGACATCGAGGTCGACGGCGACCTCGACGCCCTCTTCAGTCTTGAGGTGCCGCCTCTTCGCCAGATGCTCACGGTCGAGAACCTCCGAGGTCTGGCTTCCGAGGTCGGCACCGCCGCCTTCAAGCGACTCGCGCCGCCCGCCATCGAGGCTCGACAGCAGGGATCGTTGCACAGCCGGGCCCGCGACAAGGACGCCATCTCGCACCACTACGACGTGTCGAACCGCTTCTACGAGATGGTGCTGGGTCCGTCGATGACGTACTCGTGCGCGGTCTTTCAATCCCCCGACGACACACTCGAGACGGCCCAGCGCCGCAAGGTCGATCTCGTCGCCCGCAAGCTCGACCTGCAGCCGGGCACCCGTCTGCTCGACGTGGGATGCGGATGGGGCACCATGGCGATCCACGCCGCCCACGAGTACGGCGCGCGCGTCGTGGGCGTCACGCTCTCAGAACCGCAGCGTCAGTACGCCACGGAGCGGGCCAAGGCGGCCGACGTGTCGGACCTCGTGGAGTTTCGCCTCCAGGACTACCGCGACGTGCGAGACGGACCCTTCGACGCCATCAGTTCGATCGGCATGTCCGAACACGTGGGTCGCCGCGCACTGAGCGCCTACACCCAGTGTCTCTTCGACTTGCTCAAACCCGGGGGTCGGTTCCTCAATCACGCGATCGGAAGGCCGGTTTCCTTCGATCCCGACCCGCGTCCTTCAAAGGCCACCGAGATGAACCGCCAGGTGCAGATCGCCCTGGGGATGCGCGGACCTTCCAAGAACGGCAGCGCCTTCATCGAACGCTACGTCTTTCCCGACGGCGAACTGCACGAGGTCGGCACGATGGTCTCGATGTTCCAGGCGCACGGCTTCGAGGTCCGCCACCTCGAGAGCCTGCGCGAGCACTACGCGCTCACCCTTCGCCACTGGGTCGAAAATCTCGTCAAGCGATTCGACGAAGCGGTCGACGAGGTCGGTGAGCAGCGCGCGCGGGTCTGGCGGCTCTACATGGCCGGATCAGCCGTTGGTTTCGAGCGACACCACCTGGAGATCCACCAAGTCCTCTGCGCCAAGCCCGTCGAGGGCAAGAGTGGTCTCGCCCTCCGTCCGAACTTCGAACCGACGTTCTGACCAGCCCGTTGCGCACCGGAACCGACGTGACCAACGGCGCGGCGCGACTGCGACTGCGGCCCTACACGGCCCATGACGAGGCGGCGGCGCGCGAAGGCAACGAGGTCATGAAGAAAGAAGGCTCGCGCCTCCTGTTCTACTTAGAAGAGGGCATGTCGTGGGACCGATGGTTGACGCTGATTGACCAGCACCGACGTCGGCTGAATCTTTCGGTCGGTGTCGTGCCCGCGACGCAGTTGGCCGCCGACGTGGACGGCGTGATCGTCGGCAGTACCCGCGTCCGGTTCAGCCTCAACAAGGAACTCGAACGCACGGGCGGTCACGTTGGTTACGGGGTGCTGCCCGCGCATCGCGGGCGTGGCTACGCCACGGAGATGCTGCGACAAGGGCTCGTCATCGCGCGAAGCCAGGGGGTCGAGCGCGTGCTCGTGACGTGCCTCGACGACAATCTCGCCTCGAAGAGGGTGATCGAGAAATGCGGCGGTGAACTCGAGGGGGTCATCGAGATCGACGGCCCGACGGGACCCCAGACGCTCCGTCGCTACTGGTTGACCTGACCACGTCGTACCCGCGAGCGGTTCGAGCGCTGGGCAGGACCTCTACTCAATACGGACTGCGGGCGCAGTACGTCGTCGTGACGTAGGGGAGCTCGAACGGTTCGTCGAAGCCTTCGATGACCCGGTCCACGTCGCGAAGTATCGCGCGCTGGTCGGACTCGTCAAGCACCGCGAGGTAACTCGTGCTCAGCACCCGCTGGTGCAACGCCCTTCGATCCATCAATTGGGCGTTGGCGAACGATCGCCGATTCACCTCGACGAAATGATGCTCTTCGAGTATCGGCCCGAAGTCGGTCGCCATGTCGTAGGGCTTCTTCACGTTCCAGAGCATCGCTCGACTGAGCGCGTCGACCCACTCGACGGACTCGTCGCGTTCATTCCAGATCAGACCCAACCCTCCGCCGGGGACCAACACTCGCGCGAATTCGGCGAGGGCTGCTCGAGGATCGAACCAGTGGAACGCTTGCGCCACGGTGATCACGTCGATCGACGCGTCGCCGAGCGGAAGCCGCTCGGCGACGCCTTCGAGCATGCTGACCCCGGGTAGCTGCGCCTCGAACTCGTCTCGCATACCGCGACTCGGTTCGATCGCCACGACGTGGGTCGTGAAGGCGAGCAACTCTCGCGTGAACAGTCCGGTCCCGGCGGCCACGTCGGCGACCTTGGATGACGGCCCCAGGTGGAGGTGTGCGACGAGGTGGGCCACCGCCTCGATCGGGTAACCCGGTCGCGCACTCTGGTAGCGACTCCCGTCGGCGAAACCCTCGATGCCGATACCCGGCGTCTCGGCACTGTCCACGTCGACCTCGCTTCGTTTTCTAGGTGAATTCTATGGAGCGCCGCGCGTCGTCACGGCACCGCAACGAAGTGTTGACTTATCCTGCCTCCATGCAGACGTCGCGGTGCGCTGACGCTTCCTCGTTCCTTCACGCGACCGCGGCGTACCGCAGTCGTTACGCGCTGCAGACCAACGTCATCGGTTCGGTCGCGACGTCGATCGCCGACGGACTCCAGCGCTACGACGCCAGTTGGTGGTGGCTGGTGCTCGAGCAAGACCACGTCGTGGGTGCGGCGTGTCGGACCGCGCCGTTCTGTCTTCAATTAGGTCCGATGGGTCGCGACGCCGCGGCGGCCCTGTCGCGACGCCTCGCCGTCGAAGACGATGGTTTCCCCTGCGTGAACGGCGACCCGACAACCGTGGACAGTTTTCTCGAGACGTATGCGTCGACCGGTTCGCCGGGCTCGCGTCGCGCGCCGCACCTCGAACTCGAGAACATCATCTACGAGGCACGCGACCTTCACATCCCCGACGTGCCAGGAGTGCTACGACCCGCGACGATGACACAGTTCGATCTCGCTTCACGGTGGATGACCGATTTCAGCACGTTCATCAATGGTCACCCCTACCAGCCCACGCACCACGACGTCGAGGCACTGCGCGCGAGGATCGACGCGTCGATGTTGTACTTCTGGTGGCGCGGAGACGAACCCGTCGCCATGGCCGGCCACGCGTCGCCGGTCACGATCGGAACCGAAACCGTCACGCGCGTCGCGCCGGTCTTCACACCCGAAGAACACCGACGACACGGCTTCGCGGCCGCCGTGACCGCGGTCTTGACGAAACGGCTTGTCGAGCGCCACGCACGGGTCATGTTGCTCGCTGACGCGAACTACCCGACGAGCAATGGCGTCTATCGAAGAATCGGCTACGTCGCCGTCGACCGTCTCGTGCGTGTCGAACTCGCGTAGTTTCTCACTGGGCCTGGTGGCCTTTCAAAGAGCTGCGCCTCGCGTGACGCCGGGCCACGATCACACGGAACGCCAACTCCCACAAGGTGTCGCGTCAAGAGCAGTTCGGTCCGTTCCTCAGTCGTCGGACGACAACTCGCTCAGCGTCGAATCCACACCCGTGCCCGCTGACCCGACGCCAACCTCGGCCATGGCGATGTCGCCGACGCCCGCGAGTCCCTCCTCGGCTTCGGCGCTCATCGAGTGCGCGTGACGCTGGACGCCGCCACCGCGCATCCAACTGAAGACCGCGCCGATGAAACACATTCCCGCCGCCGCGAGAAACGCCATGTGCAGTCCCTTGGCGAAGGGTGACGCGATCAGACCGGGAAAGAAACTGCGACCGAGCAACACCGAGGCGTGGACGCCCGGTTGGGCCAGGAGGTGTGCGCCCAGCAGGGTCTGGATCGGATTGATGCCGAGAAAGGCCGAGAAGAGACTGCCGATGGCCGGGATGTGACTGATCGCGGTCGCCTGGGCGACGGGAACGCCTTGGGCCGTGAGGCCCGAGAGAAGCGAGTGGGGCAGCGACGTCGCCAGACCCAACGTGATCACCGTGAAGAAGAAGCCGATCGACAGCACGCTCGCGGAGTTCTGGAAGGTGTTGAGCATCGCGCCGCCGGCCCCACGCTGGTTCGCGGGCAGCGAATTCATCACCGCACTGGTGTTGGGTGCGGCGAAGAGCCCCATCGAGAGTCCGACCAGGAGCAGCAGACCCGCGAAGGCCGGATACGAGAAGTCGATGGGGATCGCCTGAAGACCAATGAGGCTCACGCCGGTCAGCACGAGTCCGAGGGTCGCGAAGTTCCGAGCACCGTGGCGGTCCGCGAGGCGACCCGAGACCGGACCCGCGATGAAGAAACCAACCGTCAGCGGCACCATGTAGATACCCGCCCACAGGGGCGTGCGCGCGAACGAGTAACCGTGCTCGGGCAACCAGATGCCCTGTAACCAGATGATGAGCATGAACTGCAGGCCGCCTCGCGCGAGGGCGAGCATCAGGCCCGCGATGTTGCCCATCGCGAATCCCCGCGAATTGAAGAGGTGGAGCTGGAACATGGGTTCCTTGACGTTGAACTCGATGGCGACGAAGGCGCCCAGCACCGCGAGACCGCCGCCGATGCACGAGAGCACGAACGGGCTCGTCCAGCCCATGGCGTGGCCCCCGTAGGGCTGGAGGCCGTAGACGATTCCCGTCAGCAGTGCGATGAGTCCGACCGCGAACGTGAAGTTGCCGAACCAGTCGATGGAGGCCTTGGTGCGCACGCCGTTGTCACGCAACTTGATCGCCGCCCACACGGTGCCGAAGAGTCCGACGGGCACCGACACGAGGAACACCAGTCGCCATTCGATCGGCGCCAGCACACCGCCGAGGATGAGTCCGATGAACGCGCCGCCGATCGCGGCGACGCCGTTGATGCCCAGGGCGAGGCCCCGCTCGTCGGGCGGGAACGCGTCGGTGATGATGGCGTTCGAATTCGCGAAGAGGAAGGCGCCACCCACCCCCTGGCCCACGCGCATGAAGATGATCCACAACGCCGCCGCGGGACCGGTCATCCAGGTCACCGCCAGCAGGATCGAGAACACGGTGAAGATCGCGAAACCGAGCGTGTACATTCGCACCCGCCCGAAGATGTCGCCCACGCGACCCAGGCTCACCACCAGCACCGAGGTGATGAGCAAGAAACCCATCAGAATCCACAAGAAGTACGTCGTGTTCTGCGGCGCCAGGGGGTTCAACTTGATGCCACGAAAGATGTTGGGCAGCGCGATGAGCAGGATCGAACCATTGATGGTCGCCATCAAGATGCCCATCGTCGTGTTCGACAGGGCGATCCACTTGTAGCGATCGGGGTGCGGCGCTGGTGTCGATGCCATGGTCTCTCCGGAGGGGCGTAGAGGAAAATCGCCGAGACGATTACTTAGTTGATGCCAACTAAGTATAATGGGAGCGTGGCGACCATGTCCAAGACTCCGAACACGCTTTCTGCGTCCACGGCGTCCTCGGCGGCGGCCCTTCGCGTCGCGGTGCTGCGGATCTACCGGGCCCTGCGCACGCGAGCCGAGCACCACCTCACGCCGTCCCAGGGTTCGGCCCTCAAACGCATCGAACAGTCAGAGCCGGTACGCATTGGCGTGCTCGCCCACCTCGAGGGCATCTCGGCCGCGTCCATGAGCAAGATCGTCGACTCTCTCGTGGAGGACCGCTACGTCGAACGAGTCGCGGACCCGCTCGACGGTCGCGCCAGCGTGGTCCAACTGACCACCGAGGGCCGCGAGATCATCCACGCGATTCGCACCGCCAACACCGAGGCACTGGAATCGGCCCTCGAGTCACTGAGCGAGAGCGAGCGATCGATCCTGCGTCGCTCCCTGCCCGTCCTCGAGAAGGTCGCCGAAGCCCTGCAACTTCGCGAACCGGTCTCGTGACCCGTCGGCGCGGGTGTTGACGGACTAGACCTGCTGGTAGGCGGTGAATCATGAGCGACGACTTCGACGACGAACCAGAAGGGCTTGAACAATACGCGGTCGTCGCGAGCCGCCGCCAGCAATGGGACGTGCTGCTCTGGCAGATGCCGACCATGGCTCTCACGGGCGAGGCCTTCCTGCTCACCATCGCCCTCGCCGGCTCGACATCCCAGGCGGGACGGATCCTCGCGAGCGCGCTCGCGATGATCGTGGCGCTGGCGGCCCTGCACTCGCTGTCGGCGCACCGGCTTTCTGAACTCACTGACGCCGCGTGGCTGCACGAGCACGAGAAGACGCACGGCGCTGCACAGATCCACGGACTGACATGGCGGGACCGGCGCGTCGCCATTGTCCGAGACCAGCTCCATTCCAAATCGTTCACCGATCGATTGGTCGCTCGCACGTACCATTTCCGCTCCATCGTGGTCTGGTTCTGGACCATGGTGATCATCGCGCTGACTGCGGCGGCGATCTTGGTGCTTGCTGCCGTCGACCCGGCGCTCTTTCACGCCTAGCGCGACGCGTGACCCGCCTGGGTCCGGAAACGATGGGTGGGCGCGATGTGCACGAGCGCGTTGTAGGTGACCAGCGCGATGGCGAGGTGCATGCACATCAACACCGCCACGCCCTTGGCGGGCTGTCCCTGGTGCCAGATATAGACGTCGGGCGCGAGCAGCACGATGGTAACGACGATGGCCATTCGATAGAAGAGCCAACGGGGCCGCGACGAGATCCGCGCCACGATGGGCCAGCCCACGCAGGCTATGACGACACCGATGACCGTCAACTTGGCGTAGTCCGAGAACTGGAAGTGGCCGTAGTTCCGTACCGAGGGAAAGATCCTGGTGCCGAGCGCGACGAGGGCCATGTCCGCGACCAACGAGCCCACTACCGCGACCAATGACGCCAGGATCACTTCGGCTCGCGACGGAGGTCGGGGTGGATTGAAGTCGACGTGGAAGAACCGCAACAACGGTTGAAGTGGACCGGGGAAGTCCTCTATGCGCGCCTTCATCGTCAGTTCCTCAATATGCTCACAACGCCAAACGACGATTTTATCGCGAGCGCGAACCGGTCAGGTGGGTTGGCCGTCGTCTAGGACGGTGTCCTCGAGCAGGCCGCGCAACTGACGACCCATCTCGCGCGGGTTCCCGTTCAACTCGCCGATGACGTCACCTTCCACCTCGGTGTCGTCGCCGGGACGATAGAGCGACACGCGCATGCCCTTGCCCATTCGCGCGGCGCAGATCACCCAGGGCATGCCGATGTCGCCCGAATCCTGGGTCGCCATGATCTGGCCGCTTCGTCCCAGGCCAATGCTCCAGCCCGGCGAGCGCGCGGCGTCCATCACTCGCTGGAGTTCACCACCGCTCTGGAAACCGGACGACTTTGCGATGACCCCACCCTACGACCGAGCTGACCTCGACGGATCAACCGGCGCTGCTGGACGCCTCGCACGTCGCCTTCAGACGTTCGAGCGTCGTGCGGATCGATTCCTTGGTGAACTGCGCTCGGTCGAAGCCCTTCTTCTTGTCGGGGCGACGCACCAGCCAGTTGCGCCGGTCCTGCCAACTCTCGACCACTCGACAACCCCCCGGCGTCGGTTGGATCTCGTAGCCCCAGTGCGCCACGCGTAACGGGCCGAAGGTCACCTCGAACACGAAACTTGTCGGCGGCTCGTAGCGGGTGATTCGAGCGGTGGTGGACCAGCGCTCACTCTCGCGTCGATTGGTCCCCTTGAATTTGGCACCGATTCCCGGTCCCGTGGCCCCGCCCATCCATTCGCCACCGGTGTTCTCCGGCGACAGTCGTCCCATGGACGGAAGGTCCGCGATGGTCGCGAAGACGACTTCGGGCTTCGCGGCGATATCGATGGCATCGGAATAGGTCATGACGAGAATCTAGCGAGAGAGTTGCATGGAGCGCGAACGCCCCGAGAAGAGGGCGTAGGTCCACTCGATGAGACACCAACTGAATCCGATCTCGAAGATCACCTCACCGAGCAACAGGTACGTGAACCGCCAGTCGGGCAACGACGCCGCGGCGATCACGCCGCCCACGAGTTGGATCGCCGCGGCCGTTACCGTTTGCCAGGAGCGGTAGTGCAGCGCCAACTGGACCGCGATGGCGAGCTCGACGAGCGCCATCGCGACGCCCACGCTCATGTGGGCCCAATTGAAGAACGTGCCCTTGTTGTAGGGCGTGAGTAGTAAGAGGATCAGACCCACCGCGAGGAACTGCAAACCCAGCACCGACGCGTGCGAGAGTCCCGCGCGCGCTAGGTACGTCGCGGCCCGCCACAATCCGTAGGAACCGACGCAAAACCCGAGGATCGCGAACGCCAAGGTCCGGTGATAGACGCCGTAAAAGGAGATGCCGCTCGTCTCCGCTTTGGCGCTGTGGTTGATGCAGAAGCACACTCCTACGCACAAGAAGAAGAACGCCTGGGTCGCGAGCAGGAAATGGCGGACGTCGGACTCGCCCGCTTCGACGACCGGCACGGTGCCCAACGAGCGACCTTCAGCCCTTGAACCGCTGACGCGACGCTTCGAGTTCCTTCAGGGCCGCTTCGCGCCCCACCCAATTCTCCACCTTCATCCACTTGCCTTCGTCGAGGTCCTTGTAGACGGTGAAGAAGTGGCTGATGCGGTCGAGGACGCTCTTGGGTACGTCGTTGATGTCGGTCGCCTTCTTCCAGGCGGGGTCGTAGTCGGGCACGCAGAGCAGTTTCTCGTCCTTGCCGTTCTCGTCTTCCATGATGCACATGCCCAGGATCTTGGATTCGATGAGACAACCGGGGAACGTCGGGTACTCGGTGAGCACGAGCGCGTCGAGCGGGTCCCCGTCACCACCCAGGGTGTCGGCGATGAAGCCGTACTCGGCGGGATAGCCCATCGAGACGATGAGGTGACGGTCGAGCTTGATCGTGTGGTTCTCGTGGTCGTACTCGTATTTATTCTGACTGCCACGAGGGATTTCGATTATCACGTTGATGGTGTCCATGGTGTCCCAGCCTTCTTGAAAAGTCGCCTCGCAACGCGGGCCACGACCATCGTAGCGACACGACCCGACCCGCGGCGGGTGATAACCACAGCCGAAGTGCTAAGAAAGTGGGCACGCGCGATACCAAGGTGAGGACTCGACGATGACGACCACTGGGCCACTGCTTTCCAATCTGCGCGGCATGCGCTACGGCGAGGTCTTGCTCGCCTACCTCGATGGCGAACAACGCGTCGAGGTCTTCAACTCGTTTCCCATGAACCAGTGCCCCGACGAGCTCTGGCGCGCGCTCAGTCCCGAGATCCTCGCCAAAGAGAACAACGCGACGTTCGCCATACTGAACGGTCCCCGGTACTGGTTGATGGATGGCATTGGCAAGGTGCCCACCGTCGAGCCGGTGATCCGCGACTTCGGCGGCATCGAGATGCGCCGGGTGGCGACCATCGAGCTCGACGGCGACGTGGTGCGCATGCCGTACCGGGAGCGTCACGTCAACCGAGGCGCGGTCTGGTACTTCAACGCCGGGAGCCGGATCCACGAGCTGAGCTCGCCTGACGCGAGGACGTACGTGATGCAGGCGTACTGCACGGGCGTCGACGAGAGTCTGAGCGAAGCGTCCCTGGTCGAGTTGGGCGACCGACTCGATCTGCCCGTCGGCTGGTCCTACGACACTCGGGTGCTGTCGGCTGACCTCGTGGTGGACACGACGGCCCACGTCGCGACCGTACTGCAAGATGAATTGGAGAACACCTACACCCTGATTGGCACGGCCTGACCCGAGGAGCGCGACCTAGACTTTTTTGGAACGGCGTGACGCCGTCACCGAAAGGGAGTTTCCATGGAGCGGATAGGTGTAGTGGGTTGCGGCCTGATGGGCTCGGGCATCGCCGAGATTGCGGCGCGCGCTGGTAGCGACGTCACGGTAATCGAGCGAAACGCCGACGCGCTCAACGCCGGACGGGATCGAATCGAGAAGTCGCTCTCGCGCGCGGTCGCCTCGGGCAAGGTCCCCGAGGACGAAGCGACACAAGCGCGCTCGAACCTCCACTTCAGTGAGGACTTCGCCAAGCTCGCCGACGTCCAACTCGTGATCGAGGCGGTCGCCGAGGACGAGAAGATCAAGGTCGAGGTCTTCAAGACGCTCGACGCAGTCGTCCAAGACCCACGCGCCATCCTCGCGACCAACACCTCGTCGATCCCGATCATCAAGCTCGCCATGGCCACGCGGCGCCCCGAACAGGTGATCGGCATGCACTTCTTCAACCCCGTGCCGGTGCTCAAGCTCGTCGAGGTCATCTCCTCGCTCCTCACGAGCGCCGAAACGACCGAGCGCGTCCACGAATTCGCCAGCGGTCCACTGAAGAAGCGAGTCATCACGTCCCCGGACCGCGCGGGTTTCGTCGTGAACGCGTTGCTCATCCCCTATCTCTTGTCGGCGGTGCGAATGCTCGAATCGGGTTTCGCGAGCGCTGAAGACATCGACACGGGTATGGTCGTGGGCTGCGCACATCCCCTCGGACCGCTCGCGCTCACCGACTTGATCGGGCTCGACACGACACTCGCTGTCGCCGAATCACTCTACGAGGAGTTCAAAGAACCCCACATGGCACCACCACCGTTGTTGTCGCGCATGACCCAGGCGGGACTACTCGGTCGCAAGTCCGGGCAGGGCTTCTTCTCGTACAAGAAATAGCCCTGCACCGAGCGCACCGCGAGCAACGCCCTCGCGCCGTCGGCGACGCCGATCGTGTCGCGTTCCTCGTCCGTCTCCTCGGTGACATACTCGAACCATGAGGAGTAATCCGACGTACCGCATCGTGGGCGCTGCGCTAGTGCTGTGGCTCGTGGTCTCGCCCTTCACGTGGCGAGACCTGCGTCGACGCCCTCGCGAGAGCGTGCGCGGTCCGAAATGGCTCTGGTTCTTAGCCAGTGCGAACGTGAGTGGATCGCTTGCCTACTGGCTCGTGGGTCGGCGCGACCGCCTCGAGACGGAAAACTGACCAAGCCGTTTCGTCCCGATCGCTCGCGACTCGCTCAGCGACGCGTCGCGCGGCGAGCCAAGTCGAATCGCCAGCGACCAACGACCTTCTACGCTTGAGGGTGGAAGAGGAGCTCGTGTCCACCTACGTGATGACCCTGCAGTGCGAAGACCGACCCGGGATCGTGCGCGCGACGAGCACGGCCATCGTCGAGGTGGGCGGAAACATCCTCGAGAACGACCAGTTCACCGACCCGGTCACCAATCAGTTCTGCATGCGTACCCGCTTCGAGACCGAGAACGCCGACATCGAAGCGGTGCGCGATTCGTTGCTGCACGCGCTCGAGGACTTCTCGCCCCATCTCGGCATTCGCAACGAGGAGGTCGAGCGCCGTGCGCTGATCATGGTCTCGCAATTCGACCACTGCCTCGCCGACCTGCTCTACCGAAGGGAGCAGGGTGACTTGCCGCTCGACATCGTGGCGGTGGTGAGCAACCACGACGTCTGCGAGCCGTTGGCGACGCGCTACCACGTACCATTCTTCGAGATACCGGTCTCACCGGCGACCAAACACGCCGCGGAGAGCGCGTTGCGCGACGTGTTGACCCAGTACCGCGTGGACGTCGTGATCCTGGCGCGTTACATGCAGGTCCTCTCGAGTGACCTGTGCGCCGAGTTGAGCGGACGGGCGATCAACATCCACCATTCGTTCCTGCCCGGATTCAAGGGTGCCAAGCCGTACCACCAGGCTTACGAACGTGGCGTCAAGCTCATCGGCGCCACCGCGCACTTCGTCACCCCCGAACTCGACGAAGGGCCGATCATCGAACAAGACGTCGTGCGCGTGAGTCACGCCAAGATGCCGAGTGATCTGGTGTCGCTCGGACGCGACATCGAACGCAACGTCCTCGCGCGCGCCGTGCGCCTCATCGCCGAGGACCGCGTCGCCCTGGTGGGCAAACGGACGATCATCTTCTCGCAGTGATCAGGTGACCGGGTTGCGGACCAAGAACCGCGGGTCGCGGTACATCTGCGAAGTCATGACCTCCACGAGACGTTCCACCGCGTCAAAGACGTCCACGTAGCGTAGGTACAACGGCGTGAAACCGAACCGACAGATGTCGGGCGCTCGAAAGTCGCCGATGACGCCGCGCTCGATGAGCGCCTGGACGATGCCGTAGCCATCGGGGTGGCGAAGGGCCACCTGGCTAGCGCGCCGACCGTGATCGCGCGGGGTCACGAGTTCAAAGACGCCGGGCAACCGGTCCTCGACCAAGGTGATGAATAGATCGGTGAGGGCGAGACTCTTGGCTCGCACCTGATCCATCGTGACGCGCTCGAAGACGTCCAGGGCCCCGTTGAGCGACGCCAAGGCGATCATCGACGGCGACGACGTCACGAACGCCTGCATGCCGGCTGCCGGTTCGTAGCGCCGCTCGAAGTCGAAGGGTCGGGCGTGCCCGAGCCAACCGGGTAGCGGGTTCTCGAGTACCCCCTGCCAACGTTCGGCCACGTACAAGAACGCCGGTGCGCCCGGCCCGCCGTTCAGGTACTTGTAGCCACAACCCGCGGCGAAGTCGGCGTTCGCCTCGGTGACGTCCACGGGCACCGCACCCGTCGAGTGCGCGAGGTCCCAGAGCATCAATGCTCCCGCGGCGTGCACCTTCTGGGTGATCCCCGCCATGTCCAGCATCTCGCCCGTTCGAAAATCCACGTGCGTGAGCATCACCAGGGCTACGTCCTGGTCGAGTGACGCGTCCAGGTCCTCACGCTTTATCGCGCGCACGCTGACGGGCCGACCGGCGCGCGCCGCCATCGCCTCGACAATGTAGAGGTCCGAGTGGAAGTTGTCCACGTCCGTGATCACGACGTGTCGGTCCTCTCGAAGCGCCAGGGCACCGCCAATCAACTTCGCGAGCAGGAAGGTCAGCGTGTCGGCGACGAGCACCTCACCGGTGCGCGCGCCGATCAGCGGCGCCAACTTGTCGCCGAGTCGGGTGGGCTCGGCCATCCAACCCGCGCTGTTCCAGCTGCGCACCAGTCCCCTGGCCCATTCCTCATCGATGACCTCGTTGACGCGCCGGCTCGACGCCTCGCTGAGCGGACCGAGTGAGTTGCCGTCGAGATAGATCTCGCCGTCATTCAGACGAAATTCGCCGCGCAGCGGCGCGAGTTCGTCGAGGCCGTCAAGGACCTCGCAGTCGTCGCGAAGTATCACAGTACGGACCTCACTTCCCACAACAACGGGTACAGCCTTTGTGTGATGGTCGTGTCCAGGTACGCCATGCCCTCGCTGCCGCCCGTCCCGGGTCGCCGGCCAATCTGGCGACCCGCCATCATCATGTGTTGGTGGCGCCACATCGCGAGGCGCTCGTCATGGTCCATCATCAGTTCGGCCACCGCGTGCAACGCCGAGGTCTCGGGCGTGTCGTGTCGCCGATAGAGCGCACACAGGATTTCGAGCAGGTCATCATTGGGCGCGCCGAGCGTTGTTCGCAACGAGTGCTCGAAGGTCGACCACAGCGTCGGCTCCTCGCTGATGGTGGTGAGCCAGCGACGCTGAGCCTCGCCGAACAGTTCGAACGTGAGCATGGCCTTCTTGCCCGCGCCGCTGAGGAACTCGATCGCCCGGAATTGAAAGGACTGGAATCCCGACGCCGGATTGAGCGGGTCTCGAAACTCCAAGAATCCCTCGGGCGACATCGATTCGAGCACGCGCAAGTGCTCGAGCAAGAGGTCCTCGATGGCGACCATCCGGCGCAGGTGCGCGGTCGCGCGCCAGGGTTCGTTGACGTGCAGCGCCGCGTTGGCCCGGCGCAACTCGTCGATGATGACCTTGAACCAGAGTTCGTAGGACTGGTGTACGACGATGAACAGCAACTCGTCGGGCGCGTCGTCGGTGAGGGGGATCTGTAGTTCGAGCAGGTCGTGGATGCGCAAATACGTCGAATAATCCGTGCCGTTGCTCACGAGGAGCACTCTAGTTCTAGCGAATACTTAACTCGTCGCGAGCGACGATCCCTACGAGCGGGTGAGGGGTTTGTAGCGGAACCGGTGTGGCTGGTCCGCGTCGGTACCGAGCCGCTTGTGACGTTCAGCCTCGTAGTCGGTGAAGTTGCCCTCGAACCAACGAACGACCGAGTCGCCTTCGAAGGCGAGCACGTGGGTCGCGACGCGGTCGAGGAACCAACGGTCGTGACTGATCACCACCGCGCAGCCGGGAAAGGCCAAGAGACCGTCCTCGAGGGCCCGCAGGGTGTCCACGTCCAAGTCGTTGGTCGGTTCGTCCAGCAACAGCACGTTGCCGCCGCTTCGCAACACCTTGGCCAACTGGACTCGGTTACGCTCACCGCCCGATATCTCACCGACTTTCTTCTGCTGATCGCTGCCCTTGAAACCGAAGCTCGCTACGTAGGCGCGTGCGTGGATCTCGCGATGGCCGACCACCATGTGTTCTTGACCCTCGCTGATCTCGTCAAAGACCGTGGCGTCGGGATCGAGATCATCGCGACTCTGGTCCACGTAAGCGAACGCCACGGTGCTGCCCACTTCGATCGTGCCCGAATCGGGCTTCTCGTGACCGAGCATCATCTTGAACAGCGTGGTCTTGCCCGCACCGTTAGGTCCGATCACGCCCACGATGCCGCCGGGCGGCAGGAGAAACGTCAGGTCTTCGATGAGCAGACGATCGTCGAATCCCTTGACCAGATGATGCGCGTTCACCACCACGTCTCCCAGCCGGGGGCCGGGGGGAATCACGATCTCGAGCTTGTCGGCCCGTCGCTCGGCGGCCTCTGATTCGGCGACGAGTTCATTGAAGGCGCTCACGCGGGCTTTGCCTTTACTCTGGCGCGCTCGCGGGGACATCCGAATCCATTCGAGTTCACGCTCGAGCGCGGCCTGGCGAGCCTTGTCGGCCTTCTCCTCCGAGGCGAGTCGCGCCTGCTTCTGTTCCAGCCACGATGAGTAGTTGCCCTCCCAGGGAATACCGTGTCCCCGGTCGAGTTCCAAGATCCACGAGGCGGCGTTGTCCAAGAAGTAGCGGTCGTGGGTGATCGCGACCACGGTGCCGGCGTAGTCCTGGAGGAATCGCTCCAACCACGCCACCGACTCGGCGTCGAGGTGGTTGGTCGGCTCGTCGAGCAAAAGCAGGTCGGGCTTGGAGAGCAGTAAGCGGCACAACGCCACCCGGCGACGCTCGCCTCCCGAGAGAGTGGCCACGTTCGCGTCGGGCGCGGGCAGGCGAAGCGCGTCCATCGCGATCTCGAGCGTGCGTTCGAGGTCCCACGCGCCCGCGGCGTCGATCTTGGTTTGCAGATCGGACTGTTCGCTGAGCAGTGCGTCAAAGTCCGCGCCGGGATCACCCATCGCGGCGCACACCTCGTTGAAACGCACGAGTAGGTCGCGCTGCTCACCCACGCCGTCCGCGACGTTTCCCACCACGTCCTTGGATTCGTCGAGTTGGGGCTCTTGGGAGAGATAGCCCACGCTGAACCCGGGGGTGAGACGCGCTTCGCCGGTGAAGCCGTCGTCGAGTCCCGCCATGATCCGAAGGAGCGACGACTTTCCCGACCCGTTGGCGCCGATGACGCCGATCTTGGCGCCGGGGTAGAACGACAGGTTGATGCCCCGAAGCACCTCGCGGTCCGGCGGGTAGAAGCGACGCAGGTCGCGCATGGTGAAGATGAACTGAGCTGCCATGTCTCAAGTGTTACCGAAATTCGAGGCGTCGACACGTGCAGACCGTGAACCGCGCACAAGTCCACCATTACACTCGTCGCATGTCAACAAAGGTAAGAGCCCCGCACCGTCACGCGCCTGATTGGATAATCCTCACCATCGCGTGCCTCGCGCAGTTCATGGTCGTACTCGACGTCTCGATCGTGAACGTGGCGTTGCCGCGCATGGGTCATGATCTGCACTTCAGCGTGTCGAGTGCGCAGTGGGTCGTGAACGCCTACGTGCTCACCTTCGCGGGCTTCTTGCTCTTGGGAGGTCGAGCAGCTGACATCTTCGGGCGCCGACGCGTCTACATGACGGGCTTGGCCATCTTCACCATCGCGAGCATCGGAGCCGGCTTCGCCGCGACCGGTCCCCAGATGGTCGCGATCCGCGCCGTCCAAGGAATCGGAGGAGCGATCCTGTCGCCCGCGACGCTGACCATCATCGTCACGACCTTCCAGGGTCCGCGTCTGCCCAAGGCGATCGGCGCCTGGAGCGCGGTCGCCGGTGCCGGTGGCGCCGTGGGCGGACTGCTCGGGGGCATCCTCACGGGCTGGGTTTCGTGGCGCTGGGTCTTCTTCATCAACGTGCCCATCGGCATCGTGGCGGCGGTCGTGGCGGCGATGTACCTGCGTGAGATGCGCAATCGCGACGCGGCGGTCAAACTCGATGTCACCGGCGCGGTGCTCGTCACCGGTTCGCTCGCGTCGTTCATCTACGGCGTCGTGAACACCACGACGCGGGGTTGGGGCTCGTCGTTCACGCTGTCCTGGTTCCTCGCGGGCGCCATTGGCTTCGTGGCCTTCCTCTTTTGGGAGTCCAAGGTCGCCTCGCACCCCCTGGTCCCGTTTCGCATCTTCAAGTCGCGCGCCATCACCACGGCGAACCTGGTCATGTTCCTCATCGGGGGCGCGTTCTTCGCCATGTGGTACTTCCTCACCTACTACTTCCAGCTGATCCTGCACTACGGACCCGTGAAGGCGGGTTTCGCGTTCCTGCCGATGGCCCTCGGCATCATCATCGGCGCCCAGATCAGCTCTCGAATCATGGCCAAGACCGGTGGTCGTCCGATCCTGCTCGCGGGGGCAGCAATAGCCACGCTGGGATTCCTCTGGATCTCAATGATCAAGGTCGATAGTTCCTATTGGGGCTCGGTCTTGACGCCCGCCTTCATGTGCGCCTTCGCCATTGGTCTGCTCTTCTCGCCGCTCGCCAACACCGCCACCGCGGGGGTCGACCGCGCCGACGCCGGACTCGCGTCGGGAGTGCTCAACACCGCGCGTCAGGTCGGGGGTTCGCTCGGTCTCGCCGTACTCGCCACGGTGGCGGCCGACCGCAGCGCGACCTTCGCCAACCCCGCCTCGGCGATCGCGCTGGTGAGCGGCTACCAGCGCACGTTCCAAGTGTCGGCGCTCATCACGCTCGTGGCGCTGGTCGTGAGTCTCGCGGTTCCGCGGGTGTCCAACCACGCCCCGAAACACTGAGCCTTTTGGTCATAATTCAATGAACCGGACGTTTCGTTGTTCACGCCGCGTCGCCCACGCTCGCGCCGCCATCAAAACTGGCGTGGACAACACTTAACTCCTACGAAATCAGAGCGCCGGTTCGCGCAGAGACGGTGGGCTATTGTCAAATCCATTACCGGTCCGGTACGTGAAAAATGCATCGTGCTTCTTCACAAAACGGCATACAAATTTTCCGGGAGGGAAGAATGAATAAAGGGAAGAAGTTCTTATCGACACGACGGTTGGCCGTGTCGATGGGCGCCGTGGCGCTCGTCTTGACGGGCACGTCGGTCGTGGCCGGTGCTTCATCGCGATCACCGCACGTGACCTACGCCAAGACCTTGGCCTGCGAGGTCACCGACACGGGCGGCATCAACGACAAGTCGTTCAACGCGTCGGCGTATCTTGGTCTCCAAGAGGCGGCGGCCGTAAGTCCCAACATCGCACAGTCGGTCATCTCTACGCCGTCGACCGGCACCGAGTCGAACTACGACTCCGAGATCGCTTCGTTCGTCTCGGAGAAGTGCGACATCATCATCACGGTCGGCTTCTTGATGTCCGACGCCACGTGGAACGCTGCCGTGAACAATCCGACGGTCCACTTCGCCCAGGTCGACAACGGGGACACGAGCCCCGGTAACGACGGCATCGCCATCCCGCCCTACACGGGAACGGCTCCGGGGAACAACATCCTGGGTTTGACCTACGAGACCCAGCAGGACGCGTTCCTCGGTGGCTACGAGGCCGCGGCGTACGCGGTCTTGAAGAATCCGAAGTCACCGAAGGTCGCCACCTACGGTGGTGAGCAGTTCTCCTCGGTCACCTACTACATGGACGGTTTCTACGACGGTGTGCAGTACTACAACACGAAGATGAAGAAGAACGTCCAGGTCCTGGGTTGGAACGAGAAGACCCAGAAGGGTACCTTCATCGGCAGCTTCACCGACACCGCGACGGCGCGTACCGACACGACAGCCTTCCTCTCACAAGGCGCCACGACGATCTTCCCGGTTGCCGGTAGTGACGGTCTCGGTACCACCTCGGCGGTACGCACGTGGAACGCCGCTCACAAGCTGAAGGCGAACGTCGAGTGGGTCGACACCGACGGCTGCATCTCCGACGCGCCAGACTGCAACCTCTTCCTGAACTCGGTCACCAAGGGCGTCACCGCCTCGGTGAAGGCGGCGGTCCTCGAGCAGGCTTCTGGCCAGTTCGCCGGTGGCGACTACATCGGCACGCTCGCCAACGGCGGCGCGGCGTTCATCCAAGACTCCCAGAGCGCCATGGCGAAGCAGTTGCCCAAGTCAGTCCTCACCGCGGTCGCCACGATCACGAAGGGTATTGAAAGCGGCAGCATCAAGGTACCCGTCGGCGGTAAATAGAACCTCCGAGTAGTACTTCAAACTACGTGGGGCTGAGCCGAACGGCTCAGCCCCACGTAGTTTCGATACAACTGACAACGGACCGAAGATGAAGCTTGAGTTACGCGGTATCACCAAGAGTTTCGGCTCACTCATCGCCAACAACAAGGTGGACTTAGTCGTCAATCCTGGCGAGATCCATTGTTTGCTCGGCGAGAACGGCGCTGGGAAGTCGACGCTGATGAACATCCTCTATGGACTCATCACGCCCGACGACGGACAGATATTGATCGACGACCAGGTCGTCACGATCGTCGATCCCAAGGACGCGGTGAATCACGGCATCGGCATGGTGCACCAACACTTCATGCTGATCCCCGTGTTCAGCATCGCCGACAACGTCATCCTCGGCTCCGAGCCGGTCAAGCCGTGGCCGGTGATCGACTATAGAGCGGCGACGTCAAGGCTTCTCGAACTGGCCAAGGAATACGGCTTCGAGATCGACGATCCCCAGGCCACCGTCGAGGACCTGCCCATCGGAGCACAGCAACGCGTGGAGATTCTCAAGGCGCTCAGTCACGAAGCATCCGTGCTCATCCTCGACGAACCAACCGCTGTACTGACGCCCCAGGAGACCGACGCCTTCATGGTGATCCTGCGCTCGCTGAAGGCGAGCGGCAAATCCATTATCTTCATCACCCACAAGCTTCGCGAAGTCCTCGCGATTGCGGACGTGATCACCGTGATGCGCTTGGGCGAAGTCGTGGGCGTCACGACCCCGGGTGAAACCAGCGAACGCAGTCTGGCGACGATGATGGTCGGACGCGACGTCAATTTTGTGGTCGAGAAGCGCCCCGCGACCCTCGGCGACGTGGCGCTAAAGGTGCAGAACCTCTACGTCGAAGACGCGCGCGGGCTCACCAGCGTCAAGAATGTCTCCTTCGACGTGCACGCCGGCGAGATCGTGGCAGTAGCTGGTGTGCAGGGGAATGGGCAAACCGAACTCGTCGAGGCCTTGACGGGAATGCGTCACCCGTCGGCCGGCAGCGTGCTGATCAATGACGTCGACCTCGCCGGGCAGAGCGTCCGGCGCTTCTTGGACGCCGGCGTGGGTCACGTCCCCGAGGATCGTCAGCGCCACGGACTGATACCGAGTTTGTCGCTGTCGGACAACCTGGTGCTGGACCAGCTTGACGACCCTCGATTCCGGCGTCGTTTCGGTCGAAACCTCAAGGCCATCAAACTCAACGGCGCCCAGAAGCGCGAGTCGTTCGACATTCGCTCCCAGAGCGAGGACTCGCCCGTCGGTGCGCTGTCGGGTGGCAACCAGCAAAAGGTCGTCATGGCGCGCGAGCTGTCGCGAGAACTCAAGGTCCTGATCTGCTCACAGCCCACGCGCGGGCTCGATGTCGGATCCATCGAGTTCATGCACCGCCAGATCGTGGACATCCGCGACTCCGGTGTGGCGGTGGTCATCGTCTCGAGCGAGCTCGACGAGGTGTTCGCCCTGGGAGATCGAATAGCCGTTCTCTATGATGGCGAGATCCAAGCGATCGTTCCGCCCACCACGAGCCGAGAAGAGCTGGGTCTGCTGATGGCGGGTGCCGCTGCGGCCAAGGTGGCCCAGTGACCACCGTCAGCGAACCTCCACGCTTGGACGCTTTCTTGCGCCTCGTCGTTCGCGCACGTCAAGCAAATATGTTCCTCGTGTTGATTCTCGCCCTCTTCGTGGGTCTCTCGTTCGGCGCCATCATGATCATCGTCACCCAACCCACGTTGTTGACGTCGTGGTCGCACTTCTTCTCGCACCCGGGTGGAACGATCGCGAGCAGCTTCAACACGGTCTGGTTCGCCTACGAGCAACTCTTCCAGGGCGCGATCGTCAACTTCCATTCACTGCGTCTGTTGATCGATGAACCAGATAAAGCGAATCTCGCGACGGTACTCACCCCGATTTCGGGAACCTTGACCTACGCCACCCCGCTCATCGTCGCCGGGCTGGGCCTCGCGATAGGTTTTCGCAGTTCGCTGTTCAACATCGGTGGCCAGGGTCAGGTGATCCTCGGAGGCGTGCTCGCGTTACTTGTCGGCTTCTCCTTCCATCTCACGCCCGCACTCCAGGTTCCCTTCGAGATGTTGGCCGCGATGGGCGGCGGCGCACTCATGGCCGGTTTCGCGGGTGTCTTGAAGGCGTATACGGGTGCCCACGAGGTCATCGTCACCATGATGAGCAATTACACGATGATCGCCATCCTGGGGTATCTGCTGATCCAACCGCTCTTCGCTCGACCGGGCGTACTCGACGGCGCCTCCAAGGCGGTCGGGGTGTCGGGACAGCTTCCGTATTTCTTTTCTCATCTGAGTTCCGCCCTTCTGCTGAACATCGGTTTCGTCATCGCCCTGATCGCCGTCTTTGCCGTGCAGTGGTTCTTCAACCGCTCCAAGACCGGTTTTGAACTCCTGATGGTCGGTCAGAATCCCGAAGCCGCACGCGTCGCGGGCATCTATTCTCGGCGCTCGATCATCATCTGTCTCGCGCTGGCCGGCGCCCTGCTGGGTCTCGCGGGAATGTTGGAACTGACGGGCGTCGATCACTTCGTCACGCCGAACTTCGGAGGCTCCTACGGCTTCGACGCCATCACGGTTGCGTTGCTCGGACGCAACAAACCGTGGGGCGTCTTCTTCGCCGCCATCTTCTTCGGCGCGATGTTCACCGGCGGCGAAGCGATGCAGGCCTTCACCCCCACGAACATCCAGTTCTCTCTCGCCGACGTCATCCAAGCCGTGGTCGTCTTCTGTGTCGCCACGCCGGCGCTGCTCATCGAGGTGTTCCACCTACGCGGCGGATCTCGACTCATGGAGAGCACGTACGCGGGGGGCTGGGTCTGATGAGCACCGAGACCCGCGAGATCGTCACGCGCGAGAATCTGCGCGTCATCACTCGAAAGCGCTCACTCGCCTACGGCATCACGCTCATCGCGTTGGGAATCCTGGAGATACTCTGGTACGGCTCGGCCGACTCGAAGCTGCACACGACGATTCAGTTCGGTTACGACACCTCGACCATCTGGCCAGTCGTGAACGACGTGTGGAAAGTCCTTCTCCTGCTCGCGGGCGTGGTCGTGCTCTTCGTCGCCCTGCGCGCCAGGTCATTCGCGCCGTTGAGACGCCTCGCGCGCTTCTTCGACGTGGTGCGCGGCGCGCGAAACCTCGCCGTCGTCGTCGGCGCCTATCTCGTGCTCTGGCCCGTGGTGCTCTGGCTCGGCGTCAATCACGGCGGCGCGCTGCGCACCATGACCGTCGACGTGTCGATTACCGGCTACGTGTTCGGTCTGATCAGCGTCGCGGTGGGGGCGCTCATGGCCTGGAAGCGCTTTGACCGGCGAGCGTCGGGCATCCTCTACGCCGGCCTTCTGGTCTTCTTGCTCGGCTTCCTGATATGGGTGGCTCGAGGCAGTCTCGACCTGCAACTCACCAGCATCCTGGCGAGCGCGGTGGCGGTCTCGACGTTCTTGATGTTGGGTTCGCTCTCGGGCACGTTGTGCGAGCGTTCGGGCGTGGTGAACATCGCCATCGAGGGCCAGTTCATCTCGGGCGCCCTCGCGTCGATCGTCTTCGCGAGCGCCCTGCACGGAACGGGGCTCTCGTTGACCTTCGCGCTCGTCCTGGCGGGACTCTTCGGCGCGCTGTTTGGTTGGATCCTCGCCATCATGGCCCTTCGTTACGGCGCCAACCAGATCATCGTCGGTGTGGTCATCGTCGCCTTCTGCACCGCGATGTCCCAGTTCTTGTCCACCCAGGTGCTCGACACCCATCAGAACCTCAATGGTTCCTACGGCTTGCCCGTCTGGGCCATTCCCGGACTCTCGCACATCCCGCTAGTGGGGCCGGTGCTCTTTGACCAGAACGTGCTGGTCTTCATCGCCTTCGCGGCCGTCATCCTCGCCAATTTCGCGCTCTTTCGCACGCGCTGGGGACTACGCGTGCGCTCGGTCGGCGAGAAGCCGATCGCGTCCGAGACCGTGGGCATCAACGTCGTCCGCGTTCGTTACGGGGCGGTGATCCTCGGTGGCTTCATCGCGGGCGTCGGGGGCGCGGGCTTCACGTTGGGTCCGGGATCGCCCTTCACCTACGGCATGACCGCCGGTTACGGCTACATCGCCCTCGCCATCATGATCTTTGGCCGCTGGCGCCCCTACGGCGCGCTGATGGCGTCGCTGTTGTTCGGCTTCACCATCGCGTTGAGTGCCAACCTCAACCTCTACCTGAGCCAGCTGGTCATTCCCCAACAGTTCATCACGGCCCTGCCCTACGTGATCACGATCGCGGTGGTCTCGGGTCTGGTGGGTCGCATCCGGCCGCCCGCGGCCGACGGCGTGCCCTTTCAGCGACGCTGAGTCACGGCGGCTCCCTCGATCAACGCGCGAACGGATTGGCTAGGCGCGCGAGCCCAGTCTGCGCACGACCTTGGACGCGCGACTCATCGCCAACTCGAGGGACTGGTCGCGACTTCGTCCACTGAGTCGCTTGGACAGGTAGGCACCGGTCGCGGCGTCGCCCGCGCCGGTGGTGTCGACGACGTCGACCTCACGAGAGGGCTTGCGAACGAGTTCGCCGTCACTCACGACCAACGCACCGCGGTCGCCGAGGGTCACGACGACTTCCTCGGCGTACGGGCGAATGGCGGTGAGGGCGCGCTGCAGACTCCTCGACTCGCCCAGCGCGCAGGCCTCCTCCTCGTTGGCGAACAGCATCGTCACCCGACCGGTGGCCCTCAAGAACTTGGCCGCGCCGAGCTGACGAAGCGGTGCGACCGAGCAGACGTCGACCGACGTGCTCGACCCCAGTTGGCGCGCGTAGGCGAGACAGTCCATGGCGATGGTTCGAGTACGTGGGTCGAGGAAGGTGTAGCCCGAGACGTGCAGGTGGTCGAACGGCACGACCAGCGCCTCGCGCACGGCGTCGCCGTCTAGTCGGGCGTTGACGCCGCGATCGGTGAGCATCGCGCGTTGACCGTCGTCGTTCACGAAGGCGACCACGACGCCGGTCGCGCCTGGCAGGATCTGAACCAGTGGCGTCACGTCCGAAGCCCGAAGATCCGCCAGAAAGATCTCGCCCGCCGGGTCCTCGCCCACGGCACCCACGAAGGCCACGTGATGGTCCAGTGCGAGTTCGACGGCGATGTTGGCCGCGGAGCCACCGCGGCCGAGGCGTACCTTCGACGCGGTGTCACTGGTGAGATGTACCGGTTCGAGCGCGCGCACGACGACGTCGACCATGGCGTCGCCCACGACCACGACGCGCTTCTGATTCACGGTCGAGCCTTCACGAGGGCCAGCGCGATGCGTCCGGCCAGTTCGGCGTTGGCGACCACCAGTTCGCGGTTCACCTGGACGCTTTGTCCCGCGGTGACGCGAGCGAACTCCGCGAGCAGCACCGGGGTGACCTCCTTTCCGGTGACGCCCAGATGATTCGAGAGGGCGAGCGCGCTGTCGAGGGCGTGGTCGTGCACCTGGGCGTCCAACTGCTGGTCCTCGGCGACCGGATTCGCCACGAGCATCCCGGTAGGCGAGAAGAGTCGGTGCGCCAGAAAGGCGCGTGCCACGTCCTCGGCGTTCCCGAGCGACCAGTCGAGGGCGAAGTCGGTGCGCGAACGGTAGAAACCGGGAAACGACGTGGTGCGATAACCCACCACGGGCACGCCGAGCGAATCGAGCCGTTCGAGGGTCGCGCCGATATCCAGGATCGACTTGACCCCCGAGGCGACCACGAGCACCGGCGTGCGCGAGAGCGCGGTCAGGTCCGCGGACTCGTCAAAGCTCTGGGCGGCGCCGCGATGGACCCCGCCCAGTCCCCCCGTCGCCATGACGTCGATGCCGACGTAACGGGCCAGCGCGATCGTGCCCGCGACCGTGGTCGCACCGTCGCGACCACTCGCCAGCGCGAGGCCGAGGTCGCGCGAAGACAACTTCGCCGCGTTTCGCTCGGGTGACGCGAGTTGCTCGAGTTCCTCGGCACTCAGCCCGACGACCACGTTGCCATTGAGCAGGCCGATCGTCGCGGGCACCGCGCCGGACTTTCGCACGGCCTGGTCGCAGTCGCGTGCGACGTCGAGATTGATCGGCGCGGGAAGCCCCTGGACGACGATGGTGGTCTCCAGGGCCACGACGGGACGTGCGTCGTGGAGCGCAGTGGCGACTTCATCACTGAGTACGACTCGGTTCTCCAAGGGATTGTTCACGCTGAGCGAAGTGTACTGTTACCACCGTGAGTTCGTTGAACGAAATCCCGTGGGAGACGCTTCGTGAACGAGCGATTCGCGCGACGTCGACGTCCTACAGTCCCTACTCGCACGTGAAGGTTGGCGCCGCTGGCTACACGACCGACGGGCGCATCGTCGAGGGCGCCAACGTCGAGAACGCCAGCTACGGACTGACCCTGTGCGCGGAGTGTTCGCTCGTGAGCGACCTGGCGCGCCAGGGCGGCGGACGACTCGCGGGCGTGTCCATCGTCGCGGGTGACGCCCAGCCCATCGCACCGTGCGGACGTTGTCGACAACTCCTCTACGAGCACGGTGGCGGCGGCCTCCTGATCGACGCGGGACCGGGCATCGCCGCGCGCCACCTGCACGAGCTCTTGCCCGAGGCGTTCGGCCCCGAGGACCTCGGGACTCGCGCGAGCCAATGAACTTCAGCGCCGTCGACGTCATCACCACGAAACGCGAAGGCGCCGAACTCGCCGACGAACAGATCGCGTGGGTCCTTGACGCGTATCAGCGAGGCGACGTCGCCGAGGAACAGATGTCGTCGCTGCTCATGGCGGTCTTCTTTCGGGGCATGGTGGAGCGTGAACTGCGCACCTGGACCGACTGCATGATCGCCTCGGGTGAGACGCTCGATCTGGGCGGCCTGTCGCGTCCGAGCGTGGACAAGCACTCGACGGGGGGCGTCGGCGACAAGATCTCGTTGATCCTCGCGCCACTCGTCGCCGCCTGCGGCGCGTGCGTGCCCCAACTCTCGGGTCGCGGTCTCGGTCACACCGGTGGCACGCTCGACAAGCTCGAGTCGATTCCTGGATGGCGCGCCGCGCTCTCCAACGACGAGATCCGCGAGCAACTCGAATCGATCGGCGCGGTGATCTGCGCCGCCGGCGCCGGCCTCGCGCCAATCGACCGGCGGCTCTACGCACTTCGCGACGTGACCGGGACCGTCGAGTCGATTCCCTTGATCTCGTCATCGATCATGTCCAAGAAGATCGCCGAAGGCACCCGCGCCCTCGTACTGGACGTGAAGGTGGGAAGCGGTGCCTTCATCAAGACCCGCGAGCGCGCCCGCGACTTGGCCTCGACCATGGTCGCGCTGGGCGAGAGCCACGGTGTGGCGACCGTGGCGCAACTCACGGCCATGGACCAACCGCTCGGACGCGCCGTGGGCAACTCGCTCGAGGTCGTCGAGTCGCTCGAGGTGCTACGCGGTGGCGGACCGAGCGACGTGCGTGAACTCACGCTGGCGCTCGCGCGCGAGATGCTCGCTCTCGTCGGCATCGACGTCGACCCACGAGAGAAGCTCGATGACGGCTCGGCTCACGACGTCTACCGATCGATGATCCGCGCCCAGGGCGGCGACCCGGACGCGGTGCTGGCACCGGCGCCGATCCGCGAGGTCGTCACCGCCGAGACGAGCGGGTACGTCACCCGGGTGGACGCGTTGGGCGTCGGCGTGGCCGCCTGGCGCCTCGGAGCGGGTCGTGCGCGCAAGGAGGACCCCGTGAGCGCCGGCGCGGGAGTGCGGTGCCTCGTGCGAGAGGGCGACCAGGTTGACGTGGGCGAGCCGCTGTTCGAACTCTTCGCCGACGACGACGAGCACCTCGCTCGTGGTCGCGACGCGCTTCGAGGTGCCGCGACGATCGGCGAGGTGCAACCCGTACCCACGGGGATCCTGCTCGAGAGGATCACGAAGTAATTCTCGCACTCGTTGGCTAGCCTTGACCCATGTCCGAGCCAACCCTCACTCGCGAGATCATCGTCCAGGCTCCCAAGGTCCTGCTGCACGAACACCTCGACGGGGGGTTGCGTCCCGAGACCGTGCTCGAACTGGCGCGCGAGGTGAACTACCGCGATCTGCCCACCCAGGACCCCACGGAACTGCGCGAGTGGTTCATCGCCGACGCGCCGGGCAGCGACCTCGTGCGCTACCTCGAAGGGTTCCGCCACACGACCGCGCTCATGCAGACCAAAGAGCAACTCCAGCGGGTGGCGAGCGAGAGCGCACTCGACCTCGCGCGTGACGGGATTGTCTACGCCGAAGTGCGTTTCGCCCCCGAGCTTCACCTCCAGCGCGGACTCACACTCGACGAAGTCGTCGAAGCGGTCCTCGCAGGCTTCGCCCACGGCGCCGCGCAGGCGGCGCTCGAGGGTCACCCGATTGTGGTGCGCGCGATCCTCTCGGCGATGCGCCAGGCCCAGCTGAGCGAACAGATCGCCGCGCTGGCGGTGTCCTTTCGAGATCACGGCGTGTGCGGGTTCGACATCGCCGGTCCCGAGGACGGCTTTCCCCCAACCGAACACCTGCGGGCGTTCCACCTGATCCAGCGCGAGGACTTCCACATGACGATCCACGCCGGCGAGGCGTTCGGACTCCCGTCGATCTGGGAGGCGGTGCAGTTCTGTAACGCCGAGCGTCTCGGCCACGGCGTGCGGATCGTCGATGACATCAAGCACGTCGGCGACTCGTTCGAACTCGGGCGCCTCGCCAATTACGTTCGCGACCGGCGCATTCCCCTCGAGGTCTGTCCGACGTCCAACGTCCACACCGGTGCCGCCAAGTCCATCGCGACCCACCCGATCGAGACACTTCGTCAACTGCGCTTCCGAGTGACGCTCAACACTGACAACCGGCTCATGAGCGGCATCACCCTCAGCACCGAGTTCGAGAAGTGTGCGGCCACCTTCAACTGGACACTCGCGGACATGGAGTGGATCACGTTGAACGCCGCGAAGAGTTCGTTCTACCAGTTCGACCAGCGCTTGGCGATGATCAACACGGTGATCAAGCCCGGTTACGCCGCCCTGCGCGCGAACTAGAACGCCAACAACGTCCCCAGGTCGTCGCGCACGCGTCCCAACGTCGCCGCCGCGTCGTCGCGCTGCTGGTCCAGGGTCACGGGTGAATCCGGATTCGTAGTCACCTCGACGTAGGCCTTCAACTTCGCCTCGGTACCCGACGGGCGAACCACGACGCGTCCGTGCTCGCCGAGTTCGAAGTACACGCCCTCGGTGGGAGCGAGTCCGAACGCGCCCTGTGTCAGATCCACCACACGCGTCACCGCGAGTCCGCCCAATGACGCCGGCGGCGTAGCCCGCAGCGCGTCGACCTTGCGCGTGATCCGCGTGAGCCCTTCGGGCCCGTCGGCGCGAAGCGACAGTTGCGCGCCAGCGTGCACGCCGAAGTGACCCTCGATCTCGTCGAGCCGGTCGAGCAGGGTCTTGCCCTCGAGTTCGAGTTCGTGGGCCAGGCGGCACAACGCCAGTGCCGCGGACATGCCGTCCTTGTCCGCGACCAACGGATCGACGGCGAAGCCGAGCGCCTCCTCGTAGCCAAAACGAAGGCGGCCCGCGCCCGCGGCTCGTGAGATCCACTTGAAACCCGTGAGTGTCACCGCGTAGCGGACCTTTGCCTCCTTCGCCATTGCCTCGAGCAGCGTGGACGAGACGATGCTGGTGGCGACCACGTCGTCGGGCCCCGCCCCGTCCAGTAACGACGACGCCAGCAACCAGCCGATCTCGTCGCCGCGCAGTACTCGCCAGCCCGCACCATCGCGGACCGCCGCACCCAATCGGTCGGCGTCGGGATCGTTGGCGATGACGAGCGTCGAATTCGCCGCGTCAGCCTTCGCGAGGGCGAGGTCCAGTGCGCCGGGTTCCTCGGGGTTGGGGAACGCCAGCGTCGGAAAATCGCCGTCGGGTGCGAACTGCGCGTCGACGACCGCGACGTCCGTGTAACCGGCCTCGGCGAGCATCTCGGTCATCAACGCCCCACCCACGCCGTGCAGGGGCGTGTACGTGATGGACAGTCGACTCGTGGCGACGCCGAAGCGCTCGACCATGTGTCTCTTGTACGAATCCAACACGTCAGGGTCGACGTAGGCGTGCCAGTCGCTCGAACGCGTCGCGTGGGTCACGACGGACGCGCTCGCCATGTATCGTTCGACGATCTCGTCACTCGGGGCGATGATCTGGCTGCCACTCTGGTCGTAGAGCTTGTAGCCGTTGTCGCGCGGTGGGTTGTGGCTGGCGGTGATCATGATGCCCGCGGCGAGGCCGAGGTGCTTGACCACGTAGGGCACGAGCGGCGTCGGCATGGGCGCGGGCATCTCGTAGACCTTCACGTTCGCACCGAGCAAGACGCCGATCACCTCGTCGTTGAACTTCTCCGAACCATGACGCGCGTCGCGACCGACGACGACCCCTCGACTCGCGTCCACGCCCGTTGCTTCGAGCCAGTGGACGACGCCCTGGGTCGCGCGACTCACTGTCGCGCGGTTCATCCCCGACGGACCGGCGATCTCGGGACCCCGCAGACCCGCGGTGCCGAAGTGCAAGGGCGAGGAGAACCTCGTCTTCAATTCCTCTTCGTCGTCAACTTCGAGCAGGCGTTCGAGTTCGGCGCGGTCCTTCGCGTCGGGATCGCTCGCGATCCAGAGCATGACCTCGGCGAGCAGGGCCTTGTTCACAAGACCGGAACGAGCTGCGCCAACAGCGCGCCGAGCGAACTCGCCGCGTGCTCGCCCGCCTCGAGCACTTCGAGGTGGTTGAGCGCTCCGGCGGCGACGCCCGCGGCGAAGTTCGACACGAGACTGAGCCCGAGAACCTCCGCGCCCAGGTGACGCGCGGCGATCGCCTCGAGCACGGTCGACATGCCCACGAGCGAGGCGCCCATGGTTCTGGCCATCGCGACTTCGGCGGGCGTCTCGTAGTGCGGACCCCGAAAACCCGCGTAGACCCCTTCGCTGAGGTCCGGCACCGTCTCGCGCACGAGGGCGCGCAGTCGCCGGCTGTAGAGGTCGGTGAGGTCGACGAAGCGCGCGCCGTAGGGCGGTGGCGGAGGCGTGCCCTCCAGCGGCGACGTCGCGGTCAGGTTGAGGTGGTCGCGGATCACCACCACCGAGCCGGGACCCTGGGCGGGATCGATACCGCCCGCGGCGTTGGTCAAGACGACGGTCATCGCACCCGCAGCGATCGCGGTGCGCACCGGGTGGACCACCTGGTGCGCGGTGTTGCCCTCGTAGAGGTGCACGCGCCCGGCCACCAACAGCACGTTCTTGTCACCGACGCGCACCGAGAGGAGTTGACCGTTGTGGCCCGCGACCGTCGGCGCGACGAAGCCGCTCAGCGAGGACGCGAGGATCTCGCTCGAGGGGACACCGAGGGCGGCGGCGCCCTCGCGCCAGCCCGAACCGAGCACGACCGCGAGGTCGTAGGAACCAATGCCGGTCATCTCGCGTAGTTCGTTCGCCGCTTGTCGACTGAGTTCAAAGGGGTCGGTCATCATTGTCCAATCGTGTGCCATACGGTCGAGGTCTCGATGAACGCGCGCAAGCGACGAGTGGGGTCGGTATCGTCCCTTGGTCGAAGGACGCGCTTGATCGATCCCGCGGCACTGACGTTGAGCTCGATGGCCTGGTCGAGTTCCACCCCGCTCAGGTCGATGCCGTCGACGTCCTCGTGACTGGCGAGCACGGGCGTCAGTTCCGACGTGACGCCAGTGATGATGTTGAGCACCCCTGCCGGAAAATCCGAGGTGGCGGTCATCTCGCCCACCAGGACCGCGGGTGTCGGCCGGCGTTCGCTCGCGAGAGCGACCACCGTGTTGCCGGCGGCGACGGGGGCGAGGACCGCGTCGATGAAGCCCTCGAGTGACGACTCCTGGCTCGCCACGACCGCCACGACGCCCGAGGGAGTCGGCAGCGAGAAGTTGAAGAACGGACCGGCGACGGGATTGGCCCCGCCGTAGACCTGGGCGATCTTGTCGGTCCAGCCCGCGTACCAGACGATGCGGTCGATGGCGCGCGCGACGCTCGAGACCGCCTCGGACGCGGTGATCCCTTCGGCGGCCTGGACGTGACTCGCTAATTCGTCGCGTCGCGATTCGGCCATCTCGGCCAGACGGTAGATCACTTGGCCGCGGTTGTAGGCCGACGACGCCCACCACTTGGACTGCACGCCGCGCGCGGCGACGACGGCGTCGCGAACGTCCTTGCGCGATCCCTGGGCGACGTTGGCGAGAAACGCACCGTCGTGGGCCAGCACCTTGTAGCTGCGACCCGATTCCGAGCGAGGAAAGGCGCCGTTGATGAGCAGCTTGTAGGTCTTGCGCACGTCCAGTCGAGGGTCAGACATCGAGGTACGCCTCCAGTCCATGACGTCCACCTTCTCGTCCGAATCCCGACTCGCGTACGCCTCCGAAGGGGCTGGTGGGATCGAACTTGTTGTAGGTGTTGGCCCAGATGACCCCGGCGCGGAGCCGTTCGGCGACCCACAAGGTGCGACTCCCCTTCTCGCTCCATACCCCGCACGCGAGCCCGTAGTTGGTGTTGTTCGCCTTCACGACCGCTTCCTCGGGGGTGCGAAAGGTCAAGACCGAGAGCACCGGGCCGAATATCTCCTCGCGCGCGATGCGGTGGGACTGCGAGACGTTGGCGAACACCGTCGGCGCGAACCAGTAGCCCTTCTCGGGTAACGCGCAGTTGCTGGTGTAGCGCGTCGCCCCTTCGGACTCACCGAACGAGGAGAGCTCGCGAATTCGAGCCAGCTGCGCCGCGGAGTTGATGGCTCCGACGTCGGTGTTCTTGTCCATGGGATCGCCTACGCGCAACTGTTCCATGCGCCGAACCAGCCGGCGCAAGACCTCGTCGGCGACCGACTCTTGGACCAGTAGGCGCGATCCGGCACAACACACGTGACCTTGATTGAAGAAGATGCCGTCGATGATTCCCTCGATCATCTCGTCGATCGGGGCGTCCTCGAAGACGATGTTCGCACCCTTGCCCCCGAGTTCGAGGGTCAGACGTTTTTGACTCGACGCGACGCTCTGCTGGATGAGCCGGCCGACGTCGGTGGAACCGGTAAAGGCGATCTTGTCGACGCCGGGGTGTTCGACCAGCGCCGCACCGGTCGAGCCGTCGCCGGTGACGATGTTGACGACGCCCGGCGGCAGGTCCGCCTGCTGGAGGATCTCGGCGAGCACGAGCGCGCTCAGTGACGTCGTCTCGGCTGGCTTTAACACGCAGGTGTTGCCCGCGGCGAGTGCGGGGGCCAGTTTCCACGCCGCCATCAGCAGCGGGAAGTTCCAGGGGATGATCTGTCCCGCGACGCCGATCGGCCCTGGCGCGGGTCCGTAGCCCGCGTACGCCAACTTGTCCGCCCAACCGGCGTAGTAGAAGAAATGCGCGGCACTGAGCGGAACGTCGACGTCGCGCGACTCACGGATCGGTTTGCCGTTGTCGAGCGTCTCGACGACCGCGAGCTCGCGAGCACGCTCTTGGATCAACCGGGCGATGCGAAACAGGTACTTCGAGCGCTCGGCTCCGCTGGTCTTGGACCACACCGTCTCGTAGGCGCGTCGCGCCGACGCGACCGCTCGATCGACGTCCGCCCGACTCGACTGGGCGACCGTAGCCACGACGTCTTCGTTCGCCGGATTGAGGCTCACGAACTGCTCGTGCGACGAGGGGTCGGTGAACGCTCCATCGATGAACACGCCGTAACTGGGACGCAAGTGAGCGATCGCCGAAGATTCCGGAGCCGGGTCGTAGCTCAGCGAACCCAACTGCGAGTTGGCGAGTTCTCGTCGGTCCATCTCAGTCACCGCTGAACTCGTCGGCTCGCACGTAGGCACCGCGTTGCTGCTTGAGACGCTGCATCAAGAGGTCGTTCAAGAGTGACGAGGCACCGAATCGGAAGCGGTCGGGAACGAGCCACGAGGAACCGGCCGTTTCATTCACCAACACCAGGTAGCGAATGGCGTCCTTGGTCGTACGAATGCCACCGGCGACCTTCACCCCGACCAGTCGTCCCGTCGACTCGGCGAAGTCCCGTACCGCCTCGAGCATCACCAGCGCGACCGGTGTCGTGGCGTTCACGTTCACCTTGCCGGTCGATGTCTTTATGAAATCGGCCCCGGCGAGCATGGCCAGCCAACTCGCGCGCCGGACGTTGTCGTACGTCACGAGTTCACCGGTTTCCAGGATCACCTTCAAGTGAGCCCCGCGACACGCTTGCTTCACGGCGACGATCTCCTCGAAGACCTCACCCACCCGGCCCGCGAGGAACGCCCCGCGATCGATCACCATGTCGATCTCGTCAGCGCCGGCGTCCACGGCGTCGGCGACGTCGAGCAACTTCACCTTGAGCGACGCTCGACCCGACGGAAACGCGGTCGCCACCGACGCCACCGCGACGCTCGAGTTACCGAGCGCGGCGCGGGCCTCGCGAACCAGATCGGGATACACGCAGACTGCGGCGACGGGCGGCACGCTCAGGTCCCGGGGGTCGGGGTGCAACGCCTTGGCGCACAACGAGCGCACCCGTCCGGGTGTGTCAGCGCCTTCGAGCGTCGTGAGATCGACCATTGAAATCGCCAGGTCGATCACCGTGAACTTCGTCGATTTCTTGATCGAGCGCGTCGCCAACTTCGCGCAACGCGCCTCCAGGCCCACCGCGTCGACGCCCGCCAGTCCCGTGAGTAGCGACCGTAGTTGTTGCTCGGAACCGATCGAGGGCACCGAACTCGAGGGGTCGATCCGCACGCCGAGGTCCTCGCCGGTGACGAGTCGAAGTGGTGCCGTGCTCACGAACGCCACGCTACAACGAACCCGCCTCGTGACCTGGTGCGAGGCCTAGCGAAAGACGGGTAGCTGGTGGGCTGCCCGACGCGCTTCGAGTGTCGGCGCGGCCGCGTCCTTCACACTCAAGATCGGCTCGTCACTCAGCGGCCACGGCACCGCGATGGCGGGATCGAGGGGATGAATCTCAAATTCCATCGGCGCGTTGAACGGCGAGGAGATCAGGTAACCCAGCGCACCCTGGTCGCTCGTGACGCAGTAACCGTGCGCGACGTCACGCGGCACCAGCACGGATCGTCCCTCGTTCGCCGACAAGGTCACGACTTCGACCACGCCGAACGTGGGCGACCCGACTCGGATGTCGACAATGACATCGACCAGTTCACCGGCCACGCAGGTCACGACCTTGGCCTGACCCTCGGGAGCCATCGAGTAGTGAAGACCGCGAACCACGTTACGAGTCGACAGCGAGAAGTTCGCCTGCTGGACCTGGAAGTCAACCCCCGCCTCGGCGAAGTTGCCGAGCTTGAACCACTCGCGAAAGAGACCGCGCTCGTCGCCGTGCGCCGGCGATTCGAGCAGGTAGAGGCCGGGAATCGAGAGTTCAGTGAGTTTCACGAAGCGATGTTCTTCAGTGGCTTCCACCACGCCTCGTTGTCGTGGTACCACTGCACCGTCGCCTTCAGGCCCTGCTCGAAGGGGACCTGGGGGTGGTAACCCAGTTCGTTGCGAATCTTGGACCAGTCCACCGAGTAGCGACGATCGTGACCGAGTCGGTCCGGCACTGGTTGGATCATCGATTCGTCACTCGCGCAGAGCTCGAGCAGTTGCTCGACGATCGCGCGGTTCGTCAGTTCGGTCCCGCCGCCGATGTTGTAGATCTCGCCGAGTCGACCCTTCTCCAGTACGAGCAGGAGCGCGCGGCAGTGATCGTCCACGTGAAGCCAGTCACGTACGTTCAGACCGTCGCCGTAGAGGGGCACTTTCTGGCCCTCGCTCAGATTGGTCACGAAGAGTGGAATCAGTTTCTCGGGGAACTGTCGCGGCCCGTAGTTGTTCGAACAGCGCGTGACGACCACCCCGAGCCCGAACGTCCGGTGGTACGCCAGGGCCGCGAGGTCCGATCCCGCCTTGCTCGAGGAGTACGGCGAGTTGGGCTCGAGTAGGTGATCCTCTTTCCACGAGCCCTCCGCGATCGATCCGTAGACCTCGTCAGTCGACACGTGCACGAATCGCTCGACACCGCCGCGACGCGCACTTTCGAGGAGTTGTTGCGTTCCCAACACGTTGGTCTCGAAGAACGGACGCGCACTCGCGATCGAACGATCGACGTGACTCTCGGCGGCGAAGTGCACAACGGCGCGCGCGCCGCGCATGACGGTGTCGGTGACGCGCTCGTCGAGAATGGAACCTTCGACGAAGGTCACGCGCGAATCGGTCAGCACGTCGACGAGATTCTCACGGCGACCCGAGTAGGTCAGCGCGTCAAGTATGACGACGTCGTCGTATCCCATGCCTTCGGCTTGCTCGAGGAACAATTCAGCGAACCGAGAGCCGATGAATCCAGCAGCCCCAGTGATGACTACGCGCATAGGAGCACCTCGGCCTTAAGTAGGGAGTAACTGGACTTCTATACTAATGGAGTGAAGGGAATCATTCTGGCTGGGGGAAGTGGAACACGCCTCTATCCCATCACCCGCGCTGTCTCCAAACAGTTGCTACCCATTTACGACAAGCCAATGATCTACTACCCGCTGAGCACGTTGATGCTCACCGGTCTCCGCGAGATCCTGCTTATCACGACGCCCCACGACCAGGACGCGTTTCGACGACTACTCGGCGACGGTTCGCAGTTGGGCATGCACATCACCTACGTCATCCAAGAACAGCCCAACGGACTGGCCGAAGCGCTGATCCTCGGCGAGGAGTTCCTCGACGGAGACAAGTGCGCGCTGATACTCGGGGACAATCTCTTCTACGGCCCGGGACTCGGTACGCACCTCCAGCAGAACACCAACGTCGAAGGTGCCCTCATCTTCGCCTACCAGGTGAGCGACCCCGCCGCCTACGGCGTCGTCGAATTCGGCATCGACGGCAAGGTGATCTCGATCGAGGAGAAGCCGGCCAAGCCCAAGAGCACCTACGCCGTACCGGGCATCTACTTCTACGACGAGAAGGCGTCCAAACTCGCGCGTGAACTCACGCCCAGTGAGCGTGGCGAACTCGAGATCACCGCACTCAACAACTTGTACCTCGAAATGGGCGAACTGCGAGCGGAGATACTCTCGCGCGCGACGACGTGGCTCGACACCGGGACCCACGAATCGCTCTACGAGGCCGGCGGTCTGATCCGTACTCTCCAGAGTCGAACGGGACTTCGCATCGGCGACGTCGAGCAGATCAGCCGTGATCAGGGCTGGATCTAGTCCGCGTCAGGCGATTTCGCAGATCATCTCGATTTCCACTGCGATGTTGAAGGGCAGTTCGAAGACGCCAACGGCCGAACGCGCGTGCGTACCGATTTGTGGACCGAACACGTCGACCAAGACGTCCGAACAGCCATTGATCACCTCGGGCGAATCAACGAAACCCGGGGCGCAGTTCACCATGCCGAACACTTTCACCACGCGAGTCACGTGGTCCAGTGATCCCACTTCGCGACGAAGCGTGGCGAGCAGATTCAACGCCACCAGTCGCGCCGCGTCACGGCCCTGCTGCGCGCTGAGCTCACCACCGACCTTGCCGGTCATCATCGTCCCGTCCGCCAGGTACGGACCGTGCCCCGAGACGAAGAGGAGCGACCCTGCACGAACCGCCGACACGTAGTTCGCGCGCGGCGACGGCGCGTCGGGCAACGCCAGGCCCAATTCGACGAGTCGCTGCTCTGCGCCCATTCAATCCCTCCGTTTTCCAACAACGTAGTAGTCCGAAACGCACGGCTTGGCACTGGGTTAAAAGAGGGGTTCCCCGGATGGATAGCATCGACGAGGAGCACAAAGAGCAGTCGCCTCAAAGGCAGGAACGACACCGATGAACAACTTCGAGGACTGGGCGCGCGCCACGTACCGCCACGCCGGCATTGAGGTGGACGACAACGAGCTGGTCCTGGTCGAGATGATCTACGCCGGTGCGCTCAATCAACTCGAGATGCTCGATCGCATCGACCTCGAGGCATTCCCCGCGCGCGGCGTAGACCTGCGCCACGCACCCAAGGCCACATGACCCACCCCCAAGACCTCTCGCTTCGCCAGCAAGCCGGCGCCATCCGTCACGGCGATCTGAGCGCGAAGGACTTGCTCGAGGCGACGTTGGCGCGACTGCGCGAGCGCGATCCGTCGATCAACTCGACCCCGGTGCTCTTTGACGAGCTGAGCCAGGCCCAGATAAGTCAAGCCCCCGCCGGACCCCTCTACGGAGTGCCGATCACGGTCAAGGACATGTTCGCCCTGCCCTGGCGCGCCGCGCGCAACGGCACGAAACACAATCTCATTCCCGCCGTCGCCTCGGGCCCCTACCGCAACCTCCGTGACGCCGGGGTCATCGTGGTGGGCGTCGCCAACCAGCACGAACTCGGGATCGGTTCGACGGGCCTCTACTCCGCGTACGGCCCGATGCGTAATCCATGGAACGAACAGCACTGCGCGGGCGGGTCATCGGGGGGCAGCGCCAGCGCGGTCGCCGCACGTCTCGTCGCGGGCAGTCTCGCGAGTGACAGCGGCGGATCGACGCGGATCCCCGCCTCGTTCTGCGGCGTCGTGGGTCTCAAGTTGACCTACGGGTCGGTCCCCTACGACGGCTACTTCGGCGCGGCGACGACGTTCAGCTCGCCCGGGCTGATCGCGCGCGACGGCGGCGACGTGCGCATGCTCACCGCCGCGATGTTGCAACGCCCGCTACCCCTTCAGAGCGGGAGCGGCCTTCGCGTCGGCCTGGTGCGCGACCCGTTCTGGAGCGACGTCGACGCCGAAGCGGCCGACGCGTGCAACAAAGTACTTACCTCGACGGGCTGGAAAGTCAGCGAGGTGAAGATCGAGAACCTCGAACTCGCCGGAGCGGCGTTCCTCGGTCGTCTCATCGCCGAGGCCGGCATCCCCTCGTCTGACGTGTTCGCGTCGTTGAGCGAACCAACGCGCGCCCTCTTGCTCGCGGGCATGCTCACGCCCGCACGGATCGTGCCGCGCGCGGACCGCGTACGCGCGGCCGTTCGCTACGCACTGGCGGCGGCGTTCGACACCGTGGACTTTCTCGCCTGGCCCACGACACCCGGCGGCGCGCCGACGATCGACGATCCGTGGGTCACGATCCCCTCGGGACGGGTTCCGGTCGACGTGCCCAACGTCCGCCAGAATTCCCTCGCCAATCTCACGGGTGCTCCGGGCATCTCGATTCCCGTGGGACTCAGCGCCGCGCAGTTGCCGATCGGTCTACACCTGCTCGGACCCTGGGGCAGCGAGGCACGCCTGCTCGACGCCGCCGAACACGTCGAGCGCGTCAGTGACCGGGCCTTCGTCAACCTGGTGCCGCCACTCGCTCGCTAACCGACGAGTAAGCGCTGTCGACGACGCGACGGACCGCGATCGAGCGCGTTCGCTAATGTTTCTACGTCAGCCACTTCTAGGAGCCCCCATGTCAACCGTTGCCGTACACAACGCACCGCGCCGCGTCCTCGCGGACCTGCTGCCGCGAACCCTGATCGCCGACGTTCTGCTCGTCGTGGGTGCCGCGGGTCTCGTCGGTCTGCTCGCCCAGATCTCGATCCACCTCTCCTTCACCCCCGTACCAATCACCGGCCAGACCCTGGGCGTGCTCCTCGCCGGCTCGGCATTGGGTTGGCGTCGCGCCGGACTGTCGATGGCGCTCTACCTGGTCGCGGGACTCGCGGGCGTGCCGTGGTTCGCGGGCCACGCGAGCGGCTACGTCGGCGCGACCTTCGGTTACCTCCTGGGTTTCATCGCCGCGGGCATGCTGCTCGGCTGGCTGGCCGCTCGCGGCAGCGACCGCAACATCGTTCGCGCGGCGATCTCGATGATCCTGGCCGAGATCCTGCTCTACGCGATCGCCCTGCCGTGGCTAGCGATCGACCTGCACGTCTCGCTCGCCAAGGCCTTCTCACTGGGTATGTGGCCCTTCGTCGCCGGCGACGCCATCAAGGCCGGACTCGCGGGTATCGCGTTGCCGTCGGCCTGGCGCCTCGTCGAGCGCACCACCAAGAGCTGACTCAGACCTCGAAGCCGAGCAGTCGCGCCTCGTCCCCGTGGATGAGCCGTTTGTGCTCGCCCAGGATCTTGCGATCGAGCGTGGCGTAGCGCTCGGCGACCGCGACGGCGTGCTCGAGTAGCTCGTCCTCCTCGGCCAGTGACTCGACGATGCCATAGGCGCGTGCGTCGGGGCCGGTGAAACGGTGCGCGGTCGTCGCGGCCGCGATGGCCGTCGGACGCGGGAGTCGATTGGCGAGAATCGACCAGAGCCGCGCGTCGAGCGCCAGCCCGATCTCGGCCTCGTTCATGCACCAGTAGCCTCGGTCACTACGCATCACGCGATAGTCGAACGCGCACGAGATCAGAGCGCCCGCGGCGAAGGTGTGTCCGTTGAGTGCAACGACGCTGTAGGCGGGATAGACCAGCAACCGTCCAATGGTCCGGTTCAGTTCTTTGAGCGTCGCGGCGAACTCGCTCGGATTCGAGCCGAAACGCTCAAGGTCCAGTCCATTGCAGAAGAACTTTCCCTGGCCGGTCACGACCAGCGCCAAGGGACCCTCGAGGAGTTCGAGCTCGTCGAGGATCTCATTCAAACGGCCCAGCGAGTCGAGATTGACGCGGTTCTCGCCTTCGTTCCACGTGACGAGCGCGACGGCTCCGCGTTGCTGTACCGATATGTCCATATTTCGAGCATAGGACGCACGTCGCAGGGCCACGAGTAAGTTATCGGCTGTGGAGAACATCGACGCACCCGAACCCGACGTCTCAGCCGAACATCCGATCTCCGAGCACTGGGTCTGGGTGGGACCGCACCGACCACCGTGTCCACGCGTGCTCTTCGAGCACATGACGAACAACTGGGACGTGGCCGCTGCGTCGAGCGAGGTCCATCCCGCCTCGAGTTTCAGCGCGGCGCGACGAGAGAAGATCGGACAGCGCTTCAGCGACCGGGTACTCGTGATCCCCACGGGGAATCCCAAAGTCCGCGCGAACGACACCGACTACCGGTTTCGTGCGGGCACCGACTTCTTCTATCTCACCGGCTGCACCGAGCCCGGCGCGGTGCTCGTCATCGCGCCAGGTCCGACCGGCCCGCGTTCGACCCTGTACGTACCGCACCGGCGCGACCACCACACCCACGAGTTCTTCACCGACGCGCGCTACGGCGAACTCTGGGTGGGCGTGCGACGAGGCGTCGAGGAGTCCGCGACGTACTTCGCGATCGAGACCGCGCCGCTCGAGTACCTCGACAAGGACCTGACCTCGCTCGACGCCAAATCGGTACTCACCCTTCGCGGCTTCGACGGCGCCGTCGACGCCCTGCTCGAGGAGAACGACGACGACGAGCAGCTGGCAATCGCGCTCGGCGAGCAGCGTCTCGTGAAGGACGACTTCGAGGTCGCCCAACTGCAACTCGCGGTGAACTACACCGTCAAGGGTTTCGAGGACGTCGTGCGAGCGCTGCCCGTCGCCCAAGGCCGCGGCGAACGGGTCATCGAGGGCGTGTTCAACTTACGAGCGCGCGTCGAGGGCAACGACGTCGGTTACGACACCATCGCCGCGAGCGGCTCGCACGCGACGACCCTGCACTGGACGCGCAACGACGGCGAGGTGCGCGCGGGCGACCTCTTGCTGCTTGACGCGGGCGTCGAGTGCCACAACCTCTACACCGCCGACGTCACGCGCACGATGCCCGTGAGCGGCAAGTTCTCCCCCGCCCAACGCCGCATCTACGAGCTGGTGCTTCGCGCCCAGAAGGCCGGCATCGCCGCCGTGAAACCCGGCGTGCCCTTCATGGCCGCCAACGACGCCGCGATGCAAGTGCTCGCCGAGGGTCTGCACGAGCTGGGCATCCTCACCGAGGATCCCGAGACCGCGCTGCGCAAGGACCGCCAACTCCACCGTCGCTACACCCTGCACGGCGTGAGCCACATGCTGGGTCTGGACGTGCACGACTGCGCGAACGCTCGCAACGAGGAGTACCTCGGCGAACTGCACGAGGGCTATGTCCTCACGGTCGAACCCGGCCTGTACTTCCAGCCCAACGACCTCACGGTGCCCCAGGAGTACCGCGGCATCGGCGTGCGTATCGAGGACGACGTGCTCGTGACGAGCGACGGGGCGCGCAACCTCTCCGAAGCGCTCCCGCGCGAACCCCACGCGATCGAGGACTGGATGACCGAACTCTGGTCACGCGCGACCCCACAACTCGGCCTTTGAATCCGTACGCTCAAAGGAGGCTCGATGACCACCAGTAGACCCACGCAACTCGCGATGGTCGGGCTCGGACGCATGGGCGCCAACCTCGTGCATCGAATCGTCCGCGACGGACACCGCGCGGTCGTCTACGACGTGAACCACGACGCGGTGGCCGCCCTCGAGGCGTCCGACATCGTCGGTGCTTCGTCACTCGAGGACCTCGTCGACAAGCTCGACGCGCCACGCGCGATCTGGCTGATGCTGCCCGCGGCCATCACCCAGCGAGTCCTCGACGAACTCGTGCCGCTCCTCGAGACCGACGACGTCGTGATCGACGGGGGCAACTCGTACTACCGCGACGACATCGTCCGTGCCGCGGCACTGAAACAACGCGGTATCCACTACCTCGACTGCGGCACCAGCGGCGGGGTCTGGGGTCTCGAGCGTGGTTACAGCCTCATGATCGGTGGCGAAGCCGATATCGTGGCCCGACTCGAACCGATCTTCGCGTCCATCGCCCCCGGCGGCGAACCCTCACCCGGGCGCCGCGCGGACTCGGCGTCCAAGGGCTATCTGCACTGTGGCCCGAGTGGGGCCGGCCATTTCGTCAAGATGGTCCACAACGGCGTCGAATACGGCATGATGGCCGCGATCGCCGAAGGGCTCAGCATCATCAAGCACGCCGACGTGGGGCTTCGCGGGCGCGACGCCGACGCCGAGACCGCACCGCTCGATCACCCCGAGTTCTACTCCTATGAGATCAACGTCGCCGACGTCGCCGAGGTCTGGCGTCACGGTTCGGTCGTGAGCTCCTGGCTCGTCGACCTCACCGCGGCGGCGCTCGCCCAGTCACCCGATCTCGAGGAGTTCAGCGGACGCGTCTCGGATTCAGGCGAGGGACGCTGGACCGTCAAGGCCGCCATCGACGAGTCGGTGCCCGCGCCGGTGATCAGTGCGTCGCTCTGGCAGCGGTACGAGTCCCGGTCCGAAGGCGACTTCGCCGCTCGCGTGCTCTCGGCGATGCGCTCTCAGTTCGGTGGTCACGCCGAAAAACCTTCCTGACGTGACGGACCGCTCGATCGTCGTGATGGGCGTGTCGGGCTCGGGCAAGACCACGGTCGGCGAAGAACTCGCCCAGGCCCTGGGCGCGCAGTTCATCGACGCGGACTGGCTGCACTCGCACGACAACATCGAGACGATGTCGGCGGGCCGTCCCCTGAGTGACCAACAGCGCGAACCGTGGCTTGAGGCCGTGGGCGAGAGCCTTCGCGAGGCTCGCGACCAGCACCACGACCTGGTAGTCGCCTGTTCGGCCCTGAAACGCAGTTACCGCGACATCCTTCGTTCCCACGTGTCCGACATCTTCTTCGCGTTCCTCGACGTGTCGCGCGAGGTGCTGACCGAGCGGCTGGGTGAGCGCCCGCACGACTTCATGCCCGCGTCGTTGCTCGATTCACAGTTGGCCACGCTCGAACCACTCGGTCCCGACGAAAACGGCGCGAGCGTCGACGCGAACGCGACGCTCGAAGAGGTCGTGTCCAGCGTGCTCGCTCGACTTGGTTAGTCCCTCACGCGCAGCGGTATCGCTCGTGGTCCGCGCACCTGTCCCGGCGCCCACGTGACGGACCTCGTCGTATCGAGCTCGAATCGCTGGTAACGCCCGAGGAACTCCTCGAGCGCGACGCGAAGTTCGAGTCGCGCAAGGTTCGATCCCACGCACCGGTGGATACCGAGTCCGAAGGCCGCGTGACGATTGACCTCACGGTCGATGATGAACTCGTCGGCCTTGGCGAACGCCTGGGGGTCGCGATTGGCCGCGGGAAACCCGAGCAGGATCCAATCGTCCTTCTTCATCGGACACCCCTGGAACTCGTAGTCCTCCTTGACCAGGCGCGCCATGGTCACCGGCGCGTAGAAACGCAGGAACTCCTCGACCGCCACCGGCATCAGGTCGGGCTCGGCGACGAGTCGTTCGAGGTCCTCGGGGTGGGTCGCCAGGTGCCAGATCGACGAGCCGATGGCCGACCACGTGGTGTCGATGCCCGCGACCAGGATCAGCACCATCGTGCCGCGAACGTGTTCGGGGGCGAGTTTGTTCCCGTTCACCTCGACGTTGAGCAAGTACGTGGTCAGGTCGTCACGCGGGTTCGCCCGATGATCGTCGATCTGCTTGGTGAAGTAGGCGTTGATCGGTTCGAAGAGCGGACCGCGTTCCTCGGGATCGAGGTCCACGAGGTCGAGCACGACGTGCACGATCTCGCGGAACTGGTCCTCGTCCTCGGGCGGAAAACCGAGCATGCGCGCGATCACGCCGGGCGGAATGAACTGGGCGTACTCGTGCCCGGCGTCGATCGTCTCGCGACCGACGAGGCCGTCGAGGTGTTTGGCGCACAACGCCCGGATCTGGGGTTCGAGTGCGTTGACCGGTCCCGGCGCGAAGGCGGGCAGCAGGAGTCGGCGGGCGATGGCGTGAAAGGGCGGGTCGGACGTGATCGGTGGCGCGCCGCCCATGGGCGCCGGTGGCGCGCCTGGCGGGAACTTGTTCTTGGTCACCACGACCATGCGACTGGTGAAGTGCTCGGTGTCGTTGGCGATTCGTGACACGTCGTCGTGGGTCGTGGGGAACCACCCGCCGCCGTAGCGATTCGTGTGCGCCACCGGGCAGCGATCGCGCAGGTCGTCCCAGATCGGGTAGGGGTCGTTGACCCACTGGGGATCGGTGTGGTCCCAGTCCGTCGCGAAATCCAACACCGGCTCTCGATCAGTCATCAGCCCCCCTCGCGTGACTCGGCGACGTTGCGGTCGCTAGTGGAGAATACGTATAGGCAGGTTACGCGGACCGCGCACCTGTCCCTTGGCCCAGGTCACCTCGTCGGCGTTGGCCAGTTCGAAGCGCGGGTAGCGCTTGATGAACTCCTCGATCGCCACGCGCAACTCCATGCGCGCGAGGTTCGATCCGGCGCAACGGTGTATACCGAGTCCGAAGGCCACGTGACGGTTCTCCGCGCGGTCGATGATGAACTGGTCCGCGTCCTTGAAGACCGCGGGGTCGCGATTGGCCGCGGGGAACCCGAGTAGCAGCCAGTCGTCCTCCTTCATCGGACAACCCAAGTACTCCATGTCGTGCTTGACCAGTCGAGCCATGGTCACCGGCGCGTAGAAGCGCAGGAACTCCTCGATCGCCACGGGCATGAGATCGGGCTCGTTCACCAATCGCGCGAGGTCGTCCGGGTGGGTCGCCAGGTGCCAGAGGGAGGCGCCGATCGCGGACCAGGTCGTGTCGATGCCCGCCACCAGCGTGAGGACCATCGTGCCGAAGATGTGCTCGTCGGCGAGCTTGTTTCCCTCGACCTCGACGTTCAACAAGTAGTTCGTGAAGTCGTCGCGCGGATTCGCGCGGTGATCCTCGATCTGCTTGACGAAGTACTCCTCGATGGGCGCGAACTCCTCGAGTCGTTCCTCCTCGCTGTGGTCGACACCTTCGAGGATGACGTGGACGAACTCACGAAACAGGTCCTCGTCGCCGGGTGGGAAGCCGAGCAGTTGTTTGATCACCGCCGGAGGGATGAACTGCGCGTACTCGTTGCCCGCGTTCACGATCTCGTGATCGCCCATGTCGTCCAAGAGTCGCTGGCAGAGTTCTCGAACCTGCGGCTCGAGCGCGTTGACCGGTCCGGGGGCGAGCGCGGGCAGCATGATGCGCCGCGCGATGGCGTGAAAAGGTGGGTCCGACGTGATCGGCGGGGCCACGCCGATTGGCGCGGGTAACGCCTCCTCGCCGGGTCGACCATTGCCCACCACGACGGTTCGGCTCGTGAAGTTCACCGTGTCCTTGGCGACGGTCGAGACACCTTCGTGCGTGGCGGGGAACCAACCGCCGCCGAACCGTTCGGTGTGCGCGACCGGACACCTTTGACGAAGATCGTCCCAGATCGGATAGGGGTCCGCGACCCATTGCGGATCGGTGTGATCCCAGTCCGTGGCGAAGTCTTCAACGGGTGGCTTGATGGTCATGACTCCTCCTCTATGAAGATGGCGTGCTCGGGGCAGTTGGACTGCGCGAGACGGGCTAAGTCAAGGTTTTGCTTAGTGAGCGTGCCGTCGCCGATCACGACACCGTTGCCGAGATCGTCAAAACTGAAGATGTCGGGCGCGATGGAAAAACAGCGGCCCTGACCCTGACAAATCTCTGAGTCGATTGATACCTTCACGACCCCTCCTTCGTGTTAGCGAGACCTTACTACTCAGTAATTAATCGATAGTAAGTGCTTAATTAAGAATGTGGACGGATGTCGCCGAGGTGCCAAATGGGACGCCAGTCCCATTCGTGGCCCTAGTCGGTGTCGATCTCCTCGCGGCTGATGCCAAGGAAGTAGAGGACCGCGTCCAGGTACGGCACCGAGAGCGCCGCGTCGGCGTGTTCTTGCACCACTGGCTTCGCGTTGAAGGCAATTCCCAGGCCCGCGACCGAGATCATGTCGATGTCGTTGGCTCCGTCGCCCACCGCGACGGTCTGTTCGAGGGGCACGCCCACCTCGCGCGCGAATCGCTCGAGGGCTCGCGCTTTGCCAGCGCGGTCGACGATGGGCGCGGCGAGCTGGCCGGTGATGACCCCGTTGGCGATCTCGAGTCGGTTCGCCTCGAGGTGGTCGACGTGCAGTTCCGCCATCAAAGGCGCCAGGACTTCGACGAATCCGCCTGAGACCACTGCGGGCACGTAGCCGAGTCGCAGCAGGGTTCGCAGGAGCGTTCGCGCACCGGGCGCGAGACGGAGCTTGGCGCGCACGTCGTCGAGCACGGATTCGGGTAGTCCCGCCAGCAGCGCGACGCGTCGTCGCAGCGACTCGGCGAAGTCGATCTGGCCCGCCATCGCCGCCTCGGTGATCGCCGAGACCTCCTCGGCGCACCCGCAGGCGTCGGCGAGCAAGTCAATGACCTCGTCTTGGAGCAACGTCGAATCGGCGTCCATCACCACCAGATGCTTGGCTCGCCGGTGCAAGCCGGCGCGCTGGACCGCGAGGTCGAGCGTGACGTCCTTGGCGACTGACGCGAGCGCCTCGCGCAAGTCGGCGTGGTTGCTGCCGCGGACCACGAGTTCATAACAGTCAACCGGGTAACTCGCCAAGTGGACGATTCGTTCACAGGTCGAGCCGTATCGAGCGAACGTCGCGAAGATCGCGTCGAGTTGTCGGGCGCTGATCGAGGGTGCGAGCAGGGTCACGAGCAGTCGTCCGCCGTGCACGACGTCGCTCGGGATGACGGGCTCGACGCTCGCGCTGATGCCCGCGCGCTCGATGTCGCGTCGCGCGAGGGCGCCTCGGATCGTCTCAACGGTGACGCCCTCGTTCACCCCCACTTCAGCGCAGAGGACCAGGGCCCCGCGAATGGTGATCTGGGCGACGTCGGTGAGCACCGCGCCGAGTTCATCGAGCGACGACAGCGCCGCGAAGAGTTCGGCACCCACGCCCACCCGGTCTGGTCCGCTCACGGTCACGAGATAAGTGGACGTCGGCACCCTTGAAGCGTAGAGGCTTCTTCCGAGGTCCGCCGAGCGTTGGCTCAGGCCTCGTCGGGTTCGTTCGCCGGCGACTCACGCTCGCGCAGTGCGCGGACCTCGGCGACGTGCGGGTCACGACGCGAGTCGAAGCGCCACAGCGACGGCAACGCGGCCGCGACCGCCGCGACTGATCCCGTGCAGGCCAGGCCGCCGAAGGTGAGCGAGAACCGCAGCGTCGTGGCGGCAGCCATGGCGCCGGCTCGAAACTGACCGGCCATCGGACCCAGCGCGTAGGAGATCATCTCGAGCCCGCCCATGCGTCCGCGCACCGACGGCGGTATCGACTGGTTCCACAAGGTCTGGCGAAACGCGGCGCTGTAGGCGTCCGCGCCGCCGGCCCCGGCCAGTCCGAGGAACACGAGCCAGAGCGCCGACGAGTAGCCGAAGACCGCGATGCCGATGCCCCACCCGGCCGCCGCGAAGACGAGACCGCGTCCGAGCCGGTGCACGCGGTGAGTCCAGCGCGACGTCAAGGTGGCGAGGAGCGCACCGCCGGGAAGGGCGCAGTAGAGCAGGGACAGCGCGTAGGTCTCGTGGAAGTGCGCCGCCACGAAGGGCAGCATCACGACCGGGTACGCCATCGTCATCGCGAGCAGGTCTACCAGGTACGTGCCGACGATGTCGGGGCGCGTGCGCGCGTAGCGCACACCTTCACGCATCAGCGCGGTCTGACTCTCGCTCCGGTCGCCCACCGTGGCCACGGGCGCCAGCGTGAGGAACAGGCCGATCGAAAAGACGAAGGTCACCACGTTGAAGAAGTAGGCCCAACCGGGTCCGACGAGCACGGAGAGCAGTCCTCCGAGGGCCGGTCCGATGATCGACATCGACGTCCCGCGCAGCACGTTCAACTGGGACGCGGCCCGTTGCTGGTCGTGATGGACCAGCAACTGGTTCATCGCCGAGATGCTCGGCGTCTGGATGCTGCCCGAGGCGACGATGAAGGCGTCGAGAAGGAATATCGCCCAGACCTGGGGGTGGTGCACGAACGCGTTCACCACCAGCAGCGAGGTCGCCACCATCAACGTGACCTCGCTGAGGATGATCACGCGACGCCGGTCCCACCGATCCGCGATCACCCCGCCGTAGAGACCGAAGAACAATAACGGCATCAACTCGACGAGTCCGAGGGCCCCGACCTCGAGCGTCGAGTGCGTGAGCTGACGTAACTGGAACGCCGTCGCGACGTAGGTGGCCTGACCCCCCAGCGCGGAGAAGAGTCCCGCGCTGTAGAGACGTCGGTACTGCTTGGACTGGCGCAACGGCGACAGGTCGATGCCGAACAGCGAACTCAAGTGGCCGGACCCGCCTGCCACCCACCGGCCTCGGTGTAGTGACGAAGCACCTTGGCGGGCACGCCGCCGAGCACCACGTGGTCGGGGAACGTGCCGCGCACCACCGCGCCCGCCGCGACCACGGTGTTTCGACCCAGGGTCGTACCGGGCAGGATCACGACGTTGGCGCCGAGCCAGCTACCCGAACCGATGCTGACCGCGCGTTCGCTGGGCGACTGCCAGCCCACCGGCTCGTCGGGGTCGTCGTAGGAATGGTTCTGATCGGTGATGTAGACGTAGGGACCGGTCTGGACCTCGTCGCCCACATGGATCGACCAGTGTCCGATAAGGTGCGAGCCGCGACCAATGACGCAGCGCCGTCCGATGCTCACGACCGGACAGGACAGCATCTCCTGATCGCCGCTGATACCGGCGGTGAGACACACGTTCGGACCGATCAACGTCCCTTCGCCGATCGAGAGGTAACGCTCGTTGTAGATCACTCCCTGCGGGGCCAAGAGGGCCGCCCGGTCCCCGAAGTGGAAGAACGTCTTCGCGTAATCGTCGGCCGGACCAACGGTGGCGACTTCATTCGCGTACGCCCGAGCGCGGCGGATGTACGACCCCAGGGACCGTCGAAATCGCAGGCGCAGACTCACCCGAGTCACGCTACCGCGCGTTCTCCGAGGCGGCTCCATACTGTGTAACGTCAACACGTGATTCTGAACGTAGCGATTATTGGATCGGGATTCGGTGGTCTCGGCACGGCGATTCGTTTGACCGAAGCCGGGATCGGCAACTTCGCGCTATTCGAACGCGCGGACGACCTGGGCGGCACGTGGCGCGATAACCGCTACCCCGGATGTCGCTGCGACGTGGCGAGCGACCTGTACTCGTTCTCCTTCGAACCGAACCCGAAGTGGACCAACACCTACAGCTACCAACCCGAGATTTGGGCCTACCTTCAGGACGTCGCCACGAAACACGATCTTCGAAGGCTGATCAAGTTCAACCACGACGTCTCGGACGTGTCGTTTGACGCAGCGACCAAAGTGTGGACGCTCACGACCAACCAGGGAATCTTCCAGGCGCGCCACGTCGTGCTCGCCGCGGGCGGACTGGCTGAACCACGAATGCCCGATATCGCGGGGATCGAGACGTTCGCGGGACCGATCATGCACACCGCGAAGTGGGATGAGAACGTCGAGTTGGCGGGCAAGCGCGTGGGCGTCATCGGCACGGGCGCCAGCGCTATTCAAGCGGTTCCCCAGATCGCACCCGTCGTCAGCCGTCTCGAGGTATTCCAGCGCACGCCGTCGTGGATCTTGCCGCACCTGGGTCACCCCGTTCGAGCTCGAACGAGGACGATCTATTCGGTGCTCCCTTGGGCCCAGCGCTTCGTCCGCTCGCTGGGTTACTGGCGGCGCGAATTGATGGTGCTCGGCTTCGTGAAGGATCCCTCGCGGATGACCAAGGGCGAGACCATGGCTCGCGAACACTTGGAACGACAAGTGCCCGACGCGCGACTTCGCGAACTCATGACGCCGCACTACCGCTTGGGTTGCAAGCGCGTACTGATCAGCAACGACTACTACCCGACGTTCTCACGCGACAACGTCTCGCTTGAGACCGAATCCATCGATCGAATCGAGCCACGCGGCATTCGAACAGCCGACGGCCAATTGCACGAGTTCGACGTACTCATCGCCGCGACGGGCTTCTACGTCACCGACAATCCCATAGGCGAAAAAGTCCGCGGTACCAAGGGCGAAAAGCTCTCCCAAGCCTTCCGCGGCGACATGGCGAACTACAAGGGCACGATGTTCCCAGACTTCCCCAACCTCTTCATGCTCGGTGGGCCCAACACCGCCCTCGGGCACTCGTCGATCATCTTCATGCACGAGAGCCAGCTCAATTACATTGTCCAAGCGATCGAAATCGCCCTCAAGCGCGACGCCCGGGTTGAGCCCACACTCGACGCCGCCCGCACGTGGACCGAGTCACTGCAGAAGAAACTCCCGAGCACCGTTTGGGGCACCGGTTGTTCAAGTTGGTACCTGAACGAACAGGGTCGCAATACCACCATCTGGCCCGACTTCACCTTCAAGTTTCGTCACGAGACACGACACTTCGATCCCAAGGACCACGAGATCACGGTGTAGTTCGTCGCCCGGGTTCGCTATCAGTAGTGAGCACTGATTCAACGAGATGGACCGCCGACGTGATTAGCCCTCCGTAAGGCAGGATCAACGGAGGATCGGTACGCCCGAAATCCGGTCCGAACACGATTCTGGAATTTGCACCACCGTACGGCTGGACCTCGCCAGCGTTTCTGTCTCCTGCTCGCGCCGACTGATCGTCAGTCCAGAGTGATTGGCGCGTCGATATCGATTCCGGCATCGTCATCACTGGCGCCCACGACGTCAGGCGCGAGCGACGTGGCAAGGTGTTCGCGCACGCGACCGTCGATCTCGGCCATGGTCTGGGGGTTCTCGCGCAGGAACGCCTTCACGTTCTCGCGACCCTGACCCATCTGCTCGCCCTCGTAGGTGAACCAGGCACCCGCCTTCTTGACGAAGCCGAGTTCGACGGCGACGTCGAGAACCGAGCCCTCACGACTGATTCCCTGGCCGTACATGATGTCGAACTCGGCCTGCTTGAAGGGTGCGGCGCACTTGTTCTTCACTACTTTCACGCGCGTACGGTTTCCTACGACCTCGGTACCGTCCTTGATCGATTCGATGCGACGAATGTCGAGACGCACCGACGAATAGAACTTCAGTGCGCGTCCACCGGGGGTGACCTCAGGGGATCCATACGAAATGCCTATCTTTTCGCGCAGTTGGTTGATGAAGACCGCGACCGTGTTCGACTTGGAGAGTCCGCCGGTCAACTTGCGAAGTGCCTGGCTCATGAGACGCGCTTGAAGACCCACGTGCGTGTCACCCATGTCGCCTTCGATCTCCGCGCGCGGCGTCAGCGCTGCGACCGAGTCGATGACGATGACGTCAAGGGCGCCAGAACGGATCAACATGTCACAGATCTCGAGGGCCTGCTCGCCCGTGTCAGGTTGGCTGATGAGCAGGTCGTCCACGTTCACGCCAATGGCCCGCGCGTAGACCGGGTCCATTGCGTGTTCGGCGTCGATGTACGCGCACACCCCGCCGTTGCGCTGCGCCTCGGCGACTACGTGCATGGCGAGGGTCGACTTACCCGATGACTCGGGTCCGTAGAGCTCGACGATGCGACCGCGGGGCAGCCCGCCGATTCCGAGCGCCATGTCCAAGGCCAGGGCGCCGGTGGGGATGGACTCGATGTTCATGTGCAGGTTCTCGCCCATGCGCATGATCGATCCCTTGCCGAACTGCTTCTCGATCTGGCCGAGGGCTGCGTCGAGGGCCTTAGCGCGGTCGTCGGTTGCCATTGCTGTCTCCTTGTTCTTTGTCATAGGGGAAAGTTATGTACCCCTAGTGACATCGGTCGGTCTCCACCTGGCTTCACGATACTACGAACAAATGTTCGTACAGTGGATTACGGCGCTCGCCCTCGCGTGCCCGCCACCCACGACGTTACGCGCCATGCCAACCCACGTGCTCGCATTTTCGCTGATCAAGGTAAAGATACCGACGTCGGGTCCTCGTGACGCGAAACCTCCGCACCTCAGTCGATCAGTGCCTGGTACACCAACTGCTGGAGGTCCCGGCGAATGGGGTACGTGGAGCTCGGCAACAGTTGGGTGAAGAATCCCACCGTGAGATCCTCGACGGGGTCGACCCAAAAGGCCGTCGACGCGGCCCCTCCCCACCCGAAGGTACCCACGCTCCCCAAGCTCTTGTTCTTGGCTTGGTCGAGTTTCACCGAGAACCCCAGGCCGAAGCCGATGCCGGCGAAGTCGACCTCGGCGAACGAGTCCGTGGCGAACTGCTCGAGATCGGCGTCGCCGGGCAGGTGGTTCTCGGTCATCAGCGCCAACGTGCGATTCGACAGATAGTGGACGCCGTCGAGCTCGCCGCCGCGCAACAACATGGTCATGAACCTGTTGTAGTCGCTCGCCGTAGACAACAAACCGCCGCCACCGCCGAGCAACTGCGGTGGACGCGTCGCTGCTTTGGCCCAGTCCTCGTACGGCACGGACTCCCCGTTGTGCGGTACGTAGAGCATTGCGAGACGGTCTTGCTTCTCTGGCGGACACCACCACTCGGTGTCGTGCATCGCGAGCGGTCCGGTCAGTCGCTCGAGTAGAAAATCGTCGAGTGCCATGCCCGACCAGATCTCGATCAACCGACCGAGCACGTCGGTCGCGACCGAATAGTTCCATCGGCTCCCGGGTTGGAACAGCAGTGGCGCGCGACACCAATCGTCCACCGCTCGCTCGAGGTCGGCGCCCTTCGGGTAGCCGAAGTCGTAGCCGAGTTCACGGTAGATGGCGTCCACGGGGTGCAGGTAGTGGAACCCGTAGGTCAGTCCACTCATGTGCGAGAGCAGGTGGTGGACCCGCACCGGCTCGGTCGCGGGCACGGTCCTCGGACTGCTGGCGGGGCCAGCGACGTAGACCCGTGGATCCTTCAGGGCGTCGATCCATTGCCCGACGTCGTCGTTGAGGTCGAACACGCCTTGCTCGTAGAGCATCATCGCCGCGACACTGGTGAGCGGCTTGGTCATGGAGTAGATGCGCCAGATGGTGTCGTCTCGCACCTCGACGCCGCGCTGGCGGTCCTGGTGACCGGACTTACCGCTCCAGACCAACTCGCCCGCGCGTGACACCGTCGCGAGCCAACCGCTCAAACGACGATCCTTCACGTAGGCGTCGAAGTGCGTCTGGATGCGTTCCAGTCGACCTGGATCGAAGCCGAACTCCGAAGGATTCACTCGAACATTCAGCACTGTCATCGCGCCCCCTGGCTCGCCACTGAGACTACGGGAGTTTGGTCGCGGCGCCGGTGCGGTCGAGCGCCCGACGAAGGGCGTCCAGGGCGCTGATCGCGCTGTAGGAACGAACCCGCGGACGGTCGCCCGGGAGCCGCAGGGCGACGTCGGTGATCTCCTCGCCCAAGGCCAGACCCACGAAGACCGTGCCGGCGCGCTGCCCGTCCTGCTCCTCGGGTCCGGCCACGCCGGTCACGCTGAGCCCGACGTCCGCGCCGAGCACCCGACGCACACCCTCGGCCATGGCGCGCGCCGCGCTGGCACTCACGACCGGTCCCTCGGGCACCCCGAGGAGGTCGAACTTCACGTCCGACGCGTAGCTGACGACGCCGCCGCGAAACCATTTCGACGCCCCCGCCACGTTCACGAGACGACTCGCGATGAGCCCGCCCGTGAGCGACTCGGCGACACTCAGCGTCAGGCCTTGCGCCTGGAGACGGTGAGCGACCACGTCTTCCATCGACTGGTCGTCGACGCCAAAGATGATGTCGCCCAGTTTGAGGTCGATCAAGCTGCGCACGTTGTTCTCCTCGTCGCTCAGTAACGACGCCGCGTGTTCATCGTCGTCACCGCGCGCGGTGATGCGCACCTTGATGCCCTCGATGCCCGAGGCGAGAAACGCAATGGTGACTCGACCGTCGTGCTCGAGGGCCTCGAACCGTTCACCGACCGCTTCGGCCAGTGCGGACTCACTCGCCCCCCACGTGCGCAGCACCCGACTCGTGATCACCGAGGTCGCGCCCCCCGCTCGCTCGCGGGCCACGAGATCGGGCAGTATCGCGCGTTCGAACATGTCGGTCATCTCGTAGGGCACGCCCGGCACCGCGTAGACGACTTTCTGGCCGACCGGACAGATGAGTCCCGGCGCCGTACCCCTGGTCTGGGGGATTATCGTCGCGCCCACCGGTACGTCGGCCTGGAGCAGATTGTTGTCGGGCATGTCGCGCCCACGCGACTGGAACATCGATCGGATCACCTCGATGATGTCGTCTCGTCGCTCGAGCGCGACGTTCATCACTTCGGCCAGCGCCGCCCGGGTGATGTCGTCCTGGGTGGGGCCGAGACCACCGCAGACGATCACCGCGTCGCTTCGCGCCAACGCCGTGCGAAAAGCCAACACGATCCGCTCGTGGTTGTCACCCACGTGTTGGTGGAAGTGCGACGCAATGCCGTGTGCCGCGAGCTGCTCGCCGATCCACTGCGAGTTCGTGTCGGGAATCTGGCCGAGCAGCAATTCGGTGCCGACGGCAACGACCTCAACGCGCATTCGCGAGGACCTTCTTGCCGTCGACGTAGTACCGCCAGCCGGTGTAGATGGTCATGACCGCGGCGAGCCAGATCGTCGCGACACCGAGCCAGGAATGATGAGCGCAGAAGGGCAACACGCAAAACGCGATGGCCCAGTCCTGGACGAAGGTCTTCCATTTCGCGAGCTTGCTCGCGGGAATGCTGATGCCCTTTCGCGCCGCCTTGGCTCGATAGAAGCTCATCCAGATCTCGCGCAGGGTGATGATGATCGCCGGGATGATGAAGGTCTTGAGGCCGTGGGGCCGACAGATGATGAGGGCGTAGAGGCTACCGAGCACGATCACCTTGTCCGCCAACGGGTCGAGGAACGCGCCCGACGTGGTGGTGCCGTGTCGGCGCGCGACGATGCCGTCGAAGTAGTCCGACGCCGCGGCGAGGAAACCCACGCCCGCGGTCCACCACGAGACTCGATCGAAGATGATCAGGTAGATGAAGACGGGCGAGACGAGCAGACGGAAGGCCGTCATAAGGTTCGCCGGGGTCAGCAGGGCGCTCTCGCCGTAGGTGCGTTCCTTGACGCTCATGTCGTCACCCCCTCCAGGTCGGTCCCGTGGCTCGCCACGATTCGACACTCCACCATCGCACCCACGCTAAGTGACGGATCCACCAGTACGACACCATCGATCTCAGGGCACTCTCGCACGCTCCGAGCGAACCCGGGGCGGTCGACGAGCACCCGTTGGCTGGTACCCACCAGGGCGTCGCGGCGCCGAGCGGTGATCGCGTCCTGGCGCTCGCTCACTTCTCGAAGGCGTTCGAGTGCGAGTTCGTGAGGCACCTGGGCACCGAGGCCGTGAGCGAGGGTACCCTCTTCGCTCGAGAACGTGAAGAATCCCGCCCAGTCGAGCTGGGCGGCGTCTATGAACTCGAGCAGCGCCCGTTGGTCGTCTTCGCTCTCGCCCGGGTAGCCCAGGATGAACGAGGAACGAAACGTCGCCGCCGGCTCGCTCGCCCTGATCGCCTCGATGCGCTCGAGGAAACGATCGGCGTCGCCCCATCGTTTCATCGCGCGCAACAACGGACGCGACGCGTGCTGTAAGGAAAGGTCGAAATACGGCACACCGGTTTCGAGGATCGCCTCGATGAGGCCACTGGTCAGTCCCGACGGATACAAGTAGAGCAGGCGAACCCGCTCGACCTCACGAGAAAGGGCCCGGGTGAGTTCGATGAGCGGCTGCGTGCCGCCGTCGTCGAGGACTTCGACCGACTCGCCGCGACCGGCTCGGCGTCGGTCGTGACCCCAACTGGCCAGGTCCTGGGCGATGAGCACGATCTCCTTGACGCCACCGTGCGCCAACGCCCGTGACTCGGTGATGATCTCGTCGAGTGAGCGCGAACGTTGGTCGCCGCGAAAGCTCGGAATGGCACAGAAGCCGCAGCGCCGGTCGCACCCTTCGGCGATCTTCACGTACGCCCACGGCACGCTGGTCGCGGGCCGCGGCAGGTTCAAGAGATCGAACGACGACGTCGGGCGCGTGCGCAGGGCCACCGGCGTCGAGGCCGTCAGACTCTGACCGAATCCCGCGACGAGGTCCACCTCGGGCAAGGCCGAGGCGAGCTCCTCGCCGTAGCGCTCGGCCATGCAGCCCGTGACCACCAGCCGGGCGTCGTCGCGCTTCTGATCCGCCAGGAACAGGACCGTCTCAATCGATTCTTCGCGAGCCGCCTCGATGAACGCGCACGTGTTCGCGACGACCAGTTCGGCCTCGTCGGGCGAAGGCGCACGGTCGTAACCCTGGGATTCGAGGAGCCCCGCAAGTTTCTCGGAGTCGACGTGGTTCTTCGGGCACCCGAGTGTCTCGATCCAGTACCGCACCACCGTCTCCTCTAAAAGCGCCAACACCGAGCGCACTGCGCTCGGTGTTCATGGCGGAGAGGGAGGGATTTGAACCCTCGGGCCCACTTTCGCAGGCCGCATTCTTAGCAGGAATGTGGTTTAAACCGAACTCACCCACCTCTCCAAGCAGATTCAGCCTACTCAAGAGCCGACGTTGTTCGACGCGGTTCGTGGACTCCCGCGATTTCCTAGCGTTACACTGGAAAATCGCGTCACCGTCGTTGAAAGGATTCCCGTGCGTTCTCTCCGATTCCTCGCGGCCAGTGTGGTCGGCCTCGCGATCCTCAGTGGCGTCTCGTGGGGTGGCGCCAGTGGCGCCAGCACCACGCCGTCGCTCGCCTCGTGCAAGGCGAGCATGCCCGGCGAAGAATACGTCAAGGGCACCCTCACCGCCGCGACCGACAACCCGGTCTACTCACCTTGGTTCATCAACAACAAGCCCAGCAACGGAAAGGGCTACGAGTCCGCTCTCGTCTACGCGCTCGCCAAGGTGCTCGGCATTCCCGCGTCGCACGTGAAGTGGGCCTACGAACCCTTCGACTCGAGCTACACGCCGGGTACCAAACACTTCGACTTCGACATCAACGAGATCTCCTACACCGCGGCCCGCGCGAAGGCGGTGACGTTCTCGGCGAGCTACTACGACGTGAACCAGTCGATCGTCGCACTCAAGACCGACAAGATCGTCAAAGACCACACACCGGCCGAGTTGAAGAACTACCTCTTCGGTGACCAGATCGGCACGACGAGCCTCGCGTACATCAACGACTACATCAAGCCCACCAGGTCGCCGCGCGTCTACACGACCCTCGACCAGGCCGTCGAGGCTCTTCAGCTCGGTCAAATCGACGCGATCGTCATCGACACGCCCACCGGCCAATACATGGCCTCGTCACAGATCGTCAACTCGAAGAACAAACTGGTCGCTACCCAAGTCGGACAGTTCCCGTCGGTCGGCGAGCACTACGGGCTCCTCTTCGCGAAGGGAAATCCGCTGGTCGGCTGCATCAACGCCGGCCTCGCCGCGCTGAAGAGCGACGGCACCCTCGCCGCCTTGCAAAAGAAGTGGCTCGGGATCTACACCAGCGTGCCCCTTATTGAGCCATAGAATCCGTGTCGCTCGAGACCGACGCCGATTCGTCGGACGCACCCAACCTCTTCGGGACTCGGCGTAGTCGGCTCTTCGTCGGACGCCGCGGTCTCGCCGCCAGCTCGACGTCGACGGTGCTACTCGTGGGCGCCATCGTGCTCATCCTCTTCGCCGCCCCCGGCGGCGCGTCGTTCCGTCACTATTTCTTCAACTTCCACGACATGCGCGTCGCGTGGGACGGCCACGCCGAGGACGGCATCAGTGCGCTGAGTCGCAGTCTCTTCACCAACGTCTGGATGTTCCTCGTCAGCGAAGTCCTCGTGCTCTTCTTCGGTCTCAGCATCGCGTGGATACGGATCAGCCACACACCCGTGCTATTCCCCGTTCGGGCGCTGGTCACGGTGTACACCGACATCTTTCGCGGCGTTCCCCTGCTCATCGTGGTCTACCTGGTCGGCGACGGCGTGCCCGCACTGAAACTGGGCTTCGCTTCGAACCAGTCGCCCGCCATCTACGGCGTCGTGGCCCTCACCCTCACCTACAGTGCCTACGTCTCGGAGGTCTTGCGCGCGGGCATCAACTCGGTGCCCAACGGCCAGATCCTCGCCGCCCAGTCGCTCGGGCTCACGCCCACCTCGACCATGCGCCGCGTCATCCTGCCCCAGGCGGTACGCACGGTCATCCCGCCACTGCTGAACGACTTTGTCTCGCTGCAAAAGGACACGGCCTTGGTGTCGGTGCTCGGGGTCATCGAGATCGCCAACGCCGGACAGATCTCCGCCGACACGCTCTTTAACGGCAGCGGACTCGTGGCGGCGGCCCTGTTCTTCCTCGCGCTCACGATCCCGATGACCAGACTCACCGACTACCTGATCGAACGCGACCGCTCGCGACGACTGGCGGGCTCGTGAGCGAGGTCGTGCTCGAACTGAAGGGCGTCGTCAAGCGCTTCGGCGACCACGAGGTCCTCTCGGGCGTCTCGTTACAACTTCACCGCCACGAAGTGGTCTGTCTCATCGGCGCGTCGGGTTCTGGAAAGTCGACGTTGCTTCGCTGCGCGAACATGCTCGAGACGATCGACGCCGGATCAATCACGCTCTACGGCCAGGCCTTAGAAGATCGGCGCGTCGACCCCAACCTCGTGCGACGACACATCGCCCTGGTCTTCCAGTCCTTCAATCTCTTCCCGCACCTGAGTGTCGTGGACAACATCGCGCTCGGTCCCGTGTACGCCATGAAGCGCAAGCGCGCCGAGGTGCGTGACGAGGCCCTCGCGCTGCTCGAGCGCATCGGGCTCGCGGACCGTGCCGACGAGTACCCCGACCGACTCTCGGGTGGACAACAGCAACGCGTCGCCATCGTGCGCTCCCTGGCGATGCGCCCGGCACTGCTCTTGTTGGACGAGGTGACGAGCGCCCTGGACCCCACCTTGGTGGGCGAGGTGCTCGACTTGCTGCGCGACCTCGCCGCGAGCGGGACGACCATGTTGATCGCCACCCACGAGATGAACTTCGCCAAGGACGTGTCGCACCAGGTGGCCTACCTCGACAACGGCGTCCTCGTCGAGCAGGGTACGCCCGAGCAGTTGTTCACCAATCCCCAACACGAGTCGACGAAACTGTTCCTCGAACGAGTCCGCTAACTCGCGTGAGCTCGCAGTTCGGGTAGCTGGCCGACGAGGTCGAAGAGCTCCTGATCGCGCTCCCAGGTGAGGTGCGAGCGCACGTGCTCCATGGGTAGCCACACGAGTTCGTCGACCTCGGCGTTGGGCGCGAACTCGCCGTCGTTGACGCCCATGAGGTAGTACGCGACGATCTTGGGTTTGCCTTTGCGGTGCGTGTAGTTGGTCGTGCCGACGAAGCGCAGGACGTGACAGTTCATGCCCGTCTCTTCGGCGACCTCGCGAAGCGCGGCCTGTTCGAACGTCTCACCTTCGTCCAATTTGCCCTTGGGAAAGGTCCAGTCACCGCGAGCCTCTCGATAGATGCAGGCGATCTCCACGCGACCATTGGCGACGAAACGGTGCACGATGCCACCCGCGGCGCGAATCAGGTCATTGGGCGCGTCGCGCGGGATGATGAGTTCGCCGCTCAAGAGGTACACACCGTTAACGGTAGAGGATTGCGTGGCGAATTCATGGCATTAGTCAATCTAGTTTCCCCGTTTTCACCTTCGTAGAGTGGGAACGTGCTGGTCGCCCAACTCCCCTTGCTGACGCGGCTGTTGATCTACCTGGCCGCGGGAATCGGCGCGGGCGTCGCCAACGGCGTGGCCGGTGGGGGTACGTTCGTCACCTTTCCCACGCTGATCGCAACCGGCATCAGCGCCCTCCAGGCGAACATCTCGACCACCGTGGGCGTCCTGCCGAGCTACGTCGGTGGCATCAGCGGGTTCCGTCGACAACTGGGCTCGCACAAGTCGCTCATCTACTCGCTCCTCCCCTCGTGCGTCGCGGGTGCGGGCACGGGCTGCACGCTGCTGCTCGTCGGTTCGTCGACTACCTTTCGCAGCGTCGTTCCCTGGCTCATCGGCGCGGGCACCGTGCTCTTCGCGCTGGCGCCCCTGGTCACCAAGCGCCTCGCGCACCTCGAACATTCGCACCCCTCGCGACGATGGCTGCTCTACGTCGGGGTCTTCGCGGTCTCGGTCTACGGCGGTTATTTCGGTGCGGGACTGGGCATCCTGCTCCTCGCGGTGATGGCGGTGACCTTGCCCTACGAACTCGCCGAACTTCAGGGCCTGCGCAACGTCATCTCGCTGATCATCAACCTCTGTGCCGCGGCGGTCTTCGTCGCCCATGGTCACCTGGCGTGGGACGCGATTGACGCCCTGCTCGTGGGGACCCTGATCGGTGGGTGGCTCGGGACACTACTTATTCAGCGACTCTCGCCGCGAGTCGTACGCGTACTCGTCATCGCCACCGGCGTGTTCACGACCTACCACCTCGCCACCACCGGTTAGCGGCCGATTCCTGATAATTCCACTAATGTATATGGGATGAAGAAGCTCTTCTCGTTCCCCAACCCCGTCAACGACGCGTCCGCGCGCACGGTCGCCCTGGGCGTGGTGACGATGTCGCTCGCGGCGCTGGTGTTCAACCAGGCGTGGCTCCTTATTCCCCTTACCTACGGCTTCCTCGCGCGCGTGGCGACCGGCCCGACGTTGTCGCCGCTCGGCCAGTTCGCGGTTCGCGTCGCGGGGCCACGCATCATTCGCTGGCAGAAGTTCGTGCCGGGTCCGCCCAAGCGCTTCGCCCAGGGGATCGGCGCGGTCTTGAGCGTGGCGGCGACGCTGACCTGGCTGCTCGACGGTTGGTCGGTGGCGCGATGGATCCTGCTGCCCCTCATCGGCGCCGCGTCCCTCGAAGGTTTCGCGGGTTTCTGTCTGGGTTGCACGATCTTCGGTTGGCTCATCCGCGCGGGGCTCGTCCCCCAGTCGGTGTGCGTCGAGTGTGGTGACCTGTCCGCGCGCTACGCCAAAACGAGCGTTTCCCAAGTTTAAGAATTCCTTACAGATCCACCGAAAGCAGCCTCGGGCATGCTCGCACATGGAACTCTTTCCTAGGCTGTAGCCATGCACCGTCTCCCACGACTTTCCCGACTGGGCGTCGTGACGCTCAGCGTCGCGCTCGGAACGCTCACGCTGGTCACCTCACCCTCGGTGGCGAGTGAACCTCGCGTCGTCGTCGCCAGTGCCGCGCCACTTCCCGCAAAGGACCCGGTCGTGCCCGTGGCCGCGTCGACGTCCTTTGACGTGCAACTCACCCAGCGACACGCGTCGTCGCTACCGGGATTCATCGCGAGTCTCTATGACACCGCCTCGCCCGAGTACCACCACTTCTTGACGCCCTCGTCGTACGCCAAGACCTTCGGCGCGAGTGCCGACACCATCGCCGCCGTACGCGCCTACCTGCAACGCTACGGTCTCGTCCACGAGACGCTCAGCGCGAGCCACGTGTTGCTGCACGTCACGGGTGCCACCTCCGCGATCGCGCGAGCCTTTGACGCACCGCTCGAGACCGTGCGCACCGCGAGCGGATCCCTCGCCACCCAGTTCGCGAGTCCGGCGTCACTGCCCCGATCGATCGCGAGCGACGTCCAGAGCGTGGCCGGGCTCTCGAGCGTCACGAGCCCGCGTGCGGCGCTCGCGACCTCGCACGCCTCCTCGCACGTCGCCATCGCGACGAGTTGCTCGTCGGCGGGTAGCGCCGGCACCACGCCGAACTCGTTGGGCGGGTATCCCGCGACGGTCCAGGCCCAGCTCTACGGGCTGACCGGTGAGTACGCCACGGGCGACACGGGCGTCGGCCAGACGATCGCCGCCTACGAACTCGGACTCTACGACCAGGCCGACGTCGCGACGTACTTCGCCTGCTACGGACTCAGCCCGTCGCTCACGTCGATCAACGTCGACGGCGGACCCACGGGGGGCTACTCCGAGGAGGCGACCATCGACGTCGAAGAGGCCGCCGCGCTCGCGCCGGGGGCCGCCATCGAGATCTACCAAGGTCCCAACGACGGTTCGAGTCCCATTGACGTTTACCAACAGATCGCCGACGACGACACCGCGACCATCGTCACCACCTCGTGGGGCATCTGTGAGACGGACCCGTCGGGTTCGGTCGACGCCGAACAACCGATCTTCGAGCAGATGGCGGCCCAGGGTCAGACCGTCGTCGCCGCGGCGGGCGACTCGGGTTCCTCGGACTGCGCGGACAACCCCGACGGCTACACCCCCACGACGCTCGCGGTCGACGACCCCGCGTCCCAACCGCTGGTCACCGGCGTGGGCGGACTGAGTGTCACGAGCACGAGTCCGCTGGTCGAGTCGGTCTGGAACGACGGGGTGAACGGCGGCGCCGGTGGCGGTGGCAAGTCGGCCGTCTGGTCACGACCGGCCTGGCAGATCGCCCCGGGGATCACTTCGAGCGAGACCACGCGCATGGTGCCCGACCTGTCGACGATGGCCGACCCCAATACCGGATTCATCGAGTACTACACCGGCACCGCGACCGGTACCGTTCGCTGTCGCCAGGTCTGCTCGGCCGGTTGGAGCGCCATCGGCGGCACCTCGATCGGCGCGCCACTGGTCAGTGCCCTCGTGGCGGTGGCGGCCCAGGTCTGTGCCAGCCCGCGACTCGGCTTCATCAACCCCCAGCTCTACGCCATGGCGAGCGAGGGCGTGGGCTTCACCGACGTCACCACCGGCAACAACGACCTGTACAATGCGGGCGGCTACAGCGCGGGGGTCGGTTACGACATGGCCTCGGGGCTCGGGAGTCCCGACGGCGCACCATTCTTCACCGGTCTGTGTCCCGCCAAACTCGACGCCGCCAAGAGCACCTTCAGCGCACCGAGCGCCAGTGTCGCGACCGGTTCTGCCGCCAGTCTGAGCGCCACCCTGTTCGCCGCCAGCGGCAGTCCTCTCGCGAACGCGCAGATCGGCGTGAGCGCCACCGCGGCGTCGGGCACGCTCGAGATCAACGCCGACCCCGCGAGCGCCACGGGCACGGGACAAGCCAGCGAGACGCTCACCACGAACTCGAGCGGCACGGCGGCCTTCACGCTCACGGACACGACGGCGGGGCCGGTCATGGTGACGATCACCTACGAGGGGACGACGGTACACACCGCGACGGTCACCTTTAGCGCCGCGCACGTCGCGGGCTCGGTGCCGGGTCAACCGAAGATCGCGAGCCTGGTCGCGCTGGTCGGTGGTTTCAAACTCGTCGTCGCGCCCGACAGCGCCGGCTCGTCACCTATCACGTCGTTCCAGTATTCGCTCAACGGCGGAGCCGCGTGGACGAACTTCTCCGCCGTGACGCGCAGCGTCAGCGTGGGCTCGCTGCCCAAGTCGCACACCTACGCGATCGTCGTACGCGCGCGTAACGCGGTCGGCGTCAGTGCAGTGTCGGCGCCGTCACGGGTGACCACTCGACCCTGAGCTTTGTTGCGGGTTCGTGACAGTCTGGTTGAGAGACCGCGTTTCGACAGAGCCCACCTCTAGACTTTCCCAAGGTGCACTGGGAAGAACTGAGTGTAGGCAGCCCTAAAGGATGCGAGTGAAGTTTCCACGTGCCGCGTTGGTGGCGAACATCATGATCGTCGGCGCCACGTTGCCCGTGGCACTCTTTCCGGTGGCGACCTCGAACTCACCGTCGGCCCTTCCGCTCTACCAATTCGTCGACACCGGCTCGGGTCCGCTGCCGTGGAACGCCGTCTCCTTCGAGAGTTCGATCGACGAGACCAAGATGCTCGGCAATCCGCACGCCGCGAGCCAAGACGGTGAGGACGTGCTGACCTATCGAATGGCCAACTCCCAGATCGGGCTCTACGTCGAGAACGCGCTCGGCACCACGTCCTGGACCGATCTGTCGACGCTGGTGGACACGCCCACGCCGGCCTCGGATCCGGTGGCGTTCTTTGACCCCTCGGGCAACCTGGGCATCCTCTACGTCAGCACCCAGAACCACCTCATTCTGATCAGTTCCACCGTCGTGCTCGCCCCGCGCGCGCCCAACGTGGCCGGCGACGGCGCGCGAGCGCCCTACGTGCTCACCGACTTGTCGGTCAAATCGGGTCTGAACGTCGCGGCCGGTCTGCCGAGCGTCGGACTCGACGGCTCGAGTGGCTTCGTCGCGGTGCGATCGAGCACCAACCTCGCCGAAGTGCTCCCGCTCACGTGGAACGACGATCAAAGCCCGCCCAGCGTCGGCGCACCGATCAACGTCTCGGGCGCCACGTCGGTTGGCACCATCGCGAGCGACCCCGTCGCGCTCGCGGGAACGACCACGTCATTCGCCGCCATCACCACGGCGGGTGCCGTGGAACTCTTCACCAGCTCGAGCACCACGTTCAATCAATGGAGCGCCAAGAACCTCACCGCGGCGACCGGCGCGAGCGCCGCGAAGGGATCGCTCGCGACGAGTGCCAGCTTCCAGTCGACGTACGTCGTCGCACTGAGCGCGAGCGGGAACGTCGAACTGTTCACCTCGCCACTCAGTTCCGCGACGACGTCGTTCAGCTGGTCGCTCGACAACGTCACCACGACGACGACCGGTGCGCCATCGCTTGACGGTGCGATCTTCGTCCAGGCCACCGCGAGCCAACTCTTCATCGCGGGTCAAGCGGCCAACTGGGGTGACCTCTTCGTGCTCACGAGTGCACTGGGCTCGAGCGCCTGGAGTGCCACTGACGTCTCGGTGACCGGCGGCAGCGCCGCTCGATCGGTCGGCCCCGGGGTGACCGGTCTCACGCAGGGAGCGAATCTCGTGCTCTTCGCCGCCGGCGTGAGTTCGCCGCCACCCCAGGGGGTCGGGGTCTACGCGATCCCGACGAGTGACTGGTCCAGCGCCATCGCCAACGGCTGGCCCATCATCAGCGAGACCGGAGGGCTCGGTACCCAGGTTTCGCCCTGGGTCGGTTTCACGAGCGCCAAGAGCGTGGCGACGTCGCCGGACTACCTGCTCGGCCAGAGCATCTACAACTCGCACAAACGCGTCACCTGGTTGTCCTTTTGGACGGTGAGCGGACCTCTCAAATCCGAGCCCCAGACGACGGCCAGTTACTACAGCCACGGTTTCGCGGCGGGCGCGTGGGTCGCCTCTCAGATCGACCAGTACCGCGGTCTGGGCGTGGGTCTCAAACCCGATTGGGTGATCTTCGATCCCGAGGGCTACCCCGACAACCATTCGGGCCTCGACGCGCCCACCGGTTCGTCCAACGCGATACTCGCCACCTACGCCACCTACTGGACCGCCATGCTCTCGGGCTGGTCCAGCGGTCTCGCGTCGGTCGACCCCTCACTCAAGCCCGCCGTCTACGCCACGCAGTCCGAGTACCGCAACTACGCCTTGTCGAGCCAGCCCCTCTCGGTCTTCGAAGCGGTGGCCTTCGCCAACGGTGGACCCCAGCCAGTCGCCGGCGCCACCGGTGCCAACGTCCGCGGCTTCATTGCCTACGACGCGACGTGCACGCCGCTGTCGACTTTGCAGAGTGAGATCAACACCTTGACCAACCCACCCTGGTCGGGTCAGTTCAACACCCTGCAGTTCAACGCCGGGGTGTACTGCGCGCCGGCCTCGCCCTAGGCTCGTGCCATGAGCGACGAACCCGACACCTCGAGCGACAAGTCACCCGACCTCAAGGCTCGTCTCAAGCAGATCACCCAGCCCCTCGTGGATTCGCTCGACGCCAAGATCCGCGAGCAGGTCGATCACCGGGTCGACGAACGAGTTGACGAAAAGGTCGAGCAGTCGCTGTCGGCCCGGCTGGCGGTCATCGAACGCGCGATCGCCGACCTCGATCGCGAGATCAAGGCATTGAAGAAGGACCCGACGACGTAGGGCCGGCGCCCATTTCGGCGCGCCGTTCCCGATCTCGTCGGATCGCGAAGCGAACGGTGAGCACGCACAGGACGATCACCGCGACGACGAAGATCGAAAAGACCGCGATGAACACGACGCCACGATAGGTCGTGTCACAGGCTTGCGCAAGAGTTGATCCATGGCAACGTGCACCGACTCCTCTCCTCGAAGCGTCGTCGAGGCACTGCGCGGTGACCGTCGGCGTCGACCACGCACCGATCGAACGAGCGCGCCGGGATTGCGCTCGATACTCGAAGACGGAATCCACGCGCTACTCGGCGACACGTCACCCGCGGCGCCGCTCGTCGTGCGCGCGACGTCACTGCGCCAGAAGAGCCCGAGCACCGATATCGCCCAGTCGTCGCACGCTCGGGTTCGCGGCATCCTCATCAACCAGGTCCTTCGTCTTCTGAGCGTCGGGGCGGTCGTCGCCGATCCCTTTGACGACGCCCTGCGGGCGTGGCGCCTCGAAGTGGGCACGAGTGAACTGCTCGACTTCGTCGAACGCATGTCGAGTGACGATCTCGCTCGCCTGGCGACCGACGTCACGGCGCACGCGGTCACGCTCACGAGAACACTCGGACCGGTGTCGCCGCGTTGGATGGCGCGCAGCGCCGTTCGAGCGACCCAGATCCTGTGCCACGGCTCGGTCATCATGCGCGACGTCGTCGACTTGATGGTGGGTACGACCGTGGGCGACGTCGCCAACGTCGCACTCTTTGACGTGACGACGTCCCCGCTCGGCGAAGGGGCCGAACGAGCCATGCGTTACCACGCCCTGGTCCAAACGCTGCGCAGTGGTGTCGTGCCGCTGCGAACGTCGTCGTTCTCCACCGCCACGGGTGAGATGTGGTCGCTCGACGTCGACGCCGAGCTCCTCGTGCGCAGCGCCCACGAAGTACTCGACACGCTCTCGAACATCCTGGGCCACGCGTGAAGACGTTCACCCTTCGCCGCAACACCCCCGAGGACCTCAACGAGTTGCTGCGCGGTGCGCCCGACGCAACAGTCGCCCTGACCGACGATCACCGTCGCAGTCTGTCCGCGCGCTTTCGCGCGGTCCTTGGCGAGGACCATCGTCGTCTCGACGCCTGGAGCGTCGAGCAGGCCGGCAAGGCGACGTCGAGCTTCCGGTGGTCGCCCGGCACCGCCCGACGCCTCATCGGCAACGCCGCGTTGCGACGTCTCGTGCGCGATCCGACTCGCTCGCCCGCCGAGACGGTGACCGACGAGATCGAGGACCAGCTGCTTCGCTGCGCCTCGGGCTACGCGCGCGGTGGTTCACTGGCGAGTTGGCTCGCGTCACTTCGCGCGAGCGAACTCGCTCTCGTCGCGGCCGAGGCGACGAACTGGGTGGTCCAGTTGCACGAAGTCGCCCAGGGCCTCGAATTCCAGTGGCGCGTGGCGACGAGTGACGCCTATTACGACGTGGCGCGCGCGCGGACCTCACTGCGCGCTCGCCGAGACCTCGAGATAGCGCTCGAACCAGGTCGGGTCGTGGTACGCGTGCGTTCGGGCAGTCCCGGCAAGAGTGCCGGACCGGGCTTGCGCAGTGACCTGCTCATCGACGCGCTGGCGAACCACGACGGCGTCGCGGCGCGCCGGTTCATCGGGATCTGGCCCGAAGCGGGCGTCGCGCTGAGTGTCGACGGCACGATGACCGATCTCCGTGCCGGTGCACGAGACCTGGTGCGAACCGCCGTCGTCCAGCATCGCCTCGGTCAGCGCGTCGCGGCCTAGGACGTCGGCGCCGACGCCACTGGCGACACAACGACCGCGTGACTCGGCGCTCGGGGTGCCTTTACCGAGGATCGGGATGTTCCTAGTAGCGTGGTAAGGCCATGACCTTACGAACGTCGCTGAGAAATATCGCAATTATCGCCCACGTCGACCACGGAAAGACGACGTTGGTGGACAAAATGCTCCGCCAGACGGGTTCGTTCACCGCTCACGAGGAACTCACGGACCGGGTCATGGACTCGGGCGACCTCGAGCGCGAGAAGGGCATCACGATCCTCGCCAAGAACACCGCGGTCAAGTGGCACGACCTCACGATCAACATCATCGACACCCCCGGCCACGCCGACTTCGGCGGCGAGGTCGAACGCGGCCTTTCCATGGTCGACGCGGTGATCCTGCTCGTCGACGCGGCGGAAGGTCCACTTCCCCAGACCCGTTTCGTGCTGCGCAAGACCCTCGAGCGTCGTCTGCCGGTCGTCTTGGTGATCAACAAGGTCGACCGGCCCGACGCGCGCGTGAAGGAGGTCGTCCAAGAGGTGGAGAACCTCTTCTTGGACCTAGACGCCGACGAACACCAGATCTCGTTCCCAATCCTGTACGCGAGCGCCCGTCAAGGCTGGGCCTCGACGAGCCCCGAGGACACCTCGGGTGACCTCACGCCGTTGTTCGAGACGATCGAGCAGTACGTCCCGGCACCAGAATACGAAGAGGGTCACGGGCTCCAGGCACTCGTGTGCAACCTTGACGCGTCTCCCTACCTGGGCCGACTCGCCCTTTGTCGGGTGATCAACGGCACGCTCGAACGCGGTCAGCGCGTCGCGTGGTGTCGGATCGACGGCACGATCGAGCACGCCAAGGTGACCGAGTTGTTCATCACCGAAGCGCTCGAACGGGTCCCGGCCCAGAGCGCGGGCCCGGGCGACATCGTCGCGGTCGCCGGCTTCGAGGACATCTTCATCGGCGAGACGCTCGCCGATCCCGACAACCCGATCGCCCTCGAACCCCTACACGTGGACGAACCGAGCCTCTCGATGACCATCGGCATCAACACCTCGCCGGTCGCAGGTACGGAAGGCAAGCTGCTCACCGCGCGCATGATCAAGGACCGACTGGACAAGGAACTTGTCGGCAACGTGTCGCTGCGCGTCCTGCCCACCGAACGACCCGACGCCTGGGAAGTGCAGGGTCGCGGCGAATTGCAACTCGCGGTCCTCATCGAGACCATGCGACGCGAGGGCTTCGAACTCACGGTGGGCAAGCCCCAGGTCGTCACCAAGATGGTCGACGGCAAGTTGCACGAGCCCGTCGAACACGTCACGATCGACGTGCACGAGGAGTTCGTGGGCGCAGTGACGACCCTGCTGGCGACTCGAAAGGGCACGATGATCGACATGGTCAACCACGGCACCGGCTGGGTGCGCCTCGAATGGCGAATTCCGGCGCGCGGACTCGTGGGCATCCGCACCGACTTCATGACCGAGACCCGCGGCGGGGGCATGATGCACACGAACTTCGACGGTTACGAACCGTGGTTCGGTGACATCCGCCTTCGCCAGAACGGCGTACTCGTGGCGGACCGACGCGGACCCACGACCGCCAACGCCTTGATCGATCTGGAGAGTCGCGGCACCCTGTTCGTGGCCCCCGGCACCGAGGTCTACGAGGGCATGATCGTGGGCGAGAACGCGCGCTCGGACGAGATGAACGTGAATCCGACCAAGGAGAAGAAGCTCACGAACATGCGCGCCTCCGGCAGCGACCACACGGAGCGGATCACGCCCGCGACGATCTTTTCGCTCGAGCAGGCGCTCGAATTCATCGCCGACGACGAAGCCGTGGAGGTCACACCAAAATCCGTTCGACTCCGCAAGGTGCACCTCGATCAGGCCACGCGCGCTCGGAATCGCAAGAAGATCTGAGACGCGACTCAACTAGGATTGTCCCCGGAGGGATGACAGAGCGGCCGAATGTACCGGTCTTGAAAACCGGCGTGGGCTTGCCCACCGTGGGTTCAAATCCCACTCCCTCCGCCACGTAGTCCAAGCGAATCCCTGTCGCTGCCGCGATCAGACGATGTCGAGCTGGCTCGCCCAGTTCTCAATGCAGCCGGCGAAGAACGCCTCACGTTCACCGGGTTCCTCGCCGACGACGTTCTGGAACTGACCGAAGATCTCGAACGAGACCACGCCGAACATGCCGACCCAGACCATGAGGGCTCGCAGCACCACCGCGCTCGGCACGTCGACCAAAAGCGCCTCACGAAGCGGTGCCAGTGCCGAGTGAAGCGTGGGTTCGACGGTCTCGTTCGCCGGGGAATCACGAACGCGTCGCTCGCGCACGGCGTCGACGAGAATCGCCGACAACAACAACGGCACCCGACTGGCGGGTCCCACGGTGTCGGCGGGCGCGACGTAGCCGGGTACGGGCGAGCCGTAGACGAGCGCCCACTCGTGGGGATTCGCGATCGCCCACGCGCGTACCGCCACGCACGTGGCACGGAATCGACCAAAGAGGTCGTCTCGCCCGACCTCGGCTTCGGCGCACTCGGCGAAGGCGCCCAGCGAGTTGTAGGCGTCCACGATGAGCCAGGTCAGCAGGTCGTCGCGGCTCGCCACGTAGCGGTAAATCGCCGACGAGGTCATCCCCAACTCGCGGGCGAGGGCGCGCAGGCTCAGCGAGGGCGCGCCCTCGCTCGCCAGGTGGCGACGCGCGGCGGCGAGGATCTCGGCCGTGATCGCGACACGCGCGCGCTCCCGGGCCGTGCGGGGGGTCGAGAGACGCTGATCAGCGGTAGTTTCCTCGGTGGCCATGACCCATTCTGACACAAACTAGAGCGCTGCGTATTTTATAGAGCATTGCTCTTGTATTAGAGCACTGCTCGTGTTACAGTGCGGAGGTGGATCATTCGCCACCGTGGCGATTCCGCGCAAGGAGGCATCATGTCCGGTTCAAGAATTCCCCCACTCCACCTGGTCGTCGGCTCGGGCTCCATTGGCAGCGCGATCGCCCGGCGCCTTCTAGCCCAAGGGGCGCGGGTAAAGGTGCTCACCCGCTCGGGCACCGGTCCCGAGGGTTGCGAGCTCGTGCGCGGCGACGCCAGCGACGCCGCGTTCATGGCGTCGACGTGCGAAGGCGTGAGCGCGCTCTACAACTGCGTGAATCCGCCCTACCACCGCTGGGCGCTCGAGTGGCCGCCCATCAACCACTCACTGATCGAAGCGGCCGCGAGTAGCGGGGCGGTACTGGTCACCATTGCCAACATCTACGGCTACGGATCAGCCGACACGTCAATCGGCGAGCGCGCCTACGACAACGCGCACCCGATGACCGAGGACACCCCGCTCGCGGCGACGTTCATCAAGGGCCAGGTGCGGGCTCGGATGTGGCACGAGCAACGAGAGGCCTTCGACGCGGGACGCGCCAACGTCGTCGAGGTGCGCGCGTCGGACTACATCGGTCCGTGCGCCGACAGCGTCGTCGGGGCGCGCTTCATCCCCCGGGTGCTGGCCGGTAAATCGGTGACGACCGTCGGGCGCAGCGACGTCGCGCACACCTTCACCTACACCGAGGACGTCGCGCGACTCGCGGTGGTCGTGGGCACCGACCCGCGCGCCTGGGGCCACGCCTGGCACACTCCCTCGAACGCGCCGCGCACCCAACAACAGGTCGCCAACGACGTGGCCGCGTACGCCGGCGTCGCGCGCGTTCGGGTGCGCACGCTCCCCTTCGCGGTGCTGTACGGGCTCGGCTTCTTCTCACGCTTGCTGCGCGAGATTCGCCAAACCGAGTACCAGTTCCGCGGCGACTTCGTCATGGATTCCTCACTCGCCCAGACGACCTTCGACCTCGCGCCCACGCCCTGGTCCGAAGTGATCGCCGCGACCGTGGCGTCCTACGCCGACCCCCAACCACAACGCACGAAAGAAGCCGTCCGATGACGACACTGTTGCACCACGTCCAACCCCGGTCGGATGGTCAGGTCCTCGCCCGCGCGCAGTGGCGCGCGCGGGTACTCCTGGTCGGCGGCGGTTTCCAGGTCGCCTTCGGCGCCTGGTGGCTCGTGCGGGCCCTGAGGGACTTCACCTCGTTGCCCGTGGCGCTCGTCGCCGGCGGCGTCGTCGTTGTCGCGGCGATCCCCGTGACCTCGAGCCTGCTCGCCAGCGCGCCGAGACCTCACGGGCCCCACGCGCGCCGCCTCGAACGACGGCTCAGCATCGCGACGCTCGTGCAACTCGGCGCCTCGTTGCTCGTCCCGTGGGGACTGGACCACCTCGACGGGCGACGACTGAGCCTGGCCGTCGTGATGGCGAGCATCGGAGTCCTCTTGCTCTGGATCCACCGCGAAGTGGACGCTCCCTACCAGGCCAGCGCGGGGACGATCCTGATCGCCCTGTCGCTGGTCAGCGCGGCGCTGTCGGGTTCGGCCCAGACGGTCTTCGCGGGACTCTCGTCAGCGGTCGTGCTGCTCGGTTGCGCGAGCGCGGGCTACCACTGGCTCGAGCACCACGATCTAACCGACTAGGAGCGCACCCGCGCGCGTATCGACGCGATCCAGTCGCGCGCGGACTTGCGAGCTTCGCCCACCTCTTCGCGACGGACCTGGGCTCCTTCACCGGTCACCGGATAGGAACCGAGGAACTTCACTCGCGTGAGGTGCGCCTGCAGGTCGGCCAAACAGTCGGCGACCACGTCGTCGGCGACGTGGCCCTCGAACTCCATGACGAAGCAGTAGTCGCCGAGTCCCTGTTTGGTCGGACGGCTCTCGAGCTTGGTCAGGTTGATGTCGCGCGCGGCGAATCGTCCCAGGATCGCGTAGAGCGAGCCCGGCCGGTCGGCGTCTTGAAAACACACGATCGACGTGCGATCGTTTCCCGTGGGTGGCGCAATCGCCTCGCGTCCCACGAGTATGAAGCGCGTGGCGTTACCCCGGTGGTCTTCGATGTCCCTCGCGATCGGCTCGAGACCGAAGAGCGTGGCCGCCACCAGCGAACCCACCGCCGCCCACGGCTCACTCGAGCCCGCGACCTCGCGAGCCGCCTGGGACGTCGACGTCGTCTGCTCGGTCGTGGCGAGCGGCAACGTCGACACGTACCCTCGACATTGCTCGAGGGCGTGCACGTAGCTCAGCACCTTGGTCACGCCAGCGGGCGCGAGACCCTGCTTGGCGAGCAAATGGAGGTGGATCGCCAAGACGATCTCGCGTTCGATCACGAGGTCGTGGTCAAAGACCAGTCCGTCGATCGTGGCCGACACCGTTCCCTCGATGGCGTTCTCGAGCGGCACGAGTCCCAGGTCGAGCGACGCGTCGGCCACTCGCGCGAGGACCTCGGGAATCGACGAGCAGGCGACGACCTCGACCCCCTCGAGCGTGCAGGCGGCCTCGTGCGAGAACGAACCCTCGGGCCCGAGGTAGCCAACGCGCGCCAATGCCATTGGGCGAGTGTAGTTCGGGGCCATTTCGACACCCTGGCCCACCGTCACCGCGCGACGCGGACCTAACATTGCCAGGGACCAGATTGAAGGTAGGGCCATGGGCCAGCACATGTTTGAATTCGACGAACGACTCGCCCAGGCCGTCTTCTCGTACTGTCGCGAGCGACTCACCCATCCGGTGCCCCTCGACTTCGGCGGTCTCGCCCTCGAGCCGTTGCCCGACCTCGCGGGCCTCATCACGCGCGACGGCAACGACCCCGAGGAGGTCCTCGCGTTCTTCAAGGACCGCATCGCCCAGCACGTCATCTCGTGTGATTCGCCCGGTTACCTGGCGTTCATCCCCAACGCCCCCACCAAGAACTCGCTGTTGTTCGACATGGTGGTCGCGTGCTCGGGTCTGAACGGGACGAGCTGGCTCGAGTCGGCGGGAGCGGTCGTGCTGGAGAACCAGGCCCTCGAGTTCCTCGCCGAGCGTGCGGGGATGCCCCGGGGCTCGGGTGGGGCCTTCGTCTCGGGCGGCTCCATGGGCAACCTCTCGAGCCTCACCGTCGGGCGCGACATCGGACGCGCCAAGCGACCCGAGTTCGCTCCCCACCAGGTCCGCTTCGCCATCTCCCAGGACGCCCACTCGAGCATCGGGAAGGCGCTGCACGTACTGGGCGTCGAGGCGTTGGTGGTCGAGTGTGACGACCACCGTTTCACGAGGTCGCGTCTCGAAGCCGCGATGGCCAACGACCCCCTCGCCGACAACGTCGTGGGCATCGTGGCGACCGCGGGCACGACCAACGCCGGCATCGTGGACGACCTCGAGGGGCTGGGCACCTTCGCGCGCGAGAACGACCTCTGGTTCCACGTCGACGGTGCGTACGGGGGCGCCGCCCTCTTCTCACCGTCACGTCGCGACCTGCTCGCGGGGATCGCTCACGCGGACAGCTTCATCGTCGATCCCCACAAGTGGCTCTACGCCCCGTTGGACTGTTGCGCGCTGATCTATCGCGACCCGACCACGGCGCGCAAGATCCTCGCCCAGCAGGCGAGCTACCTGGACGTCCTGCACGAGAACGAGGAGGAGAACTACGAATGGAACCCTTCTGACTTCGCGATCCACTTGTCGCGCCGCGCGCGCGGGCTCGCCTTCTGGTTCTCGCTCGCGACCAACGGGGTGCGCGCCTACGAGGACGCCGTCGAGGCGACGATCACCATCACCGATCGCGCGGCGCAGTTGATCGACGAGGCCGACCACGTCGAGCTGGTGCGTCCGGCGAGTCTCTCGATCGTGTTGTTCCGACGTCGCGGGTGGGACGCCGATCGCTACCACGCCTGGAGCCAGCAACTCCTGCGCGACCAGGTGGCCTTCGTGACCCCCACCAAGTGGGAGGGCGAGACGGTGGCCCGGCTCGCCTTCTTGCACCCCGACACCGACGAGGCCCTCGTAGGGCGGATCCTCGATTCAATGCGCGATTAGCGCCCTTTCAAGAGTGGATCGGCCGGGTCGCGAACGGGCTCACCGCGCAAGGACCGCGCGCGCCACGCGACACCGCCGAGCGCCTCGAGGACCACACGGTTCGCGAGGTACGCGGTGATCTCGGCGTGATCGTAGGGCGGGGAGACCTCGACCACGTCCAGACCCGCGAGCGGCACCCACATCGCGATGCGCCGCACCGCGTCGAGCAACTGACGTGACGAGAGGCCGCCCGGTTCGGGCGTGCCCGTGCCCGGCGCCGAGCCGGGATCGACCACGTCCACGTCCACCGACAAGAACACCGCGTCACAGTCGTCCAGGGCGATCGTGATCGCCTCGTCGAGCACCGCGTCGAGGCCGCGCTTGACGATCTCGGACATCTCGAAGGATCGCATGCCCTGCTCGTTCATCCAGCGCAGCGTCTCGGGTTCGGGCCAGTACCCGCGCAACCCGACCTGCAAGAAGCGGTCACCGCGGCACGCCCCGGACTCGATGAGGCGTCGCATCGGGGTGCCGTGACCGTATAGGGAGCCGAACTGACTCTCGCCCGTATCGGCGTGCGCGTCGAAATGGATCACCGACACCCGGCCCCAGCCCACGTGTCGGGCAACGCCGGTGACGTCGGGCAAGGCAATGGTGTGATCACCGCCCAGCACGACGGGCACGACGCCCGCAGCCGCCACCTCGCTCACGCGCGCCTCGAGCGCTTGAAGCGACCGTTCGGTCTCGCCCGACGGCATGAGCACGTCGCCGAGATCGACGACACCGAGATCGATCAGTGGATCCACGCCGAGCGAGAGACTCGGTCGCGCGCCGTCGTGGGGCAGGTAGTCACTGGTGCGGATCGCCTGAGGGCCGAAACGGCACCCCGCACGATGCGAGGTCCCACCGTCGAACGGCGCGCCGATGATCACCGCACCGGCGTCGTGCCACTGGGCGGTGTCGTCGGGGTCCGCGCCGGGCACGCCGAGGAACGTGGCGTCGGTTCCGTACATGTTGCCTAGGCGCATCGGGTCCTACTTCCTCTCTTTCGGTACCGCAGGGAACGCGGACGATCGGGTCGTCAGCTTCCTCGGCGGAACCTTCCGTCAAAGGCGCGTAGCAGTGATCCTTCGAGTTCGTCCTCGTGGTTGGTCAGCAACGACACGTGCCCTTCTTGGGGCTTATGCACCTTGATCGCCGTGGGGATGTTCTCGACCAGCCACTGTCCGTGCGAGGGGGGCACCATGAGATCGTGATCGCCGAACCACACGAAAACGGGTACGTCAATCGCTTTGGGGTCGAATCCCCAGTCCTTGAAGAACGCGCGATCGTCGTCGAAGAAGCCGAAGTAGCCTTTCGCGAACGCGTGCGCGCACGCTTCAGCGAGGACTGCTCGAGCCTGATACTCGCCAAGCGCCATCTTGTCGACCGGCGACAACAGCCCCCCGAAGAGCTCGACGATGTTCTCGGGACTCGAGGTCGCGAATCGTTCGCCGTCGCGCATGATGTGCGCCTCGTATTCTGATCCGCCCTTCAGAGCGAGGGAGAACTCCTCGAGATTCTCTGGTCCCATGCCTTCGGTCCAGTCGAAGCCGGCGTCGATGGGCACGACGCCCGCGAGTGACCACGCCGCGAGACACCTCGGTGCGTCGAGCGCCGCACACGCGAGCGCGTGTGGACCGCCACCCGACCAGCCCATGGCCACGTAGTCCGCGCGACCCAGCGCGTCGAGAACCGCCGTCACGTCGGCGACGACCGAACTGATGCTGCGTGCTTCGAGCCGGTCCGACGTTCCGTAGCCCGGGCGTGAGAAGGTCACGAAGAACAACGACGATTGGTCGGCGATCTTCTGGAAGTACTTCACCAACTTCACCGAACCCGGCGTGCCGTGATGAAACACGACCGTCAGTCCACTTGGATCGCCCAACGTGGCGACCTCGAGTTGACGTCCGTCGGGGGCGGTGACTATCTGTTCGAGGTAGCTCATGGGCACGAACTTACCGTGGACGGAGAGGTCTACGCTACGAGAATGTCGTCAAAGAACGTCGTGAGCACGTCACGCATCATTCCCGCGCCACCGTCAGTCATCTTCGATCTACTCGCCGATCCGCGCAAGCACAGCAGCTTGGACGTCTCGGGCAGCGTTGTTCGCGTGCGAAAGGCGCCCGAACGGCTCTACCTGGGGGCCAAGTTCTCCATGGACATGAAACTCGGCCTCAGTTACTTCGTGCGCAACAAAGTCGTGGTCTTCGAGGAGAACAAGTGCATCGCCTGGCACCACGTGGCCCAGTTCATCTGGCGCTACGACCTCGAAGAGGTGCCCGGGGGCACGAAGGTCACCGAATCGTTCGACTACGACAAGCCGTGGGCGTTCGTCATCACGCTCTGGCACAAGGAGCAGTCCAACCTGGCCAACATGGACGCGACGCTGGCGCGAATCGAGCAGATTGTCACGGCGTGACGCTCAGCGCCGCGCCCACGTCGAGCAGTTCGACCCAGGTCTGGCCGGGGGTCAGTCGCATCGTGGTCCCCTTGGCGGTCTGGTACTGAATGACGTCGGACATCGAGGACCCGCGCGACCACGTGCCCGCGACTTCCTTGCCGTCGGTGAAGAAGTCGGCCGTTCCCGAACCTTGCAGGTTGGCGTAGGAGTTCAGGGTTCCGATGCCGTTCTCGTAGTTCACGAACATCACGACCACGTTCTTGGGCGATTCGCGCACACCCGTTCCGGTGACGTCGGCCTTGCCGAAGAGCGTGCGATCCCACGAGGCACTGGCGGCGTCCCAGGTCCAGGTGACGGGATAGATGCTCGGGAAGTTCACCACGAAACTGGCGACCGTCGTGCCCTTCACCTTCGCGCCGGCACGTCGGTAGGAGAACAGCGCGGGCGGCGGCTTCGGTGAACCGCCAATGGCGAACAACGCCGGTCCGACGCCGAACAGGTTGTGCGGAGCCTCGAGGCCGGGGTCGCGGTACATCGCCGCGGTCTCGTCAGCCTTGTCCTCGTCGACCAGCGTGAGTCCGGGCACGGTTTCGATGCTGGCGATTGCGTAGGGGGCGCCACCCGAATAGGCGAAGATGCCCTTCAACGGATAGACCACCTGGGTGTCGGTGGGTCGGACCGAACGGATGGGACCGATCTTGGCGGGAGCCTGGGAGTTGAAGACCGCCGCCAGCCGGGTGATGCCGCCGTTGACGATCTCCTCGTACACGACGTCGGCCTGGTCGATCCCCCACTGGGGCAGCGCCTCGGGCGTGTTCTCGATCTTGACCGTCAGCGCCGGACGGGTGAGCGCCGCCCCGCCGGGATCGGGCAGTCCGGTCAGGGGTGCGATCGGCACCGCGGCCGTCGTCGTGGTCGTGGCCGTCGAATGACCTCGGTGGTGGTAGTGGACGTAGATGACGGCCGCAGCCGCCACGACGACGACCGCACCGAGCAGGGAAGTCCATTTACGCATGCGAATAACCTACTAAATCGGTAGAGAATTAAGGAAAGCCCAAGGGACTACTGGAGTCCCTTAAAGATTACGGTATGGGGCAGTTGCGTCTCGGGACTCAGGTGTTCGCTGGCCTCGAGGGTCGACCAACCGGTGCGTCGATAGAAGCCGAGCGCGGTGTCACGTCCGTTGGCCCAGAGCTGCTGGACGCCGAGCGAGCGCAGGTCGTCCTCGGCGACTTGGAGGACGCGCGAACCGTACCCGAGGCCCTGGACGTCGAAATCCGTGGCCATGTAGCGCAATTGATACGTGACGGTATCGTCGCCCCGCGGTGAGACCGAGGGGTAGAACGAGGCACTGACCACGAGTCGACCCCCCACCACGCCCGCGTAGTGGCGCGACGTTGGTTCGTCGTCGCGCGGATCCGCCACCGACGTCGCCGGGTCATTCGAGCGCAGCACCCGTCGGCGCAGTTCGTGCAACTCGAGCGCGTCGACACGGCACACCACGAAGTCCTCGTGATCCTCAGTCAAGTGCCTTCACCATCGTGTACAAGGTGATCGAGGGGTCGCGGTCCATGAGAATCGTCTCGCCGTTCTCGACGAAACCAACCTTCCGGTAGAACGCCCGCGCGCGCACCACGCTCGAGGTCACGTGCAGGTAGAGCTGACGACCACCCTGGCGACTCGCCCACGTCGCGACGGCGTCGACGAGTTGCGTGGCCAGACCGCTGCCGCGTGCGATGGGCGCCACGTACATGCCGTAGAGCCAGTGGGTCCCCGGGTGTTCCTCGTTGAAGCCGCCCGAGGCCATCCCCCTCACGACGCCCTCGCATTCGCCCAGGTAATAGTTCCAATCCTTGGCCATCCTGCGCCATTTACGAGTGGGCCAGCGCAACGACTCGTCGTACGTCGATCCGTACGCCTCGGGCGTGTCACGCAGCGCCTCGAGTCGTATGGCGCGTAACGTCATGGCGTCACGAACCTCCGCCTTTCGAACCGTGTACGTGGCGCTCATTGGTCCATGCGTTGGGCGACGTTGCGTTCGAGATACGTACCGGACGCGAGATTGTCGCGAACGCTTCGCCGGTCGTCGAGAGACCGATTCTGGGAGAGCTTGGCCTTCCCCTCGATGCTGGTGACCTCGATCTCGACGCCCACGATGGCCTTCAGTTGCTTGTCCACGTAGGACCTCGGCGACTCGTCGACCCGCCACGCAGGTCGACGCTCGAACTCGAACGTGCTGGTCTGGTCAGTCACCTGGGCGAACTTCCACCCGGACTCTTGGTGCACGCGCACGCGACCGCGGACTTCGGCGGCGACGTAGTTCCACGTGGGCACGACGGCGGGATCGTCCAGTCGACTCGGGTAGTAGGAGGGCGTCACGTACGCACTGGCCGCGAGAAAGACCGCGAGCACGTCCGCGCCCGATTCGGCTGCTCGCCACCACGGGTTCGCCTTGGCGACGTGCGTGGTCATGGTTCGACGGTCTGCGCTCACCACCACCGGGACGAACACGCTCACGAGGCCAGCCGGCGAGGCGACCACCAGGACCCCGGCGCCGGCGTCGCGCACCACGGCCCACGCGTCCTCGTCGTCGAGCTCGAACGTGGACGGGACGTACATGGGTCTATTGTTCCACGCTTCGCCACGAGAACCGCCGCGACTAACTCAGCAGCGCGTCGAGTCGCTCGAAACTCTCGTTCCAACCAGTCGCGCCGTCCATTTCGATCATCCGGTCGCGATCCTCACGGACCGGGTACGTGGCCCGGACCTCAACGCTGGTCGAGCCATCTTGGTCGTGGAGATCGATCTCGTAGTACCAGCGCAACGCAACGGATTCGAGTTCGCTGCCGACGGGACGAAAGGTCCTGACGAATTCCTCGGGATGTTCGCTCAAGTCCACCACCAGCTCGAGGTGACGCGGCGCCTCGACGTGGTGCACGGTACCGAACACCGGGAACTCGGTTCCGTCGGGCGCGCGCATCGTTATCCGGTAGGCACCACCTTCGGTCGGATCCATGAAGCACTCGGAGACCGTCGTGACGTGTGGCCCGTACCACTGTCGAAGAAGCTCCGCGTCGGTCCACGCGGCAAAGACCGCGTCGATCGGCGCGCGAATCGTGCACACCAACAGCGTGCGGGGCTCGTCACCGACGTACTGGAATTCGATCCGCTCGCCCAGGTCGACACCTCCGCTTCGAGCCAAGACTACTCAGGCCGCGCTCTCTCGCTTTCCGGGAAGTCGAGCCGAGTAGATCGAATAGCCATCGATGTGGCGAACGAGGAAGGTGGCGATCAACGTCGCCGCCATGATGGGGATCATTAGTCGAAAGCCTCCGTGCGAAAGTTCAAGCACGAGCACCATTCCCGCGAGCGGCGCTTGCATGGCGGCACCGATCATGGCCGCCGCTCCCACGAGCGCGAACGCACCAATCGGCGACCCGGGCCACAGATGGATCCACGCGGCGCCAGAGAAAGCCCCGAACACCGCACCGGTGGCGAGGAACGGAGTGAAGACCCCGCCCGAAGCTCCGCTGCCCAAGGTGAGCGCAGTGACGAGGGGCTTGAGCGCGAACAGCGCGAAGAAGAGGCCCAGGCCCCCGACGCCGAGGAAGGCCTCGTGGGCCATGTCCTTACCGTTGCCGAAGAGTTGCGGGTACCAGATCCCGAGCACGCCGAGCACGAGCAGCGCGATCGGCATCATCCAGAAGATCGAGGCGCCCTTGGCGCGGTGGTGCGCGCACCAGCCAATCAGGCGAACATAGACCACCGCCAGCAATCCAATAACGACGCCGGCGACGAGTGACCACACCATCAACGAGGCGCTGAAGCGGTACGCGGGGACGTCGGGATACGTCGCTCCGCTCGGCAAATAGACCCAGGCGACCAACGTTGCCACCAGCGAACACGCCAGGGCGGGCAGCACCGTCGGCAGGGCGAAGCTACCGAGCAGGACCTCCGCGGCGAAGATCGCACCACCCAAGGGCACGTTGTACACCGCCGCCAGTCCGGCGCCGCCACCGCAAGCGACGAGCAGTCGCTTCTGGGCGGGCGAGAGTTTCATCCAGTGCGACAAGACGCTGCCCGACGCGCCGCCCATCAACTTGGGGGCGGCCTCGCGCCCAATGGACGCACCCATGCCGATCACCACTTCGGACGCGACGGACGTGAAGAAACTGCGTCGGATGCCGAGTTCGCCGTCGCCGTTCCACAGCGAGTCGTCGATCTCTGCGCTCTCGTGTCGCAGGTAGCGTCGTATGAGGTACCACATCACGGCGCCGACGACACCAGCGATGCCGAGCGTGACGACACGGTGCACGTCAGAGGTGCGTGCGACGGCGTCCTGATAACTACCCGAGCGGTAGCCAAAGGCAACGCGCTCGCTCAACGCCAGTATCCACATCAACAAGTCCCCAAAGAGCCCCGCGGCCACGCCGGTGAGAACGACCGCGAGCCAGAATACCGGCGTTAGCGCGGCCTGTTCCTGGGTGACGTTCGGCTGTTCCATGGCGCCGCGCCCCGACGCGATGCGGTGCTTGAGTACGGGCGGCGGGACACGCAATCGCTCGTTCTCGCCTTCGTGCTTATGGTTCATACGCCTCGCGCCTCTTTCAACCAATCGTAACGGCGTGCTGCTCGCGTGTTCGTTCGAGCTCGCACCATTCCGCGCGGCGAGATACGCAGTTCATGCTTCTCGACCTTTGCACTGGAAATTATCGACTAACGCGCGACACCTGTCGTAACCTCGTTCCATGAACGAGTTCGCACAAGCATTCGTCGACAGCCGCGACGCCGTGTGCGAGCTCGCGGCCAGCGTTCGCGCCGACGAGTGGGAAAAGATATCGCCATTGACGCCCGCGTGGCGCGTTCGCGAGGTACTCGCGCACCTCGTCGGGGTGAGCAGTGACGTGTCGGTTCGAAACTTACCCACGGGAGACATGAACGAATGGACGCGCCGCCAAGTCGCGCTCGGTGCGGGCCTCTCGGTCGACGAGCTCGTGAATCGATGGCTCGATCTCGCGATCGAGAACGTCGTCAATGACGGCTTTGGTCTGCTCGTCTACGACCAGGTCACCCACGAGTACGACATCCGTTACGCGCTCGAACGTCCCGGACCTCCTAGCTCGCCGCGAGTACGACTCGCGGCGACGTCATCGCTCGACTGGCTCGGGTCGTCATCGACGGTTACCTTTCGATTCCGGTTCGACGGCGAACGCTACGAGGTCGGCGACGGGCCAGAGATCGTCGAGCTCGAAACCAGCCATTTCGAATTCATGCGACTCCGCGCTGGACGTCGCAGTTGGGCCGAGATTCTCGAACTGCCCTGGCGCGGCGACGTCGTACGCGAGTGCCTCTTCGGCAACGGATTCTTCAGTCCCGCGTCGTTTCGCGTCGACGAAGCGACGGCCTGATCACTCGTCGATCTCGCTGAAGTCCAGCCCGCACGACGCGCACGTCGGGCTGCCTCCGCTGACCGCGCCACAACCCGGACACAAGAGATTGGCGAAGCACGCCGGGTCGCCACCCGTGTCCACCCCGAGCTCGAGCAGGTCGCGGGGGTCGTCGATGATGTACTCGGCTCCGCTCGTGTCGAGTTCGTCGCGCGAGCCGTAACCCCAGAGCACGCCAATCGGCACGATGCCGTGAAAGATCGAGGCGAGCACGTCTTGATGACGGTCTCCGACCATCCAGACCCGCCGGCGACGGGGAGGTTGGAAGAACTCGAGGACTTGATTCACGACCTGCTTCTTGGTGGTCAGCGAATCGTCGAAACTCACGCCGGCGACGATTCGAAAGTATGACGAGACGCCCAGGAACTCAAGCATCTCGTGCGCGAAGTCGACTCGTTTGGCGGTAGCCACGCCCATCAGGACCTCGCTCTCGTCAAGGACCCGTAACGTCTCGGCGACACCCTCGTACAGCCGCGCCCGTCGAACACCAGACTCGGCGTAGAAGTCACGGTAACGATCGATGGTCGGTCCCAGAGCATCCGCCTCGATGCCGAGAGTGCGAAACGAATCCTCTAGCGGCGGGCCAATCAGGCCACGAAGTTCATCGTCACTTCGTGCGATGCCGAGTTCGTCCAATGTCAAGCGGAATGAGTAGAGGATCCCTTCCTGGGAATCGGCCAGCGTGCCGTCGAGATCGAAGATCACGTACTCGGGCAGCGAACTCATACTTCCATCATTGCGCGTTCGGACCGCACTCGAGTTCGGTTCTCGGAAGTGCCGCTCACGCTGAGCGACGTCAATGCCGAGCCAACACCTCGACACTGGGTACGACGAACACGCCGTCGTCAGCACGGGACCAATCAAGGAATGCCTCGGCGAAGGTCGCCAAGTACTGTTCGTCGGCCAAGCCGTAGGCCAGGGCCTGGGTCGCAAAATCACTCTTTCGGACACGATCCGCCCAGAGTCCTCCCCACCACGCTCGTTCGTCGGCTCGAGCAAACGTCCAGTTCGACGACGTGACCACTGGGTCCTCGAGACCCGCGTCTCGCACCCACGCCACGAGGTGACGTCCCGCGTTGGCCTGGGCTCCGTTCGCGGCGGTCACTCGTTGATAGAGATCCAACCACTCGTCCAGCCGAGGATCGCCGGGATACCAGAGCATGGCTCCGTAATCGGCGTCACGCACCGCCAACAGCCCACCTTCGACGAGGACTCGACGCATCTCGACGATTGCCGAAATTGGATCACTGAGATGCTGCAACACCTGGTGGGCGTAGACGACGTCGAAGCTCTGGTCGGCGAACGACAGGTCGTACACGTTGTCGACCGAGAAGCGAAGATTGCCGATCTGGCTGTCGGCGAGTTTTCGAGCAATCTCGATCACGTCTTCGGCGATGTCGATCGCCTCCACGGGGCCGGGCGCGACACGACGAGCCAAGTCCGCGCTGATCGTCCCGGGTCCGCACCCCACGTCCAACAGTCGAGAACCGGCGACGAGCTCGGGCAACAGGAACGCCGCGGAGTTCTCCGCCGTGCGCCACCGGTGACTGCGCAGTACCGACTCGTGATGGCCGTGCGTGTACTGGTCGGGACTCACGGGGACTCGTGCAGCCATCGACCGAGCACCGTCGTGTGCGCGTCTTGGTAGCCAAGGCGTTCGTAGAACTTCTCGGCGTCCGCGTTGGTCTGGCGGACCATGAGTTGGACCTTGGGCACGTCTCGCTGCACCAGCCACTGTTCGGCCGCACGCACTAACGACCGGCCGATTCCCCGGCGTTGGTGCGACGGAGCCACGGCCACGTAGTACATCCAGCCGCGGTGACCATCGGCGCCCACCATGACGGTGCCCACCAAGTCGTCGCCTTCGAACGTTCCCAGTACGCACGAGTTGGTGCCACGAAGGGCTCGACGGAAATCCTCGCGTGGATCGTTCCACGGCCTGGTCAACGCCGTGAGTTCCCACAGTTGCGCCGCAGACTCGAGCGCCGTCTCGTCAAGCTCCTCGACGTTCATCCATTCATCGTAGGGGCCTTCCCTTGCGAGCAACGAGTGCTCTAGCCTGATCGAGTGAACTCCGAATGGGCTGGACAAGCCCGACTCTGGATAATCGGCGGCTTCGTCGTGAACTTCGTGGCGAGTGTGGTCGAGTTCATCGGACAGTTCTCGTCATTCACACACGGGGGGCTCAGCGCGACGACCGCCGTTGACGTGACACTGGGACCGGTCGTGGCGGCTGCGTCGCTATGGACGTGGTGGTGGCTGTCCCAGTTGACGATCACCGACGACACCCAGCGCCGCGTCGCGCGCAACGGGATCGGCGGACTCGTCGCGGTGTTGGTAGCCGACGGCACGATGTCCTTTAGCAGTTTCACGTCGCTCGTCGGCGTGGGATCGATACAGACCTGGGTGCTCGCGGTGTTCTTGATCAGGACCGTTGGTGAGGTGGGCGCCGCGATTGGATTTCTCGCCGCGCTCGTGGCGCTGCGCTCAACGCCCAACAACGTCGCGTCCAACGTGCCACGCGAAGACTGGGATACCTGATTTCTGTCAAAGAAATTTGACACGACTACGGCGTCAAACTAAACTGACGTCATGGAAGAAAAGGACATCGCCGACTCACTGAGGTTCGTCGACCCCGCGAAGGGTCTTCGTGCGTCGCTCGCCTTGCACGGCCTCGCCGAAAGGGTCGAGGCGCGCTCGGTGGCGCTCGCTCGAGAACAGGGCTGGGCGTGGCAACAGATCGGCGAGGCACTCGGGTTAACCCGTCAGTCCGTGCATCACAAGTACGGAAAGGACCGCGAATGACGGGTGCTCCAGATTCAAAAATGTTCGATATACGGTCGATGTACATCGTCGCCTGTGAAGAAGCACGTCAGCGCGGCGACCGTCGGGTCAGGACTGATCACCTGTTGCTCGCCCTCCTACGCGATCCGCAAATCGAGCACGTCATCGGGGTCAGCCACGATCAGGCGCGAACAGCGCTCGACCAAATCGATAAGGAAGCACTCACTTCGATCGGTCTGCCAGAGAGTTTGGACGTGGCGCCACTTCGAGAACGTCCCGTCCCCTCGCGGACCACGCTGCACAACGCGTGGAAATTCCATATGAAGATTTCTCCTTCTGCTCGGCACGCACTTCGGGAGTTCGGTCCGAAGCTTCGCGTGCGGGTTCCTACTTCACCTCAACAACTCCTACTGTCGATATTGGAGAACCAACCTCCCGACGCGGCGGCCGTCCTGCTCGACGAACTGGGTGTCGACCGGCTCGCACTTCGCCATCGCCTCGAGGTCGCGAACGTCGAGTGACCCTCGGAACGAACCAAGCGCCGACTTCGAGGTCAACGTGCTGGGTCCTCGTCGAGCTTTAAATTAGAAACGAGTCCTCGCACTGACCACTGATCGAAGGCTGGGCAGCAGCAATCGGAACGGTCTCGAAGCCACGCCGGACCCGTGACCCCGCGAGCGCGGGTCGTTGGGCCCGTTCGTGCCTACAGTGGAGAAACCGAAGGAGGGATCTTGCGCATTCTGATCACCGGTGCCGCACGAGCGATTGGTGCCGCCACCGCCACAGTCTTGAGCCAAGCGGGGCACGAGGTCATCGCTACCGCCCGTGACGTCGCCCTGCTCGAACCGCTTGACGTGTCGCTACGTCTCGCCCTTGACGTCACCGACGATTACTCCATCGCCGAGGCCCTGGCGCGCGCCGGTGAGCTGGACGCAGTCGTGAACAACGCCGCCGCGCAGGGACGTGGACCACTCGAGGACTTCCCCATCGACCGGCTCCGCCTCGTCTTTGAGACCAACGCCATCGGCCCGATTCGCCTCCTCCAGCACGTCCTGCCGACCTGGCGCGAACGCGGCAGTGGCGTCATTGTCAACATCAGTTCCGTGCAGGGAAGGGTCTCGACGCCGCTCGAAGGAGCGTACGCGGGTTCGAAGTATGCGCTCGAAGCGATGTCCGAGACCTTGCACTACGAGTTGCGTCACTTCGGCATTCGAACCGTGATTATCGAACCGGGCTACGTCGCCCCCGGCATGAAACCCGCGCCGATGGACGAACGTAATCCGGCGTACGCCCAGTTGTGGCACGAATGGGACGGAACCGACTCGAAGTTGACCGGAGCCGAGGGCCGACCCGGACCCGAGATCGTCGCCTACGCGGTGCAGCGTGCTCTCGAGGACGAGAGCACGCCGCTTCGCGTACCGGTAGGAGCCGACGCGGAACTCATCCTCGCCACCCGGTCCCAGATGGACGACGCGCAGTTCGAGGCCCTGATGCGCCAGACCTTGAACCTTCGGTGGTGACGCAGCGATCAAACCAGCACAGCGACGAGATGCGCCCGGACTCGAGGCCAGTCCGCGCGAATGACCGAGTACATCGCGCTATCTCGGTACAACCCTTGTTCGCCGGCGACCAGCGAGGGTTGCCAGGATCGAAGGACTCCTTCGAAGGTCGCTCCAAGACGAAGGATGGCCGTTCGCGAACGCTCGTTGCGCGCGTCGGTCTTCAGGTCGACGCGCGCCACGTCCCACCGCTCGAATGCGTGCTCCATCAGCAGGAGCTTGGCCTCGGTGTTGACACCGGTGCGCTGAGCGTTCGCCCCGAGCCAGGTTCCACCGATCTCGACCGCGTAGGGAAGTTCATCCTCCCTGTTTCGGCGCAAGGTCATGAACCTGGTCACGCCCACCGCGCGACCCGTCGCGACCGACACCTGGGCGAACGGCACGACCTGGCCCGAACGCCAGTCAGCCAGTAGGTCATCCACGTAGCGCGTCATGCCCGTTCGATCTTCGGGCACGGGTGTGAAGCCGTACGTCGATCGGTCCACCTGGCACGCCTCGACAAGGTCGTCAATTTTCGCCGTTGCTAAGGGCTCGAGTCGCACGTAGCGACCCGCGAGTGCGTCGACGACGAGCGGTTCGGGCATCTCACGATTCTCGCACGCGTCAACGCTCGCGCGACGACGCGTCTAACTCTCGTAGCGCACGATGTTCTCGAGGGTACGCCGGCCGACGTCGCCGTAGCTGGTCCGTCCCTGTCGTCCGAGGTTCACGAACATCACGCCGAACAGCGCCGCCCACCCAATCGAACGGCGAATCAGACTCTCGTCGACGTCGCCGTAGGCGTCCCAGACGGCCGGGACCAACTCGGGAGGGAAGAGCATCCACGCTCCCGCAAGGTCCGTCGCCGGATCGCCGGCGCACAGGTCGCCGAAGTCCACGACGGCGCGAAGTGCGCCAGAGGCCACGATCACGTTCGCGGGATGCAGGTCACCGTGCAACCAGACCGGTGGCCCAGCGAAGACCGGCGCCTCGAGTGCCTGGCGCCATACGCGACGAACGGACGACGCGTCCACGAGTCCTTCGAGCGACACCATGCGTTCCTCGAACGTGACGGCGCGCTGCGCGAGTTCGACACTGCGCCACGGGTTACGTGGCGCCTCATCAGGAGCCCCTTGATGCAAGGAGCGCAGAAATGACCCGAAATCGTGAGCCGACTCGAGCGACGCGACGGGACCAATTCGATCCCCGGGGGTGCCCGCGTACCAGTTGGTGACCACCCACGGCCAGGGGAACGTCGCCGAAGCCAGGCCGATCCGCACCGGGCACGAGATCGGCAGCGTCACGCGAGCAGCCAGCTGAGGGAGCCATCTGATCTCGTTTTCGAGAAACGTGACTGCCTCTTTTCGCCTCGGAAGTCGAACGACGAAGTCGTCGCCGAGACGCCACAGGACGTTGTCGAAGCCCTCAGTCTCGCGGGTGAGTTCGAGGTCACCAATATCGGGGCACTGCGTCGTGAGCAGCGTTCGAAGATCGCGCTCGGCCAACTCGATGTTCGCTTCGGGCCACGTCACGTTCTCACGGTACACAGTCGCTCGCGAAAGCGGTGGAGCGGCCTAGTAGGGCGACACCGGTGACTCGTCGTCGGTGCGCTTGCCCAAGCGGACGCCGGCCGATTGACCGCGCGTCGACGCGACGACGGATCCGGTCACCGCCGAGAGTCCGAACGTCGGCATGTTGGCGTACACCGTCTCCACGGTCGTGTCCGAGAGCAGGACCGTCTCGTGATAGATCCCCACCGAGCCAGTGGCCTTCACCCGTCGATTGAACGCCCGCCACGCGGGCAGATGAAGATTCTGCGACGCACGGGCGTAGGCCTCGAGCTTTTCGAAGGACTGCCAATACTGCCAAACTAAGATCACCCGACCCGAGACGAACGTCCTCGGTTTTCCCACGAGACCGAGTGATCGCTGCCGTTGTAACTCAGCGAGCATTCGCGGCATGGCCACGAACACCGGAATCCACCTCCAGAACTGCCAGAGACGATTGATCCTCATGCCGATGAGGAAGAGGACGACCCCGTCGGCGCCAACGTCGGCGGAGTACCGTCCCTTGTTCACCTGAGCCATCCTCGAATGCTAACGACCAACGAACAACCGTGTATAGAACACTTGACATCAACTACGTCGACGCCGGCTCAGTTGTAGAACAGTCGATAACAAGGTTCAACGTGGCAATGACGAAGCATCGTGCGCCGTCTCAACGTGTTCTCGTCGGGTCACGCACCGTCGGACACGAAGAAGACGTTCCCGTCGGGATCGACCAGTCGCGCGCCCCACGCGCCCCACGGCATCTTCTCGGGCTCTTGGGTGAACACGACGCCACGCTCACTCAGGGCGGTGAAGTCCGCGCGAACGTCCTCGGAGGAGAAGTAGATATTCGTCAACGTGGGCGTATCCGGTGACGGACAGGGCATCTCGTAGAATTTGCTCAGGCCGAGGACGATCCCCGTCGTGTGGCCTGGTGGCACGACACACACGAATCGGTATTCCGGACCCATCTGGTTGTCCGTGCTGAGAGTCCAGCCAAGTTTGTCGACGTAGAACGAGAGTGCCTTGTCGAGGTCGCTGACGATGACGACCGAGGCAAAGACGTGCATAAGACCCTTTCTCTTCGCGAACCGACGGCGGGTCGGAACGCCGCCACTCTAACCCGGGGCTCTTAACCCCGCACGTCGAGGGCGTGTGAGCGAGTACGAAGCACGTCAACGAGCTCTGCCGCCGTGGTTGCCTGATCGTGGTGGGTGTTGTCAAGTGCGTGCGACTCGAACGCACCCAGCCGCGAGAACTCCTGGTACATGTGGCGAATCGGACCCTCTTCTGCCAGGGCGTTGGCGTGGCGCGCGTCACGTCGACGAGCGACGGTCCGATCAAGACACCGCTCTAAGTCCGGGCGCAGGATCACGTAGGAGACCGGTACCTGGACCGTCGCGAGTTCGTCGCGGACCACGTGCATGTACCACGGACCGATGACGCCGTCGAGAATCGTGGCGTAGCCCGCACCGGACAACCTCGCCGCAGCAGACAACGAGGCGCGAAGCATCGCGATGTTCTGGTGCTCCGCCTCGCTGTTCCACGGAGGAATCGCACCGTTTACCACGGTGCTCCAGAACCAGTCGGCCTCAATGACCACCGACGGCGCGAACTGCGACGCGACGAGCTGGCTGGCCGTGGTCTTACCCGCACCCGGAGGACCGGTCAGGATCAGCAGGAATCCGTCATCCATCGAGTACAACCTAGGTGCGGGTGACCGTGAGTGAACGCCCCGCCTTGAGTGGCGCTGACCAGGCGGACCTCTCAACAGCCACCGGACGCTCCGATTTGTCTACGCTGCCAACGTGACGAACTGGCCCCACACCGTCCTTCGTGCGACGAGATCATCGCTCGACGCGTTGGCTGACCCGTCGCTCGCACCCGAGATGGAGGCCTACATGAAGCACGTCGCCCCCTTCCTCGGCGTGAGGTCCGGGGACCGGCGACGCGCCCTGCGTGCAGCGTGGCGCGACCTCGCCACCCCCACCAACGACGAACTCGGTGACGCCTGTCTCGAGCTCGTTAATTTGCGTGAACGTGAGTACAGTTACGCCGCGTACGACTTGATTGATCGGTACATCGACGTGGCCGACGAGACTTTTCTGATCGAGTACCTTCAGGACCTGCTAATCACCAAGCCGTGGTGGGACACCGTCGACGGACTCGTCAGCGCCGGTGTGAGTCCACTATGCAAGCGCTACGACGCCCGCGCCGTCGTGTGGCAGTGGTCGGGGTCAGGCGACCGGTGGCTCGTGCGCGCCGCGATCCAGCACGAGCGAGGATGGAAGACCGACACCGACGTCGACTTCGTGCTCGAACTCTGCGGCGTCCACGCCGACTCGAAGGAGTTCTTCGTCGCCAAGGCGATCGGTTGGGCACTGCGTGACCTCGCCCGGCTCGAACCGCGCTCGGTGCGACGCTTTCTTCGCGAGCACCCCGAACTCAGTGGCGTCGCGGTCCGCGAGGCGCGGCGAGGTCTCGCGACGAGCTAACCGTCCGACGTTTTCGGCGTCGCGCACATCAGAGTCCAGTCCGGGCGAGTCATCTCCCACAGAGCGCCCCGTCCCGAGTGACCAGGCACGCGGATGTCACGCGTGAACTCGGCGACCCGTCGGAATCCGAGTTTCTCCGCCACCCGGGCGCTCGCGAGGTTCGTCACGTCCATCGAGATCTCCACGACCTGGAACGTCGGGACTGAAAACGCGGTGTCGACGAGGAGTCGAGTCGAACGACTCGCGTAACCGCGGCGAGTCCTGGACGTGCGAACCCAGTAACCAATGGCGACTCGCTCTGGTCCGCTGAGGCGGTAAAGGTTCGCCATTCCCACGAACGCACCGTCTTGCAGGTCGATCACGTGGTAACGCCAGTCCTGGTCCTCGTCGAAACACCTGATGTCGTCTCTCGTCGCCGCCACGTACGATTCACGGTTCACCGGCTCACGGAACGAATACAGCCAGTTATGAAGTTCTGTCCAGCTTTCGTCGACGGCGTCTAGGACTTGGTCCATCTCGTCAAGACTCGAGCGACGCAGCTCGATCGCGCCATCACTCAGACGATCCGCGAGCAGGGCCATCACGTGGCCGTTACGTCGCCACTCGAGGGCGCCACGCGAAGTCAGGACAGCGCACTGGCGAGATCGGCGAGCAGGTCGTCGACGTCCTCGATCCCGACACTGAGTCGCACCAAGCTGTCGGGGGGTTCGAGCAATGATCCCGCCGTCGAGGCGTGCGTCATCACTGACGGCAACTCGATCAAACTCTCGACGCCTCCGAGCGACTCGGCGAGCGTGAAGACCCGGGTGGACTCACAGACCTTCCTCGCCGCACCAGTCCCCCCCTTCAGCGTGAAGCTCACCATGCCACCAAAGTCGTCCATTTGCGATCGAGCGATCTCGTGGCCGGGGTGATGGGGCAAACCCGGATAGTACACACGTTCCACCGCATCATGTCCCACGAGGAAATCAGCGACCGCCGCGGCGTTCGAGCAGTGACGCTCCATGCGAACACCCAGGGTCTTAATGCCTCGAACGAGCAAATAGCAATCCAACGGGCCCGGTACCGCGCCGATCGCGTACTGATGGAACTTCAACGCGGTGAACAGCTCCTCACTGTTCGTCGCGACGAAGCCACCTATCACGTCCGAGTGTCCGCCTACGTACTTGGTGGTCGAGTGCACGACGACGTCGGCGCCGTGTGAGAGTGGACGCTGAAGGAAGGGCGTCGCAAAGGTGTTGTCGACAACGAGCCGTGCGCCGTTTTCGTGCGCGACGCCACTGAGCGCCTCAATGGAGACGACGTTCAGCATCGGATTGCTCGGCGTCTCGACCCACAGCATTCTGGTCGTGGATCCGAAGGCAGCGCGCACGGCATCGAGGTCGCCCAGATCGACGCACGAGATCGTCAGTCCCCACTGGCCAAAGATCCGGGTCAATAACCTGTAGGTCCCGCCGTAGGCGTCGTTGCCCAGGATCACGTGATCGCCCGGCGACAGCGTACGGATCAGCGCGTCTTCACCGGCGAGTCCCGACGCGAACGCCACTCCGTAGGCCGCGCCCTCCAAATCGGCCAGGCACGCCTCAAGCGCCGCACGGGTGGGATTGTCGACGCGTCCGTAGTCACTGAACCGCGGCACGCCCACGCCGTCTTGGGCGTAGGTCGACGTGAGATAGACGGGTGGGTTCACGGCCCCCGTCGCGGCGTCGGGCTCTGAACCGACGTGGATGGCCCGCGTATTGAACCCGCTCATCGTTCGCTCCGCTGTTGTAAGAAGCCCAAGATGTCACTGCGGGTGAGCACGCCCACCGGGTGTCCGCCGTCCAGTACCAACACCCCGGAACTGGAACTCAGCCGCTTGGTCAAGTCCGTCACGCTCATTCCCACGCCCACCATTGGCAAGGGTGGGTCCGCGATGTCTTTGACCCGAAGGTCGAGCACGGTCGAGTCGCGCGTCGTCGCATCGAGTAGGCCGAGTTCGCTGAGCGATCCCGAGACTTCTTTGGCAGCAAGCGGGAGTTCATCCGTGACCGTGACGAGCAACTGCGACACATCGTTCTGACGCATGACCGTGATGGCGTCACGCACGAGGACGTCCTCAGTGACGAGGACCAGGTCAGCGAGTGCATCGGGTTGCCGCTTCAATTTACTTGTCAGCACGTCGCCCGCATCCATCTCATTGTGGGGACGCAGAAAGCCCATGTCGCTCATCCAGGTGTCGTTGAAGATCTTGGAGAGGTAGCCACGACCCGAGTCGGGGATCAAGACCACGACGACCGCGTCTGGGGGCAACGACGCCGCGACTCGCAATGCCGCGGCCACGGCCGTGCCGCCAGATCCCCCGATGAGGATTCCTTCTTCTCGTGTCACTCGACGAGCCATCGCGAACGCGTCCGCGTCGCTTATCGCCACCACTTCGTCGACGACCGAGGGATCGTAGTTCGCCGGCCAGAAGTCCTCGCCGACTCCTTCGGTGAGGTAGGGGCGTCCCGCGCCGCCCGAGTACACCGAACCTTCGGGGTCGGCCGCGATGATCTTGATGTTGGGGTTCTTCTCCTTGAGGTATTTGCCCACGCCGGTGATCGTGCCGCCGGTTCCTGCTCCCGCCACGAAGTGCGTGACGTGCCCCTTGGTCTGTTCCCAGATCTCCGGTCCGGTGGTTTCGTAGTGTGCGCGCGGATTGTTGGGGTTCGAATACTGGTCGGGTCGAAACGAGTTCGGCGTCTCCTTAGTCAGACGTTCCGCGGTTGAATAGTACGAGTCAGGATGCTCTGGCGCGACTGCCGTGGGACAGACGACGACCTCGGCTCCGTACGCGCGCAACACATCGATCTTCTCGGGAGCCATCTTGTCGCTCATGACGAAGATGCAGTGATAGCCGCGCTGCGCCGCGACGATGGCGAGTCCCACGCCCGTGTTGCCGCTCGTCGGCTCGATGATCGTCGAGCCCGGTCCGAGCAGACCATCGCGCTCCGCGGCCTCGACCATAGTCAACGCGGGTCGGTCCTTCGAACTTCCTCCGGGATTGGTCGTCTCCAACTTCGCGATGACGTCGCACGCGACGTCATGACCAACTCGGCCGAGCTTCACCATTGGGGTGTGACCAATCAATTCCAGCGGACTCTCCGCGACGTCCATGTCAGTGTGGTGCATAGTTCATCTCTTCTGTCTGGTACATCGACTCTTGATTGACCTCGTCAACCTCTCGTCTCAGACTAAATGACTTTTCCTTCCCGGCGAGGTTCGCGCCACGGCACGACGACTCTTCTCGTCTTTCAGTCACGGCCACGATCACGGCATTGCGCGAACGTTCGCCAAAGACCTGCATCACCTAACCAGGAAGATTCCAAAGCCGTCGTAGCCCTTGGTGCCCACGGTCTGGACGACAGTGCCCTCGAGTCGAGCGTCACTCGCCGCGAGGGCGAGGAACTCACGTACCCCCCGCACCCTCTCGTCGGCACTCTTGGGGTCGATCACCTCGCCGTCACGCACGACGTTGTCGGCAACGATCAGGGTCCCCGGGTGCGACAACGAAAGGGCGAACTCCAGGTATCGCGGATAGCCCTCCTTGTCGGCGTCGATGAACACGAAATCGAAGGGTTCTTCCTTGGACTTCACGAGGGACGCGAGCGTCTCGAGCGCGGCACCGACGATGACCTCGACGAGATTCGAGAAGCCGGCGCGCGCAAGATTCTTTCGAGCGACCTCAGCGTGGTGCGCGTCGAGTTCTAATGACACCACTCGGCCGCCACTGTCCACGCCACGCGCCAGCCAAATCGTGCTGTAGCCCCCGAGTGTTCCGATCTCAAGGACACGGTGCGCCCGATGGCTTCGAACGAGCAACTCGAGAAGTTTTCCCTGATTCGGCGCCACGTTGATCGGTGGCAGTCCACCGGCGTCGCTGTCGGCCAGCGCCGCGTCGAGCACGGGGTCCGACGGTGTCAGCGTGTCGACGACGTAGTCATCGACTTGGCTCCAGAGCTCTTGGGTCATGACCAGAGTCTTTCAGGTCCGGGTTGGCTCTCGCGAGAGATTCTCCCGTTCCTCTCGACCGTCGGGGTCAGCAGAGATTGGTGAAACCGCTGGTGGCCAGCACCGCTCGCAGAATGTCGTCCTCGTTCTTGTTGGCCGCCAGGGTCTCGGCAGTCGCTGGTCCCTTGGCCCGTGCGTTGGCGGACGGACCTGGCGTGTTCCCGTTCTGCAGCACACCTTGCAGGGCCTGGGTGTACGCCGAAGCAACGACACCGTGATAACAGCCAATCGATGAGCGTGCACCCTTCACGTTCTCCAACACGTAGTGGTAGACGCCGTGAGGATAACCCGGAACCGGCGAGAAGATGCCGTTACACGCGTCGAGCGCCGATACCGGCACGATCGTGCCGTTCATGGCGACGTTGTCGTAGACGCCGTAACCATCGAAGGCAAAGCCGAGTATGAGTGGTTCTCTGGTGCGGGCCGAGTCCTCCACCACGCCCGGCGAGGTGGTACCCGCAGTCGACGTCACCGACGTGACCGTCGGGCTCGCACCGTTCGCGTAGGCGACCAGACACGAGGGTAGGCCGTGGTAGTGATACTGACCTCCTGGTCCGGGATGGCCATCGCAGTCGTCGATGAATGACGCACTCACGCCATTTTGGGTAGCGACGAAATTGTCACTCGTGGCTACGGTCGAGTGGTTGGCCTCGTAGGGATTGTAGAGAGCGGCTCCGTCGAGCATTATCCCGATCGGACCTTGGTTCGTCGTCGTCACTGATTTCGAATACTGAGGTGTCAGCGGGAGCACGTAGTCGTAGTTTTGGTCCTTCAGAATTGAGGCCGACGAGACGATTGAAGCGCCGGTGGCGCTGACCGCCAAAGGATTCGAAGGAACGGCGTAGTTGGTAGCGACGAAATTCGACGCGGGCTCGCCGTCAGACTTGAACGTCCACGATCCGTCCCCGACGCTGACCGACACGTTCGAGGTCCACTTGACGAGCCGTAGCGCCGCGATCTCACTCTGGTGCGTCGTCACACTCACCTTCGTGGTCGCACCCGCCACGGACGCGGCGCCCATGACCAGCAGCACGACCGCCAGCGCGGACACGCCGTCACACACCTTCAGCCTGCCTCTCGTGCCCACCACCAATCCCCCTTCGAACGTCGAACGCAGCGCGCAAAATATCGTCGACACGGTACCGGACTCGACGCACTTCGACGCCGTTCGCGGTCTTTCTCAATCGCCCGGGCTCCCGAGCGAGGACCTGATCACGTCACAACGTCCCACTAGGTTAAACCCATGGAACCTCGTCTCTCCATCATCACACTGGGCGTCGCCGATCTGCAACGCTCCTTTGAGTTCTACGCCAACGGACTGGGACTGGCGACCACTCGCACGCCCGATCAGGGCATCATCTTCTTTCAAACCTCGGGCGTCACGCTGGCGCTCTACCCCTACGACGAGCTCGCCCACGACGTGGGCGCCGAGTGGAACGTCCCGCGCTCGCGCTTCAGCGGCATCACGATTGCTCACAACGTTCGGTCCCGAGACGAAGTCGATGCCGTCTTGGCGTTAGCCGCGCGCGCGGGCGCCACGGTAGTCAAGCCCGCGGCGGACACGTTCTGGGGTGGTTATTCCGGCTACTTCAGTGACCCCGACGACTATCTCTGGGAAGTCGCCTGGGGAGCCTTTGAATTCCATGACGACGGTTCACTCATCATTCCCTGATCGTGCCGTCTCCTCGGCACGAACGTTCCTGCGAAGTCATTGCGGTGCCTAAGAAGAGTGTGTACTTCGAAGAAGGTGCGAAGTCCGTGTTCGCCGTCGCTCTCAAGTGGCCCGGTTGGGCTCGTCGCTCGTCGTCGCGCGATCGAGCACTGGACTTGCTCATGAGTTGCCAGACACGCTACGAACGAGTCATCGGGCGAAGCCTTCCCAAGGGTCCGGTCACCCTTATTGGTTCGGTTCAAGGTGACGCGACGACTGATTTCGGTGCGCCGGGCGCCATTCCAAGTTGGGACGCAGCGGCGATCACCGTGAACGAGCGTCGCCGACAACTCGAGATACTCGAGCGCTGTTGGCACTACTTCGACGAGGTCGTCGAGTTTGCGCCACCAACGTTGGCCAAGGGGCCACGAGGCGGGGGACGCGATCGCGACGACGTGGCTGAACACGTGCGCGAAGCCGAGCGCGCCTACGGACGCAAGATAGGACTTCGAATCCCCCCGCGCACGCTGTGGCATGAACAAAGGACCATGCTGATCGACCGACTAAAGGACGTCCACGTCGCGGGGGCATGGCCGACTTCTTACGCAATCAGACGGCTGGCGTGGCACGTCGTCGACCACGCCTGGGAGATCGAAGACAAGAGCGCCGCACGCTAGGCGCGTCGCACTGGTCTAACCAGTCGCGAGTCGATCTCGAAGAACTTGGACCCCGTCACCTTCGAGGGCCGTCAACTGCGACTCGCGCCCCGTCAGACCGAGCAACAGCGATCTCATCGGACCTCGTACCAGAGGTCCTGCGCCGTACGCCCAGGCACCGTCGGCGGCTTCGAAGCGAAGCCCGTTGACGAGCCCTCGCCGTGTGAAGGAACCCTCGGGCTTCTTGGTCACCAGGAAATCGAGGACCAACGTAGAGGTTTCCTCTGGAACTTCGAGGTCGCGATGCGTCGGAACAGCGACGTCGTAACCGTGGACGACGACGTCAGTGAGTGGCGCTTGCGGACCGAAACCCGGTGGCGTGAACCTGTTCGACGCCTCTCGACGCAGCAGTGCCACCAAGTCCTGCGACGGCACGTGGGCCTGAGCGCGGGCGTAGCGGTCGGCGAAGCGGGCGAAGTTCCCCCGCGCTCTCGCAAGGCCCTTGACGAGGCCCGGCACGCCCAGGTTGAAGGGCATCGTCAGATGAGCGACGACATCGTGGACGGTCCAGCCTTCGCACAGTGAGGCCGTCTCCCACTCTTGGTCCTGGAGACCCGTGAGCAAGTCAGCGAGGGCGATTCGCTGAGCCTCAATGTTGGCAAAGAGATCAGACACGCGAATACTCTACCCAGCGCACGAACACCCTTCACGACGTCGCTCACGTCTTGGATGATTCGAAGACGGATGAGATCCGGGTTGTGTGATGCAGCACTTCGACTCTGATCCATCACTCGTCACACGAACAAGGAGCCAACGAGGATGGTGAGCAACGCTATTGGAAACCCGATCATGGAGAACGTGCGAATAGAAGGATGGGCATCGGCGGAACGAGCGAGTCGAAACCATAACAAGCACGACAGCGAACCCGTGACGAAGAAATTTGGTCCGAGATTGAGGCCCAGCAACAAGGCGTAGGGATGGGCGATCGACTCACCAGAGAAGAGGGACGCAGCGGGAAGGTTGTTGATGACCAGCGAAGCGCCCGCGCCGATGAGTGACGTGACCAAAGACGAGGTGTGGGCAACCAGGTGACCAACGCGGTGCCAACCTCTGCCCAACCAACCCACGAGTACCGCCAGGACGAAGAGGGGGCCGAGGAGAAAGGGACTGGCCACGACGACCGCCTGGCGAAAGCGAAGCCGCCGCTTCACGACGACCTCGTACGTCGCTGCGACAAGGCCAATGACGAGTACGGGCACGGCCGGGTCCCTCACGATGAGCATCGCCACCACCGACGCCAACACCGTCAGCGGCGCCAAACCCGTTGGCAACCCACAGCGCTCGTTGGACCGGACGGCACTCCCCGCCCGAATCCAACGCCAACGCCAGACGATCACCACGAGAATCGTCAAAGCGACCGAGCAGATCCAGGGGATCAGCATGTGCGACGCAAAACTTGCACCCGTGACCGAACGACTCGAGAAGACCAGCAAGTTTGTGAGGTTCGAACCGTAGAACAACAGGGAGGCCGAATTCGTCATCATGATCGTGCCATAGAGGAACGCAGACTCATCGGACCTGGAGGATCGTGCTGCCCGCACCGCCACCGGGGTCATGAAGACGATGGCCGTGTCCAGATTGAGCACCGCGGTCACGGCCGCTACGGCGATCATGGTAGCGACGAACACTCCCAGCGCACCCCCACGCGTGCGCGCGATGAGGTCACCAAGGAACGTGAACATCCCTTCGCTCGCCGCATTGTGTCCGATGAACAACAAGCCGACGACCAGGACGAAGGGTTGCCACGAGTTCTCAAGCGACGTGAGTAGTAGCGCCACGGAGGAACCTTAAGTGTCATCCAACCCTCGGCCACCGAAGCCGGTGGTTCGAGAAACCGCTTACAGAAACCACGCTCTCCTACTGGATCGCGGTCGACCACGTGAACGAGAAACCACCAGCGCCGGGTTTGAACCCGCTACGAGGAGGGCTCGCGAGTTCCCTCGAGAACCGTGCTCGACGTGGACTCTTCCTCACACCATGAGGAAAGGTTCACCATTCTTCGGCACCGGTGCTCGACGAAAATCGTAGGGCCCCAGTCCCTCTCGTCGGGCGACGTACACACGTGCGACGCCGGTGTGCGCGACAAGGAGTCCTGTCCCGTCTCGTTCCGAGAGCTCATCGAGCGCTTCGGTGACGCGCAGCCAGAACGCAGTCGGGTCCTCGGCGCCGTACACCGCGACCATCTCTTCGGTCGTCACGTCTTGATACGGCATCCCGCTCATCGATCCCATGTCGAATTCGGCCACCCGACCGTCCAGCTCGATGGGAAGAGTCGCGTCGAGCGCGTCACGCACGATTTGGGCAGTCTCGTAGGCGCGCGACAGTGGCGACGAGACGATCCACGAAACGTCATTCGGCAAGAGATCGCGCGCAGTTCTCGCTTGACGTCGACCCTTCTCGGTCAGAGGTGAATCGTCGCTGCCGCCCGCGTAGCGGCCCCGCGCGTTGGCCTCACTCTCGCCGTGGCGAAGGAACCAAAGGGGCACCAGTCGAGGTTACTGGTATTGCTCACCAAAATACTTCGCGTCGAACCAGCCACAACTTCGCAAAGCGACTATCGCCGACGCCGCCGATCTCGTGCCACGCCGCCGACACCGTCACGAGACCCGCGCAACATCGAAACGATGGCAACCAATGGCACGATTTCAGGAGTTTGTGACGTATCCCTTGAATTCTGGTTTCTCCCACCTGTATGTTGCTGGTGCTGGCGTGCAAGCGAAGGGGACCGCGAATGACCGACACCGCTCCAAGCGTCGCTGCGGTGGCAGCGAAGGGCCCGCCGGGGAACCGTGCGAAGATTCAGGTGGTGCCGCTCAAAGGATTGCCCTTCGCGGCGGCGGCCGTCGTGTTCGTCACCATCGCGATTGCCGGAAATTGGCAGTGGGCCCTTATGTTTTGTCACGTCGCGGGTGGCGGACTCTGGACCGGGATTGACCTCTTCGTAGGTCTCGTACTCGGACCCATACTTGGCCACCTGTCCGTACCCGCAAGGGCGGAGTTCTCCGCGAAGTTCATGCCCAAGATGGTCATCATCATGCCCACCGTGGTGATGATGACCCTCGCCAGCGGCTTCCAGGTCGCACGCAAACTGGGGAATCTCTACGTCTCAAGTCCGAACCACGCCTGGCTCATCGCGTCATTCTGTGTTGTCGGGGTGATGGCGGTGATCGCATTGGGGATCCTTGAACCCGCCAATATCGCCGTTCTCTTTGAGATGAACAAGCCGGAACCGAACGGCGAACTAATTGGCCGACTCATGAAGCGATTCATCTACACCGCTGGCATCACGGGTCTCATGCAAGTCGCAACCTTGATCATCATGACGAGGGTTGCGACACAATGAGTGCGAACACGGGTTCGACTACGTCAGCGCCAACTGACCGCCCGCTGCCGCCGATCGCCTGGATGAGCACGAGCGCCCTCGCACTGGTCATCATCGGGGGCATCCTGATGGCCTCGTACGCGCCGCGTAAGGCACCTCTTGGCGTAGCGGCGATCTTCTTGATCGTCGCCGCGCTCTTACTTCTATCGGCAGGCATCTCGATTGTCAGATTGAAGGGATTCTCACACAGGACCTTTCTCAAAGTCTTCAAGTGGGCAATCTTCGCCTACCTCGTCACCGCCGCGATGATTGAGTTCGCGTTCGTACGCGACCAGACGAGAGGTTCGTCCCTGCTCATCGTGACGGGGATGTTGCTGGTGTTCACGCTCTGCGTGCCGACCACGATTGCCTTCACGGTGGCCCGCTACGCCGACGATTGACCGACGATCCGTTCGCGGCCGATATCGTGCCACGTCAACGACTCATCGAAGAAAGCGATAATCGAGCAGGAGATAGCCCGACGGTGACACGTCACTGCGAGTAAGGCTCAGGCGGCTCGCGGCATCACCCGCAAAGAGTTTGCGACCCCGGCCCTGCAGGACAGGGGCGACGACCAGCCGCAGTTCGTCAACCAGTCCCCGGGCGAGAAGGCTCTGGGTCAGCGACACGCTCCCGTGAACGCCGATGTCACCACCATCGCGTTCCTTCAGTTCTTGCACGGCGGTGTACGGGTCCCCTGCGATCAGCGTGCTGTGTGCCCAGTCCGCGCTCATCGACGTGGAAGAGACGACGTATTTCGCCACGTGGTTGATGAAGGTGGCAAAGGGTTCAATGTCGCTCGGTGGCCAAAACGCCGCCCATTCGTCATAGGTACGTCGCCCGAGGAGGACGGCGTCTTGATGGTCGATCACGCGTTTGAGATTGTCGCTCATGACGTCATCGAATTCAAAGAAGAATTCGTCTGGTCGGTCTGCCACTCCATCTAAGGAGAGCAACTCGTAGGCGACCACCTTGCGCACCACACCAACCTCGCCTTCCAAGTTCGCCATCGTTGACCTACGTCACGATGGAGTGATTTCATGAAACTCAACGCACGTCGTTCGCCGGCAAGCAGTCACCGACCACGTCGCAAACGCGGCGATTCTTCGCTGGTTCCAGGAGAACTAGCCGGGGACACCGAAATAGTAACTGAGTCGCTTCGAAGGATCGGATCCCGACGCACCCGCGACGATCGGCAGAGCAGCAAAGCCCCCACACCAGTAGAAGCCATTGGAGCGAAGTGGTTGGACGACGCTGAAAGTTGGAGAACCAGGGAGCCAAACCAGCATCTCGTGAGAGACGATGCACGGTCCCGGCGGATTACCCACCGGGATGTCGAGCCCGTCCAACCAGAACGACGCCACATTCCCGCCCGGCCGCAACGTCACTGTTGGGATTTGCAGTCCGTCGCTGATGCCACCGACTTCGTTGCCAGCGTCCCCGCGAAGGTGCGTCTCACGAACCGCCAGCACGTGAGGATTCTTATAAGGAGTCCCAATGCCGTCGACACCAACGAATGCCGCGCGAACATAACCGCGCAGCGTGCACTCCTGCTTGCTCACGCTCCTGATCCAGAAGAGATCATTGACGTGACCGGTGCCGACGAGAGTGTTGTAGTCAGTAATTCGAACCATCGCCGCCGAACACGGTGCGACAGATACTGCCGTTGCGCGTGAGGTGCCGATCGAAGCCAAACTTCCCACGAGGACCACAAGGGTCATCGCCAAATACTGTGAAGTTCGTCGCACTGTCTCAGTATGACATCACACGCAATCAGTTTCTCGAGCTGAAACGTAAGGACACTCATCAATCGAGCGACGATACGAGTGACCTCGCACCAACCTCTGATTCGACCCGGACCGCTGAGACCCGAGTGGTCGGTGGCGGAACCTCTTTACCATCCAAGCGCGTAACCTCACCATGAAACAAAACCGCATCGCCAGAAGCTCTTCGAATTCTTGCGCAGTGTCAGCGGCGCACAAGCATTCGGGAAGATCAGGAACCGTCGCGACGTAAACATTTCGCGCACTTTCAATGACTATCCCCTATTCAGCCATGGACTTCTCCTCGCCGTTCCAGCTTGGCGAAAGACACTCTTCTCACTGAAGATCGAAAGAACCTTGCTCGGCTTGCCAGATTTCGTCGCTGTACCGATTTAAGCAGCGTGATGAAATTACCGGTGACTGCCTCGGGTGCGAACATGACCCAGTCGTCATCTTCAAGTACCCAGATCGTCCCTCGTACCTGCACGATTCACAACGGTTATGGGATTCGTCACTCCGCGAGCGCGAACGTAGTACTTCTCACGCTCGTCACTCGCTAGGAAATAACGCTCGACGTTCGCCAACGTCATCTCATAAGTGGCACGGGTTCAAATCGATACTTGGATGGTCTTCACAAGAGGAAGGTGCTGAGGCAACTCGTCTCCGTTCAAACGCATGCCTTCCAAGTGGAACGGGATCACTTCACGCATGTTCTCGATTACCTCATCAACTGTTTTCCCAGTCGTAATGACGCCATCGAGACCAATGACGTATGCAGCTAAGTTCGTCCCCGCATCCTCAATTACAATCGTGTATTCAGTCAAGTCTTCGCCTCTCGATTCCCGCCTGTTTCATGATGCTAGCGAGCGTGCCAGTGGGTACTTCATCAGAAGGGTGACCCGGTACCGTTACGCAGCCCTTCTTGACACGATGATGAAATTGACGATGACTTCCGCGCTGTCGGGTAAAGAATCAGCCGTCATCTTCAAGAATCCTGATCATCTTTCGTACCTTCACGAATCACAACGGTTGTGGGATTCGCCAATCCGCGAGTGCCAAAGATTCACCTCTCCGGCTCTTCAGCATCTAGGAGAAGACGGTAGACAATGGTCTTGCGACCGATGTTGAAAACGCTATCTACGAACGGTGATTGATGATTAGCCGCAGGGACCCCTCATAGTGGGACATCTGTCGCAGCGAACCATAGCGCTGATCCCAACGCCCGCTATCGATATCAGCCCGCAGCCGCTCCACCGCGGATTCCTCTTCAGATTTTGAAATGAGCCCCCACGATGACTGCGATCGTCGGACCTCGACAGTGAGCAATCCCTCTGGCCTACAAAAATAGGCCTCCACAAAACCATCGCGGCACTCCCTCGGAATGGGCAAGTTGATCACGATCGAATGGCCACCAAGGAGGTCGATGACCGTACGCAACGGTGGCATGCGACCCGCTTCATACCTCATGAGTTCTGATGAATATTCCGCCAGCCAGAACTTCTGAAGGGCATCGGGATCAAAGGTCATAATCACTATCGGTCCCCGAGTGACGCGGCGCATCTCGCTGAGACCCTTCGCTAGATCGCGCCATTGGTGGATGGTGACGCTGGCCAGAGCGCTATCAAAAGTCCGGTCGGCGAAGGGTAAGTCTTCCGCAACAGCATCAATGGCGGGCACTAGTTTTTCGGGGCGCTGTGAGCGCATGCTGGCTGAGGGCTCAACGGCGGTAACGAGCAAGTCAGTGGGCTCATACGAACCCGCACCCGCACCAACATTGAGAAGTGTGTGCGCGTCTCCCAGCGCGGCGCGAATCGCTGCGGCAAATTCAGGTTCAGGACGACGAACGTCTGAGTAATGGCCTCCCGTCGACTCATAGTCGACGTCGCCCGCCGGCTCAGACCGCACGCCTGGCTCGCAATCTGGACAACCGCGGCCTAGGTGTGTGGTACCCGTATCGGTTCGCCCATTTCGCAAAGAGAGGACGATACGCATCGCACCGGTCGCGCAGGAGGAGACGCCCCATCTCGATGGTTGGTGTGTTTCCACCACCCAGGCTCATGGTGTTACTCACGTCTCACAAATCACACAGCGACTTTGGTGGCCCCGACGATGTCGAGGGGTTCAGGAATAGGCTCGCCGGATTCTGCCAAGAGCTCTAAGTGGGCCTCAATCGCCGACCGCATGTTCTCCGTCATCTCTTCAATGGTGCGCCCCGTAGCGACACGGCCGTCAAAGTCGAGAACGAAGGCACTGTAGTTATGTTCGCCACTTTCGATGACGATGGTGTATTCCCTCATCGCGGCCTCCTCGGCAACTGAGCCTGTCTCCTGATGCTAGCGAGGGTCTTGGGGTGAAGGACATCCGAAAGTGCGCTGGGGATGGTCACCAGGCCAGCCTTGGTGGGGTGGCGAACGTGTCGATGGCTTCCTCTAGGGCGAACCAGGAACCATCCATCGGCTTCAACTAAGGACCCACGTCGCGTACTTTCAACTCTTCCCAAAGGACGGGGGGAGAATTAGTCGCTGAAGGAGAATCTGTAGACGTTCGTCTCTCGAACGACGAAGCCCAGCTTCACGTAGAGGGCGTTCGCGGACTCACGCGATGGTCTGCTCGTCAGGTCGATCGTCTTGGCACCACGGTTTCTCGCCAACTCGATGGCGCGAACGCATAAGGCTTCGCCGACACCGATGCCTCGCGCCCCTTCGTCAACCACCACGTCTTCGATCCACGCGCGCAAACCGGTCGGCAGTGGGAAAACCGCCAACGTCAAAGTGCCCACCACGTGTCCGTCGTCACTCGCCACGAGTAGTGAAATCGCTTCACTGGCTAGCAGCGTGTCGAGATCCGCGCTCGAGAGCGGCCGCGCGCTGTTCGATAACTGAGGAAGGAGTCCGTTCAGTCCGGCGAGAAGCTCCGGCGACGACGACTGTGCCACGTCGACCCTGACCGTCATTGGTCACCTCGCCAGACCGGTCGGCGAAGGTCGTCGTAGTAGACGTCGCGATGCTCGCCGTCAATGGCGGCAAAGATAAAGTCCGCCCACCGTTCGGCCCCGAGCGTTGGTGAGGGCAGGTTGTCGCGAGTGAACCAGCCCGCGTCCGAACATTCCAGCGGATGCAACTTCATTGAGCCACCCACGACCCGACACAGGAAGAGCAACGAGTAGAGAGGTATCCGAGAGGCCCCGAGGCGCATACCGTCGAGCACACCGATCAAGCGCACGGGTTCGACCTCGAAACCGGTCTCCTCGAGAACCTCTTTGACGACGACCTCGGGGGCGGAATACCCGACGTCGCACCAACCAGTGGGATAGAGCCAGAGTCCCGAATCGGCGCGCTGGATCAACAGCAACTCGCCCTTCTCGTTGGCGACGGCCGCTCCGACTGCCACCTTGGGTGTCGCGTAACCGGGCACCCCGCGGCCGACCTCGTTCATCCATTCGCTCACGTAGCCGTCGGCGTCCGTAACGCCGTCGGTTCCTTCGTCGGCCGCCACCTTGATGTCGCCGGCGACCTTCAGCACTTCTTCGTAACGCTCGCGTTCGAACTGACTCTCGGTGAAGCCGATGCCAGTCTTGGCGATGCCCGCGAGCGCCTCGGCCCAGCGGAGCAGAGTCTTCTGCGAAATGGGTTGACTCACGCTGTTGACGCTACCAACAACGACTAGGCCAACGTGGCGTCGAGCACCTCGTCCACGCTGCCGACGAGGCCCGTGTAGAAGGCACCGAACTCCGCGTACAGGGTGGACGCTTCGTCGAAGCGCATCGTGTACACGCAGTCCTTCAAATCGTCCACGTGCACGCCAAAGAGCGTGACGCCCCACTCCCAGTCGTCGAGTCCCGTCGAACCGGTGACGACCTGGAGCACGCGACCTTTGAATTCTCGCCCCGAGGAACCGTGCTGGCGCATGAGCGCGAGGCGCTCGTCGTAGGGCAACGAGTACCAGTTGTGTTCCTCGCCGCGGCGCTTAGACATCGGGTAGAAGCAGAACGCCTTCATGTCGGCGGGCGGAAGGACCGGGAAGAGCCGGTCCTGGAGGATCTTTTCGGGCGTGCCGGCCGCGTACTCGGACACCTCGGTCACCGAGACGTAGCTTTCGGCGACCTTGAACCCCGCCGCCTGAATCTTGGACTGGAACTTTCGCAGGTCCCAGAGGTTCTCACCCAGCACCATGAAGCACACGTCCGCCTTCGCGCCCATGATGGCGGCGGTGACCACTTGAAGACCTCCTTCGAGCGCGTCGTCGACCGCTTTGCGAACGAGTCCGACGTCGATGGTCCCTTCGGGGTGACAAAAGAGGTGCACGACGTTCAGTCCGCGCGAGGGAACCAGCGGCGATGGTGTCGTCATGTCCCCATGTTACGACCTCACCCTGGCGTCCATTCCCGTCGAACGCAAGAACCGCGGGGACTCGCCCCGCGGTTCTTGACACATTGTGGCAACTGGTTTAGTAGTCGTCCATCCCACCGCCGGGCATCGCCGGCGCCTTCTCTTCGGGCTTGTCGACGATGACGCACTCAGTGGTGAGGAACAGCGCGGCGATCGACGCGGCGTTCTGCAACGCCGAGCGGGTCACCTTGGCGGCGTCGATGACGCCCGCCTTGACGAGGTCCTCGTAGTCGCCGGTGGCGGCGTTAAGACCTTCGTTGGGCTTGGCGAGGTTGCGCACCTTGTCCACGATCACGCCGCCTTCAAGGCCTGCGTTCACGGCGATCTGGTTCAGCGGCGACTCCACGGCCTTGGCGACCATACGAGCACCCGTGGCCTCGTCGCCACTCAACTTGTCGGCGACCTCAAGAATACGCGACTGACTGCGCAGCAGCGCCACGCCACCGCCAGGCACGACGCCCTCTTCAATGGCGGCCTTCGTCGTTGAGACCGCGTCCTCGATGCGGTGCTTCTTCTCCTTCAGCTCGACCTCGGTCGCGGCGCCGACCTTGATGACCGCGACCCCACCGGACAACTTGGCCAGTCGCTCCTGGAGCTTCTCGCGGTCGTAGTCCGAGTCGGTGTTCTCAATCTCGGCCTTGATCTGGTTGACGCGACCCTTGATGTCCTCTTCGGAACCGGCACCCTCGACAATGGTGGTCTCGTCCTTGGTGACGACGATCTTGCGCGCTGAACCGAGTTCGTCGGTGCCCGCGTTCTCGAGCTTGAGGCCGACCTCCTCGGAGATGACGGTGGCGCCCGTGAGGATCGCGATGTCCTGGAGCATGGCCTTACGGCGCTCGCCAAAGCCTGGTGCCTTCACGGCGACGGACTTGAACGTGCCACGGATCTTGTTCACGACGAGCGTCGCGAGCGCCTCGCCCTCGACGTCCTCGGCGATGATCAACAACGGGCGACCCGACTGCATGACCTTCTCGAGCACCGGCAGTACGTCGCGAACCGCGGCGATCTTGCTCGACACGAGCAGGACGTACGCGTTCTCGAGTACGGCTTCCATGCGCTCGGTGTCGGTCGAAAAGTACGGCGAGATGTAACCCTTGTCAAAACGCATTCCCTCGACCAGGTCCATGTCCATGCCGAACGATTGACTCTCCTCGACGGTGATGACGCCGTCCTTGCCGACCTTGTCGATCGCGTCAGCAATCATTTGGCCAATCTCGGTGTCCGCCGCGGAGATGGATGCCACCTGGGCGATCTGTTCCTTGGTGTCCGCGGGCTTGGCGAGTTCGTGCAGCGACGCCACGGCCGCTTCGACGGCCGCCTCGATGCCCTTCTTCAGCGACATGGGATTGGCTCCCGCCGCCACGTTCTTCAGGCCCTCGCGTACCATCGCCCAAGCGAGCACGGTCGCGGTGGTGGTGCCGTCACCGGCGACATCGTCGGTCTTCTTGGCGACTTCCTTCACGAGTTCGGCACCGATCTTCTCGAAGGGGTCCTCGAGGTCGATGTCCTTGGCGATCGACACACCGTCGTTGGTGATGGTGGGCGCACCCCACTTCTTGTCCAGCACGACGTTGCGGCCCTTGGGTCCAAGGGTGACGCGCACGGCGTCGGCCAACTTGTTCATACCGCGCTCGAGTGCCCGGCGGGCCTCTTCGTCAAAAGCGATCAGTTTCGCCACTGTAAATCCTCCTAGTTGCGACTCCGCACCCGTATCGGTGCAACGGCAATATTAGCAGTCTAGGGGGGTGAGTGCTAACGCCGAACTAGCCGCCGGCGACCGCGGGCACCAACGAGACCGTCTGGCCCGCCTCGAGCCGGGTGTCGAGACCGTCGAGAAATCGGACGTCCTCGTCGGCGACGAAGACGTTGACGAAGCGCCGCAGGGCGCCGCGGTCGTCGAGCACCCGAAAGGCGATCCCGGGGTAGGCCTCGTCGACCGCGGCGATCGCTTCGCGGACCGTGCCGGCTTCGACGGGCACCTCGCCGGCGCCGCCGACGAGCGATCGCAGCTGACTGGGTAGGCGCACGATGACGCTCACGAGGCGGAGGTCACTAACTGGTGGAAGCGGAGCGCCTCTTCGGCGTCGGCGAGCGACGGACTGATCGTCGAGCTGACCGTGGCGGAGTTGACAATGACGTCGAGGGTCTTGAGGCCGTGGCCCGAGATTATTGCCACGACCGACTTGTCGGGGTCGATCGTGCCCCGCTCGATCATCTGGCGCAGCGACGCGATCGTCACGCCGCCGGCGGTCTCGGCGAAGATACCTTCTGTTTGGGCGAGCAGGCCAATGCACTCGAGGATCTCCTCGTCGGGTACCGAACCACAATCGCCGCCGTTGGCTCTAAGTTCGTCGAGCACGTACGGACCGTCGGCGGGGTTGCCGATCGCGAGCGAACGCGCGATGGTGTTGGGTCGCTGGGGGGTCACGACTTCGGCACCGTCGTGAAAGGCGGTCGCCACGGGCGAGCAGCCGGTCGCCTGGGCGCCAAAGAGCACGGGCGCGCCACCCTCGACCAAGCCGAGGTCGAGGAACTGGTGGAAGCCCTTGGCGATCTTGGTGAACTGGCTGCCCGACGCGATCGGCACGACGACCTGATCAGGGGTTCGCCATCCCATCTGCTCACAGATCTCGAAGGCCAAGGTCTTGGAGCCTTCGGCGTAGTAGGGACGAAGGTTGACGTTGGCGAACGCCCAGTCCGGGTGCTCGGCGACCAGTTCGACACAGAGCCGATTGACGTCGTCGTAGTTCCCCTCGACCCCGAGCACGGTGCCACCGAATATCGCGGTCATGGCGATCTTGGACTTCTCCAGGTCGGCCGGGATGATCGTCACGCTCGGCCAACCGATGAACGCGGCATGGGCGGCGACCGACGTGGCGAGATTGCCGGTCGACGCGCACGCGGCGGTCGTGAAACCGAGGCGCCGAGCACTCGACAACGCGACGGACACCACGCGGTCCTTGAACGAGCCCGTCGGATTGCGGGTGTCGTCCTTCAGCCAGAGTTCTTTCAGCCCAAGGATCTCGCCGAGGCGTGAGGCGCGACGAAGGGGCGTCCACCCCGCCCCAAGGTCCACGGGCTCGACGCCGGGATCGGGCAACAAGGCCGCGTAGCGCCATATCGAACTGGGGCCGTCCTTGATCGACGAACGGGTGACCTGGGTGCGGGCGGCCTCGAGGTCGTAGGCGACCTCGAGGGGCCCGAAGCAGAACTCGCACGAGTAACGAGCCTCGCCAGGGTAGGCGGTACCGCACTCTCGACATAGAAGACCTGTAGCGAAACTCATAACTCCCTTTTCATCGATCGGGCTTTGGCACCTGGTGTGCTGAGGGTCACTCGATTGCACACTGGTTGTCGCGACTTCAAAGGGCCCGCCCCTCAGTCGCTCTTGATGACCCCCCAATTCTTGCGGAACGAGACTCCCGTGTCAAGTGCCGGCCGCGTTCAGCGCGCCCTAGCCTGTTGAACATGACCGCAAGCGACGCGCCCTGGACGCTCAACCGCGATGAGTTCGACTTGGTCAAAGTGACCTTGCTCAAGGCCGCCACCTCCGTCGCGGTCGTGATACCCGCCAAGAATGAGGCCGACACCATCGGAGCCGTTCTCGAGGCGGTGCGCCACCACGAGGACTTCGTGGACGAACTGGTCGTCGTCGACGACCACTCCAACGACGACACCGCGACCGTGGCCGAGCGTCACGAGGCGAAGGTCATCCATCTACAGGGCCGAGGGGGCAAGGGCGAGGCGATGAAGGCGGGGATCGCCGCAACGTCCGCTGAGATCGTCGTCTTCCTCGACGCGGACGTGCTCAATACCACCACCGAGTTCGTTCCTCGGCTCGTCCAGCCACTGCTGATGCGCCGTGACATCGAACTCGTGAAGGGCTACTACGAGCGTCCCCTGCACAACATGCCGACGGGCGGCGGGCGAGTCAACGAGCTGGCGGCGCGCCCGATTCTCGCGCTCCTCTATCCGGGCCTGGGCGAGATACGCCAGCCCCTCGCCGGCGAGACCGCGTCTCGGCGATCCGCCCTCGAATCGATCACACTCGAATCGGCCTACGGGGTCGAGATCGCGCTGCTCATCGACATCGCGCGCCAGTACGGCGTGCACAGCCTCGCCCAAGTCGACCTCGGCGTTCGACGCCACCGCAACCGCCCGCTCGAGGAGTTGCGACCCATGGCCGTTGACGTGCTTCGCGCAGCCCTCGGTAGGTTCCGGGTCGCGCTGCCGCCTCAGGCCTGATCAGTTCTTGATCGCGACGTCCGGTCCCAGGATGACGATGACGTCGTCTCCTGACGCACCTGAAACCGGATTCAAGCCGTTGAGCGGTTGGATCGCCGAGGTCGAGACCTTGATCTCACTCGCGATCTCCTGAGCCGCCCACAAGAATCCTGGGTTGTAATAGATCACCGTCGAGGTCACTTTGGGTCCGTTGACCTGAGGGAGCGCGTCCCAGTTCAGAGCCTCGAGCTGCTGGGTGTACGTGCGCGCGAGTCCGGAGACGTTCGTGCCGTTGGCCACCTGCACCGGCACTTTGTTCTTCGGTAACGTGGTCGAGGTTGACCCACCACCAGTCGAGGCGAGCGTTGTCGTCGTTGTCGTTCCAACACTTGACGGAGTGGAATTCGTCGAACGCAACATCAGATAGGTCGCGCCCACGAAGAGCACCAGAATGATGAAGACAACCCCCAAGGCGGGCTGGTAGTGGGAACCGCCGACCGATGCTTGGTGATGTGGATGCGACGCGTCACTCATTCGCTCAACTCTATTGCGGGAAGCGAAGTTTCACTAACCTAGGGAATCGCCAGCCGGTGTGGCGCAGTCTGGCAGCGCAGGCGATTTGTAATCGTCAGGCCGGGGGTTCAAATCCCTCCACCGGCACGAAGGAGGAAGTATGAAAGAAAAAGAGAAATCCGAAGGGCTAGTCAAGGAGTTCCAGGCGTTTGCCTTTCGGGCCAATGTGGTCGACCTCGCGATTGCGGTCGCCCTCGGGGCAGCGTTCACGGCGGTCGTGACCGCATTTGTCGAAGGGTTACTGACACCACTCATCGCGGCGATCTTTGGCAAGGCCAACTTTACGGCCTTGTATTTCACGATCAACCACAGTGAGTTCCAATACGGTCTCGTAGTCAATGCGGTCATCACGCTTCTCATGGTGGCAGCGGCACTGTTCTTCTTCGTGGTGAAGCCAATGATGGCAATTCGTCGCAGAAACGGTCAGGCCACGACTCCCCCACCACCCATGGCAGCGTGCCCTTCGTGTTTCACCGAGGTCGACCTGCGTGCACGTCGATGCCCGGCCTGCACCGAGAAGCTCGCCGCCGGTTGGGGCCAGTAACTACAGTTTCAAGAACACTTCGACGCGGCGAAAATCAGCGCTGCTCGTTCCTTTGACCAGGGCTTCTCCCGTCGCGTGCATCACGACGGGCTCGACGCCCAGTGCGACGAGCACGCCCCTCAGGTAGTTCTCCACTGCCGTCGCCCTTCGCACGCTCAAGGTCTTGACGTTGACCGTCTCTTCGTTAGCGAGCGCGTAGCCGAACATGGCCGCCGAGGCGTAGTCGCGAGCCTTCATCGAGGTGGCGATGGCACGGATCTGCAATTTCAACGTGGCGTTGAGTTCCGAAGACCCGCGCACGAATGGTCCGATCGATCCCGCGAGTTGCGAAACGATGGGGATTTTCGCCGAGACCACCCAGACCGCGTACAAGGTCGCAGAACCCGCGACCTCGTAGGTGGCGCCCGTTGAATAGACCAGGGACTGGGACGTCGAAGTGGGACTCCAGCCAGAAAGAGTGAAACCGGAGTCAGCGAGACCCGAGCCCGTAGGGAGCGTCAACGACGTTCCCGCCGTCGCAGAAATGGCTGGAACAGAACCGGTTCCACCGTTTGCGGAGAAAGTGAGGACGTCGTCCGCGCCAACGGTCCATTGGGCATAGAGAGTCTCGGAAGAGGTGGGGACAAACGATTCGCCACCCTGACCGATCAAGGTCCCTCCCGTCGGCGCGGTGAACCAGCCAGTCTGAGTGAATCCTGGATTCGTGAGTGAACCCGCCACAGGCAGTTGCACCGATGAACCAGATGAAACCGTCACCGGGCTCAAAAGTCCCGTTGCACCGCCGTCGTTGAAACTCACCGTAAGCATCGTCGTCGGAAGGGTCGTAGTAGTTGTCGTGGTCGTAGTGGACACGGAGTCTGGAACCCATTGAGCAAACAGAGATAAATTGCTGCTAAATGCATATGACGCGCCATTTTGGTACGTAACACCACTTCCGTCTGGGGCCGTGTTCCAACTAGAAAAGGTGTAACCAACCTTAGAAAAGCTTGGAGACATATCTGCAAATAGAGTTAAGTCGGACGGTACGTTTGCTGACTGAAAGTCAGTTACACCATCAGATGGACTTGCATTCTCATTGAAAGTCACATCGTTGAATGCTTGTGTCCATTGAGCGAATAAATCGAGATTCGAAGCAAACGAATACTCGGAGCCATCTGCATAAAAGGTGCCCGAACCATTTGACTTGACGTATTCCAACCATCAAAAATGAATCCAACGTTTGTAAACGATGGGCTCAAATTTGCGTAGAGGTTAGGTCAGTCGGTAATTTTGGGACTCAAAAGCACTAACAGTATCGCTGGGGTTGTCGTTCTCATGAAATGTCACGGCGCTGAACGGGCTGAACGTGCCTTGAGCGGGCAGCGAAAGCCCCAAAGACGTAACAGTAATAACAACAATGAGCGCAATAAGGCGTCGGGTCGGGGCTGAGAGCCAGTTTCGCATCATGATCCTTCAGTTAGAGGAATGTGCGTCTGGGCAAACAGCCGTACCTACGACATCATCAGCTGCCGCATTGATTGTTCGTGCCACGGGCCAATGACGATTCAACTTCCAATCGAATCATAGACACAACGGTCTCCCAGAAGCAGCCGGAGAACTAACTTTCCAGATGGAGTCGTCGCTGTCGCGCAACCTCGAAAGCGGCAACCGACACCGCCACGCCCGCGTTAAGTGAACTGATTCGGCCCGACTGAGGTATGGCAACTACCGCAGAGCAGCGCTTGCGAGTCAGTGGCGCCAATCCCTTCTCCTCGCCACCGACCACCAGGGCGACGGGAACCGACCCCAGATCGAGTTCGTAGAGAGAGTCCTTTGAATCCCCCGCGAGACCGACCGTCAAGACCCCTGCTTTATTCAACTGATCGATCGCCGAGGGAACACCACCAACATCACAGAACGTGAGATATTCAATGGCTCCTGCCGCTGTCTTGGTCACTGTCGGCGAGATTCGTGCCGAACGGTGGCGCGGCACGACGACGCCGGTAACACCAGCTCCGTCGGCACTTCGCAACATGGCCCCGAGGTTTCTTGGATCGGTCACCCCATCACAGACCAAGAGGAAGGGTCGTTCATCTTCGAGCAACGACTCCAGGCCAACCGTCTCTAGTCGGGCCGCGAACGCGAGTACACCTTGGTGGCCTTCGGTCCTCGCTTCGCGGTCGAGGCGGGCCATCGAGACAACCTGCACCGGGATACGTTGGCGCTGCGCCTCGCGCTCGATGGCGTCAAGCGTGGCAGAAGGATCCTGCGCTTCGGCGACGAAGATCCGCTGAACCGTCCTTCGACGGGCCTTGACGAGCTCGAGCACGGCGTGGCGACCTTCCACCTGTTCGCCGCCGAGACCTTCCTTGTCGCGAGGCGCACGGCGCGGGCCACCGACCTGACCACCAGTGAGCGGCCGCCCGGCCTGGCGAGATGTACGACTCTTGGGCGCACCGCGACGAGGGGCCGGTCGCGGACTCACGAGATCTCTTCGATCAACACGACCGCGCTCGCGCCGATTCCTTCTTGACGACCCAACGCACCGAGGCCCTCCACGGTGGTCGCTTTGACCGACACCGTCGTTCCCACGACCTCGGAGAGCCGTTCGGACATCGTCGGCATGAACCACGCCAACTTCGGCTGTTCAGCGATGATCGTCAAGTCCGCGGACGTCACCCGGTAGTTCGCACCCGCGAGGAGTTCGATCGTGGCGCGCAACATCTCCGCGGACTTCGCCCCAGCGTAGAGGGGGTCGGTGGGCGGAAAGTGGTGCCCGATGTCGCCCAGGTTGCCCGCTCCGAGTAGGGCGTCGATCAACGCGTGCGTCGCCACGTCCGCGTCGGAGTGGCCCTCGAGGCCCACGGCGTCGGGGATGAGCACCAGACCCAACCACAACTCGCGCGACGAGTCGGTACTGAACCGGTGAACGTCGATACCCTGACCGATCCTCACTGGGGACCTCGCACGGTATCGAGGACCCGACGAAGATCCGAGGGACTGGTGATCTTGATGTTCTGCGGCTCGCCCGCGACGACCACCACGTCCTCGTCGAGCATCTCGACGAGCGCCGCGTCGTCGGTCGCGTGCTCCGCGCCCTCATGAGCGCGTTCGAGGAGCTCGCGACGAAACGCCTGGGGGGTCTGGACCGTCACCAGGTCCTCACGCTCGAGCGTGACGTCGACGGTCGTCACGTCGCCCGCGCGACGCACGCGCTTGACCGTGTCGGTGATCGACAGTCCGGGCACGGCGGCACCGGCGCCGCCCTTCACCGCGTCGACCACGAGATGGAACAGTTCGGGCGAGGCGAGTGGACGGGCCGCGTCGTGCACGACGACCACGTCGGCGTCGGCGCACTCGACCAAACCGCACCGCACCGAGTCAGCGCGCGAACGCCCGCCGGTCACCACGACGTCGGCGCCTTCGCCCGTCCCGTCATAACCTTCGGGAACCACGAGCACGACCTTGGAGGCGACGCTTCGCGCGCCGCGGACACTACGACGGGCGACGGTCTCGTTGTCGAGGTCGGCGAACTGCTTGAGCCCACCGAAGCGGGCCCCCTGACCGGCGGCCACGACAATGGCGGCCACCGTCATCGCTACGGGAGCACTGAGGCGAGCTTTTCTTCAGCCGCTTCAGTGTCGACGTTCAAGGCGAAGGTCAACTCCGAGACGAGGATCTGGCGCGCTCGGGTCAACATCCGCTTCTCGCCCGCGGAGAGTCCCTTGTCCTTGTCACGGATCGAGAGGTTGCGCACGACCTCGGCGACCTGGTAGATGTCGCCCGAGCGCAACTTCTCGGAGTGGTTCTTGAAACGACGGGACCAGTTCGTGGGCATGCGCGCTTCCTTCTTGCGCAGCACCGCGAAGACCTCCTCGACCTCTTCGTCGTTGATCACGTCGCGCAACCCCACGGACTCGGCGTTCGCCACGGGCACCATGAGCACCAGGTCGGTGTAGGCGACCTTCAGTTTGAGGTAGTCCTGCTTCACGTCAAAGGCGGTCATCTTCTCGATTTTCTCGACCGTGCACGCACCGTGGTGCGGATAGACGAGACGATCACCCTTTTTGTATTTGCGAGGGGCCATAAATCGGGTTCTCCTAAGAAGAATTGCCGCCCGATGGGGCGAGAGGGGATTTACTATTCTACCGCACTTTGGCGACTTCGTGACGCCGCGCGGCGTCAAGGGCCTCGTGCAGCGTGCCACAGCGCACGACGTCGAGTCCCCGGACGTCCTCGAGGTCACCGGCCCGCGGCACGATCACCGTGCGGGCCCCCAAGCGCTGGGCCTCGCGCACCCGTCGCGCAAGTCCCGCGACGCAACGTAGTTCACCGGCCAGACCGACCTCGCCCACGCTGACCACGAACCGGGGAATGGAGAAACCCTGCGCCGCCGAGGCGATCGCCAGGGCCAACGCCACGTCCACACCGGGTTCGAGCGCGGGTAGCCCGCCCGCGCTCGCGGCAAAGACGTCACTGGCGCTGGTGTCGATACCGCAGCGCACCTCGAGCACCGCGAGCAGCAGGCTGAGGCGTTGGGAGGACAACTGGTGGGCGACTCGTCGGGTCGCTCCCGACCCCGAGGCGACGAGCGCCTGAATCTCCACGAGCAGCGAACGCGAGCCGTCGGTGGCGATCCCCATGGCGACGCCGGGCACCTCCAGGTCCACCCCAGACAGGGCGAGCGACGCTTCGGGCAACTCGCGTAGTCCGTCGTTCACCATCTCGAGCAGTCCCACTTCCCCGGTGGCGCCGAAGCGGTGCTTCAGGGCACGCAGCACGCGAAGTGAACCGTCGCGATCGCCCTCGATACGAATCACGGTGTCCACCAGATGTTCGAGCGTGCGCGGGCCGGCGAGTTCGCCGTCCTTGGTGACGTGGCCCACGAGCACGAGCGACGTGTCCGTCGACTTGGCGACCGCGCACAGTCGCTCGGCGCCGTGACGGATCTGGGGTACCGATCCCGTGACGCTGGCGAGCGACGGATCACTCATCGCCGCGATCGAATCGACGACGCACAGTCCGGGTCGACGCGTCGCGATCAGCTCCTCGGCGTCGGCGACGTTCGTCGTCGCGGCGACCAGGAGCGCAGCCGGTACCTCGCCGAGGCGCGACGCGCGCGACGCCACTTGGCTCGCCGATTCCTCGGCCGCGACCAGCAGCACCCGATCGCCGCGCCGGGCCCGTTCGCGCAGCGCCATCAGGGCGAGCGTGGACTTGCCGACGCCGGGCTCGCCGAAGAGCAGCGTCGTCGAACCTCGCGTGAATCCCCCACCGAGCACGCGATCGAGCTCGTCGACCCCCGAGCGCTCGGGGGCCTCAGCGGAGCCTCGCACCTCGCGAAGCGGTGACGCCTCGACGCCGACCGGTTTCGCGCTCGGCGACGACCGCTCTTCCAGGGTGTTCCACTCGCCGCATCCGCTGCAGCGTCCGATCCAGCGCGGCGAGGAGGTTCCGCATTCTCGACAGACGTGGACTGAACGTGTCTTCACGACACGACCCTAAAAGCAGGCTGTGACGCTACTCGTTGGTGGAGAGGTTCTCCAGGTCCACCGACTGGGGCAGGCCTTCGATTCCTTCGAACGTCAGGTACGGTCCGTCGTCGCCCGTCGCGACGTCGATCACGATCGTCTGGCCGGCGTGGAAGTCCTTGAACAGGATCTTCTCGCTCAGCACGTCCTCGACGTAGGTCTGGATCGCGCGACGCAGCGGTCGCGCACCGAGCTCGGGGTCGTACCCCTTCTCGGCCAGGTACTCCTGGGCACCGGCGGACAGTTCGAGCCCCAGGCCCTGGATCGTCAACTGGTCGCGCAGACGAGCGATGAACAGGTCGGCGATCTGGATGACCTCGGGCTTGGTGAGTTCGTGGAACACGATCGTGTCGTCGATGCGGTTGAGGAACTCGGGGCGGAAGTGGAGCTTCAGGGCCTGGTGGACCTTCTCCTTCATGCGCTCGTGACTCGCCATGTCCGAATCCTTCACGAAGCCAATGGCGGCCTTGCGAAGGTCGGCGGTGCCGAGGTTCGAGGTCATGATCAAGATCGTGTTCTTGAAGTCGACGGCGCGGCCTTGCGAGTCGGTCAGTCGACCGTCTTCGAGGATCTGCAGCAACGTGTTGAACACGTCGGGGTGCGCCTTTTCGACCTCGTCGAACAACACCACCGAGAACGGCTTGCGCCGGACGGCCTCGGTCAACTGACCGCCCTCGTCGTAGCCCACGTACCCCGGGGGCGAACCCACCAGGCGGCTCACGGAGTGCTTTTCCATGTACTCGGACATGTCCAGTTGGATGATGGCGTCCTCGTCGTCGAAGAGGAACTCCGCCAGGGTCTTGGCGAGTTCGGTCTTGCCCACTCCCGTGGGGCCGAGGAAGATGAACGAACCACCGGGCCGCTTGGGGTCCTTCAGACCCGCGCGCGTGCGACGGATGGCCCGGCTGATCGCGATGATCGCCTCGTCCTGGCCGATGATGCGCTTGTGCAACTCGTCTTCCATGCGCAGCAGCTTGGAGGTCTCCTCCTCGGTGAGCCGGTAGACCGGTATCCCGGTCCAGTTCGCCAGCACCTCGGCGATCGTCTCTTCGTCCACGAGGTCGAAGGTCTCCCCGCCCGAGGCCTTCACCGACGCGTCGAGTTCGTCCTTCTTGGCGATGAGCTCGCGCTCTTGCTCCTCGAGGGCCTTGGCCTGTTCGAGGGCGCCCTTTTCCATGGCCGACTCTTTGTCCGAGCGCACGCGCAGGATGTCCTCGTCGTACTTCTTCGCCGCCGGCGGCGCCGCCATGCGACGGATCCGCAGCCGGCTCCCGGCCTCGTCGATCAGGTCGATGGCCTTGTCGGGCAGGAAACGGTCGGCGATGTAGCGGTCGGCGAGGTTCGCCGCGGCGATCAGGGCCTGGTCGGTGATGCGAACGGCGTGGTACTCCTCGTACACCTCGCGCAGGCCCTTCAAGATCTCGATGGTCATGGCGACCGACGGTTGTTCGACCTTGACGGGCTGGAAGCGGCGCTCGAGGGCGGCGTCCTTTTCGATGTGCTTGCGGTACTCGTCGATGGTCGTGGCCCCGACGGTCTGCAGTTCCCCGCGCGCGAGCATCGGCTTGAGGATCGACGCCGCGTCGATGGCGCCCTCGGCGGCGCCGGCGCCGACCAGGGTGTGGATCTCGTCGATGAACAAGATGATGTCCCCGCGCGTGCGGATCTCCTTTAGCACCTTCTTCAGCCGCTCCTCGAAGTCACCGCGGTAACGGCTCCCGGCGACGAGCGCGCCCAGGTCCAGGGTGTAGAGCTGCTTGTCGGCGAGGGTCACGGGCACCTGGTTGGCGACGATCTTCTGGGCGAGCCCCTCGACGATGGCGGTCTTTCCCACCCCGGGTTCGCCGATCAGCACGGGATTGTTCTTCGTGCGCCGTGACAGCACCTGCATCACGCGCTCGACTTCCTTGTCGCGACCAACCAACGGGTCGAGTTTGCCTTCTCGCGCGAACTGGGTGAGGTTTCGCCCGAACTGGTCCAGCACCGCCGAGCCGCCCGACTCCTCGGGACCGCTCTTTTGGCCGCTGCCCGAGGGCACGCCGGTCTCCTTGCCGGCCTGACCGGACATCATCTGGATCACCTGGGTGCGTACTCGCGCCATGTCCGCGCCGAGGTCGTTCAACACCTGGGCCGCCACGCCGTCACCCTCGCGCACCAGGCCGAGCAGCATGTGCTCGGTGCCGATGTAGGAGTGGCCGAGCTGCAGCGCTTCGCGAAGGGACAGTTCGAGGACCTTCTTCGCGCGCGGGGTGAAGGGGGGCGAACCGGGCGACGGGTTGGCATTGGCCCCGATGGCCTCTTCGACCTTCTCGCGCACGACGTCAAAGGTGACGCCCAGGGCGTCCAGGGCCTTGGCGGCCACTCCCTCGCCCTCTCGGATCAGACCAAGCAGGATGTGCTCGGTGCCGATGAAGGCGTGGTTGAGGTCACGTGCTTCTTCCTGCGCGAGTACGAGGACTCGACGGGCACGGTCTGTAAATCGCTCGAACAATGTTCATCCTTTACGCGTCAACAAATAGAAGTGTACCGGTGTGAGGGTCCAATTCGTTCCAGCCCCTCGAACCAGCGAGAACGCACGCCCTAAGGTGTGGGGGATGAATCCGCTTGAGCTGCTTGGGCTGGAACTGGTCGATTCGGACCTGCAACGCCTCGAGTCGCTCCTCGCCGAGTCGGTCATTTTCGGTGACGAGTACTTGGACTCGGTGACCACCCACCTGATCTACGCCGGCGGCAAACGACTGCGCCCGATGCTCGCCATCGCCTCGGCGACCGGCGGTGCGCGCGAGGCCTCGCGCGACGACCTCATGGGCGGCGTGGCACTCGAGTTGCTGCACCTCGCGTCGCTTTATCACGACGACGTCATGGACGAGGCGCAGATCCGGCGAAACGTCGACAGCGTCAACGCCCACTACGGCAACCTGATCGCCATCGTGGCTGGTGACTACCTGATGGCCCGTTCGGCGACGATCGCGGCGGACCTCGGCGTGGAGATGGCCGGGCTCTTGGCGCGAACCCTGGCGTGGCTGACCCGTGGCCAGGTCTCCGAGGTGCGAACCGCCTTCTCCGTGGCGCGCACCGAAGCCGACTACTACGAGGCGATCGAGGGAAAGACGGCGTCGTTGCTGTCCTCGAGTTGCCGAGTCGGGGCCATCACCGCCCGCCACGGACCCGAGGAGACCGAAGCCCTCGCCGAGTTCGGACGGTGCTTCGGCATGATCTACCAGCTGCGCGACGACATCCTGGACGTGACCGCGACCGAGAACCAGTTGGGCAAGCCGGCGGGTCAGGACCTCGCCGAAGGGATCTACAACCTGCCCACGCTCTTCGCGCTGCGCGACCCGGTCGTGGGCGACGAACTGCGCGCGCTGCTGGGTGAGCCGCTCAACGACGACGAACGTGAACGGGCGCGCAAACTCGTCGTCGCCACCGACGGCATCGCCCAGACGATCCTCGCCGCGCAGTCCTTCCTCGAAAAGGCGCACGTCGCGCTGGGCGCGGTGCAGAGCGCCGATCTGCGTCGCGGCTTTGGATCGTTGATCCAGTCACTGCTCGAGGACCTGCCCTCCTACTGATCGCGCAGCGGCTTGAGGGTCGGGAACGCGATGACCTCACGAATGTTCGCCACGTCCGCGACCAACATGGCGAGTCGGTCCATGCCCACCCCGAGTCCCGCGGTCGGTGGCAAGCCCCACTCGAGTGCCTTGATGTAGTCCTCGTCGATCGCCATCGTCTCTTCCTCGCCGGCCGCGGCGAGTCGCGCCTGCTCCTCGAAGCGCGCGCGCTGGTCGAGCGGATCGACCAGTTCACTGAACCCGTTGGACAACTCACGCGTGGCGGCGTAGGACTCGAAGCGTTCGGTGAGTTCGGGGTCACCTTGGTGACGCCGCGACAACGGCGACACCTCGACGGGATAGTCGGTGACGAAGATCGGGTTCCACAGCGATTCCTCGCACGTCGCCTCGAACAACTCGGCCAGGCAGCGACCCGGACCCCACGTGGCGTGGACCTCGACGCCGTGCTCGATCGCGAGTTGGGCCAGGCGCTCGCGGCTCGTGTGTACCGAGACCTCCTCGCCGAGCGACTCACTGGTCAGTTCGGACATGCTGCGGCGCGGCCACGGCGCGGCGAAGGAGAACGCGCGCCCCTGGTAGGTGGTCTCGGTCGTGCCCAGCACGTCGCGCGCGACGCCCGCGACCAGTTCCTCGGTGAAGGACATCATGTCCGCGGCGTTCCAGTACGCCGCGTAGAGCTCGAGCATCGTGAACTCGGGGTTGTGGCGAGGACTCACGCCCTCGTTGCGAAAGACGCGACCGACTTCGAAGACGCGCTCGTATCCGCCCACGACCAGACGCTTCAGCCAGAGTTCGGGGGCGATGCGCAAGAAGAACTCGCTGTCGAGGGCGTTGTGGTGCGTGGAGAACGGTCGCGCCGCGGCCCCGGTCGCGATCGGGTTCAGGATCGGCGTCTCGACCTCCATGAAGCCCGCCGCCCAGCACCGCTCACGCACCGAGCGGATCACCGCCGAGCGTCGGGCCAGCACTTCGCGCGACTCGGGGTTCGCCCACAGGTCCGCCTCGCGGTGCCGGTAGCGCAGGTCGAAGTCACTGATACCGGCCCACTTGTCCCCGAAGTTGTGCTGGGCTTCGGCGAGGCGCACCCACGAGGCGACCTTGACCGACAGTTCGCCGCGCTTGGTGCGCACGACTTCGCCGCTCACCCCGACCCAGTCGCCCAGGTGGAGCTTCGCGAACTCGTCGAAGTCGCTCGTCGCCGCGGCCACGGCGAAGAGTTGGATCTCTCCCGTCGAGTCGCGCATGGTCGCGAAGGCGAGCTTGCCCTGGGTTCGCAGCAGCATGACCCGGCCCGCGACGTTCACGCTCACCCCGGACTCCTCACCGTCGCTCAGGTGCGCGTAGGACTCGTGCAGGGCCGCGGCGTAGGCGTTGTGGGCGAAGTTGTACGGCGTGGTCACGAAGCGTCTCCCAAATGATTGCGTTCATGCACGATACGCAATCCGTGGAGGGTCAGCCACGGTTCCACGTGCTGGACGTGTTTGGTGTGCGGTGAGATCAGTCCCGCGAGACCGCCGGTGGCGATGACCGAGGCGGGCCCGAGCTCGTTGAGGATGCGCTCGACGACGCCGTCGACCTGGGCGGCGAAGCCGTAGAGGACCCCGGACTGGATCGATTCGACCGTGGAACGACCGATCACCGATCGGGGCCGCACCAACTCGACCGAGCGCAGGGCCGACGCGTGCGAATAGAGCGCTTCGAGCGATATCGCCACGCCCGGGGCGATCGCCCCGCCCAGGTACTCCCCGCGCTCGCTCACGACGTCAAAGACCGTCGCGGTGCCCATGTCCACCACGATCGAGGCCCCCGGGTAGAGGTCGTACGCGCCGACCGCGTCGGCGATCCGGTCCGCCCCGACTTCGCGAGGGTTGTCGTAGAGGATCGGCATGCCCGACTTGGTCCCCGGACCGATCACGGTCAAGGCCAGGGTCGAGAACCACCGGTTCGCCATGCGACGCAGCTGGGTCGTGACCGCGGGCGCCGACGAGGAGATCGCCATCGCGCTGACCGCGGTGCGAAGGTCCAGGCCCTCGAGGTCGAGCAACTGCGTGAGCACCATCGCGTGCTCGTCGGGCGTGCGGTCCGCGACCGTCGAGATGCGCCAATGGTGCGTGAGCCCGTGTTCGCCGCTCGCGCGCGCGAAACCCATGGCGTCCGCGGCCTCGGGCGCCTCGGGTCCGAACAGCCCGATGACGGTCTCGGTATTGCCCACGTCCATCGCCAGCAGCATCAGTCCCTCCTTGATTCGACGACGACCGGCGCGTTGTCGATCAGTCGCACGCCGTCGACGACGCCCGCCACCAGCGCGCGCCGCGGCCCGCTTTCGTCGTCACGGGTCGGGACGAACGTGATCGGATCGACCACGTCGGTGTACGCCACGCGAACGCCCGCGTCTTGCATCAACGCGCGCATCGTGCGACGCATCTCGCTCGCGTAGAGGTGCGACTGGCTGACGACGCGCAGCGCCTGGGACAGCGCGAGCGCCTGGCGCCGGGCCGGTTCGCTCAGCAACAGGTTGCGGCTCGACAGGGCGAGGCCGTCGTCGTCGCGCACGATCGGACAGCCGACCACTTCGACCGGTAGCGCGAGGTCCTCGACCATCCGTCGAACGACGGCCATCTGTTGGAAGTCCTTCTCTCCGAAGTACGCCCGACACGGACCCGTCACGGCGAACAGTTTGGCGACCACGCTCGCGACCCCGTCGAAGTGTCCCGGACGCCCCGCGCCTTCGAGGACGTCGCTGACCCCGCGCACGCTGACCGTCGTCGCGGTCGCCGCGGGATAGTCGGGCCACATCTCTTCGAGCGAGGGCTGAACGAGACAGTCAACCCCGTGCGCCTGGGCGAGGCGCACGTCCATCTCGGGCGTGCGCGGATAAGCCCGCAGGTCGGCGGGGTCGCCGAACTGGCGCGGGTTGACGAAGATCGTCGCGATCACGACGTCGCCGCGCGACTTCGCCTCGTCGAAAAGGGACGTGTGGCCCGCGTGCAGGGCCCCCATGGTGGGCACCAGGCCGACCGAATGGCCCGCCCGGCGCTGATCGTGGGCGAAGTCGCGCCAGTGCTCGATACTCGAGAGTTGCTTCACGTCAGGCGACGTGGGACGAACGACGCTCGGCGAGCTCGAAGGCCGCGTGGGCGAGCGCGACGTAGGTCGAGCGCTCCTGGTCGGGTAGGGCCTCGAGGTGGGCGTCGATGGTCGCGACGTCGCCGCGCGACGCCGGTCCCGTCAACGCCAGTTCGGGGCCCACCAGGGCGACGTCGTCGAGGGCCTGACGACTGAGCTCGAGGAAGTCCTCGAGTCGTAACCCGGCGGCCTCGGCGAGTCGCTGGACTTGGCCCATCAGCGCCACGAGGTGATTCGACGCGGCCGTCGCCGTCGCGTGATACAGCGTGCGCTGATCGTCGCGCAAGCGGATGACGCGCCCGTCCAGGGACTCGACGATCCGCTCGACGAGGGCGTCACCGCTCACGCAGAACGTGGCGCCGATCAGTCGCTTCGCGCCGAGATCGCCCGTGGGCAAGGTCATGAGCGGGTGCAGCGAGCCCACGCGCGGGTGGCCCCCTAACACCTCGAGGGTCCGCGAGCCCGCGACGTGGGCGAGCACGACGTCAGCACGTGGCGTGATGGTTCGCGCGACGTTCTCGATCTCGTCGTCGGGCACGCACAGAATGACCACGTCGGGCGTGTCGATGAGTGCGACGTCATGGTGCGAGAGCAGTTGAACGTGCTGGCCCGCGTTGGCGAGGGCCCGCGCGAACGACGTGCCGGCGCGGCCCGCGCCGATGATGGTGATTCTCATACCTGCTCCGATCCGTTCCGGCCCCGAGGGTGCCGTTCGGTGTTAGCGCAACGATTCGAGTGTACCCAAGGCAACGACCCGCCCGCTCGCCCGGGCCAGTTGGTCGCCACTCACGAGCGACGGAGCGAGTTCGGCCAACGGGAACAGCACGAACGCCCGCTCGTACATCCTGGGATGGGGAACGAGTACCTCAGGGTCGTCACTCGTCTCCTCGCCCACGAGAAGGATATCCACGTCCAAGGTGCGAGGACCCCAGCGCACGTCGCGAGTCCGGTCACGAGCCCTCTCAGCGCTGCGCGCGCGTTCGAGCAACTCGCGCGCGGACGCGTTCGTCGTCACCTCGAGCACGAGGTTCCAGAAGTCGTCTTGGACGACGCCGCCCACCGGTTCGGTCTCGTAGACCATCGACGTCCGGTACTGGTCGTGAGCGGCGGCGATCGCGACGCCCGCTCGCAAGTGCTCGGCTCGCTCGCCCACGTTCGAGCCGAGCGACAGGTACGCCTTGCGCACCGCTACCTCGAGACGGTGGTGCGCACGCCGACAGTGGCGACGTCCTCGGGGACCGGCGGCTGGAGCTTGCGCACGCTAACGGTGACCGATTTGAGCGCGGGGTCCGCGTCGAGCAGCGTCGTGGCGACGCGGGTCGCCAGCGTCTCGAGCAGCAGGTACTTGCCCTGCACCGCGACTCGACTGGCGAGACCCAGCACCTCGGCATAGTTGGTCGTCTTGGTGAGGTCGTCGCCCTTGGCCGCGCGCGCAAAGGAACGGTGCAGGTCGATGTCGATCGCCAGCGGCTGAGCCCGTCGTCGCTCGCGATCGAGCACGCCGACGATGGCGTCCACGCGCAACTCGCGAAGTTCGATGACGTCCTTCACGACACCTCGGGCAGGTCGAACAGGACCGTGCGCCCCTCGGGACCGATCGAGCGCTTGAAGAGTCGCTCGACCAGGGCGACCGCGGTCGGCACCGTGGGCGCCTTCTTGGTCCACACCAGGTAGCCCGCCACCACCCCGAGGAGCCGGTCCGACACCTCGTCACTGTGCAACAGCACCATGACGTTCGCGCTCATGGAGTTCGCGATGTCCTGATAACAGGCTTCGAGGACCTCGTGCTGCTGGGGTCCGCCGCGCAACGCGTAGTGACTCGCTGTCAACCCGTGCTCGAAGTAGGCGCTGAGATTCTGCATCTCGGGAAGAATCGAGATCACCCGACCGAATCCCTGATGCTTCAGCCACAGCAGTTCCTCGTCGCGTCGCACGCGCCGATGCACGGTCGTCGAGCCGCCGGGACGCTCCGACACCGCGAGGATCCCCTTGTAGATCCAGGTGAAACCTCGCGGCTCGATGCCGGCGGCCCACTTTCCCCTCACGAGACGACCTCCTCGACGGGGCGCACGAGCAACTCACGTAGCTGCACGGCGGCGACAGCGTCATGTACTCGCACCATACTGACACCTTCGAGCATCGCCCACGCCTCAGTGGCGATCGAGCCCTCGAGACGGTCGTCCACGTCGAGTTCCTCGTCGCCCAAACGCGAGAGGAAGCGCTTGCGACTCGTGCCCACGAGCACGCCCGCACCGTATCGCTGAGCCAGTTCCACGAAGCGCCGGCAATTCGCGAGCAGGGCCAGGTTGTGCTCGACCGTCTTGCCGAAACCAATACCCGGATCGATCCACAGTGGGCGCACGCCCCGTTCGTGCGCGCGAGCCGCGACGCCCTCGAGGAAGACCGCCACCTCGTCGACGACGTCCTCGTACGTCGGGTTCACCTGCATGGTCTGGGGATCGCCCTGGGCGTGCATCGCCACGTAACCCACGCCCAATTGCGCGGCGACCTCGAGCAGCGTGGACGAGACGTCGTTGATGATCGAGGCTCCGACGCCGACTGCGGCGCGCGCGACCTCGGGTTTCTTGGTGTCCACCGAGACCGGACCGAGGCGTGACAACTCACGGATCACCGGTATCACCCGCGACAACTCCTCGTCGAGTTCCACGGGTTCAGCGCCGGGACGCGTCGACTCCCCACCCACGTCCACCACGTCACAGCCGAGGTCGAAGAGTTCTCGTCCGCGCGCGACGCCCTCGTCGCTCGCCCGGGTGCGAGAGGCGGGATAGAACGAATCGGGCGTCACGTTGACGATGCCCATCACGAGTGGGCTCAACGCCACGTGGACCTTCGCTGGTGGATGTACTGCAGCGCCTCGGCCCGGTAGGCCGCGTCGTCGCGAAAGACCCCGCGCACCGCGGAAGTCACGGTCGTCGAGCCCGCCTTCTTCACGCCGCGCATCGACATGCAGAAGTGTTCGGCTTCGATGACCACGATCGAACCCTTCGGGTGCAGTTCGCGTTCCATCGCCTCGACGATGTCGGTGGTCATGCGCTCTTGGACCTGGAGGCGACGGGCGAATCCCTCCACGAGCCGGGCCATCTTGGACAGTCCCGTGATGCGCCCGTCGGGACCGGGCAGGTACGCCACGTGCGCGAGCCCGGTGAAGGGAACGAGATGGTGCTCGCAGAGCGACGTGAAGGGGATATCGCGCACCATGACCATCTCGTCGTGACCGGCCTCGAACGTGACGCGCAGGTGCTCACCGGGATCGGCCTCGAGGCCCTCGAAGAGTTCGACGTACATGTCCGCCACGCGACGTGGCGTGTCCACGAGTCCTTCGCGGGTCGGGTCCTCACCAATCGCTTCGATCAGCTCGCCGATCAGCGCCTGGACCCGCGCGTGGTCGACCATCGCTAGGCCTTACCGACGAAGGTGTAGATGCCGTCGAGATTGCGGTATCGCTCGTTCACGTCAAGTCCGTAGCCCACGACGAAGTCCGACGGGATCGTGAAACCCACGTACTTGAGCGACTGCTCCACGCGTTGTTCGCCTTCCTTGAGCAGCAACGCGCATACCTCGAGACTCTTGGGACTGCGAGCGCCCAGGTACTGGCGCAGGTAGTTGAGCGTGAGCCCCGAGTCCACGACGTCCTCGACGATGAGCACGTCGCGATCGGCGAGGTCGACGTCGAGGTCCTTGACGATTCGCACCACGCCGCTGGTCTTGGTCGCCGCCCCGTAGGAGGAGACGGCCATGAAATCGACTTCGACCGGAAGTTCGATGGCGCGCATCAAGTCCGACATGAAGTTGATCGCACCCTTCAGCACGCACACCAGCAACGGTGGGTGTTCGGCGTAGTCGCGCGTGATCTCGCGACCGAGCTCGTGAACGCGGTCGTGCACCTCCTTCGCCGAGACGACCACCTCACCGAGTTCGTGCTGCGCCCACTGTGCGGTGAAGTCCTCCGGCGAATGATGACCCATGCATCGAGAGTAGTGGAGTCACTCCTCGAGCGTGAGCCGTTGCGCGCTGCGCGACAGTCGCCGCTTACCCGCAAGTTCGGTCGCGACGACGTCGCCGCGCACGACGCCCAGGGCGCGTTCGATCTCGTCGGACGACGGCGGATGCACGCCGTCGGCGTCATCGTGGCTGAGCCGGACGCGCAGCCAACGACGAAGACGCGCGTTCGGCCACCCACGCAACTCCCGACAGTCCACGTCGTCGAGCTCGCGGTCGAGGTCGGGACCACTGATCACCTCAAGCCAGGCCCGTTCCTCGTGCACGAGCGCCGCCTGGCGAGCGAGCAACGGCACGACGTCGCGGCCCGCCACGTCGCACAGCACGGGGATCACCTCGTGACGCACACGGTTGCGGCGAAAGTCGGGGCTCTCGTTGCTCTCGTCGTAGATCGGCTGGAACGGCGATTGCGCGACGTAGTAGTGCAGATCGGTGCGTCGCAACTCGATCAGGGGCTTGGTAGCGTCGCCCACCATGGGTGAGAGCCCGTCCAGACCCGCACCGCGCATCATGTTGAGCAACACCGTCTCGGCGAGGTCGTCCATCGTGTGACCGGTGAGCACCCCTCGCGGGAGCGCGGCCCGGCGCGCCGCGCGAGCGCGCGCCTCGAAGTTCGATCCCGGCGCAACGGCCACGTCATGAACCGTGAAGGGTACGTCGAGGAGCGAACAAAGTGCGCGCACGCTCTTCGCCTCCTCGGTGCTGGACGATCGAACGTGGTGGTCGACGTGGTGTACGCGCACGACCAGGCCCGCGGCGCGCGCGAGTAGCAACAGGCCCAGCGAGTCGGGACCGCCCGACACCGCCAGGTCCACCACCCGACCCGGCGGCCCAAAGTGGCACCGGGCGAGCAGCGTCTCTTCGAGGTCCACGTCCGTAGGTTAGGCACGCGCGACGCGACGTCGCCGCGCGTGCACCACGTTCCACGACCGGGCGGCGAGGTAGAGCGCCGCACCCACGGTGCCCACGAAGAAACCAATGGGCAGATTGGTCCAGTACGAACTCGCGATCGCGACCCACAACGTGCACAGCGACAGCGCCACCGAGAGCGCGAGGGCGCGAAGGGGTCGACTGCTGAGCACCCTCGCCGCCGCCGGCGGGCCGATCATCAGCGAGAAGGTGAGCAACGCTCCCACGACCGGCACCGCGAGCGCCGAGGACAGCGCGACGACGACGAGGAACGCGACGTCGATCACACGATTGTTCACCCCCCGCGCGACGGCCAGGTCCGGGGAGATCGAACTCAGCAACAGTGGTCGATAGAGAACCGCCAGAGCGAGCGCACTCACGATCGCGAGGAGCGCCACCGGGGCCAGTTCATTCGAGCTCACGCCGAGGATCTCGCCGAAGAGCAACGCGTTGACGGCGGGCTCGTAGGCACTGCTCGTCGCGAGGAACGCGGCGCCGAGGGCGAGCATCATCACCAGGGCCAGCGCGGTCGCCACGTCACTGCGCGTGCGCCGACTGAGCGAACTGATGCCAAAAGCGGCACCCAGTGCGAAGACCACCAAGCCCACCAGGGGGTTGATCCCGACGAGGTTCGCCCCCGCCGCGCCCGCGAAGGCGCCGTTCGGAATCGCGTGCGCCGCGAAGGCCGAACCTCGCAACACGACGAAGAACCCCACCGAGCCCGCGAGTACCGCGACCATCGTCCCACTCAACCATGCGTTGGTCATGAAGCTGGAGAACATTCAGACCCACTCCGCGTGTCGAGCGGGCACGTCAGGTTCCGCCACGGCGCGACGCCGACGAGCGACCAGGCTCACGAGGACGAACTCGACCAGTACGTTGACGACCACGAAGAAACTGACAGGAAGGCCACGACTTGATCCCAACCAGTAGTAACTGTCGTACGCGAACACGATGCCCAACCAGGTCGACGCGACGCCCAGCGCGCACGAAAGGGCCAGCGCGCGCGAGAACCGCGTGGTCACTCGGATCGAACTCGCGGGCGGACCGATCAACAACGCGGTCGAGAGGACCGAACCGATGACGATGGCCGACAGACCCACCGCCACGGCGAGCATCACCATGAAGGCGACCCCGACCACTCGAAGTCGGACTCCTCGCGCGGCGGCGAGTTCGGGGCTGATCGAGCTCATCAGCAGTGGACGACGGATCGCCACCAGACCGACGAACACGAGGCTCGCGAGAACCAGGGCGTAGGTGAGCGTCGACGGCTCGACCGTGAACACCGAGCCGAAGAGGATCGATTGCGTCGAACCCGTCGTGGTCGACAGCGTGATCAAGTACAAGAACAGTGCCGAGAGCCCGGTGGCCGCTCCGAGGACGACGCCGGTGGCGACGTCGCGATCCCTCACGCGCTGCACGCCGATCGCGTCCATCGCACCCGCGCCGATGACCCCGCCACCGATGAAGCCCACCAACGGTGACACCGCGGCCAGTGACGCCCCCGCCCCGCCCGCGGTCGCGACGTCGGTGAGCGCGTGCCCGGCGAATGACTGGCCGCGAAGGACCGTGAAGAGACCGACCGAGCTCGAAACGACCGACACGAGGGCACCGAGCACGAGGGCGGTGCGCACCGTCGAGTTGGCGAACAGTCCCGGTTCGAGCAGGACGTGCACGATCAGTCGACCACGAGCGCCGGATGATCGGCGACGTCGGGTTCACCGTGCTCGTGGTCGCCGGCGACGACGAGCACTCGTCCGTGGACCCGCAACACGTCGACGTGATGGCCGTAGAGCGCACTCAAGACCTCAGGTTGGATGACTTGGTCGGTGGTGCCGCTGGCGACTCGACCGTTCGCGACGTAGACCACTCGATCCATGACCGGCAAGAGCGGGTTCATTTCGTGCGCCGACAGCAGTATCGCGACGTGCTGGCGGGTCACGACGTCGTGTAGCAAGCGGATGATCTCCTGGGCGCTACCCGGGTCGAGATTGGCGAGGGGCTCGTCGAGCAACAACAACTCGGGCTTGCTCACCAACGCGTGCGCGATCAGCACGCGTTGCTGCTCGCCGCCCGACAACGAGCCGATCCGCCGATTGGCGAAAGATGTCGCTTCGACCGAGTCGAGCATCTCGTCGACGAGTTCGTCGGTGCGCCGTGTGCGGCGAGCGAAACCGAAGCGGTGACCGTCGACGCCCAGAGCCACGAAGTCTCGCACCCGCACGGGGACGTCCGGTTCGAAGAGGACCTTTTGGGGAACGTAACCGACCGAACTGTTCGAACGGGTCATGGCGACGCCGTGGACCAGCACGTGACCGCGAACGACGTCCTGGAGTCCGAGGAGTACCCGCAGCAACGTGGTCTTACCGGCCCCGTTCGAGCCGATGAGACCGGTGAACTCCCCGTGGTCGATGCGAAAGTTGACGTCTCGCAACACCATGCGACCCGAACGGACGACGTCGACGTCGACCACCTCGACGAGGTCAGGACCGGCCACGTTCGCTCCTCATAGCTTGGTGGTCGACACGTGCGCCGTGACGGCTCGGGTGAGAGCGTGGATCTCGGCGAGCATCCAGCTTTGGAAGTCGTAACCCGGCGTGGGCATCGTCTCGTAGACCGCGACCACCGGCACGTGCGTCGACTTGGCGAGAGCGAGCAGGGAGATCGTGACCGGGCTGATCACCTGGGCGTTGTAGCAAAAGACCTTGACGACGTGTTGGCGAAAGAGACGCTGCTGAAACGCGATGTCCTCGGGACTGGGATCGACGCCGTTCATGATGTCCGCCTGGAAGGGGAACGGCGTCTTGTTCACGAGCCCGAGGGCGCTCAGCAGATAGTCGGCCACCGGTTCGGTGGTGGCGACCTTCACGCCCTGGTAGCGCGCGCGAAATTGGGCGATGGCTTTGGTCACCGGCGCGAGCGACCTCTGGAACGACGCGAGACGCTGCTCGAAGTACGCGGCGTGCGACGGATCGATGGCGACCAGATCGCGCTCGACCGCCTTTGCGACGAACGGCATCGTGGCGGGCTTGTACCAGAGGTGCGGGTTCTTGGTGTCGGTGGGCAGTCCCAGCAGGGCCTGGGCGCTGATGACCTTGCGGTCGCCACTGGGTGACGCAGATTCGAGCTCCTGCATGAAGGTGTCGTAGCCCACCCCGTTTTGGACGATGAGTTGTGCGGACGCGACCGCGCGCGCCACACTCGGGTTCGCCTCGAAAGTGTGCGGGTCGGTGTTGGGATTGCTCAGGATGGCCTGGACCGTGACGAAGCGTCCGCCGACCTGTTCGATGACGTTGGCGTACTCGTTCTCCGCACCGATCGCGCGAATCGGGGACGTATCCGACGCCCCGGCACTCGTGGCCGCCGCCATGGACGCCACGACCACGGCGACCACGCCGATCGAGCGCATCACCAGGGAACCGAATGAACGAACTGAGAGTCTCTTTTCTGGAATCATTCCAGGTACGTTATCTGGAACCATTCCAAAAAGCAAGTCCGTGCCACTAGGCTTTCATCGTGTCATCCACCCGAAATACCACGCAGCGACGCGAAGTCATCGACGCCCTCAGTCGATTCCAGGGCTTCGTGAGCGCCCAGGACCTGCACGCCCTGATCCTCAAGAACGGTGGGACCATCGCGCTCGCCACGGTCTACGCGCAACTGAAGAAGATGGCCGAGAACGACGAGGTGGACCTGGTGATGACCGACCGGGGTGAGACCCTCTACCGGCGCTGCGTGATCGACGAGCACCACCACCACCTGTCGTGTCGGCGTTGTGGCGCGGCGGTCGAGGTCGACGCGCCCGACCTCGAACGCTGGGCACGCGACGTCGCCGCCAAACACGGTTATCACGAATTGCGTCACGTGCTCGAACTCAACGGAATCTGTTCGTCGTGCCAGTCGCGTTGACGCTCGACCTCGAGCAACGAGGAGGCCTTCGAGTGCACCGCGCGACGTCGCTCGCTCCCCTGGGCGTCGACGTGATCGTCACCGACCGTTTCGGTGGAGTGAGCAAAGGTCCCTACGAGTCGCTCAACCTGGCGCTGCACGTCGGTGACGACCCCCTTGACGTGTTCGAGAACCGACGGCGCGTCGCGCACGCCCTCGAAGTCGAGGCGGACCACCTCGTCTTCGTCGACCAGGTGCACGGGGAACGCGTCGTCGACGCGCACGTCAAGCAGCCCGCCGAGCAGGCCGACGGCGTCTTCAGCCAGCGTCCGGACCTCGCGTTGGCGATTCTGGTCGCGGACTGCGTGCCCGTTCTGCTGGTCGACGAGGACTCGTCGGCGTTCGCCGTGGTACACGCGGGCTGGCGCGGTCTACGCGGCGAGGTGTTGAAGAACGCGCTGGACCGCTTCGAGGATCCACACACGGTGCACGCGCTGGTCGGACCGTCGATCTCGGCGACGCGCTACCAGGTCGGCCCCGAGGTCGCCGACTTCTTTCGTGACCTGCCCGGTGCGGTGCACGCCGATCACGGCGATCGTTCACTGCTCGATCTTCGAAGGGTCGCGGCGTTGCTCCTCGTTGGTTATGGACTGAGAGACGAGAACGTCAGGGTGTGTCGCGAGAGCACCGACGACGCGCACGTGTTCTACAGCGCTCGCGCCCAGCAACCGTGCGGCCGATTCGCCCTCGTCGCACGACGGTCCGTAGCATGACTGGCGATGGAACCGGTCAGCCGATGAAGCGCCGCGCGGACCTGTTCCGCTACCTGGGTCTCGATGTCGACTCGAACACGTTGCGGGCCCGCTACGACCTGGACGGCGTCGTCTTCGAAGAGACCGTCACCTTCGAGGGCGTCGGGCCTCTCGATGAACCCGCCGTGCGATCGGTCGCAGAGTTGTGGTACCTCGTGACGGGACTCTCCTATTACAAGGCCGGCGCGGCCCGAGAGGTCGACCTCGGCACCACGACCCTCGGTGTCGCGGGCGAGGCCTTCTTCCGAGCGGCCCTGGTGGACGGGCTCGGCGAATACGCCTATCGAAACGACCTCTGGCTCGACGACGTGACGATTCGTGGCGGGACCGCCGTGGAGTCTTCGGAGGTTCGAACCGATCCCGAGCGCGTGCTGACCCCCTTTGGCGGAGGCATCGATTCGGTCGTCACCACGGCGCGACTGTCGCGCGCCCTTGATCAGGCCCTCTTCATCGTGAGTCCCGCGAGCGGTCGCTTCGAACCCCTCGAGAGAACCGCGTCGGTCACCGGCCTACCGATCGTTCGTGCGCGGCGGACTCTCGACGAGAAGATCCTTCGCGGTGACGACGCCTACTTCAACGGTCACGTACCCGTGACGGCGATGGTCACGCTGCTCGCCGCGGTGGCCGGCCTCGCGAGCGGGCGCGGCGGGGTCGTGATGAGCAACGAACATTCCGCTTCCGAACCGAATCTTCGTTGGCACGACCGCGACGTCAACCACCAATGGTCCAAGTCCTGGGTCGCCGAGGAATTGATCGGCGCGGCGCTCGAGGAACGTGTCGGCACCAACGTCGTGGTCGCCAGTTTCCTGCGCGACCGAAGCGAACTGTGGGTGGCCCAGCAGTTCGCGAAGCTTTCTGCGTTCCATCACGTCTTTCGCAGCTGCAACCGGGCGTTTCACCAAGAGCCTTCCGCGCGCCTGGGCAACTGGTGCGGGGTCTGTGATAAGTGCCTGTTCATCAACCTGATCCTGGCTCCCTTCGTGACGCGCGAGCATTTGCGCTCCATCTTCGGCTCCGAGCCGCTGGCCGATCCGAGCCTCGAGCCCCAACTGCGCTCACTCGTCGGAATCGGCCACGAGCACAAGCCCTTCGAGTGCGTCGGCGATCCCGGTGAGAGCGCAGTCGCCCTCGCCAGAGTGGCCGCGCTCGACGCGTGGGCCGACGTTGCCTTCCTGGGCGCGACGGCACGACTGGCGAGCCCGGAGCGCACCTTCGACGAACTCCTCGAACCCCAAGGACCCAGCCGTGTTCCGGCCCACTGGCTTCGCTGACCTCACCGGCAAGCGGGTGGGGATTCTCGGCTTTGGCGTGGAGGGTCACGCGACGCGTGACCGTCTGGATGGCGTGGCGTCGTCGTTGGTGATCGTCGACGACGCACCCGGACGCGGCCCAGACGTGATTGTGAGCAGCGAAGGCGGACTCGAAGCCCTGCGCACGTGCGACGTGGTCTTGAAGAGTCCGGGAATCCCACGGCGACGCTTCGACGTCCTCGAACTCGAACGCCACGGCGTGTACGTGACGTCCGCGCTCAACCTCTGGCTCCACGACATCGAGCGTTCGCGGGTGGTCGCGGTCACGGGCACGAAGGGCAAGTCGACGACGACCTCGCTGATCGCGTTCTTCTTCCAGTGCACGGGCGAGCGAGCGCTGGCGCTCGGCAATCTCGGACAGCCCCCCTACGACCCGTCACTGGACACGTCCGAGGGTCGACTCGTGCTGGAGGTCTCCAGTTTCCAGTGCGTCGACATCGACGTCGCGCCCGGGAACGTCGTCGTTACGTCGTTGGGTTCGGATCACCTCGATTGGCACGGATCACTCGATATCTACCGGAGCGACAAGCTCTCGCTCACGCGTGCCACCGGTGAGCACGTGACGTGGGTGACCGACACGAACTTCTTTCACGAACTCGACGACGCCGGTGAACTCGGGGGCGACGTTCGCTTCGTCGCCGGCGACCCGAGTGGACTCGCCGAGTCGCTCGGACTGCTCGGCGCTCATAGCCACACCAACGTCGCGCTCGCCTTGGCAGTCGTTTCCTCGTTGAGCGGACAGACGCTGGACAAACTGCGCGCCCTCGTTCTGGAGCGTTCGTCGAGTTTCGTACCGCTCAAGGGACGACTCACCCTCGTGTCGAGCGAGACCCGCGACGGCGCGACCATTCGCTTCGTCGACGACGGTCTCGCCACGAGCGCCCTGCCCACCATCGCGGCGCTCCAGGTGTTCGCCCACGACGCCGTGGCGTTGATCGTGGGCGGACTCGATCGCGGCGTGGACTACGGGGAACTCGCCGACGTCATCCGCTCACGAGACGCACCCACGGGCGTGATCGCGATGGGTGACGCGGGCCGTCGTCTCGCGGGAGAGCTGCGGGGTAACGACGCGGTGGTGGACGTCGTCGTCGTCGATTCGATGTTCGACGCCGTCTACCGCGCCCGCCAGATGCTCAACGGTGAGGGCGTTGTCCTGCTCTCTCCCGCCGCGCCGAGCTTCGACCGTTACGAGAACTGGCTCGAACGGTCCGAGGACTTCGAACGATGCGTCGAAGAGACGCGAACGTGAAGCCGTTCGTGATTCGCGGCGTCAACCCCGAGCGATGCGGTGGATTCGCTGAAGTGGAGCCTGGGAGGAGATTCGAACTCCTGACCTACGCATTACGAATGCGTTGCTCTACCGACTGAGCTACCCAGGCGCGAGTAGCAACTCTACCCGACTCGCCGCGCGGTCTCACGCGCAACCCGGTTAGAGCGTCATGAGTGAGAGCATGAGATCGTTCAAGAGCAGGGTTTCGTCCATATTGGACGAGAGCCGCTCGTTCGTCTTGGCCACGACCTCGATGGCGGCGAGCGACGCGCCCACCCGGTACTCGCTTCGCGAGTCGCCCTCCTGGACGCTTTCGAGGCTCTGGGCGAGCCGCTCGCGGTAGACCTCGGTGAGGGCGCTCAGCCCGAAGCGGAGCTCGTCGATGCGGAATCGACGCTGTTCTCGCTTGAATTGAGCCTCGAGGTCCTTGCGATTGGTGAGCGAGCGCTGACCCATCTCCTTGGCGTCACGAGCCCGGTGTTCGAGCTCGTCCTCTTGGAGTTGGGCCAGCGGTGCCATCGCCTGATCGAGCGAATCCGAGATCTCACCCGCCAACGCTGCCGACGCCGCCGCGGTACCGGTGAGTCGCTCGGGCACCGTTCGCCACGTAGCGATGCGCTTGGCCAGACCGGGGTCGCGCACCAAGACCCGCGCCCGGCGCAAGTTGCCGTTCGCCGCCGCGGCGGCCAATCGCGCATTCGCCTTGTCGTAGCCATCGAGGGTGAGGATGGTCACCAAGTCGTCCTCGGTCACGCTGCGAAGCGCGATCTGCACGCAGCGCGACGCAATGGTCTCGAGCGCCTCGGGCAGGTCTTCGGCACTCAACAAGAAGATCGTGCGGGTAGGCGGCTCCTCCAATGACTTCAACAGGGCGGCCGCCGACGGGGACGCGCCCGTCGTGGTGAGGTCCACGTCTTCGATGACCACGATCTGATAGCCGCTCGTCAGTGGACGACGTCGACTGACCCGGTCCGCCTCGCGAAGGTCGTCAACCCGCCACGACACGCCGGCGCGTTCGGCGAAGTACACGTCGGTGTCCTGGCCCTCCAGCACGAGTCGGCACGCCTCGCAGGCACCGCAACCGTTCTGGGGGCACTGCAACCCCGCCGCGAAGGCGACCAGGGCATCGTGCAGACCTGAACCCGCGGGACCCGTGAACAGATACGCGTGAACGGGGTTACGCACGTGCGCGCGCAGGGCTGCCGCGGCCCGCTCCTGGCCCACGAGGGCGTCAAAGACGTCAGGCACGCGCCCACGCCAACCCGGCGAGCCGTTCTTCGATGGCCTTGGCCACGTCGTCCTCGCTGGACGAACCGTCGACGACCCACCACGCCTCACCGTACTGTTCGGCCATGGCGAGATAACCGTCACGCACGCGCTGGTGGAATTCCCGGTCCGACGTTTCGAACCGGTCTCGAGCGTCGCGGACCTTGCGTTCGCTCGCGGTCGCCACGTCCAGATCGATCAACACGGTGAGGTCGGGCAGACACGAGCCAATGGCGAGATCGGTCGCCGCGCGCAGGTCCGCGAGGTCCACGCCGCGCCCGTAGCCCTGGTAGGCCAGCGTGGAGGCGAAGTAGCGATCCGACACGACGTCGCGGCCCTGGGCGATCGCGGGCGCCAGCACGCTCGCCACGTGGTGGGACCGGTCCGCCAGCATCAAGAGCGCCTCGGTCTCTGGTTTCATCGGCGTGGGGTCGGCGAGCAACCACTTGCGCAGGTCGGTCCCCAGGGGTGTGTCACCCGGTTCGAACGTGAACAGGGCGCCGTGCGCCGCCGCCACGCGACGGGCCTGGGTGCTCTTGCCGCACGCGTCGATGCCTTCGAAGACGAGGAACAGTCCTCGCGACATTACTCGTCGACCGCGTGCTCGGCTCGCGCGACCAACGCCGCGTTCGCTTGGGCCCCGTCTTTCAGTGCCGCGCGCTTCTGGGCCCCGGTGGCCTTCTTCGTCGCGGTCTTCTTGGCGGCAGTTTTCTTGGCGGTCGTCTTTGTGGCCGTCTTCTTCGCGGTCGCCTTCTTGGTCGTCTTCTTCGCGGCCTTCTTCACGACCCGGCGCGGACGGGTCGACGGCTCGGCGTTGCGCCGTTCGGCGAGGAGTTCACAGGCCCGGTCCAGGGTGATCGTCTCGGGTAGGTCGCCGATCCGCAAGGTCGCGTTCACCTCGCCGTCCGAGACGTAGAGTCCGAAGCGGCCGTTTCGCACGACGACGTTCTTCTTGGTGACCGGGTCCTCGCCGAGTTCGCGCAGGGGTCCCGCCGCCGCGCGGCGTCCACGGGTCTTGGGCTGGGCGAGCAGTTTGAGCGCGCCCTCGAGGTCGATGGAGAAGATATGGTCCTCGTCATCCAACGAACGCGTGTCCTTGCCCCAGGTCAGATACGGTCCGTAGCGCCCGTTCTGGGCGAGGATCGGTTCGCCCCCCTCGGGATGGTCGCCCACGACGCGTGGCAACGAAAGCAGTTTGCTCGCCTCTTCGAAGGTGAGGGTCTCGGGCGACATCGTCGAGAAGAGTGAGGCGGTCTTGGGCTTCTGCTTCGGATCGTTCATCTCGCCGATCTGGACGTAGGGTCCGTAGCGACCCGCCTTAAGGAATATTGTCTCGCCCGTCGCGGGGTCCACGCCCAATTCGCGATCGTTGCTCGGCGCCGCCAGCAGTTCGAGCGCGTGTTCGACCGTGAGCGAATCCGGCTCGGTCGCCTCGGGGATCGAGGCCCGGTCATCACCGTGGATCAGGTAGGGCCCGTAGCGACCCGAGCGCACCGAGACCGGTAGGCCGTCGGGGGCGGTACCCAGGATGATCGAATTGATCGCGGCGAAGTCGAATTCGTGCTGCACGTGGGTCATGTGCTCGAGGCCCTTTTGCGCGAGTTCGGTCGCGGCCGAGGGATCGCCGAAGTAGAAGCGCGAGAGCCACGGCTCGAGGTCCTGCTTGCCCTCGGCGATCTCGTCGAGCTGGCTCTCCATCTCGGCGGTGAATTGGTAGTCCACCAGGTCCGCAAAGTAGTACTCGAGCAGGTTCACCACCGCGAAGGCTCGAAACGCCGGCACGAGTGACTTCCCCTTCTTCCACACGTACCCGCGTCGATCGATCGTCTTCATCACCGACGCGTACGTCGACGGGCGACCAATGCCGAGGTCCTCGAGTTTCTTGATCAGCGTCGCTTCGGAGAATCGATCGGGAGGCTGGGTGTCGTGACCCTTGGACTCGGCGCTGTGCACGGGCACCACCTCGCCCTCACGCAGGGCGGGCAGGATCCTCTCCTGATCGGCGAGCTCGGCCTCGGGGTCGTCGGTACCTTCGACGTAGGCACGTCGAAAGCCCGGGAACTCGATGCGAAGACCCGTCGCACTCAGTACCAGGTCCGCCGGTCCTTCGAAGTCGACCACCGAGGACAGGGTGGCGCTCAGACGGACCTTGTCCTGGGTGAGTTTGGCGTCGACCATCTGCGAGGCGATCGTGCGCTTCCAGATGAGGTCGTAGACGGCGAGTTCGTCGCCGTTCAACTGGGCTTGGGCCTCATCCAGAGTTCGAAACGACTCGCCCGCCGGACGAATCGCCTCGTGCGCTTCTTGGGCGTTCTTCACCTTTCGGTCGTAGCGTCGCGGTACGTCGGCGACGTAGTCGTCACCGAACATCGACGCCGCCATCGTGCGCGCGGCGTTGATCGCCTCGTCAGAAAGCGTGGTCGAGTCGGTTCGCATGTACGTGATCCAACCCTGCTCGTAGAGCCGCTGCGCCGCGCGCATCGTGCGTTCGGGATCGAATCGAAGCTTGCGACTCGCCTCGATCTGCATTGACGACGTCATGAACGGCGGCTGGGGACGTTGCGTGCGCGGCGTGGACGCGATCGAGGTGATGCGCACGTCGGTGCCCACCAACTGGTTGGCGATCGACGACGCGGCGCCTTCACTCAAGACCTCAACCGAGGTCTTGGGGTCGAGTTGTCCCAGGGAGTCGAAGCTCTTGCCGGTCGCCAGGGTCAGGCCGTTGACCGACTCGAGCGTGGCCTCGAAGGTCGCGCTCTTGGCCGACAACACCGCGCTCACGTCGAACCAGGTCGCCGAACGAAAGGCCATGCGCTCGCGCTCGCGCTCGCACACCAGTCGAATGGCGACTGACTGGACCCGGCCGGCGGAGCGGGCCTTGTCCACGGCGCGCCACAGCACGGGCGAGACCTCGTAGCCCACCAGACGGTCCAAGAAGCGACGGCCCTCTTGGGCGTCGACCAGGCGAAGGTCCAGGTCGCGAGTCTCGCTCACGGCCTTGGCGATGGCGGCGGGCGTGATCTCGTGGAAAACCATGCGTTTTACCGGCACCTTGGGGTTCAGCACCTCTTGGAGGTGCCAGGCGATCGCCTCACCCTCGCGGTCTTCGTCGGTGGCGAGGTACAGCTCGTCAACCTCCTTGAGCGCGGCCTTCAGCTCGGCCACGATCTTGCGGCGGTCGCTCGAGACCACGTACACGGGTTTGAAGTGGTCGTTCACGTTGATGCCCAGTCGAGCCCACTTCTCCCCCTTGACCGACGCGGGGATGTCCGCCGCGCTCTGGGGAAGGTCGCGGATGTGACCGACCGACGGTTTGACGATGTAGTCATCACCGAGCATGCCCTGGATACGTGTTGCCTTGGCCACTGACTCAACTATCACGAGTGCTCGTGCCATGCTCACCACCTCTCCATTCTTTGGGCGTCGCCACCGTCGACTCTTTCGCTTAACAAGATAGACAGGTCTTGGACCCACTCGGCGTCATGCTCTCACGCGTGGCGTCACGAAATGGGCGAATCACCAGTGTTGCGTTGAGAAAACATTCTAAACGCGAGTTACTCGTCTCCCTGCAGTGCGGCGACAATTTCGTACTGGGGGTTGAGGATGACCGCTTCTCGGCGAAGCGACGTCACGGTACCGCGCACGAGCAGTCGAGTGCCGCGCTCGATGCCCGGGACGTTCGACCGACCCTGGAAGACGAGCGTGACCGATCCGGTGTTGTCCGCGATGACGCAACGAAGTTCGTTCGCGCCACCTTCACGCGTGATCGTCATCGCGCGAACTCGACCCGCGATCTCGGCGAACTCGCGCTCGTGCAATCCGCCGATGGGATTGGCGTCGCCCGATCGCTCGGCGAGCTTCACGTCTGCTTCGAGGTGTGAATCCTCGCGAACACCGCCACGAACGACGATGTCGCTCAGCGGCGCTTCGTGGACGTCGCCCTGGGCCAGACGCGTACGACCTGATCGATAGGGAATAATGGTCGCCGCGGTGCGCGGCACGTGCATCACCGCGCCCGCGATCGAATCGGCGGTCCGGTCGTGCAGGAGACGCTGCAGCCTCGAAACGAATCCCTTGCGGGGCAAAATGACCATGCAGAACACGTCGGGATCGCGTACGACGTCGGCGACGAGTTCCAAGGCCGCGCGGTCCAGGCGACGGTCCTCGCATTCGACGACCTCCAGACTGATGCTCGCCGACGCGGTCCCGGGGGCGCCCCAACGGCTCTCGAGTCGCTTGGTGACCAACGGGTCGATGTCGAAGTGAACCGCCCGTATGGAATAGGCGTTCAGGGTGTTGCAGTACTGCAAGGCGCGTTCGGTGGCGAGGTCGTAGTAGTCGACGAAGATCACGACCCGATTGGTCCGAATGTTCATCTTCTCGTCGGTGGCGCTCGCTTCGAAGGCCCTGACCTCGCGCTCGTACTGCTTGTTGAACCGGATCAGCGCCATATACATGAGCGGTCCCACGACCACGATGATCCACGCCCCTTCGGTGAACTTGGCGATGACGAAGATGAGCACGACCAGTGCCGTCACGGTCGCCGACACGCCGTTCACGGCCACCCCCCAGCGCCACTTGCCCGTACGCTCGCGCAGGTGGCGCGCGACCATGCCGGCGCCGGCCATCGTGAAACCGGTGAAGACGCCGATTGCGTAGAGGGCGATCAGTGAGTTGACTTGGGCCTTGAAGACGATGATCAACGTGAGCGAGACCACGCCCAGGACCAGGATGCCGTTGGAGAACGCCAGTCGGTGGCCCCGCTTGGTCAACTGGCGCGGCAGGTACCGGTCGCTCGCGACGTAGTTCGCGAGGAACGGGAAACCATTGAAGGAGGTGTTGCCGCCGGTGTAGAGGATCAGGATGACCGAGAGGATGACCAGGTAGTAGATGGTCGACCCGATGCCACTGGTGCCAAAGACCGCGCGCACCTCTTGAGCCACGACCGTCGGATAACCGCTGAAGCGCGGCAGGGCGTGGGTCCAAGACGCCAACAGCGTCGTACCGATCAGCAAGAACGCGAGGATCGAGGACATCAGGACCAGGGTCTTGCGGGCGTTACGCCACTCGGGCCGGCGAAAGCTCGCCACGCCGTTCGAGATCGCCTCGAGGCCGGTGAGCGACGATCCGCCGTTCGCGTAGGCGCGCAACAGCGTGATGAAGGCCAGTCCCATCAAGATCCCCGTGCCCTTTTGGCCGAGCGTGTGGCCGACCAGGAGGTGGTTGGCCGGTTGGGCGAGCCGGTGCAAGGAACCGGTCGCCTTCTTCACGTAGCCGGTGATGATGGTGAGACCCAACATCGTCACGTAGAAATACGTCGGGAACGCGAAATAGCTGCCCGCTTCTTTCAGGCCCCGTAGGTTCCCGTAGATGAGGATCAGGACAATACCGACGGTGATGATCACCGAGTACGGACCAAAGACCGGGAACGCGCTCGCCAGGGCCGCGGTACCGGCCGAACACTGGACCGCGACGGTCACGGTGTAGTCGATCAGCAGCGACACCGCCGCGATCTGGGCGATACGCGGGCCGAAGTTCTCGCGTGCGACCACGTAACTACCGCCCGCCGTCGTGTAGTACTTGATCACGTCGAGGTACGACGTCGTCACGAAGAACAACACGCCAATGATCACGAACATGATCGGCACGACGAGCACGAACGCCGCGAGTCCGATCAAGGGCGTCATCTGGGTGAGGATCTCCTCGGTCCCGTACGCCGACGAAGAGATGCAGTCGGGGGCCAGGACGCCCAGCGCGATGAACCGGTTCAATCGCTCACCACTCAATTGTTCGGTGACGAATGGTCGACCGAGAAAGAACTTCTTGAGCCGATAACCCAACGATTCGGGGTACACCGTCGAGACATTGGCGTGCGACGTCAGTACCGGTGTGCTTTTGGCTATTTGCTTATCGGCTTCTGACACGAGTTTCACTTTAAGCGACGAGTCGTGACCGCTTCGATACTTGCACTGTTGGCGACAAGTGTGGTCTGATGACGGGGTGCATATCGTCGTCGTCGGCTGTGGTCGCGTTGGTTCCGAGCTGGCGATGCAACTCTCAGACGAAGGCCATTCGGTCGTGATCATCGACAAGAACAAGGATGCTTTTCGCCGACTGGCCCATTTCAACGGCCAGTCCTTGCTGGGTTCGGGCTTCGATCGCGACATCCTCGCCAAGGCCGAGGCTTCCCAGGCCGACGCGCTGGCGGCGGTGACCCGAGGCGACAACACGAATATCCTGTGCGCGCGCATCGCGCGCGACAACTATGGCATCAAGAACGTGGTCGCGAGGATCTACGACCCGCAACGAGCCGACATCTACATGAAGCTGGGCATTCCAACGGTGGCGACGTCCTTGTGGACGACCCAACAGGTGAAGCGCTGGATGATCCCCGCCGACGAGTCCATCGAATGGACCAACGGCGCGGGCTCACTCCACCTGGTAGAGCGCATCGTGCCCGACGCCCTCGCGGGTCGCCCGATCCACCACTTCAACGTCGGTGACACCGTGCGCGTCGTCGGGCTCGTGCGCGGCGGGCAAGGACGTGTCACTATCGACGGCCTCTTCGCTCAAGAGGACGACATCCTGGAGTTCCTCGTCACGCCCCAGGGCATCCACGACCTGCATCACCTGCTCCAGGGTGACCTGACGTGAGAGTCGTCGTCGCGGGAGGCGGATCGGTGGGCACCGCGATCGCGCTCGACCTCCTTGACCGACACCACGACGTGACCCTGCTCGAACACATGAGTGCGACCGCCGAGAAGCTCAAGGGGCTCTTGCCGGGCGTGAACGTCATGGCGGCTGACGCGTGCGAGTACGCGTGTCTCGCGGCGGCGGACCTACGAAACGTCGACGTGGTGATCGCGGCGACTGGTGACGACGAGGACAACCTCGTCATCAGCTGGCTCTCCAAGCAGGAATTCGGCGTTCCGCGCGTCATCGCGCGTATTAACAACTCACGCAACGAGTGGCTGTTCAATGAGACGTGGGGAGTGGACATTTCGGTGTCGACACCCGCGCTGATCACCTCGCTCGTCGACGAAGCGGTCGAAGTGGGATCGATCATCAACTTGATGGACCTCGCGCACGGCAGGATGCGGCTGATCGAGGTCACGCTGGCGGCCAGTGCGCCGGCGGTCGTTAAGGATCTCTCGCTCGACGAACTTCGGCTTCCCGACTCGGTTCGAGTGGTGGCTGTCGTGCGCAGCGACCAGCCGATGGTGCCGTCGCCCACCATGCACTTCGTCGAACACGACCACGTGATTCTGATCGCTCGCGAGGACGCCGCCAACGAGTGCTCTGCCGCGTTCATTGGCTAAACCTTCACGTCACCGCAATCACTTTCACGGTGCTGCGCCCTAGCATTGAGTCGTGCGAGCTGCCTTCTTCGACCTCGATAAGACCGTTATCGCGAAATCATCGCTCGTCGCGCTCGGACCCGAACTCCACGCACGCGGGATGCTCCGCCGACGAACACTCATCTGGGGCGTGTTCAGTCACCTGCTCTTCGTGCGATTCGGTGCGAACGACGAGAAGTTGAACAAGATCCGCGAGTCGGTCTTGAAGATCACCAAGGGATGGGACCACAATGAGGTGCGCGCACTGGTCGCCGAGACCATCAACGACGTGATCGAACCTCTTATCTACGACGAGGCCCTCGAACTCATCGACCACCATCTCGCCGAGGGCGACGAGGTGTGGCTCGTGAGCATGGCGCCCGCCGAGATCGTCGAACCCTTCGCCGAGTTGTTGGGCATCACCGGCGCCATATCCTCGCGCGCCGAGATCGACGACGAGGGCAAGTTCACGGGCAACATGTTGTTCTTCGCCCAGGGCGAGAACAAGGCGGTGGCGGTGCGCGAACTGTGCGAACGACGAGGGATCGACCCTGCCGACTGCTACGCCTATTCGGACTCCGAGACCGACGTACCCATGTTGCAAGTCGTCGGTCACGCTTTCGCCGTGAATCCCGACCGTCAATTAGCCAAGGTCGCCCACGACGAGTCGTGGCCAATACTCAGTTTCAACCACCCCGTGCGCGCCCACGACCGCTCGCGCTCGCACACACCCTTTATCGTCAGCGCCCTGGTCATCAGCGTCGCGGCGGTCCTCGGACGTTCGCGACTGCGAAGGACTTAGAGCGTCAGCAGGTCTCGAGCACCGGTGTCGGACGAGGGGTGACGTAGTTTGCTCATGGCTCGAGCCTCGATCTGACGAATTCGCTCTCGCGTCAGATTCATCTCAGCGCCCACGTCCTCGAGGGTGCGTATCTCGCCCGCGCCATCGAGCCCAAAGCGCATGCGCAGGATCTTCTGCTCACGTTCGTCGAGCGGCTGCAAGAGTTTTTCGATCGCGGCGGGCATCATCTTGACCGCGGCGACGTCAAAGGGCGACTCGGCCGACCGGTCCTCGACCACGTCACCGAGTTCGGCGTCGCCGTCCTCGCGCAAGGGCTCGGACAAGGAGATCGGCTCGGAGCGGAAGCGCAGAGCCTCGATCAGTTTGTCCTCGGGCATCTCGCACTCGTCGCACAGTTCCTTGATGGTCGGGGGACGTCCGAACTTGAGTTCGAGTCGCGACTGGGCCTTTTGCACGCGAGCGAGCGTGTCACCCGCGTGCACGGGCAAGCGGATCGTGCGTCCGGTGTTGGCGATGCCACGGGTGATGGCCTGACGGATCCACCAAGTCGCGTACGTGGAGAACTTGAAGCCCTTGCGCCAGTCGAACTTCTCGACCGCGTGCATCAACCCGAGGTTGCCCTCCTGGATCAGATCCAGGAGTGGCAGTCCCGACGCCTGGTATTTCTTGGCGATCGAGACCACGAGGCGAAGGTTGGACTGGACGAAATCGCGCTCGGCCTGGTCGCCGCGGTGCACGGCGCGCTTCAGCGCCAGCTTCTTGCTCGGGGTCAGTTTGACCTTCTTGTCCGCCTCGGCGGCGTCGAGCTCGGCCTGGGCCTCGCGGCCCTCTTCGATGGTCTGGGCGAGGTGGACCTCGTCGTCCTTGGTGAGCAGGGTGTACTGGCCAATATCGGACAGATAGAGACGGACGAGGTCCTCGTCATCGCGGTCGACTCGATCTTTTGCCATATTTCTCCTACTTCGGCCCGTTAGTTTCCGGCATTCCTAGTTATACGGACCTGCGCAACCGGCGCGGATGCCAACCTACCGGGAGATCCCGAAGGAATCAGCGTTTTCGCCCGATTCGACCATCGCCACCAACTCGCGGGCCGCCTCTCGCCAGCGCGCCTCGTCGAGGGAATCGACGGGCTCTTGGACCTCGCCAATACGGCGAATCTGGGCCACGGTCACCAACTGGGCCCGGTCAAAGAGCTCGCGAGCCTCGGGCTCGCGCACCACCTCGAGGGCGTCGCGCACGCTCACGAGCAGCCGCGGCCCCACGACGAGCGCCACCGCGTAGAGCGCCAGCGCGCCCGACGGGTCCTCGTTAAACGACCGGCGAAGCACGGCGTCGATGACCGCGAGCGGTGAGGGCGCGCGACCGGTGTAGTCACGCATGGCGAGCGCGACGGCACCGAAGGACCGACTCGCCTCGTGCGCGCACACGACGTACGGATCGGACGCGAGCAGCGGGGCGAGTTCGCCGAGCGCTCGATAGAGCGCGTCGAAGCAGTCCGCCACGAACGCGACGACGTCGCGGTCGTCGCTCACGAGCGAGGTCGAAAGGCGTTGGTGATCGGCATGCGACGATCGCGGCCGAAGGCCTTCTTCGAGATACGCACCCCGGGGGGCATCTGGCGACGTTTGTACTCGCTCAGGTCCACGAGTCGCGCGATGTGCAGGACCAACTGCGCGTCGTGACCCGAGGCGATCATCTCCTCGGCGGTGGCGTCGCCTTCGACGTAGAGCTGCAACAGCGGATCGAGCTCGTCGTAGGGGGGAAGCGACTGGTCGTCGCGCTGGTCGGGACGCAACTCCGCCGACGGAGGTTTTTCGAGCACCGCGAGCGGAATCGGCTCGGGGTCACCCAGGGCGACGGCGACTTCGTTGCGGTACCGGCACAGTTCGTACACGAGGGTCTTGGGCACGTCCTTGATGACCGCGAAGCCGCCCGCGGAGTCGCCGTAGAGCGTGGAGTAGCCCGTCGCCATCTCGGACTTGTTGCCGGTGGTGAGCACGATGGCCCCGGTCGCGTTCGACACCGCCATCATCAGCACGCCACGAATGCGCGACTGGAGGTTCTCGTCGGTGACACCCTCGGGTGGCGCGTCGAGCGCGAGGGTCAGCATCGAGCCCAGGGCCTGATGAGCCGGCTCAATCGAGATCGTCGTGATCTCGATGTCGAGTCGCGTGGCGAGGTCGAGGGCGTCGCTGACCGAGTGCTCCGACGAGTAGCGACTGGGCATCGCGAAACCACGCACCGCGCGCGCTCCCACCGCGTCCACCGCGATCGCGGCGACCAAGGACGAGTCGATGCCGCCCGACAGCGCGATGATGGCAGATCGAAAACCGTTCTTGCGCAAGTAGTCGCGCGTGCCCATGACCAGCGCCTCGTAGATCTCCTCGACCTCGGCGAGCGGCTCGGCGATCTGGTTCACGTGCAGGGGTCGCGCCCGCGCTTCGTCGCGCGCGTAGGTGGTGTCGATCACGACGCCGGCCGACGAGGCCCTCGACTCGATCTCGACGACCAAGAGTTCCTCGTTGAACGCGCTCGCGCGCGCGAGCACGTCACCCTTCTCGTCCACGACCACGCTCTGGCCGTCAAAGACCAGTTCGTCCTGGCCGCCCACGAGGTTCACGTAGGCAATGGGACAACCGACCTCGAGCGCTCGTTCGCGCAGCATCGCCTCACGGTCCTCGCGGCGCCCCCGAGCGTACGGCGAGGCGTTGGCGACCACGATGAGCGTGGCGCCCTCGCGAACCAGCTCGGCCGCCGGACCCTGCGCGATCCAGATATCTTCACAAATCAGTAATCCAACCGCAACACCCTCGACATTGATGATGGTGTGGCGACCGACGCCCGGATGAAAGTATCGGAGCTCGTCGAACACGTCGTAATTGGGCAAGAGCCGCTTGGTCGCGACGGCGCTCACGCCGTCGTCGGTGACCACGACGAGCGCGTCGGCGATGTGCTCGGGGCCCTGACTCGAGAGCACCCGGGTCACGTCGCGTCCGTCAGCGGACGGCGCGAGGACCAGGCCCCTCGTGCCCTCGCTCACCACCGTGCCCACGAGGATCGGGGGCGCGTTGGTCGCCGCGCACAGCTCGAGCAACGCCGCGTCCGCGGCGGCGATGAATCCCTCGCGCAGCAACAGGTCCTCGGGCGGATAGCCCAACAAGGAGAGCTCGGGGGTGAGCACCAGATCCGCCCCGACCGCCGCCGCCTGGGTCCGAAACCGTTCCAGGGTCTCGACGTTCTGGGAAAAACCACCCACCACCGCGTTCATCTGGGCCATGGCGAGTCGCAGTACGGGCACGCCACGAGCCTAATGGCGCACCTGCGGGATTCTCGGGGCCAACGTTTCACACGGGGTTAACAGAACCAGGGGTCCGTCCAGCATGGAGCGGGCAGAATTGTAGAGGTCGCGTGGAGCACGCGATGACATTTTGAAGGAGCGACCTTGTCGTATCAAGCTGAATACATCTGGATGGACGGAACCGAGCCCACTCGGGACCTGCGCAGCAAGACCAAGATCGTGGCCGACGGCAAGAAGCCACCGGTGTGGGGCTTTGACGGCTCGAGCACCAACCAGGCAACCGGTCACTTCTCGGACTGCGTCTTGGTGCCGGTGTTCCAGTGCAAGGACCCGCTACGCGGTGAGAAGGACGTCCTCGTGATGTGCGAGGTGCTCAACGCCGACTTCACGCCGCACGTGACCAACACCCGTGCGCCACTCGCGGAGGTCGCCAAGAAGTACGCGAGCTTCGAGCCGATGTTCGGTATCGAACAGGAGTACACCTTCTTCCAAGACGGTCGTCCCTACGGTTGGCCCGAGGTCGGCTTCCCGCCACCCCAGGGCCCCTACTACTGCGGCGTCGGTGGATCGAAGATGCCCGGTCGTGACATCGTCGAAGCGCACACGCTCGCGTGCATGCGCGCGGGTATCAGCATCGAGGGGACCAACGCCGAAGTAATGATGGGTCAATGGGAGTTCCAGGTCGGTATCCTCGACCCACTCGCCATCGGTGACCAGTTGTGGACGGCGCGCTGGCTGCTCAAGCGCATCGCCGAGGAGTTCGACGTCGACGTCAGCTTCGACGCCAAGCCCATCAAGGGTGACTGGAACGGTGCGGGCTCGCACACGAACTTCTCCACCAAGCAGATGCGCGCGCCCGGCGGGTGGGACGCCATCATCGACGGCTGCGAAGCGCTCGGCACCCAAGTGGAGAAGCACATCAAGGCCTACGGCGTGGGCATCGAGGACCGCCTCACCGGCGAGCACGAGACCGCCCCGTACACGAAGTTCTCCTACGGCGTCTCGGACCGCGGCGCGTCAGTGCGAATCCCCGGCGGCGTCGCGCGTGACAAGCGTGGCTACCTCGAGGACCGGCGACCCAACGCGAACGCCGACCCCTACGTGGTGGCGCGCGTGATCGTCGAGACGATCTGCGGTGCCGCCAAGGCGTCGCCCGCGAAGAAGACGCCGGCGAAGAAGGCCGCCGCCAAGAAGACGACCAAGAAGGCGCCCGTGAAGAAGGCCGCGGCTCGTCGTTAGGACGCAGTAGCAAAACCCGCCGCTCATCCGAGCGGCGGGTTTTGTCTTTCAGCAACGCGAAATGTGGTCCGACCAAGAAGGTGCGAGAATGTCTCCTATGCAAAGTCAGGCGCAGTACGTACTTCGAACCGTCGAGGAGCGCGGGGTTCGCTTCGTCCAGCTCTGGTTCACCGACGTGCTCGGGCGCCACAAGGCCTTTCACGTGACGCCCGCGGAACTCGAGGACGCGCTCGACCAGGGGATGACCTTTGACGGCAGTTCGATCGACGGCTTCTCGAGGATTCAAGAGTCCGACGTCCTAGCGCGACCCGACCTCGAGACCTTCCAACTCCTGCCCTGGTACGAAGAAGGCGCCGGCGTCGCGCGGGTCTTCTGTGACATCGTCAACATCGACGGCACACCCTTTAGCGGCTGTCCCCGTCAGCAGTTGCGCCGCGTCCTCGAGGGCGCGCGAAGCCAGGGCTACACGTTCTTCGTCGCCCCCGAGATCGAGTTCTTCTACTTCAAGGACCTCGACCCCACTCGAGCGCCCGAACCGGTCGATCAGGGTAGCTACTTCGACCTGCTGCCCGACGACATCGCGAGCCAGATCCGACGGCGCACGGTCTTGATGCTCGAGGAGATGGGCATCGGCGTCGAACACGCCCAGCACGAGGACGCCCCCGGACAGCACGAGATCGACCTTCGCTACACCGACGCGCTCACCATGGCCGACACGGTGATGTCCGTTCGCCACGTCGTGAAGGAACTGGCCCGACAGTCGGGCATCTCGGCGAGTTTCATGCCCAAGCCCCTGCCCAACGTGCAGGGTTCGGGGATGCACACCCATCTCTCGCTGTGGCGCGACGAGGAGAACGCCTTCATCGGCGACGGTCCGTACGGGCTGAGTGACGTGGCGCTGCGTTTCGTGGCGGGCCTGGTTCACCACGCACCCGAGATCACCGCGATCACCAACCAGTGGGTCAATTCCTACAAGCGCCTGGTCCCCGGGCGCGAGGCACCGGTCGGCGCGACCTGGGCGCGCTACGACCCCGCCGCGCTCGTGCGCATCCCCTCGGTCAAGCCCGGACGAATCGACTCGACGCGCGTCGAGTACCGCTCACCGGACCCGGCGGCCAACCCCTACCTCGCCTTCGCCGTGGTGCTGGCGGCGGGACTACGCGGGGTGAACGGCGACTACGAACTGCCCAAGGAGAACGACCCGGTCGCCGCGCTTCCCCAGTCGCTCGCCGAGGCGGTTGACTTGATGGCCGAATCCGAGCTCTTGCACGAGACCCTGGGTGAACACCAGGTGGAGTGGTTCCTTCGAAACAAGCGCGCCGAATGGGACGCCTACCGAGGTCAGGTGACGCCCTTCGAACTCGAAAGGTACCTGCCCCTCCTGTGAACATCGACGTCGTCCTGTGCGTACCCTCGTGCGAAGGGCCGGTGCGAAAGGCCTTTGACGTCACCGGGGTCACGCCGGCGGTCGCCAGTTCGGGACGGCTCAACGAGATCACCAGTCTCGAACCGGCCGACGGCTTCTCGGGAGCGGTGATCAACGCGTCGGCGTTCCCCTTCAGTGAGGCCATGAACCTCTGTCGTCAGTTGCGCGGGCGCGAACGCGGCGTCGGCCCGATCATCCTCCTGCTCGACCACTACCAGCTCGACGACCTGTCCTTTCGCGAGGACCTCTTCGACGATTTCGTCGTCGGTCCCTTCGACGTGAGCGAGCTCGCCACGCGACTGCGCCACCGACTGCGCCGGGCGGGCAACGAGAGTGTCGCGCCGCGAATCGAGCACGGCGGGCTGTCGATGAACCTCGAGACCTACCAGGCATCCATCGCGGGCCGCGTGATGGACCTGACCTACATGGAATACGAACTGCTCCGTTTTCTCGCGACGAACCCGCACCGGGTCTTCACCCGCGAGACGCTGCTCAGTCGTGTCTGGGGCTACGAGTACTACGGTGGCGCGCGGACCGTCGACGTGCACGTACGACGTCTGCGGGCGAAACTAGGTGAGGAGTACGCCCACCTGATCCAAACGGTTCGTTCGGTCGGCTACAAGTTCGGTAACACGTCGGCCGAGTACCCGCCTAGTCAAGGCGCGTAGGCCCAGAGTTCGACTTCGACGAGCGCGCCGAGCGGCAGCTGGGCCACCGCGACCGCCGAACGCGTCGGCCGCGGCGGGTCGAAGGCCTCCACCCACACCTCGTTGCACGAGGCGAAGTCGTCCATAGTCACGAGGAACAATGTGGCCTTGATGACCTGATCGAAGGTCGCACCCGCTTCGTCGAGCACGCTTCGCGCGTTTTGCAACGCCTGGCGAAGTTGGTCCGCCGCGCTCCCGGGGACCATCGTCGGCGAATCGTGTCCGGGGAGGAGTCCGAGTTGTCCCGAGATCACGACCACGTCGCCCGCGCGACGCCAGGGCGAATAGGGACCGACCGGCTTCACGAAACGGTCAGCTAAAGGAGTTGCCGCAGCCGCAGGTGCGCGTCGCGTTCGGGTTCGTGATGTGAAAGCCCGCACCCTGGAGCGTGTCAGAGTAATCCAGGGTCGACCCAGTGAGGAGTTCGGCGCTCTGGGGATCCACCACGACCTTGACGCCGGCGAACTCACGCAACACGTCGTCGTCGGCGAACTCCGAGTCGAAGAACATGTCGTAGTTGAAGCCCGAGCAACCGCCGGGCTTGACCGCGACGCGCAGCGCCAAAACCTCGTCCACGCTCTCGGCGGCAATCAGTTCGGCGACCTTCTGGGCGGCGATCTCGGTCAAGGTGATCGGATCGGCGTCCTTCTTGGTCAAATTGACGTTGGTGGTCGTGGCGTTTGACATGGAGCTCCTTCAAAAGTCCTTGTCCCATGGTAGCGAAGGATTTCTCATCTGAACACCTAATTAATCTGACCGGTAGCGTCACTGCATGACCGTCGCCGACGCGCTCCGACAGCGCCTGGACCAGGTGCTCGACCCCGAACTCGGGGCCTCGATCGTCGAGCTCGGAATGGTCGGGGCGATTGACGTCACCTCGGACGGGGCCGTGCGCGTGCAGGTGGCCCTGACGACGGCGAGTTGCCCCCTGCGCGCCCAGATCGAACGCGACGTGCGCGAGGCGGCGCTCTCGATCGACGACGTCAGCGCCGTCGAGGTCGTGGTGGGCGTGCTCGAAGACGACGCCAAGGCCGAGCTCATGCGTCGAGCCCGATCAATCGCCCAGACGCGTGCACCGCTCACCTCGATCCCCTACCAGACGCCGGTGTTGATGGTCGCGTCGGGCAAGGGAGGTGTCGGCAAGTCCTCGGTGAGCGCGAACCTCGCCGTGGCCCTCGCCCAGCGCGGTCTGCGCGTCGGAGTGCTCGACGCGGACATCTGGGGCTTCTCCCTGTCGCGGCTGCTCGGTATTGAGGGCGAGGTACGCGCCAGTGGCGGCAAGATGCAACCACTGGTGAAGGACTTCGGCGACGGCAACATCAAGTTGCTGTCGATGGGTCTGCTGGCCGACGAGGATCAAGCCCTCTTATGGCGCGGGCTGATCGTCCAAAAAGCCGTCGCGCAGTTCATCCAAGACGCCGACTGGTCCAGTATTGACTATCTGATCATCGACACGCCCCCGGGCACCGGTGACATCGCGATGACCCTCGCGAGGCTCTTGCCGCAAATGGGCCAACTCCTCGTCACCACGCCGGCCCGGGCCGCCCAACGCGTGGCCCAGCGCGCGGCGAACTTCGCGCGCAAGTCGAACATCCGGGTCTTGGGGGTGATCGAGAACATGAGCGGCGCGCGCTGTGCGTGCGGCGAGCGACACGCCTATTTCGGTGACGGCGGCGGCAGGGAGTTGAGCGACGAACTCGGTGTCCCGCTGCTCGCCGAGATCGAACTCGGGGTCGCCATCAGCACCGGCGCCGACCGGGGCGAGCCCGCCGTGTTGCGCGAGAGCCCCGAAGGGCCCTTTCACCAGCTCGCCGCGCGCATCGTCAGCGAGGTCGCCCCGCCCGCGGGCGCGCCGGGCTGCAGCGCGAGGATGCTCGACGCGCTCGAGCGCGCGGTTCAGGTCTCGTCGTAACCATCGTCGCCGGGTATCACGACGATGACGGCGCCATCGCGTTCGACGAGTCGGGGTTCGATCTTGGGGATGTCGACCAGCGAATTCGCGTAGTCGAGGACACCCTGGGCGGTGTCGAAACGGGCGACCGTCTCCAGATTTCGAATGGTGGGAAAGATCATCTCCAGTTCGCCGCGTTCGTGCATGGCGAGCGCGTCAACCGGTCGGAGCCACCGTGAGGCGACCGTCTCGCGGTCGTCGTGACCGGCAACCTGCCCTTCGGGGGAAAGGGCCACGAAGAATCGCGTGTCGTAGCGACGCGGGGGACCCGCGGGCGTCACCCAATGGGCCAGATACGCGATGTTGCGAAGGTCCAAGTAGAGACCTTCGCGTTCGAGGAGTTCCACGAATCCGAGTGTGCCGTCATTGACCGATACGCGGTCTCGGTTCAAGCGGTCCACCAGGTCTCGATCCCTGATGTCGACTTCGTGGCCGTGTTCGTCGCACGCGATCAGGATGCCGCCTTCCTCGAACAGTTCACGAAGACAGGCCACGTAGTAGGCGAGTCCTCCGCGTTCGATCTTCAGTCGCGCCGAGCACGAAGCGTCGGTCATGCCCACACTCAGGCGCTGGGCCACTTCGCTCGCGTCGGTGGGATCGACCCCACCACCGGGGAACACGTACGCGCCACCCACGAAATCACTCTGGAGATTCCGGCGCAACATAAGAATTTCGTAACCATTCTTTCCTTCGCGCAAGGTCAAGACGGTCGCGGCTGGTCGTGGAATCAAGATTTCGGCCATAAGGCAAACTACCCACGGCCCACGGCCTCGAATCAGTGGCGACAGAACTTCTAGTAAGTTTGTGGTTCCAAAGACGTGAGGAGCACTGTGGCAAAGAAACCCGTCGCGAAGAGACCACCCGCCAAGACCTCGACTGGCCGCCCCGCGGGACTCTTCACGTGGCTCGCCGTCGGCGTGGTCGTTCTCGTGGTGGCCGCCCTGGTCATCATCAAGGTCACGAGTGGATCACCGAGTTCTGGTGGTTCATCGACCTTCCAAGCGACCGATCCGACGACCGTGACCGAACTCACCACCATCCCCGCCTCGGTTTTCAACACGGTAGGTGTCTCTTCGCCGGTCGCGCCGGTGACGCCGCCCCAGGCGATCACGGGTCAGCCTGCACTCACCGCGACGGTGAACGGCAAGACGCTTCCCGAGGTGTTCTACTTCGGCGCCGAGTACTGTCCCTTCTGCGCCGCGCAGCGCTGGCCCACCATCATCGCGCTGAGTCGTTTCGGGACGTGGTCGGGACTCGGTGACATGACCAGTTCGTCCTCGGACATCGACCCGAGCACACCGACGTTCACGTTCGTGAAGGCCAAGTTCACCTCGCCCTACGTGGCCTTTAAGAGCATCGAATTCGAGACCAACGTGTACGACTCCTCAACGAGCTCGTACACGAAACTCCAGACGCCAACCAAGAGCGAACTGGCCTTGTTCGACAAGTACGACACGTCCAAGTACATCAAGGGCCTCCCCTCCTCGGACGATGGTTCCATCCCCTTCATGTCGATCGGTAACAAGTTCTTGGTCTCGGGAGCGAGTTACACCCCCGCGACGTTGGCGGGACTCTCGCGTTCGGCGATAGCCCAGGGCCTCACGACGACCACCAGTCCAATCACCGCGGCGATCATTTCGTCGGCGAATTACCTGACGGCGTCGATCTGTTCACTCACCAACGACCAGCCGAGTTCAGTCTGCACCTCGCCCGCCGTGGTGGCAGCGAAGAAGATCATGAAGATCTAGATGAGTCGCGAAATCGCTCCCGTCCCGCGCTGGGCGATCTACACGACGTTTCTACTCAGCCTCATCGGACTGGCCCTCTCGATCTACCTGACGAACGCGCACTTCAACGGCACCCAGGACCTCTACTGTTCGGACAGCGGTCTTATCAACTGTGCCAAGGTGACCACGTCAGCCCAGTCCTACTTCCTCGGGATACCCGTGGCGGTCCTGGGTCTGTGCGGGTACGTCGTACTCTGCGTCCTCAACTCGCCGTGGTGTTGGCGGATGAAGAGCCGCTGGATCCACGACGTGCGCGTCGCGATCATTGTGGGGTCCATGGCGTTCGTGCTCTGGCTCGTCGCGGCCGAACTCTTGATCATCAAGAACATCTGTCTCTACTGCACGGGCGTACACATCGTGACGTTCCTGCTGCTGATCCTGATCGTCCATCACTACGGGCGACGACTGCCCGACGAAGCCGCAGGATAACTCAGGTCCTCAGCAGCGCCCGTCGTTCGAGTTCGTTGAGTCCGCCCCAGATCCCGTAGGTCTCGTGGCGTGCCAGCGCCGCCTCGAGACAGTCAACTCGCACGGGACAGTTGGCGCACAGTCGCTTGGCGAGGAACTCGCGCTCGTGTCGCTCCTCTTTGCGTTCAGAAACATCCGGCGAGAAGAACAACGACCCTTCGCTACCACGACACGCCGCGGCGTCGGACCAATCCACTGGAGCAATCGACATTCAGTCTCCCCCGGCTCGACCTCAGACCGCAGGATAACCACTCAGGTCCCACGGGGCAAGACGAATTTTCGAGTCAATTTCTCTCCGTGGCGAGGCTTGCTACGCTGAGTTCCGTGGCCACGGTACTGCTAGCGAGCGACCTAGCGTCGCTACGTCGCGAACTGCGAACCATGCTCGAAGGACCAGACCTCTTTATCGATGAAGTGGCCACGGGTCACGAGGTCCGCGAGCGTGTCAAGCAAGGTGAGGTCGACCTGGTCATTGTCGACATGCAGATCGGATCAATGGGCGGAATGGCCGTGTGCATGGATCTTCGCCACGAGGAGTCCTACGGGGCCTCGGAACCCGTCGCGGTCCTGATGCTCCTCGACCGGCGAGCCGACGTCTTTCTCGCCCGTCGCAGTGGTGCCGAGGGTTTCGTGGTGAAGCCGCTGGACCCCCAGCGGGTGCGAGCCGCGGTTCGGGCTCTCCTACGCGGTGAGGAGTACGAGGACGAGACCTATCGTCCCGCCACCGTTCGCGCCGCCGTCGCTGGATGAGCGAGAAGCCTCCCCCGTCGGGCCTCGCGCGGTTCCGCGCGCGCTTCGCGGGAGATTCCGCGTCCACGACCGATCTGCCCGAAGCCGTCGCCATCAAGGCCCGCGTGGACCAACTGAGCGAACTAGAGCTACGCGACGTCATGACCCCGCGTGTTGACGTGGTCTACCTCACGATCCCCGTGACCCCCGAGGCCATCGCCGAAGCGGTTCGCGATACCGGTCACTCGTGCTTTCCCGTCGTCGTGGGTGATCTCGACGAGGTTGAGGGTGTCCTGTTCGTCAATGACCTTTTCCGCTCCACGGCGGTCAAACGAGCCATTGGGGTCTCACTGCCGACCGCGACCGAGATCGCTCGCAAGATCCGCCGACCCTTGATGCTGCCCGAGACACTCGACCTGCTCGAGAGCCTCAAGGAGCTTCGCGAACAACGTCGCACGTTCGCCCTGGTGCTCGACGAACACGGCGGCGTCGCGGGCGTCATCTCCATTCGCGACATCCTCGAGCAGTTGGTCGGCGACCTCAGTGACGAGTTCGACGAGGACGAAGAGCCGCCCGTCGTGCGAATCCGAGAAGACCGCTGGCTCGTTGACGGTCAGACCCACGTCGACAAGGTCGAGGAAGAGATCGGCATCGTCATACCCGAAGGCGAGTACGTGACCATCGCGGGTTTCGTGCTCGACCTCGCAGGTGAGATACCCACCGCCGGCACCGTGTACACCTTCGGTGACTGGACCTTCCGCGTCCAGTCCGTGGAGCGGCGGCGGATAAGCGAAATCGTCATCGAATATCACGGGCCAGAACCAGGTGAGACCGAGCCAATTTGAACCTTTGTCTCTCGAGTGCTTCGCCGAGTAGGATTAGCGGGCTGCGAGGGAACTCGCCGCGGGCTGTAGCGCAGCTTGGTAGCGCGCTGCGTTCGGGACGCAGAGGTCCCGGGTTCAAATCCCGGCAGCCCGACCACCACGCTGTATTCGTGGCGATGTAGTACAGGCCCCCATCGTCTAGCGGCCTAGGACACCACCCTTTCAAGGTGGCGGCACGGGTTCGAATCCCGTTGGGGGTGCTCTTGAAATCTGTCACGTCATCGTGAACAGCGGAACCGATGAACCGGTTATCTGAAACTCCCAACCTTCGGTTGGTAGTCGCGGCTGGGGCCGAGTTCGAAGCACTTGACAAGGCATTGAAAGCAACGTGAAACTACGGACTCAACATGTCACCTAATTCAGCAGCAGCCCCTTCATCAACATGCACCGCGAAACTAGGCCACATTATTGATAAACGTCGCGACGATGCCCGATGGTGACTACGACGATCAAGAGAACACCATCATCGACTGTGTAAATGATCCGATAGTCACCGACTCGAAGTCTGTAACCGTCGCGACCTCGAAGCGACCGCGACGCTGGAGGGCGTGGATCTTGCGCAAGGAGTGCAATCGCCCCTTGATTACGAGGTTGCGTGGAGCGATCAATCTTGCGAAGTTCGCGAAGCGCCGCCGGTCGGAATTCAATCCGGTACGGGCTCACGACCAACCGAGATCAGTCTTCACTTGCTCCCAGGGGATATTGTCGCCAACCTCAGACAGGGCCGCATCAAAAGCCGCTACGTCCTGAGACTCTTCAAGTGCTTCGAGCATTTCGTCGTATTGATCGGGGCTGACCATCACCGCCGCGCGCCGTCCGTAGTGCTCAAGCTCTACAGGCTCGGTCTGCGACATCGCAACGACCTCGGAAAGTTTTTCGCGAGCTTTACTCACAGAGATTTTCACCATGTCGATATTGTACAACATTGCAGTGAGTCTTGTACAACTAGTGTCGGAGTCTCCACGTCAACAAACCACGACTGGAAGATCCAGTCGTGGTTTGATCAATCGAACGACCTACAGACCTTTGAGAAGGTCACGCAACGCAGCGGTGTAGACGTCGAGGGCCTTGCGGCCGGATCGGGTGAGCGTGATCGTGGTAAGCGATGCCGCACCGTTACCCAACTTCTCGGTTTCGATGTAGCAGGCCTCTTCGAGTTTGCGCAGATGAGTGATTAAGTTTCCCGACGTCAGACCGATCAAGTCCTGGAGCCTGGTAAAGGAGAGATTGTCACCATCTTGGAGGGTCGCGAGCGTGGCCATGATCCGAAGACGTGCGGGGACGTGAATCAGCGGGTCAAGATCCTCAGGGTTCATTTGAGCACCCTTACGCTCGACGCCTTGCGGCTTGCACGACAGCAAAGCCGACCAGCAAGGCACAAAGTCCGATGCCCGAGACCAGCCACCCAACAACTGGTCCGGCGAAAGCGGCACCGATGCCGAGGGCGATCAGGAAACCTCCGAGGGCGGACGCGCGACCGTCTTCACGAAGTGCACCAATCGTGACAAAGACGGTGCCGAAAAAGAGCCAGGGCATGGTCGCGGGGTAGATTCCGTAGACGATCGCGTGGCTCGCGCCGGCGTGGTAGAGAGCACCCTGAAAGACGGAATAGGCAATGATGATGATCAGGTATCCCACGCGATAATCTCGCCTCTTCACCGAGGGTCCGCTGATGCCCCTGGTGGCACGTCGAACCACCGAGGTGACCACCACTACCCAAGCGATGATGCCTCCATACATCACGGCCAACGCCCAGCCACTCGGACCGACATAGGGGCTTTGTCCGCGCACTGACCACCAAACTGCGCCATAGGCGGCAAGGAATATCACCGCGCCGATCAGTAACAGAAACGGTGGCCAGACGTCGAATTGCCGTTGCGCCCGCTTCCTGGTCTCCTGGAGGAGCGCGGCCGCTTCTCGGAGATTGAGCTGCTTGCCTTCGTCGCCGGCCTCAGACTCTGAGGTGTCAGGTTCTTGGTTCATCTCGGTTCCTCCTTTGTTACTTTGCAGTACAAACTTATATCACTTTGTACTGCAAAGTCAATAGCGATCTTGAGATTCTCGCCGCGGTAGTTATCCAAGTGATCGCTGAATTAGTGAGGTCTTATAGAACAGCCACCCTTCGGTGAAAGGAGTTCTTGCCGAAAGCTCGTGAAGTACGCGTGGAGCCTTGCAACAAGTCGAAGCAGTCGTCGCCTGGGAGATCCCGTCTCAATTTCAGCAGCTTGAAATTAGTCTTCGCCTTTAGGCACTTGTTGAGGTCGGAGGTCCGACGTAAACCCGCACGCTTTTCGAAGCGATCCGAAATCGGAAAAGATTGGACGATATGAGAGCTACTGCCGGATGTTCGGTCAATGACTAGACAGGCACGAACGGCGAACCGCTGCTACTCACTCCCCTTCACTTGAGGGCTTAGTCTCACTTAGTGCCCGTGGAGTGCCCGCGGCCATCAAAGACAAATAGATCGTCACCAGAAATACCTCTTGATCAGTCCTTTTACTTCTCCTTGTTACAAAGGACTACCACCCTTTCAAGGTGGCGGCACGGGTTCGAATCCCGTTGGGGGTGCCAATTGACCTATGTCCCGGTGGCGTCTGGATCTTGGTAAAAGTGCGTACAGAGACTCCACCCAGAATGAGTAGACAATGACAGATCGAGTTCACTTAGTTGAATACGTCAAGGCGTGCTCGGTCGCCGCTATCGCGATGCTTAGCGTAACAATAATTCAATTCTCTCAGACCATGCCGAGCACCGCGGCAGCAGTTCCGTGTCAGTTGAATCAAATTCATCTTTCGCGTGGGTTTGAAACTGGCGCGGGTGGTACCGATGGAGTCCCCTTCGTCATCAGCTACTCGGGGAAAGGAACTTGCACGCTTAACGGCTACGCGTATCTAAAGTTTTACGACTCTTCCATGAACGAGATTCACTTAAGTGTCTACAGAAGCGACCTAACATACTACGCAAGCCGCCCTCCTTCATTAGTCAAGTTGTCTCAATCAAAATCTGTCAGTTTTGGAATTGAGTTCACGCAAAACCTTAATCAGACGGACCGCTCGGTTAATTGCAACGGTTCCAACGCGCTAGTGACAATTTCCGTGAATTCGAATGGATGGAAGAAGACGCTTGTGACGAGTTGGCCGACTGGAAAAATTGAATGGAACTATGCAATCGACTGGTGTTATGCGGGCTGGCGGTACGGCGAGACAGCAATCGAAGCCGGGCGCAAAGTCGCAACTAACTGACAATAATGTCTCTAGTCCTCAAATTCGATGTTCTTGCCATCTTTCGACGGGCATTTCATTGCATGCGCCAAGGATGCAAAAGAGCCCTGAACAATCGAAAATTCCATACCGAGCTGCTTCGAGCAAGATGTCATCAGAGCACCGCATCTCCTTAACGGGGGGCTGACGCGCCACCCTCGCGGTAACGGCGGACCAGTTCATAGACCCAGGACTTGGAAACCCCAAAAGAACGGGCAGCCTCCCTGATCGAGCGACCTTCGAGCACGATCGCGTCAACCACCATTTGGCGCAACACCATAGGAAACACCCCCCAGGGGAGTGTCCACTATGACGCGACACATCGCGTCCACTATCCAATGAACTCACACACCGTTGAGGGTGCGTTTCTACTGAAGTCGGACACCGTTGGGGGGCGCAAAAGAAATTCAGCGCAAACCACCTTAGATATGGACAAAGAATAATTCTTACATGATCTGTGCTCGCGATTGAGAATTGGTCGTCCATAATACGACCGGTCCATCGGATTCTGAAGTACCTAAAAAATATCTACGACAAGCGGGATGCCTTCAGCGCCCCAAGCCCCGATCACGCTTTCGTGCGAGTCGATACGCAAGCTCACGCCACGAGGCTGCCGTCTCTTTCAACTCCTCGTAAGCAACGTCGCTCATCGAAAACTCTCGACGAGGAAGGAGGCTGATTCGAGACGTCATTTCAGCGAAGACCTTAAGACTGAAACCTTGGTCTTTGAGAACAGCCTCCGAAAAGAGTTCTTCAATATTGAAGAACTGTGTCAGTGCGGCGAGATCGATGAAGTCCCTGGGTTCTGCACGGCCGAATATTGCCAAGACCTTATCGACCGCCAGTTCCCTGCTGGAAAGCACCAACGAATGAGTACCCTTATGTGGCGGGAAAAGCCGGAAATCAATCCCGAGATCGACCTCGGTTTCCTCCCCGAGGCCCTTCACGTCAAGTCTCACAAATCGTTCGTTTTGCTGAACTATCTCAGCCTGTAATCCCCCACGTACTAGCGAGTCAATTATTTGTGGAAGTTTCTCGGCCAAGACCGGAGGTGATGAGCCAAAGAAGTCGAGATCTCTCGTTCGCCGATCAACTAGTCCTTGACTGATAATTGCGGCTCCACCGGCTAGGGCGAAGTCGGAGCCCTCAAGTGCAGCGCCAATTACTTGTGCGATCTGTTCTTGAAGCGGTGTCAACAAGTTGGAACAACTATGTTACGCAATTTGAACCAGTCTTGCCACGCTTTGCGAACGTACGCGGGAAGAGAGATTGTTTCCCAAGCCAGGACTAATTCATCGAATCTCACAAAGAATCGAACATCTGACTCAGTGCCTTCCACGAGAACAATCTCATACACACGAAGCCGGTCGACCGTGCTATTCAAGTCAAACGTTAAATCCGGCTCTGACCAACGAATCCGATTGGGAAGAACTACTACTCCCGACGCCTTTACATCATTGGCAACATCGAAATCGTTAGGAATCGCGACCGGTCGCGATGTCGGACCCACCTTGGAGGAACGCGAGGAAACCATAGTCATAGCCTACGAAACAACTGTCGTAGCATTTCCCTCCCGCGATCGAAAAAGAAACACTTCCCTCATTTTTGGGATCGAATGGCTCAATGATTTACCCACTTGATGCCCGTAATATGCCCAAGTTCAGAGACCGCGCGGTGAATATGGCTGGAAATGAAGCCTGACCAGTACTTATGTGCTCAACCTTACGAAGTGACTCGACCCTTTCGAGGTGGCGGCACGGTTTCGAATCCCATTAGGGGTGCTTAGTGACTTCGGCGCCGTCGACCGAGCCACGTTCATTTAGGTTGAAGTGTACGTTCACTGGTCGCGCTACGACCACCGACACGAATCGTCGAAACTCGCGCTGGTCGCAGGGACCTCACTTGCGCTGAGTTACGTTGTGCTTCACCGCCGCGCGCACGAGAGCCTTGAGTGCGGTGGTGTTCACCTTGTCGCCCTCGTGAAAGTCGATGGCCCGGCGCACGTTCCCTTCAAGACTCGAATTGAACAAGCCAGAAGGGTCATCGAGGAATGCCCCCTTGGCGAATGTCAATTTCACCGCGTTCTTGTACGTCTCACCCGTACACAGGATCCCCTCGCGCGACCAGACCGGTACGTTCCACTTCCACTCCTCGACGATCTTTGCGTCAGTCTGCTTGATCACCGAGCGCAACTTCGAGAGCATTGCTCCACGCCAGTCATCCAATTCCTTGATTCTCGAATCGATGAGTTGCGCGGGAGTTTCACCTTTCGTAGGGGATCTGTTCATAGATTTCACGGTACACGAAGTGATCGATCGCGCTCGTCTCCAAGTGGCTTCGCTGTGCGAGGCCGGTTCAGTCCAGAAGCGAGAACACGCCACCACTCACGCGGACCTCGTCTCGTTATCCATCGCGCTCATTCGCGACACGCGAACAGAGAACTGAGTTACTACTTGAATTCTTCCATGCCCGCGCGATGTGAGTCTGCGCACCACTTCGTTGGGCGTAGAAGGTCAGTCCTCGCACACGACGAGCACCAGAGATGCGACACGCCGATCCGAACGACGGAAAATTACCCTCGACAATGCCGGGCCTTGTTCGAAAATTCGGGCAGACTTTTTGAGGTAACGCTGCGCAGCGAGTCAAGCTCACGCTGAATTCAGAGCGAATAGAACATTTGGACCATTGAGCCCACGTCGTGGAGGACCCATGGTTGATGATTGGAAAACGGACGAGAGGAGCGGCGTCATCCGTCGTTCGGACAGCGACGAAATAGTAGATGTGAAAACTCGGTCGGAGAGTTATGTCGTGACGTCAGCGTACGTACTGCTCGTCGCTCTGCTGATCGCCTACATCGTCTCGCTTCTGGTGCGACGAAGCGGCCAACAGTGGACGTGGCTCGATGGATGGTTGGTGTGCGCGTTCGAGCTCACGGCGTCGGGTTTGTGCCTCGGCCGGGGCCTTCGCCACAAGTCCTCCCGGTCGGTGGCGCTACCACTGGGGACTGGACTTTTGATGTGGTCGCTCGGCGATGTCGTGCTGACCTACGAATCGATTGGACGGGCCACACCACCTTCGGTATCAGTCGCGGACGTGTTCTACCTGCTCTTCTATCCGTTCGCGTACGTGGCGTGCGTCTCGCTCTTTCAGAAAGGTACGTACCGAATCAACAAGCCGAACTGGCTCGACGGCATTGTCGCGGGAGGTGGCGCTTCGGCATTGTGTGCGGCTTTCGTTTTCCACAGCATCCATCACTTCACCGGCGGCAGCACGCTGTCGACCACCGTGAACCTCGCCTACCCCATTGGCGACCTCCTCCTTTTGCTCGTCGTCTTTGGTGGATCAGCCGTGCTGACCTCGAACAGCACTCGTCAGTGGCTCCTCATGGCCACTGGTCTGCTGGTCATCGTCGTGGGCGATACGTTCAACCTCTTTCAAGAATCCGGTCAGGTATCGCGCTTTGGCAATGACGTCAATTCCTTCGCCTGGCCCCTCGCCATTTTGTTCTTGTCGGCATCGGTCTGGGTGCCGAGGCGGTTCACCAATTTCCTTAAGAAACCGACCTTGCAGGGATTCGTGATCACGGCGTTGGCCACCGTCGCCGCACTGGGAGTCCTGGTCAGCGGGACACTCGATCCAATCAGCCACGTCGCCATTGGCCTCGCGGTCGGCACGCTCGTCGTTATCGGCGCGCGCCTCACCATCTCGGCACGACGTCTACGTCTGATCACCGAAGAGCGTCACCGTCAGGCCAATACCGACGAGTTGACCGGTCTCGGCAACCGTCGCCAACTCACCCAAATGCTCGACATCTTCTTCGACGAACAACAAGACGAGCGCCGCACACGAAAGATGGCCTTTCTGTTCGTGGACCTCAATGACTTCAAGGAGGTCAACGACTCCTTTGGCCACCCGGCCGGTGACGAACTCTTGCGCCAGCTGGGTCCGCGGCTCGCCGAAACCGTTGAGGGCGCCGGCATTGCGGTTCGCACGGGTGGTGATGAGTTCGCGGTGGTGCTCATGGACGCCGACGAGATCACCGCGACCGAGATGGCCCGTCGGATCATCGACGAGATAACCAAGCCCTTCGTCTTGCACAAGATAACGGCGCACGTGGGAGCCAGTATCGGCATCGCGCTGATGCCACAAGACGCCAAGACCGCGAACGATCTCATGTGGTGTGCGGACGTCGCGATGTATCGAGCCAAATTGGGCAACGTTCCCTTCGTCTTCTACGATCAGAAGTTGGACGGTGCCGAGGACCAGGTGACCTTGATCGAATCCTTGCGTGACGCGGTCAACAATGGCGAGTTGGCGCTGCACTATCAGCCCCAACTCGACATGCGCAGTGGCCAGATCACGGCAGTCGAAGCGTTGATCCGGTGGCCCCACCCCACGCTCGGACTCATTCCTCCCATGGAGTTCCTCCCCTTGGCCCAAAAGGCAGGACTCATGTGGAACCTCACGACGTGGGTTCTCCGTGAGGCAATCGGCCAGTGCGCCACGTGGCTTCGACGGGGTCAACAGATCGCGGTGGCGGTGAACGTGGCGACGACTGAACTACTCCAGGATGGATTCGTGGAACTAGTGGAGGAACTCTTAGGGCGCTACGGGCTGGCCCCTGACGGCCTCGTGATCGAGATCACCGAGACGACGATCATCTCAGACTTCGTCCGTTCCCAAGAGGTCATTCGTAACCTGCGCCGACTGGGCGTCCTGGTCTCGATTGACGACTTTGGCGCCGGATTTACTTCACTGGCGTACTTGAGGGGATTGGACGTAGGCGAACTGAAGTTGGACCGTACGTTCATCAGTGCGCTCGCCAGCCAGGAGAACATGCGAGATTTCGAAATAGTGCGAGCGACGATCAACCTTGGTCACGAGATGGGCCTAAGGGTCGTCGCCGAAGGGATTGAGGACGTCGCGACGCTGGACATTCTTGGCGATCTCGGATGTGACGTCGCCCAGGGGTACTTCATCAGCCGACCGACACCAGCCGACAAGATCTCCTTTCAGTCCAAGGAATCCTCACGTCAGAGCGCAGGTGCGCTCGCAGGTCGACCTTAAGAGCCTTGCGGTGCCGCACTCGCCCGGCCCACTCAACCCTCGGAAGTTCCAAACTTTGACGTCAGTCCCAACGCGTCGACCAACACGCGAGCGATCGATATTGTCTGTACGCCCGCGAGTTCTCGAGCCTGCAGCTGGCAACTGAATCCATCCATAACGACGACTCCCTCGCGCGCTCGGTCGATGATCGCGGGGAGAAAACGGTCCTCGGCAATCGCTCTCGACATCGCTTCGTGGTCCTTCTGGAATCCGAACGATCCCGCGAGCCCACAACAGCCGAGGTCGAGCGTCTCGACCTCGTAGCCCAATTGGGACAGCACTGAAACATCCGCACTGGAACCGCTGAGCGCACGCTGATGGCAGTGCGGGTGGACGCTCAGGCGTCCAGATAACGGCGCGCCGTCGTAGCGCCACGACGTTCTAACCAGATGCTCGCTCAGACTGCAACTGAGTCGGGAGAGTCTTGTCGCTCGCCAGTCCTCGGGAAGCAGTTGCAAGAACTCGTCGCGGAACGTCGCCAAGCAACTCGGTTCGGCTACCACCACCGGTAGGTCGCGCTGGAGGTAATCCTCGAGAGAATCCAGGACATTAAGCGCGGTGGCACGAGCGAGACTTAGCATGCCCGAGTCATAGAGCGGTCGGCCACAACACGACCATTCCCGCGGCACCCCCACTACCTCGCCCAAGCTCTCAAGGACGTCAACCGTTGCGCAACCGCGTTCGGGGAGATAGACGTCCGTAAAGGTGTCAGGCCACACGACAACCGTCGGCTGCCCCCGAAGTGCTGATGAGTGATCTCTTACTCGCCGGCGGAACGAGACGGGAGCGAAGCGTGGAACTGAGCGCCGCGGGCTAATACCCGCAACTCGGACGAGCACGCCGGCGAAGAGCCGATTCGAGAGCAGCGCATTCGTGGACCGAGGAAACCTCGACCCGATCCGAGCAGACCAGGGTATGAGACCCAGCGCGTACGCCGACAGAGGTCGAATGCGGCGGGCGTAGTAGTTATGCAGAAATTCGACCTTATAGGTCGCCATGTCGACCTGGGTCGGACATTCTGACACGCATGCCTTACAGGACAAGCACAAGTCCAGAGCTTCAAAGACATCACGGTTCCGCCACGTTTCACGAGTCACTTCTCCTTGAAACATCTCGACCATCAATTTCGCTCTTCCTCGAGTCGAGTGACGCTCGTCTCGCGTGGCTCGAAACGAGGGGCACATGACCCCAGCGACGTCACTACGGCACTTACCGACGCCGACGCAACGTTCAACCGCCTGTTGCATCGAACCATGGTCATTCGCGAAAGCGAACGCTGACCGGACCAGCAGCGACTTGCGGTACTTCGGTCCGTAGCGGATATTGCTGTCGAGCGGATACGGATCGATCAACTTTCCCGGATTCATCCGCTGCTTGGGGTCCCACACCTCCTTGAAACGACGAAACGCTTCCATCATGCGAGGGCTGTACATGCGAGCCAGTAACTCGCCACGGCTCTGGCCATCGCCGTGTTCGCCAGAGATCGATCCTCCCAGACTCACGCAAAGGTCAGCCGCTCGTTCGACGAAGGAGCGATACGTCTCGAGACCCTCAAGGCTCGAGAGGTCGAAGTTGTTCCTCGTGTGCACGCAGCCCTGCCCGAAATGGCCATACCAGGCGCCGTCGTAACCGAATTCGGCCCAGAGTTCACGTACGCCGCGAAGGTACCGTCCTAAATTCTCCGGAGCTACTGCGGCGTCCTCCCAGCCTTCGTAGTTGACCGCTGCGTCGGCGGGGCGGGCAGTCGCGCCAAGTCCCGACTCGCGTATTTTCCAGACTTTCTCCTGTTCTGCTGCTTCGTAAAGGACTACCGCCTCGGAATGGTCGGGCAGGCTCTCTAATACTGCAAGTGCTCGCTCGCGAACTACTTTGTCGGTATCCGCGCCGACTTCAGCGAGTAACCAACCTCCTCCCTTAGGTAAGAGTTCTATGTACTCGAGGTTCATTCGCTTTGCCCGCATCTGTTCGACCAGGCGGCTGTCGAAACCTTCCAATCCGATTAGGTCATTCTTCAAAAGGTCCGGCACGTGGTCCGCGGCAACGTAAACGTCTTCAAAGCCAATGACGACCAGTGCGCGTATCTTTGGCCACGGTGCGAGTTTCACCGTGATCTCAGTCACGAGAACGCACGTTGACTCGCTGCCTACGACGGCTCTCGCCAGATTGAAGTCATTCTCCTCCAGAAGCTGGTCGAGGTTATAGCCCGAAACTCGTCGCGATAGAGCAGGAAATCCCGACCGCAACTCGTCCGCGAACTCATCGCGCAACGTGCGAAGCTCGCGTACAATGCGACCTCCGTCACCTCCAACGCTGGTCAGCTGATGAAAGCGTTCTTCATCGACACGACCAAGCTCCATTCGCTCGGACTCGTACGTGATGGCGACGATTTCCTCGACGCAGTCAACCGTTTTGCCGGTATAGAGACCATGGGTGCCACACGAATTGTTACCGACCATTCCTCCGAGCGTGCACCACGCGTGCGTCGCTGGATCCGGACCAAAGGTAAGATCGTGCGCTCGAGCTGCCGCGTTCAACTGATCGAGCACGACTCCGGATTGCACGCGCGCAGTTCGTCGTTCAAGATCAATAGCGATGATGGCATTCATGTGCCGACTCATATCAAGAACGACGGCGACGTTGCACGCCTGTCCCGCAAGGCTCGTACCCGCTCCCCGACCGATAATTGGTGCGTTGAAGCGACGACAGATTTCAACCGCGGCGATGACGTCGCGCTCGTCGAGCGGAAAGACGACCCCTAACGGGATCTGGCGATAGTTGGATGAGTCGGTCGCGAAGACGCTCCGAGTCCACGAATCAAACTCGACTTCGCCCCTGACGGTTTCTTGCAAAGCGAGTGCGAGTCGCTGACGCGACTGCTCGTCGACGTTCGCTCGGTCAATGTAGTCCCCGGGCAGCGCCGTCACCACCTCATCACCACGTCACACACGTCAACTTCCCGGATACTTTTCGACACCCCTAGGCGGTCCTAATGTGATTCTCGACTGACGTGGTCGCCACTCGCACCCCTCAGGAAGTCCAGGTCAACGCCGGTGTCGGCCTGTAGCACATGGTCCACGTAGAGTCGTTCCCAACCGCGGCTGGGCGTGGCGAACGCGTCAGTCATGGCGCGGCTTGGTGACCGAGCGCTCAACACGTCATCGGACACTTCGAGCGTCAACGTGCGTCCTGGGACGTCGAGCAAGATGTAGTCACCTGTTTGGACGAGACCCAACGGCCCCCCCGCGGCGGCTTCGGGTGCCACGTGCAGAACCACGGTGCCATACGCGGTGCCACTCATTCGTCCGTCGCTGATCCGAACCATGTCGCGAAGTCCCTGCTCCAGTAGCTTCTTGGGCAGTGGCATATTGGCGACCTCGGGCATACCGGGATAACCCCGTGGCCCACACCCTCGAAGCACTAAAACCGAATCCGCGTCAACGTCGAGGGCCGGGTCGTCAATCCGCGCGTGCATGTCTTCAATTGAGTCAAAGACGACTGCCCTGCCCCGATGGCGAAGTAGGTGAGCGGACGCAGCGGCTGGTTTGATGACGGCCCCCGAAGGGGCCAGATTGCCACGTAACACCGCGACGCCCGCCTCCGACTCGATTGGCGTCTCGCGGGCCCTGATCACATCGTGATCCCAAATCCGCGCGTCCTCGAGGTAGTTGACCAATGGAGCACCCGTCACGGTCACGACTTCGGGATCGAGCAAGTCTCGCACCTCGCGCAAGACGGAGAGGAAGCCACCAGCACGCTGGAAATCGTCCATTAGATACGTTCCTGCTGGCTGCAGATTCACCAGCAGCGGGACTCGCGAACCGATCCGATCGAAATCGTCCAAGTTGAGTGCGAGACCCAACCGACCCGCGATGGCGAGCAAATGGACGACAGCGTTCGTCGAACCGCCGATCGCGGCCAAGGCGACGATGGCATTGCGAAAGGAACCGTCGCGCATAATCGAACTGGGGCGTCGTCCTTCGGCGACGAGATCGACGATCAGTCGTCCCGATTGGAATGAATGCTCAAGCAGTCGACTATCCACCGCGGGGGTTCCCGCCGCGCCCGGCAGGGTCATTCCGAGTGCCTCCGCCATCAGGGCCATCGTCGACGCGGTACCCATCGTGTTGCAGTGACCTCGGCTACTTATCATGGACGACTCCGAGCTAAGGAACTCTTCCTCGCTGAGCAGGCCCCCACGCGTTTCCTCACTCAAGCGCCAAACGTCAGTGCCACATCCAAGAGCAGCGCCTCGAAAGGTGCCGGTCTTCATTGGACCACCGGGTACGACGATCGCGGGAAGGTCCACCGATGCGGCGGCCATGAGCAGTGAAGGAATCGTCTTGTCACACCCACCGAGAAGGACTACCCCATCAATGGGATTCGCCCTGATCATTTCCTCGGTGGCCATCGCCGCCATGTTGCGCCACAACATGGCGGTGGGCCGGACTTGCGTTTCTCCAAGTGACACGACGGGAAGATTTAGGGCAATACCCCCCGCTTCGTAGACACCCGCCTTAACGCTCTCCATCACTTCGTCTAGATGTGCGTTGCACGGAGTCAGGTCCGACGCCGTATTGGCGATCGCGATGTGGGGTCGGCCGTCGAAGGCGTTGTCGGGTAGCCCACGACGCATCCAGGCCCGGTGAATGTAGGCATTGCGGTCGCGTCCCGCGTACCACTGAGCACTACGCTGAATGACCACCCGCACTCCATTCCGTTTCTTGAAATATATGACTACTATATGGAATATGGTCGGCTCCGTACCTGTTTCGACGATTGAACTTTCTTCAGACGAGACACGGGTCGTAGGATCCGACCGAGTCTTGAACGTCCTGGTAGAACTAGCTAACTACCCTCACGGAGTCACGCTGGACGATCTAGCGAGGGCCGTTCGTAGCCCCAAGACAACTGTCCATCGCGCGCTCGCCTCACTCTGTCGAGCCGGACTGGCCAATAAGGACGGACGGGGCCACTACATCTTGGGCGACGAATTCCTGCGCTTGGCCTTCACTCATCACGAATCGCGCCCGGATCATCTACGCGTGCAGCCCATCTTGCGTCAGCTCGCGGAGCGCTACGAGGAGACTGCCCACTACGCAATTCTCGACGGACCCGACATCATCTACCGAGCCAAAGTCGATCCCTCGAGTGGCTCGATTCGTTTGACTTCGACCATTGGCGGACGCAACCCCGCTCACTCCACGGCAATTGGCAAGGTGCTGCTCGCACAGAGACTCACGTCGCTCAGCGACGTCGCACGCTGGATCGGCACTCGTACGCTGATTCGACGAACGTCACGCACAGTGACCTCCGCGCACGAACTGCACCGTGAACTAGAAGTGGTGCGAGAGCGTGGCTACGGCGTCGACGACGAGGAGAACGAGCAAGGGGTGAGCTGCATCGCCTTTGCGTATTATCTGTCCTCGCCCCAGGTGGCCAGCGGCGCGATCAGTATCAGTGCTCTCTCCTACCGGACATCTCTGGATGACCTCGTGAGTGAAGTGTCAACCATCCGCGCAATTATCGAGGGTCGCTGCAGCGGGGACGAGCAGTGAACTTCTCTGGCCTCTTGAAATCGGTCGTCGAGACGCGTCAAGTGCCGCCGCGAACGCGGCCACTCTGATGCGCGCGTTCGTCGTCACCGAGCCGTTCACCTACGAAGTCCGTGACGTACCAGCACCCGTGGCCGAAGCTGGCTCCGTTGTTCTCGACGTCCAGCGCGTTGGTGTCTGCGGTACCGACGTGGATTTCTTTCGCGGCGACATGGCGTATCTTCACGACGGACACGCCAGGTTCCCGATGCGCCTAGGCCACGAATGGATGGGAACGGTCACTGAGATTGGCGAAGGCGTCGACCGCCACTGGCTCGGCACCCGAGTCACGGGCGACACGATGCTCGGCTGCGCAGCCTGTCGACGATGCCGATCAGGACACCAGCACATGTGCGATACCCGCCGCGAGGTCGGCATTCGAGATGATTTCCCCGGCGCTCTCGCCCAACAGCTCGCCGTCCCGGTCACGTCCCTGCACGCCCTGCCTGACACCGTGGACGACGCGACAGGTGCACTCGTCGAACCAGGAGGCAACGCACTTCGATCACTTCTCGCCACGGGCCTGCAAGCGGGTGATCGACTGCTCGTCCTGGGTCCGGGGACCATTGGTCTTCTGGTGGCTCTGTTTGCTCAGGCGCGCGAGATTGAGGTGCACGTCGCGGGCGTCACACCACCAACCATCGAATTCGCCCGGACACTTGGCTTCGTGGGCGTCTGGGACAGCTCGGCACTCCCCGAACTTGAATGGGACGCAGTCGTCAACGCATCCAATGACGCCGCGTCGCCATCCTTGGCGCTCGATCTCGTCGAGCCCGGTGGCAGAGTCGTGTACGTGGGGTTTGGTTTGGGTCCAAGCCCGGTGGACGCACGCACGTTGACGCTCAAGGACGTGACTGCCGCAGGGATCTTGAGTGGTTCGCCGGCGCTCGCCGAAACCATCGCAATCTACGCCTCAGGTGAGGTCAATCCCCTACCGCTGATAGGCGCCACTATTGGCCTAGCGGGAGTGGGCGAAGTCTTGAACGGACGCAGGCCCGAAGGATCCGGGCCAGGTCCGAAGATCCACGTCGACCCGAACTCGTAAGAAAACTTCTTACGCCTGTTCCACGGCCTGTCGTTGACTACCCAAGCTCCGAATACTCAGCTCCATGTAATCACCCGCCTTGAGATACGCCACGTCGTCGTGTCCGAGAGAGACACCAGCGGGTGTACCGGTATTGACGATATCGCCGGGCTCGAGCACCATGAACTGACTGATGTACCAAAGTATGTGCGCCACACTAAAGATCATGTTGGCCGTCGAATCGCTTTGACGCAGTACGCCATTGACTGAAAGTTGCAGGTCAAGGTCCTGGGGATTCACGATCTCATCGGCCGTCACGAGCCAGGGTCCGAAGGGGTTAAACGTTTCGCAGTTCTTGCCTTTGTCCCACTGGCCGCCTCGTTCAAGTTGGAACTCCCGTTCGGACACGTCATTGGAGATCGCGTAGCCCGCGACGTAAGAGAGGGCATCGTCGGGTGACTCGATATAGCGCGCACGCCGTCCCACGACGACTGCCAGTTCGACTTCCCAGTCGGTCTTCGAGGATCGGCGCGGTACCAACACCGTGTCGTTCGGGCCGACCAGTGTGCCCGGTGACTTCATAAAAAGTACCGGTTCATCAGGTATTTCTGCTCCGCTCTCTCGGACGTGCAAGATGTAGTTCTGCCCCACGCACACGATCTTCTGCGGCGGGGCGACTGGCGATCCGATTCGTGACGACGCGACGTCGATCTCAGGAAGGCTGGCAGCCTGAATACGTGACTCGAGCGTCGCCAACCCGTTGGACGCAAAGAACGCGGGGTCGAAATCCTTACAGAGCGACGAACAGTCCAAGAGTCGACCGTCGGCGCCGTACACCGCGGGGTGTTCCTTACCAAATTCACCAACACGAACTAGACGCATCTCTTCTCCTCCATTCGTTGCGTGCTCACGGCATCACCGAATCTCGACCATCCAGGTTGACCTCATCAATGCAGTACCACCGCAAAGCATTCCCACCAAGTACGTCGTCTAGCTCCCACGACGTCAATTCGGAAAGACTGTCCTGGACCAGCAACAGCACGTCCTTGAACGTAGCGGCTTGCAAACAGATCGGCCAGTCTGATCCAAACAAGAGCGACCGTGTCGTGAACGTGTCGATGAGAAAACTGACCACGTTACGCAAGTTCTCTCGTTGCTCTCGCGACTTGAGTTCAGTGACGAACCCTGAAAGCTTGCACGCCGCGCGTCCAGTACGCGCGAGTTCGGCGACATTAGTCCGCCATCCGTTCTCATCCAGGTCGTCGTAGTTCGGAAACCCCGCATGATCAAGGACGACCGTCAATCCCTCGCACGCACGCACCGCGCGAAGCGCGCTGGCTAACTGTTGGGGTCGTACAAGGAGGTCGAAGGTCAGACCACTGGCGGCGATCGCCGCGAGTCCCCGTTGGACCGTGTCACGCTCCAAGAAAGCTGGCTCCACTTCGCCTTCAACCAGGTGGCGAAGTCCCACGAGGTACCTACCGTAGGGGGAGGCTCGCAACGACGCGAGCGTCTCACTCACGTCGGGCGCTTCGAGGTCAATCCAGCCCACTACCCCACCAACCAGTTCCGAATCGTGCGCCAGTTCCAGAAAGTGCGCCGTCTCTGTGACATCATGGATCACCTGAACCAGCACCGAGCGACTGACACCGCTTTCACGAGCGGTTCGTTCATATTGGGCGAGCGTGTATCGGCGATCTAGAGACGGCACATTGTCGAGCCATCCGTGTGTGCCCAAGGCGGCGTCCCAGACGTGAAAATGCGTGTCAACGATCACGAGTTCGATCCAGGGTCGACGAGTCCACTGTCAATCAGATCGACGTACAGGGCTTCGGGGACCTCAGCTCGAAGATTACCGATGTTCTCGAGCACATCTCGAGCACTCCGCGAACCAACAACCACCGCCGTCACCGAAGGATTTCGAAGGACGTAGTGCAGCGCCGCGGCAGCCAGTTCGACGCCGTAACGCTGGCACACGTGATCGATTGCACGAACCCGGTTCGCTACTTCTTCGATCGGCGGCGCGTAGCGATACTGTCCACCCGAGGGATTTGCCAGGATTCCACTGTTGAAGACGCCACCGACGAAGACTGCCACATTTCGGCTCTCGCAAAGTTGAAAGAATCCGCGGCCCGCCTCTGCGTTCAAAAGCGAGTACTGCCCAGCCACGAGCACGCAGTCAATGTCCGTCTTAGCCACGAACCGCTCGAGCATCGGAACTTGATTCATGCCTAGCCCAATGGCCTTGACGGTGCCCTCATCGCGTAACTCGACCAGGGCGGGATAAGCAAAGGTAAGTGCATCTCGCTCGAAATCGTCCGGATCATGTATGAGCGCGATATCGACGTTGTCGACTCCCAAGCGTTCGCAACTCTCTTCGATGCTGCGTCGAACGCCGTCACGGCTGTAGTCACGGACTCGTGCTCGTTGCGGTGTTGAGAAGAAGCCCTCCACGCCGTCCTCACGTGAATCTGTCGGTACCAGAAGTCGACCCACTTTGGTCGAGAGGACGAACTCCGATCGATCACGCCCGCCGAGGAACCGACCGAGTCTCTCCTCGGACAGACCGACACCGTAGTGTGGCGCCGTGTCGAAGTTTCGCACTCCAGCGTTCCACGCCTCGCGTAACTGTGCCATGGCGTCATCGTCGCTCACGGGCCTCGAGAGATTGCCAATGGTTGCGCAACCAAGAATGAAACGACTCAGGACATCAGTCGTTCCCAAACCGAGCGAGTTTATTGCCTTCGAGGTCAACGTTCATCCACTTTTTGTCGGTTACGCGCTCGGCACACGAAGGCTTACGAGCCCACCGTCGACGTCGAGAGAGACACCCGTCGTCGAACCCGATCTTGGGCTCGCGAGGTAACAAATCGCACCCGCGACCTCGTCAGCACTCACGAGTCGACGATGGGGTTGACGTGCGGCGAGCGCCTCGAGTTCCTTCTCGGGATCGTCGGACTGGCTGAGGAGTCGCTGCACCCAGGGGGTATCAGCGGTACCCGGATTCACGCAATTGACACGGACACCGTCGACGAGATGATCAGCGGCCATAGCCCGAGTGAGCGCCAGTACTGCACCCTTGCTCGCGCTATAGAGAGCGCGGCGTGGCAGACCGACGTCCGCGGCGACCGAACACGTGTTGACGATCGCTGCGTACGGGGAATTGCGAAGGGTCGGTAACGCCGCTCGCGAGACCCGCACTATTCCAAATAAGTTCACTTCGAAGACCTTGCGCCACTCCTCGTCGGCGTTCTCTTCGACCGTTCCTTGCGCGCCGATGCCGGCGTTGTTGATGACGATGTCCAATCCGCCGAGATCACTCACCGCAATCGTGACGGCCCGCGACACACTCGATGCGTCTGACACGTCGCACTCAACGGCGAGCAACCCGGCACCGGTGATGACGCTGGAGATATCACGATCCAACACCGCCACCCGACATCCTTCACTCGCGAGCCGGTCCGCCGTCGCGCGTCCGATTCCCGAGGCGCCGCCGGTAACGACGGCGGTGAGTCCGGAAAATTCCATCGAAGCGCGTGGCGCGCCTTTGTACTTCTCGTTGGGCGTCATGCCAACTCCGTTCGCGTTGATTCCATGGAAGTATTCAAATCAAAGACCTCATCCATTCTCACCCACCACTCCCCAGGGTCCGCACTCTCCAGTGGGTTCTGCAGCGGCTCGGTGAGCTTCCACCACCGCTGCGTCTCGTCGTGCGACTCAATGAAGGCTTGCACGTCATCGAACTCGCCACGGTATTCCATATAGGAGAAAAGCAGATTGTCGCGAACGAATATTGTGTAGCGTTCGATTCCCGCCTCGTGCATTCTGTTTCGCACCTCGAGCCACACATTTTCGTGTAATCGCCGATACTGCTCACGAGCGCCTGGACGCAGCTGGATGACCCATCCCGCTCGCTTAAGGGTTTTCCGATCCTCGACCGCACCATCACGCATCACTCAAAGCCTCCGTCGAACGAAGTCGCGGTTCGTGTCGTGTTGTTTCCGACTCGCGGCATCGATACCAGAAATCGCTCATAGCCCGGCCCATACCTAGATCGAGAGCCCCGTCGCCGCGTCGAAGAAATACAGGCGCTTGGGGTTCATTTGCAACTTGATACGACTTCCCATCGTCAACTGGACATCCGGGGCCACTCGCGCGACACCGTCACCGGGGCGCGAGATTAAGCCCGCCTCCAATCCTTCGGCGTCCTCGCTGTACATGCCCTCGGCCTCGACTCGATGGGCGTCGGTGGAGAAGTGGACCAGGATCTCTGAACCGAGCGCCTCAAGCAGATCAACGTCGCCCTCGAACTGGACGGTATCGTCACCGGTCGCCGATCGCTTGGGTGTCGCCAACGACAAACTCTCGGGCCTCATACCTACAACGATCTCGGAGTTGGCGTACTTCGCCACCGACGGTCTGGTCTCAAGGACCGACGCGGGCAGCGCGATATTCTGACTGCCCAGTTTCAGATTTCGTGCACCCTCACCGAGCTGGGCTTCGAAGAGATTCATCGACGGTGACCCCATGAATCCCGCGACGAAGAGATTGACCGGATCATCGTAAATCTGCTGGGGTTTGTCACACTGCAGCAAAACACCCGCTCTCATCACTGCGACCCTGTCCCCCATGGTCATTGCCTCCACTTGGTCGTGGGTCACGTAGATGGTGGCCACACCCAATCGCCGCTGAATACGTGCCACCTCCGCCCTCATTTGCACGCGAAGCTTGGCGTCGAGGTTCGACAAGGGTTCATCCATGAGGAAGACCTTCGGCTCTCGAACGATCGCCCGGCCCATCGCAACCCGTTGACGCTGTCCGCCAGAGAGTTGACCCGGCTTCCGGTCGATCCATTCAGTGAGTCCGAGGATCTCGGCCGTCTCACGAACTTTGGCGGTGACTTCAGTCTTGGGAGTGTGCTTCATCTTTAGCGCGAAGCCAATATTCTCTCCGACTGTCATGTGCGGATAGAGCGCGTAATTCTGAAACACCATGGCTATGTCGCGATCGCGGGGCGAAACGTCATTCACGACCCGACCGTCAATGAGAAGCGTGCCACTCGAGATCTGTTCAAGTCCGGCGACCATGCGCATCGCGGTCGTCTTTCCGCAACCCGAGGGTCCGACCAGGACCATGAACTCACCGTCAGCAACTTCGAGATCGAACTCGTGGACGGCCTCAAAGCCGTTGGGATAGACCTTGGTGAGTTTCTCTAGAGTGACCGGGCACATCAAAGAGTCCTTTCGTATCGATCGTCGTCGACCAGTTGGCCACACAAGCGAGCGAAATCCTCACACTGTGGACCTAGCCTCGTGTTATCAGTGATCGCTTCCATGGCCTACTCCTTGGTCGCTCCTGCGAGCATTCCTGAGACAAGGGAGCGCTGTGCGAAGAGGAAAACGATTAGTACGGGCGCCATAGCGACAATCGTGGCGATGGCGAGCTCGGGGCGGTAGATGGGCACCTGGCCACCTTGACCGGGGTTGAAGGCGGGAGTCGCCGCAAGAAGGTCCTGAAGTCCGACCGGTAAGGGGTAGCTATTGCTGTTCGGCAGCATCACAAAGGGCAGGAAGAAGTTGTTCCAATTCGCGACGAAAGCGAAGAACGTCACCAAGGCGATGATGGGTCGAGCCAAGGGAAGCGCCACTCGACGAAAGACGTTCCATTCATTGCAGCCGTCAATCCGCGCTGCCGCCAGCAGATCCTTGGGTACCGATGACGAATAGAAGATGTAAGCCAAATAGACCCCGAAGGGGAAGAAAGAGAACGGAAGGATGACCGCCCAAGCGGTCCCGACGGCGTGGGCCGCGTTGGCTTCAAGAAACAAGGGTAGGACGAGTGCGGTGGCGGGCATGATCATTACGAAGAGCGTGACGCCGAGCAACGTGCGGCGACCAATGAACTGCGTGTGCGCGAGACCGTATCCGGCGGGTATCGAAAAGATGAGAGCGATCACGATGCCACCGAAAGAGTAGATCGCCGAGTTCTTGAGCCAGGTCAACAGTGCGTAGTCCTCGAAGGTGAACATGACGTGCATGGCGTGGGCCAGGTTGTGGATTGTTCCGATAGCAAACGGATTTCCCACGACCAGCTCGTGGTCGGTCTTGGTGGGAGACAGCAAGAGCCATATCACTGGGACGACGAAGAACGCTGTGAAACTCAGCAATACCACGTAGGCGAGCGTGCGCGACCAGATTCGATTGAAGAGTCTCATCACTCCACCTCGAAGAGTTTCGTCCGAAATACCAGTACCGCGGCACAGAGCAGACCAATGACGAGCAAGTCCACCGAGATGGCGGCGGCGTAGTTGAAGTTGTTGTCCTGGAACGCAAAGTAGTACGCCAGCTCATTGGGTGACCAGGTCGGACTTATGAGTCCCAGGCTGGCCTCGCCCACCAGTTGCGGTTCAACGAACAATTGGGTTCCCGCGGCAAAGGCGAGGATCAACATGAACGTGACCCACTTTTTTATGAGCGGTAACTTCACCCTAAGTGCCGTCTGGATAGCGCTGGCCCCATCGAGTTGTGCCGCTTCGACCAACTCGTGAGGGATGTTGTTCAATGCACCGTACGTGACGACAATCCAGCCACCCGCGCCGGCCCAGAAGGCGATGATGGCAAAGATGATGGGAAGGTGACCAGGAAGAATCGTCTGACCGAGATTCTTGAAACCGAACAACGCCAAGAACTCACGCCACGGGCTCACCGTCGGATCAAGCATGAACAGCCACACCAGGACGCTGGCCGCACCCGCGAGTGCTCCAGGTAGGTAGAAGATGAAGCGAAACGCCGAGCTCACCCGCCTCGAAATGCTGTGAAGCATCAGTGCCAATCCGACCACGATGACGACGAGAGAACCGAGCCAGATCAGCAGGTACTCCCCGACGTGCTCAAAGGCGGGTACGAAGCGAAAATCTTCTCCGGTCTTGATGAAGTTTGATAGTCCCACGAAATGCCCACCCGTGGAAGTGAAGGCGAGCGTGATCGCGTAGACCGCGGGCAGCACGCCAAAGAGCAACAACAGAATGAAGTAGCCGGATACGAACGCGTATCCGGCTACCCCATTTCTTTGCTTACGTCGCAGTTTCGGATTCAATGCATCAGTCGTGCCCCGAGGGGTTGGGGATCTTTGTGGCACGACCGATGACATTGAATCTTCCTACTACTACGGGGAGGTGACGACGGTGTAGCCATCGCTTTGGGCATAATCAACCAACTGCGAGGCGAAGGCCGCGAGTTGTGACGTCATAGTCGAACCGGAGTTGAGTCCCGTGACGACGGTGCTGCCGAAGACCGAGTCGGTACTCCAAGGTACCGGCGACCAACCCTGCCACACTTCGGTGGCGGCCTTGGCGAAGACCGGGGCAATCTGGTTCGAGTAGAGTCCCGACGCCTGCTGGGCCGCAATCCAACGGCTCTCGTCAGCGACGTACGCTGGGTAGCCGGGTGAGATGCCTTGGCTACCGTAGGACGTCGAGAGCCAGGTCAAGATTGAGGCCGTCAACGCCTTGGTCGCGCCCGTGATGTGCGACGACATGAACCACAGACCGCCACCAACCTCACCGGTGTAGGTCGGGCCACTCCCCCAGCTAAGTGGGTCGGCCACCGCAAGGTCACCCTTGGGGACGATGCCCGGGAACAAGTACTGGCCATACCATGCGGGACCCACCATCATCAAGATCTTGTCGGTGTAGGCGGTGGTGAACGTGGACGAGAAGACACTGTCCGTCGTCACAGCACCGTCCTTGATGAGCGGGTCGATGAGTTGAGTCGCCCGCGTGCAGTTGGGGTCGTTGGGATTGATGTCAATGGTGTCGGGCTTCACGACGTCATCCACGTGGCACTCGCTCGGCCATAGGTAGATGTCGTCGTCCCAGTTGTCTCCGACGCTCCCCACGATGTAACCCGGGTGCTGGGTCGCGACTTCTTCACCCAGTGCCTGCCAACCTTGCCAGGTTGTAGGAACGGTGTACCCGAACTGTGTCATCAGAGCGCTGTTGTAGAACAAAAGGTTCTGAGCCAAGTCGTTGCGCAGACAGTAGACCTTTCCGTTCACCGTGCACCCAGCGAGAGTGCCCGACGCGTAGCCATCGAGAACCGTCTTGGACACCGTACCGTTGCTCAGCACCGCGGGGTAGTTGAACTGTGTACTCGCCAGTGAAGCGGCGTCGTTATTCTCTTCACTGAAAACGATGTCAGGCCATCCGCCGTTAACCCTGTTGTCCAGAGCGATTTTCGACTGGAGCACGCCCGAACCGTTCGCATTCCCGTTGTAGATCACCATGGAAATCTTTACGGTGGGATGAGCTTTCTCGTACGCCTTCACCTGGGGAACTCTCGTCGAGTCCACCCAAATGGTGATTGTGGGCTGCTTGGCCTTGGCCGCAGCCGTGGCCGCACCCGAAAAGCCGAACGTCGCCACCGCCATGCTCGAGGCCACGACGGCGAGCAACGTCGTACGCAACCTCGGTCGGATTGGCCTGCGCCAATACCTCGTTGTCATCGTTGTACTCATTTCTTTCCCCCTACTTTCTTTCTAATGTTTGGAATTTCAGACTTGAACGAGATTTACAACTTCGCACGCGCTACCCGATCTATGGAGCCGAAGACTCTGCTAGGTCAACAACGTACGATTCCAACTCGGGCGGATACTGCGGCCCCACCGGCAGCCCGACACCCGGACCCCGTGGCGCCGAGACCGTTCCCTTTGCGCTAACACCAACTTCGCGCTTCACGGGATTTGATGTGACGAGCGATTCGTAATACGTGCAGTTGGGGATTGCCATGCACAGATGACGAGCGTAGATGGTGTTCCCGTGAGGTTCGGCACGAAGCCGATAGGCGTCGGCCAGGTGGGCGATGCGCATTGCACCGGTAAATCCACCCCGCAGTTCCGTGCTCGTTCGAACGAACGTCGCGCACCCGCTTTGTATGAAGTCCGCTGTGTTCATGTGCACGCCGTCGGATGTCTCGGCAACATTGAGCGGTACTCGAACTCGCTGCGCCAACCACTTGTACGCCGTGATGTTGAATTCGCGCATCGGCTCCTCGTACCAGAGGTAGCTCGCTTCTGACAAAGCGTCGCCAACGTATATTGCGTCCACTAGGTCAAAGCCCGCCGAACCGTCGTACATAAGTGGGTAGTCATCACCTACGTGTTCGCGCAGGGCTCGACAAAGGGCAGCGTCCTTGCGGGCGTCCCCCCACGCGTGCAACTTGATCGACGGATAACCGAGTTCGATGCACTGTGTCGCGACGTCGAGGTATTCCTCGACGCTCGCGAACGTTGACGTGGAAGCGCACGCCTCAATTTCGGTCCGGTAGCCGCCGAGTACCTCCCACGTGGGAGCGTTGTAAAGTCGGCCCGCCAAGTCCCAAAGGGCTGTATCCACCAGGCCCAGAATGTTGATGGGGAATTCGTAGACGCGGTCAAGCTCCCACATCCGGTGCCACAGCCATTCACGCTGCAACGGATCGGCACCGACGAGCTCGTCTCGAAGGACGCGCTCAACGAGATCATCGACCAGTGGACCACTGCCCGGGCGAGGCGCGATCGCAATGCCCGACACGCCATCATCGGTCCTAAGCAGGAGGACGGAAATATGTCCGTCCGCCGGACCACCCGGAAGTCCCTCGCGCCATATGAATTGAGGTCGCGCACCTGGGGAAAAGACGTTGAAACTCTCCACGCTTGTTATTCGCACAATCCCCCCGAATGAACACTTGACGAAACGGCACAACCGCGAACCTTCGACGCCGGTCTCCGACGCCACGTACTGCTTATTCCTCATTCATAGCACAACATTCGTATGATAACATACGAATCTTCGCGAGTTTTCTGCGGTTGACTTTTGGCTTCCAAGGAATCTTTGTGTTTCGGCTGATTTTGCTGAGCTGTCTATGGAAGTAATATGTATAAGGAGAAATGAGTGGGACGGCGTTTCTCGGTCCGGGGGTCAGGTGACAGATATCCAGAGGAAAGGGCCAAAATTGGCCTCCAGTTTGACCTCGCTCGTCGCGAATCCGGCTCCTCCGCGACCGTCGAGCCTTGGTGTTGCCGTACTCCAGACCCTCACCGAGAACATCGTCAGCGGCGAATTATCACCCGGCACCACACTGCCCACGAATCCTGAACTGTGCGTCGCTTTCGGTGTCAGTCGCACCGTGGTGCGCGAATCCCTGAAACTGTTGGAAGAAAAGGGACTTATTCGGGTCCGCCAGGGTCAAGGAACAACGGTGGCAGCCGCGAGTCAGTGGAACCTCCTCGATCCGCTCGTACTCGAAGCGGCCATTCGTTTCGACGAAAAATTGGAGATCCTTGACGATCTTGTCGACGTTCGCGTCGGACTTGAGTGCCTCATGACTCGCCGAGCCGTCGAAAAAATCTCGCCCGAGCAACTCGAGGAACTGCACGAAGCACTCAATGTCCTGGAATCCCTGCTGGAGCGACCAGATGATTACGTGTTGGCAGACATCGAATACCACGACGTCATTCTTCGAACATCCGGGAACAAACTAGGGCGGTCAATTATCCGCACGGTTCACCCGTACGCCCGGGCGAGTACTCGCTACAACCCCCAGATGCGCTTGGCCGAGATCGCTGCGTCTCATAAGGGCCACGTATCCATCTACGAGCGAATCGCCGCGCGAGACGCAGAAGGGGCGTTTCTCGCGATGCAAGAACACATCATGGGATCGTGGCTCGAGCGCAGAAACGCGCGTCTCGCCCAACAGCGATTAAACGCCTAGCGAGGCGTAAGGCGCTCGTGGCTATTCGCAACTGTATGACATCTTCACGTCGAATCACAGACCATAATATGGCTTGGATTTCCGCCTAGGCTCCACCTAAACACCGCCCTCGAACAAGGAAAAGGGGATTTGACCCTCTCCCCTCACTTCTTCTAATCCAGGCGAGAGCAGAAAGAGGTAGCGAATGAGTTCGGCGACAGACGTCGGAAAAGAGCGGCTGGGCTTCGTCGGACTCGGGACAATGGGCACATATATGGCCGCCAACCTCGTGCGGGCGAGATACCCTCTGTCAGTTTGGAATCGAACGCCTGGGCGTGCGTCTGACCTGGTCGAACTCGGAGCCCGCGAGACGACGACTCCCGCGGATCTCGCACGTTCCAGTGACATCATTTTCACTTGCGTCACGGATTCGCCTCAAGTAGAAAGCGTCCTCTTCGGTCCAGACGGAATCGCCGAGGGCGCGCGCGCCGGCTCTCTCGTCATCGACTGTTCGACCATCAGCCCGACGCGAGCGTGCGAATTTGCCAGCAGACTCGAAGAGAGCGGCGTCGCCATGTTGGATGCGCCCGTTTCGGGCGGTTCAGAAGGCGCCCGCCTCGCTACCCTCACGATCATGGTTGGTGGCGATTTTAAGCAGTTCGAACGCGCGAACCTCGTCCTCCACACGGTCGGCCGCACGATCAGTCACCTTGGACCGATCGGCGCAGGCCAGTGGGCCAAAGCGGTCAATCAGGTGATCCTTGCGGGCACGTATTTAGGCGTCGCCGAAGGAGTGACCCTGGCGCTGAAGGCGGGCCTCGATGTCAAAAAAGTGATGGAGGCTCTCGCCGGAGGCGCCGCTGGCTCGTGGGTGCTCGAAAACCGAAGCGGCCGAATGATCGACGACGACTACCCCATCGGCTTCAAGATCTCGCTTCATCGCAAGGATCTCGGCATCGGTCTCGAACTCGCGCGCGACGTTGGTGCAGTGCTGCCCGTCACGGCGCTCGCCGCGGCCTTGGAGGATGGGATCATTGCCCAGGGACACGGCGACGATGACAACTCCGCGCTGGCTCGAAGCATTCGCACGCTCTCTGGATTGTAGTGATCGTCGTCTTCGTTCCGTCTTCGAACGCCTCGTGAACTACTCACCGGCTCTGCTCACCGACTTCTACAAGATCAGCCACCGCGAGCAGTATCCGCCAGGTACCTCAACCGTTTACAGCACGTGGACCGCGCGCGAAAGCAGTGAGTTCAACATTGATCACGTCGTGGTCTTCGGTGTCCAGGCCTTCATCAAGCGATACTTCATCGATTACTTCCGAGAGAACTTCTTCGCACGTCGTTTCGAGGAGATCGCCGACGAGTACGTTCGCCTGATCAGGAACACGCTGGGAATCTCGGAACCTCGCACCGATCACCTCCGGGCGTTGTGGTCGCTCGGCTACCTGCCGCTGGAGGTTCGCGCGCTGCCCGAGGGGACGCTCGTCCCGTTGCGCGTTCCCTCGGTGACGTTCGTCAACACCAAGCCCGAGTTCTTCTGGTTGACGAACTTCGTCGAAACCCTCTTCAGCGCTGAGTCGTGGCTACCATCGACGAGCGCGACACTCGCATTTGAATTCCGCAAGCTCTTCGAACGATTTGCCCGAGAGACCGGCGGTGACCTCGACGCCGTCCCTTTCCAGGGACACGATTTCTCATTTCGCGGGATGAGCAGCGTCGAGGCCGCGGCGGCATCCGGCGCGGGTCACCTACTCTCCTTCACTGGTACCGACACGATTCCAGCGATCGTGTATCTCGAGCAGTTTTACGGAGCCGACACCGAGAAGGAACTGGTCGGTGCGTCCATCCCCGCTACCGAGCACAGTGTGATGTCGGCCTACGGCAACCAAAACGGTGACGACGAATTTCGAACCTACGAACGTTTGATCACGCAGCTCTATCCTTCGGGCATGCTCTCGGTGGTGTCCGATACGTGGGACCTCTGGCGAGTGATTGGCGACTACCTTCCGCGACTTCGAGAGAGGATCCTCGCCCGTGATGGAAGGATTGTCATTCGCCCGGACTCGGGAGACCCCGCCGACATCCTCGCTGGCCGAGGCGACACGACGGCGACCATCGCCGACCAAGGCGTCGTCGCGGCACTCTGGGACGTCTTCGGCGGCACGGTCACCGACCGGGGCTACCGACTGCTTGACCCGCACCTGGGCGTCATCTACGGCGACCGGATCAGTCTCGCGAGCGCCACCGAGATCCTCGAGCGACTACGGCAGAGGGGCTTCGCGAGCACGAACGTCGTCTTTGGCATTGGTTCGCACACGTATCAGCGAACGAACCGCGACACGTTCGGCCACGCCTTCAAGTCGACCGCGGTCACCATCGAGGGCGTCGAGAAGGCCATATTCAAGGATCCGAAGACCGACCCCACCAGCATGAAAACGTCACAACGCGGACGCGTCGCCGTGACTCGCGATGGCTCGAGGTTGGTAACGATTGACGGCCTCACCAGCGCGGACGAGGTGACCGGCGACCAACTGCGCGTCGTCTTTCGAGACGGGAAGATCTTTAACAGCGAGAGCTTGTCCCAGATTCGATCACGGCTCCTCCTCAATCTTTCGGCGTAGTCTCGATACGTTCGCGGGGCGCCGGTCATTCACGGCACCCGCCCGTACAGTGTCACCAGTGGCCGTACGAAAGGATTGCCGTGACCAACGACGACAGCACCCTCAACTTCAACCAGAAGATCATCGCGGAATTCCGAGCGAACGGTGGTCGCACCGAGGCGTTCGGCGACGCACCGCTACTCCTGCTCACGACCAAAGGTGCCAAGACGGGCAGGGAGCACACGAGTCCCGTGATGTACCTCGCGGACGAGCACGACAGCACTCTGGTCTACGTCTTCGCGTCCTACGCCGGAGCCGACTCCAATCCGGCGTGGTATTACAACGTGCTCGCCAATCCGTACGAAGTGACCGTCGAAATCGGCGTCGAAGCCGTCTCGGCTTCCGCCGCGGTGCTCGATGAGCCTCGGCGCACGGCCATCTACAACGAACAGGCGAAGCGTTTCCCCGGCTTCGCCGAATACCAGGCCAAGACCACGCGAACGATCCCCGTCGTGGAACTGAAATTGCATCAATAAGCGACGTGATGAGCCGTGGTGGCTTCGCCACCCGCGAGGTCGTTGTCGGCGCGAATGGGTCGGACCCAAACCCTTCGCACGGTTACGTTGATCGTTCTCTTGTCGCGATATTCGGACAAATCTCGCAACGTCGGTCCAGCGCCGGTCGCCGTACTTGACAATCGAGGTACCCGCGTGGTCGGTTCGCGTCGTTTCGAGACCCTATTGATACAGATTGTCGTAAATGCTACGTTCGCACTACGTGAACCTTGGGAAGGGATCACGAGTGTCGGTTAAGCGGAATTGACGTTCCAGCGACACCGCTCCACGAGTCATTGTTCCGAGTGAAAGTCGTCTCGCCACCGCGAGCGCACAAAGGGGGAAAGATGTTCCGTACTATTCGTTCTTCTGCCATCGCGATCTCGGCCGCATTGCTGATCGCGCCCTTTTCGGTGGCGTTGTCACCCGCGTCGGTCGCGTCGGCGAGCCCCACGCCGGTCCTGGTCGACGGGAGCGGCCAGTCAGGCTGGAACATCTCTCAGACCTGTTACGACGAGAACTACGACGCGATCGTCCCGACGTACCCAAGCGATCAGGTCACGTTCGTCCCGGGTCCCGGCACTCCTCCCCTTGGAACGGGCAGCCTCCAACTGGCAACTGGTGACGGCACCACCGGGGCGACGTGTGCAGCCGCGCTCAGGAACAGCAACTACAACGACGTCCCTCTGGCGAGTCTCACGGCGCTCTCGTACTCGACCTACGACCAGGTCAACAACGGACAACAGTTCCCGTTCTTGGAACTCCACATCAACTACGGCGAGGGCGGCCAGAACGCCGATGACAGCTTGTTCTTCGAGCCTCCGTACCAGACGCCGAGCACCGGCAGCGCCACCTGCCCCGACCAGGGTGCGACCGTCATGGACACGTGGCAGACGTGGAACGCTCTCACCGGTTGCTGGTGGTCGAACTCGGGCCTCTTGGGCAATCCCGGCACCGGGGTGTTCTCGCTCAGCCAAATAATCGCCTTGTATCCCAGCGCGTACATCGTGAACATGACCGATGACCTGAGTGGTTTCACCCCGGTGAGCCAAGGGGGCATAGGTGTGGTCGTCGGCGAGACCGGTGACCCCGACCAATTTGTCGGCAACGTCGACGACTTCACCATCGGAACGGCTACGTCGACGACGACCTACAACTTCGACCCGGTGCCGCCAAGCCCCACCATCACGTGGCCCGCGCCGACGTCGATCAGCTACGGCACGGCTCTGAGTGGCACGCAACTTGACGCGTCAGCTTCGTACGGATCGAATTCAGTGACCGGAACGTTCAACTACAGCCCGTCCTTGGGCACGGTCTTGAGTGCCGGTCCACACACCTTGTCGGTGACGTTCACGCCCAACAATTCAAATTATTCGGTGGTCTCCACGACGGTCCCTCTCACAGTGAATCCGGCGGTCTTGACCGTGACGCCCGTCAACGCGACGCGCGCGTTCGGCGCGTCGAATCCCGCGTTCACCTACACGGTCAGCGGATTCGAGAATGGCGACCCCACCTCGATCGTCCACGGTTCGCCGTCGTGCACGACGACCGCGACGACCACGAGTGCCTACGGGACGTACCCCATCACCTGTAGTGCGGGCACCCTGAGCGCGACGTCGAATTACACCTTCAGTTTCAAGCCCGGGGTCCTCACGGTTGGTAGCTCGTGCCTCTCGGGCACCTTCAACGGCTACACGGTGGCCACTGGCGCCAGCGTGTGCTTCGGATCAGGAGCAACGATCAACGATTACCTCAACGTAGGCGTGGGAAGCTCGCTCGACATCGAAGGCGCGAAGGTGAACGGACCCATCACCTCGTTGGACTCGAAAATCGTCCGTATCTGCGGCGCGACCGTTTCGGGTCCCGTGACCCTTTCCTTCGACACGGGACCGGTCATCATCGGTGACGGGGGGACATGCGCGTCGAGCAAGATCTCGTCGGCGGTGACCCTGACGGCCGACTCGGGCGGATCCGAAGTGGTCAACGCAGCCATCTCGGGACCACTCACGCTGTCGGGCGACAGTGGTGGTGAGACCATTGACGGCAATAGCGTCGCGAGTAGCCTGACCGTGCAGCTCTCCTCTGGAGGCATCACGGTCAACAACAACACCGTGTCGGGTCCGTTCACGATCGAATCCAACGCCAGCGCGGTGACCGCAGACTCGAACAGCTCGACGCAGTCCTTCACGATTCAATTGAACACGGGCGGCGTCACGATTCTCTCGAACTCAACGAAGGCGAACTTCACCGTTGAGTTGAACTTCGGGTCCATCAACGTCACGGGAAACACCGCGAAGGGCTTCTCCTTCGTACAGTGAACCGAGTGTCCGGGGGCCGTTGGTCCCCGGACACGACGTCACCGAGCCACGACACCACTGTGGTGACGTGGCTCGGTGACGTCTCTCGGTCGTGTCGTCGCGACGGTCGCGGCTCAGTCTTTCGCCACCTCGGTGCTGTCGGCGAGCAGTAGATAGATCTGGCGACGAAGTTCGAGGATCAGGTGCTCGGCACGGGCCTTTTGTTCCTGGTTACCCGCTTCGGCTACCTGATTCACTGCGATCGAAACCTGGCGAAGTGCGACGCGAAGCGCAAAGTCATCTTGATTCGCGCCACGAACCATCATGTCCCAGGGGGCGGACTTCTTGGGTTGGTCCGTGAGTTCGCTCCGACCCTTCTCGGTCAGGGTGAACTGGCGGCGACCGTCGGTGGTCTCGGACTGGACGAGCCCCTGGTCCTCCAAGAGCTGTAGAGCCGGGTAGAGCGATCCGGGGCTGGGCCGCCAAATCCCCTTGGTCCGGTCCGCCAACTCCTGCATCATTTCGTAACCGTGCATCGGGCGTTCCGCGAGCAATGCCAAGATCGCGAGGCGAACATCTCCGCGACGGCTGCGTCCTCCGCGTCGAGGAGAATCCCCGTGGTGGTTCTCGTGGTGATCACCGTGTTCGTCGCCGCGTTCATGACGACGGCCACGCCTCGGTCCCACGACGTTTCTGCCGCCTGTGTCAGCAACGCGTCGCCGCCGCTGCGGTGGTTGATCAATATCTCGGTATCCCATACCGTATCCTTTCGATAGTTTGATTACTCTAACGATATATCGTTATAAGTCGTTTGTCAAGTCCGGGGACGCGCCTCTCTACAGGCCTTGATCAGGAACTTTGATTGCACCGACCGTCAAAGCGTCGACAAACCTGATCAGATCATCACGAGGTCCGTTATGACTGGGGGCGATGGTCGATCTCCATGAACCGACTCGGGTGGGCCAGTGGTGAGAATCCGACCTTCGAGTAGACCTCGTGCGCGTCGCGCGTCGCGAGCAGCACTCGTGGCACCCCTCGCTCGAGCCAGTAGTCGACCACGCGTGCGACCATCCACGAGCCGACACCCACACCGCGATGGGCGGGTTCGACGAAGACGTCACAGACCCACGCGAAGGTGGCCTGGTCAGTGACGACTCGAACGCATCCCACCGTCTCGCCACGTGATGACAAGACCCCCAACAGGTGCGAGTGCTCTACGGACTTGTCAAACGTCGTTCGGCTTCGGCCCTTGGACCAGTAGGCGTCATCGTGTAACCACTGGTAGATCACGTCCATCGAGATCCGACTCTGGTCGTCACATAACTCGTAGTCGCCGTAGAAGACATTCACAGGATTACTCTCTCGCTCTTGGGTGTCGGTCCGGTGCCGTGGTCAGAATCGAGTGTGCAACCGAAGACGAACTCTGGCTACGTGGTCGGCGCTTCATGACAGATCCTCGGAACCGAACTCGTGGTCCGCGGTGACCTCACACTTCTCGATCTCGTACCAGGAGTAGAACTCCTCTCGACCCCGACGCTGCGCCTCTTGGTGGCGCGGATGTTCGGCCCACCGACGCTGAGACTCCCAGTCTCGGAACCGTACGATCGTCACGCGCTCGCCGTCGTCGGCCTGGTAGAACCTCTGGTCGATGAAACCATCCATCGTCACGACCAGACGATCCATCTCCTGGGCCACTTCCTGATAGTCATTCTCGATGCCGTCACGCAATCGACTGCGAAAAACCGTGAGTACGACCATACGTAACGGTATCGAACGATTCGTGTCATGGGACGCAAAGGAGAATCACCCTCCGTTCAACTTGTTCGACCACATTTCTCTGGACTTTTCCAACCGTCAGTGCGATGATGACGACTCGGGAACACCGGGGTCGACACGTTTCGTCTCCGGTCAGCAGAAATGGCCCGCGATGATGAAGGAGAGACCGTGACGACACGTGACAAGGCACCACTGGGATCACCGTGTTGGACAGACCTCTGGACCTCTGACGTAGAAGGCAGTCGAAAGTTCTACAGCGAGCTGTTCTCGTGGGAGGCCCAGGCACCGAGTCCCGAGTTCGGCGGCTATTTCATGTTCACCCGAGACGGCGTTCCCGTCGCGGGCGCCATGGGCGATATGGGTGACACGAAGGCCGACAACTCCTGGAAGATCTACCTCGACACTCCCGACATTGCCGCGACGGTCGCCGCCACCGAAAGGACTGGTGGCCAGGTGCTCGCCCCGGCCATGCCCGTGGCTGATCTCGGCCAACAATTCGTCTTTCTCGATCCCAACGGAGCGACGCTGGGCGCCTGGCAAGCGGGAACCTTCCCGGGATTCACCGTGTTAGGAGAGCACGGCAGTCCCAGTTGGTTCGAACTCCTCACTCGCAATTACCAGCGAGCGACCGATTTCTACGGTTCCGTCTTCTTCTGGAAGATAAACCCGATCAGTGACACCGACGAGTTTCGCTACGGCGTGATGCTGAACCCCGACGGCGAAGGCGAATTGGCCGGCATCGGCGACGTGTCGGGTTCGGTCCCGGACGACGTGACGGACCACTGGTCCGTCTATTGGCACGTCGACGACATCGACGCTGCTGTCAAGGCCGCCCAGTCGCTTGGTGGCTCAGTCGACCAGGAGGTCCACGACACGCCGTACGGACGACTGGCGGCACTGCGCGACCCTTCGGGTGCGTCGTTCAAATTGCGCTCAGCGTAGATCGTGGTCTCCTTCACGGGGAGAAGAACGCGACGACTGAGCATTCAACAACTTCCTGCGGGTCCCGGCACGCCCGGACCCTGCGCGTAGTCGTAGATCTGACCCGTGGAGCCAGTCGCGGTGTACTGGCCGAGGTGGATGAAGTACCACTTCCCCCGCCACGAGATCATGGACAGCACCCCCACCGAATCAACCACCGACCCGTAGTGATAAACGAAACGCACCCCCGGCAGGTGCCAGTAGCCGATCTTGTTATAACAAGCACCGACGGGGATCCACTGCGCGTCGACCGGGCTCGTCGCGACTCGAAGGAGGACCGGAGTACCTCGTGCAAGCAGAAAGCGATGGTACGCGCCGATATCGAGGTTGAACAGGTACAGCAGTCGATTCACGTAATCACTGGCGGGATAGGGAATCGCCTTGAGTTTCTCGTAGGCCACCTCAGGGAACATCATCGAATCGGCCTGGCGGGTGTTGTTCTCCAAAATGTCCTCCCACAGACGCACCATCATGGTGTCGAGTTCGCTGCCCGCTTGGGTGGCGAGCGACGGCTCCGTCGTGGTTTGCGGCAAGAGTCCCGGGTCAAGCGTCGTCGTGGTCGTCGCGTTCGTCTTGCCCAGGGGCTTGATCGTGGTGGTGGTCGCCGGAGGGACAAGCGTCGTCGTGCTGGACGCCACTGGGGCGATTGACGTGGTCGTCGTGGACGTCGTGGTCGTGTCAGCACCCGAGCGCACCGGAATCCACGCGACACTGATTGTCAGCAAGATCGCGATAACCGCCCTGACCAGGCGCCCACCAGTGGGTACTTGAATGGTCACGGCGAAGTCAGCTTTTACCCGAGGTACTCTGCGCTAATCCACGGTGAAGCCGTGGTCGCGAGCGAAAGTCTCAACGTCGTGGCGCTCGATTCATGTGTGCACTCTATCGTCGCGAACGTGACGACTCAGCCCGGTCCTCGTACGTGAACGAGTACGCGTGGTCGTGTGCAGACCGAGAGATCGATTGCTGTGTAACTTCTGCGTATGACCGACTCGCCGTCGCTCGCGAAGAAACTGGGGATCATCGCGGAATCATCGGTGGTCGTCGTCCACTCTCCGAAGGGATTCTCCTTCGCAACGCCACCGGGTGTCGTCGTGACACGAAGACTTCGCCGCCACGCAGACGTCATCCTCGCGTTCTTCCATTCGAGCGAGACCCTGGCGTCCGAGTTGGACGTGCTCGCGGCAGCGATTCACCCTCAGGGTTCACTCTGGATTTCGTGGCCCAAGAAGTCGTCTGGCGTCACGACCGACCTTACCGACCAGGTCGTTCGAAACGTCGTGCTACCTCGAGGCCTCGTTGACAATAAGGTCTGCGCGATCGATGCGACGTTCTCCGCCTTGCGATTCGTGTGGCGACGATCCGTACGGGCGCGGTCCGAACCCCCGTCTCGCGCATGAAGCCACCCGCGGACGGCGTTTCGCGATGAGAGCACGCCTTCTGCTCGCAATCTCTTCCTTCGCCTACGGATGGTGGATCACGGGCGTTACGCCCTTCACGCCTCGGTCCTACGTCCTCGTCGCGGTACCGATTGCCATCATTCTCTTATGCCACCTCGTGACGGGCTTTCGACCTCGCCAGCCGGCCGGCGCGCTACAACCCGCGCGCGTGGCGCGTACGAACACCGATCACCGTCTCAGCGCGTGGTGGATCCTGCTGTTGCTCGTCGTCCTGCTCGAGTCGCTGGGACTCGCTCTCGGGGGCCGGGACTCAGACGTGCCGACCTTGAGCACGGTGCTCGACTACGTGCTGAAAACCCACGTGGCGAGATCACTGGCTTTCTGCCTTTGGGTGTTGCTGGGCGCCAATCCGGTCCTCTCGGATCGGCGCCGAGTGCTCGATCAGGGCGCCTGACGTGTACGGGACGATCGCGTGGCTCGCGTTGTTCGCCGCGAGTCTCGCGCTCGAAGTCGTGGCGCGTCGAGAACCCACGCGCCACAAGACTCTTTCGAGTTTCCTGTCACCGTTCGCCTCTCGACGGGCCGGCCGGTGCGCACTACTCCTCTTCTGGGGCTTCGCCGGCGTGCACCTCTTTGCCCGCTACACCATTCCCAGCCACCTCTAGATAACGCGGTGAATCGTGGCAGAAGGTCGTCGCGTCCTCCAGCCTTCGCGATCCTCTAGGTCTGGTGCTGGTTGTTGGGCGACTCTCGATGTCGCGATGGTCGGCCCCGTGGCTGACCCGTCGAGACACGGGTGGGCTGGAAGGGATGAGGAGTTGCTAGAGGTGAAATGGGCCGACCATGGACGTCGCGGTCTTCGCCCCGCCAAGGTACGGGACCTTCAACAGGGTCTCGGTGGTGCGAAGCAATGAGTAGTGGGTGAACGGCGTTCCGACCTTCTCACCCCCGACCACCGACGGCGCGATCACAATGGTGGGTACCCGGTTCAGCGCCTGCGAGTCGTTCTCGTCAAAGGTGATGAAGAGCACCAGTGACCCCGACTGATATTGGGGGCTCTGTATGACGAGCGGGACGTAGCGTCGCAACCAGTTGTCGCCAATCGACACCGCGCAGCTGTGCATGTCGTCACAGATGTTCGGCACGATCATCGTAAAGGCCGCCGACAGGTTCAGGGGCAAGGTCAACGGAACATCGTCCTTGGCGCACGCCGAAGAGATCGGTTCGTAGTAGACCGCGGGATTGTGCCGGGCCGCGTAGGTGCCGCTCGTCACCCGGTCGCACGCCGTCGGCATCGACTCGGCGTACGTACGCCAGTCTCCGTTCAATTCCGAGAAGATGCTCGGGGCTCGCAGGACGTGGGTGTCGGGTTCGCCGTCGTCAGTTATTCCTTGGGTTGATCCCGAGGTGAGGGCAATGTAGTTCGGAAGACTGGGATGAGAGATCGCGAGATACTTCGTCGCAAGACCGCACCGATTCGCAATGTCATTCAAGTACGGTGCGCTCGATGATCCAATGATGGGATAGCCGACGTTCTCCAGCATGATCCAGACCACGTGGCTATAGGAATCTGACGTACTTCCGTCGCAGGGTTGACTTGCGGGAATGGTCGCTGCGCCACCGGCGAGGGGAGCCGACCAGGTTCCCGCGAGCAGCAACACGCCAGCCATCGCTGCTACCAATCGAAGGAACTTCACGCGTGTATCTTGCCAGGAAAGTCGAAACGAAAGACGATCGAAGTGCCGTTCGCGGGGCCTAGCGAAGGCGAGAAATACCTTCGGACTTCATCTTGAACGTCAGGTCCGCGGCGCGCTCGTCGAGTGGCTGATCCAACTTCGTTGGCCCATCGCGCTTCACGACGAGTCCGTCGAGAATGATCGTGAGATAGCGCCGCCAGAGGTCGGCGGCTATCTGATCGGTCATGCAGCTGAGCGAACTGATCATCATCTCGAGAATTGCGAAATCGGCGCCCACGACGTCGTCGCGCAAGTATCCGTCACGTTGCGCCCGTTCAATAAGGAGTTCAATAGCCGGCGCGATCCGACATTTCACGCTCTCCATCCGTTCACGGGCGTACGGTGTGCCGACGACAATGTCGCGGAGCCCTCGGTTGGCGCACTGGCGCTCGAGCGCTTCTCGCAAGAACCAGACCAAACCCTCCCACGAGTTTTCGACCTCGTAGGCGCTCAGGGCGAGTGTGGCGATCTCGTCGACCGCGTTCTGGAAGAGCGCGTAGATCAAGGTGTCCTTGTCGGGAAACCGACGATAGACGGTGCCCACACCCACCCCGGCCTGCGCGGCGACCTCGTCGAGGGTCGCGTCCAGTCCCCGCTTGGCGAACACGATCGCCGCCGCGGCGAGTATTTTCTCGCGATTGCGGACCGCGTCGGCCCTCAGGGGGCGACATTTCGTAGCCGTGGTGATCATGAACGTCCTTTCTTTTCCCAGCATACAGACTTTTCGAAATAAATGGAACGAATGTCTCCACATATCGCTATACTGGTCAACAAGCGGAACTCCCCTCTCCGTTTATTCCCCCTGGAGGTCGAAATGTCAGTCGAAGAACTATCAGAAGTCGGCGAAGCGAAGCCCGTACGCGAGACCGCGGACGAGAAGTATCACCGGCGCCGCTGGTGGATTCTGGCGGTGATCGGGATCGCCCAGCTGATGGTGATTCTTGACGGCACGATCGTCAACATCGCCTTACCCACGGCCCAGCACGCGCTCCACTTCTCGAATTCGGACCGTCAATGGATCGTCACGGCCTACTCGCTCGCCTTCGGTAGTCTTCTCCTGCTCGGCGGTCGTATTTCGGACTACATCGGTAGGAAGAATGCACTGATCACCGGGCTCGCCGGTTTCGCACTGGCGTCGGCGTTGGGCGCGGCATCAGTGAACTTCACAATGTTGGTCATCGCGCGCACGGTGCAGGGCGCCTTTGGGGCACTGCTCGCTCCCGCCGTCCTCTCACTGCTCACGACGACCTTCACGAATCCTGACGAGCGGGGTAAGGCCTTTGGCATCTACGGTGCCATCGCCGGCGCCGGCGGTGCACTGGGCCTCCTACTTGGCGGCATTCTCACGTCCTACGCCTCCTGGCGCTGGACACTGTTGGTCAATCTCATCTTCGCCGCGATCGCGATAACCGGAGCCGTTACTCTGCTTCGACGCGACCGTGGCACCGACCACGATCCACTCGACTGGCGAGGCGTGCTGACCGCCACGGCCGGTCTGTTCGCGTTGGTGTTCGGCTTCTCACACGCGGAGACGACGGCGTGGGCGAACCACTACACAATTGGCAGCTTCGTCGTCGCCGCCGTGCTTCTGGTGGCGTTCGCGCGAATCGAGACTCGCAACCGTTTCCCGCTCCTGCCCATGCGAGTTGTCCTTGATCGCAATCGTGGTGGCTCGCTCATCGCGATGCTCATCGCGGGGTCGGGCATGTTCGGGGTCTTCCTGTTCTTGACCTACTACCTACAAGAGACGCTCGGTTTCAGTGCGGTCCTGACCGGTGTCGCGTTCCTGCCAATGGTCGTGGCGCTCTCGATCACGGCACAATTGTCGAACATCGTCCTGCTGCCCAAGATGGGACCGCGTCCGCTGATCCCCGTGGGAATGTTGATGGCCGCCGGAGCACTCATGATGCTCACGCACCTCGGAGTCACGAGCTCGTATCTCACGAGCGTCTTCCCCGCGCTCGTACTACTCGGACTGGGCATCGGCCTGGTCTTCGCGCCAGCGATCAACACCGCGACCGCGGGCGTAGCGCCGCACGACGCGGGTGTCGCGTCCGCGTCGGTGAACACCTCCCAGCAAGTCGGCGGCTCAATCGGCACGGCGCTACTGAACACGCTGGCGGCCAGCGCGGCGACGTCGTTCCTCGTGGGAAAGGCCCCGACCAAGCTCAACGTGGAACTCGCGAATGTGCACAGCTACACGTCCGCGTTCGGTTATTCGGCGGTCATCTTCTTGATCGGCGCGATCCTCACGGGTCTCATCTTGCGTTCGGGTGCTCCAAGGATCCCCGCGTCCGCGTCACCCGCCGCGCTTCATTAACGCCCTTCACCGGCTCGCCAGAGCCGGTGAAGAGGGCTCGCCCCAATACGCCCCCAAGGACCAGACGTTTCCCTCGGGGTCGCGGGCCGAACCCAACATCACGCCGCCACCGAGGGGCCAATTCATCAGGGCGTAGCCGACGTCATCGCCGTCACCGTACACGGCCACCTCGACGAGACCGAAAGCCCGCACGAGCACGTCAATGAGTCCTCGCGCGTCGCGAGCACGTGCTGAGCCACAACTGTGGCGAGCGTGTCACGTCGTTCATGGCCCAATTGTGGCGCTTTGGGAGCGTCTCACGGCGTACGAGCCGTTGCGTCTCGTTCGAACGCTATTCACCTATCAGAAAGGTTGCGTGACTACGATCGGATCCGGGATTCTTTGCTCCCGGTGATGGCTATAATCGAACCCCCTAGTTAATTCCGAGCGAATCTGCCCGACGCGAACGCTCCCCAATTGAGAGGAACCCGCGATGAACCCATTCGAAGCACTCGAGTCCAACGTGCGTTACTACTGTCGACGCTGGCCCGCGGTTTTCGCGAGCGCCCATGGCGCGACGCTGGTCGATGAAAACGGTACCGAGTACCTCGACTTCTTCGCGGGCGCGGGCGCCCTCTCCTACGGACATAACAACCCCGCACTCGTGCAGGTGGCGATAGACCATCTGCGCGAAGGGAAACTACTGCACAGCCTCGACACGTTCACCGTGGAGAAGCGCCATTTTCTCGAGGCGATGCACCGTCACGTACTCGAACCCCGTCAACTCGACATGGTCGTCCAAACGGTTGGACCCACGGGCGCCACGGCCGTCGAGGCCGCCCTTCAGTTGGCGCAACGAATCACCGGCAAACGAGCGGTCGTCGGCTTCGAGGGCAGCTATCACGGCATGACCTATCGCGCGGCGTCGATATCGGCGTCGATGGCCGGTCGTGCGACCAGCGCTCATCTCAAGGACTTCGTCGCCCTGCCCTACGTGGCGAACGTGACCGACGCGGACCTCGAGCTCCTCGCGCGAACTTTGCGCACCAGCGTGGACGGCCAGCAGATCGGCGCGCTCATCATCGAGCCCACCCAAGGAGAGGGTGGCGCTCGACCTTTCGACCCCGCCTACCTACGGGCCATCCGCGAGCAATGTGGGGAGCTGGGAATTCTCGTCATCGCTGACGAGGTCCAAGCGGGTGTCGGCCGCACTGGACCGTTCTTCTCGTTCGAAGGTTCAGCCCTCGATCCCGACATCGTCTGCTTGTCCAAATCGATCAGCGGCCTGGGACTGCCGATGGCGATCAACCTGGTGCGCCGGAACCTCGACACCTGGGCGCCGGGCGAATTCTCAGGAACGTTCCGCGGTAACAACCTCGCCTTCGCAACGTCGGCCGCCATGATCGAGAACTACTGGACCGACTCCGAGTTGGAAAAGGGCACCGAGCAACGCGGACTCATGGTGCGAAATTCACTGCAACACATCGCCGAGACGTACGGCGACGGTCGCTTCGCGGTGCGTGGTAACGGACTGTTGTGCGGACTTGACGTGCACGACACCGCGCTCGCCGACGACATCGCCCAGCGCGCATTCGATCGCCGACTCATCGTCGAGACGTGCGGTGCGGGCGACACGACCGTCAAGCTCCTGACGCCGCTGGTCATCGAGGAGGACCAACTCAGCGAAGGGCTCGACCGGCTAGGCGACGCGGTCGCACACGCCACCTCGCGTTGAGCAACGGCTGGCACGACTTCGTCGTCACCGTTGACGATCACGGACGTACGACACTGGCACGCGCCGCGCTCGCGGCGGTGCAGAGCCTCGCCCGTCCCCCAGGTCCTCGTTCGAATCTCTCACCGGCAGCGTTGCACGACTTGATCTGGTCCCAGGAGATCTGCCCCGAGACCGGTCGCGACCTGAATGAGGTCTTGCACGACCTCGGCGAGACCGTCTGGATTCACGGTGTCGTGCCGAGTGACCCCGCCTGCGTCGCGCACCTTCACCCCCCCACGCTCGTACCCGCCGTCGCGACCGAGCTCGCCATCGCCGCTTCGAACCAATCCATGGATTCTTGGGACCAGTCGCCCTCGGGAACCGAGGTGGAACTTCACCTCATGGATTGGCTCTGCGCGCTGCTCGGGCTCCCGGACAGTGGCTCGGGAATCATGACGTCCGGTGGCACCGCCTCGAACGTGCTGGCCATGACCCTCGCGCGTTCGTGGGCCGCGGATCGTCTGGGCGTCGACGTGTTGAAGACCGGACTTCCGGATCAGGCCCGCACGTGGCGTCTCGTGTGCTCCGACCAAGCTCACTTCTCGGTACAGCGTGCCGCCGCGCAGTTGGGACTCGGTCGCGACGCCGTGGTCGTCGTGCGCAGCGAACCCACCGGTGTCATGAGCCTCGAGGCGCTCGACGAGACGCTCGCGACACTCGCGACACGCGACCTCGAACCGATTGCCTTGATCGCGACCGCCGGGACGACGGATTTGGGCGTGATCGACCCGATCGAGGAAATGGCCACGCGAGCCCGGGACTGTCACGCCTGGTTCCACGTCGACGCCGCGGTCGCCGGAGCATTCCTCTTGTCGGACACGCTTCGTCCCCTTTTGCACGGGATCGCCGACGCCGATTCGGTCACCATTGACTTTCACAAACTCTGGTGGCAGCCCTTCAACGCCAGCGCCCTCGTGGTGCGTGACGCTGATCACTTCGACCTCTTGCGAGTGAGATCAAGCTACCTCGACCGCGGTGACGAGATCGATGGTGTGATCAATCTGGTCGGTCGTTCACTGGACACCTCACGTCGTTTCGACGCGGTCAAGGTGGTCGCCACGCTTCGCACGATCGGTCGCCACGCGATGGCCTCGATGCTCGAACACCTCGTCGACCTGGCCCGTTACGCAGGCGCTCGTATTGAGCAGGACGCCCGTCTCGAGCTCGTCGCCCCGCCGGCGTCGGTCATGTGCGTTTTTGGTGTTCGCGGTGCCGACGCCGATGCCCTGCGCCGGATCCAACAACAACTGCTCACCCGCGGCGAGATGGTCCTTGGGCGAACGGTGATCAATGGTCGCGCGGCGCTCAAGTTCACGTTCATGAACCCTCTGGCCACCTACGACGACGTGGACCGGCTCATTGAAATGGTCACCCGGGAGATCAGCGACCACTAGGACACCCCGCCGCCGAACTGCTGCGCGAAAAGGGTATCGGGTCCCCAACAGCGACCCTGCGGCGAGGGCACGATGGCGACCTCGTCCCTCGCCGACCATCGTCGTCTGGCACGGATACGGCGTGACCCGATGGTTCAGCGGGCCGTGCGAAACCCGCGCGGCCAGAGCGGTTGGCGCCCGCGACTCTACGGGTGCTTGTTCAAGAGTCTGGTCAGCGAGCGCGCCACGCCCACAGTGATGAAGCGCCGCGAGCGAAGGACGTACAGCGGCTCGGTCCGATCCGGCTCGAACTTGGAGCGGAACTGGTTGATGCCACGAAACCGGTATTGGCGGTTGAAGAAATTCATCACTTGATTGCCGATCACGCCGAACTGGTGTGGATCACTCCATCGCTCGTCGGGCCGCCAGAACGGGAGCGGACCATTGGAGACGAAGGCGTAGCCGTCCTTTTGGAAGATGTCGAGTGCGTAGGCCATAGCCCCTTCGAGCGCGCCGCGCGGCGCGTCCGGCGCGCGCACGATGTCTTGCAGATACCAACCTTCATTGTTGACCGGCGTACAGGTGACGAACGCGATGATCTCGCCCGCGCGTTCACAGATGAAGTAGCGACGATAATCGGCCAATTCCTCAAAGGACGTGCGCAAGAAAGAATCCGTTTGTCGTTCGAGGCGCTCTGCCTTCCAACGGATCTCGACTCGATGGATTCCCTCATGATCGTGTCGGTCCGAGAAGGGAAACGCCTCGCGCCATTCGAGACCTAGTTTCACTGCGTGGCTCTTGGCCCAGCGAACCTTCTGGCGCCGACCACCGCGCAGCGACCACGTCGCGAGGTCGAGGTAGCTCTCGGTGCCGGTCCATATCGGCGTCATGCCCAGAGCGACGCCCGCGTTGCAGGTGGCTTGGTTGACTTCCATGGCGAATACCGCCTTGCGTTGGCTTTCCCCATAGGTCATCAGTCGCGTCAACAGACGAGTCTGATCGTCACGGTGCGCGACCGGAGAGCGCCAGGCGAGAACGCACTTGCGACCCTCGAGAAAGCCGACGAAGCCACTGCGGTCCTCGTTCCACAACACCCACCACGGGTCGGGACTCAGAATGTTGTACTGCCCCGCTTCACTGCCGCACCTGTCCAGCACCGCCGCCAGCTCATCCGCCACGAGGAAAGCGGGTTCAGGCACCACCTCGTCTACTTGCGTGACTGACCTGCTCATTGGGTTGAGCACTCGTCCACGGGGGATCGAAGATTGACGCTTCGCACTGCCACTCCTGACCTACGATTCGCACACGACTCATCAGTTCCAGCGGTCTCGCCGGGCTTAGATTTCCGACTACCTTAACCGAATCGGGAGCATCCAATAACGAAAATGTGGATCTTCTCAGATCACGACGTACGACGTCACGCGGATTCGTCGAAGGAGTGCGGGAGCGGCGCCACCATGGAGACTGGACGGTAATGTCGTGCCCGTGAGTCCACTCCTTCTCGTTGTCTACATCGCCGCGGGCGCGTGCGCGTTCGCCTGGATCGCGTCACTCGTCTCGGGTGATACTTCGTGGGTGGATCGAAGTTGGTCCGTCGTGCCCGTGATCTACGTGTGGGTCTTCGCGGCGTTTAGCCACCTGACCAACGCACGTCTCGATCTCATGGCCGCGCTCGTGACGATCTGGGGCGCTCGTCTGACGTACAACTTTGCGCGTAAGGGAGGCTATACGGGTGTCGAGGACTACCGATGGCCCGTGCTGCGCGCGTCGATGTCCAAGTGGCAGTTCCAACTCTTCAACTTCTTCTTCATCGTTCTCTACCAGAACTTCTTGCTCGTGCTTATCGCACTCCCGGCTCTCACCGCCTATCAGCACCGCGGCACCCCTCTTCGCCCACTTGACCTGTTGCTCGGTGTCGCGTTCATCCTCTGCACGACGGCCGAAACGGTGGCCGATCAGCAGCAGTGGAACTTTCAGCAATGGAAGCTCGCAGAGACCCGAGCCGGACGGGAACCGACCGTTCGTTTCGTCCAAACGGGCCTCTTCCGGTACTCGCGTCACCCGAATTACTTCTACGAGCAGGCCCAGTGGTGGATCCTCTTTCTCTTCGGCGCGGTCGCGGCCGGGACGTTGTTCGAGTGGACCATCCTCGGGCCGTTTTTGCTCACCTTGTTGTTCCTGGGATCGACGAGTTTCACCGAACGACTGACGCTCGAGCGCTACCCCGAGTATTCGCTCTATCAGAAGTCCACGTCCGCGATGATCCCCTGGATCTCCAAGGTCCCTCGCTCCCAGATCCAGACCGCTCAGTCCGACTGACTGCTCAGACCTTGGCCGCCAAGGATTCGAGGTAGTAACGGATCTGAATCGCCACGGCCGCACCCTCGCCGACCGCCGAGGCGATCTGCTTGGTCGAACCCGCCCTCACGTCACCAGCCGCGAACACTCCCTCGACGTTCGTCTGGAACATGTGGTCGGTGACCAGGAACCCTCGTTCGTCGACCGACAGCGCCCCATTGAGAAAACCCGTATTGGGGTCGAGCCCGATGAATACGAACGCTCCCGATGTCTCGTGCGTCACGTCCTTGCCCTCGTGATTCACGGCGATGGATTCCAATTTGCCCGATGGGTTGGCATTGAACGCCTGGACCTTGGCGTTACACCACACGGTCATGTTCGGATGATTGAGTACCTTGTCCTGTAAGAGCTTGCTCGCCGTCAGCTTGTCCATTGCTTGGAGCACGGTCACGTGATCGGCGAACTGAGTGAGGAAAAGTCCTTCTTCGAGCCCGCTGTTCCCTCCGCCAATGATGGTGACGTCCTTCGCACCCTTGTAGAAGGGCCCGTCACACGTGGCACAGAAGTGGATGCCCGCCCCGATGAGATCAGCTTCGCCTTCGGCGTCGGTTCGACGGTACGTCGAACCAGTCGCGACGAGGACGGCCCGCGCTCGAACCGAATCGCCCGTCGAAAGCTCTACGCGTAAAAAGGGCGACTCGCGGGTGATGGCGGTGACGGCCACCGCTTGAAGGATCTCCACGCCGTAGCGCTCGGCTTGACGAATAATGCGGTCCGCCAATTCCGCACCCGAGACGCCATCGGGAAAACCGGGATAGTTGTCGAAACGTTCAGTGACGCCAGCCTGTCCACCGGGTGCGGACTTCTCAATCACGAGCACGCTGGCGTTCTCCCGGGCAGCGTAAATCGACGTCGTGAGACCCGTAGGTCCGCCACCGACCACGACGACGTCGTAGTCCGTGCTCGAAGCCGAACGTGACAAACCGATTCGGTCGGCGAGCTCGTCGTTGGTGGGTTCGGTGAGGAACGAGCCGTCGGGAAAGATGATCGTGGGTATGACCCGCTTGCCGTCGTTACGCGATTCGACCTCGGCGATGGCCTCAGGGTTCTCCTCCAGGTCAATCCACTCATAGGCAATACGGTGAGAGGAGAGGAACTGCTTGGCTCGACGGCAGTCGGGACACCAACTCGCGCCGTAGACGACGATCGCCGGGGACCCATTCGGTTCATTTGACATTTCGTCACTCTAGAGGACGCGTGGTCGTGTCGCACCGAGCACGCTCGCGGCTTGCGACGACAAAGCGAGACGACGGCGAATCCGATACGCTCAACCAAAAGGAGACGGTGGCAACTACTCGCGACGCCATCGAGCGAGCGCTCGAAAAGATGGAGCCATTGGAGGTACGTGCTCGCGCCATGTTCGGCGAGTACGGCCTCTTCCTCGATGGTCGATTCTTCGGCGTGATGTGCGACAACACGGTATTCATCAAGATCACGGGCCGAGGAGCGAAAATCGCGGGCCGGATCGCCAAAAGCGAGCCCTACCCAGGAGCGAAGCCCTTTTTCAAGATTTCGGAGGGCAAACTCGCAGACCGAAGGTGGTTGAACTCGTTGATTCGTGAGACCGTGTCCGAGTTGGCTCCACAAAAGCCCCGCGCGCGTCGCCGGGCCTGAGCAGCCATCACGACTCGTCACCCAACTGATAGGTCCCAAACCCGCGCGACACGTGGTCACCCTCGAACTCGAGTACTTCGCAGACCCGACCGCCGACCTCGTTGACGTAGTTGATCACAAGGATGTCAACGCCCTCGTAGATGCCTTCCAGGTCGAAGTGAAGATTCGATTTGATCCGCAGACCCTCGGCCCAATACTCACGCAGGGCCGGCTTGCCACGTACGACGCCCGAGGTCGACGGGAACAACTGGGCGGCGAGCGGCGACGCGAACACGACGTCCTCGGTGAAGTGTTCCATGATGGCGTCGAGGTCGTGATTGTTCCAGTCCCGCAGCCATCCACGAACGAACTCACTCGACGGGACTGATCTGGTCATCGCCGCACCCACCTTCTTCTCGACAGGCCACTCTTCGACAAGTACCAGTCCGTCCGTCTCACTACACGGACTCACGTTGACGAATTACTCATCGTACAACCCAACGTGCTGCTTCGAACCACGTAACTAGACGATTGACGCGGACAACCGATTTACCCGCGCACGACGAGAGCCGCAGCGTATTCCAATCGTGGCGAGCGCCGAGGCTCTCGATAACATCGACACGTGGACCCGCACAAAGTGATCTTGTACTACGCGTTCACGCCCCTCGAGGATCCAGAAGCCATCCGATTGTGGCAGGAGGAACTCTGTCGAGGGCTCGATCTCAAGGGCCGCGTCGTGATCTCCGTGCACGGGATTAACGGAACCTTGGGAGGCACGATGACCTCGCTGAAGAGGTACGTTCGCCAGACAAAGACGTATCGCGGTTTCAAGGGGATCGATTTCAAATGGTCCGACGGAGTCGGCGACGAGTTCCCGCGACTACGGGTTCGCGTGCGCAACGAAGTGGTCTCCTTTGGCGCGGAGGGGGAACTCAAGGTCGATGCTCAGGGTGTCGTGGGCGCAGGTACCCGGTTGACGCCCGCGCAAGTCCATGAACTCGTCGCACGGCGTGGCGACGACGTCGTCTTCTTCGACGCGCGCAACGCCTTCGAGGCACGAATCGGACGATTCAAGAACGCCGTGGTACCCGACGTGAGCACGACCCGCGACTTCGTTCGTGAGATCGACAGCGGGAAATTCGACCATCTGAAGTCTCGGCCCGTGGTCACCTACTGCACTGGTGGAATACGGTGCGAGGTACTCTCGTCGCTCATGCGATCGCGCGGATTTGAGGACGTCTACCAGCTCCAGGGCGGCATCGTTCGTTACGGCCAAGAGTACGGCGATCGTGGTCTGTGGCGGGGCTCCCTCTATCTCTTTGACGCACGAATGAACCAAGAGTTCGGGGAGAACCCCGAGGTTCTCGGGCGCTGCGAACAGTGCGGTGCACCAACGAGCAAGTACTTCAACTGCTCAAACCTGTCCTGTCGAAGGCTCATTCTGCTCTGCCCAGACTGCGCCGCTGTCACCCAGAGCACCAACTGTGATGCTCGCCACGCCGACGGGACCGTCACCACCGTCGAGGATGCGTGAATAAGCCCCAGGTCGCTGCGCCGCGACGTGATCGCGAACGTCGGCATGTAAATTAAGACGATGGCGTCGTCAGAATCGTGCGAGGGTTGCGGCTTTCGTTGGAGTGACGTCTCCGCGGGGGAGATTCCAGGACGAACAGCGAGCGCCACCTCCCACTTCGTTGAACTCCTCGTCACGTCAGCCTCCATCGCCACTCGTCGACCAGCTCCCGATCGCTGGTCCATCCTCGAGTACGCAGCGCACATGCGAGACGTCTTCATGTCGATACGTGAACGTATCGTCCGGGCTTGCATTGAAGAGAATTCAGTGGGATCACCGATCTATCGAGACGAACGGGTCAATCTCGGCTTCTACAAGCTCGATACGCCCGACGACGTCGCCACCGAGCTCCTCGCAATGTCGCGACTCTTCGTACGGACGTTCGAGGCACTACCGCCGACCTTCGAGCAACGCGTCTTTACTTATAGCCCGCTCACGGACATGAAAGTGACGGTCCTCTGGGCCGGCGCACAGGCCCTGCACGAATGTGAGCACCATCTCGGCGACGTCCGCGAGAACGTGGAGCTTCTCAATGCGTAGCGGCGCGTGCGTGCGGCGCTGGGCCGAAGTCGAGAACGGGTGACGCATGGGCGCTGAATCGTCACCCGGTCCCCTCGCCCTCGTTGGGTCGGGCGAGTACCTTCCCCAGATGACGACCATCGAGGGTGCACTGATAGCGGGTCGCGCACCCCGGTACGTCCAACTCGCCACCGCCGCGGTGCCCGACGGACCCAAGGTCGTCGAACGCTGGCACAATCTCGGTCGGACCCAAGCGGAGCGCTTAGGAGTGGAGGCGGTGATCCTGCCCGTGAACGACCGCAACGACGCACTGAACCAAAAGAACGTCGAACTCGTGGCGGGTGCGGGGCTGATCTACATGTCCGGCGGCAACCCGGGTTACCTTGCCGACGCCTTGCGCGACACGCCCCTCTGGGAGGCCATCGTGCAGGCTTGGCGAGCGGGCAGCGCGTTGGCGGGGTGCAGCGCGGGCGCCATGGCGATGACCACGTGGGTCCCCTCTCTGCGTCACCCCAAGAAGGGCGGCACGCCCGGACTCGGCCTCTTGACGAATCTTCGAGTCATTCCGCACTTCGACATGTTCACGAAACGGATGCCCGATGTCGCCGCCCGGTTCCTGCTTCCCTTTGACGAGGAGGCCACCATCTTGGGTATCGATGAGGACACCGCGATCGTCGGTGGACCTGAAGAATGGACGGTGCAGGGACGACAATCGGCCTGGTTGTTACACCCCAACTCCCGTGACGAGCTCCCCACGGGAACGACGTTCACGACTCGCAAGTAGCTACGATGCGACGCACCTCGCTGGCACGTACAACGGTCGCTGGAATCATCGTGTCGAGCATCACCCTGGTCGCGAACGCGCTGCCGGCTCACGCGTCAGAGACGTCGACAACCTCGCTGTACAACTGCTCATCGCTTCAAGTTCGTCCCACGAGCATCGTTCTGACGTGCGCCGACTCCAATCGCTACATCGAGAACATCACCTGGAACTCGTGGTCTGCCACCGACGCCCACGCCAGCGGCGTTTTGCACTGGAATGATTGCACGCCGTCGTGTTATGACGGCACGTGGCATTCGCGACGAATTCAGTTCATCGCTCTTGATCCAAAGACCGTGCTTTCGCATCGAATCTTCACCGAACTCACTGGCCCGGTGAGCGCGTGGGGCACCGGTTCACGAATCTGGCAATTGCCGACGCGGCCTGAATAGTCCAGAGCGAAGCGGCTTATTCGTCGATCTCGTCGCGCTGGTACTTCTCGAACACGTCAACGAGTCGTGCGAGGGCTTCATCGGTCAAGTCGTCCGGCGAAACAGTGCCGGTGAGGGCGATCGTCACCCTCATCTGATCGAGGTAGGCCGTACACGCTTCACACTCACTCAGGTGGCGCTCGAGGCGTCGCACGTCGCGACGACTGAGCGCACCTTCCAGATAGTCACTCACGAGGGCGACAGCCTCGTGACAGCTGATGTTCTTGGTCAGTGCCATGAGTACCCTCCTTTCAATGTGCCTTCAAGTGCCTCACGAATCTTGGCCCTTCCTCGGTGCAACAAGACGCGCGTGTTGGCTTCGGACAGCTCAAGCAGATCAGAAACCTCCCTGGTAGACAGTCCCTCCACGTCTCGGAGCGTTACAACCGACTGCTGGGGCTCAGGCAGTTCCCCGATGGCTTTTCGACACGCCTCGAGAACCTCGGAATTGGCCAGTTTGTCATTGATCAGTTCAGTAAACGGTACCGGCGCCTCGCGCCACATGCCCGCTTCGTTGAAACGAGCACTCGAAACAGGGTCGATGGGGTCGACGTTTACGACACGGAACTCACGGGTTCCCGTCTTGCGAGCGCGATTGGCGGCGATGCGAAACAGCCACGTCTTGAACGATGATCGACCCTCAAACTTCTCCAGACCCTTCATCACGGCAATCCACGTGTCCTGGGCCACGTCCTCGGCAGACGACTCCGTCTTCACGTAATAGCGCGCCAATCGAACGAGAGCGAATTGATAGCGCCGCACGAGTTCGGTGAACGCGTCGCGGTCCCCCTTCAGAATTCGATCGAGAAGTTCCTCGTCATCCATACGCACAGGGTAGTTCGCTTCTCGGGTCGTAACGTTTCTTCCTCGCGCGACTCTGTAAACAAGTCACGTTGTGTCCCTCGTGTAATTCGTCGTTCAAGAACTTCCTCTCCGCTTGAAGCGAGCACTCCACTCCGCGCGATTCGATCGCGCCGCCTCGACACTCGCATAACTTCTCTCGACGCTGTAACGCGTTGTGAAGACCCGGACACTGTTACCCAGCAGCACATCCAACCTTAGGAGAACAACATGAAAATCAAAAAGAACGTCCGCCTACTCAGTGCACTGGCACTGTTCGGCGGATTCATCACGAGCGGCGTCGCGTTCGCTCAAGACGCCGGCGCCCAATCACTACCTACTGCGAACCAGCACGCGTTGTTCATCGAGACCGACTCACCGTCGGGCAACTCGATCTTGAGTTACCTTCGCGGTAGTGACGGGACCATCTCGCTTGCCGGAACGTTCCCGACGGGCGGTCTCGGAGCCGCGGGCGCCAACTCCTCCGCCGCTCCGCTCGGTAGCCAGGATGGACTCGTCCTGGTAAACAGCGGTCAGGAATTGATTGCGACGAATGCGGGTAGTGACACGGTCTCGTTGTTCGACGTGAGCGGCACCCAGCTGAAGCTCGTACAGAAGATCGCGAGCGGTGGTCAATTCCCGAACTCGATCTCCTCGCACGGCGACCTCGTCGCCGTCTTGAACGCCGGGGGCGCGGGCGCGGTCCAAGAATTCAGCTTTGACCACGGGAAGCTTGTTGCTCTCGCGAGCGAGAACCGGACTCTGGGACTCGCCAACACCACACCCCCGGACTACGTGCACGGAGCCGGTCAAGTGGGGTACTCGCCCAATGGTGAGCACCTCGTGGTCACCACGAAGGACTCCACGAATTCCTATGACGTCTTCTCGGTGAGTCCGAACGGAGTCCTCGGTGCCACGCCCGTCGTCAGCGCGTCGAACAACCCCGTCCCCTACGACTTCAACTTCGACGCCGCCGGGAACCTCTTCGCGATCGAAGCGGGTACGAGTTCTGCCAGTGTCTACTCGATAAACGCCAACGGTACCTTGACGTCCCTAGGTAGCGTGAGTGACAACGCGAAAGCTCTCTGCTGGGTCTCCTCGGCCAACGGCTACTTCTACGGCTCCAACGCCGGTAGCAGCAACATCACGACATTTGACGAGACCAGCACTGGTGCGCCGCAAATAGTGGCCAGTGTCGCTGCGACGACTCACGCCGGTACGACCGACTCAGTTGTCTCTCCCGACGGAAAGTTCTTGTACGTCGAGAGCGGTGGCGCGGGAACGATCGACGTCTTCGCCATCGGTGCCGACGCCGCGCTCACGCCCGTCACCACCGTCTTTAACATTCCCCCCGCTTCCGAGGGAATCGCCGTCAGCTGACGTCAGCCTTGCACGAACACGAACCGCGCCGGTAGAACCGACGCGGTTCGTGTTCGTGACACCGAATTTTCGTCACCGATCTGAAGCAGTCGCTCCCCTGCGCCATCAACGTACGGACACGGGTTCTAGTCGGGTCGAAAGTGGGTACGAGAGACGTGGCCTCGTCCGCCAGACCGGACTGCGTGCAACGCAGCCCGATGCGTCTCGGTCACCTCGCGAGGGCCGCTCCGCGCTCGAACTGGTGTGTTCCTCGCACCAGAAGGAATCCGAAACCAAGCGCAATGACCGCCTGCGAGGCGAAGAGGACGTGGGCCACGTTAAACAGATCGACCACGCCGAGCACCAGTCCCACGAACTCAACGCCGATCAAGACGAGGTCCCACCTCGTCCTGCCCGTCTGAAGAAACAACCAGACCGAGGCGACGGGATCGAACACCATGGCGATCAGGCCGAATACGCCATGGATGTCCTTCAGCGTCGTGTTGAGCGAGTAGCCATACGTACTCACCATCAAGAAAAAGCAGATCGATGCGTAGGAGCGAAGTATCCTCGCCAAGTTTCTTGCTTCGTGACCGGACTTTGGAAGATACCTCAGCGCGATCAACGTGAAAATCACGCACCCGAGGTAGGTCAAGGAATAGGGAATCACCGTTTTGACGTGAATACCGTAATTGCTGAACCCCCCCTCATCTCGTTTGAGCACGAATCCAGGGTGAAGGCTCACGCAGACGACGACGAAGACCAAGAGATTCCACTGACCGTACGTAACGAATTTCGATGCTCGGAAGCTCACGAATCGAGTGTACGGTTCCTCGACCCTTGGGCTTACCGGACTGTGGTGATCTCCTCACGACCGAAGTCACCACCGCTCAACGAGGACACGCTCGACACATAACATCACTGCCGGTGTTATCGCCAACGAGCGTCGACGATCACGAAGACACCGAACTGGTCAAGGCTGCCCGGGAAGGGACGTGAGCGGCACCGCGTCCCGGCCGCGGATGAGCTCAACCTGGCCAATGCCAACTCGCACGGTCAAGTTGAGATGTGAGGTCGCCCCTTTCGACGCGCCTGAATCGTAGAACGATTGACTTCCGTACGGGTAGGTGATCGTGCTCGTGCCGCTTTGGGCGTCCAAGTTCACTTGCACACCCGGCGGTACCTCAACGATGAGACGTCCCACGGCGACCGTCGCGGCGATCGACAACGAGTCGTCGTGAAATCCGACTCCTCGCAAATCAACGGTCATCGTCCCGATGGCTAGCTGATACTGGGAGTGCACCTCGGCGACGTTGTTGGGTTGGTAGATCCTTTCACCCACCCCGCCCGCCATTGGAACACCCGATGCCACGACGTACGCCAAGACACCCGCGCACGCCAGGACCGCGAGACTGACGATGGCGACGAGAACACGAAGCAGGAAGCGGACGATGCTGAATCGTCCCGGTCGTCGCAACGCCGCTACCGCGAGAACCACAAGAAAGATCAACCACAAGAGTCCAATCGCGCGACCGACGTGCTGTCTATTGATGACGACTGACAGGACGATCAAACCCAGACAGAGCGTCCCCGCCAGGAGCACGAGATTGCGCAGGCTCCAACGGTTCCCTTCCTCGGCGTCGACGCGAACGTCGATGTCTTCCGCCGATCCATTCAGCGGTACGAAGGCCCACAGGGCGAGATATATCGCTACGCCCAAGCCGACGACCAACGCGAGCACTATGAAGATGACCCGCACGACATTCGCGTCGACGTCGAATCTTTCGCCGATGCCTCCGGCGACGCCCGCAATCTTGCGATTGCTCGAACTCCGACGGAACCTCAACGGTTCCGGGTTGGGCGCCGATGAAAGCGAGTCGTCCGCTCCGAGGTGTTCGTGTTGGTTTTCGTCGTTGTCGTTGCTCATGACGTTGATGCTACGGAGTTCGTTCATCGCGGCGATATCGGGGACAACCCTCAGACGCGCGTTTCTTCAGGGTTTACCCTTATTGCCCCGCGCGAGACGCCGTGTCAAACTCGAAGGCATCGACAATCAATCCCTCCTGACGCGAGCGTTGAAACCAGACGTTCCTGGTCGTCCGCAACGGCCCCTTCGAAGAAGTAGTGATGGCGCGCTGCTCGGAGGGGTTTGCAGTGGACTCGCTCGTCGATTCGGCGTACGAATTCGAACCGTCCGGCTCATCATGGTGTGTCTCGTGCTGTTCTTCGCACTGGGCCTCGCCACCTACATGACGCTGTGGATCCTCCTTACGCGTCGCGGAGAATCCTCCTCGATCTTCACCAGAGCCATGAACGAGCGACGCGACAAGGAGATTCTCTTCGTGGTCGCCATCGCGATCCTCACGATGCTGATCGCGTTCATCACGATTGGCGTCGGGCCCCCTGGGTTGTTCCTCTGGTTGGTCGCCCTTTCGGCGCTCGAATCGGTCATGGTCTGGCGGGGTGCCTCCGAGGACGAGCGAGAATATCTGCGCCAGACCGCTACGCAACTCGCCAGGTTGCGAATCGGTCGCACCGACGGGTGGCGCGGCGTCGCACTGCGCACGGGCCTGGGAATCGTGTTCATCATCTGGGGCATCTCGCTCATGTCGAGGGTGAGCGGTGAGCATGGTGCAGCCGCCTACGTCTTGACGGGAGCAAGCGCGCTCGTCCTGGGTATCTTCGTCCTGTTCGCTCCGTGGTGGATTCGTTCCGTGCAGGAACTCTCCTTGGAACGACGAGCGCGAGCGCGAGCGCAGGATCGCGCCGACATGGCCGCACACGTGCACGACTCGGTGATGCAGACCTTGTCACTCATCCAGCGATCAGCCGCCGACCCCAATGAGGTGACGCGCCTGGCGAGACAGCAGGAACGCGACCTTCGTAGTTGGCTGGCCCACCCCGAAACGTTCGGCGTCAACTCGACGTCGCGCACGCTCTCCCACGCACTCCTCGAGGTCGAGAGCGAGATCGAGGACCACTTTGACGTGTCCGTCGACGTGGTGTTAGTAGGAGATATCGCACTGAACGAAGCGACGCTCGCGCTCGTCGCCGCCTGTCGCGAGGCCACGCTAAACGCGGCGAAGTGGTCAGGAGCACGGGAAGTCACTATTTACGCCGAAGTGGAAGACCAGCGAATCTCGCTCTTCGTCCATGATCGCGGCGTGGGTTTTGATCCGAGCACCGTCGCCACCGACCGCCAGGGCATTGCCGGCTCCATCGTCGAACGAATGCGTCGGCACGGCGGCAGCGCCACTGTCACGACCTCACCCGGCGGCGGTACCGAATGGGAGTTACGACTTCCGCGAACAACCGAGCGATGACGAGCGAACCGCGCCCGCCGAGGGTCTTCCTGGTTGACGACCACGCGCTGATCCGAGCCGGGCTGCGAGCTGAACTCGCCGGTCACGTCGAGGTGGTGGGCGAGGCCGACGAGGTACCCGCCGCCATCGAGATGATCATCGAACGAACGCCCGACGTGGTTCTGCTCGACGTCCACATGCCCGAAGGAGGTGGTCTGGCCGTGCTGCGAGCCGTGACCAAGGTCGAGCCCGCCGTGAAGTTCCTGGCCCTCTCGGTGTCCGACGCGGCCGAAGACGTCATCGCGGTCGTGCGCGCGGGCGCGCGGGGCTACGTCACCAAGAACATCGAAGGACCAGAACTCGTGGAGGCCATTGTTCGAACGGCCGCGGGCGACGCGGTTTTTCCCGGCGACTCGCCGGTTTTGTCTTGGACGCGTTCACCAACAACTCGCGTGACGGTTTGCCGGCGCCGGTCTTGGATCCAGAGCTCGATCAACTCACGCCGCGCGAAGTGGAGGTACTTCGACTCATCGCGCGTGGCTATTCGTACCGCGACGTCGCCGATCAACTCGGCATCGCCACCAAGACCGTCGAGAGCCACGTCTCGGCGGTCTTGCGCAAACTCCAGCTGTCCAATCGCTACCAACTCACGAACTGGGCCACCGAGCGCCACCTTCTCTAGGGCGGCGAAACCTCGATATCGCTCTGATTTCCCCATTCTGAGGGCTTCGGTCGTCGACTGTAACGAATCGTCGCCCGCGGGGTACTAACTACCATGGCGAACTCGGTCAACGTCGAAGGGGTCGCCCATATCCTGAGACGAAACGCGAGGTCGTTTCCACACACGGCTAAAGGGCAAGAATGATCGGTTTACTCTTCATCGGCTTCGTAGCGGGGATCATCGCGGGCATTTCACCTTGCATACTGCCGGTGTTGCCGGTCGTCCTCGTCGGCTGGACCGCTCCGGTCCAAGACGTGGAACACCCGTTTCGAGCTCGACGCCGACGCTCCGCGACGGTCATCGCGGGTCTGATCGTCAGTTTCAGCTTGATTATCGCCGCGGGTTCCGCAGTGCTGAGCGCCCTCGGACTTCCCCAGAACCTCTTGCGCGACGTGGGGATAGCGCTGCTGATAATTTTCGGCGTCGGGCTGTTGGTCCCCAAGGTCGAACAACTTCTTGAACGGCCATTCGCGAGGATTCGCGGACGCGCGCCCCGGGGAAATGGCTCGGCGTTCGTGCTCGGCCTAGGGCTCGGAGCCGTCTTCGTGCCGTGCGCCGGTCCGGTACTGGCGGCCATCTCGGTCCTCGGCGCACGACACCACGTCAGCTTCTACAGCGTTCTGTTAAGTCTGTTCTTCGGCGCTGGCGCCGCGCTACCCCTCTTCACCATCGCGTTGACCGGTGATCGACTCATCGAGAGGAATCGTCGCCTTTCCCAGCGCGCGAGGAAACTACGCCCCATCGCCGGCGTTCTCTTGATTCTCATGGCCGTGGGGATCGCCTTCAACGCCTTCAACGGCATCCAGAAGTTCGTTCCCGGCTACACCAACGCGCTGCAACAGCGCGTCGAGGGGAACAAGTTCACCTACGAGCAACTGCGCAGCCTGAGCCAGAGCACGACGAGTGACGGTTCCCTCGCCTCGTGTGAGAGTGCCGCGGCGACCCAGCCGGTCGCGGGTCTGCAGAAGTGCGGCGTCGCTCCCAACTTCGTAGGGATCGTCAAGTGGCTGAACACCCCGGGCGACGAACCGCTCTCCCTTCGCGGTCTGCGCGGACACGTGGTGTTGGTCGACTTCTGGACGTACTCGTGCATCAATTGCCAACGGTCCCTGCCCCACGTCGAAGCCTGGTACGCGCGCTACCACCAGTACGGACTCGACGTCGTCGGCGTGCAGGCCCCCGAATTCGCGTTCGAGCACGTGATCAGCAACATCAAGAGCGCCGCCAAGAGCCTTGGTGTGAAGTATCCGATCGCCGTTGACAACAACCTGGACACCTGGACCGCCTACAGCAACGAGTACTGGCCCGCGGAGTACCTCATCGACGCCGATGGCGTGATACGACACGTGGACTACGGCGAGGGCAATTACGACAACACGGAGTCGCTCATCCGACAGTTGCTCGTTGCGGCCAATCCCAGCGAGAAGTTGCCACCACCGACCAGTGTCGCGAACCTCACACCGACCCAGGAGACGAGTCCCGAGTCGTACCTCGGCTACAACTACGAGTCCGAGTCGTACCTGGTCGGCGGCCAGCTCAGCGCGAACGAGGAGGCGATCTACCACTCCCCTTCGAACATTCCGGTAGGCAACTTCGCCATGGCGGGCGAGTGGTACGCAGGGCCCCAGGAGATCACGGCGATTTCGAACGCCCAGATCAACATCAACTTCCAAGCCAACGACGTCTACCTGGTGATGAGCGGGAAGGGCACGATCACCGAGACCCTGAACGGCAAGGCGTACAAGACCGTGTCGGTCTCGGGCTATCCACGCCTCTACACCTTGTTCAAGAACAAGAGCGACGTCAACGGTCTTCTCGGACTTTCGTTCTCCAAGGGACTTGAGGCGTACGACTTCACGTTCGGGTGACCCGCGTTCGGTGAGACCTTCACTGACGAGGCCCCACCCGCGGGGTGGGGCCTCGTCAGTTCAAGCGAAACGACTTACTTCAGCCAACTGGGGATCGGCGCGATGATCGGACCTGACGACTTCAGCGGATTGTCCGCAAAGGGAGTCGTCAAACAATGACATCGTGAAGTTCGACGGTGGCCCGCGACATGGAATCTTCGCTCATAGAAGACGAAACAAGCCTCGTCGTTCGAACCGTGCGAAAGCGCCGCAAGAGCGATTCCAACTGTAGCGACGTCGTTGGTCGCGATGAGAAAACACAGCCACGCGCCAGCTCACCGGGGTGCTCGATCTTGGTTGCATTAACGTTGAGAGGTGTCGCGACGTTTTGTGCGTGGCACGGTTTCTTTCAAGCGGAGGAGTTACAATGACGACCACGAACGCGCATGTCATCGTGTGTGACGGCGACGAGACCGGACAGGAACTCCTGGACCAGTCTCTGCGGGTCATGACGAGCGAGCTGCTCGGTGTCGACATGCACTTCGACCATTTCGACCTCTCCCTCGAGAACCGACGCGCCACGAACAACGACGTGGTGCGCGAGGCGGCCGCCGCCATGGTGGTCACCGGCCTCGGGCTGAAGGCGGCGACGATCACACCACCCGAGATGGGCGGCGTCGGGTCGCCCAACCGCATCCTGCGCGAAGGCATCGGTGGTTCGGTCATCGTGCGCACGGGACGACGCATTCCCGGTGTTTCACCGGTGATCGCGACGAACAAGCCGATCATCGTGATCCGCATGGCGGTCGGGGACGCCTACGGGGCCGACGAGGGTCGCGACGGGACGCCCGGCAGTTTCGACGAGGTCGCGTGGCGCACTGAACGAATCGACCGCTCCGTCTGTCGTTTCGTCTCCGAGTACTCGTTCAAGGCCGCTGCCCAGGTCCAGGGCATCGTGTACGGAGGCCCGAAGTGGACGGTTTCACCCACGTACGAAGGAATGCTCAAAGAGGAGATGGACGAGGCGGCGAAGCGCTACCCCGACGTCAGCTATCGGCCCACGCTCATCGACGCCACCTACGCCGGACTGCTCACCGAAGCGCACGAGCGACCGTTGGTCATCCCCGCGCTCAATCGCGACGGCGACTGTCTGAGCGACCTCGTGCTCGCCATGTTCGGTTCGATCGCCGGAGCCGAATCGGTACTGATGGCCCTCGACGAGAACCTGCACCCGAAGGTCGCCATGGCCGAGGCACCCCACGGGACCGCGCCCACGCTGCAGGGCAAGAACGTGGCCAATCCCATGGCGATGCTGCTCGCCCAAGCGGCTCTGCTCGATCAAGCGGCCCAGCACCTCGACGACCCGCGCTTCCAGGTGGCGGGCGAACGACTTCGCAACGCGACGCTCGAAGGTGCCGCCGAGGGCGTGCGCACGTTCGACCTGGGCGGCGAGGCGACCACGAGCGGCGTGGTGGATGACGTGATTCAGCGCCTGAAGTCCTAGGGCAGCACGATCTCGAATCCGAATTCGAAGACGTCCAGACAGTCCGCGAGGTTGCGAAGCGACGCGAGGTCACCACTCGCACGAAACGACTCTTCGACGAGTAGTTCGTCCAACGACTTCGAACCTGACGCGAACTCCGAGAACGCGACGAGCGTCGCCACGATCTCGATGGTCGCGTTCGAACTGCGCTCACCGTGACGCGCGTGCAGCACGCCATGATGGACGCCAAAGGACCAGGTGTCGCGGTCACGATCACTCACCACGAGCGTTCCCTCCATGTCCAGCTGCGCCGCGCGAGGTCCGTTGATCCGCACGCCCAACAAGTCAAAGAGCAGATCGACGCTCATTGAGCGGACCAGCGCCGGGCCGAGTGCGTTACCGCGCACGCCCTTCAACGCGGTTCCGTTCGCGCGCAGTTCCTGGGCACCGGTCAAGTAGAAGTCACGCCACGGTCCCGATTCGCTCTGGTACCCAAGTTGTTCAAGAGCGTCGGCCTGCAGGAACCTCGCTTCTTCGTTGGCGGGATCGGCGAACACGACGTGGTTGACGACTTCGGCGACCCAGCGATAGTCACCCTGGTCAAACGACGCCTGCGCCTTGGCGAGCACCGCCTGGGCCCCGCCCATGAACTCGACGTAGCGACGTGCGCCCTGCTCGGGCGGATGAGGCCAAAGATGCGCGGGGTTTGCGTCGAACCAACCGAGATAGCGCTGGTAGACGGCCTTGGAGTTGTGCGAGACCGTGCCGTAGTAACCGCGATTGAAGAATTCGTCGCCGAGCCCGTCGGGGAGCGCAAGCTCCTCGGCGATCTCGTTTGGCGTGAGTCCGTGGTTCGCGAGTCGCATCGTCTGATCGTGCACGTAACGGTACGCGTCGCGCTGGCTCGCCAGATACGACGCCACCTGATCCCTGCCCCACCTCGGCCAGTGGTGACTGGCGAAGACCACGTCCGCGAGTGGTCCGTAGAGCGCCAATGACTCGTCGATGTACTTGCTCCACTGAAGGGCGTCACGAATCTGAGCACCGCGGGGCGTGTAGACGTTGTGCTGATTCGCGGTGCAGTTCTCAGCCATGCACAGGGCGTGGAATCCGGGAAAGAACATGTTCATCTCGGCCGGCGCCTCGGTGCCTGGCGTGATCTGGAAGATCACGCGGACACCGTCGATCACCACTTCCGTGCCGGTCTCGTTGATCTCGAGAGTCGGTGCCACGAGCCCCACCGTGGGCAGTGCGGGAAGACCTTTTCCGAGGCCGGTGTCCACGTGCCCTTGTGCGTCGTGGGGCAAGAAGGCGCCGTACATGTAGGTCGCGCGACGAAGCATCACGGTGCCCGCGATCACGTTCTCACTGATCGCCGCCTCCATGAAACCGGCCGGTGCGATGATCTGGACCGGCGCGTCGTGCTCGACACGATCACGAACAATCCCGTGGAACCCGCCGAAGTGATCCGTGTGGCTGTGGGTGTAGATCACCGCGACGACCGGCCTCGAACCGAGGTGCTCGTCCACGAGATCGAGCGCTGCTCTCGCGGTCTCCTCGGCGGTCAACGGATCGATCACGATCCATCCTTCGTCGCCCGCCACGAAGGTCACGTTCGAGATGTCCATGCCCCGCACCTGATAGATGCCGGGCACCACTTCGAAGAGTCCCGCCACGTTGTTCAGTCGGGCCTGACGCCACAGGCTCGGATTGACCGTCGCGGGCGGGTCGAACGCCACGGCGGGATCGTCCAGGAAGGCGTAGCTGTCCAAGTCCCACACGGCGTGACCGAATCGACCCGGCACCTGACGCGGTGAACCCGCGGCGAGGAGTCCGCGCCGAACGAGATCGAAGTCCTCGGTGCTCGAATCGTCCAGTGACGCGCGCAGCGCCGCGTGGGCAGCCTCGGTGTGCGTGCTCGCGGGTTTTCTCTCGGCTGTTCGCTTCGCCATGACCGCCCCTCTCTGACGACGTGAACGTAACACGAACCCGAGAGGGCAGAACTCGAATCGTCGAGGCGACGAGCGACCGAGTGGGTCGCGGTCGCCAAGGTAACGCGAAGGTGAAATCTGAGATAAAAGTAGACCAAATAGCCGGTTTTCCCAGGGGAATGCGTACGTACCTTGCTAAGAGTGAAGTGTGCATAACAACTTCGTGCTCGTCTTCGTCGTGCTCATCGCCGTTGGATTCGACTTCACCAATGGCTTCCACGACACGGCGAACGCCGTCGCCCCCACCGTTGCCACCGGGGCCCTGAAGCCCCGCACGGCCGTCATCCTCTCGAGCGTGCTCAACCTCGTCGGTGCGTTCCTCTCGCTGAAGGTCGCCGCCACCGTCGCCAGTGGCATCGTCAGTCAGGGCAGCATCATCATGCCCGTGGTGATCGGCGGACTCATCGGTGCGATTGCCTGGAACGTGACGACGTGGTACTTCGGAATACCCTCCTCGTCAAGTCACGCCCTTATCGGAGGCGTCGTCGGTGCCATGATCGCTCACGCGGGTTCGAGCGCAGTGTTGTGGAGCGGCATCGTGGGCAAGGTGCTCGCTCCCTCCATTGCGGCCCCAATCTTCGCGCTCGTCATCGCGGCCATCGCGACGACACTCGCCCGGCGACTCACCAAGAACGCCGACGACACGACCAAGTCAACCGGCATGCGAATCGGTCAGATAGGTTCCACGTCGTTGCTCTCGATCGCCCACGGCACCAATGACGCCCAAAAGACGATGGGCGTCGTGACGCTGGCGCTCGTGGCCAACGGGACCCTCGCCCAGAACAGTGCGACGCCCAAGTGGGTCGTCCTGACCTGCGGACTCGCGATCGCCGCGGGAACCATGATCGGTGGCTGGCGGATCATCCGCACGATGGGCCAGGGTTTCACGAAGTTGAGCCCGACCCAGGGATTCACCGCCCAGATCACCTCGTCGGCGGTGATTCTCACGTCCAGCCACTTCGGCATGCCCCTTTCGACGACGTACGTGGCGACCGGCTCCATTCTCGGCGCAGGCATCGGCACCCGCAAGCGCACCGTACGCTGGACCCTCGCGGGCAGGGTGGCGACGGCGTGGCTCATAACCCTGCCCTGCGCGGGAGTCTGTGGCGCCCTCGCGTTCTACGGCCAGAGGGCCTTTGGCGTCTCGTTCGGCGTCGTGGTGATGACCGCAGTGCTCGTCGGATACTGCGCGTTCATCTACCGCCGTTCGCGTCACGACACGATCGACGCCCACAACGTCAACGACAAGTGGGGCGAGCACTCCGAAGCGTTCGAAAGGGAGATCTCGCCGAGCAAAGAGCCCCTCACGGTATGACCGCCACCGCGCCAAGCCCGCTGATCGATTGGCATACGTTGGTCCAGGTCCTCTACATCAGCGTCGCGGTGGGAATCGGTATCGTGTTCTTGTTCTCGGCTGGTGTGTACTCGCTGTCGCACTTTCGCCGAAGCGAGAACTCGCCGGTGGTGCGTGGCCTGAGTGCGACCGCGATGAGCGTGCTCGCGCTGGCCATTCTTGGCGTCGCCGTCTGGGGTTTCATCGTCATCGTCAACAAATAGGTCCCACGGCGGTCTCGGACCCGACCTAGATTCGTTCCATGACACCACGCGACGTCAACTACCCGAAACCCTTCCTATGGGGGACATCCACCTCCGCTTATCAGATAGAAGGTGGCGGTTCCAATACGGACTGGTGGCGCTTCGAACGCGCACCGGGCACCGTGGCGGTCGAAGTCTGCGGTGACGCCTGCGACTCGTGGCACCGCTACGAGCAAGACCTGGAACTGCTCGTCGACCTCGGCTTGAACTCCTTTCGACTTTCCGTCGAATGGGCCCGCATCGAACCCGAGCACGGTACGTTCGACCGCGACGCGCTCGATCACTACCGGACCGTGCTCGAAGCCTGTCACGCGCGCTCGATCCTGCCCGTCGTGACCCTCCACCACTTCACCCTGCCACTGTGGGTCGCTGACGCGGGGGGATTCGAGAATCCCGAGATCGTGCAGTGGCTGGCGGACTACGCGCGCGTCGTCGACCGCGAGTTCGGTGATCTGATCGGCGTCGCCTGCACGATCAACGAGCCCAACATCGTGGCGGTCATGGGCTATCTCATCGGCATGTTCCCGCCCGGCGTCACCGACAACGATCGATTCGTCGCGGTGAACGACCTGATGCGCCGAGCCCACGTCGCGATGCGCGACGCCCTGCGCGAAGGATCCAACCACTACCCCATTGGCATGCCGCTGTCAATGCAAGAGTACGAAGCATTGCCCGGCGGCGAGGAGAAGATGCACGCGATGCGCGAGGAGATGGAGGACAAGTACCTGGCCGCCTCGGTCGGCGACGACTACATCGGCGTGCAGTGCTACACGAAAATGGTCGTCGGTCCCAACGGCGTCGTCGTCGACCCGCCCGGTGAGAAAACCGAGATGGGCTACCTCTTTTGGCCCCAGTGCGTTGAGCACACGGTGCGTCGGGCCGCCTCGCTCTCGACGCTACCCATCTACGTCACCGAGAACGGCATTGGCACCGATGACGACGAACAGAGGATCCGTTACCTCGATGAGGCGCTCGAGGGTCTTGGCCGCGTGATCGACGACGGCGTCGACGTGCGCGGTTACTTCCAGTGGTCGCTACTCGACAACTTCGAGTGGTCCCTCGGTTATCGGCCAAAATTCGGCATCGTGAGCGTCGATCGCGCCACGTTTCGCCGAACGCCCAAACCGTCTGCTCAGTGGTACGCCACCGCGACCCGGAACTTCCCCCAGCGCGTCACCGGCGCCTAGAGGAGCAGTCGCTCAATCTGGGCGATCGGCGCTTCGATCTCCTTCAGCGCCTCTCGCAGCGCTTCGACCTCGGGTGACATGCGAAGCGCGGGTCCATCCAAGAGGTTGCGCTCCTCGTGGGGATCCTCGCGGCGGTCGAAGCACACGTCGCCGTGAAAGTCCGACATTCGGGCCCAGAACGGCACGTCGTCGGCGACGCCGAAGGGTTGCTTGATCACCGGCACGTCAGAACCAGGCATGAAGCTGAGGGTGGCCCGTACGTTCGGACGCGGGAGACGAATCTGGGGGAAGGCGTGAATGGGCATCGTCGACCAACGGTTGGAGTACATCTCGAGCGGCCGGTTGCTCGCCACGGGCGCACGGACGAACTTTCGATCGTTGTCGACGTAGACGACCTCGCGTCCCCAGATACCGGTCAACAGGTGCGAGCGCGTCGTCGGGCCCGTGCCGTTCAACACCGGCACCAGCGAGTGTCCGTGCGTGCGGTGCTCGGGTTTCACCGAAAAGACGTCGCACAAGGTCGCGTGGACGTCGACGGTGGTGGTCAGGTCGTCGACGTCGCGCGGCGGCGCGCCGGGCCAGGCGACCATGAGCGGGATGTGACCCATCTCGGCGTAGATCGGCACACCCGGCTTTCCCCAGATCCCGCCGCGCTCGCCTAAGTAGTGTCCGTGGTCGGTCATGACGATCACCGCAGTCTCGCGCCACAGGTCCTGTTCGTCCAGCGCGTCAAGGACCCGGCCGAGGTAGTGGTCGATCATGGAGAGCTTGGCCCCGTAGTTCGCCCTGATCTGGCGACCAGTGCGTTGGTCGGGGACGCTGGGCCCGCCCGCGTCGGTGTAGGGCGGCCAAATGACCTTTGGTCCGCTCCAGTCGGCGTCGTACATCGAGGCCCACGGCTCGGGCGTGTCGAAGGGCTCGTGCGGATCGAACTCGTCGACGAACAAGAAGAAGCGTTCGTGTTGGTGGGCGTTCTCCTTCAACCACGCCGCCGCCGCGCTCATCGTCCGGGGCCCGGGAAAGTCCTCTTCGCTTCGAAAGTACGTCCGCGACTTCTCGTAACCTCGCGCAAAGGACGCCGGCTGGGCGGGTAACGCCGGGGCGCCGAACCACGAGGGGTCCAGGCGCGTCTTCCACGGATCGTCCTCGTGACCACGTACGTACGCCCAGGCGGAGAAGTCGGTGTGATAGTTCTCGCCGCCGGCCTCGAAGAGGTGCGGGTGGTCGGTCACCAACTGCGTGACCACGCCCTTCTTGCGTAACTCGTAGGTGATCGCGTCCTCCCAGATCTCGATCGAACCCCACGGTCGCCACAAGAAGTCGAGGGCGCCGCACAGGACGTCGTGGCGCGCGGGCATGCAGGGCAACGATCCGGTGTGGTGATTGGTGAATCGAAGGGAGCGCTTGGCGAAGCGCGACAGGTTCGGCGTGGTGAACTCCTGGGACCCGTAGGCCTCGAGGAGGTGACGGTTCAACGAGTCGAGCAGGATGACGACGACGTTCTTCGCCGCGACGTTCGCGAACGGCGTCACCTCTTGGGTCATGGAGTCAACGTAGCGCACGACCGTTTACTGCTTGCTCGAGCCCAGCGGTCGCACTACGTTGAGTCCATGAAGCCTCAACTCGAACTCACCGCGCTCGATTGCCCCGATCCCTTGGCGCTGGCGGACTTCTACTCGCGCGTGACCGGCATGGAGATCGAACCGCTCGACGAGGAGTCGGGCGAGATCGAGTGGGTGCGTCTCTTGAACGAAGGCATGCCCACGCTCGCTTTTCAGCGCGTGACGAACTACGTCGCACCCACGTGGCCCGAGGGGCCGGTACCCCAGCAGGCGCACCTGGACTTCATCGTCGACGACCTCGACGAGGGCGAGCGACACCTCCTCGAACAAGGCGCGACCAAACACGCGTTCCAGCCCGGCGAGACGTTTCGCGTCTACCTCGACCCGGTGGGCCACCCGTTCTGCCTGGTCTTGCCCCACTGAGGCGTTCAACCGAGGCTCACCAGGGCGATGCCGCCCGCGACCACGATCGCCGGCAGCACAAGACGGCGCGCCCGTCCTTCACGAAAGACGAAGACGCCGATGAGCGCCGCCCACAGGACGCCGGTTTCTCGCAGGGCACTCACGACCCCCAGCGGTGCACGAATCTGTGCCCAGAGAACGGCCACGTAGCCCACCATCGAGAGCACGCCGCCCGCCATGCCCACCGCGGCTCGACGCGCGCCGGGCCACCAACCGCGCCGCTGACGGGCCACGACGCCCACCAACCAGACCGTCGACTGCAAGGAGAACAAGGTGAGCGCGTAGCGCAACGCGTCGTCACTCGCGCGCACCCCGAGGCCGTCCACGACGGTGTACGTGGCGATCGCCGCGCCGGTCGCCAGCGCCCAGTACACGCCCTGGCGATGACCAAGTGCTCGACTTCGACGTAACGCGAGGGCGGTTATTCCCACGACGATGGCGACCACGCCGGCGAGTCCTCGCGCGCTGAGGTGTTCGCCCGCGAAGATCAATCCCGCCAACGAGACCAACAACGGCGCGATCCCTCGCGCGATCGGATAGGACTGGGAGAAGTCACTGCGACGATAGGCGCCCATGAGGAAGAGCTCGTAGCCGACGTGACACAGGACCGAGAACGCGAGATACACCACGGCCTTCGATTTCGGCAACCCGACGAAGGGCCAGGTGCACCAACACACCAGCGCCACGCCCAGATTCAACAGTGCGAAGCTCGCGAACTGGTCGTGGAGGCTCTTGGCCATGGCGTTCCACAGGGCGTGAACGAGGCCCGCGCCCAGCACCACCAACACCACGGTGAGATTCACGCTCGGGCCGTCGCCGCTGCAAGGGTGGGACGAGCCACTGGCACGATGGGCAGTCTACGAGCCGGACGATTTGGAAGCTTGGCGGGCCTCGATTCGGGCGTCCGCCAACGGATAGACTGACACTTCGCGTCTCGGGGTCTTTCCTTCGAGAACACCGAGGACCTGTGGTGCAGCTCGGAGTGCACGCCGCCCTGTCAAGGCGGAGGTCGCGGGTTCAAATCCCGTCAGGTCCGCTCGACACCCGAAAGGGTGACGAGGAGGTCGAGTAGCTCAGTTGGTAGAGCGCGCGCCTGAAAAGCGTGAGGTCACCGGATCGACGCCGGTCTCGACCACCACACGGTCGTCGTGCGGGTAGCACCCGGGACGAACGCGTTCATTGACCCAGGCGGCGCACCGCGACGCGCGCGTGGTGAGCACTTCGGGTCCGGCGCCAAGGACCCACCGAGACGAGGTTGCGGCGCAGTCCACGCAGCGCGATCTCGTGGTCGCCGACCCACGCGGGAACGAGACCCAGGGGTTCGATCCGCGCGACGACCGACGAACCGTGACAGCGCACGACCAGGTAGACGCACACCATTGAATCTCGACGAGTACGGGCGCGCGCGGACCGGTAGAAGTATTGCTCGGCGGGTTCGGACGCATGGCTCATCGACGAAACCTACCGACGGGGTGTGACGAGCCGTGACACAATGGCCTCGGACAAGGGGGACCATGAGCGAAGTACCAACCGTCGAGCCGAGATTCGCCGCCCAACCAGCGGGGGTCGCCTGGCCCACCGACACCTGGCCCCGATCGGACGCGGCGTCGGACGCGCTGGTGAAGGTCGTCGACGAGGCGTTCGAGATCGACGAACTCGCCCTCACCAACGCGGTCGTCGTCGTCCAGGGAGGAAAGGCCGTCGTCGAGCGCTACGCGGGCGTCCAGGAGTTCTTCGACCGCGCACCCGAACCCATCGACGCGCGCTCCCAGCTCTTGTCCTGGTCCATGGCCAAGTCGCACCTGCACATGATCATCGGCACGCTCGTCGATGAGGGCCGGCTCGACCCCGAGGCACGTGCCCCGGTACCTGAATGGTCACAGCCCGATGACCCACGCCACGCCATTCGCCTGAAGGACCTTCTCGCCATGCGCGACGGACTCGCCTTCGTCGAGAACTACGAGATCGGCCAGACGAGCCACGTGATCGAGATGCTCTTCGGCGACGGCAAGCACGACATGGCGGGCTACACCGCGGCACTTCCCCTCGCCCACGAGCCCGGCACCCACTTCAACTACTCCAGTGGCACCACCAACGTGCTGAGCCGCATCGTGGCCGACCAGGTCGGTTACGCGCACCAGTACGACGCGTACCTGCACGCACGACTCTTCGGTCCCCTCGGGATGCGCAGCGCGGTCGCCACCTTCGATCCGACCGGCGTGTTCGTCGCGTCGAGTTACGTGCACGCCACCGCGCTGGACTTCGCCAAGTTCGGTCTGCTCTATCTACGCGGCGGCGAATGGGACGGCCAACGGCTCATCTCTCGCGAGTGGGCCGCCACCGCCCAGGTACCGCTCAGCAAGGATCCCGACAGCGACTCCTTCTACTCCTGGCAGTGGTGGGTCACCGGCGACCGCTACGGCACCTACTGGGCGAGCGGCTACGAGGGCCAGATGATCAGCGTGGTCCCGGTCCTCGACGCGCTCGTGCTGCGCTTCGGACACACGCCCGAGGAGAACTACCCCCACCTCGCCGAATGGCGCACGAGGGTCTTGGACGTCCTCGCCGACGAGCGCTAGGCACCCTCGTAGGAGAAACCGAGATCGGGTGCGGTGAAGATCGCGTCAAAGGCGAGACCCTCGCGAGCCGCCATCGCCGCCACCGTGCCCCCGCGATCGACCACCGCGAGCAACAACACGACCGACGCGCCGTAGTCGCGTACGACCTTCGCGGCCTCGAGCAGACTCGTGCCGCGCGTCACGGTGTCCTCGGTGACCACCACGTGATCGCCCACGTGAAGTGCTCCCGCGATCCGTCCGCCCGCGCCGTGGTCCTTCACTTCTTTTCGAACACTGAAGGCGCGAAGGGGGCGGCCCTTCGTCGACGCCACGCCCGCGGTGATGAACGAGACGCCGTCGGCGCCCATGGTGAGTCCACCGATTGCGGTGGCGTCGGCGGGGATCCGCTCGAGGACCAACGTCGCGACGTCGAGCATGGTCTCGCACGCGCAGATCGTCTGCTTGGAATCGATGAACCACGTCGACGTGCGCCCCGACTTCAACGTGAAGTCGCCGCGCCGCACCGAATGGTCCACGAGATGCTCGAGCACACGGTCCCGGGCGTCACTCACGTCAACACCACCGATCCCGTACCGCTGCGGACGTTGCCGATGACCGACGCGCTGAGCCCGTTCTCGCGGGCCACCTCGACCGCGGTGTCGGTGTCGTCGGCGTCGACCACCACCACCATGCCCAGCCCGCAGTTGAAGACTCGGACCATCTCATCCGCGCTCACCTGACCACGACGCTGGATCTCGTAGAAGATCTCGGGTGTCTCGAAGGCATCGAGGTGGATCACGGCGTCGCGGGTGGGTGGCACGACCCGCACGACGTTGCCCATGATGCCGCCTCCCGTGACGTGCGCCGCGGCTCGGACCCCGTCGCCCATCTTCTTGCGCATCGCGAAAAGGGCCGGTGAGTAGATCACCGACGGCACCAGGAGCTCGTCGCCCAAGGAACGCGCCGCGCCGGGGTACGCGGGGCGAGCCAGTGCGTCAGGGTCCGTCATCAAGACCTTTCGCGCGAGTGAGTAGCCGTTCGATCGCAGCCCGGGCGAGCCGAAACCGATCAGGGCGTCACCCTTGTGCACGCGCTGAACCCCGAGTTCGTGACCACGTTCGAGCACGCCCACGGCGAAACCGGCGACGTCCAGGTCGTCGGGGTGCATCACGTCACCGTGCTCGGCGGTCTCGCCGCCCAGCAGCGCGATGCCCGCGTCGCGACAACCGTCGGCGATGCCGGTCACGAGTTCTTCCAAGCGCGCGGGGTCCAGTGATCCGACCGCCACGTAGTCGAGCATGAAGAGCGGCTCGGCCCCGAGGCACGCGAGGTCGTCGACGAGCATCGCGACCAGGTCGCGGCCCACCGTGTCGTAGCGACCCATCTGGCGCGCCACTTCGAGCTTGGTTCCCACACCGTCGGCTGACGCGACGAGCACGGGGTCCTTCATCGAGGACCGCTCGAGGGCGAACATCCCGGCGAAACCGCCGATGCCGCCGAGGACCTCGGGACGCTTCGTGCTGTCAACGACGCCTCGGATGCGCTGGACCACCTGGTCGCCGGCCTCGATCGACACCCCAGCCGCGTGGTAGGTCATCCCGCCCGAGGGCTGTTCGAGCAGTCGACTCACCAACGACCCCCGCTCGCCCCGAGGGCCACCGGGGTCGGCGCGGGGTAGTTACCCGTGAGACACGCGTCACAGCATTCACCGTCGAGTTGGATCGCGGCTCGCAGGTTGGCCAGCGTGATGAATTCGAGGGAATCGGAGCCAATGAACGCGTTCATCTCGGGGATCGAGTTGTTGGCCGCCAGCAGGTCGACGCGCGTCGGCGTGTCAATGCCGAAGTAGCAGGGCCACATGAACGGCGGCGACGAGATACGCAGGTGGACCTCCTTGGCCCCCGCGTCGCGAAGCATCTTGACGAGCGCCTGGGTCGTCGTACCGCGCACGATCGAATCGTCCACCACGACGAGGCGTTGTCCTTCGATGTTCTCTCGCAGGGGGTTCAATTTTCGCCGCACGCTCGCGGCACGCTTGTTCTGGTCGGGCGCAATAAAGGTGCGTCCGATGTAACGATTCTTCACCAGTCCGTAGCCGAAAGGGATGCCCGACGCCTTCGCGTAACCCTCGGCGGCGGGCACGCCCGAATCGGGCACCCCCATGACGATGTCCGCCTCCACGCGCGACTGACCCGCGAGCAGCTCTCCCATGCGTCGCCTCGTGGTGTGCACCTGGTGGCCCATGAGATAGGTGTCGGGGCGCGCGAAGTAGACGAACTCGAAGATGCACAGCTTCTGCTTCTCGCCCGCCGGTTCGAGCAACTGGGTCGACGTCACGCCCTCGGTGGTGATCGTGAGCATCTCGCCGGGCTGGATCTCGCGCACGAACGTGGCGCCGATCACGTCCAGGGCCGGCGACTCCGAGGCCACGACCCACCCTTCGCCCGAACCGTCGTCACCCAGACGCCCGAGACACAGGGGGCGAAAGCCGTAGGGATCGCGCACGGCGTGTACGGCGTTGGCCTCGAGTACGACCATGGAGAACGCCCCTTCGGCGATCGAGAGCACGACCGACAGCGCTTCGGCGAGCGTGGCGCCGTGCTCGACTTCGCGCGCGAGCAGTTCGGCGACGAGGTCCGAGTCCGAGAGCATCGAGGTCACCGCGATACCGGCCTTGTCCGCGAGTTCTGAGGTGTTGGTCAGATTGCCGTTATGGGCAATCGCGAAGCCGGACGATCCCGCCGAGCGAAAGACCGGCTGAGCCGCCGTCCAATTCGCCGAACCCGAGGTCGAGTAACGCGTATGACCAATGACGAGCGACCCGGCGAGCGCGCGCAGGGTCGTGTCGGCGAAGACGTGGCTGACCAGTCCGTTGTCCTTGACCACCGTGATCTGCTGGTTGTGGAAGGTGGCCATACCAGCCGATTCCTGGCCGCGGTGCTGGAGGGCGTAGAGCGAGTCGTAACAGAGATGCGCAGCGGCTCGACCCGGGGCAACGATGCCGACGACGCCACACGCTTCCTTCATGCCTTCTCCACTGTAGGGGTCGGCAGTTCACGAGGCACTGCGACATTCTCGCACAGCCACAGAACCCCCACTGGTTTCGTCGGTACTCTAGGACCGTGATTGACCTGCATACGCATTCGAGTTTCTCGGACGGATCGGACACGCCGACCCAACTCGCGCAAAAGGCGTACGAGTTGGGTATTTCGGCCATCGCCCTGACCGACCACGACACGACCGCCAGCTATCCCCAGATGAGCGAGGCGTGCGAGCGCTTCGGCGTCGAACTGGTGAGCGGGGTGGAGGTATCCCTGCGTGACAACGAGTTCCCCAAGACGCGTTCGGACGGGTCCGTCGGACCGCGCAACGTGCACGTCCTGGCCTATTTCGTACCCCTCGACCCCGATCACCCACTGCAACTGAAGTTGGCGTCCCTGCGCCACGACCGCGACGTGCGAAACGCGGCCCTGGTCAAGGTGCTCAACGAGAAGGGCTTTGACAAGCTGACCATTGACTACCTCGCCCTGCTGGCGGGCAACGTGCACTCGATCGGACGGCCCCACTTCGCGCGCGCCATGTTCGAGTTGCACCCCGAGATCGTGGGCGAACGAACCGACGAGGGCTGGAACGGCGTCTTCATCGAGTGGCTCGGCTCCGAGGGACGGGCCTACGTGCCCAAGACCAGCATGGCGATCGAAGAGTTCGTCGACGCCGCTAGAGGCTCGTCGACGGTCTTTTCCATCGCCCACCCGTTGGTGAACTACGTCGATTCAATGAACACCACCGCCATCGTCGCCACGATGCCCAGGGTCATGGCGTCGCTGCGCGAGCGCGGGTTGCGCGGTGTCGAGGCCTACTACGGCGGCACCTCGCAGGCCCTTCGATCATTGATGGTCAAGCTGACTCGCGACGCCGGCATGATCCCCACTGGTGGATCGGACTACCACGGCAGTTACAAGAACGACGTGACGCTGGGCTTTGGCAAGTCGGGCGACCTGCGTGTGCCCAACGAGGTCCTCGACGAGTTGAAGGCGATCGCCTAGCTCGCGCCCTCGAGCGAAGCTTCGAGCGCGCCACGGCGCCGACCAGCGATCTCCTCGACGTCAAGGTCCACGCTCGAACCGATGCGCAACCGCGTGCCGCCCACGCGGCCGATCTCCTCGAGCGCCACGCCCGCTCGCACCGCGCGCGCGATGAAGCGCTCGAGGTTGTTGGTCGTCATGACGAAGCGGCCCGGAAATTCGGCGAAGAACTCACCGTGTCCTTCGAGCTCGAAGATGTTCGCGCCCAGGCCCGCGACGCTCGCCATCTCCGCCAGCGCGGTTGACAGTCCGCCCGATCCCACGTCGTGCACCGAGGTCACGTCACTCGCCTCGCCCGCGCAGATCCGCGCGATCTCTGCGGCGACGAACTCGAAGGTCACCCTGAGTCGCGCGGGGTCAAAGGGTGGGACCACGCCGCCGCGACGTCCACGCCGAGTGGCCCAACGAGTACCCGCGAGCGGAAAGGCGACGTCGCCTTGGGCTCGACGATCGCCCACGAGCACCACCGCGTCGCCGTCGTGCCAGTTCCAGCCCGGCGGCGGCGCGACGAGACGCTCGAGCACGCCGAGAAGACCGACCACCGGCGTGGGGTCGATGTCGTTGCCGCCGCTCTCGTTGTAGAGCGACACGTTGCCCCCCACCACGGGGATCCCCAGGGCCGTGCACGCTTCGGCCATACCCTCGATCGATTCCTTGAGCTGCCACATCACCTCGGGATGTTCGGGATTGCCGAAGTTCAGGCAGTTGACGAGCGCCTTGGGGTTCGCTCCCACGCACGCCAGGTTCGCGACGCCCTCGGCGACGGTGAGGGCAGTACCCGCTCGGGGATCGAGCGCGCACCAGCGGGGATTCGAATCGGTCGTGAGCGCGAGACCGCGCGACGACTCGGGCAGTCCGGGACCCGCCAGACGCAGTAACGACGCGTCGCGTCCGGGTCCGACGACGGTGTTGAGAAAGAGTTGCGAGTCGTACTGACGATAGACCCACGCCGGATCCACGAGCATCGCGAGCAGGTCGTCGCGCAGCGAACCCACCGGTTCGTCGAAGGTCGGGTCGTCGTCGTGCAGCGCGTCGAGCGACGCGGGTCGTTCACTCGCCCGGTCGTAGAGCGGCGCCTCGTCGGCGAGCGACTTCGCGGGCACCTCGCCGAGGACCTCGCCATCGAAGCCTCGCCTGATGCGCAGCATCCCCACCGGATTACCGTGCGCGTCGAGACTGGGTTCGACGACGCGACCCACCACGCTCGCTCGAACCTCCCACTTGGCACAGAGTCCAGCCAGCTCGTCCCAGTGCTCGGGGGTGATGATCGCCAGCATCCGCTCCTGGCTCTCGGAGGTCATGATCTCGAACGGTTGCATCCCCTCCTCGCGCAGGGGCACGGCGGTGACGTCGACGTCCATCCCCACCCCGCCGCGTGCGGCGGTCTCACTCGTGGCGCACACCAGTCCCGCGCCACCGAGGTCCTGGATACCGACCACCAATCCGCGATCGAGCAGTTCGAGGCACGCCTCGATGAGGCGCTTCTCCTCGTAGGGGTCGCCCACCTGGACGCTGGGCCGTTTGGCGTCGTCGAGCGACGCCGCGCCGTCGTCACCGGCGAAACCCGCCGAGGCGAGCACCGACACCCCGCCGATGCCGTCGCGACCGGTCGACGAGCCGAGCAGAACCGCGAGGTTCCCGACCCCTGACGCGACACCCAACACGAGGCGGTCCGTCGGCAGGGCGCCGCAGCACAGCACGTTTACGAGGGGGTTGGACGAGTAGCACTCGTCAAAGGTGAGTTCGCCGCCCACCGTCGGCACGCCCACCGAGTTGCCGTAGCCCGAGATGCCCGAGACCACGCCCTCGACGAGCCAGCGCTGACGCGCGTCGTCCAGGTTCCCGAAGAAGAGAGGGTCCATCACCGCGAGCGGGCGCGCGCCCATCGTGAAGACGTCGCGCAGGATCCCGCCGACGCCGGTGGCGGCCCCCTGGTAGGGCTCGATCGCCGAAGGGTGGTTGTGGCTCTCGATGCGTATCGCGACCGCGATACCGTCGCCGGCGTCGATCACGCCCGCGTTCTCGCCCGGTCCCACGAGCACGTGTTCGCCCTGGCTTGGGAGGCGACGAAGGTGGATGCGCGAGGACTTATACGAACAATGCTCGCTCCACATCACGCCGTACAGCGCCAATTCCAAAGGATTCGGGTCGCGCCCGAGGACCTGGACGATTTGATCGAACTCCGAATCGGTGAGTCCCAGGGCGCGGTGCAAGGACTCGGGGGCGCGACTCACCCTTCCAAACTACCCGCCGAGGTCTGATTCAGTGGACCGGGGGATCGAGTTCGTGACGACGCGACCACGTCCAACGCGTCAGCGCCGTCGCCGCGAGCAGTGTCACCACGTTGATGCCGAGTTCGACGAGACCGTTGGCGCCTTTGGACCAAATGTCGTGTTCGAGATCGAAGAGCACGTCCATCGAACACAAGTAGAACCCCGCACCGGTACCGACGAGCAAGTAGAGCACGGCCGTCGATCGGCGTCGGCCGAGGGCCCGCGCCGCGAGTAACAAGCACGCCACGATGAATCCGTCGGCGAGGGGGAAGGCCTGTTCGAAGTTCACGTAGACCTTGGTGTTGGTCGAGGCGACGAGCGAGCGGTGGCTATACCAAAAAACCCAGTAGAGCACGATGACGAGCGCCAGCGCGACGCAGATCCGCGCGACGCGACGACCGTGACTCGCCACGAACCGTCGCGCTAGCGCGCGCCCGCGGACACCGGCGCGCGAACGAATCCCTCGAGCAGCACGCGTCCGTCGGCGCTTCCGAGCAGGGTCGACATCGCCCGCTCCGGATGGGGCATGAGGCCCACGACGTTGCCCTCGACGTTGGACACCCCCGCGATGTCGTCACGCGATCCGTTGGGATTGTCCTTGTAGCGAAGGACGATCTGATCGTTCGCCACGAGTGACGCCCACGTCTCGTCGTCGCAGGTGTAGGCCCCCGAGAAGTGGTTGATCGGAACGACCAGTTCCTGACCCAGCGCGGCGCGACGCGTCAGCACCGACGCGGTCGAGGAAACGACGAGCGTCGTCGGCTGACAGAGGAACGTGAGCCCGCGGTTCTTCTGCAAGGCCCCTGGGAGCAGGCCCGCTTCGGTCAAGACCTGAAAACCGTTGCAAATACCGAGCACGGCGCCGCCCGCTCGCGCGAACGAGGCGACCGCTTCCATCACCGGCGAGAAGCGCGCGAGGGCTCCCGGACGCAGGTAGTCACCGTGGGCGAACCCGCCCGGAAGGATCACGCCGTCAAAACCGTCCAGGTGCGTGGTCGAATGCCACACGAACTCCGCCTGCGCCCCGAGCGTGTTCATCGCACCCAGCGCGTCGTACTCGCAGTTCGAGCCCGGAAAGACCACCACGCCGATTCGCGCCACTGTCTAACCCTTCGCGGCGCTTCGCGCCGTCGCGTTCTCAATCACGGGATTGGAAAGGAGGCGTTCGGCCAGGGCCGAAGCGGTCGCGAGCGCCGTTGGCTCATCCTCGGCGTCGATGCTCATGCGAAAGGACTTCCCGGCTCGTACGTGCGTCACCCCGCGAAAGCCGAGCGCCGGCAGGGCACGTTCAATCGTGGCGCCCTCGGGATCGGCGATGCCTTCGCGCAGGGTGACGTCAACGATGATGGGGTATTCCACTCCTACCCACCGTACCAGTCGCCCAACGAATGACCGGTCACCAACTCGTAGCACGCGACGTAACGTTGCGACGTCGCCGCGACGACCTCGGCGGGCACGTCGGGTGGCGGCGGCGTGCGGTCCCACCCTCGCGCCGAGAGCCAATCACGAAAGGGTTGCTTGTCGAACGACGGTGGCGTCACGCCCGGACGAACGTGGTCGGCGGGCCAGATCCTCGACGAGTCGGGCGTGAGCACCTCGTCGCACACGACCAGTTCACCGTCGACGTAGCCCAACTCGAACTTCGTGTCGGCGAGTATCAACCCGACCGAGGCGAGCGACGCCGCGGCCCGCGTGAACAAGTCGAGGCAGATCGCCATGGCCTGCTCGAGCGCCTCGTCGCCCACGAGACTCGCCGCGGTCGTCAAATCGATGTTGACGTCGTGGCCCGACGCGGCCTTGGTCGAGGGCGTGAACAGCGGCGCCTCGAACGGATCGGTCAACTGCATCCCTGATGGGAGGCTCATTCCCTGAACCGAGCCGTGGGTCTTGTACTCCTCGTAGAAGGACCCCGCGAGGCGCCCGCGCACGATGCACTCGAGGGCGAGCATGTGGGCGCGACGCACCAACATCGTGCGTCCGTGCCACTGCGGCATCGCGAGGAATCCCGGGACGAAACGCTCGATCTCGTCGGGGTCACACGAGACCAGTGACGCGGGAATCTCGCCCGCGAACTCGCGAATCCAGTAGTTGGTGAGACCGGTCAGCACGCGTCCCTTCTCGGGAATCGCTTCATTCATCACGACGTCAAAGGCGCTCAATCGATCCGACGCCACCATGAGCAGATGGTCGTCGTCGACGTCGTAGAGGTCTCGGACCTTGCCCGAATACACGTGGCGAAGGTCGACGCTCACGTCGCCCACGTCAGCGCGTCAAGAAAACGACGTCGGTGCACGAGGAGGCGCTGCACGTCAAAGGCGCGCTCGAGCACGTCGCTTCGAAGATCGAGCGCGTCGTCGCTTTCGACGACCTCACGGAAACTCCTGCGCTCCTCCACCGCTCGTCGCGCGCAACGCTGCACGATGCGGTACGCGTCCTCGCGCGCGATCCCCGAATCGACCAACGCCAGAAGAACCGACTGCGAGAAGACCAGTCCGAGCGACGTCACGGTCAAGTTCTCGAGCGCCCGTTCGGGATGCAATACGAGTCCCTTCGCGAGACCGGTGGCCTTTCGCAGCATGTAGACCGTCAACTGCAACGCGTCGGGCAGGATGACCCGCTCGACGCTCGAGTGCGAGATGTCGCGCTCGTGCCACAGTGCGACGTCCTCGAGTCCTGCCTGAAGGTAGCCACGTAGCACGCGGCTGAGTCCGCACAGCCGCTCGGACAAGACGGGATTACGCTTGTGCGGCATCGCCGACGAACCCTTCTGACCAGGTGCGAAGGGCTCTTCCACCTCGCCGACCTCGCTTCGTGCGAGCAGCCGCACCTCCAGGGCGAATTGTTCGATCGACGTGCCCAACGCCGCGCAGGCGTAGAGCACCTCGGCGTGACGGTCCCGGGCGATGACCTGGGTCGCGGGAACCGGCACGAGCCCGAGCGCGTCACAGACGTCGCGCTCGACGGAGGGGTCGATGTTCGAATACGTTCCCACGGCGCCCGACAACTTGCCCACCGCGATCGCGGTGCGCGCCCGACGCGCGCGTTCGACGTCGCGCTCGACTTGCAGGGCGAACAGAGCGAACTTCGCGCCGTACGTCGTCGGCTCGGCGTACATACCGTGCGTGCGACCGGTGATGGGCCAGTCAATCGTCTCGATCGCCCGCTGGGTCAAGGCGTCGCGCAGGGCGAGCGCCTCGTCGATCACGATGTCCATTGCCGTGGCGAGGGTGTGGCACAGCGCGGTGTCGACGACGTCTGAGGACGTGAGACCATAATGGATCCAGGCGCCCTCGGGCATGCCGATCCTCGACTGGACCACGTCGACGAACGCGGCGGTGTCGTGATTGGTGACTTGTTCGCGCGCGTCGACGTCGGCGACGAAGGCCTGGTCGACGACCGGCCGCCGAGCGCGTAACGCGCCCACGTCGCTCGCGGGCAGGACGCCGATCTTGGCGAGTGCCTCGGCCGCGAGGATCTCCACCTCCAGCATGGTGTCGAATCGATTGACGTCGCCAAAGAGTGCCGCGACGTCCTCGGGCGAGTACCTCGGGATCATGACACTCCTCTAGATCACGGCGAGGGCGATGTCGCTACGCATCACCCTCCCCTCAAAGGTTACGAGCGACGCGCCCTCGTAGGCGCGTTCGCGAGCGTGGCGGATCGAGTCACCGACGCCGGTGATCGCGAGCACGCGGCCACCCGCCGTGAGGAACCTGCCGCGCTGGTCCGCCTCGGTGCCCGCGTGGTACACGCTCACGCCCGCGACGGGCTGGGCCAACTGGCCGTCACGGCCCAGACCGTAGATCATGTCGCCACGACGCGGGTGCTGCGGGTAGCCATGCGCCGCCAAGACCACCGTCACGGCGTACTGCGACGTTCCCAGGGCCTGCGCTTCGAGGTGGCCCTCTCCCACGCCGCGCAACAGGTCGAACAGCCGCGCACCGTAGAGCGGTGCGATGACCTCGGTCTCGGGGTCGCCGAAGCGAACGTTGTACTCGAGCAGCTTGGGACCCTGCGACGTCAGCATCACGCCGGCGTAGAGCACGCCGCGATAGTCGATCGAGCGTCGAGCCAACTCGTGCGCGGTCGGCGCCACGATGCGGCTCATCACGTCCTCGACGAGTTCACTCGTCATCGCCTCCATTGGCGCGTACGCGCCCATGCCGCCGGTGTTCGGACCCTGGTTCGCGTCACCGACGCGTTTGAAGTCTTGCGCCGGCGCGAGCGCGAGGGCTCGCGAGCCGTCAAAGAGCACCGTCAGCGAGCACTCCTCGCCGTCGAGCCCTTCTTCGATCACCACCGTCGTGCCCGCCCGCCCGAACGCCTCGCCCTTGAGCTTGCTCAGCACGTCGCGTCGGGCCTCGGCGAGGTACTCGGTGACGAGCACGCCCTTGCCCGCCGCGAGCCCGTCGGTCTTGATGACGTACGGAGGACTCATGCTCGAGAGGAAGGCCAGCGCCTCGTCCTCGCGGGTGAAGACGCCGTAGCGAGCGGTCGGCACGCCCGCGCTCTCGAGGAACTCCTTCATGAAAGCCTTCGAACCCTCGAGACGCGCGCCGTCGGCGCCCGGACCCAGCACCGTCTTTCCCTGCGCGCGGAGCTGGTCGGCGAGTCCTTCCACCAACGGTTGCTCGGGTCCGATGACAAAGAGGTCGGCGTCGAGCTCGGTCGCGGGCGTCGCGACACAGGTGATGCCGTGCGCCGCGATTCCCGCGTTGCCCGGGGTCACCACCACGTTCCCGCTCTGGGCGAGGGCCCAGGCCAGCGCGTGCTCTCGCGCACCCGAACCGACGACGACGCTCGTGCTCACGAGGGGCGAACGAACTGCTCTCGGCCCGGACCGACGCCGACGACCGAAATCGGCACGCCGATGGTGTCCTGGAGGAACGCCACGTACCGCTTCGCCTTCTCGGGTAACTGCTCGTAGCTGGTAAAGGACGTCAGGTCGCTGCACCAGCCGGGCAGCGTCTCGTAGATCGGCGTCACGTCGTGCAGGACCGACTGGTGATAGGGCGGATAGTCGTAGCGTTCCGCGTTCGCCTCGTAGCCCACGCACACCTTGATCTCTTCGAGCGTATCGAGCACGTCCAACTTCGTGAGCGCGATCTCGCTGAGCGAATTGAGCCGAGCGGCCTGGCGCGCCATGACCGCGTCGAACCACCCGACGCGTCGACGACGGCCCGTGTTCGTGCCGAACTCGTGTCCGCGCTCGACCAGCAACTCGGCCAGGTCGCCGTCCACTTCGGTCGGGAAGGGGCCCGCACCGACTCGCGTCACGTAGGCCTTGGCGATGCCCACGATCCCCGTGAGGTCGCGTGGCCCGAGCCCCGAGCCGGTGCACGCGCCACCGGCGACCGGATTGGACGAGGTGACGAAGGGATAGGTGCCGTGATCGAGGTCGAGGAACGTCGCCTGGGCTCCCTCGAGCAGGATCCGTTCACCTCGGCCCAACGCGTCGTGAACCACGGCGACCGTGTCCTTGATCATCGGCGCCAGACGGGGCGCCATCTCGTCGAGGTACTTGGCGGTGATGTCCTTGGCGGGAATCGACGGGCGATTGTAGATCTTGTTCAGCACGAGATTCTTCTCGTGCAACACGACGTCGAGCTTCTCGCGAAAGATCTTGGCGTCCAGGAGGTCCTGGACGCGCAGTCCCACCCGCGAGGACTTGTCCGCGTACGCCGGTCCGATCCCGCGCTTGGTCGTGCCGAGCGCGTTCTTTCCCAAGAAACGCTCGGTCAACCGGTCGAGCTCCTGGTGATAGGGCATGATCAGGTGCGCGTTGCCCGATACGACGAGCCTCGACACGTCGATCCCCTTGTTCCCCAGCGCGTCGAGCTCGGCGAGCAGCACCGCGGGATCGACGACGACGCCGTTGCCGATCACCGGCGTGATGTGGGGGTAGAGCACGCCCGAGGGCACCAGTTGCAGCGCGAAGGCCTCGCCGTTGACGACTATCCGGTGGCCGGCGTTATGGCCGCCCTGATAGCGGACCACCATATCCATGTCACGGGCCAGGAGATCGGTGAGTTTTCCTTTTCCTTCGTCACCCCACTGGGTACCGACTACCACGGTTGCGGGCACTGGACTCCCTCGAGACGGCCTCGTTGCCCGCCAATCCTACCGCACCGACTCGCGACCTCGAGTTACACGAACGTGAGGACTCCCTCGGTGAGGCCCACGGTGATGGTGTCACCCTCCTTGTAGACGCCCTCGAGCACGGCGAGCGCGAGCGGGTCCTCGAGGCGACGTTGGATGACGCGCTTGAGTGGTCGCGCGCCGTAATCGGGGTCGTATCCCTCGTGCGCGAGCGCCGCCGCCGCCTCGGGCGTGACGTTGAGCGCGAGTCGCCGCTCGGCGAGACGCTGGCGCAACCGCCCCAGTTGGATTCCCACGATGACCGCGAGGTCCTCCTCGTCCAGACTGCGAAAGCGGATGATGTCGTCGATGCGGTTGATGAACTCGGGTCGAAAAAACGTCGACGGATCACCCGCAAGGTTGCTCGTCATGATGAGCACCACGTTGGTGAAGTCGACCGTCCGTCCCTGACCGTCGGTCAAGCGACCGTCGTCGAGCACCTGCAACAGCAGGTTGAACACGTCGGCGTGCGCCTTCTCGATCTCGTCGAGCAGGACCACGGCGTAGGGACGGCGGCGGATCGCTTCGGTGAGTTGTCCGCCCTCCTCGTAGCCCACGTAGCCCGGCGGCGCGCCGATCAACCGGCTGACGGCGAACTTCTCCATGTACTCGCTCATGTCGATGCGGATCATCGCCCGCTCGTCGTCGAAGAGGTACTCCGCGAGTGCGCGCGCCAGTTCGGTCTTGCCCACGCCCGTGGGACCGAGGAACAAGAACGAGCCGATGGGGCGGTTCGGATCGGCGAGTCCGGCGCGCGAGCGTCGGATCGCGTTGGCGACCGCCACGACCGCGGCGTCTTGGCCCACGACCCGCGAGTGCAAGAGCTGTTCCATGCGCACCAACTTGTCGACCTCGCCCTCGAGCATCCGAGCGACCGGCACCCCGGTCCAGCGGCTGATCACCTCGGCGATGTCCTCGGGGTCGACCTCTTCTTTCAGGTACGCGCCGTTCTGCTGGAGGACACCGAGCTCGCGGGTGGCCTCGTCGATCGACTTGGCGAGTTCGGGGATCGTCCCGTAGCGAAGGGCCGCGGCCCCGTTAAGGTCCCCGTCGCGCTCGAGGCGATCCGCTTCGGCCCGTCGGTCCTCGAACTCCTGTTTGGCGCTCTGGATCTTCTGGATCGCCTGCTTCTCGGCCTGCCAGGTCGCCGCCATCTGGTCGGACTTCTCACACAGATCGGCGAGTTCCTGTTCGAGTCTCGCCAAGCGCTCGACCGAGGGCTCGTCGGTCTCGTTCTCGAGGGCGACGCGCTCGATCTCGAGTTGACGGATCCGGCGCATCACCACGTCAAGTTCCGTGGGCATCGAATCGATCTCGATGCGCAGCTTCGACGCCGCCTCGTCCATCAGGTCGATGGCCTTGTCGGGCAGATTGCGGTTGGGGACGTAACGCTGGGACAGCGTGGCGGCCGCGACCAGCGCCGCGTCCTGGATTCGAACGCCGTGATGGACCTCGTAGCGTTCCTTGAGGCCCCGAAGGATCGCGACCGTGTCCTCGATGGACGGCTCGCCCACGAACACCTGCTGGAACCGGCGCTCGAGCGCGGCGTCCTTTTCGATGTACTGGCGGTACTCGTCGAGCGTGGTCGCGCCAATCATGCGCAACTCGCCTCGCGCCAGCAGTGGCTTGATCATGTTGCCCGCGTCCATCGAACCTTCGGCCGCGCCGGCACCGACGATGGTGTGCAGTTCGTCGATGAAGGTGATCACGTCGCCCTGGGCGTCCTGGATCTCCTTCAGCACGGCCTTCAGGCGCTCTTCGAACTCACCGCGGTACTTCGCGCCCGCGACCATTGAACCCAAGTCCAAGGCGATGACCCGCCGCCCTCGCAGTGATTCGGGCACGTCACCTTCGACGATGCGAAGGGCCAGGCCTTCGACGATGGCGGTCTTGCCGACGCCGGGCTCGCCGATGAGCACGGGATTGTTCTTGGTCCGCCGCGACAGGACCTGGATGACGCGACGAATCTCGTCGTCTCGACCAATGACCGGATCGAGCTTGGCGTTTCGCGCGAGCTCGGTCAGGTCGCGACCGTACTTCTCGAGCGACGCGAACGTCTCCTCGGGATTCTCACTCGTGATCCGCGCCGATCCCCTGATCCCGCGCAGCGCCTGCAGTAGCTTCTCGCGCGTCGTGCCGAGCAAGTCTGCCCACGCGACAATGACGTGGTCGACCGACAGGTACTCGTCACCGAGGTCCGCGCGCAGCTCGTCGGCCTCTTCGAGGCCGCGGCGAGCCTCGTTCGAGAGTCCGGGCTGGGAGCCACCCACCGCGCGTGGTTCGCTCGCGACCTTCTCGCCGAGCGAGGACGTGATCGACACCGGGTCCAGACCCGCGGCGACCAGCAGGGGACGCGCGATGCCGTCGGCCTGGTTGAGCAACGCCAACAGCAGGTGTGCGGGGGTGACGTAGGGGTTGCCCGCCGCGCCGGCCTGGGTCGTGGCCGCCTGGAAGGCGTCGCGGGTCTTGATGGTCCAACGTTGGGGGTCTAACGCCATTAGCGCTCCTCTCGTTGACGGCGCGCGGCGTCGATGAACAGCGCCACGGTGTTCTGCACCGGCACCAGGTCGCGGCGGTACTGACGATGGGTCAGTTCCACGTTCGTTCGTGCTTCGTTCGCCGTTTCGGCGAGTCGTTGCTTGAGGGCGTCAACCTCCGCTTCGAGGCGCATGATCCGTTTCACGCCCTCGAGATTGACACCTTCGTTGGTGAGGTCTTGGATGCGACGCAGCGCCGCGAGGTCCGCTTCGGAGAAACGGCGCGACCCGCCACTCGTGCGCTGGGGGCTCAGTAGACCACTTCGCTCGTAGTTGCGAAGCGTCTGGGGGTGGACGCCGGCGAGTTCGGCGAAGACCGAGATGACGTAGACGGCGTGTTGGGGTCGTTCTGTCATGATTCAGCTTCCTCGTGCAGCGCGGTGGCCAGTTTCTCTACCAGCGTCCGCTGTTCCTTGTTCAACTTCTTGGGCACGGTCACGTTCACCGTGACCAGGAGGTCGCCGGCGGCGTGTTTGCCGGCTGCGGGCACCCCGCGGCCGCGCACTCGCATCGTGGTGCCGGGTTGGGTGCCCGCGGCGATCTTGAGCGTGACCGGTTCGTCCAGGGTGGGCACCTCGACGGTCGTCCCGAGCATGACCGCGGTGAGGGGCACCTTCACCGACGTGGTCACGTTGCGCCCTTTTCGATCGAAGCGAGCATCGGGCGTGACGTGCACGTCCACGAACAGGTCACCGGCGGGACCCCCGTGCGTACCGGGGTTGCCCTTCGCCTTGAGACGAATGCGTTGGCCGTCGACCACGCCCGCCGGCACGCGCACGTTCACGCGCCGCGACGAGGGCTCACGACCCGTGCCCTGACAGGTGGGACAGGGTGTCACGATGCGTCCCCCGCGACCCTGGCACACCGGACAGATGCTCGACATCGCGAAGGGTCCCTGGTCGTCGTTCAAGACGCCGCGACCCTGGCATCGTTCGCAGGTGACAAAGCCGGTCCCTGGTGCGGCCCCGTTGCCGCCACAGGTGTGGCACGCTTCCCCGCTGGGCAAGCTGACGGTCGTGGTGACGCCCTTGACGGCGTCACGAAAACTCAGGTGCAGCGAGGTCTCCAGGTCGGCCCCTCGCGCCGCTCGCTGACGGCGCTGGCCGAACAGGCCACCGAAGATGTCGCCCAAATCACCGAAGTCGCCGGTCTGGAAGTTGAAGCCGCCCGCTCCCGCGCCGGGCCCGCCGGGTCGAAACCCGCCCGTGGCACCCAGACGACGCACCTCGTCGTACTCCTTGCGCTTCTCCTTGTCACCCAGCACGTCGTAGGCGACCGAGACGTCCTTGAACTTCTCCTCCGAACCGGGATTGGTGTCAGGGTGCAATTCCTTCGCGAGTTTGCGATAGGCGCGAGTGATCTCCTTCTCGGTCGCACTCGACGTCAATCCCAGAACCTTGTAGTAGTCCGTGTCGAACCACTCGCGTTCGGCCATTTAGCCCTTCACTCTCACCATCGCGGGGCGCAGGACCGCGCCCTTCCAGCGGTAACCCGCCCGCAGCACGTCGTCGACCACCTGTTCGGAGCCGCCTTCGTCTCCGGGCACGTGCGCCACGGCGTCGTGCATCTGGGGATCGAAGAGCACGCCCACGTCGTCGATTCGCTCCAGTCCTTCCTTCGAGAGCGTGTCGAGCAGCAACGCTCTCGATTGTTCGAGGGCCGCCGCCTCCTCGTTCGTCTCGCCCGCGAAATGGGCCTGGGCGAGATCGAGCGCGTCGAGCACCGGCAGCAACTTCACCACCACGTCGCCCGCCGCGCGCGTGGCTGACTCTTCTGACGAACGGAGGACCCGCTTGCGGTAGTTCTCGAAATCGGCCTGCAGACGTTGCAGTGAATCCAGGTAGTCGTCACGCTCACGTTCGAGGTCACTGCGTGGATCGACCGGCGCGGTGGTGGCCATTTCCGGCTCCACCTCGTCGAGGGTCACGTCGTTGTCGACCCGTTCATTGGCCGCGGTCTGGTCGGTCACGGTTAGTCAACGATCTCGGCGTCGACGATGTCATCGTCGTTGCCGGCCGGCGCCGCGGGCTCGGCGTTGGCCTTGGCCGCTTCCTCGTACAGACGCTGACTGAATCCCTGGCTCGCCGTGAGCAACTTCTCGGTGGCGTTCTTGATCGCCTCGATATCGGTGCCGTTGAGCGCTTCCTTCAGCGACGAGAGCGCGCCCTCGACGTCCTCGCGCTCGGTGCCCTGGAACGATTCGGCCTGGTCCTTCAGCAATTTCTCGGTCTGGTACACCAAGCCGTCGGCGTTGTTGCGCACCTCGGCCTCGTCACGACGCTGACGGTCCTCTTCGGCGTGCGCCTCGGCGTCGCGCACCATCCGGTCGATCTCCTCCTTGGAGAGCGACGAACCGCCGGTGATGGTCATGGACTGGGTCGCGCCCGTCGCCATGTCCTTGGCGGACACGTGGACGATGCCGTTCGCGTCGATGTCGAAGGTGACTTCGATCTGGGGAATGCCCCGTGGCGCGGGCGGGATGCCGACCAACTGGAACTTACCCAGCGTCTGGTTGTAGGACGCCATCTCGCGCTCACCCTGGAGGACGTGCACCTCGACCGACGGCTGGTTGTCGTCGGCGGTGGTGAAGGTCTGTGACTTCTTGGTCGGGATCGTGGTGTTGCGCTCGATGATCTTGGTCATGACCCCACCCTTGGTCTCGATGCCGAGCGACAACGGCGTCACGTCGAGCAACAAGATGTCTTTGACGTCGCCCTTCAACACGCCCGCCTGGACCGCGGCGCCGATGGCGACCACCTCGTCGGGGTTGACGGTCTTGTTCGGCTCCTTACCCGTGACCTTGGTCACGAGTTCCTGGACGGCGGGGATTCGTGTCGAACCGCCCACGAGGATCACGTGGTCGATCTTGTCCAGGGTCAGTCCCGCGTCCTTGATCGCCTGGTCGAACGGCTTGCGACAGCGCTCGACCAGACTCGCGGTCAGCTCGTTGAACTTGGCGCGCGTCAGCTTCAAGTCGAGGTGCTTGGGGCCGTCGGCCGTCGCGGTGATGAAGGGCAGGTTGACCTGGGTCTCTTGGACCGCGGACAGTTCGATCTTCGCCTTCTCCGCGGCTTCCTTCAGACGTTGCACGGCCATCTTGTCCTGGGAGAGGTCGACGCCCTCGGTGTCCTTGAAGGTCTTGACGAGCCATTCCATGACCGCGTCGTCCCAGTCGTCACCACCGAGGTGGGTGTCACCGTGGGTGGACTTCACCTCGAAGACGCCGTCGGCGATGTCGAGCACCGACACGTCAAAGGTGCCGCCACCGAGGTCGAAGACCAAGACGGTCTGCTCCTGGCCGGCCTTGTCCAGGCCGTAGGCGAGGGCGGCCGCGGTCGGCTCGTTGACGATGCGCAGCACCTCGAGACCGGCGATCTGCCCGGCCTCTTTGGTCGCCGTGCGCTGGGCGTCGTTGAAGTACGCGGGCACCGTGATGACCGCCTGGGTCACCGTGTCGCCCAGATACGCCTCGGCGTCGCGCTTCAGTTTCTGGAGGATTCGCGCGGAGATCTCCTGGGCGGTGTACTTGGTGCCGTCGATGTCGACCGACCACTTCTCACCCATGTGGCGCTTGACCGATCGAATGGTCCGCTCAGGGTTCGTGATCGCCTGACGCTTGGCGACCTCACCGACGAGGACCTCGCCGGTCTTGGAAAAACCAACCACCGAAGGCGTCGTGCGACCGCCCTCGGCGTTGGGGATAACGACGGGCTCGCCCGCTTCGAGGACACTGACCACCGAGTTGGTGGTTCCCAGGTCGATTCCGACTGCCTTTGCCATGAACTGCTCCTTCTTGTCTTCTGCGATCTCGACTCGCCAGACCCTCTGGACAGCGAGAACTTACGGAGACAAGGATACAGACTTGAGCCCCCTCTTGTCAAGAAAGTAGATAGTAGTTCTTATAGTTCTTATCGTTTGAAGCACCGCTGTCTGCAGTTGTGCGGAAAAGTCCAATTTTGAAGATATCCCCCTACTCACTACGCTGGGTTCGTGCCTGACCTTATTCTCCTTCGCCACGGCCAATCCGCGTGGAACGACCTGAATCTCTTCACGGGCTGGCAGGACGTCGATCTCACGGCCCTGGGCGAAGAAGAGGCCCAGAACGCGGGCAGCCTGCTCGCCGGCGCCGCGGACCTGGACCTGCGGGTCCTGCACACCTCGGTCCTGACCAGGGCCATCCGCACCGCCGAGATCACGTTGCACGAGGCGAAGCGGTCGTGGCTTCCCGTGCGACGTAGTTGGCGTCTGAACGAGCGCCACTACGGCGACCTGACGGGCAAGGACAAGAAGGAGACCGCCGAACAGTTCGGCGCCGACCAGGTGAAGCTCTGGCGACGTTCTTACGACGTGCCGCCGCCGCCGCTGCCCGAGGGCGACCCACGCTCCAACGCCACCGACCCGCGCTACCGCGACGTACCGGCGGAATTCATCCCGCGAACCGAGTGCCTGAAGGACGTGGTCGCTCGGGTGACTCCCTACTTCAGCGACGTCATCGTCGAGGATCTGCGCAAGGAGGCGGTGAGCGGCGGGGCCGTCATCGTCGTCGCGCACGGCAACTCGCTGCGCGCGCTTCGAAAGGTCCTCCAGCACATCGACGACGACGAGATCGCCGAACTCGAGATCCCGACCGGCATCCCCTACCGGATCAGGATGGACAACGAACTCAACGTGCTCGAGGCCGACTACTTGGGAGACCCGCTGGCCGCGGCGGCGGCGGCCGAAGCCGTCGCACGCCAGGCCGGCTGAGTCATACCGCTTCGGGACCTCGCTCGTTGGTGCGAATACGCACCACGCGCTCGACGTCCGTCACCCACACCTTGCCGTCACCAACGGTGTCAGTGCGTGCGGCATTCACAATGGCGTCGAGGACCGATTCCACCTGTTCGTCGGTGACCACGATCTCGATTTGGATCTTGTCAATGAAGTCGAACTCGTATTCCTTGCCGCGGTAGATCTCGATGTGACCTCCCGTGCGGCCGAATCCGCGTACCTGACCCACTGTCATGCCCGTGACGCCAACTTCCTTCACCGCCACCTTGACCTCGTCAAGTTTGAACGGCTTTACGACTGCGGTTACCAATTTCATCGTCGCTCCTTAGACGTTGTCGCTGTGCAGGTGACTGGGGCTGTCCACGGGCTCACCGAAGGTGGGCTCGGGGAAGGCTTCCTCATCGTGGATCGCGAGGTCACCGACGGCGAGCGTCGCGTCATCCTCACGTAGACCACCCAAGACCAGCTTCACAAAGAAGAAGATAATCGCGGTACCGAAGGCGGTCCAACCGATGATCCACAACGCCGCGAGGAACTGCTCCCAGAGTTGATGGAACGAGTGGCCGTAGAACCAGCCGTCGACGAAGAACGAACCCGCACCCTTGTAGTGCGCTCCCTTGATGCCGTACTCGACCATGCCCGGGTCCGCGAAGATTCCCACCAACAAACCACCGGTGAGACCCGCGAAGCCGTGGGTGTAGATGACCCCCAGCGCGTCGTCGACCTTGGAGAACGGACGGCACCTCGAGAGGAAGTTCCAGGCGAGCCACACCACCGTCGAGGCGATGAGACCGACGTAGATGGCACCCATGCCGTTGACCCAACCTGCGCTCGGGGTGATGGCGACCAGGCCGCAGATCATGCCGTTGATCGCCCCCAGGAAGGTTGGTTTCTTTTGTTTCGTCCCGATCATGTCCCAGACGACCCACGTGATTAATCCGACGGCGGTCGCGACGTTGGTGTTGAGCACGGCGGCCGCGGCGTCGGCGCCCGCGTAGAACGGGTCACCACCGTTGAAGCCGTTCCAGCCCAACCAGAGGATGCCCGCGCCGACCGCGACCATCATGAGGTTGCTCGGAAACGCGTTCTCCTTGTCCTGCCAACGGCGTGGTCCGAGGATCGCGGCGCCCACGAAGGCCGCCACGCCCGCACTCAGGTGGATGACGTAACCACCGGAGTAGTCAACGGCACCCTTGATGGCGAAGAACCCACCACCCCAGAGCAATTTGGCGTCCACGCAGTAGACGAGCGTGATCCACAGTGGCACGATGAGCAGCCACGCCTTGAACTTGAGGCGTCCGACCAGGGCGCCCAGGAAGAGGATGGGCGTGATCGCGGCGAAGACGAACTGGAAGTAGGCCAGTGTCGCGGTCGGGAAGTGGAACGGGACCAGGCTGTTCGCTCCCGAGACCGCTTGACCCTGCTCGGAACCAGCGGTCGCCAGTGGCGTGAAGTGGCCAATGAAGTTACTCCAGAACGATCCGGTGGCGCCGAAGTGCGACGCCGGTCCGAAGGCCAGGTTGTAACCCCAGAGCATCCAGACCACGAGCGTGATTGAGAACGCCATGAACGTCATGAACATGGTGTTGACGATCCACTTCTTTCGGACCAGGCCGCCGTACAGGACGGCAATCCCCGGGAGGCTCATCAAGCCGACCAACGTCGCGGCGACTAACTGCCACGTGTTGTCAGCTGGATTGAGCCAACTGGGATATGGGATGTTGGTGACTGCGGTGAGCACATCCACTCCTTTTGATTACTAGGAGAGGGCGACGCTGACCTCAGGTTGATGGCACCAGTGTGTCAATTGAGGATTTCTGGTTCGTTAGCGAAGTGTTTCGGGCGTATGAACAACGCCCAGATTTCAGGCGTCGGTGTGTTTCGAGTTCGTAGACGCGAGTGAACGCTCGACGACCTGGGCGATGTCGAGGACCGACACCTCGTCAGCCTTCCCGTTGGCCTTTACTGCGTCGTCGAGCATAATCATGCAGAACGGACACGCCGTGGAGACGACGTCGGCGCCCGTGCCGAGCGCTTCGTGGGTTCGTTCCATGTTCACGCGACGTCCGATGTTCTCCTCCATCCACATCCGGGCCCCTCCCGCACCGCAGCAGAAGCCCTTTTCGCGACAGCGGCCCATCTCGACCTGCTTCAGCCCGGGAATGGCGTCGAGCACGGTGCGCGGCTCGTCAAAGACCCGGTTGTGACGCCCGAGATAACAAGGGTCGTGATAGGTGACGGTCCCCTGGTAGGCCACACCGGGAACGAGTCGATCACTCGCCACCAGGTGACTGAGCAGTTCGGCGTGGTGGATCACCTCGTAGTCGCCGCCGAGGGCCGGGTACTCGTTCTTCATCGTGTTAAAGCAATGCGGGCAACTGGCGACGATCTTGGTGGCCCCGACCTCATTCAGCGTGGCGATGTTGACCTTGGCCATCTCCTGGAACAGGTACTCGTTACCCATGCGTCGTGCCGGGTCGCCGGTGCACGACTCGCGGGGTCCGAGGATCGCGAACGTGACGCCGGCGCGGTGCAGCATGCGCGCGGTGGACTCGACTTGCTTTCGACCGCGCTCGTCGAGCGAGCCCGCGCACCCGACCCAGTAGAGGTACTCGACGTCATCAGGAATCGTGCCCTCGACGATCGGGACTTCGAAGTCCAGCGCACCGAGCCACTCGGTGCGCTTGGACGCTCCCAGCCCCCACGGGTCGCCCTGATTCTCCATGTTGCGCAACAGCAGGCTGGCCTCACTCGGAAAGCGGCTCTCCATCAACACCTCATAACGGCGCATGTCGATGATTGCGTCGACGTGTTCGATGTCGACCGGGCACTGCTCGACACAACTGCCGCACGTCGTGCACGACCACAGGACGTCGGGATCGATCGTCGTGGGCACCAGTGTCGCCACGTCACCCGACGACTCACCCGAGAGCAGCCGGTCCGCGGAAGCGAACATGTTGTCGCGCAGTCCCATGATCAGCAACTTGGGACTGAGCGGCTTGTCGGTGTTCCACGCCGGACAGACTGACTGGCACCTTCCGCACTCGGTGCAGGTCGCGAAGTCGAGCATCTGCTTCCAGGTGAAGTCTTCGATCTTGCCCGCTCCGAACACGGTGTCCTCGCTGACGTGTTCCATGTCCATATCCGGCGTCTTGTCGAGGCCGCCCAAGGCCCGGGGTCGGCGCGACACCCCGATGTTGATCGGCGCGAGAAAGATGTGTAGGTGCTTCGAATACGAGACGAAGACCAGGAACCCGGTGATCACGGCGACGTTGCCGAGCAGGAAGACCGCCTCGATCACCGCGTTCACCCCGGTGCCGAGTGGGTGCAGCCAGATCGCCACCACGTGGCTCGCGAAGGCCCATTTCGAGTCCCCGTACGGGAAATGACCGGTGTTGATCTGGGCCGCCCGATAGACCAACAACGTGATGATCACCATCGAGATCAGGAAGAGGACCAGCCAGGCGGCTCCGAGGTGGCTCCCGTAGAAACGGCTGGCGCGCTCCTTGCGCGAGGGGGCGTTCTTGATCCGGATGATGGTGAAGACCACCAGCGAGACGAGTACCGCGGTCGCGAAGAAGTCCTCGACGAAACCCAACCAGTTGTCGGTCCCGATGAGGGGAATGTGGAAACTCCGCTGGAACAACGACCCGTACGCTTCGATGATCGTCAAGAGCAGAACGGTGAAGCCCCACATCGTGAAGAAGTGCGCGAGTCCGGGCACGGTCCAACGAAGCAGCTTGCGCTGTCCCGCGACCTCGGTGACCTCGGCCTCACTGACCTTTCGAAAACCCTGCCAACGTCGAGGAGCGGGCTGACCGCTTCGCACCAAACGCGAGAGCCAGTAGAAACGACGTCCCGCGATGGCGAAGCAGATGAGACTGACGCCCAGTCCGATGATGATCCGAGCTAGCACCGTCCACTCTCCCTTGTCATTCCTACGGTTTCTTTTTGTTGAAGTTCTCCGAGTAGCGACTCGCGGTGGGACCGCGCTGTCCTCGGTACTTCGAACCGAGACCGGAGGAGCCGTAAGGTCGATCCGCCGGCGTCGTCATCTCGAAGAAACTGATCTGGCCGATCTTCATTCCCGGATAGAGCGTTATCGGCAGATTCGCGACGTTGGACAGTTCGAGCGTGAGGTGACCATCCCACCCCGCGTCCACGAAGCCAGCGGTCGAGTGGATGAGCAGACCCAATCGACCAAGTGAGCTCTTTCCCTCCAGACGCGCAACGAGATCCGCCGGAAGTGCGACGCGTTCGATCGTCGAGCCGAGCAGGAACTCACCGGGATGCAGGATCATGGGCTCCGTGGGTCCGACGTCGATCAACTCGGTCAAGTCCTCCTGGGCGTCACGTACGTCGATCACCCGTTGTGAATGATTTCGAAAGACACGAAAGAGTTGGTCGATGTGGAGGTCGACGGACGAGGGCTGGATGCAATCGTCGCCGAGGGGGTCGATAATGATGCGTCCTTCATCGAGCGCTGCTTTGATTGACCGATCCGAGAGCACCATAACCATGGCAACGTTAGCCCCAAGTCCCTTGTTGGCTCGATTGGAGAACCCGTGAATAAGGCAGGACGGAATCGACGGCGTCAGTGGAAGTGACGCCTCTGATCAGGATTTTCCATTGACATCTTCCGCCGACTTCAACTAGGAGTCGGCCCGCCCTTCGGAGGGAATTTCCCCATGTCAGCTCCCACCTTCAGCCCGATATTCGCCACGTGAAGATGGATCTCCTCGAGCAGATCAGTGTTGCTCTTCACCTGGGCCGTCAACTCCGTATTCTCCTGGATCAACTGCTTTATGTCGTCGGTGTTCATTGACGTGTGCACGGCGACTTCCGAAGAAATGGAATCGGACCTCTTGGCCGCGATGAGCAAGGCCGCCGCCTGGACGCCAGCCATCATCGAGAGGAACAAGTTGAGCAATATATATGGGTACGGGTCAAAGGCCTTCTTGTGCAATATGTGTTCGAGGAACAACGTATTGGTAAGGGCCCACGCAATCATGACAGCGAAAAAAAGGAACACGAAGGTCCACGATCCCATCATGTTGCGCATACGGTCGGCGGCTCGCTCCCCGAGGGTCAGTTGTTCGCGAGTACGGACGCCGGGATGCTTGTGCCATAGGGTGGGCCAGGACGATTGCATATTGAAATCATCTTTCCACCGACCAACGGCTCACTGGGGGACTCACGATTGTCCTACTATGTCCCGATTTTCATCTCTGAATCGTCCGGGGTGCCGGCCCAAGATGGTGGGATGACGGACCGCGATACCATGGACGAAATGCGGGCGTAGTTCAGCGGCAGAACATCAGCTTCCCAAGCTGAGAACGCGAGTTCGATTCTCGTCGCCCGCTCCAGGCTTGATTTCGTTGCCACGACCGACAAAGTCGTTGCAAACATTGCTGTTGGCTTTCGCCACTGTTCGCCACCATTCGCTCCTGTTCGTCACTTCTCACTGTCGCGCCACTGTCGCAACGAGGCACTCGCAGTAAACCACATTCCGTGGCCGACGGCGATTTATTTGGGCTGGCACTCTAACTCCTTGACGGATAGATCGCTTAGCGGTATATTAAGCCGATGACCGAGCCGAAAGACTCCTTAGCCGGACTGGGGCGAAACGCTGGTGCCGCCGTCCTCATACTCTCTAGCCTCGCGGGAGGTGACAAGCACGGCTACGCCCTCGTGAAAGACGTAGAGGAGTTTGCGGGCGTACACCTCCCCCCCGGCACGCTCTACCAAGTACTCGCTCGGCTTGAGAGTCGAGGACTGATCACTGCTCTTGCTCCGGAGGATCGTCGACGTCCCTACCGCTTGACCGCCCAGGGTGCGACGGTGCTCGCCGAGTACATCACCTCCCAGCAACGAATCTTGAAGACCGGACAAGCTCGTCTCAAGCGTTCATGGAACTTCGCGTGAGCGGCGAGCTCCACGCCACGCGACGAGCGATGCGCCTGCTTCGTTGGTACCCGCGCTCGTGGCGGGAGCGCTGCGGTGAGGAGTTCGTCGATCACCTAGAGCAAGAGTTCGCAGACCGGCCCGTCGATTTCGGGCGAAGTTTGAACGTCGCGTACAAGGGCCTCGTCGCTCGGTTAGGTGACGTTGGGCTCTCCAGCTCTGGCGCGGAGTTCGGCGGCCAAACGCGAGCCGCGCTCGGAACGAGCCTCGCGTTTATTGGACTCATGGTCGTGATCATGCTCGACATGTGGTCGAGGGCCATGCTCGCATATAGCGGACGTCGCTATCATCCGATTCCCGTCTCGGCGACTACTGGAGTTCTGACGGCAGCGATGGGATTATTGGTGTTGATACTCGCAATAGTTGTCCTGGCTGTCGCCGTTCTTGTCGCACGTCAGATTCTCCGTGGTCGTGCGCGTAACCTCGTCGGTCCCTCAATACTCGCAGTGGCCTCGGGAGGATTTCTTCTCTATGAGGGGCGCATTTTGCCGAGATTGCTCTCTCCGTACATCCACCACACCCACGGCCTCCACGGAATGAGCCTGTCTCAACCAGGCACGGTCATTACCAATCTGGCGCAGGTCACCTGGGAACTAACTCAACGGTGGGTAGCTCCTTGGGGTCAAGGGCCAATCGGCCAATCAACCATCCAGACTGCGGTGGATGACTGCATCCCACTGGCCATGCTTATCTTTGGCATTGCGCTCGCCCTACTCATCCGACGCGTTGAGTTTCCACACGTCATCGATCGGTTTGTTTTCTTGACGGTTGCGCTTCTGGGCACTCTGACTGGCGCGTTCTTCGTCGCCTATATCGCGTGGAGCGCAGTCGGCGGCCCGTCCGATTACGAATACTTCTTCCCCGAGACTCGTTGGCTCGGCATCGTGTATTTAGTTTTTTTGGCATTCGTTCCTTTGCTCGTCATCCGATCAGGACTACTCGCGTGGCGACAAGAACCTTCAAGACGAAATCACATTGAGATCGTGAACTCGTAGTACGAAAAGTTGTCTCGGTTCCGACCGTTGGAGACATAAAGTCAATTCTGTGACCGAGAACACGCTTCACCCGGCGTTGCAACGGTTGGCCTTGATGTGGGATGACGTCGTAGGAAAATTCTTACAAGGTGAACCACCTTGGACGATGGAGTTGCGACCCTGGGTCGACGCGTATCGGGGTTCCACAACTGCCACGAAAATGGTAGATCAGGCGATGCCGGAGCCGTTCAATGGCAGGCTCGATCGTAAACCGAAAGCGATCTTGTTGGCTCTAAATCCGGGAAACGCCTTCATGGGCAATGAAACCTGGATGGGTAAGCAACTGATGCCTGACCTGCAAAGTCGCCACGGAAAGTTCGCCTTCCAAATAAATGAAGAGTGTGATGGGTCGTATACAAAATGGGCGCGACAGCCTTTCGACTGGCCGGCACTGAACGGCGGATCACCTCATCCGTTTGTTACTTCAAGAATGCGGTTTGTAAACGATTGGATTTCCGAAGAGACTGTCGAACCTAACGAAGTCGTGTGGTTTGATTTGTACCCCTGGCATTCCAAGTCGTGGAGCTCCATCGACGTGCGACACGCGGACGTACAGAACCTCATCGATAAGTACGTTGCTCAGCCCATTGCCGCTCTTGATTCAAACTGGACGTTCGCGTTCGGGAAGCCATGGTTCGATGTCTTGCCGGTAATCGGATTCGACAAGGTCGTCGAGATTGGGGGCACCGGCATAAATCTTTGGGACAACCAAACGCCCTCTCGTATGGTGGGGGTCTTCGAGAGTCGCAACAGCGGTTGCCGGGTGATTGCGATGCGACACAGTGGCAGTGCGGGTCCTCCCAAGCAGAGCGAAGTCGCCTCGCTTCGCAAACACCTCGAATCAACGCTCGAGACTCTCGGTCGAGAGTTCGGACAAGTGTCTCCAAAATGACAGGGGGAATTGGTGTATCGCTTTGAGGACTCATTGCGGATGTCAAGCCTGCCGTAGTTAGAAAGTTTCCGAGTTTTTCGGAGAAAAGGGGGCAAGGACCGCATCCAGGCCCAGCGTCACATCCAAGAGCCATACTTCACCCGTGGGACTCACCTACTACGAACTGATCGGCGTGTCACCGGCTGCCACGACCGAAGAGGTCGAGAGTGCCTATCGGCGGGCGTCCAAGGCGTACCACCCCGACCTCAGGGGCCCGGGAGCCAATTCGGCCCTCTTCAGAGAAGCCACCGTTGCACGAGACATTCTGGTCGACCCGCAAAAGAGGCGTCAGTATGACGAGATGATTCAATGTGGGGCCACTCACGATTCTTCAGATGACTGGCAGCCCGGGTCACCTCAGTCCGGTCGAGCACCGCACAGTTACCAGCGAACGAACACTCACCCTGCGTCGGAGCGACAACGAATGCGAAGGAAATGCTCCCTATTGGGGATTGCAGCGTCCTTCTACGTGGGTGGCCGATGGGTCATTCGGCTCGGTATTGGACTTCACTTTGGACTGATCGAAGCGTGCGGGCACCAGTTAGTGGCATTGTCGGCGATCCTGATCATCGCATTCTTCATCGTGTCCAGAAAGCAGGTAGCCAGACTCTATTTGCAGGTTCGCAGACTTCTGTTCTTCCGCTTTACGATCGCTGGTCTCAGATCACGCTTTGACCGTACATCTGCGAGCACGCAAAGATAGGAAGAGTGCGAAATGAAATTGGGCCAAGAGGCCAGTGCGCTTAAGAAGAAAGCGTTGGCTCCGCTGTTCTCGGGAGCCCGTGAGGTCAGGAGAGCTTGGCATCGAGGTAGTTGAGGAGGGTCCTCCCAACGTTGATCACGAGCCCGGCCTCGGCTTCGCCGAGGAGCGAATCGTTCGGATGAGCAACGCTCGCCTGGTTCCGAACCGGCAGAAGTGCATCGAGGATACTGGCACTAGCGTTGAGGACCGTCTTGATGTCCTGTGAGCGTGGACCGAGATCAGCGAGCTTGGGATGGTTTGCCTCCAGTTTCCTGAAGAGTGCAACCATGGTCTCCCGCTCGCCATGGGCGATTCCGGCTCCGTCGCAGACAGCGATGAGGTAGCCGTGAAGAACGGTATGAAGTCGGTCCACGGCACTCGTTGGACCGGAGGTCCGGACGAGGTTCTCCGCATCTGTGAGTGCCCGGAGCACCACCTCGCTTGTGATCTGTGGCGTGAGGCTGGTAATGAGGGGGCCAGATTCGAGCCGCTCGATGAACTGCAGCACCTCGGCATGTTCCCCCTGCCTGGTAGTCGGTCCTTCGTCGAGTGGAAACCTTGCGATCACGCCTCTGAGAACCTTGGCCTGATCTCTGGGCGAGAGTGAGGAGAGGATGGTGATGAAACGCTGGCGGGTCGTCCCATCGATGGCATACGGATCGATCTCCAGGTCGCAGTATTCCGGATAAAAGTCTGCGTGGGTGCGGTAACTGAAGTCGCCGAGATAGCCGCCGGAAACGCCGATGTAGCGGTTGACGACCCGAGTGATCTCCCGATCGGTGAGTTCCCCAGTCATGGTTCTTCTCCCGCCGCCCAGACGAGATGGTTACGGCACAGCATCAACGGGTTTCCGTGCCATGTCCGATTCCTCAAGGACCTTCTCGACAGTCGCACCGAGCTTCGCAACCGCGAGGCGAAGCTCGTCCTCATCCGGTTCAAGCGGGATGTAGAACCCGATCAGCTTGCCGTGCCGATTGACAGCGATCGTCTCGGATCCTGAGAAGTAGGTGCTGGCGTTGTTGCGAAACTCTCGTATCTTTATGCTCTTAAGTGTGCGACGGTGTCCCCTTTGTGTACACAATGTAGCGCTTTTCCAAATCTGGGCTGCGACGATGAATAGTGGTTTCGTCGGGCTCGGCGGGTTGTTCGTACAATTTTCGTAGACGCTCCCCAATAGGTTGACTGTGAGCATCGTTCACAGTAGAATCCGTGAGTAACGTTCAAGAAGAGGAGGTCGGAGCATGGGAGAACTGATAGGCGTGAAGGAGATTGCCACATGGCTGAGGTTTCGTCGGTGGCATAGCCAACTGGATGAAGAGAGATTCCGACTTCCCGATTCCAGTCGAGAAGATGGGCTCTGGTTCGGTCTTCGATAGCGATGAAGTAGCGGCATGGCTCAAGGGCCGGAACAAGCACGTCAAGCCGCTCGGCCTCGAGGACACCCTGTGGAAGGCGGCGGACAAGCTCCGGGGGTCGATGGACGCCAGTGAGTACAAGCACATCGTTTTGGGGCTCGTATTCCTGAAGTACGTCGATGACGCTTTCGGAGAGCGCCGGTCCACCTGGCAGCTGATCTCGAAGCGGATGCCATCACTGGCGAGCAGGCAACGGCTCTCTTGGAATTACGAGACGAGTACACAGCTGAAGGCGTCTTCTGGGTACCACCCGATGCCCGCTGGGAGTTCCTCCAGTCGAAGGCGAAGTTGCCAGAAAACGGCAAGTCATCGATGCGGCAATGGACTCTGTGGAGAGGGAGAATCCAAGCCTGCGTGGGGTCCTGCCAAAGAACTACGCCCGTCCCAGTCTCGATGTCCGTCGACTTGGCGAGCTTGTTGACCTCATTGCCGGGCTGGGACTTGGCTTTGCCGAGCATCGGAGAGGGACGTCCTTGGAAGAGTCTACGAGACGTCTCCGGAGGTTCGCCTCCCAAAGGGGAAAGGCGGGGGCGAGTTGACACGCCTCGGAGCGTGGTCAAGCTCCTCGTAGAGATGATTGAGCCGTACAAGGGCAGGGCCTATGACCCGTGCTTTGGGTCTGGAGGCATGTTCGTCCAATCTGAGAACTTTGTGGAAGCTCTACGGTGGCCAGCGTAACGACATCGCCGTGTACGGCGAGGAACTGAATGACACGACCTGGCGACTCGGAAGATGAACCTTGCGATTCGGGGAATCGAGGCTCATTCTCTCCCCCGGCTCTTGGTGGGGCGACACGTTCCTCCATGCACTCCACCCCGACCTCAAGGCGGACTTCATCCTTGCGTGTCCTCCCTTGTCCCAGAACATTTCCGACTGGGGCGGGGAATCTACTCTGTGGGGATCCTCGCTGGAAATACGGGACACCACCACCAAGCAATGCCGCCAACTTCGCCTCGTTACAGCACATGGCTTCAAAACTTGGTCCACAGGGCGTGGTCGCCGGGGTCGTGCTTGCGAATGGGTCACTTTCTTCACAGCAGTCAGGGGAAGGCGACATCCGAAGAAAGATGGTCGAGGGAGACCTCGTTGAATGCATCATTGCCCTTCCAGGACAGCTCTTCTACACGACCCCGATACCAGTCTCGTTGTGGTTCCTGAAACCGTGACAAGACTGGTGGCCGTTCACGGATGTGGCGGGACACTCAAGGGCGAGGTGCTATTTATTCTGATGCTCGTAAGGCCTGGTTATGGTGGACCGTAAGCATCGAGAATTACTAGACACTGACATCGAGGCGATGGTCAACACGTACCACTTCTTGGCGTGGTGAGCCTAACGCTGGGACGTATGAAGATGTTCCGGGCTTCTGCGCATCAGTGACAACAAATGAGATCGCCCAGCACCAATATATGGTCACGCCAGGTCGGTTCGTCGGTTCAAAAAAAGCCGGAAGATGACGGTGAGCCTATCCAACAGTAGCTTAGCTGCTTGACAGAAGAGCTTTTTCATGCCTTCGAGGACAGTGACCGCGTGCAGGCGCAAGTGTGATAAGTGATGGGGGCACTGGATGTGTAATCAGACGCTCGTGAGTCTCGGAGACTCCACAGACCTGCTAACAGGCAACCCGTTCAATAAGTAGTCAATACTCCACCGATGGAAATGGGCATCCGCCTGCTCCGTGGAGACAATGTCGTGCAGGGGAAGCTCCGCTGGGAAGGCGTGAAGCGTTGGCCGTTGGCGCTTGCGACCACCTACGCACAGTATACACTCGCCCCCGGCGACGTAGTCGTCGCTATGGACCGACCGTGGAATTCCAAGCGGGACTGAAGTACGCCATCTTGCGAGAAAGTGACGTACCCTCACTACTCGTCCAGCGAGTCGCACGTTTCTGTGCTAAGTGACGACTTGACCAAGGTTTTTAAGTTATGTCATCGGGAGCCGCGACTTCACGAAGCAGGTGCTGGCTGTTCACCGGAGCAGCAATCCCACATATCAGCCCTTCCCAAATTGAGGAATTTCAATTCCCTCTTCTCAATCTTTTCCTGAGCAGCGAGCGATTGCATTCGTATCTTTAAGCATCGATATCTAAATCGACGTCAATCAGAGGCAAATTCGGACTCGATGAAGAGCTCGCAACGAGTCTTATCAACCAAGCAAGCACTCGCATCCCCCTGCTTGAGATTGCCACTGCTGAGAGGTCAACCATCCACCCAGCTTCGTCAGGGCCAAAGAAAGTTGATCACTCCAGCTTGCCTGCATTCAATGATCGCCGACGTCCCGTTCGTCAGGCTCGCTGCAGCGGGAAATCAAAAAGCGGGCAAGCTAAGAGGGGAGGCTCAGTATCTGTTCTGAGTTCTCACGTTTCAACCTGCAGCATCCCGAGAGTCTGGTATGTCGTTCCCGAGAACGGCGTACCTGGTGCCTGGCATCTACGGAGTTTGTAGTAATGACGGCCTCCTTCTGGCCTGCAACCACCCGCAAAAGAACAAAGGGCTTGCTGCAACAGCGAGAGATTTCACTTCCTCGCTCGTCAAGAGCGTCACTGGGACAACTGGCAGCCACCAGCGGGGTGCAGACGACGGATGTCCTTTCTACTGCGAGGTCTGCTATCTGAGGGCGCTCCCGCTCTGCGCAGCGTCAGGCCATCTCGTCGATGGTGCAGTCTGTTCATTTCCTCCTGAGCAGTTTGTTCCGCTCCGGAGAAGCTCCGAGACGCGTTGCTTCCCAAAGCTGCTCAACGAATAGACTGAAAGTTCCTGAAGCGCGGAAGTTCTGGTAAGAGAGGAGGCAATGTGAGAAGCTTCATCGCTGAGTCAGCAGTGGAGGAGGTTTGCCTCGACTACTTTGCATACTTTCATCGGGAGGTACTGTACGGACCTGACATTGCCCCGGAGGAAGCACGTGCGGAGCCATCCCGCTATCGAGACGTCCTCCTCGAGGATCGTCTCCGGAAGGCCGTCGCGGCCTGAACCCAGGGCTCTCACCCTCGGTGATCGACGAAGTGATCGCCACCGTGCGACGCCCGGCGAGTGCCGACGTCCTCGCTGAGAACTGGCGCATCTACAAGCTTCTGACCGCCGGGGTATCGAGCGCCGAGACGAGAGGGGCGAGTCCCGGCACGACATCGCCTGGCTCGTGGACTTCGAACACCCCGAGAACAACGAGTTCCTCGCTGTCAACCAATACACGGTGGAGGGAGATCAGAGCACTCGGCGTCCCGACATCGTGCTCATGGTCAACGGCCTTCCTCTGGAGTGCTGGAACTGAAGGTCCCCGGGGAAGAACGGTCAACATTTCCAGGTGCGACGACCAGCTCCGACATACGCAGCGGAGATCCAGCGCTCCTCGCCTACAACGCTGTGTGCGTCATTTCGACTGGCACGCAGGCACGGATGGGTCCACTCGCCGGGCGGTTCGAGCACTATGCCCCCTGGAAGACGATCGACGGCAGGAGATTGGCTGCCCTTGGTACACCTGAGATGGAGGTTTTGGTTCGAGGGGTCTTCGAGCCAGTTCGCTTCTTGGACCTGGTTTGAAACTTCATCAGTTTCTCGGACGTAGCGAAGCGGTGTCGTCAAGCGTCTTGCGAAGTACCACCAGTTCCACGCTGTCAACAAGGCCGTGGACACGACCCTCTCGGCAATGGAGCGGGGTGATGGTCGAGCTGGAGTTGTCTGGCACACGCAAGGCAGCGGGAAGAGCCTGGAAATGCTGTTCTATGTCGGCAAGGTGATGCGCCATCCAGGAATGGCGAACCCGACAGTCGTCATGCTCACGGATTGCAATGACCTCGATGATCAGCTGTTCGACGAGGTCTTCGCCCCGGCTCGCACGCTCCCGGAGACTCCCGTTCAGGCGGAGTCCAGGGAGCACCTTCGTGAGCTGCTTCGCTCGAAGGCATCGGGAGGCATCGTCTTCTCGACGATGCAGAAGTTCGGTCAGACCAAGGAAGATCGGGACGCTGAACCGGAGTTTCCCCGTTCTTTCGGATCGACACAACATTGTGGTTGTCGCTGACGAGGCACACCGCACGCAGTACGACCTCATCGATGGACTGGCCCGCAACCTCCGGGATGCACTCCCTCGTGCCGCCTTCATGGGTTTTACTGGAACTCCGATTGAAACCGCCGACAAGGATACGCGAGCCATCTTCGGAGAATACGTAGACGTCTACGACCTCACGCAGGCCGTCGAGGATCAGGTACAGTCAGGGTCTTTTACGAAGCCCGCCTTGCCCGAGTTGAACTTCCGGATGAAGCTTCAACGAATCTCGATCAAGAGTTCGACGAGGTCACGGAATTTATCGAAGTGGACACTCGAGATTGGCTAAAGAACCGATGGGCTCGCGTCGAAGCGATAGTTGGGGCTGACAAACGTATTGCCGAGGTCGCCCAAGACATCGTGGATCACTGGGAAGAGCGGCACTCCGCAGAGATCGGTAAGGGGCTCATCGTCTGTACGAGTCGTCGAATCTGCGTCAGCCTCTATGACGAGATCACCAAACTTCGCCCGGCATGGCATTCCGACGACGATGCCCGAGGGAACATCAAGGTTGTCATCACGGGGTCAGCATCCGACGGTCCCGAGATGAATCGCCACGTGCGTAGTAAGGACCGCCTCCGAGCACTCAAGGAACGAGCCAAGGACCCTGACGACTGGTTGGAACTTGTCATAGTCCGGGACATGTGGTTAACAGGCTTTGACTCTCCATCGCTCCACACCATGTATGTCGACAAGCCGATGCGAGGCGCCGGGTTGATGCAGGCCATTGCTCGGGTAAACCGAACCTTTCTTGATAAGCCAGGTGGACTGGTCGTGGATTACATCGGCATCGCCGAGAGCCTGCGTGCAGCACTCGCCGACTACACCGACCGTGACCAAGCACGGCAAGAGGTGGGCGCACCCATTGATGAGGCGCTCGCATTACTTCAGGAAAATCATGAGGTCTGTTGTGAGCTGCTATACGGCTGTCCATGGCGAGAGGCCCTGGACTCGGGCAGCGATCGAGCCCGGATTGAAGCGATCATGGCCGCACTAGAGCACCTACTCGGCGGCGAGGAAATGGATTTGCCGGATCGCTTCCTCCAGCATGTCAGAGTGGCATCACAGAGTTTCACGCTCGCCGTCTCATCTCCTGAAGCAATGCAGTATCGGAATGATCTTGCGTTCTTCCAGGCCGTAGCCGTCGAATTACGAAGGGCGAGAGCAGACGATCGCCCAGGTTCTGATGACGACGTGGAATTGAAACCACCATTCGACAGGTCTTATCTGACGCCGTGACAGCTCGGTGTCATCGATATATATGCGGCCTCCGGAATGGAAGACCCGATCAGCATCATCGACGATAGTTCGCCATGCGACTTACAACGTACCCACACCAAGTGCAGATTGATTACTGGTCGAATTTTGCTTCAGAGGTTCGTCGAGTCGAGTCGCAACGTAGTCGCCGAGCGGAAATTCTCCGAAGTGTTGGAACGAGCAATGAAGTCCTACAACAATCGCTCGCTAACAGCCGCCGAGGTCATCGCAGAGCTGGTGGAATTAGCAAAAGAGATGAAGACCGAACACGGTCGAGCTGCGACCATCGGTCTCCGGGACGACGAACTCGCTTTCTATGATGCAGTCTGTCAGAACGACTCAGCAGTGATGGCGTTGGCGATGAAACATTGAAGCGTATCGCCCAGGAGTTGGTCGATGTTGTTCGGGCAAATGCCACAGTGGACTGGGACAAGAAGGAACAGGTGAGGGCGTCACTCCGTCGGCACATCCGTAGGTCCTCTACGAAGTACCGATATCCTCCGGACAAGCAGGAGGCGGCTGTTCAACTTGTGATGCAGCAGGCTGAGATTCTTGCTGCGGGTGTGGCGAGATGACCGACGCCACCAATCCGCTGCTGGTCCCGTTGAAGCCCCGGATCAGAGGCAACTCGTCGAGATTCTGGCTTCAAACTCGCCGACCAACCTTCGTAACAGAGTTCCATGACCTTCACGCCACCAACCGAGGACGAGCTGGGAGCTGTTGGAGCGCTAATTGATGGCGCCGCGGCCAGCGCCAAAGACGTCTACGAAGTCACGACGAAGATGGGCGTTACAGAAGACGAGCGAAACGGCTTGGTGGGGCTCGTGACCATGCCATTCCAGTACGGGACGAACCGTGATCCGCAAGGAAACTTCTCATACTTCACGAAGATGTTCGGATACGCGGATGAGCTTTAATACCCGCCACTCCTAACGGATGTCCCCGACGACGTGTGGGACTTATGGGACCGATTGGCCGGGATTGTCACCGAGCCGCTGGCACGCGCCAGGTTTCACGACCTCTGCTTCTGTGGCCGAAGGGGAAACGTTGGAGACCACGTCTCACGCGGCAGCATCCGGATATCTACAGGTTGCCGCAGGCTTGGGAAGGTCAGTGGATGTGCAGCGAAGTGCCGTGATCGCCCTGCGGCAAGTCGAGTACTTACGCCGTGCGAGAGCGCTCGGACGGCTCACGCGACGGACCGACGTGTCGGATGATGCTGCGACCGCGATTGTCGCTGCAATCAAGTCGGTCGGCGAGGCTGAGCCATTCGACGTGGGCAGAGCCATCGTTATCGCTGACGCTGCCGTTGACGAGGAACTAGCGGATTCGTCGATCGACGATTTTCTCGCCCGATCGGCAGCGGAGACACGGGATATCTTCTTCATGGAGCGTGCGGTTCGACTCCAACTCCGCAGAGCATCTGATGACCAGCGAGAAACTCTGCAGCGCAAGCTCGTCGAAGGCTGGATCGACGAGGCTGATCGATCCGACGCGTCGCGCAGAGTGTGGAATCTCACGACGGCTGGTGAGCTCGCTCGCGCTTTTGGACTTGCTGATCTCCAATCCACGATTACCAGGAAGTTGCAGGAGACGGAATTTTCGGACCACGGACTTGTGCGGCGGAGAGTTACAGTTCCTGTAGACGCTGCGCAGGCCGAAGCGTACGTACAGAGATTCGTAGACTTTCCGTCGTGGGAAGACGCGCTTATGGCTCTCCTCGTAGGAAATCCGCCGACCGGTGATGTCAATTTGAATCGAATCGCGGCGGAAGCGATGGTGACACAGGCTCCACTCGCGTCATCTATACCACAGGTACTCCTGGGTGGCGATGGGTTGCCGAGGGTCACGGTGAGCACCGAGGAGGAGAAACGCGAGTGGAGATTGACGCGCTGCGAGAAATCGCATCTTCAAGTCCTCGGATCGTTCACCGACGAGATCCTTCGTCGTATCGGGGTGAAATGGGCACCGATCCCCGAGGATGAGTTCACGGCGTTCTTAGGTGCTGAGGCCCACACGACGACGACGGCAAGCGCTGCGCTGGCACGTGCGTTCAATCACTACTTCAACGGCGATTTCGAAGCTGCCGCTTACATCGCCGCTCCACAGATTGAGCGCATCGTGCGCGAAGCCGTCCTTGCAGTGGACGAGCCTGCATACCGACTTCAGCGTGGCAACACGCCAGGACAATACGCTGGCTTGGGTGCGCTTCTGCCCGTCCTGCTCAAAGCGGGAGTCAGTGAGTCCTGGATTCGGTTCATCCAGACCGTGCTCTGCGCACCGATCGGAATGAACTATCGCAACGAACTTCTTCACGGCTTCGTTGATGCGGTCTATTCGGGTAACGCGGCACTGATCTTGTTGGCCGGGCTATATCTCTCGCGCGGCGTGTCTCTTACGGTGGCCGCTCCAGGCGCAACGGGAGAGGGCAAGTAGCGCTCCCTGCCTCGAATGGAGGAGTCCACCACTCGGCGCCGCCGTAGCCGTTCTTGTCGTTGACGAAGGTCTCCCCAGCCAGCTACGCCGTTCGAGTGCCGCAGGGCCGATGGTCGATCCAACCGCGCTTGGCTGGAAACCGATCGGAGGCAACCTGCCAATTCTCACTTCTACGAACCTGGTCTGGCGATCGCAACATGGGCCCAACGACCCGCATGGATGATTCCAGCCTCACCGTTGGGCAATGATCGCAGAAGGTCTGGCGGCACCCGATACTGCTGTTGCAATCGACCGCTCGTGGCGACCCGCACACCAAGACCGTCGGCCACCTGCGCGTCTTCCCACACCTGCACGGTCCCGGCGAGTTCGACGATCGAGTCTGGAAGTGGGGTGCGGTGGGATATCACTGTGCCACACGTTTGCAATAGGCGGTCAGCGGCGTCACCAAGACTGGCTACGGTCTGCGCACCGATAACGATGCCTATGTTCGCCGATCTCGTTCTTTCGACGAGCCCAGCCGCGAACTGGCTGGCTCGCTGATCACCTCCTACCGCGGAGAACTCATCCAGACAGACGATCGTTCGCCGATTGTCTGATGAAGCGGCGAGTTCGCCGATCATCGAGAGAATCCAGGATGCAACGTCGCCTGCCGTCTGCGGCGACGACGTGCCAGGCACGCTGATCCAGGCGGCGTCGACGTCACGAAAGCTCCACGCGGCGTCAGAGCTGTCGAAACGATCGCCGACCGTGGCGGCCAGTGCTCGCAGCCGAAGGTACACCGAGTTCCACTGGGTCGCACTGAACGATGCTGCCTCTGCTCTCAAGGAGAGCGAACGCTCGGTGCCTTCTCTCTCGTATAGGGCGGTGGTCACGCCAGGCCGGACTCGCTCGATGAGTTCACCAAGGGATCGCGGTGGCGACCCGACGGCGAGCGCCAGGTCGAGCATCGTCACGGATTCGGCGTGGTGAAAGGGACTCTCGCCGCCGTGAAAGAGTCCGCTCAGTCGCTCGCGCAACTGCGCCACGGTTCCGTCGAAACCGCGCAGTGGCTCCTCGGGCCAGTAGAAGACACGCTGGTAGCCGCGATCGCGCGCAAGTGCACCGAATTGCGCTCGATTATCATCGGCCAGCCCTTTGGCGTCCACAAAGATAATGCGAATCGGGGGTTCGCCGAGGTTCGCCTGACTGAGGCGCATAAAGCTGCTCACCAGACGCAGTTGCGTAAATGTCTTGCCCGTGCCGGTTCCACCAATGACGCAACACGATCGTGACAGGTCATCGAAGGTGAGGCCCACGAGATACGTCGATCCGCAGGGACCGTTGGCGTACTTTACCGCCATCGACCGCAGGTCGCCGTCCAGCATGGTGCCAAGGACAGCCCTCACTGGCTCACCTCGGGTAAGTCCTGGGACTGGTGCCAACGACGTAACAGCTGGCGACGTCGTGTTTGCTGACGCTGCCACACGCGCAGGTCCACGGTCGCCCGATTAACGCTGCGGCGGTCAAATCCCACCAGCACAGCGAGGGCAAGCATGGAGATAGTCAGTTCAATGAAATATCCAAGGACTACGGCGAGAGGCATTCCTACCTGGGAAGCGCGACTCCAAGTAAGGGTGTGCACGATCGCCGGAAGAAAGTCGGAAGGGTTGGCGAAGATTACCGCGATGACGAGTCCTATCAAGAGGAACTCTTCGGCGTATCGTACGAGTTCTCTCGGTTGCAGATTGAACAACCAAGTGACGGCGACTGCCTCACCAAAGAGGAGGAAGCCTCCAGGGGGCACGAGGGGTAACACGACGGCGAGGAGAACACCGACGTGCCAGAGCAGTTCCCTCGCACCCCGAGGGGCGGCGAGCGGCAGGAGGGGCCAACGCTCCTCGTCACGGTGATGGCCACTGGCGTTCCTCACTACTGCCACCCAACAATTTGCAGGCGCGACGCCAGATCGCCGGGAAGGAGATCCTTCGCCTTCGTAACGACCGAGACGGCCTCGTCGCTCGCGTAGTAGCAGACACCCGCGTAGCGCGGCGGCAAGGACGCGACGACGACGTCGTTGGTGGCGTCGTAGTCGTAGCGTCGCGTCAGTAGGCCCATCTGAATGTTGCGGGTCCGTTCGATGGTCTTGGCGACGCGTTCGCGTTCGATGGCGATGATGTGACCGTTGGGTAGGATAATTTCACCATCGGGCAAGTGCGGTGAACTCTGGCCGCGCGTGCGCGCCGGGACCACCGCTCGTATCGCACGCTCGCTACGCCAGCGAATGTCGTTGGGGTAAGCGGTCTGGACGGTGAGGCGAATGGCGACCACATCGGCGTTGTGGGCCAGCGTGGCGAGCGCGGGCTCTTCGCTCGGGAAGTTCACTCCGCTCACGCGCATCCCGGCTGCCGTGAGCCAGACGAAGGGTGGCTGACCAATTAGCAAGGTCCGGCTCGTAGCCCAGCCTCGATCGAGCCAGCGGCTGACGGTCTTACGCGCGGCGTCCACGCTTACGGGACGCATATCGACCTGCGAGAAGAGCTGCGCGAGTTGATCGATACGCATCGCGCCTTGATCGGCGCACCAACTCATACCTACCAGGTCACGAGTCCCGTATCGGACGCTCCCGGCGTCGCGTCGTCGTCTTTTTGTATCACTCACCTCACTCCTCTCTTCGTTTTTTTTTCATTTTTTTTCCATTTTTTTTCTTTTTTCTTTCCTTTTTCATTTCTTTTCTCTATTTACTTATTGCTGCTTTTTCTTTCTTCCCAACCCCACCATCTATTTTTTTGCTGAGAGGGTGGGGTTGGGAAGAAAGACGAGCAGCATCCCGGAGGCCGCTTTCTATGGAGTGACCTCCGTAAGGAGACTGTCCGGGGAGATGAGCGATGGGCCAGTAGGTGTGGCCGAATGGTTGTCAAACACACCGTCCAATCGGACTCCAGCGCCCGGTCCAACGGCGGGACGTAAGGCGACGCCGAGATAGTGGTAACGATTGGCCTTGAACTTTCGTTCTTTGGTCACCAGTCCAGTAGCCATCATTCGCTGCCCAAATTCACTTTGGCTGAGCGCTTGTCGACCGTCAAGAACGCACCAGGCGACGTAGTCGTTGTAGAGCTCAGTGGCTCCGACAAAGGCTGCTTTGTTCAACTCGGCGCGCTCGTCAAGGTAGCCCTTTAGGGCGTCGTGTTCTGCTCGGTACTGGTTGGTTGCCAAAGTCCATGCGCTCGGCACAGTGAAGTGGACGGTCGAGTCGTACCAACGTACGGCACCTCGAACTGCCCAGGCAAAGATGCCTGGTAGTTCGGCGACGAGGTCCTGAAATAGCGTCGGGTCAGAGCCGACTTCGAACTCATTGTTGAACGGCACGACGACCAAGCGGCGCCAGATTCCCTTGTCGGTGCCGCGAACGATGGGCAGGTGGTTGGTGGCGAGCAGGAATTTCGCCTGCGGTACGAACTCTTCGAACTCGTGGTAAAGCCCCCGAGCAGCGATGGTGTCAGAGGCCACGAGGGCCTTTACTCGCTCCTCGTTGAAGCACTGACCGTGACCCGTCTCAGCGAGCAGAGCACAGCGAACGCCTTTCAGTCGTACCAGGTCATTGGTGGCGCCTCCCACATTGGGGCGGCCCAGTAAGACCGACTCGGGAGTCTGCTGCGCGTAGTCCGGACCGAGCATCTTTTGCAGAATGTGGAGCAGCGTCGATTTGCCATTGGAGCCCCTGCCAATTAGTAGCCACATCTGCTGCAGGCGCGTATCTCCCGTAAGGAGGTAGCCGACAAGTTGTTGGAAGTAACTCTGGATCTCGTCGTCGTCACCCAGTACTTCACGCAGGAACTCCTCCCAACGGTCACATCGAGCAGCCTCGTCGAAGTGAACAAGCGTGCGTCGGGTAACGAAAAGTCCCGCCCCGAAAGGCATCCACTCACCGACGCTTAGGTGCACCATGCCATCCGGCGTTCCGATAACCCAGGGGATGTCATCAATGTCGCTCGAAGCGCAATGAATTGACAAATCCATCGCCGCCAGATTGACAATGCCTCTGATGGCTCCGCTGTTCTCCATTCTTCGCGTGCGAATTCGCCGTATCTTGACGAATCGACGATGTTTGGTCGTATCGAGGCCCTCAGGCACGACTTCGGCGAGCTTGCGGAGTGTTTCCACCACTAATGCGGAAATCTGGTGGCAAAGGGGGTCAGAGCGCCAGCCGGTGTGTGGATCAAAGACAAACCAGGTCTGAGTCTCTGCGTTGTAGCGAATGTTGAGCCGATTCAACTCGACCAATGATTGCGCTACGTCAACGGGAGTGACGTCTTCTGGTAGGTCCTGGACCAGCTGCGGGAGTTCGACGACGCGAGCCAGTTCCTTGAGTACCAACAGAACCAAGTCGCAAATCTCCTTCGGAAGATCGCTCGTGGCGATTGGTACATCCGTGAAGTCTTCGCGTCCACTCATGAACTGGGTGACCATGTCGATGACCTTTGGAGGAAGGTCGCTCACCTTTTCTGGAAGTTCTACTGTGTCCATAATTTTTCCTTTTCGATAAGTAGGGGTTTCGGGGGTTCGCCGGATTTCGCTCCGACGCAATGTGACTGTGCGCCTACGTGATGTAGGCGCACGGAGGTGGTTTGGAGGGCGCTCGCTGGTGGCAACTGGCCTCCAGCGAGCGCGAAGAAGTGACTACTTCTCGATGACGCAGCGCTTCAGGCGCTGTTCGATGAGAGGAATGAACTCGGCATTCATCTCACAGCCCACAGACCGACGGCCTGCGAGCAGGGCGGCTTCCATTGTCGTACCGGAGCCCAGGAAGGGGTCCAAGACGACTTGGTCAGGCGCTGTGAAGGCCTCGACTAATTTCTGCATAAGTGCGCGAGGTTTAACGGTGGGGTGCGTGCTGCCGTTTGCGGCGACAGGACGCTCGGACTTGCCAGGCTTGGCAACCTTCAGGCTGCGGTCGGACACGCGCTGTTTCGGATAAATCCCGGTGCCGTGCGTAACGGCTCCACTCGCCTTGACGCCACAGCGACAGAGTTGAGGAGTGCAGTTCAAGTCGTGCACCACCCAAACATTGGATGCGATGCCATCTACTGCACCGGTAATGGAGCGGTGATCGATGGCCCCTACGCCGAAGTCATAAACGTTGTCGAGGAGCGTCGTACTGGACTCGTCGAACGGCTTGCGCGCGACGACGATGGGCTCGTGGCCCGGTCGGAGAGTGGGACGCAATCCGATTGCGGAAGTCGCCAGGTCGGCGTCGCCCAATTCGAGGGCGACCCTTCCCTGGTCACGACTTGGCCGACCTGGAGCGTAGACCCAATGAAGCAGATCTCGAATGTCAAAACCAGCCAGTCGAAGGGCAAGGGTGGTTAGGTCAATAGTTCGGGCTGCGGCGAACGCCAGAACGAAACCACCAGGGACCAGCAGTCGGTAAGTCTCGCGCCATAGCTCGGGACCTGGTACCGAGTTGTCCCACTCAGCACCGCCGTAACCGTTTAGGTCACTGACGAAGGTCTCCTTGGCCAGCCACGCCGCAAGCATCTCTTCGACGTCGAGGCTCTTGGTCAGGCCATAAGGGGGATCGGTTATTACTGCGTGAATGCTTTCGGACTCAAGTTTCGAAAGCATGACAAGGGCGTCGCCCTTGAGGACGGTACATCTTTGCTGCAGGTTTATTTCTTCCATGCAGAGGACTGTCCGACGACCACTCCGCCTTCGCAATCCCCGCAGCGGGGTCTTTCATCGAGTCAGAGTTTCGTCCATTCGTCTGAAAGTCCTCGAGGAGGCTCCCAGCCTTTGGCCTTGATCGCCTCGATTGCTCGGAGCTCAGACTTTCGCACGGCCTCTCGACTTATTCCCAAATATCGCCCGAGATCTTCGTAGGATTCAACGCCCAATTCCTCAGGCATCATCCGTCGTCGAATGAAAACAAAGACGTCGCGGATGTGGACATCACTAAGCACCTCACGCATCCGGTCCATCCAGGCGGCATCTTCAATCTCTTGAGGTATTGGAGTTTCTGCGAATTCATCGACGGCCCTCGCCGCCCCGAACTTCTTTCCCCAGGTCTCATCCTCGACGTCGGTGAAAGCTGCCAAAAGAATTCGATCGACTTGCTCAACAGTCACTCCTGCTTTAGCAGCGATGGTTTCTATTGTGGGAGGCTCCCCGCCCGACGTCTGTTCCAACTCCGCAATGGCACTCTGAACAGCCGGACGTTTTTCAAAATCTCGCGCACTCAGAAGCTGGTGTTCGCTTCCGTTCACTGCTTTGAGAACGCTGCGCAAAACGGGCCAGTAGGCCCAAGTAGAGAACTTCCCGCTGGCTGCGTCATACGTGTCCATTGCTTCAACAAGCCCTGCCATACCGGCAGCCATGTAATCGTCGCGCTGATCGACCGTCGCCTTCTTCATAAAGCGAGACACGCAGTTGACGACAAGTCCAGCGTTTGTCGTAATGATCTGCTCGTTTACTTGCTTTAGCGAATATCGACACTGACGAAGTTGCAAATCCAGTTCGGGCAAAAGATCACCAAGTTGTTGCCGAGCGAGATCTGCTTCAAGGTGGAGCAATCGATGCCGTTCTGCAAACAACTCGTCATTAACCGCGCGCCAATCCGGCTCGAACATTTGAGAAGGAGAATCATCCTCTGCTGGCACTCACTAAGTGTACGACCGGCCCCGTCGAATTCGAAGTTTCGGCGGGGCCGGTAATGGAGTTAGCCAAGCCGGCGTCGGCGATAATCGTCGAGATTAACGACTACTCCGGTTGGCTCCTCAGCCGCCAAGGTCGAAGACGGCGTCAATTCATTTACGCCTGTCGGATCGACCTCTTCGTACATCTGAGCGAAGCGGTCGAGACCTTCCAGGTTGAGATGTTCCAGGCTGTCAATGACGCCACGGTAGGTGTCGAGCATCTGCACGAGTGATGTCCAACCGCCCCATTTCTGGATGCGCTTCTCGTCGACTTTGCTGGCGAACCAGTAAGTCATACCCGCGTGACGCAAGACGTGCGGTTTTATGCCAACGAGCGTGTGGTGATTAGGTAGACCGTTTGCCACGGCCTCGTGCCACCATCCGCGAACCGTGGCGTCATTAGCGATGGCGCCACGTGGTCCGGTGAAGAGATGCGCCGAGTCGTGACACAAACGGTCGCCGCAGTACTCCTCCAATCGGACGGCTAATCCTTCGGGGATTGGCACCATGCGGGGGGGCGGTGTTCGGTCACGAGTCGACTTGGTGCCGGTACGCACCATGGTCGATCCGTCGTCGCTCGATGAACTCACAACGCGATGCTCCTGAGCACTGACCACCAGCCAGAGTCGACCGTCCTTGCGAACGAAACTGTCGTAGCGAATAGCGAAGGCTTCTGAAATTCGAAGCGCGCAGTATCCAGCAACACGTACGAACAATTCCCACTTGACACCGTGGGCTACGCCCATCTGTCCCGCAATGGATGCCAGTTCCGTGGGATTGGGGATGCGCGTCGGGTCAGGCTTTTCGCTTTCCATGTCACGGTTCAGTTTTGGCTGGCCGAGAGTAGGACTTCGCTCCACTTTCTGTGTTTCGTGTAGCCAGTTGAGGAAGGGAGCCACCGTTCCTTTCCAGTACGTCCGCTGCGTCGAGTAATCACGACCCTCAGTGAAATACAGACGAAGTCGAGTTATCTCGCTCGTCTCTTCAAGGGTCGTGAGAGAGGCAGAGTTGCCCTCCAACCATCTCTGACCCGCCAAAAGTTGTGGGTCGGTCACTTCGTCACCGGGACGAAGGCCGTAGTCGCGGAGCCACCGTGATGCCCATTCAATCGTGGACGTTGGCTCTGGCCGCTTGCCCCGATCGGTGCGCTGCTTCTCAAGTCCCTCAAGAAGCGTTGCCTGATCACGAGGACGTCTAACCGTCAAAGCGACGAGTTGCAGCAGGCGCCCACGGACTTTCGTTCGCTGATTTGGCTTCCAGACTGTTGACCAACGACCCGTCACGTACTCGCTCAATGCGTCGAGTATCGACGTAGGGCAGGCAATGAGATTCGTCGGCCACCCTTTCTCGTCGAAATGGAAGTTTTCAATTCCGTAGTGGGCCTTGTCGAGTTCCTCGATAAAAGCCTCAGCCTTCTTCTTCGTCGTGAAGGTGGTGGTCTTTCGCTCGACCAATGGCATGCCAGGTCCAACGTTGAGCAGCCAGCGAACTTGCCAGCGCTTAACGGAACGGTCTTCACCCTTTGGGCCCGTACGGGGAAGAGTGACGATCTTGCCGTGATTTCCAATCCAAGCGTTCTCGAGTCTCATACTGCACACTCGATAAGCCAGTGCTTGACGGAATTACAGGTCACCGCGATGCGCTTGTTTCGAAGCGCCAAACGGCGTGGAAAGGTGGGGTAACCCACCGATGCCCACTTGTACAGCGTGTGGGGAGACGTGTGAAGCCAATTCGCCAGGTCATCCAGGTCGAGGACCTGGTCGCACCCCTGGCAGGTGTATGGGTTGTGTTTTTCCATGCAGAGGACTGTCCGACGACCACTCCGCCTTCGCAATCCCCGCGGCAATCGAATCTCGCACTGTCGGACTACTGTCGCAAGATTTCCGCGATCTCGTAAAGGCCAGTGATCATTGGGGTTTGGACCACCGACCGCGACCGCAAGCTGAGAACGCGAGTTCGATCCTCGTCGCCCGCTCCAAGGATAGAAAAACCCTCCTGATGAGCCGCTGAAACATTTGCGGGCAAGGCTCGACGCCAGTGGTGAATCTTACCTATTTCGTCAACTAGAGAACGCGTAGTGCCCAACGAGTGCCCAAGCACGAATTCCCGCTCCTGAGGTCCTCACGAGAAACTGACGCCACGAGTCCTGAGACAGTGTGAGAATCACTTCTTAAGCACTGCCCGACTGAGGTCTACGTACAATCATCGTCGATCGTGACATTCGCCTACTTTGCCAGCGCACTCACCGATAGGTAGAAGTCAACCAATCCACTCACCGTAAACTGAATCTTGAAATTAGCGTGAACACCAAGTTGCTTCAGGTAGGTCTCAACGACTACCGCGCGGGATTCGGCCAACTTACGATTTGCCGCCGAAACCGGCAAGGTTGCGTTACCTCGGAGCATCACGTCATCGAAGTGCTTGGACTCGATTAAGGCAGCCAGGTGTTGAATCTGCACTTTCAGCGCTGTCGTAAGGACCGAACTGCCAATAGCGAATGAACGAATGACGCCAATCACTCGATACGTAGGTGCTGGCTTCGACGGGTTCGAAGAAACCACGGCATTCGAAGACCACTGCGCGTAGAGCATCGTCGAGGGGGCAGTGAGAGTCAAAGGCGACGTGACGAGCGTCCCACCGGAGCTACTCGTGAACCAGCCCAGGAATACGTGCGCCGCAAACGTTGGTGTCGGCAGATTCACGCTCGATCCGTCTGCGCCAGTAATCGTGGCTACAGCGCTCCCGCCCTCAGAGTCGAAACTCACCGAGTCAGTGGGAATGGAACTTCCAGTGACAACAGGTGGTAGAGATACCGGGGTCCACTGGGCCGTGAGCGTCACCGCACTCGTTCCCATGGTGTAGGTGGCGTTGGGTTGGTAGGTGTTGGCACCATCACTCCAGCCCGCGAAGTTGTCACCGTTCTTCGAGAGCCCCGAGCCCGAGGCGACGCTGAAGGTGCCACCGTCTGGTTCGCTCGCCTGGGTCGGCAGCGTGCCGGTGCCCCCGCCCAGGGCGTAGGTGACCGAGTAGGTGATCGGGGTCCACTGGGCCGTGAGCGTCACCGCACTCGTTCCCATGGTGTAGGTGGCGTTGGGTTGGTAGGTGTTGACACCATCACTCCAGCCCGCGAAGTTGTCACCGTTCTTCGAGAGCCCCGAGCCCGAGGCGACGCTGAAGGTGCCACCGTCTGGTTCGCTCGCCTGGGTCGGCAGCGTGCCGGTGCCCCCGCCATAGGCGTAGTTGACCGAGTAGGTAACGGTCACTTCACCGGCGTCATTGATAGTCCAATCATTGGGAGACCCGGTCAATACCGCTCGGTCCGCTACCGCAGCTGATTGGTAGTAAATACCAGAGGCACCGAGGGTGACGTTAGGTTGAACGGTCTGCCCAGACCAGCCCGCCAGGGTGGCGTCGTAGTTTACGGACGTGATTCCTGAATTGTCGAGCATGCTGACCATATTGGTCACGAGAGGAATCGACCACGAGCCCAGGGAGTAGTTGAAGGCGGTAGCACTGTCGAACATGTAACTCATGTCGGTTACCTTGGACGTGTCCCACGAACTCACGTCCTGGTTGAAGTCGGTGGCGTGGTAGAACATGTTGTTCATGTCAGTGACCTTGGACGTGTCCCAGCCACCGACCGTCGTAGCGAGCGCAAAGCCACCATTGTCAAAGGCGGAGGCCAAGGCGAACATGTAACTCATGTCAGTGACCTTGGACGTGTTCCACGAACTCACGTCCTGGTTGAAGGCGTAATCGCGCACGAACATGTCGCTCATGTTCGTGACGTTGGACGTATTCCAGCCACCGACCTTCGTATTGAGCGTTGAACCGCCGTTGTTAAAGGCGGAGGCGAATTGGAACATGGCAGTCATGTCCGTCACACTGGACGTGTCCCACGAACTCACGTCCTGGTTGAAGGCGGAGGCGAATTGGAACATGTAACTCATATCCGTGACCTTGGATGTGTCCCACGAACTCACGTCCTGGTTGAAGGCGGAGTCGTAGGCGAACATGCCGGCCATGTTCGTGACGTTGGACGTGTCCCACGAACTCACGTCCTGGTTGAAGGCGGAGGCCCCGTTGAACATGTAACTCAAGTTCGTGACTCCCGAAGGGAGATCCGAGGGCACTGACGTAAGATTGGTATCGTCATAGAACGCGTTATCCAGTGAAGTGATCCCAATGGTTCCCCATTGACTTACACCGATGAGGGCGCAATCTGACACGTAGTTTGGACTGCCGAATCGAGTGACCGTTCCGGAGATAGCGACAGTCCCCGAGAAGGAACTCGCGTACGTGTGCGCCACGTCTCCGGCGGTCGTAACGGTCTGCGTCGACGTGCCATCACCCCAATTGATCGTTGCGTTCACACTGCCAAAGAGCGGCAGACTGATGGTGGTACCGGTACAACCCGTCGCGCTCGTGTTGATCTGGATGATCATGGAAGTGTTACTTGGGGTCCACTCGGCCGTCAAGGTCACGTCCGCCGATCCCATGGTGTAGGTGTCGTTGGGTTGGTAGGTGTTGACACCATCACTCCAGCCCGCGAAGTTGTCACCGTTCTTCGAGAGCCCCGAGCCCGAGGCGACGCTGAAGGTGCCACCGTCTGGCTCGCTCGCCTGGGTCGGCAGCGTGCCGGTGCCCCCGCCATAGGCGTAGTTGACCGAGTAGGTGATCGGGGTCCACTGGGCCGTGAGCGTCACCGCACTCGTTCCCATGGTGTAGGTGGCGTTGGGTTGGTAGGTGTTGACACCATCACTCCAGCCCGCGAAGTTGTCACCGTTCTTCGAGAGCCCCGAGCCCGAGGCGACGCTGAAGGTGCCACCGTCTGGTTCGCTCGCCTGGGTCGGCAGCGTGCCGGTGCCCCCGCCATAGGCGTAGTTGACCGAGTAGGTGATCGGGGTCCACTGGGCCGTGAGCGTCACCGCACTCGTTCCCATGGTGTAGGTGGCGTTGGGTTGGTAGGTGTTGGCACCATCACTCCAGCCCGCGAAGTTGTCACCGTTCTTCGAGAGCCCCGAGCCCGAGGCGACGCTGAAGGTGCCACCGTCTGGTTCGCTCGCCTGGGTGGGCAGCGTGCCGGTGCCCCCGCCCAGGGCGTAGGTGACCGAGTAGGTGATCGGGGTCCACTGGGCCGTGAGCGTCACCGCACTCGTTCCCATGGTGTAGGTGGCGTTGGGTTGGTAGGTGTTGGCACCATCACTCCAGCCCGCGAAGTTGTCACCGTTCTTCGAGAGCCCCGAGCCCGAGGCGACGCTGAAGGTGCCACCGTCTGGTTCGCTCGCCTGGGTCGGCAGCGTGCCGGTGCCCCCGCCCAGGGCGTAGGTGACCGAGTAGGTGATCGGGGTCCACTGGGCCGTGAGCGTCACCGCACTCGTTCCCATGGTGTAGGTGGCGTTGGGTTGGTAGGTGTTGACACCATCACTCCAGCCCGCGAAGTTGTCGCCGTTCTTCGAGAGCCCCGAGCCCGAGGCGACGCTGAAGGTGCCACCGTCTGGTTCGCTCGCCTGGGTCGGCAGCGTGCCGGTGCCCCCGCCCAGGGCGTAGGTGACCGAGTAGGTGACGGTCACTTCACCGGCGTCATTGATAGTCCAATTATTGGGAGACCCGGTCAGTACCGCTCGGTCCGCTACCGCAGCTGATTGGTAGTAAATACCAGAGGCACCGAGGGTGACGTTAGGTTGAACGGTCTGCCCAGACCAGCCCGCCAGGGTCGCGTCGTAGTTTACGGACGTGATTCCTGAATTGTCGAGCATGTAGACCATATTGGTCACGAGAGGAATAGACCACGAGCCCAGGGAGTAGTTGAAGGCGGTAGCACTGTAGAACATGTAACTCATGTTCCTGACATTGGACGTGTCCCAGCCACCGGTCTTCGCATCGAGGGCGGTACCGCCATTATCGAAGGAGGTGGCGTAGTCGAACATATAGCTCATATCCGTGACCTTGGATGTGTCCCACGAACTCACGTCCTGGTTGAAGGCGGAGTCGAAGGCGAACATGCCGGCCATGTTCGTGACGTTGGACGTATTCCACAAACTCACGTCCTGGTTGAAGGCGGTAGCACCGTCGAACATATAGCTCATATCCGTGACCTTGGATGTGTCCCACGAACTCACGTCCTGGTTGAAGGCGGTAGCACCGTCGAACATGGCATACATATTCGTAACGCTGGACGTATTCCACGAACTCACGTCCTGGTTGAAAGCGGAGTCGTAGGCGAACATTGCTTGCATGCTCGTGACGTTGGACGTATCCCACGAACTCACGTCCTGGTTGAAGGCGGAGTCGTAGAACATGTCGCTCATGGTCGTGACGTTGGACGTATCCCAGCCACCGACCTTCGTATTGAGCGTCGAACCGCCGTTATCGAAGGCGGTGGCGTAGTCGAACATGAAGCTCATATCCGTGACCTTGGACGTGTCCCACGAACTCACGTCCTGGTTGAAGGCGGAGGCGAAGAAAAACATGGCATCCATGCTCGTGACGCTGGACGTGTTCCACGAACTCACGTCCTGGTTGAAGGCGGAGGCGAATTCGAACATGGAATTCATGCCAGTGACATTGGACGTGTCCCAGCCACCGACCGTCGTAGCGAGCGCAAGGCCACCATTGTCAAATGCGGAGGCGTGCGCGAACATGCCGGCCATGTTCGTGACGTTGGACGTATTCCACGAACTCACGTCCTGGTTGAAGGCGGAGGCCCCATAGAACGTGTCAATCAAGTTCGTGACTCCCGAAGGGAGATCCGAGGGCACTGACGTAAGATTGGTATCGTCATAGAACGCGTTATCCAGTGAAGTGATCCCAATGGTTCCCCATTGACTTACACCGATGAGGGCGCAATCTGACACGTAGTTTGGACTGCCGAATCGAGTGACCGTTCCGGAGATAGCGACAGTCCCCGAGAAGGAACTCGCGTACGTGTGCGCCACGTCTCCGGCGGTCGTAACGGTCTGCGTCGACGTGCCATCACCCCAATTGATCGTTGCGTTCACACTGCCAAAGAGCGGCAGACTGATGGTGGTACCGGTACAACCCGTCGCGCTCGTGTTGATCTGGATGATCATGGAAGTGTTACTTGGGGTCCACTCGGCCGTCAAGGTCACGTCCGCCGATCCCATGGTGTAGGTGGCGTTGGGTTGGTAGGTGTTGGCACCATCACTCCAGCCCGCGAAGTTGTCACCGTTCTTCGAGAGCCCCGAGCCCGAGGCGACGCTGAAGGTGCCGCCGTCTGGTTCGCTCGCCTGGGTCGGCAGCGTGCCGGTGCCCCCGCCCAGGGCGTAAGTGACCGAGTAGGTGACGGTCACTTCACCGGCGTCATTGATAGTCCAATTATTGGGAGACCCGGTCAGTACCGCTCGGTCCGCTACCGCAGCTGATTGGTAGTAAATACCAGCGGCACCGAGGGTGACGTTAGGTTGAACGGTCTGCCCAGACCAGCCCGCCAGGGTGGCGTCGTAGTTTACGGACGTGATTCCTGAATTGTCGAGCATGTCGACCATATCGGTCACGAGAGGAATCGACCACGAGCCCAGGGAGTAGTTGAAGGCGGTAGCACCGTGGAACATCGAAGCCATGTCCGTGACACTGGACGTGTCCCACGAACTCACGTTCTGATTGAAGGCGGTAGCACCGTAGAACATGGCATACATATTCGTAACGCTGGACGTGTCCCAGCCACCGGTCTTCGTATCGAGCGCCGAGCCACCGTTATTGAAGGCACTGGCGTTAGCGAACATGGCAAACATGTCCGTCACACTGGACGTGTCCCACGAACTCACGTCCTGGTTGAAGGCGGAGGCGCCCTCGAACATGGAATACATGCTCGTAACGTTGGACGTGTCCCAGCCACCGGTCTTCGTATCGAGCACCGTGCCACCGTTATTGAAGGCGGTAGCGTCGTCGAACATGGCAGTCATGTCCGTCACACTGGACGTGTCCCACGAACTCACGTCCTGGTTAAAGGCACTGGCGTTAGCGAACATGGCAGCCATGTCCGTCACGCTGGACGTGTCCCACGAACTCACGTCCTGGTTAAAGGCGGTAGCACCGTAGAACATGCCATACATGTTCGTGATTCCCGAAGGGAGTGCCGAGGGCAATGACGTAAGATTGGTATCGCCATAGAACGCGTCATAAAGTGACGTAATCCCGATGGTTCCCCACTGACTCACGCCGGTGAGGGCGCAATCTGGCGCTGTGGAGCCGAATTGAGTGACTGTTCCGGAGATGGCGACCGTCCCCGAGAAGGGACTCGCGTACGTGTGCGTCACGTTTCCAGCGGTCGTAACGGTCTGCGTCGACGTGCCATCACCCCAATTGATCGTTGCGTTCACACTGCCAAAGAGCGGCAGACTAATGGTGGTGCCGGTACAACCGTTCGCGCTCGTGTTGATCGAGATGGCCATTGAAGTTGAAGGTGGGCCCGCGTATGCCGCCCCGGTCCATACCGGCACCACGAGCAGGGCCACCATTGTCGCGAGCGCCGCGGACAGGAGGGTAAGACGATGGAGCACTCGTCTCCTAAGACCATTGGTGGCAACCACGAGATTGGAAGACCTTTGAAGGGACATAGATTTCGTGAAAAACGAAACAATGTGTTGAAGGAATCGCGTCGATTTCTGCGCGCGATCCAAGTTTGCAGTTGGCTGAGTAGGAACCATGGACACGCAACTTCTCCTTCGAAAGGCGAATCGCTCTTCAAAGGCACGTGCATCCATGTATAGAGAGCAACGAAGCCAATAGTACAGTCGCGCTTCTAGGAATTCAACCTATTCTCACAGTGACAATGTTTTCAATTATGTCGTGATGTGCACCAAAGTTCACCTGCCACTCGCTACATCTCTGTCAGATAATTTGTCATTGAACTGGTCGTCGGTAATGGATTGCCCGACTGAAATTTAGTATTCGCTTAATGGAATCTCGGTGCACCGTGTTGAAGACTTCTCTTTTGATGACAAACTTGAGATGTCGCAACACGTGTTGCGTTGAGATGTCCGCCACGGAGCGACGCCGCCAATCTCTACATATCGTTGTCGCAAGTTGAGCGGGAGTTTGAGGCTGCTGACGATATGGGTCTCACTTTGGTTTATTGGAATGCCGTCCGAAGAATTTCGAAAAGCGACATCTGTTTGAATTGGGCTCAACATGAGATCGGTAGTGCCCATGGAGTGCCCAGCATTGAATTGTCGGCCAATCTTCTCAGCAGAACTACCAGTTGATCAGGTCTTTCGTCGACGACGTTTCAGTGTGTTTATCTGCTTCCCAAGCTGAGAACGCGAGTTCGATTCTCGTCGCCCGCTCCAAGAGTTCTTTCAATACTTCAATGGTTACAAAGGTTTGGGACTGCCGCACGCTTAGTTGAATGTCCCCGTGCCAAGTGAGTGATATTGGGAAACGTGCAGATACCAGTTGGGATAATGGGCGCACTCTATACTGCAATTTGTTCCCCAAGAATACTGACTAGTGCATGACGAATGCTCGGGTCACTTGTTCACGAAGCGATAAGAAGAAGCTTCACGTGCTACCACTTTTCATCAACTATGGAGCATCCGCATACGACTTCAATTGCTAAAGGGAACCTCGTACCTGACCACGCTAGATGGAAGGTCACTGCTGGCGGTGCAAAGTCAATTACGTGACTATCGTCACCTCGTTCAAGGTTCTGTTCGTCACGATCTTGACCTTCCAATGAATCATTGCCCGAGCATCGAGAAATGCCGCCACCGCTCTCGCTCGACTTCTTGCGAGAATCGCGTTGTTTTTCGCGTAACCAACAATCGTCACAGTCGAGCCCTTCGTCAACGTACTTGCCAAGTTATTGAGGGACTTCTCAGACTGCGCGCTAAGTGCACTTGTCTTGGGTCCGAACGTGACCGTGGTCGAGTGAGGAGCCAAGGGCCTTTCGATGACAAAGACGGGGTCGCTGTCGAACGAAATGGTCACCGAAGGTGGAACGGGTACAGGTGTGGACACGGTACCAACCGGGACCAAAGACCCGGATGAATCTAGTTCGTAGATGACTCCACCGGCGGTGAAATTCTGATCATCGATCGTCACCGTCAGAGGCACGTTCGAATTCGGAGAAGCACCGGAACCGTTCTCCCACGTGACAGCGAAGGAGAGAACATACGAATTGCCCGCAGGTGGCGTCAGCGATGAAGTGTTGATTGGATAAACGCTGATGGTCGTGGGAGTCGTGAACGCGCCGCCGGGAATGTCAACGTGCACGTCTGCAGTCAAACCGGTGGACGTCACGACGCTTAATGAGATCTCTTCGCCCGCCGAGGTTGAAGTCGCTGACGTTGGCTCGCCGTAGTCCACACCCGTCAAGACTCCGCCGGTTGGCGGCGGAGCGACCGCCGGCGGCGGGGAACTCGTCGTGGTGGTGAAATTTTGGGTCGGCAGGCTCGGATTCTCAACCGCACCGGCGTCACAGAGATCGCCGGTCGGGGTTGCCGCACCCGACTCGTCAGAGATCACAGGACAAAGCCCCGGGGTCGGGTTTGGAATGAGGCCGATTCCCGGGTTCCCGGTCGTCAGCGCCAGGGTTCCTGGCGTTCCTGGCGTTCCTGTCAAACTCGCGACGTCGCTTCCTACCAACGCACTCACGACGTCGCCGGTCCCCCCGTTCTCACAAGAACCATCGACTCCGGCGTTATAGCCATTATCGGTCCACGTGGCGTTCGAGTCGAAACTTTGGCCGCAACCTTCACCGAAGAGATCGCCCGCGACCGTTGTTGCGACGGTTCCGCTCATCTCGCCGTCGTCGTAGGACCGGTTGTCGATGTCGTGACCGTCGCCACCAGAGTTTCCGATGAAGGTCGAGTGCGTAACGGTCAGCGTGCCCGAACCGCCATTTTGGGCGTTATCGATACCTGGCGCCAGGTACAACGCAGTGTTCCCATCGATGGTCGAGAATGAAATCGTCGCAGTTCCTGTTCCGCCGTCGCCACCGTTCTCGATCGCCCCACCGTTGTTCGCTTGGTTGTCACTTAACGTTGAGTCTGTCAACGTCAAGATCCCCGTGCCTCCATTGTCGCCGTTGTCGATCGCTCCCGCGGAATCGCCGGCGTTGTTGTCATAAAGAGTCGAACCGGTGATCGAGATACCAGCAGAATTGCCGTCATCCCCGTTGTCCACACCTCCACCGTTTCTTCCCGCTGCGTTCTGAGAGAAGCTCGAATCGGTGACGGTGACCGACGACCCGTAGACGTTGTAGAGACCTCCGCCACTAAATGCGGCATAGTTCAAGGACAACGTGCTCGACGAAACCGTGAGCGGTCCGGCGTTCAAGATCCCACCGGCAGCAACGGCGGTGTACTGACTATAACTAGACGCGGAGTTCTGAGAGACCGTGCTCGAGTTCTCAATCGTGAGGTTCGCCGACGGGTTCGTCGAGTCAGTCTCAGCAAGGTTGTAGCCGCCATTGGAAATGCCGCCCACGCCAAACTGGTACTTCCCCGAGCAGGAATTGTTCGTCACGCTCGAGTCCGAAATCGTCATGGTGCCCTCGTTCGCGATTCCTCCTGCGCACGCGTCCGAGTTACTTGCGTTGTTCGACGAGACCGAGCTGTCGTCGATGGACATGGTCCCTTCGTTGAAGATCCCCCCAGCCCCTTCGTCGGCGTTCGAGGCAGAGTTGCCGGTCACGTCGACGTTGTTGAGCGTAAGGCTTCCCGCGTTATCGATCCCGCCCGCGCCTTCGGCGTCCGCGTCATCGACGCCTCCGGTGACCTCGACGCCCGAACTGCCCTCGATTGTCGCGATCGCTCCCGGGTCGACGACGACCGCCGGGCCATCGCCGTTGCCGTCGAGGGTAACTTGACCAGAGTCCGCCACGAGGTCAAAGGTGCCGCTCGCGATCACCAGCGTTCCGTCATACGTTCCCGCGGTCATATCGATTACCGTGTCACTCACCGAACTGATCCTCTGACCAATCGCGAATCCGAGACTGCACGGGTGCGAAGCCGGGCACGCGGGGTTCTCACCGCCTCGTCTCGCCACTACGTGCAGAATCCGGGTCGACGCACTTGAGGAGTGTGAGAACACCACACCGAAGGTGCCCGCTCCGATGAGGACAACAACGCCAACCACGACCGCACTTCGAGACCGAGACAGAATGGTTCTCGCGCGAGATTCAATCATTCGCAGTAACTTCATCATGCGCCACCCACGTTCGAGGTCGCAAGGAGCGCGAACTGCGGGTCATGGACTGCCTTGCTAGAACCAAGAACAGTCGACACCCGGGCTCGCGACGCGGCGAGGTTGGCCTTCACCTCGTAGGCCGGATTCTCGGGGGCGCACGCCGCGGCACGACGGTAACAATCTTGGGCGGCTTCATATTCGCCGAGGCGGAAGTGGCAAAGGCCCTTTACTTCATTGGGCAACTCGCAGACGAGACGCCGATCATACGCGGGACCGAAGTCGCGCTGGTACGTCCAGTCCGTGGCGAGCAACTGATCGAGGAGCGATATCGCGCGGCGAAAATCCCCGCGTGCGACAGATGTTCGAGCGTCGATCCAGAGCAGTACGCAGTTGTCAGGAAAGGCCGCACGAGACTCTTCGAGCAGCGCGGTGATCGAACGTCCTTCGGACTCCCACAAGCGCACTAGCTCGACGCAGACGAGGCTCGCTTTGTGGTCAGCCCAGCCGTGGGATCGGGCGAACTCGATCGCGTCGAGCAAGACCTTCTCGGCGCCTTCGCGGTCGCCGAGCCCGACGAGAACCCGCGCCAAGTGGTGACGGACAAAGAGGTTGGATGGCTCGGCCTCTATCTCGCGTTGAAGGAGCGGAAGATTTCGGTGGTGCTTCCTCGTCTGGTCACCCTCGTATCCGAGGTGCACCAAAAGCAGATCGGCGAAACCGATCGTACGGCCGTCAGACGCCGCGACCTCGTAGATCGAAGGAATGACCTTCTCGTGGATCACGCCTTTGAAACGAATGCGTGGATCGTTGCGCCAGAGACGGAACTCCCGGTAGGGCGTCGCATTCAGCGTTGGCTGGAGCAAGATCCTAAACGCGACCTCCTCTGCGTCGACGAGAAGTCGTTCAACGTTCGAACGTTCCGCCCCCACGAGCCGTTCGTCGGCGTCGATGTAGAGGATCCACTCGCCCCGGGCCCGATCCAGTGCTTGATTACGCGCACGCGAGAAATCGTCGCGCCAGGTCTCGTGGTACACACGCGCACCGTACGCCGCTGCGATGTCGGGCGTGTTGTCGGTCGATCCGGTATCGACCACGACGACCTCGTCGACAACCCCGTCGAGCGACTCGAGACACTCAGGAAGAAACGCCGCTTCGTCGCGCACGATCATCACCGCGGACAGCAATGGCTGTGGCGCAGAACCTGGTCGAGCCTGACGGTGCTCGGAGGCAGTCCAACTTGGGTACGCCGCGGACGCGCTCATCGCTACGGAGCGATCGTACCGAGGTCATACGGAGAATACGAAACAGCGAACGTGTCGGTCTGGAAACTGCCCATCTCCTCGAGCTGATTCGCGTAGAAGAACCACTGGTTTGGCTCTAGGAAGGTCTCGGGTGACGGCGAATACGCGTACGCCAATTTTGGTGCGACCGAGCGGTTGGTGGAAGCGCCGAACCCGTCGAGATTGAACGAACTGATCGCCGGCACGGCGAAGGCGAGCACCGCCATCCGCTTGAGAAACGCGCGTCGGGACTTGTCAAGTCCGTCGTCTGACGCTCCGTCGTGATCCGCGACGTCTTCAGCCACGATCGCCGCGACTCGTGTCGCCTCGTCGCTGATGGCCTGGCGTGACGCGATCGGACTTCAGGCCGGCCTCATTGCATTGATGAACTGGTGACTCCACCGCCTTAAATTAGCACCCACAAGCTCCGCGGGGCAGGGTTCGACGAAGAGTCGGGGGCTCCTACGTCGCCGTTCTTCAGGAGACGACCACGGACTGCCGACCCTCGTCACGCTCGGTTCGCCCCACCGACCAGCGCACGCAGGGTCGCCGCGATGACCTCGGGCGAAAATCGTCGCGAGATCTCACGGGCGATCGGTTCCGCGGACGTACGCGCATTTCCGAGATCTTCATACACGCGCCGAAGCGCGTTGGCGCCATCATCAAGGTCAGGTTCCGCCCAGCGTTGATCCAATGAGTAGCTCGGATAACCCGCGGGATCGTTCACCGGGACTAGGTCGTAGTCGACGAGGAAGCGCGATTCTGACAAGTAGTCGAGGCTTCCTCCGTACCCTGTCGTGACGACTGGATTGGCGTGTGCTGCCGCATCAAAGGCGCCGATCCCCCAGCCCTCTCCCCTGCACAACGAGACAAAACAGTCTCCGCGCTCGTGGAGTCCTGCGATGTCGACGTCTTCAAGTGGTCTCGTGACGAGCGAGACGGCCGGGGGATGTTCGTGGCGTGCGAGCAATTGCGCGAGTGCCCACGCGGTCGTGCCCGGTTCAACTCGACGCCCGCCACTCGGCTCGGCTGCGCGAAAGTCACGATGCGAGGTCTTGACGATGAGCAGCACACGGTCGTCACTCGAAAATGCACGAAGGTACGCTTCAATCGTCGCGAACACCGCTTTTCTCTCGTTCCACTCCGCGATGGTGTAGAAGACGGTGAGATCCTTGGGCACGTTGTTCCACAGACGCGAACCGCTCGGATGAAGCCGCGCAGCGACGTGGGGCAGCACCGCGACCGGGGTCGCGACCTCGGAGCGTCGAACCGCGTCGGCGCTGAACGTTGACGGGACCACGATGAGGTCGGCGAGCTCTAAGTGTGCCTTCCAGTGCCTGGGAATCCGATCGGTCTCCCAGGCGGTGTGACTGACGAGAAACGCGTCCTCACGTCGTTCACGGATCGCGGGCAGGTACTCCGGGACGAGATGCGCGACAACCACCTCACGGCGACCGCCTTGAAAAGCGGCGATCCCCGGGGTCGACGATGTCTGACCGTTGTCGCTGACAACCAGATAGTCGTTGTCGAACGCCGGCTGATATCCGAGTTTCCAGCTCGATCCCGGCACGAAGGGGACCCACGAGACTTCCAGGCCCGAGGCCTCGAGCGCATCAACGCACCGGTCGGCCGCAACACCGTACCCACTCATTTCGTCGAGCAAGCAGTAGATCCACTGGGACGCCTCGTCCGCGCTGAGAGAACGTGCGTTCGCACGCGAAGGCTCGCTTTCCGGGACGTACTCGCGGGCGAGGTCGGCGAACGTCGTACGTGCACCGCGGATCGCCGCGGGCTGACACCACCGCTCGTGGGCGTAACTGAAGTCCTGACGAGAGCGTCGCCACCACAGGTGTGCCCACAGGTGCACGCTCGTCGAGTTAGGTGAGAGTTCGTGACGTTCGAAAAAGAGCTCGCGAAACCCATTGCTCGTCGCGGCGAATGGAAAGAATGTCTCTTGTCCTTCGACGTGGACCTCGTCGGGCATCTCTTCGGCGATGGCCTGTGCGAGAAAGCCACTGTGATTGCTCCACGTTCCGTTCAGCGCGTCGGGCATCCTCGCTCGCCACGCGGTCGCGAATCGAGATTGTGGTTCGGCCATCATCAAGGCGTTACACAAGGACGGCTTGACGACCCCGGTCCGCTCATCGCGCACCGGTGGCTCTCGGCCGATGACGAACGGGGCATTGAAAAGATCGGTCCGAATCGGACGGACGAACACCGTGTCGATATCCGCGTAGATTCCCCCGTGTTCGATGAGTGCGTCGAGGCGCACGAAATCCGCGTGATGCGCGTAGCGGTACACCGAGGGAACATTCCCACCCGAGTAGTCCGCTGCGTCCACTGCGGGGTTGCGCCCGACCTTGACCATCTGGAGGTGCGGGGCGATGCGCTCCCACCACGGCCCGTAGGGAACGTGGAGGTGGTGAAAGAAGATCGTCGTCGGATTGACGACCCTTCGACATGACTCAATCGCGAGGTAGTGGACGAAGGAGAATGGTTCGTGCTGCTCTTCGAGACCGAAGACGAAGTGGACCTGGTTGGGAATCACGTCGTGGTTCGCGAGATATCCTCGCGTGGTTCGTCGGGGGCATTGGTACTGTCCATTTTCCGTAATCGCCGCGCCCCTTGCTCACGGGCGTCTTCGAAGAGCGCGGCGAGATCCTCATCAAATCTCCCGGGCGAGTGTGCCCTTCGCACGTAGTCGAACGCGCTCGCCGTCATCGCCCGAGCGAAGTCGTGATCACGCACGAGTCGGGCTGCGGCGACGGCGAACGAGTCCGCGGTCTCGGCCTGGAGGAAATGGACACCGGTCTCGACGTCAAGTCCCGCGACCGCGATGTGCGTCGCGATCACCGGCACTCGGTAGGCGAACGCCTCGAGGAGTTTGATTCGGGTGCCGGCACCCAGACGCAGCGGGGCCACCACGGCGCTCGCACGGGCATAGAAGGGTTCGAGGTCATCGACGAAACCCGTCACGGTGACCCCGTCAATTCGTCCAATTTTCCCGACGGGACCATTCTCATCGTGTGCCCCGATGATCAGCAGTTCGACCGGACCAGGAATGCGCGCGCGCAACATCGGAAGGACCTCGTACGCAAGGAACTCGGCGGCGTCGACGTTCGGCGTGTACGTAAGGTTGCCAACGAAGAGGAGCGTCGAGGTTTTCACAACGGTGTGTTCCGACGAGCGAGAGGTATCAACCGCATTGACCAGCGTCCGGATCGACAACCCGTGGCGTCTTCCGAGCACCGATGCTTCATCGAGCGAGGCTGCCGAGATCGCGTCGAAGTGTGGCGCGAAGGTGGCGACGACGCGATGGTAGGCCGCGGCTTCGCTTGGATCGAGCGCTAACGCGAACGTTTCGTCGTCATCGTCGAGGTCGAGCGTCGTCCATGCGGAGCCGAGTCGGTCCGCAACGAAACACCCGAGAGGAGCGAGATAGGAACGTACGACGTGGACCGAGGTCCCTGGTGTCAGTTGACAGCGCTCGATGATCTCGTCGGCCTGGATAAATAGGCCCCGAGCGAGATGCGGCAGTGGATCGGCGCGCGAGAGCATCTCGCGCCACCGCGGGTTCGCGACTACCTCAGTGAACCCGTGACGCAACCGCATTCCCCGAGCAGGAACCACGACGTGGTGCGGAACCTCAATTCGTCCCACGGTACCGGGCACTCGACCGGCTACCGGCAGGACGACGACGCGGACATCGAAATCTCGAGCGGCGCTGATTACGGTTCGAGCTGTACGCATTGCAAGACCGTTGCCCACGGTGCGAGGTTCGATCGGGCAAATGATGAGGAGCGGCCGGGACATGGCGCGATCAGGAACGATTCACGTGAGGGTGACGAGACGTTCTCGGTGGAGCGCGTCAACGCACGTCCTGGTTTCAACGAACGGTGGATCGGAGAGTTGGAACAGCAGCCCAAGTTCCTTCGCGATCTCCTCGAGGTCGTGGGAACCGTCGCAGAACTGCAAGATAACCGCCGCGGTTTGGTTCAGATGGTGAACCCGGTCGGCGCGTGCGTCAAAGACGATCAGACCATCTTCGGTCTCGAGAATCTCCAGACCCGGTTCGAGGACAGGCCGAAGTTCATGATGTTGCGCATCCACCCGCACGACTTTATCTTTCTGCCACTGGACTTGGCCTGAGTCGGTCGATCAGTGTGCTCGTGACCACGTTGCTTGAATAGTTGTGGAGAACGTGCGAGCGAAGTGCGGTCCCGGTGGCCCGAGCGCGTTCCTGATCGTCAAAAACATTCCTCAGCATTGTGGCTGCATGGGCGACGCGGGCCTTGGCCCAACGCTCGCCCGGTCGAGGGGTCCACCACGCGTCTGGTGGATCATCGGTTGTCGGCACGAGATCGTACTCAACGAAGTAGGGGTAGTCCTCGGGGAGGAATTCACGAGTGCCGCCCCATCCAGTAACCACGACGGGATTACCCGCCGCCGCCGCGTCAAAGGCCGCGAGACTCCATGCCTCTCCGCGACTGAGTGAGACGAAGCAGTCACCGCGTAGGTGAAGCGCGTCGATGCTTTCGGGTGAGAGCCGATCCGTGCTGAGGATGATGTCGGGACGATCGGTCATTCCGGCGACTGCTCGCGCGAGCGAGAACCACGCCGCAACACGTGCATCCGTCGGCCGACCGGCTCGTCGCGCCTGATCGAGTGCGACGAGATCCTCGGGTGTGGTGTGGATGACAAGAGAGACCGCGTCATCGGAACGAAACGCCTCGCAGAAAGCTGAAACGGTGTCAAGGATTGCCTTTCGACTTGTCCATGTCGCGATTGTGTAGAAAGTAAAGACATCAGTCTTGCGTGACGTTCGCGACGCAACAATGGACCGAGCGATGTGCGGGACCGATCGAACGGGCACCTCGAGACCGGAGTTTTGGAGAATCTCGACGTTGAATTCCGACGGGACAAGGACGAGGTCGTAGTGGGCGAGGACTTCTTTCAAATCGTCACTTAGACGGTCGCTTTCCCAGGCGGTAAAGGCAACGAGCAGCTTTCTGTCTGCCTCGACCTTGAGCCGGTCGTTCCAGAGCGGCGTGGAATGAACGAGGACACTGTCATAGACAATCGGCGACCAGGCGATGTCCGCGTGTTCTCCCTCGGTGACCGTGCGACTCGTGGGCCCATAGGGCGCGCGCCAGATCTCTGAGGGCCATCCGAGCGGAGTCCAAGTGACCGGTACTCCCGCACGACGCAGTCCAGAGATATACGCCTCACTAGCGGTGCCGAACCCCGAACCCGGGCCAACGGAATACCACCGCACACCAACGCTCACCGTTTGACGCTACCCGTTCAACGAACGAGTTACCAGACTTCGAGGCACACGGGTCGCCGGTGACTGCAAGTTGGCTCGGGTGCGGTACGACCAGAGACGCAGTACTAACATCCGGCGGTGGGAACCCGGGAGTCGATTGACGCAGTATTCACCTGGGTCGACGGCGACGATCTACCTGAACTCACTGCGTGGACGGAACGTCTTGCTGGAGAACTTGAGCCCGACTCGCACGGACCACATCGCTGGCGTGACAACGGCGAGCTTCGCTACGCCTTGCGTTCCATTGCGATGTACGCACCATGGATTGAGCGAGTGTTCCTCGTCACCAACGGCCAGGTGCCCTCGTGGCTCGATCTTGACGCCCCCGGTCTCGAGGTAGTCAACCATCGGACGATCTTCCCCGATCCAGCAGTACTGCCGACGTTCAACTCCGCTGCAATCGAAGCGGTGCTGCACCGGATTCCGGGTCTTAGCACGCATTATTTATATTTCAACGACGACGTGCTGCTTGGTCGGCGCGTGCAGCAAGAGGATTTTCTCAACGAAGATGGCGGGACGGTCATCTACCTCGAGGGCTGGCCGGCACCATTCCGCCTCCACGGCGACGACCTCGTCGATCGGCAACTCGCGCGCAACATTTTGTATCTGGCCCCTCGTCCGGTACCGATGGTGGCACACACACCGCAACTCTACGAACGCGACCGAGTGCGCGAAATCTGGGAGCGATGGCCGCACCTTTTCGCCACAACAGTAGGTCACCGCTTCCGCTCCGAGCGCGACGCACTCTTGCGCCTGTTTTACTTCAGCGAGCTCGTCCTCGAAGGGTCGCCCCACGAGGTCGTCACCCCGGGATACGACGTCGCGAGGCTCGTGCGGATTGGTCCGGCCGAGGACGTCGCGACGACACTGCACCGCCTCGGTGAGATTGAGCCTCTCTCGATCTGCCTCAACGATGAGGTCACCGATCTCAAAACAGACGGATGGCGATGGGACATAACCAGAACGTTCCTCGAACAGCGTTACCCGACGCCGTCGCCCTTCGAGCGAACAGCCTCATTCCCTCCGAAAACGCGTCACGCACATCAGTGACCTGCTCACGAAATCCTCGAGAACAGATACTCCCTCGGAGATAGACATCGCAACGGCAGATCTTTGGTCTTTCAGAACCTGGCGCTCTCTTTTCATCGCTCGATGAACATTGACGGAATAATGCTTGGGCACGTCGGGCGCCTTCACGATCAATGCCAAGATTTCACATTTGTAGTTAATTGAACGCTACGTAGTTCAATACAAGAACATCCTTATTGAATTGGGATGCTGAAACCACCACGAGAATGACACCGTGTTCCCTATCTTGATGGACTCCTTAATGTTGAGAAATCACACGTCCTCGGGAGCCATCGTGACCCAGCCGTACAAAGGGACCTCATCATCGAGAATCAGCTAGCCACGAAAGGCAAACTCAGAATCTGACCATCGGCGAGAACCACCCGAATCACGTGCTCGGTGCTTGATGTCGTCGCTAGGTCGGCAATCTGAAGAGTCAATTGCGTGTTCTTCACGTTCACGACAGTCACCTTCGCCCCGGCGTCTGAAATCGAGACGGTTGGATGCCCAAAGAAGTTTAAGCCAATGCCATCGACAAGGCCCGTCTCCTCATTCACCCTTCTGAACTCCACCTTTGTAACGTGAGCCGCCACGTGAAAGCGAACAAGCCCAGTAGCAGAATCGACTACGGCCGGAGGGGCCGCCGATTCCGTAGCCACGACTCGACAGGTTGCGGCGTTCTTCGAATAGAGCCGATTTCCGACAAGAACGCAGTCGCTACCTTTTCGATTAGTGACCGAGAACTTCACGACATTTCCCGGTAGGCCACCTGAAGTTCGCAATACCAGCCAATGACCGGCCTCACCATCCACGGAGACGATCATGAGCGGCGACGAGACCACTCGCGCCTTGATCGTAATCACCTGCTGGACCTGGGAGGCCGCCACGTAGTTGCCATTGCCCGGGTCGTTGAAGTCGAGCAGACAGGTGCCCGCCGCCTGGAAGCTCACCACGCCAGCGCTGATCGAGCAGTTGGACGACGTCGACGAGTCGACGGTGATCACGACGGTGTCACCACTCGTCGCGGTCGCGCTCGGGGTGTAGGTGGGACCACCGACGACCGCCGACGGAGCGGTCGAGAGATTCGTGATCGAGTTGGCGCTTGGCTCGATCCCCCCAACATGCAGTGTCCGCACGTTGACCGACTGCTGGACCTGGGAGGCCGCCACGTAGTTGCCGTTGCCCGGGTCGTTGAAGTCGAGCAGACAGGTGCCCGGCGCCTGGAAGCTCACCACGCCACCACTGATCGAGCAGTTGGACGACGTCGACGAGTCGACGGTGATCACGACGGTGTCACCACTCGTCGCGGTCGCGCTCGGGGTGTAGGTGGCACCACCGACGACCGCCGACGGAGCGGTCGAGAGATTCGTGATCGAGTTAGCTCCCTTTCCCACGTTGAACGACTGCTGGACCTGGGAGGCCGCCACGTAGTTGCCATTGCCCGGGTCGTTGAAGTCGAGCAGACAGGTGCCCGCCGCCTGGAAGCTCACCACGCCACCACTGATCGAGCAGTTGGATGACGTCGACGAGTCGACGGTGATCACGACGGTGTCACCACTCGTCGCGGTCGCGCTCGGGGTGTAGGTGGGACCACCGACGACCGCCGACGGAGCGGTCGAGAGATTCGTGATCGAGTTGGTGTTCTGCACGTGAACCGACTGCTGGACCTGGGAGGCCGCCACGTAGTTGCCGTTGCCCGGGTCGTTGAAGTCGAGCAGACAGGTGCCCGCCGCCTGGAAGCTCACCACGCCACCACTGATCGAGCAGTTGGATGACGTCGACGAGTCGACGGTGATCACGACGGTGTCACCACTCGTCGCGGTCGCGCTCGGGGTGTAGGTGGGACCACCGACGACCGCCGACGGAGCGGTCGAGAGATTCGTGATCGAGTTGGTGTTCTGCACGTGAACCGACTGCTGGACCTGGGAGGCCGCCACGTAGTTGCCATTGCCCGGGTCGTTGAAGTCGAGCAGACAGGTGCCCGCCGCCTGGAAGCTCACCACGCCACCACTGATCGAGCAGTTGGACGACGTCGACGAGTCGACGGTGATCACGACGGTGTCACCACTCGTCGCGGTCGCGCTCGGGGTGTAGGTGGGACCACCGACGACCGCCGACGGAGCGGTCGAGAGATTCGTGATTGAGTTAGCTCCCTTTCCCACGTTGACCGACTGCTGGACCTGGGAGGCCGCCACGTAGTTGCCATTGCCCGGGTCGTTGAAGTCGAGCAGACAGGTGCCCGCCGCCTGGAAGCTCACCACGCCACCACTGATCGAGCAGTTGGACGACGTCGACGAGTCGACGGTGATCACGACGGTGTCACCACTCGTCGCGGTCGCGCTCGGGGTGTAGGTGGCACCACCGACGACCGCCGACGGAGCGGTCGAGAGATTCGTGATCGAGTTAGCTCCCTTTCCCACGTTGACCGACTGCTGGACCTGGGAGGCCGCCACGTAGTTGCCGTTGCCCGGGTCGTTGAAGTCGAGCAGACAGGTGCCCGGCGCCTGGAAGCTCACCACGCCACCACTGATCGAGCAGTTGGACGACGTCGACGAGTCGACGGTGATCACGACGGTGTCACCACTCGTCGCGGTCGCGCTCGGGGTGTAGGTGGGACCACCGACGACCGCCGACGGAGCGGTCGAGAGATTCGTGATCGAGTTAGCTCCCTTTCCCACGTTGAACGACTGCTGGACCTGGGAGGCCGCCACGTAGTTGCCATTGCCCGGGTCGTTGAAGTCGAGCAGACAGGTGCCCGCCGCCTGGAAGCTCACCACGCCACCACTGATCGAGCAGTTGGACGACGTCGACGAGTCGACGGTGATCACGACGGTGTCACCACTCGTCGCGGTCGCGCTCGGGGTGTAGGTGGGACCACCGACGACCGCCGACGGAGCGGTCGAGAGATTCGTGATCGAGTTGGTGTTCTGCACGTGAACCGACTGCTGGACCTGGGAGGCCGCCACGTAGTTGCCATTGCCCGGGTCGTTGAAGTCGAGCAGACAGGTGCCCGCCGCCTGGAAGCTCACCACGCCACCACTGATCGAGCAGTTGGACGACGTCGACGAGTCGACGGTGATCACGACGGTGTCACCACTCGTCGCGGTCGCGCTCGGGGTGTAGGTGGGACCACCGACGACCGCCGACGGAGCGGTCGAGAGATTCGTGATCGAGTTAGCTCCCTTTCCGCACGTTGAACCGACTGCTGGACCTGGGAGGCCGCCACGTAGTTGCCATTGCCCGGGTCGTTGAAGTCGAGCAGACAGGTGCCCGCCGCCTGGAAGCTCACCACGCCACCACTGATCGAGCAGTTGGACGACGTCGACGAGTCGACGGTGATCACGACGGTGTCACCACTCGTCGCGGTCGCGCTCGGGGTGTAGGTGGGACCACCGACGACCGCCGACGGAGCGGTCGAGAGATTCGTGATCGAGTTAGCTCCCTTTCCCACGTTGACCGACTGCTGGACCTGGGAGGCCGCCACGTAGTTGCCATTGCCCGGGTCGTTGAAGTCGAGCAGACAGGTGCCCGCCGCCTGGAAGCTCACCACGCCACCACTGATCGAGCAGTTGGACGACGTCGACGAGTCGACGGTGATCACGACGGTGTCACCACTCGTCGCGGTCGCGCTCGGGGTGTAGGTGGCACCACCGACGACCGCCGACGGAGCGGTCGAGAGATTCGTGATCGAGTTAGCTCCCTTTCCCACGTTGACCGACTGCTGGACCTGGGAGGCCGCCACGTAGTTGCCGTTGCCCGGGTCGTTGAAGTCGAGCAGACAGGTGCCCGGCGCCTGGAAGCTCACCACGCCACCACTGATCGAGCAGTTGGACGACGTCGACGAGTCGACGGTGATCACGACGGTGTCACCACTCGTCGCGGTCGCGCTCGGGGTGTAGGTGGGACCACCGACGACCGCCGACGGAGCGGTCGAGAGATTCGTGATCGAGTTAGCTCCCTTTCCCACGTTGAACGACTGCTGGACCTGGGAGGCCGCCACGTAGTTGCCATTGCCCGGGTCGTTGAAGTCGAGCAGACAGGTGCCCGCCGCCTGGAAGCTCACCACGCCACCACTGATCGAGCAGTTGGACGACGTCGACGAGTCGACGGTGATCACGACGGTGTCACCACTCGTCGCGGTCGCGCTCGGGGTGTAGGTGGGACCACCGACGACCGCCGACGGAGCGGTCGAGAGATTCGTGATCGAGTTGGTGTTCTGCACGTGAACCGACTGCTGGACCTGGGAGGCCGCCACGTAGTTGCCATTGCCCGGGTCGTTGAAGTCGAGCAGACAGGTGCCCGCCGCCTGGAAGCTCACCACGCCACCACTGATCGAGCAGTTGGACGACGTCGACGAGTCGACGGTGATCACGACGGTGTCACCACTCGTCGCGGTCGCGCTCGGGGTGTAGGTGGGACCACCGACGACCGCCGACGGAGCGGTCGAGAGATTCGTGATTGAGTTAGCTCCCTTTCCCACGTTGACCGACTGCTGGACCTGGGAGGCCGCCACGTAGTTGCCATTGCCCGGGTCGTTGAAGTCGAGCAGACAGGTGCCCGCCGCCTGGAAGCTCACCACGCCACCACTGATCGAGCAGTTGGACGACGTCGACGAGTCGACGGTGATCACGACGGTGTCACCACTCGTCGCGGTCGCGCTCGGGGTGTAGGTGGCACCACCGACGACCGCCGACGGAGCGGTCGAGAGATTCGTGATCGAGTTAGCTCCCTTTCCCACGTTGACCGACTGCTGGACCTGGGAGGCCGCCACGTAGTTGCCGTTGCCCGGGTCGTTGAAGTCGAGCAGACAGGTGCCCGGCGCCTGGAAGCTCACCACGCCACCACTGATCGAGCAGTTGGACGACGTCGACGAATCGACGGTGATCACGACGGTGTCACCACTCGTCGCGGTCGCGCTCGGGGTGTAGGTGGGACCACCGACGACCGCCGACGGAGCGGTCGAGAGATTCGTGATCGAGTTAGCTCCCTTTCCCACGTTGAACGACTGCTGGACCTGGGAGGCCGCCACGTAGTTGCCATTGCCCGGGTCGTTGAAGTCGAGCAGACAGGTGCCCGGCGCCTGGAAGCTCACCACGCCAGCACTGATCGAGCAGTTGGACGACGTCGACGAGTCGACGGTGATCACGACGGTGTCACCACTCGTCGCGGTCGCGCTCGGGGTGTAGGTGGGACCACCGACGACCGCCGACGGAGCGGTCGAGAGATTCGTGATCGAGTTGGATTGTTTTGTCAGTTGGACTATTGCGATTCCTTCCGGACCATATCCCACGGTGATCGTGGATGTCGGATCCACCTCCGACGCAGAGAGGGAACTCGACAGGCTCGACGTGGGTAGCACGGCGACCTTGCCCGAATTTGCGCTCGTTATGTATACGTAAAGTCCATCGGGCGAGATCGCCACTCCGTAGGGGTTGTAAACGCCACCTATGAAAGGCGTACTGTTGTAGGGTCCAACCGACGTCGATCCCCATGGAAAGTACGACACAGACGATCCGTTGTTACCTTCAGCAATGAAAGCGAGGGACGTGCTAAAGGCAATTGCGCTACCTTGCATCCCGGGGTAGACCCCACTCAATGCGGTCACCGTGTCGCTTCCTGGTCCCGATGACGAGACACTGATCATCTGAGCGCTATACGCATTGGTCGTCACGTACACGTACTTGTTGTCAGGCTCCACTCCAACATCAAACGCATCGTCACCATTCAATAGTGGGATGTTGGTCACTGAATTAGTCGCCGTGGCAATGGCTGACACCTGTCCAGCGTTGGCATCGGCGGTGTACACATAGTCACCGTCAGGACTGATCGCTAAACCTTCTGGCGAATCGTTGGACAAGTCAATCGTAGCGACCACGGTGTTCGTTGCTGTACTGATTTCACTGACTGTTCCAAAGTTAAAGGTGCTGGTGAGAGTACCGTTGTAATTCGCGACGTAGACATCGTTGCCGTTGGGAGTAACGGCGATCCCCCAGGGTTGGTAGCCCACCGTAATCGTGGCGACCACTGTGTTCGTCAATGTAGAAATAACGGAGACGGTGTCGAGTCCGCTATTGCTCACGTAGACGTACTGATTGTTTGGAGTCACCGCCACACCTCTTGGAGTATGGAATCCCGTGATCGTGTCTACGACGGTGTTCGTCGCCAGATCGATCACCGAAACGGAGTTGGAAACGCTGTTCGCCACGTAGGCGAAGGTGAAGGTAGTGGCCGCTTGAGCGGTCGACGCAACGCTCAACAGCGAAGCCACCCCCAGTACGGCGCCGAGCGCCCTGAAACAGAACTTACCGACTCGTCGAAGCACGGTTATCACTCCCAAATGAAATTAAATAGATTGTCAAGTTACCCCATTTTTCGGTCGCCGGGCCCGCTGTAACTGAAGTTCTTACTCTTGATCAATTGGCATCCCGTTCGACCATTTTCGACGAGCAGCATCAGTTTTGGCTGGGCCAAAGAAGACATCGGCAATACCCAAGGAGTGTCCAGCAGGAAATCTGTGACGCCACCGCGGAGGCGCCCCCTGCGCTGTCGCCGCTCGACGCGATTGTCGCTGGATTGGCCCACCTGGACCAATTGGTGGCGCCTCGTCCGTACTTGCGTCAACGTCAGGCGGTCATCTCGGCCAGCCCCGAGTTGACGGAACGAGAACTCATCAAGCTCGATGGCATCGCGACGGCGTTCTACGAAGGACTGCGTCGCCGAAGTGTCGCGGATTCGGTGGCCCGACTCGCCGCACAAGCGGGACTCACGATCTTTCGGTCCTCGTTCGAACGCTGGATCAGTCCGGAGAATGAAGAGGAAATGTCACTGATCGTCGAGGACGTCCTACGTCAATTCAGAGCAACGGTGACGTCGTCCTAGCCGGCGTCGACCAAGGCGCGGTGCCTCGGCGCCTTGGTCGCCTTAAGGACATCGAACGAGAAGTACGTACTTTGCACTTTGGTAGTTGCGTACGATTCCCTTGATGAACGACCCCCGCCTCGAGCACTTCTCATCGTCACTTACTGCCACGACCAACGCTGGCGATGATCTGATCAGGTTTCGTGAAAGTGACGGCGACAATCAGGTGGCAGCCAAAGTGCAAGTGAGCGAACTCTACGATGACGACGCGCGAGCACAGTTGCGCGCGGGACTCTCCGACGACGCCCAGGAGGTGCTGCAACTCTTCGCGCGGCGTCGGGTCGTGCTCGGACGACGCACCTCGAATCAATCGCATTTTCACCAAGCGCTCTCGGCGTTCTCACTACTCCCCTCGATCAACGACGTTCCGTGGACGACGTGGTTTCTGGGCGCTCTTCTTCTTGGCGACGACGCGCACGACCAGGACGTCGTGGCGCTCTTCGGCGATCCCTCGAGCCCTGGCGCGCGCCGGTGTCGAACGCTGCAGCAATCATTGAGGAACGGAGGTTCCCTGGCTGGTTGCCATCTCGTCGAGGTGAGCACGACCTACGGAATCGGCATGTTTGAGCTCCCGCGTCCCCGTGACTTTCCCGGACGTGGTTCACGACCTCCCGTCATCGGAAGAGATGACGCCGTCTACGCGCCACAACGGAACTTGGCCCAAGTGGCAGTCGATCTCGCCGATTCGCTCGACCGTCTCGAAGGGACCCACACCACCGCACTGGACTACGCACCGCTCGCGACCGGACCCTCCGTCTACGTCAGTAGTGTCGGCTGCCTGCACTGCTGCTGGATCACCGAGAACAGCGTCTTTGACGTCTACGTGGCCGAAGTCACCACCGACCACGAGGCGAGCAGACTCGTCGAGGACGCTTCGTCCAACGGTTTCCTAGCCTTTTCCCAAGGACCAGAAGTTGTCCTGTACGTGCGACAACCAAATTTCGAAGATGATGGACCTCAGGCCCCAGCGGACACCAAGATGCTCGAAGCATTGTCGCGCGAAGCGTTATCGCATTCGTAGAACTTCTCGGCGACGCGTCAAACAAATGGCTCTGCGCGCAAGAGAACGCTCCCAACCCTCACGTGATCGCCGACGCACAGGTTGGCCGACTAACGCGAATGTGCTTGGGTCCAGGGTGCCGTCGGAAAACACCAGAGCTGTCGATGACACTGGTCCGATCCATCGAATGCTCGATTTAGACGTCGATCCTCCCCGCGCTGACACGAAGTCACCACCGTCATGGCACGAGTGCGTTGAAGTCGACGAGACGAGCAGCGACGGGCTCCGGCCACGAGCGAGATCGAGGTTTCGTGACCGCGGCGCGGGCGGTCCTCGACGACAATCTACCGAATGCTTTCAACGGCTCCCCGGCCGAAATCGAAAGGGTGATCAAACGTAAGGGTTCGGGACGACGGGCTACATCGACGAGTTCGACGCACCCGAAGGAATTACGGTCCGCCGATCGCTGCTTCCACCGTTTGAAGCGGGACCAGCACGCAGATTCCACCGAGGCTATTCTTCGGTTTCGAGGTGGACTATGACAATTACAACCAAAATCACCGGCGAGTTCGCACAGCACCTGACGTGTCAACTTGACGACGGCCAATCGGTCTTCGCCGACGCCAAGAAGTTCCGGTGGAAGACCACCAACGTGAAGTTAGAGACGCGACTGTCGACCCCCGGTGGTGAGGCCGACGACGCGAACCAGAAGGCCAAGCAGGGCGGCGGGGGGCTGTTGAAAGCCGCCCTCTCCACCGCCGTCGAAGTCGGCAAACGGGCGCTCGCCGGTCAAAGTCTGGCCTTCCAATGGTTCAGTCCAAGCGGTGGCTCCGGGCTCGTGACGTTCGCCGGCGAACTTCCCGGACAGATCAAGGTCCTCGAACTCGACGGCACACACGGTTGGATGACCGAGAGTCGAGCCTTCGTCTGTGGCGAATCAACGCTCAAGTACGACATCTCCTTTAACGGGTTCAATCAAGGTCGGCGGTCTCGCAATGGCTTCATCCTCGAACACTTCACCGGCAAAGGAACGTTGGTGATCGGTGGTGGCGGAACCATCATGGAGCTCAATCCCGCCTCGTACGGCGGAAAGATCCAAGTGCACGGTGGCGCCGTCGTGGCCTTCGCCGACACGGTCACCTTCGGCGTCGAGATGGTGGGCGCACTCAACGCCGCCACGCTCATGACTGCCGCGTTCGGCGGCAGCGGCATCAACCTGGTCACGCTTAGTGGCGACGGTCCCGTCCTGCTCCAGGCGACGCTGCACCAGGAGTTCGAAGACGACGAGAGAAGTTCCGAGAGTGGACCAGGTTCTGGCCGCGAAGGATTACTAAGCAAGCTTCAATAGAGAAAGAAGGAGGGTGACAATGGCACTCGTAGACAAGATGAAGGCGCAAGCCGCGCAACTCGCACAGAAAGCGCAGGAAGCTGGAAAGGCGGGCCAAGCGAAGTTGGCCGACGCCCAAGCGAAGCGACGCGCGGACGGACTGCTTCGCGATCTCGGCGCGGCGTTCTACTCCCAGAAGAACGGCACGGCTACCGGCGACACCGCCGGTGAAATCGACCGCCTGATCGGCGAGTTGAAGACCTACGAAGCGGACTTCGGACCAATCGCTGCCTCGAGTCCCGACGCCGGCGACTCGTCGGGAGAGCCACCCAAGGACGAGCCGACGCCAGACGGTGGCTTCAAACTCTAGATAAACGGCAAAGCCGAAAGAATCCCAGTGGGCGATGGTGTCAGCTAGTTCGTGACTTTGCGTCGTACTGCCATAAGTCCCAACAACGGCAGCACGGCGTCCGTTCGGATGCCAACACGGCCGGCGTTGCTCGCCGGTCGTGACGCGCCGTCGAAGATCGTCGAGGTAAACACCTTCGTCACTTGTCCGAACCCTTACGTCGATCAAACTCGTGCGCCTGAGCCAAGTACGCGTTCCATGCCTTCAGGTCGTCATCGGGTGCCTCGACGGTCGGCTCTGAACCAACTGCCGCCCCTGGGCGTTCACTCGCCAAGAGTTTTCGCCACATATAGACCGCGTAGCCACCGAAGAGTGGCCATTCGAACACGTAGGCCCACGAAAGTTCATTTCCCCCGATTGCGCGCCTCAGCTCGAAGATGAACGCGGACACGCAAATGGACTCGGCGAAAATAAGACCCGCGTGAATTCTACGAATCTCCCGTTTGCCCGCGCTCACGCATCCACAATAATCCACCCAATAAAGAGTCTTTCTTAGACCTCGACGGACCTTCGAGCGACGTCACTAACGCAGTTGCGCAGTAACAAGCACGTGAGTTCCCATCAGCACGGTTCATCGATTCAAAGACGACGAGACGTCGAACTCTCCGGACGAAGTCACGCGTTCGATAACGACGCCACCAACGTGACACAGAAGATCTCCGTGACGACATTGCCCTTGGGTACTTCACTAGGTCGACCGAAGGTGTTTGGTTCCTCCAACCGCTCGCCTTCTTCTTGAGTGTCCGAAGTGTGATCATCTGGCATCGTGTGCAACCTAGTCACTAAGTATTCGAGCGACTTGGCGTAGGCGATCGGGAACAACGCGCCACCAGATCCAACGACCTCGCCTCTCGCCGATGATGAGTCCCGCCTCGACGAGAACCCTGGTGTGATGGGAAATGGTCGGTTGGCTCTTCGCGAGAGGCACTTCGAGATTGCAGCTGCACACTTCGTCTTCGGTCGCGATGAGCGAAAGCATCCGGAGGCGAGTGGGATCGCCGAGGGCGGCAAAGATCTGGGCCAAATCCTCGGCCTCTTCCTCGGACAAGGCTGAGCCCGCGAGCGGATTGCAGCAGGCAAGAATCGCATCATCGCTAGGCGCGTTCGGGGAGTTCACCATGCCTCGATTCTAACATTGACATTCATCGATGTATTAGATATTCTCTCATTGATAATCATCAATCTAAGGAGCAACGTGTCACGATTGCAACTGGCCATCAACGTCTCGAACCTTGAAGAGGCCATCGAGTTCTACGCCACGTTCTTCAAAACGCCACCCGCCAAAGTCCGTCCCGGCTACGCGAATTTTGCGATAGACGAGCCTCCCCTCAAGCTGGTGCTCTTTGAAGATGCAAAGGCCGGGGGCACGATTAACCACCTCGGCGTGGAGGTCTTCTCTAGCGAAGAAGTCCTGTCCGCGATCGATTACTTCGCGACTCAGGGACTCGGTACTGCTGTCGAGATGCACACGACGTGTTGCTTCGCGGCCCAAGACAAGGTATGGGTGACCGGACCAGACGACCAACGCTGGGAGGTCTACACCGTGCTCGAAGATGTCACCGGAGACAACGCATCCACGGACCGATCCTGTTGCGCCACGGACCCGAGTGCTCAAGCCCCCGTCTCGATTGCGTCCAGCTGCTGCTGAGCGACGGTGATGACCATGACTCACACGAACGCAATCGCTCGCCGGCTACTGGCTGAGTACTTCGGTAGCACCCTGCTCGCGGCGATGGTGATCGGTTCCGGCATCGCCGCACAAACGCTCTCGCCGCACGCGATGGGACTCGAGCTTCTCGAGAATGCCGCTGCAACCGCAGCCGGACTCTTCGTGTTGATTCTCACGTTCGGCCCAATCTCTGGAGCGCACTTCAACCCGGTGGTGAGTCTTCTCGACGCAGCCTTTGGCGGTTTGCGCTGGCGTGATGCCGGTGCCTACCTCATTGCCCAGGTGCTTGGCTGCATCACGGGTGCAGTACTCGCGAACGCCATGTTCGACAAGGCGCTGTTCTCGATCTCGACGCATGAACGCGCGAGCGCGCCACACGCCCTCGCCGAAGTCGTCGCCACCACTGGGCTACTCATGGTGATCTTCGCTCTCGCTCGATCAGGGCGCGGAGCGACGGCTCCGGCGGCCGTGGGAAGTTACATTGGCGCCGCATACTTCTTCACGAGTTCCACTAGTTTCGCCAATCCCGCCATCGCAGTCGGACGCATGTTCTCAAATTCTTTTGCGGGCATCGCTCCCTCTTCGGTACCGGTCTTCATCGGGGCCGAGCTGGTGGGCGCCGTCGTTTCCTACGGCCTCATCAGATTTCTCTATCCAGATGTGGGTAACACCGAAGCCGCAGAAGTCGTGATGGCTCATCCGAGACTTCCCAGCGAAACGGGTCTGTCGTGAGCGCCTCGCGTCCGGAGATCCTCTTCTTGTGCGTGCACAATGCGGGTCGATCGCAGATGGCGGCGGGATTCGCTCGAGAACTCGGCGCCGATCGCGTCATCATCCATTCCGCCGGCTCCGCGCCCGACGATACGCTCAATACTGCCGTGGTAACCGCCATGGCCGAAGTTGGCATCGACATCGCACACGAGTCACCGAAGAGGTTGACCGACGACATGGGTCGTCACGCCGACGTCGTGGTCACGATGGGCTGCGGTGACGCGTGCCCGGCCTACCCGGGAAAGCGCTACGTCGATTGGGAACTGGAGGATCCCAAAGGTAAGGACCTCATCGTCGTTCGACGCATCCGCGACGAGATACGCAGCAAAGTAACGTCCTTGATCCAAGAGTTGACGAGTGGAACCTAACCACACCAAGTCAAAGTCAGTAGACATTCAAAAGCACAGAAAGGTGAGACCATGAAGAGCAAGGAGGACGATGCACTACGCGAGGCCGTTCGTGAGCGCTACGGCGCTGCCGCGTCGGCGGTCCAACGTGGTGGGGGCGACGCCGAAGTAAACGCGGGAGACGGGTTTGGATCCTCCCTTTACGACGGCCAGATCGACGACTTGCCCGCCGGAGCCGTTGCTGCGTCACTGGGCTGCGGCAATCCCACGATGCTCGCAAACCTCACTGCGGGACAAGTTGTTCTCGATCTCGGCTCGGGTGGCGGAATCGACGTATTGTTGTCCGCTCGCCGAGTAGGACCAACGGGCAAGGTCTACGGGCTGGACATGACACCCGAGATGCTCGAGCTCGCCCGGCACAATCAGGTTGAAGCCGGAGCCGAGAACGTAGAGTTCCTCCTTGGCACCATTGAGGACATCCCGTTGGACGACGAATCGGTCGACGTCATCATCTCTAACTGCGTGATCAACCTGTCCACGAACAAGGATCGGGTGTTCGCCGAAGCCTACCGAGTACTTCGCCCCGGCGGACAGTTCGCCGTCTCCGACGTCATTGTGCGTCGTCAGCTACCCGAAGCCCTCCAGGAACTCGTCGCGCAATGGACCGGCTGCGGCGCAGGGGCACTACTTGATGCGGACTACGAGGCGAAGTTGAGGGTGGCCGGCTTCCGTGACGTCACGATTGAACCCACCGTCATCCACGATCGCGCGACTCTCGAGAGCTGGGCCGAGTCTGCGGAAGTACCATCTGACATCAAAACAGCGTCGACGTTCGACCAGCTTGACGGTGTGATCGCCAATGCGTTCATCCGGGCGCGCAAGTAGCGACCGGAGACCGACGCCGCGACGAGTTCGATTCATTCGATATTGGTCAGGTCTTCTCGTCGTCTTGATCGCTGAAGCGCAGGATCAAAAGCCCCACGAGCAGCAAGACCACGACCCCTACGCCGACCCCGAGCGAGATGAGCGTGTCGTTAAAGTTGGACTGCTTGAGCGACGTGCTCAACGTAAGGTGCGCCGACGAACTCAAAATGTCCCGAACTCCGGCCAGGATGCCGATTACCAAGAAAGGCCGAACCGGGAACAATGAGGCTCGTAGCTTGCCGAACACCGTGTGCGCGACGTCCAACAAGATGATGACGACGAGTATTCCGTCAATGGCGGCGACGACGGACTGGGGAAACGCGTTCCAGTGTTCAAAGAAGTCAACGATGGTGCGAACGAGCACGATACCCGCGACCAAGAGCAGACTGACGACAATCGCGTATTCGAGTGCCACGATCGCCCAGTGCACGAGCACGTCAGCCGGCTCCACCTTCACGTTCTGCTCAGTGTGCTTCGACGCCATGCGACAACGCTAGCCCTGAAACCTTTATGGCTCTACTGAGTAAAGACCACCCACACGACGGCTACGGCTCTTGTTTCTCCCTAGGTCGACGACCCAGGCACCAGAGTACGAATCGCCCGATTCGACCGAGATCCTCGGATCGTGCTCGTGCGGCTTCGTGATCGACTCTGGACCCGAAGGGGCCACCACTGTTGTTCGACAATCCCGCAAGGTGGATGGCATTCGGCTCGGCACCCTTGGGCACCTTCGCCAGACGACGGCGAACCTTCCTTGGCTTGTCTCCCGCGGCACCCACACGACAACCCTCTCACACACCGAAGCACAATGCGAGTCGCCCCGTGAAGAACACGCCCTCACGTCGTCGCTAGGGTGACAGGTGAAAGGAAGCCCATGAACGACTCTTCAGACGCGCTACATCTCAACAATCACCATCGCGACACGCTGGCCGCCATCTTCCAACACCCCACGAGCCACAACATCGATTGGAAGGCTGTCCTTTCATTGTTGAACGCCGTAGGGACCGTCGAAGAGACCGCGGAAGGCAAGTTCCACTTCATCGTCGGCGGTGAGGACCACGTCTTCACGCGACCACGCAACAAGGACATCGACGTGCAAACCGTGGTCGACCTTCGTCACATATTGAGCGCGGCGGGCTACGGTGCGGTCGCCAAGAACGTCACGAACGAAGGCAAGGAAGTTTGACCGACGCGCTCGAATGGGAGCCGACGGCGGTGGCGATTGCGAAAGACTCGTGAATCGTGACTAGTTCATCGACCCCCGCCAGTGCGTACGTCGTCCTCGCGGTGCTCATCGCCATGACCATCCTCGGCCGTCGCGGCGTGCGTCAGTCGAGAAAGGCCGACCTCAACAAGGGCGAGCGCCAACGACCGATCATGATCACGTGGCTCGATCCGGTACTGGCGCTCCTGTTCGTTGGCTCGGTGCTCTGGGGCCTGATCGTGCACGACGTCGGACACATCGTGACGGCACTCGTGGGTGCGGCGATTGGCATCCCGTTCGGCGTCGCGCGCGCTCGCACAATGTACGTGCGCGCGGTGAAGCCCGACCAGAGTGTCGTCTTTCGTCGAAGTGCGCTCGAATACGGCTTGCTCTCACTGCTGCTCGTACTGCGACTCGTCGAGAAATCAATCGAGGGACTGCACAGTGAGGTCGCGACCTACGCACTCACCGCGCTGATCGCGTTCGCGCTGGTGGAATCGATCGCCCGAACCGTGGACATCAGTCTTCGCTATCATCGCGAGACCACGCTGACGGTGGACTAGACACGAGAGCTCACTCGCCATGGTCGTTGCTAACGTCGGGTCGTGAACACCGAAGTCGACGTCCTCCTCGGAGCCCTGGACGTGCATCGCCGTCACGCCATGGGCATCATCGAAGACCTGAGCGACGAGCAGTTGCGTTCACCCTGCACGCCGTCGCGCTGGTGTCCCTTGGGGATGATCCTTCACCTCGCGGCGTCTGAACATTACTGGCTCCACTGCATGTTCGCCGGCCTACCCGCGGACTTCCATGGACACCGCACCACCGAGCTTGACCTTTGGGACGTGAGCGAACACGACCGCGCCGACGAGATCTTCGCGCTCTACCGCCACCAAATAGATGAATCCAACCAGCTGGTGCGCGCGAGCACGCCGAACACAGCCCCGAAGGTACGCGACGCCGGGTGGCGCGAAGGCGATTTTGGGACTCTGCGCGTCATCCTCGCCCTGGTGACCGGGCACACGGCCACCCACGCCGGACATCTTGACGTCGCGCGCGAGTTCATCGACGGGCGCCAGTGGATGGTCCTGTGACGCCGACCGGTGAACCGGCGCGACGATGAGGTACCGGCCTGGCCGTCGTCGCGCGAGCACCTTCGAAACCTGGTGAGGGTGCGAAGTCCACTCCTGATCGACGCGACCGGTCCGTCGAGGACTCCGGTCCCGTAGAAGCGAGCTGATTCGTCGATTGCGGGGAAATCACCAGGCCAGTGCTACCAGTTCGAGTTCGAGGATCTCGAAGGGCGCCGTTCCGAGACGCCCCTAGAATTTATGACCTTCTTATTGGCGCCCAAGGTCAACTTCACAGACGCCCTCAATACTCGACGTAGCAACCAAGAATTACCCAAGGAGTACACCATGGCAACAGACTCAGACGACTTCACCGACGAGGCCCCCGTCGAGACGCCGCGCCGCGACGAGCCCATCCTCGCCGTCACCCGCCACGGTCGCGTCAGCCTCAACATCGTCGCCGCCCTCGTGTTGGTCATCGCCCTGGCGGGCATGGGCTTCGTCTTCGGGCACTACGTCTTCACCTCCTCCCAGACTCGGGTCACGTCGCCCACGACGTCAAACTCGAATTCCCTCTTCCCCGGTTTCGGCAACTTCACGTTCCCCTCGACGACACCATCGAACGGTTCGTCCAGTGCCACCCCGTCAAAGGCCGCTGACGCCGCCGCCGCGAAGATCGCCAAATCTGTCGACAAGGGCCTCGTCGACATCAACACGAACCTTTCCTACGAGGCGAGCGAGGCCGCCGGCACCGGCATGGTGCTCACGTCCAACGGTCTGGTCCTGACGAACAACCACGTCATCGAAGGGGCCACCTCGATCACCGCGCGTGACGTGAACAACAACAAGGTCTACACCGCCACGGTCGTCGGTTACGACATCAGCAAGGACGTCGCCATCCTTCAACTGAAGGACGCGTCCGGCCTCGCCACGGTCTCTCTGGGTAACTCGAGCAAGGTGACCAAGGGTGAGCAGGTCGTGGGCATCGGCAACGCGGGCGGCGTCGGCGGCACGCCCAGTTACGCCGCCGGGACCGTGCTCGCGCTGCACCAATCACTCACCGCGAGCGACTCCCAAGCCGCCGGTGGCTCGGAGAATCTGAGCGGCATGATCGAGATGAACGCGGCCATCGAGCCCGGTGACTCGGGCGGACCGCTGGTCAACACCAAGGGAAAGGTGATCGGGATCGACACCGCCGCCGCGACCGCGGGTGGGGGGTTCGGTTTCCAGAACTTCACCTCCAACGTCTCCCAGGCCTACGCGATTCCTATCAACACCGCCCTGTCAATCGCCAAGTCAATCGAACACGGTGACGCTTCGGTCTCGGTCCACATCGGTGGTACCGCGTTCATGGGCGTCGAAATCGTCCCCGCGAACGAGGCGAGCCAGTACAACACCACCACTCCCGCCACGACCACCGGCGTCGCCATCGAGGGAATCATCTCGGGAAGTCCCGCCGCCCAGTCGGCTCTCGTGACCGGTGACGTGATCACCTCGCTGAACAACCAGAGCGTCACGACGACCACGGGCCTCGAATCGATCCTCCAGACCCTCAAGCCCGGTGACACGGTCCAGGTCGGTTACGTCAACCAGAGTGGTGCCACCGAATCGCTGTCCCTGACCCTCTCCTCAGGTCCGGCCCAATAACGCCGCCGCTACGCCTGACGAACGCCCCCCTCGTCAGGCGTAGCGTGCCGGCCTACCCACACTGGGACCGTGGTGCGCGACGGCCCACGCGAAGTCGGTCAGCAGGTCGTCCACGACGTCGCGATGAGCGGGCGAGAGCATGAAGTGCAGCCCGTAGGGATCGGTGTTTCGATTGAGATGCCATCCCTTCTCGTCCATCACGTCGGCGACCGCGTAGAGGTCGATCGTGTCACTGCGCAGTGCGAGCAACGGTCCGATCGGATCGCCCACGATCTCGACGCCGCCAATCGCCTCGATCCCCTCGCGCACGTGCGCGACGGTCGCGAGAAGGTCGCGCACGATCTGCTTGTAGCCCTCGACGCCCAAGTACTGCATCACCGCCCACGCGGCCACAATCGGAGCCGCCGCGCGTGCACCCGCGATCGCCGGCGTGGCGTAGAGACCCGAACCCCACTTGTCGTAGAAGAAGGTCTGGTGCCACAACCAGTCGTCGTCGCGGTGCAGGATGACCGACGCACCCTTGGGGACATACCCGTACTTATGGACGTCCATCGAGATCTCGGTGACACCGTCGACGCGAAAGTCCCAGGGCGGGACGTCGTGTCCGAGCAGCTCCATGAAGGGGAGCACGAATCCACCGATACACGCGTCCACGTGACAGCCAGCCCCGTACTCGTGGGCGAGCGCCGCCAGTTCCTCCACGGGGTCCATGATCCCGTGTGGGTACGAGTACGCCGACGCCACCACGACGCACGTGCGTTCACTCATGAGCCGACGCGCCGCTGAAACGTCGGCGCGGTACGAACTGTCCAGCGGGATCGTCGAAAAGTCCATGTCAAAGTAGTGCGCGGCCTTGGCGTAGGCGGGATGCGCGGACACCGGGGCCAGGATCTGCGGTCGCTCGACGCCCCTGGCCCGGGCTCGCTCGCGATTGACCAGCATCGACATCAGGATCGACTCCGTGCCCCCCGAGGTCACCGCGCCGCCGTGATGTTCGCTCGCCCGCCGATGCGCGAGGTCACCCGCCATTGCGATGACCTCGCGTTCCAGTCCCGCTTGCGCGGCGAACCGTAAGGGGTTGAGCGCGTTCGAGAACAGGTACCGCTCGTAGACGGCGCGGATCAAGTGCTCGATGTCCTCGCGGCCCGAGGGGTAGACCAATCCGAAGAGGCGCCCGCCGTGCACGTCGGGCTCGGAGCGCCGTAACTCGTCGAGTTGCGCGAGGACGTCGTCAACGGCACGTGATTCACTCTGCACGGCCTCACTCTAAACCAGAGCGAAAAGGACGTCGTTCGCCCGCCACGACCCAGTTGAGCGATTCTCGCGGATCGTGGTCAGCCCGGTATTCACGAGCAGTGAGGTCGGCATTAGTCACGTCGTGTGCGAGCGCGCGAAGAGTCAATATGATGCAATCCGAACTACCTTCGAACGATTGGATCAAGCAATGTCAAATGAATGGGGCCCCCTGAGCGGATTGATCGGTGAATGGGAGAGCGACACGGGCGGACTGGACACGGCGTTCTCGCACGCCAAGGGAGAGGTGCTGGGCAGTCCCTACCGCGAGAAGTGCACGATGAAGCCCTTCGGTCCGGTCGACAACGGCACCCAAAGTCTGTACGGACTCGACTACAAGAGCGCGATGTGGCGATGGGATGAGGAGAACCCCTTTCACACCGAAGTGGGTTACTGGCTCTGGGACGCCGCCACTGGCGAAGTCATGAAGGGGTTCGTCGTACCTCGAGGGATCACGGTGCTCGCGGGCGGAACTGCCGGGGCCGACGCCACGAGCTTTACGTTGAAGGCCGCTCTCGGCGACGCGCAGTACAACATCGGTGAGAACAAGTATCTGGCGAAGAACGCGAGCAGCTTGAGCTACGTGCTCAACGTCACGACCAACGGCGACACCTGGTCCTACGACGAGGTCACGATGCTTCGCATGAACGAATTCGGCGAGCCGTTCTCACACACGGACCACAACACGCTACGACGCGTCGGCTGAACCGAACCACTCAACCTCTGGCCGCCGCCTCGAGTTGAGCGATGTCCAGCTTCACCATCTTCATCATGGCCTGGGTGACCCTGTTCGCCAGCGCTTCATCAGGACTGGACATCAACGTCGTGAGTTGCACCGGCACGATTTGCCAGGACACGCCAAAGCGGTCCGTGAGCCAACCGCACTGCACCGGACTCCCCCCATCGACCAGGCGATCCCAGTAGAAGTCAACCTCTTCTTGCGTTTCGCAGTTGACCACCAGCGAGATGGCAGGGTTGAATTTGAACTCGGGACCGGCGTTGAGTGCGAGAAACTGCCGGCCGTCAAGTTCGAAGTGCACGACCAATCGTGTTCCCTGTTCGTAGGGCATGTCGGGCCCGTAGTCGAGGCTCGTCAGTCGACGAGAATTCGCAAAGACGGATAGATAGAAATCCACTGCTTCGTCGGCATTCCCGTCGAACCAGAGACACGTTGAAAGCTTCACCATATCGACATGTTAGGAACACCGCGCCGTCACGTAAAGGGACTTCGAAGCGCCGTTCATGTCGCGCGACCGTGTCGCGTGCACCGCTTCACCTCTAACGGTCGTTCTATGCTCGAACGGGGGTCCAACGGCGAGCCGGCCACGAGGTGGTAACTGAATGACGTATCGAACGAAACCAACTTCCTGGCGCTCCCGTCGTGCCGCGGCGGTCTGGGTTTCGGTCTTGGTCTCGATCGCGACGCTCTCGCTGCCCGCCGGAGCGAACAATCGGGGCTCGAGCGTCAAACTCGTCGCCGACGGATCTCCTACGGTCGTCGCACCGACTTCACCAGTCGGCACGCAACTGTCGTGGTTGCTCGGCGTCGGTTCACACCTCCCGATTTCCAGCGACACCGAAGCCGCTCACTTCGACAAGACGTTCATCGCCGCCGAGCCACTGACGCAGTTGAACGCCGCCTTCGAGAGTCTCGGCTCGACGGGAGCACAGGTCACGCTCTTGGGTCTGTCTGATGTGACCGCAACCGCTCTCAAGGCTGAGGTCAAGATCGGAGCCATCACCTACAACATCGAGCTCGCCGTCGACACCCAAGGACTGATCTCGGGACTCTATTTCGCGCTCGCCGCGCCAATTCCTATCCCGAAGGTTCGTTCGTGGTCCCAAGTCGATAAGGATCTTCACGAGATGGCCCCTGATTCGAGTTTCCTCGCGGCCGAACTCAACAAGAACGGGACGTGCAGTCCGATTCACGCAGTAGCGGCCGACACCCCACGCCCTCTCGGTTCGATGTTTAAGCTGTTCGTGCTCGGCGCACTCGCCAACGTTGTGAAGGACCACTCCGTTACTTGGAACCAAAAACTGACGTTGACCGCGTCAGTGAAGGTCGGTGGCAGCGGCGTACTGCAGAGCGATCCTGCCGGGACCACGCTCACGGTCCAACAGACCGCGCTCAAGATGATCTCGGTGAGCGACAACACCGCGGCGGACATGCTGATCGACTTGGTGGGTCGATCTGCCGTTGAGGCCCAAGTGCGCCAATGGTCCGCACACGCCTCGCTCGATCAGCCTTTCCTGAGCGTGGCGGAACTCTTCGTCCTCAAGTGGCACGATTTTCCAACGCTGGCGAATCACTATCTCTCACTTTCGCCGGCCCAGCGCCTGGCGTATCTCTCATCCACGGTGGACAAGATCGCAACGACGTCCCTTCAGTCCTCCCAGAACCCTCGCGACATCTCGACCATCGAGTGGTTCGCCGCACCCGACGACATCTGTCGCGCGTTCGCCGGTTTGACATCGTTAAACACCCAAAAGGGTCTGAGTCCGCTCTCGACGATCCTCAGTACCAACAACGGTGGAATCGAGCTCAAGTCCGCGACCTGGCCACGGGTGTGGTTCAAGGGAGGCTCCGAACCAGGCGTCCTCACTCTCGGCTACCTCGCACGCGACAACGCGGGCAAGACCTTCGTCGTGGTCATGATGCTCGCTAATCCAAAGAAGCCGCTTGCGACCTCCTCGTCGTTGCTGGGTCTGGGTGTCATCACGGGCGCACTGAATCTCCTGCGCGCGGGGACAAAATAACGTCGTCTCGGGTCAAAAGGGCGATTCGCCACTCCTTTCAGTAACGCAAGGACGAAGCGGCGCACCGTGAACTCTTAGCAAATTGTTATCCGCCACGGGCGAAAAACGGCCCCGGCGCGCCTAAAACGGGAATGGGTAGGAAAGGAGGTGTCATCGTGCCACCAATCAGAATCTACCGAAACGGTTTTGGACCCCAGCCAGGCGATGGTCACTTCATCGTGCTGTTACTCCTCCTCGCTCTCGTGGTGCTCGTGCTCGTCTGGGTGATCAATGTCTTTTCGCATCGTCACGATCTTCACCACCACGGCCCTGGTTCACTGAGTCCCAAGGGCTCGGGTTCAGGTTCGAGCCCCGACGCGCAACGCATTCTCGAGGAGCGGTTCGCCCGCGGGGAGATCGACGCCGACGAATTCAAGCAGAGGCGCGACCTTTTGCGAGACCGTTCCTAGGAAAACCACATCGCTCGTTCGGTTTGATCACGTTTGTCCGGGGTGTACCAGACTGAAGACGTGACGACCACTTCGAACGAGTTGGTGGACCTCGATCTTGAACGATCGGCCACGATATCCTCCCGCGACGTCCTGGCGATACTGCACAGCGCACCCGAAGGGCTCTCGTCGCTCGAGGCAACCGCGCGCCTCAATCACTACGGGCCTAACGTCCTGACGACCCACAAGGTCCACGCCAGTGCCGTTCTCTTCCGTCAGATTCGCAATCCGATATTGCTGTTGCTCCTCGGCGCAGCCTTGGTCTCGGGGCTCACGGGTGGAGGAACCAACGCGATCATCATCGCGGTCATCGTGGCCCTGAGCGTCGGCCTCGGCTTCTTCAACGAGTACGCCGCCGAAGTCGCGATGGCGAGCTTGCGGTCCAAGATAAGTCAGAACGCCCAGGTCCGTCGAGATGGTCACGTGATCGACGTTCCGGTCTCGATGCTCGTACCCGGTGACGTCGTCGAGCTCCGTATCGGAGCCATCGTGCCCGCCGACCTTCGCCTGAGTGACGTCGCGGAACTCGAGTGCGACGAGAGTGTGCTGACGGGCGAATCCCTTCCCGCCGTCAAAGACGTCGGCGTCGCGAGCGCGTCGAGCCAAGGTCTCACCAATTGCGCCTACATGGGCACCATTGTCCACCAAGGTTCGGGTACCGGCGTGGTCATCGAGACCGGAGTGCGCACCGCGTTCGGCAAGATCGCCGCAGGTCTCGGCGAACAGCCCACCAAGACCGCGTTCGAATCGGGGCTCTCGAGGTTTTCCCGGTTCTTGTTCGTGGTGGCCGCTCTCTTGACCGCAGTCGTCTTCATCTTCAACGTCCTCCTCGCGAGACCGCTCATCGAGGCTCTGTTGTTCTCGCTCGCCATCGCGGTCGGCATCGCGCCCGAGATGATGCCCGCCATCGTCACGATCAGCCTCTCGTCGGGCTCGAAGGCTCTCGCCAAGAAGAAGGTCCTGATAAAGCGTCTCGTCGCCATCGAGGACCTCGGGAACATCGAAATACTGTTCACCGACAAGACCGGTACGCTCACCGAGGGCGCCATCACCTTCGAGCACAGCGTGGACCCTGCCGGAGTACCCGCGCAACGACCACTGCTGTTGGGTCTGCTGTGCAACGAATCAACGATGGGTCCCGAGGGACCCGTCGGTGGCAATGCCCTCGACCAGGCCCTGTGGCTTTCGCTTCAGGGTTCCGACCGAGTGCAACGCAACGCCGAAGTAGCACGCTTCACAAGGCTGGCGATACTCCCCTTTGATCACGAACGCCAACTCGTTTCGGTGTTAGTCAAAGACACCAACGAGGATCCGACGCTCGTTATCAAGGGCGCCCCCGAAGTGGTGCTCGAGCGCTGTGCGAACGTCACCGACCCAACCCGAGAATTGCTGCAGTCGCTCTTCTCCCAAGGCGATCGCGTCATCGCCGTCGCGTCGCGTCCCCACCGAGGCACTCAGCCGCTCAGCGCCGCCGACGAACGAGATTTGAACTTCGAAGGATTCCTCACCTTCGCGGACCGGGTCAAGGACGACGCGGGCGCCTCGCTCGAGAGGCTCCACGGTCTGGGCGTCGAGGTCAAGATCATCACGGGCGATAACGGGCTCGTGGCGGCCAAGGTCTGCGCCGAGATCGGACTCGCGAGTCTCGGACTCGTGAACGGTGCGGACCTCGAAAAGCTCGACGACGACGCCCTCGCGGCCGCGATTTCACACACCACCATTTTCGCGAGAATAAGTCCGGACCAGAAGTCTCGAATCATCAAGATCGCCCGTCGCACGGGCAAGGACGTCGCCTACATGGGCGACGGCGTGAACGATGCCGTCGCGCTGCATCACGCTGACGTCGGCATCTCAGTGGATTCGGGCACCGACGTCGCCAAGGACGCGGCTGACGTTGTCTTGCTCGACAAGGACCTCGGCGTGCTCGCCGAAGGCGTGACCGAGGGACGACGGATCTTCGCGAACACCATGAAGTACGTGTTGATGTCCACGTCGTCGAACTTCGGCAACATGTTCAGCGCCGCGGGCGCGTCGGCCCTCTTCACCTTTCTGCCGATGCTGCCGTCTCAAATCCTTCTCAACAACCTTCTGTACAACACTGGCCAACTGGTGATCCCCTACGACAACGTCGACGCGGAATCCTTGGCCCGTCCGGCGGCGTGGGACATGAAGTTCATCCGCCGATTCATGTCCATCTTCGGTCCGATCAGCTCGATCTTCGACTTCGTGACTTTCTGGGTCATGATCGCGGTTTTGCACGCCCACCACGTCGAGTTCCGTACCGGCTGGTTCGTCGAATCCATCGCCACCCAGACCCTCATCATCTACATCATTCGAACTCGCAAGGTGCCGTTCTTCACGAGCCGACCCAGCCGCTCGATGATGCTGGTCCCCACCGGCGCCGCCCTCGTGGGAGCCGTCCTGCCCTTCACCCCGTTGGCCCATCTCCTGGGCTTCACGCCGCTTCCGGCAATCTTCTTCCTCTGGCTCTTCGCCATGGTCGCCTTCTATCTCCTGCTCGTGGAACTGGCGAAGATCGAGTTCTACCGAGCGGGTCGACGGACCCGAGTACGTGGCGCGCCCCAGCGTCGTTCCGCGGCGCAACGCCGCGATCATCAACTACGTCGGCGCGCGTCACGCTTCGTGGCCCACGAGGTACCCGGACTCTCGCGATCAAGAGAGAAGAAGGGTTCTGGCCGTTAGGCCAGCGCGGCGTCGAGCGTGATCGTCGTACCCGTGAGCGCCTTGCTGACCGGACACTGCGACTTGGCTTCGTTGGCGACCTTCTTGAACCCCTCGTCATCGAGCCCTTCGAGCGTCGCGCGAACGACGAGAGCGATCGTCGAGATGCGAAAGCCCCCCGCGGGGTCGGGCTCGAGCGACACGGTCGCGTCGACCTCTAGACCCTTGGGCGTGGCGTCAGCGCGCGCGATGAGTGCAGAGAGTTGCATGGCGTAGCACGCCGAATGCGCGGCGGCGATCAACTCCTCGGGGCTCGTCGTTCCCTGCGCGTCATCCGCGGCACGCTTGGGAAAGGACACGTCGTACTGTCCCGCGCCGCTGCTGACGAGCGTCACGTGACCCGATCCGTCCTGTAGTCCACCGGTCCAACTGGTGTGGGCACTTCTCTTGGGCATCGTCCCTCCTCTTGTGGTGTCGCTCAGTGTACGGGGACGACCACGTCGGACCTTCCACCGCGACGACCCCTGACCTCGCACCGTCAGCGACGCACGGCAAAAGCCTTACCTCCCATGTAAAACCGAGATGATCGCCGTTTCCTCTAAACTGGTTGCTCAATCAGCATTCGCGTTCGTGACGCGACGTGCAACTTCACGTGAGCGTTGCGTGCGTGAAGCCCCAAGGAGAATGTACGTGGCATCCCAGAGCCCACACCCCAATCGAGTGCCCAACGGTGAACGTCTCGAGGCGCTGGGTGCTGCCATCGAGCGTCGGTTCTCCTCGAAGAAGCCCGGTCGTGGTCGTTCGTCGGGCTCGCGAACACGGGTACGTTGGGGCCGGCTCATCCTCTTCAGCGTCCTCGGTCTCGTCGTCGTGCTGATACTCGGCGTCGTGGCGGACTACTACTACCTGGGTTCGAAGATCAATCGCGTCCAGGTCAACAACATCCAGAGCGCGAACGGACCCGAGAACATCCTGCTCGTCGGCTCGACGGACCGGTGCGCCCTCAAGGTCCAGAACAAGGCCTACGGACTCTGCCAAGACGGGGTCAACGGTATCAACAGCGACATCGTCATGATCGTGCACGTGAACCCGGCCACCCGTCAACTCGCGCTCCTGTCAATTCCGCGCGACCTCTTCGTGCCCAACGCCCGCCAGACCGGCGCCAACAAGATTGACGCCGCGCTCTACGAAGGTCCGAGCCAACTGGCCCTCGCCATCGAAGAGGACTTCGCGATCCCGATTAATCACTTCGTCGAACTGAACTTCGACACCTTCGCCAACGTCGTCAACGCCCTCGGCGGCGTCTACATGTACTTCCCCGTCCCGATCTTCGACGCCGAATCGGGGCTCAACATCGCCCACCCTGGTTGCTACTTGCTCAACGGCTACCACGCCCTCCAGGTGGTCCGTGCGCGACACCTGCAGATTCAAAATGTTCCGACGAACCACGACTTTCGCACCTGGCCCCAAGAGGCCCAGAGCGACATCGCGCGGATCCGGCGGACCCACGAGTTCTTGCGAGTGCTCGCGGCCAAGGTGGCCTCTCGCGGCCTCGGCAACCCGTTCACGGACCAAGCGATCGTCTCGTCGGTGATCGGCAGCCTGCAGGTCGACCAGAACTTCTCCGAGAACCACATGATCACCCTGGCCCGCGACTTCGCGAGCGCGAACATCGCCAGCATTCCTCAACTCACCTACCCCGTCGTCGAGGTGCAGACCGGCTCGTTGCTCTACCAGGGCTACTACTACGGCGACGTGGAGTTCCCCGAACAGCCGACCGGACAGCAGACGCTCAGCTCCGTCTTCGCCGTGGGGCCGAACCAGAACTCGTTCAACTATCAACCACTGCCGAAGCCAAGCAGCTTCAAGTTGAGCGTGGAGAACGGGACGAATATCACGGGCCAGGCCGCCACCATCGCCCACGACCTCACCACGAAGGGCTTTAGAATCACCTCGATCGGCAGTCGCACGCCCGACGGGGTCGCGAACGAGACCACGGTCTTCTACGGGGGACCGCCGCCGCCAGCCAACGCCAACTGGAACAGCCCCAACCTCGCCGCCGCCGAACGGGTCCTCGACCAATTGAGTGGACCCGCCATACTCGGCTACGATCCCGCCGAGGTCACCCCGGGTGCGCTGGTCACCGTCCAGACCGGCAACGGTCTCGGCGTCCTCACGACGCTCAAAAAGACCACCACCACGACGTCGAAACTGAAGCAGACGGCGACCACCACGACGACGGTCGCGTCGGGATCGAGTCTCTTCTCCGCGCCCACTGCGACCAACGAACCGCTCGAACCCTACGATCCACGAGCGTGTAACGCCGCGCACGACGGACCGGCCACTTGACGAACGAGACCGGGACCGGCTCGTGGGTGAATCGGTACAGTTGACGCACATGGCACGCCGAGGATTTGACCTGAGTACGCCGGTGCGGGGGCGAGATTGGTGCATCGCCGCGAGTGAATTGGCCCTGGCGATCGCAGCCGTCGTCGTCGGTACGCAGATCGGCCAGATCCACAGCCACGCGACACACCTCGTGCTGATCGCGTGGCTCTGCGCACTCGTACTCGTGGCAGCGGGTTCGCTCGCCGTTCAAAAGACCACCGCCACGGTGGGTCGAGCGATCACCCAACGCTCCTACCCGGCGGCGGGCGCCATCGTGCGACTGGTCGCCACGGGTGTGGGCTACATCATCTTGTTCCTCGCCCTCTTTGGCGTGCTGGGCGTCTCGCTACAACACCTCCTGATCGGCGCCGGGGTCGCCGGGGTCATTATCGGCATCGCCGCGCAGCAGAGTCTCGCGAATGTCTTCGCCGCGCTCGTGCTCTTGTTCGCGCGTCCCTTCGTGGTCGGCGATCGTATTCGGATCCGATCCGGTGTTCTTGGCGTGATCGACGTCGACGTGCTGGGAATCGGACTGACCTACGTCACCGTTCGCACTGACGACGGCGTTCTCAAGGTTCCCAATTCGCTCCTGCTCGCGTCGGGCGTCGGCCACTTCGATCCCCAGGCGCCCCCGGCGAGCGAGTCGTAACCCGCTCGCACGTACGTCGTCAACGTCGATTCGTCTCGATGACGCGGTTCTCGAATCAACGCGGCTCGCCAGGCTTGGATTGCCGGTTCCTTATACTTGGGGGACACCGGGTTCATCAAAGGAACCCTGACCTCGTCGTCGCGACCCTCAACCTGATAGTGGAGTACTCATGAAGATCCAGCGCGTCACCTTGTTCATCGCTCTCGCCTTCACCTTCGTAGCGGGCGCGACCGCGGGTGCCAGCGTGAACCCGACGTGGCAAGCGGCGAAGAACGCGGCCCTGCCCAAAGGCGCGACCGGACTCTACAACGGCAACTTGTCGGTGCTGTCGTGCGCCGCACCGGGCGACTGCGCGGCGGCGGGCATCGACCAAGACGCGAGCGGCAACACCTACGGACTCTTGCTCAACGAGGTCGACGGCGTCTGGCGTGATCCGTCGAACGTCGTCCCCCCCGGCAACGCCGACGTCTCCTACGGCGTGTCCATCGACGACGTCTCGTGTGGCGCTCCTGGTTCGTGCAGTGCCGTGGGCACCTACGCCGACGCCGCACAAAACGAACTGAGCTTCGTGGTCAACGAGGTCGACGGCGTCTGGCAAAAGGCCGTCGAGGTCACCTTGCCCGCCAACGCCATCAAGAGTTCGCAGATCTCGGACCTGCACTCGATCGCCTGTTCTTCTTCGGGCTCGTGCAGCGCCGTGGGCACCTACCTCGCGACTGCGGGTGCGAACTCGATCGAGGAACCCTTGGCCGTCACCGAGACCGCCGGGCACTGGGGCAACGCCAGCGAAGTCACCCTGCCCGCTGGCACGAACTACAACCCGTTCGCAGAACTCAATCAGGTCGCGTGCGCCAGTGCGGGCAACTGCGCAGCCGCGGGCTCGTACATCGACCAGAACGACGTGACCCACGCGCTCGTGGTCAACCAGATCGCCGGCGTTTGGCGAGTGGGTACGTCGCTCGCGCCACCCGCCAACGCGAGTTCGTTTACGGGAGCGAACGTCAGCGAGATCTCGTGCGCGCGTGCGGGTGACTGTGCGGCGGTCGGCACGTACATCGTCTCGGGAGGAGCGGTCGAGATGCTCGCGGACAACGAATCCAACGCCACCTGGGCCCATTCGATCGAGGTCCAACTTCCCGCGAGCGCCGCGGCGAATCCGCACGTCTTGCTCTACGGCTTCGGGGGCGTCGCGTGTCCCTCGGTGGGTGAGTGCGTCTCGGGCGGCCAGTACCAGGACAAGGACGGCAACTACCAGGGTTTCCTCGTCAACGAGATAAACGGCCGCTGGCAGGCCGCGACCCAGTTGACCCTGCCCGCGGGGGCCGAACAGGCCGGCAAGAACGGCGGCGTGGTCGCCCTCTCGTGCGTCGCCGTGGGCGACTGCACCGCGGGGGCCGCCTACGAGGACACCTCGGGCAACTACCAGGCCCTCGTGGTGAACGAGACGAATCACGTCTGGGCGACCGGCACCAAGGTGACCCTGCCCTCGGGCGCGTCGACGGTGGGCCCAGCCGGCGGCATCTACGCCGTCGATTGCCAGAAGTCGGGGACGTGTGACGCCGTGGGCAGTTACGAGACGCCTTCGGGCAATTACCTCGGTTTCACCGACCACGCCTCCTGACGAGGTCAAAGCCGCGGTGATCGGACGATCACGCGAGCAAGGTTTCATGTAATAACCACCTTTCGATAGCGTGACTTTCACCTTGCGGTAACCCAGTCTTCTTACGTTGTCCCTATGGCACGTGAGCGACCTGTACCTCCCCGCACGAAGCGATCACGTGCCATCCTTCGAACCGGCCCGCGTGACCCCGGGCGTCGCCATGGTTGACCCCGAGGGCCGCAGCGTCGTGATGGTGGTCGAAGACGAGGAGAGCTACCAGGACGCTCTCAACATCGGGCTCAGCGTCGAGGGTTTCATCGTGATGGCCGCGAGCACGATCACCCAGGCGCGCGAGCTCATGTCCTCGACCAAACCCGACCTCGTGCTGCTCGACGTCATGCTGCCAGACGGCTCGGGCATCGACTACTGCCGCGAGATCTACGACACCTCGCGTATACCGGTAATCATGGTCTCGGCGCGCACCAGCGAGGTCGACGTCGTGCTCGGTTTGGAGATTGGCGCGGCGGACTACGTGACCAAGCCCTATCGCCTGCGTGAATTGGTCGCGCGCATGCGCGCGGTGCTGCGTCGCCCGCTCAGCGCCAACGACGACGAGATCATCACCTTCGGTGACCTGCGCATCGATTTCGTTCGTCGCACCGTCACTCGACGGGGCATCGACATCGAACTCAGCCGAAAGGAGTTCGACCTCCTGGCCCTCTTCGCCTCGCGGCTCGGTCAGGTGGTCACCCGCGAGGTGTGTCTGGACACCCTCTGGTGGGGACTGGAACTGTCCGACACCCGCACGCTGGACACGCACGTCAAGCGCCTGCGACAGAAGATCGAGGACGATCCGTCCAATCCGCGCCACCTGATCACGATCCGCGGTGTGGGTTTCCGACTGGACCCCTAATGTCGGTCTATGCACAAAGGCGACCTCGTACCCGATTTCACGCTGGACGATCAGGACGGTCAACCCCGTTCACTTGATTCGTTCCTCGCCAAAGGACCGGTGGTCCTTTTCTTCTACCCCGCCGCGATGACCAGCGGCTGTACCAAGGAGTCGTGCCATTTCCGCGACCTGGCGAGCGAGTTCGCCGCCGTGGGCGCCCAGCGAGTGGGCATCTCTATGGACAGCGTCGAGAAGCAGTCGGAGTTCACGTCGGCGAACAACCTCGACTACCCGCTGCTCGCCGACGTGGGCGGCACGGTCGCCAAGATCTTCGGCGTCAAGCGGGTCATCGACCTGCTCAAGGTGAAACGCACGACCTTCGTCATCGGACAGGACCATCGCGTCCTCGAGGTGATCAACAGTGAGACGAACATGAACGTCCACGCCGAACGCGCGTTGGCCGCCCTCAGCGACCGCCGGTAAGAAGCCTCAACCCGCGATCATCGCGGTCGCGGGATCACCGAGGTACGTACCGACGTGACTGAGGACTCGTGACGCCATGGCCCCGTCGATCTGACGGTGATCGAAGGCCATCGCGAGTTCGACGACGTGGCGCACCACGATCTGGTCGTCGACGACCCACGGCGACTTCGCGATCTGTCCGACCGCGAGGATGGCTCCGGTACCCGGCGGCAGGATTGGCATCGCGGCGTCCACGCCGAAGGGACCCACGTTGGTGATTGTGAGCGTCGTGCCGATCATCTCGTTCGGCGTCGTCGTCCCATTTCGAGCCTTGTCAACGAGCACGTTGAGCGCCGTAGCCATTTCGACCAGGTCGAGTTCGTCGGCCCCCTTGATGTTCGGCACGATCAATCCCCGCGGCGTGTCCGCGGCGATGCCCAGATTGACACTTCGACGCACGATCACCTCACCATTCGCCGCGTCAAAGCTCGAGTTGATGCCCGGAAAATGGCGCGCCGCGTCACAGAGCGCCAGGGCGACGATGGTGAGTGGCGACAGGCGAACGTTCGCCAGATTGGGGTGCTTCTTCAGTCCCGCGAGCAACTCGACGGTCCTGGTCGCGTCCACGCGCACCCAGACCGCGGCGTGCGGTGCACTGAACGCGCTCTGGACCATCGCCTCGGACATCGAACGCAGTACGCCCTTGACGGGTATGCGCTCCTCCTTGGGACCCGTTGACCAGGACTCGATGTCGCGACCCACAAAGTGCGACATTGACGTGGGACCCGTGACCGGCGCCGAGGCGCGCCGGGGTGCGGCGTCGGGGCACAGTGCTTGCTCGACGTCGCGTCGGGTTATGAGACCGTCGGGTCCCGACCCGGTCAACGTCGCCAGGTCCAGTCCGTGCTGTTTGGCGTACAGGCGAACCGGGGGCGTGCTGCGCGGGGCGAGCCCCGACGTGGTCGTGCTCGCGACGACGCTCGGCGCCGGCGGCGCGCTCGGCGAACCCTTGCGTCGGTGTGTGCGCGTGGCGAGCCCATCCTCGTTCGCCACGCCGTACCCCACCAACACGGCTTCGCGACCGGCACCGGTAGGCGCCTCAGGTGCGGAGGCAGGTGCGGGTGCGGGTGCGGGTGTCGGCGCCGGAGCGACACTCTGCGTCGCACCGCCCTCGACAGCGTCACTGCCGCCACCGACGTCGAAGGTGATCAGAGGTTTGTGAACCTCCATCACGTCGCCGACGTTGCCGTGTAACTTCACCACCGTCCCGGCGTAGGGGCTGGGCAACTCCACGGTCGCCTTGGCAGTCTCGATGTCCACGAGTGGCTGGTTGAGGACGACCACGTCGCCCTCCTTCACCTTCCAGGTGACGATCTCGGCCTCGACGAGTCCTTCGCCGACGTCAGGGAGGAGAAAGATCTCTTGGCTCAACTGTCGAATCCGATCACTCGGTCCACGGCGTCCAGGACCCGGTCGACGGTGGGTCGATAGTCCTCTTCGATACGCGTCGGCGGATACGGCACGTGATAGCCGCTCACGCGGATACCGGGTGCGCGAAGCGAATAGAAGCAGCGCTGGGTGAGTTCGGCGACGATCTCCGAGCCGATGGACGCCGTGTGGGGCGCTTCGTGCACGGTGACGAATCGTCCGGTCTTCTCGACGGACTTCACCATCGGTCCCAGATCGAGCGGTGAGAGGGACCGTGCGTCGATCACCTCGATCGACACACCCTCGGTCGCCGCGGTGTCGGCGGCGCGCAGGATCGTCTTCACGGTTGATCCGTAGCCAATAACGGTGACGTCGGTCCCCTCGCGGCGCAGCGCCGCTTCGAAGAGTCCCTGGGGTGCCTGGTCGAGGTCGACCTCTCCCTTCTCCCAGTACCGGCTCTTCGGTTCACAGAAGATGATCGGGTCGTCGTGCTCGATCGATTGTTGAATCATCCAGTAGGCGTCGTTGGGCGTCGAACACGACACCACGCGAAGTCCGCCCGTGTGCGCGAAGTAGGCCTCCGGACTCTCCGAGTGGTGCTCAATGGCTCCGATCCCACCCTGGAACGGCAAGCGGATCACCAAACCCATCGTGTACGCACCGTCCGAGCGCTTGCGCAGCTTGGCCACCTGGGAGACGATTTGGTCAAAGGCCGGATAGACGAAGCCGTCGAACTGCATTTCGCACACCGTGCGGTAGCCGCGGATCGCCAGTCCCACCGCGGTGCCCACGATCGCCGATTCGGCGAGCGGCGCGTCGATGACGCGGTCCTCGCCGAAGTCCTTCTGCAGTCCGTCGGTTATGCGAAAGACACCGCCGAGCTTGCCGATGTCCTCTCCCATCAGCAGGACCTTCTTGTCCTTCTCCATCGCGCGGCGCAGGCCCTCGTTGAGGGCCTTGGCCATGGTCATCGTCGTGGTGGCCATCAGTGACTTCCTCCGCTGATCCCGAGTTCGATCATCTCGCGTCGTCCTTCTTCGATGAGCGGGTGTTCGGTCGCGTAGGCGTTGTCGAACATCGTTATCGGATCGGGGCGGCTCATCGCGAGCACGTCCTCGCGCAACTTGAGCGCCATCTCGTCCGCTTCCGCGGCGACGCCGTCGAACGCCGACGACTTCACGTCGTACTCGCGAGCGAGTAACGCCTTCACCCGTTCGACCGGATCGCGGTGCTTCCACACCTCGACCTCGGCGTCGATACGGTAGCGAGTCGGGTCGTCAGAGGTCGTGTGCGCGCCCATGCGGTAGGTGTAGGCCTCGATCAACGTCGGACCTCCGCCCACGCGGGCGTTCTCGAGTGCGCGCTTGGTCACCTCGTAGACCGCGAGCACGTCGTTGCCGTCGACGCGCACGCCGGGGAAACCGAATCCCTGCGCGCGACGATAGAGCGGAACCTTGGATTGCAGCGACGACGGCGTCGAGATGCCCCACTGGTTGTTCTGACAGAAGAACACGATGGGCGCGTTGAACGAAGCCGCCCACACGAAGGCCTCGAGGGTGTCGCCCTGGCTCGAGGCGCCATCGCCGAAGAAGGTCAACACGGCCTCTTCGGCCCCGTCGCGCTGGATGCCCATGGCGTAACCGACGGCGTGAAGTGCCTGATTACCGAGCACAATTGTCGGAACCGAATGACGATATTTCTGGGGGTCCCATCCACCGTTACTCACCGCGCGAAACAGACGCAGCATGTTCTCGGGGGGTATCCCACGACACCACGCGATGCCGTGCTCGCGGTAGGTGGGAAAGGAAAAATCTGACGGCGCCATGGCGCGACCCGCACCGATCTGCGCGGCTTCTTGACCCTGGACGGGCGCCCAGAGCGCGAGTTGTCCCTGACGTTGCAACGACGTCGATTCATTACAGAGACGACGGATGATCGCCATGTCGCGGTACAGGCCGAATATCTCGTCACCACTGAGGGTGCTCTCGTATTCGGGGTGCGCAACTCGTTCACCTTCGGGTGACAACAGTTGGACCAGTTCCTCGTCGATCATCGACTCTCCTTAGACGACTAGCCCCCCTCGCCACCTTACCCTCCTACTATGAATGGGTGCCAAGGCTCCTGGTCGACATACGACCACTTCGAGAGAACCGCAATTTTCGTCTCTTGTTCACTGGCCAACTCGTGTCGCTACTCGGCAGTAACCTCACGCTGGTCGCGATCCCTTTCGAGGTGTACCAAAAGACGCACTCGAGTCTGTGGGTCGGACTCGCGAGCCTCTTCCAACTGCCCTGTCTCATCGCGGGCGCACTGTGGGGCGGCGCGATGGGCGATCGGTTCGACAAGAAGACGCTCCTGGTCGTCGGTTCATTCGTCTCGGCACTGCTGAGTGGCGCCCTCGCCCTCAACGCGTCCTCGCTCGACGGCAACGTCGTGTTACTCATGGTGCTCGCGGCGTTCTCCGCGGGCGCGGGCGGTTTCACCGGTCCGATTCGAAGTGCGGCGATCCCCAAGATGGTCGGGGGTGAACAACTCATCGCGGCGTACTCGCTCAATCAGATCGTCATGAACCTCGGACCCTTCCTCGGCGCGGCACTCGCGGGCGAACTCATCGCCGTCGTGGGGGTGTCGTCGTGCTACGCGATCGACGCGTTCACCTTCGTGGTGCTCGCGCTCTTCACGTGCTTCATGTCGGCGATGAAGCCATCGGGCTTGCACACCGGCGTCGCGATGATGCGCGCGATCTTCGACGGTTTTCGTTACGTGCGCAGCAACGCACTGGCCCAAGCCGTCTATCTCGTGGACCTGAACGCCATGGTCTTCGGGCTGCCGCGCGCGCTCTTTCCCGCCATGGCGCTCACCGTCTACCACGGCGGACCACGGACCTTCGGGTTGTTGTCCGCGGCCCCCGGCGCGGGCGCACTGGTGATGGCGGTGCTGACGGGTTGGATCGACCGCGTTCATCGCCAGGGTCGTCTCATCGCCCTGGTGGTGATCGGCTGGGGTATCGCCATGACGCTGCTCGGCGTCGTGCACGTGCTCTGGTTCGGGTTGCTCTGTCTCGCCGTCGCCGGAGCCACCGACGTCATCTCGACCATCCTGCGCAACACCGTGCTGCAGAACGCGATCACCGACGAATTTCGGAGCCGGATCTCCTCGGTGCAGATGGCCGTCGTCACTGGCGGACCGCGTCTCGGCGACGCCGAGTCCGGGGTTGTCGCCAGCCTCACCTCCACGGAGTTCTCAATCGTTTCGGGAGGAATCGCCTGCATCGTCGGCGTGATCATCTTGCTTCGCTGGCGACCAAGCTTCTGGAACCACGAGGCCTAGTTCACGCGCACCGACAGAGAACGCCGCTTGGCGTTCGTCACGTTCGCCAGTTGCCCACACGCGGCGTCGATCGAACGTCCCCGGGTGTTGCGAACGGTGGCGTTGATGCCCGAAGCGACGAGTCCGTCGCGAAACTCACGCACGCGCTGCTCGCACGATCCCCGCACGAGATACCCGGGCGTCGGGTTCAACGGAATCAGGTTCACGTGGGCGCCCAGCGGGCGGGCGTAGCGCGCGAGCTCCTCCAGCGAGCGCTCGGTGTCGTTCACCCCGTCGATGAGTGCCCATTCGAAGCTGAGCCGTCGCGACGTCGTCGAGAGCCAGACTTCGCACGCCTCACGTAGACGCGCCAGTGGATAGCGACGGTTGAGCGGCACCAGTTGACTCCTCGTCTCGTCGTTCGCGGCGTGCAGGCTCACGGCCAAGGTGAGCGGCAGCCCCTCGCGCGCGAGACGCTCGATGGCCGGCGCGACGCCCACCGTGGAGACGGTGAGGTGACGCGCCGATAGTCCGCGATACTCGTGCAACCGACGCAGCGCCTCGACCACCACCGGGTAGTTGGCGAGTGGCTCACCCATGCCCATGAACACGACGTTCGAGAGCCGCCGCTCGCCCGCGGCCCGGGCGGCGACCATCACCTGCTCGATCACCTCACCGACGCTCAACTGTCGAGTGAAGCCCGCTTGTCCCGTCGCGCAGAAGGTGCACCCCATCGCACAACCGGCCTGGGACGACACGCACACCGTCACCCGGTCGTCGTAGGTCATCAGGACCGTTTCGATGGTCGCGCCGTCGTGCAGGGCGAAGGCCCATTTGCGCGTCGCGCCGTGATCACTCTGTACGTCGGCCAGTACCGTCAGCGCCGGCGTGAACCGCTCGTCGAGCGACCTACGCAGCGCGTTGGGAAGCGTCGTCACGTCGCCGATGGCGAGCGCCTCGTCCCAGAGACCGTGCCAGAGCTGATCGAGGCGATAGCGCGGTTCGTCACCCAACAGGGCGCCGAGTTGTTCCTTCGAGTACTCGAACACCGACGTCACGGATTCACCCTACCGGGACGACGTTTCGACCTCGTGGCCGGGTCTGGTCGACGACGCCACACTTTCTTAGCGAGTTCTGCCACACGATTTGACGAGTTCTTGACTGGCCGCGCGACACTCGAGGGATCGATGAAAGAAGGTCAACATGCTCGCTACCGTCTCAACACTCGCCCTCGTACCGCTCGTGGTGAGCGTCGGCATCTGGGTGCCCTTGCTGGGGCTTCACCTCGAGCTCGCGCACCGACGTGAGCAACGTCACCAGCGTGAAGTACGGGCCCAGTCGGACCTGATCGACGACTACGCGGCGACGATCGACGCCTACCGACGGGCGATGGCCCTGGAGATGAGCGACCTCGCGCGCTCCTCGGTGTCCACCGATTCCTCAGCGAATCGCCGACGGTGAGCCGATTCTTTGGCCCTCGGAGATTTCTGCTTGACTCAGTATCGGTCCGAGACAACCTGGACCTCAGAACAGGAGTAATTCGTGGAACTCAACAACACCTCAGCCATCGTCACCGGCGGCGCGTCGGGCCTCGGCGAAGCGACGGCGCGCGCCCTGGCCGCTCGTGGCGTTCGCGTCGTAATCGCCGACCTCAACGATTCGCGCGGCGCCGACGTCGCCAAGGAGATCAAGGGTGCCTACGTCCACTGTGACGTGACCAACACCGAACAGGTCATCGAAGCGATCGAGGCCGCCAAGGCCATGGCGCCGCTGTGGAGCGCGGTCAACTGCGCGGGTATCGGATGGGCCACCCGCACGATTGGCAAGGACGGGGAGTACGCCTCGGCGCACGACCTCGACGTCTACCGCAAGGTCATCGAGATCAACCTCATCGGTACGTTCAACGTGTGCCGCCTCGCCGCCACGGCCATGAGCCACAACACGCCCGACGTGGACGGCATGCGCGGCGCCATTGTCAACACCGCCTCGGTCGCCGCCGAGGACGGTCAGATCGGTCAGGTCGCGTACTCGTCGTCCAAGGGCGGCGTCGTCGGACTGACCCTGCCCTTGGCGCGCGACATCGCGCCCATTGGCGTTCGGGCCAACTGCATACTGCCCGGACTCATCGACACGCCCATCTACGGCACGGGTCCCCAGTCCGACGAATTCAAGGCCCGCCTCGGCGCGGGTGTCTTGTTTCCCAAGCGCTTGGGTTACTCCGAGGAGTTCGCGTCACTCGCCGTCGAGCTGCTCGCCAACAGTTACATGAACGCCGAGTCGATCCGCATCGACGCGGGCATTCGCATGCAGCCCAAATAGATCGAACCGGTCAGTGACCGACGTCGCGGCGCGTAAACACACCCAGACCGACCAGACCCGCCACGACGCCGATGAGCGAGAGCGAGAGCGTCGCGCCCCAGTTCGAGTTTGCCACGGGCACGAGGTGCAGATGGTAGAACGGCGACCCGTCGAGCAGCCACCCGGGCCAGCGCATGATCGGACCGAGTACCGCGTCGAGGTAGAACACCGTCAGCATCATCGCGATCACCAGGAACGAGAACCTCGGCGTCAACGCGATCAACAAGACGCTGACCCCAATCAACCACGGCGCCATCGTCAAGGCGTTGGCCATTCCCTCGAGGGGCGCGCGCAGACCCATGGTCGTGCCACTGACGACGACACCGATCCAGGTCGCCAATGCACAGATCAACGCTATGGCGATCGTCGCCACGGCGGTCGTGAGGACGCCGCTGGCGAGCCACGTCGCGCGACTCGTGCCGTAGGCGAGGGGAAGGTCGAGACGCCCTTGGTAGGAGTCGGTACCGATCGACACCAGTAGGGCGGCGACCATGAACGAGATCGCCACGGCGAAGAGCACGCACGCCTCGGCGATGAACCCGCGACCCGTCACCATGGAACCGAATCCCCATCGGCGCAGGAGCCGCACGTAGCCCGGATCCGTGCGACAGAGTTGGACCAGGGCGTTGGTGAGATAGCCAACCACCAGACCGAGGACGCTCAGTCCGAGCGTCCACGCGCCGAGCATGCCCCATCGCTCTCGCCACGCGAAGCGCCAGGGCGTGCGAAGAAACGACTCGCGCGAGCGAGCGCGGTCCGCGCGCGTCCACCACGCCGATCCCACGTCGCGCGTGCGGTTGAGACGCCACGCAGCGAACGTCGTGGCCACGGGAAGCGCCACGAGCGGGACCAACCAGGAAAGAACGAGCCGGTGATACGCCCCCACGTTCTCCAGCCATCCGAACGGCGTCAACCAACGCAGCCACTCGTTGCCTGACGAACCGTCAGCCAAGACGCGCACGATGAAGAGCAATCCGAGCGAACACAAGGCGACTTGCGAGGCACTGCGCCGCGGGGCGAAGAACTGCGCGCCGAGCAGGCCGAGGGCGACACCGCTCCAGGAGACACCGACCATCGCGAGACCAAAGACGACACCGTCACCCGCGCGCGGCGCGCCCGCGACGAGCGTGAGGGCGAGCGCCGCCCCCACGAGGACACCGGCCTCGAGCAACACGGCCATCGCCGCCGCGAGCGCGGGCTGAGGCCCGACACGGCTCACGACGAGCAGGTCCCACGTCCCGTCGTCCTCGCTGCCTCGCGTGACTCGCGTCGCCATCAGCGCCGCCCACATGGCGATCGCCAACGCGATGAACATGCCCATCTTCCATTCGACGAAGGCACCCGCGCTGGCGAGTGACGTCACCCGACCGTACAGGGCGCTCACCGCCGGATTCTCGATCACCGGGCGTAGGGCGATCATGCCCCTCGCCCCACCGCTCAGCGAGTACGACGATACGCCCACACGCACCACCAACACCACGAGCGCCACCATGACCGCGGTCGGCACTCGTACCTGGCGCCAGACCAACGTGTGGACCGACGCCGGCGCCTTGCTCATGACGGTGTCGTTGACTCGTCGTAGAACGACAAGAAGATCTCCTCGAGTGAGGCCTCTCTCGTGTGCAGCGAGGTGACGTGGGCCCGGGCCAACGCTCGCAGCAGTTCGTCCGGCGAACCCACAACCTGCACGCGCACGCCATCGGGCAGCGGCGAGACCGAGGTGACACCCTTTACCGCGCGCAGGTCGCCGACGTCCCCGGTGATTTCGAACTCGGTTCCCACGTGCGCGCGCAGCTCGTCCACATCGGCGACCGAGACGAGCTTGCCCGCGCGGATCATCGCCACGCGCCCGCACAGGTGCTCGACCTCGGCGATCATGTGCGAACTCAACAACACCGCCTGTCCTCGTTGCTGGGCCTCGATCACGCAGTCGCGAAAGACCCGTTCCATCAATGGATCCAGTCCAGAAGTCGGTTCGTCCAACAAGAGCACGTCGGCCCTGGTCGCGAAGGCCGCCACGAGCGCCACCTTTTGTCGGTTCCCCTTCGAGTACGCACGGATACGTTTGTCCGCGTCCAATTCGAACGCCTCGATCAACCGATCTCGATACGCCTCGTCCAGGGACCCGTGCAAGGAGCCCAGGAACGAGATCGCCTCACGGCCCGTGAGCTGGGGCCAGAGCGACACGTCGCCCGACACGTAGGCGCTTCGCTCGCGGGCGTAGGCCGAACCGGCCTGATGGCCCAGGATCATCGCGTCGCCCGACGTCGGACGGAGCAAGCCGAGCAACATCCGCAGCGTCGTCGTCTTACCCGCTCCGTTGGGGCCCAAGAACCCGACGACCTCACCCGCGTCGACGTTCAAATCGAGCGAATCGACCGCGAGGGCTCCCGCGAAGTCCTTCGTCAGTTTCCTCGCTTCGAGCACGTTGCCCACGAACCTCAACCTACCGGGCACGACGAGGGTCCACGTGCCCTCTTCAGTCGGCGACGCGTCCCGAGTCTCGTGTGGTGATGCCCGCTTCGAGTTGTTCGCTCAGTATCCGGTCGTGCTCGTTGTTGACGAATCGACCACCTCGCGACCACGACGCCACGGCGGCGATGAGCGAGACGACGGCGGAGAAGATGAACGCTGTTTTGATTCCGGCGTGAAAGGGCGCGGAGATCAGATGTGGGAAGAACCCGTGGCCCGTGAGCGTCGCGCGATTGGCCGGCTTCAGTTTGCCGAGCACCTTGGCTCCCACCAGGGTCTTCACTGGGTTATAGCCGAGGAACGCCGCGAACAACACCGACACCGGTGGCAACGCGCCGATCCGGTCCGCCACGGCGACCGGGACACCGTTGTTGATCAACCCGTGCGCGAGCGTCGTCGAGAGCGTCGAGGAAAGACCGATGATCATCAGCGTGAAGAAGATACCGATGGAGAGCACCTGGGCCGAACTCTGGAACGTCGCGTTCATGCCGCCGCCCGCACCGCGATGACGGGCCGGAAGACTGTTCATGACCGCCGCTCGATTGGGCGACGCGAAGGCCCCCATCGACGTGCCGAACAGCAGCAGTATCGCGGCGAATCCCAGATAATTGAAATTGACGGGCAGCAGCATCAAGAACACGAAGCTGATCGCCGCGGCGATCATCCCACCGGTGGCGAGGTAACGGGCGCCGAACTGATCCGAGAGGTAACCCGACAGCGGTCCCGCGAGCAGGAACCCCAACGTCAGGGGCAGCATAAGGATGCCCGCCCAGAGCGGGGTGCGCTCGAAGTCGTAGCCGTGCAGCGGGAGCCAGATCCCCTGTAACCAGATGATCAACATGAACATCAGACCACCTCGACCAATGGCGGCGAGGAACGTCGCCAACGTACCCGAGGCGAACGCGCGGATCCGAAACAGGGGTAGTCGGAACATCGGCTCGGCGACTCGAGCCTCAATGAAGAGGAACGCGATCACCGACGCCAGCCCGACGCCCAGTTCGAGAATGACCGGCAGACTCGACCAGCCCGTGTTGTGGCCGTTGGCGGGTTCGATGCCGTAGGTGATCCCCACCATGATCAGGATGAGACCGAGAGCGAACGTGATATTGCCCGCCCAGTCGATCGTGGCGCGATGGCGCTCACCGAGTTCCTTCAGGTTCACGTACGACCAGACCGTTCCCAAGAGGCCGAACGGCACCGACACGAGGAAGACCAGGCGCCAGTCGATGGCGCCGAGGACCCCGCCCAGGATGAGTCCAATGAACGAACCGCTGATGCCGGCGATGTTGTTGATGCCCAGCGCGAGTCCGCGCTGGTTCGAGGGAAACGCGTCAGTGAGGATGGCGGCGGAATTGGCTATCAGGAACGCCGCGCCGATCCCTTGAAAGATCCGGCCAATGATCAACCACAGCGCCCCAGAAGAGCCCTTCAGCGGATCGACGGTGAGTACGAGTGACGAGACCGTGTAGATCACGAAACCGAGGTTGTACATCTTGACGCGCCCGTACATGTCGCCCAGACGACCCAGGCTGACCACGAGCACGCTACTGACAATGAGAAATCCCAAGATCATCCACAAGAGGTAGAAGGTGTTGCCCGGCGCCAGTGGATTCAGCTTGATACCTCGAAAGATGTCCGGCATCGCGATCAACATGATCGACGAGTCGATCGTGGCGAGCAACACCCCGATCGTCGTGTTGGTCAGCACCAACCACTTGTATCGCGGCGAGACTCCCTGTTCGGCGAGTGGGAGACTTTGCACGCTCACGAGTCGGCAATCTTGTGAATAATTGTCGCCGCGCGACACAAGACGTCGCGATCCTCGTCGCTCAAAGCCGCGAGCTGAGGTTGGAGCCACGCGTGAAATCGACGGCCGGTCTCTTCGATGAGAGCGCGCCCGCTCCTCGTCGCCGCTAGAATCACTTTGCGGCCATCAGCGGGGTCGTCACGGCGCTCGACGTAGCCCAGGTCGACCAACGCGTTGACCGTCTGGTTCATCGACGGGGGCTTGACTCGTTCGAACTCGCTCAGTTCGCTGAGCGTTCGCGGTCCTTCTCTCACCAGCACGGCCAGTGCGGATCGATGCGAGTCACTGATCTGGTCGCTGGACTTTTCGGCGCGCACTCGGCGAACGAGGCGCGACACCGCCGACGAGAGATCGGCGTCCAACTCCTCGATCGAGGCGTCGACCGCGACCTTGCTCGATTCACCCACCACGAACGCCTCCTCGATTTTCATTAGGTTAACTAATTAGGTTACCTAATGAAACCAGGAACCGCAAGGGTTCTCTCCGAGCAGACAGTACGGCCACGCCCGTCGCGAGGGACTCAGATCTCTCGGGCCTCGGCGACGTTATCGAAGCGGGCGAATTCGCCTCGCCACGTGAGGTGCGCGGTGCGGGTCGGACCGTTACGGTTCTTACCCACGATGATCTCCGCGTCGGACTTCTTGTCGTTGGGCACTTCGCCATACTGCTCGGGACGAAAGAGGAAGAGCACGACGTCGGCGTCCTGTTCGAGTGCTCCCGACTCGCGAAGGTCACTCATCATCGGGCGCTTGTCGCCCCGCTCCTCCAGCTTTCGCGACAACTGGGAGAGGGCGATGATCGGACAGCTGAGTTCACGCGCGAGTATCTTGAGCGACCTGCTCATCTCGGAAACCTCCACCTGACGGTTCTCGGCGCGACCCCGCGAGCTCATGAGTTGGAGATAGTCAATGATCACGACGCCGAGGTCGCCGTTCTGCTGCTTGATACGTCGGGCCCGGGCCCTCACGTCCATCACGGTCAGGGCCGGATTGTCGTCGATGAACACTTTGGCCGATTGCAGGAATCCGAACGCCTCGTGGGCTCGGTTCCAGTCACCGTCCGAGAGGTCGCCGGTGCGCAACTTCGAGGAGTCGATACCGGCGGTGGAGGCGAGAATGCGTTCGGCCAACTCCTGTCGACTCATCTCGAGCGAGAAGTACAGCGCCGGACGCTGAACTTTCGCGCCGACGTGAACCGCGATGCCCAGTCCGAACGCGGTCTTACCCATCGCCGGGCGGGCCCCCACGATGGTCAAACTATTGGGTTGCAGACCTTGCAAGATGACGTCGACCGATTTGTAGCCAGTCTCGAGGCCGTTGAACTGGCCGCGAGTCTCGCCCCGCTGTTCGAGGATGTCCGCCTCGTTGAGCAACAGGCGCTGAAGCGGCGACACGCTGTCGGTGCGCCGCTCATCACCGATTTGATTGATCTTGCGCTCCGCCTCGTCAATCAGCCCCACGACGTCGTCGGTCGCGACGTAGGCGTCGTCGACGATCTCGCCGGCGACGGCGATGAGACGGCGCTGCTGAGCTTTCTCGCGAACCACCTCGGCGTAGTGCTGTGCGTTCGCGGCCGAAGGTGTGTTCATCTGCAGCGACGACAACACCGCCAATTCCACCGCCACCGCGCCGCGCTCTTGTAGTTTCGCCTGAACTGTGACGTAGTCAATCGGTTCGCCCGCGTTCGCCAGCGCGATGATGGCACTGAAGATCTGGCCGTGAAGGGGTCGGTAGAAATCCTCAGGCTGAACCGTCTCGTAGGCGACGCTCACGGCCTCTGGGGACAAGAGCATCGCGCCGATCAACGACTCCTCGACCTCGATCGCGCTGGGGGGAACCCGACCACCGCCCGGTGCGGCGTATTGGCGATCTGTGTCCATCTGTGTCATAAGACCTCAACGGTCGCTCGAACTTCTTGTGTGACGCAAGAACAACAACGTGGGGAATTGCTGTGGTTAACCACTCGGTTTCCAGTATCAACCCTGTGTGTGACATCACGTGTGAAATCACGAAGCCGGGGCACTCGGCCCCGGCCTCGAAACACTGACGATTTCGTCGTTATTTCGCGACAATCTCCAGGTGCACGGTCGCGACCACGCCCTCGAACAGCGTGGCCGTGACGTCGGCGCTACCGAGCTCCTTCACGTGCTCGGTCATCGAGATCATGTGGCGATCAAGCGAGATGTTCGTAGCGGTGCGAATCGCGTTCACGACGTCCGACTCGGTCACCGAGCCAAAGAGCCGACCGTTGGCGCCGGCACGTGCGGCGATCTGGATCGGTGACTTCTCGATCAGATCGCGTTGAACCTCCGCCGCCTCACGACTCTTGGCATCACGAACGTCGCGCGCCTTGCGCATCGATGACGCCTGGAGTTCCATCGTGTCGTTGGCGAGCAGCGCGGCGCCGGTAGGCAGCAAGAAGTTCCGGGCGTAACCCGACTTGACTTCGACGATGTCACCGCGACGTCCGACGCCCTGAACATCACTACGCAAGAGAACTTTCATTCTGCCGCCTCCTCGACCAACTCAGTCTCGAACACCTCGACGGCTTCGTCGGCGTCGTCGGTTTCCAGTTCGGCGTCAGTCTCCACCGCGGCGACCGGCGTTCCTTCACGGTCGCCTCGAGGAGCGCGGGCTCCGCGGTCATCGCGAGAACCGCGACCGCCACGACGCTCGGTCACGGTGCGCTGCGTGTAGGGCAGCAATGCCAGTTCGCGAGCGGTCTTGATCGCGTCCGTGACGTCACGCTGGTGCTGCTGGCAGTTGCCCGAGACCTTGCGCCCACGGATCTTGCCGCGGTCTGAGATGTACTTGCGTAACTGGGCCAAGTCCTTGTAGTCAACCGAGAGAACGCCGTGCTGGCAGAACGAGCACGGCTTCTTCTTGACGCCGCGACGGGTGTCGATCTTCGGTGCACGCTTGGGCGGCTTCGGGTTATTAATACGTGGCATTAGAAAGGCTCCTCGTCAAATGCGTAGGTGGTTGGTTCGGCCGCCCGCGGGGCTGGCCGGTCACTGGATTGGAAGTTGCCGCCCTCGGCGCGCGGTGTCCTCGTGATCACCGCGGTCGCCCAGCGAAGGGACGGCGCGATCTCGTCGGCGTTGATCTCGACGATGGAACGCTTGTCGCCGTTCTCGGTCTCCCAGCTGCGCTGTTCGAGTCGACCGGTCACGACGACGCGAGCGCCCTTCTGCAAGGAGTTCGCCGCGTTCTCGGCCATCGAACCGTAACCCGTGACTTCGAAGTACGAGACACGCTCTTCCCATTCCTGGGTCTGTCGGTTCTGCCAGCGGCGATTCACGGCGATCGAGAGACGGATCGCGGCCTGCCCACTGTTCAGAAACTTGAGTTCGGGGTCGCGGGTCACGTTGCCCACGACGGTGATTGTGTTGTCAGCCATAGTGTTCTCTCCTTAGATCGCTCTGCGTCCGAACCTAGGCTTCAGCCGTGACACGGCTGGGCTTGGTTCGCTCACTGCGACGAAGAATCTTGAATCGAAGGACCTCGTCGGAAAGAAGCAGAATTCGGTCCAGTTCGACGACGGTCGTCGAGTCACCGGTGAACTCCACCAAGACGTAGTAACCCTCCTTGCGCTTCTTGATCTCGTACGCGAGGGGACGCTTGCCCCAACGGTCGATAGCACCAGGATTTCCGCCGTTGGATCGGATGGTCTCGAGCGCCCGGTCGAGGGCGATCTGGATCGACTGTGCGTCGACGGCGGTGTCGAACACGATCATGGTTTCATAGGGCCTCATGGCCGTTTTCCTTTCCCTCTGGTCCGGCCAGGCCGGGCTCTGCGGAAAACAGAGCAGGGTTCGTTTTCTGCTTCCCACGCTCGTGGGAAAGACAACTCTACTGCACGGGGCCGATTCTGGCTACTCCAGCAGTTCTTCGGGGCTGTCGTAGGCCTCCGACGCGTCGGGAAAGAGGCCGTTTCGCACGTCGAACGCGTACTGGGCGACGGCCTCGGTGATGGCGGTGCCCAGTTGGGCGTACTGACGCACGAACTTGGCCGGCGCGCGGCTGGTCATGCCGAGCAGGTCGTGAAAGACCAGAACCTGACCGTCGGTGTCGGGTCCCGCGCCGATGCCGATGGTCGGTACGTCGAGGGCTTCGGTGATCCGAGTGCCCACGACACTCGGCACCCCTTCGATCACGATGGCGTAGACGCCCTCGTCCTGGAGCAGGAGGGCGTCCTTGGTCAGCCACTCTGCAGCCTCGCGGGTCTTCGCCTGGACCTTGAAACCCCCCATGGCGAGCACGCTCTGGGGGGTGAGACCGAGGTGGCCCATGACCGGTATCTGTGCGTCGAGGATTGCGCGCACCGCGTCGCGACGCACTCGCCCACCCTCGAGCTTGACGCTCTGGGCGCCCGCGCGCACGAGCGCGGCGGCGTTTTGGACGCTACTCACGACATCCACGTGATAACTCATCCACGGCATGTCCGCGACCACGTGCGCCTTCGGGTTGGCCGCGGCGACCGCGCGCACGTGGTGGATCATGTCCTGCATAGTCACGTGCAGCGTGTCACGCTCACCCATCACGACGTTCGCCATCGAATCGCCCACGAGGATGAGGTCGACGCCCGCCGCGTCGCAGTAGCGAGCGCTCGGCTCGTCGTACGCCGTGACCATGACGAGTGGCGAGTCACCACGGCGACGCTTGCGCGAACGAATGGCCGGAGCGCTCAGGCTCATTCGCCGACTTTTCGTTGCTGACCCACGGGGGCACGCCGTGATTGTCGCCCGCCCGCCGACCACTTTCGCACCAGGTGGTGGAACGAACACGCCACGCACACCTCGACCGCGTAGCACTGGACCGGCTCTTCACGCCGTTCGAGCTTGAGCAGTTCCGAGCGCGACAGGGGACAGGTGCCTCCCGCCGGCAGACGAGAGCCAAAGACGTAGGTCACCTCCACCAGTTCGACCTCGCGACACACCGGACACGTCTCGCCGGTCGAACGGCCGATATTCTTCGCGGCCCTCACCAACTCGGGGTGGGCGTCGCAGACGTCTTCGTGACGAAGGGTCCCGGCGGCCAGTTTGGCGAGCAGGGCGTGACGAACGAGTCCGAACTCGACGACGGCCCCGTCGGCAGTGCTGGTTCGAAAGCTCTTATCCATTACGCAGGACACTACCGTCAGCCCGGATTTGCTCCGTTACCATCAGGTAAATGCTCTGAGCGCCTTTATTTTCTTGCCTTTCTGTCACGCCGTGGGGGATTCGTCCCACGAAACAGTCGCCCCCGAGCGACCCGCGACCAAGTCGGCGAGCAGACGGTCGAGTACCTGGAGATCGTCGCTCGACAGCGCCAGGAGATCAGCCGGCGGTTGGGCGAGGATTCGCTCGGCCTCGCGAGCGAGTTCGAGACCTCGTGGTGTCGCCACCACCAACTTGGCCCGGCGATCGGTCGGGTGATCGGTCCGAGCGACCAAACCTCGCTGCTCGAGGTCGTCCACGACCAGGGTCATGTACGGGGGGTCGGTTCCGAGCACGCTGGCGAGCTCGCCCATCGTCATCGATCGAGCCGCGATTCGACGCAGCGCCTTGGCGCGACCAAAGCTCATCCCCACCGCGTCGGCGACCATCCGCCGACGATCAACGTCGAGCACGAGGGTGGACATGTTGATCCAGACTCGTTCGGCGTTCGTCACGGCCGGACGCTCGCTCACGTCGTGCGCCCCTCGAAGTACTCAGGATTGAGTTCGAGTGCCGTGTGCGTCGCGCTGGCGTGGGCGCGCTTGGTCGTGCCGACGAGACCCAACACGACCACGAGGGCGCCACAGCCGCACAGCACCCACCAACCTGCTCGCGTGGCGGTGGTGAAGGCCGCCCGCGACGTCACGTCGACGTTCGACCCGATCAGGGCACCCACCACCGCCACCCCGAGCGTCGCACCGACCTGACGTGACGTCGAGGCGATGGCCGAGGCGACCCCGGCCTGGGCACGAGGCATCCCTGAGACGGCGGCACTGGTGATGGGCGGATTCACGAAACCGAAGCCCGCTCCAAAGATCACGTACGCGAGGAACAGCCAGGCGAACGGGGTCGCGACTCCGAGGCGCACGAGAAGGGCGCTGCCCACGAGAACGCCCGCACCCCCGAGGACCAACGGCAGCCGTGCACCCCGACGTCCGACCAGGATCCCCGACAGAGGCGGTATGACCAGGGTCATCGCGGCCATCGGCAGTGTGTCGAGACCGGCGCGCAGCGGTGACAACCCCCGGGCCTCTTGAAGATAGAGCGTGTTGAGAAAGAGGAAACCGCCCAGTCCCGCGAATCCCGCCACCGCCGCCAGGGTCGCCGTGGAGAAGGGGAGGGAACGAAAGAAGCGCACGTCGACCAGCGGCTCGTCGCGTCGCCGCTCCCAGAGCACGAAGACCACCAGGGCGACCAGGGACACGCTAAAGACGGCCAACGTCGAGAATGACGACCACCCGTAACTGGGAGCCTGAATGATCGCGAAGGTCAGACTGGCGAGGAACACGATGACGAGGGCCTGACCCCCGACGTCGACCCGTCGAGCGACGGCGGCCCTTGACTCGGGTACGAACCGTAAGGCGAGCGCGACGGCGAGCAGTCCCACGGGGACGTTGATCCAAAAGATCGAGCGCCAGCCCACCGAGTCCACCAGCGCGCCGCCGACGATCGGACCGAGCGCCATCGAGAAGCCGACGACCGCCGCCCAGACGCCGATCGCCTGGGCGCGCTCCTTGGGGTCGGTGAAGGTGTTCGTGATGATCGACATCGCCACCGGATTGAGCATCGAGCCCCCGAGCGCCTGGAGCATTCGAAAGATGATGAGGGCCGTGAGGTCGGGCGCGAGACTGCATAGGAGTGAACCCGTGATGAACAGCACCAGGCCGAGCACGAACGTCCGACGTCGTCCGAGCCGGTCGGCGGTCGAACCCGACAGCATGAGCAAACTCGCCAGGACCAGGGTGTAGGCATCCACCGTCCACTGCAGACCAGAGAGCGACGCGTGGAAGTCCCGGCCGATCGAAGGCAGGGCCACGTTGACGATGGTGACGTCCAAGCTGACCACGAGCAGGCTCATGGAGCAGATGAGCAGGACGCCGACGCGACGGCGCCGGTCAAGGGTTTCGGCGGACCGCGACGCCTCAGAATCTGCTTGTGTGGTCATAATTATTATTACTCTATAACTAAATGATGGCCCGTGGCGCGTCGCCAGGGTACGTTCGCCCCGTGTCAGCGTAGCGTTCGATATATCGAAGTGATATGATGGTTCGCGTGTTAGACATCGCCATTCTTGGCCTCTTGATGGATAGGGACCACCACGGATACGAGATCCGTACCCAACTGCGTGACCGACTCGGCGTGTCGGCGAACGTCTCCTTCGGGTCCATCTACCCCGCCCTCGCCCGCCTCGAGCGGCACGGGTGCGTGGAGGCGGTCACGACCCACGAGCCGCGAATCAGTTCTCTCTCGACGGGTTCCCTGTCGGGGGAACGGGCGTCGCTTCGTTCGCTTCGCACGACCCAAGGACTCGGGCGACGAGGGCGCAAGGTCTATCGAATCACCGACCGGGGCCGGTCAGAATTCATCGCACTGCTCGCGGACCCCGCGACGCTCGATGACAGCAAGAACTTCTCGCTGCGTATGGCCCTGGCGAAGTATTTGACGCCCAGTCTTCGCGTCGGCTTACTGGAGCGACGCCGCAACGATCTTGTTGGACGCCTGGCTGAAGTTCGAACCGGGGCCAGCAATGAACATCTCGACACCTACGCGCGAAGCGTGATGCAGCACGCCGCCCAAGGCGTCGAGTTGGATCTCGAGTGGATTGACAGCCTGTTGGCCACCGAAAGAAACAATCAATCGACATTCGCCCACGAGGCGAAGTAGGAAAGGATTGCCATGGAAAAGATTCGCGTGGCCATTGCGGGCGTCGGAAACTGCGCCAGTTCACTCATTCAGGGGGTGACGTATTACCGGGACGCCAAGCAGGGCGACAACGTTCCCGGGTTGATGCACGTCGAGCTCGGCGGCTATCACGTCAGCGACCTCGAGTTCGTCGCCGCCTTCGACGTCGACGCCTCCAAAGTCGGCAGCGACCTCAGCAAAGCCATCGAAGGCGGCATGAACAACACGATCAAGTTCTCGGACGTCCCTCCGCTCGGGGTCACCGTACAACGCGGTCCGACCCTGGACGGACTCAACAAGTACTACCGCGCGGTCATCGAGGAGTCGCCGTACGAGCCCGTCGACGTCGCGCAGGCGCTGCGTGACGCCAACGCAGAAGTGCTCGTCTCGTACTTGCCGGTCGGTTCCGAGGACGCCCAGAAGTTCTACGCCCAAGCAGCCCTGGACGCGGGTGTCGCCTTCGTCAACGCCATCCCGGTCTTCATCGCTTCGGATCCGGTTTGGGCCAAGAAGTTCGCTGACGCCGGTGTGCCGATCATCGGTGACGACATCAAGAGCCAAGTGGGCGCGACAATCGTGCACCGGGTGCTCGCCCGTCTGTTCGAGGACCGTGGTTTGACGCTCGACCACACGTACCAACTGAACGTCGGTGGCAACATGGACTTCAAGAACATGCTCGACCGCGATCGGCTGGAGTCCAAGAAGATCTCCAAGACTCAAGCGGTGACGTCACAACTCGAGATCAGCAACATGGACCCCGACGACGTGCACATCGGACCGAGCGACCACGTCCCGTGGCTCCAGGACCGTAAGTGGGCCTACATCCGTATGGAGGGTCGAAACTTCGGTGACGTGCCGCTCAACGTCGAGCTCAAGCTCGAGGTCTGGGACTCGCCGAACTCCGCGGGCGTCATCATTGACGCGGTGCGCTGTGCCAAGGTCGCGCTCGACCGCGGTATCGGCGGCCCCGTCATAGGTCCCTCGGCGTACTTCATGAAATCACCCCCCGTGCAGTACCACGACGACGTCGCTCACCGGATGGTCGAAGAGTTCGCCAACGGCGGCGCCGAGAATCTCGTCTGGCCCTGAGGGCTGGTCAACCTGGTTGAACGGCCGAGGACGGCCCTCGCGAGCGTGCGCGGCGCGGGTCGAACTAGTGGGGCTGAGACTGCCACCACTGGCGAAGTCTCGTCGCCGCGTCCTCGGGCGTGATCTCACCTTCGTCGAGACGAATCTCCATCAAGAACGCCAGCGCGCGACCGACCTCGCGACCCGGGGCGATCCCGAGCACCTCCATGACCGCCACGCCGTCCAGGGCCGGACGCAGTCGACTCAGGTCCTCGAGCTCGCGAAGTTCACCAATGCGCAACTCCAACTCGTCCATTCGCGCGGCGAGCACCGCGGCCTTGCGGGCGTTGCGCGTCGTGCAGTCACACCTCGTCAATTCGTTCAACTCCTCGAGCAGCGGTCCGGCGTCACGCACGTAGCGACGGACCGCCCGATCGCTCCAACCCATCTTGTAGGTGTGGAAACGTAGGTGGAGTTCGACCAAGGTCGCCACGTCGTCAATGATCTCCTGGGGGTACTTCAGGGCGGCCATCCGCTTCCTGGTCATCTTGGCGCCGACCACCTCGTGGAACCGGAAGGTCACGCCCTCGTCGGTGATGGCCCTCGTCGGCGGTTTACCGATGTCGTGGAATAAGGCGGCCAAGCGCAGTACCAGCGTCGGGGAGGTCTTGTCCACGACGGCCCAGGTGTGTTTGAGAACGTCCTTGTGCTGATGGATCGGATCTTGTTCCAACTGGAGTTTGGGCAGTTCGGGAAAGAAGTGCTCAGCCAGCCCGGTTCGCACGATGAAGTCGAGACCGATTGATGGTTGTTCGGTCACCATCAAGAGGTCCAACTCGCCTCGAACACGTTCGGCCGACACGATCGTGATCTTCTCGGCCATCGCGCGCGCGGCGTCTTCAATCGCGGGGTCGATGGTCAAATTGAACCGTGCGGCGAAACGCGCCGCGCGAAGCATACGAAGTGGGTCGTCCGCAAAGAGGATCGCCGGGTCGATGGGTGTGCGCAACCGTCGCTCGTGAAGGTCGTCAAAGCCGTGGTAAAAGTCGAACAGCGTCTGAACCCCGGGGGTCTTCGCCTCGAGGGCGACGACGTCCAGTGCCAGCGCGTTGATCGTGAAGTCGCGTCGACTGAGATCGGACTCGAGTGAATCGCCCCAGGTCACCGAGGGCTTTCGAGAATGGTCGACGTACTCTTCAGAACGAAAGGTCGTGATCTCCGCCTTCACGCCGTTCTCACGGATCACCCCGCCAATGGTGCCGAACGCCCGGCCTTGCTCCCACAAAGAAAGGCACACCGGCTTCATCAGGCGTTCGATGTCGTCGGGGCGGGCGTTGGTGGTGAAGTCGATCTCGTAGTCGTCGCTTCGCTCGATTCCCAAGATCGCGTCGCGAACGGAACCACCCACGGCGTACAGCGAGAATCCCTCCTTCGCGAATGCGCGCGCGAGTGGCGCCGACAAATGAGCGATGTCACTCAAACGCTCGTGGACCTGTTCAAAAGAACTCATTGCGAATGAAGGGTAGTGGGCGGCGGACTTCGTGAGGAACCGAAGGTAGCCTGTACCAGCATGTTCCACCGATTTTCGACCTGGTGGCGGGCGCTTAGCGTCGTACTCCTCAGCCTCGCAACGGTGACGTGGCCCTCGGCCGCGCACGCTGAGACGACGGCATTGTTCATCCTCGAACACCAGAGTCCGGTCGTCGAACTCTCCGCTCACGGTACTGGTCGATTCGACGCCACGCTGCGATTCGTGAATCCTGGCAAGGAGGTCACGGCGCAGGTCTCGCTCTATCCGCGCGTCATCGCCCGTTCCCAACTCGCGCCCATCATCAGCGGCGCCGGCGACTCCGACGCTTCGATCGCCACGACGGGGAACTTCACCATCACGTGTCTCGTCCACGACCGCGCGACGTTTGGCGTCGCCCTGTTCTCCTCTTCACCGGGCCAGGCGAACCCGAACTGCGAGAACCGCGCCGCCCGGCTTCGTCTCAACTGCACGGGCCAGAACTGCGACGGCGTGTATCCCATCAGCTACTCGATCAGCGCCCTTAACAGCACCCAGACCACGTGGTCGCTCCTCAGCGTCCAGGCTGGCGCTGTGCCCCGACGACTTGAAGTCGGCGTCATCGAAGACGTCGAACCCCCGTCGTTGAGTCATCCGGTCGCCACGACGGCCGTGCTACGCGCCCTCTCCAACCACGCCCAGACCCCCGTCACGATCACCGCGGATTACCGAACCCTGAGCGCCCTCCAGTCGTCGCTCACCACCCAAGACATCGCCCTTCGCACTGCCTACTCTCGAGCTCTCTCGAGTCCGCTGCACCGCGGCGTCGCCGCGCCACCGGCGTCGATCGACTTCGCGGGCCTCGTGAGTAACGGTTTCGCGACCCAGGTCAATCAACAACTGTCACTCTCGACCTCGCTCTTGCGACAAGTGACCGGCCGTTACGCCGACAGTCCGGTCGTGCTCAACGGCGACGTGTCACTCGGTGACCTGAAGGCGCTGGCCGGCGCGCACGTCGGCGACGTCGTGGTGCACGAGTCGTCACTCGCGCTCGCCCCCTCCTCGACGCTGGATTGGGGCGCCCCCTTCCGTGTCCCTGACACGCCCTCGCTGACCGTGCTCGCGATTGACGGGCCGATCGACCAACTCGTCAACGACAGGTCGATCAATCCCGGACTACGCACCGTTCTCACGCTCAACTCGCTCGCCTTCTTGCATTACGAAGAACCCAACGCCCCTTCGTCTCGTACAGTAATCATCGAGATGTCCCCGACCCGGGCGTCGTCGACGTTCGTCAACGAACTTCTCGACGGTCTCGACTCCAACCCCTTCGCCGTCGCGTCGAGCCTCGCGCCCTTGTTCAGTTCCTCGTTGATTGGCGCCAACGGCGCACCCGAGGTGCGCGACGTCACGTCCTCGGTGGCGTCCACCTGGTCGGGCGAGAACGTGAACTCGTTGCTGTACACGATTGGCCAGATCAGTTCCTTCAACCAGGCAATATCGTCGGCACCGCTCGCCAACGCCCTGAGTGTGGACGTGGCCCAGGCCGAGGTCGTGGGCTCGACGCCACAGCGTCAAGCCGCGATCAACCAAGCGCAGTCAGCCTTGGACGAGCAGCTCGCCAACTTCTCGGTGGACCAGAGTTCGATCACCCTCGCCGGACCCGGTACCGCCTTACCGGTCACGGTGCTGAGTCGAGCCGACTACTCGGTGACCGCGGTAGTGCACCTGATCACCGACCGACTGAGCTTCCCCAAGGGAAGCCGACAACTCGTCACCTTGGATTCGCCGACCAAGTCGCTACGAATCCCCACCGCCAACCACCGCGGCAGCGACCTCACCCTCCAGATCGTGGTCACCACGCCGAACGGTCAGGTGACCCTGGCGCGAGCCGCGATCCAGGTTCGTATCGCCGGCAATTCCATCGTGGGCTATCTGCTGTCGATCGGTTCACTCCTCGTTCTCGCCTTTTGGTGGCTGCGCACGCACCGGCGCTCGCCCAAGGGCCGTCACGCCCGATGACCACCTCGACCCACGGTTCACGTGCGTTGTCGATGGCCAGTGGCACCCTCGTCTCGCGACTGACGGGATTGCTCCGCGTCCTCGTCCTGGCCTGGGTGCTCGGCTTTACGCCGATCGCCGACTCCTTCAACCTCGCCAACACCATCCCCAACATGCTCTTCGACCTCGTCCTCGGCGGCATCGCGAGCGCCACCTTCATACCGGTCTTCGTCGAACGCCTCGCGCTGGACGGCGAACGGAAGGCGTGGAAGTCGATCTCCAGCGTCATCACCGGAGCCTTGATGGTACTGATCGTGGCGTCGGCGCTCGCGTGGTTGTGCGCGCCGTGGATCATCGACGGTTTCACCCTCTTGCAGCATCCCGACACGCAGCGCTCAATCGCCACGCTGGCTCAACAGAGAGTCGTGGCGACGTCGCTGCTGCGTTGGTTCGTGCCGCAGATCTTCTTCTACGGCGTGATCGGAATCGCCACCGCACTGCTCAACGTTCGTCATCGCTTCGGCACACCCTCGTGGGTGCCCGTCGCCAACAACCTCGTGTGCATCGGCGTTCTCTTCTGGTTCCACGCGGTCGATCCCACGCCGACGTTGGGCGCCCTCGAGGGATCGCGAGACCTCCTTTGGTTGGGCCTCGGCACGACCCTGGGGGTCGCGGTGCAGTTCTTGTGCCTGCTCCCCTCGCTCGCGCGCAGCGACCTCTGGCGCCTCTCCTTTCGCTTCAATCGTCGCGATCCGGCGGTGCGCGCGGTCGGTCGACTGGGCAGTTGGACCCTTCTCGTGGTCCTGGCGAACCAGGTGTCACTCTACGTCGTACTCGCCTACGCCTTCGGGCTCGGGGGCAACGGTCCGGTCAGTGCCTACACCTACGGCTGGTCCTTCATGCAGATGCCCTACGCCGTGGTCGTCGTCTCGGTGCTGGGCTCACTCACGCCCCAACTCGCCGGACTCGCCACCGCCCAGGACTACGCCGGGCTGAGCGAGCGATTGCGTTTCGGGCTGCGCCAGTCTCTGGTCATCATCATCCCCTGCACGCTGGTGCTGGTGATCCTCGCCCAACCCATCGTGGGTATCCTGCTCAATCACGCCAACGCGACCCACCGGATCTCGGCGGGCACGGTGCTCGCGATCCTGGCCGCCGGACTTCCGGGCTTCACGCTGTTCCAACTGTGCGTGCGGGGACTCCAGTCAATGCAGCGCGCCCGAGAGGTCTTCGCGCTCTACGTGCTCGAGAACGGACTGACCATCATCTTGTGCGTCGTGCTCGGTCGCCACTCGATCGCCGGACTCTCGTCGAGCGTGTCGATCGCCTACACCGTCGCGGCCTTCGTGGCGCTCTACGTGCTCGCGCGCCATCACGTCAACATCATCTCGACCATTTGGTCGATCCACGTCCGCCGCAGCCTGCGCGCGTCGCTGGTCGCCGCCCTGGTCATGGCGCTGTCGTACGCGGCCCCCACCTGGGACCACGGGATCCGACTCGTCGCGCGTCTCGTGATGTCGTTGTTACTGGGCCTGGCGAGTTACGTCGGCGTGGTCCTGGTCTCGCATTACAGTCTCTCGCGCCGCGACGCGAAAGATGCAAGGCTGAAGAGAATCTAAGGAGGGCCATGACTCGGATACGCGTACTGACTGACAGCGCCTGCGATCTACCAGACGACATCGCTCGGCGACTGGACATCGACATCGTCTCGCTCACCATCCGCTTCGGCGACCAAGAATTCGTCGACCGCGTGGATCTCACGCCCAGCGCGTTCTGGGCCAAATGCAAGAGTTCCAAGACCCTGCCCGAGACCGCGGCGCCGTCGCCGGGCGCCTTCCAGGCCGCGTACGAGCGTGCGAAGGCGGATGGTTGCGACGGCGTGCTCGTCCTCACCCTCTCGGCGGGTCTCTCGGCGACCCACCAGTCCGCGACCCTCGCCGCCGAGGCGGTCGCGAACACCATCCCCGTGCGCGTGATCGACACCCGCGCGGTCTCGATGGCCCAGGGTCTGCTGTGCGTCGAGATCGCCGAAGTCGCGCTCGGCGGGGCGTCCCTCGACGAACTCGCCCAGCGCGCCGAGACGCTCACGGCCAAGGTCGGCGTCGTGGCGATGCTGGACACGCTCGAACACCTCGTCAAGGGTGGTCGAATCGGCGGCGCGCGCGCGTTGCTCGGTCAGGTCCTCTCGATCAAGCCGCTGCTCGAACTGAAGGACGGGGTCGTCGCCGAAGCCGGGCGTCAGCGGACCAAGGCCAAGGCGCTCGCCGCCGTCGCCGACGTCGCCAGGTCCGAGGCGCCGCTGCGCCGCTTCGCGCTCGTGCACGGCGATTCACCCGAGGTGGCGCACCTCGAAGCGCTCGTGGCGGACATCGCCACGGAATTTCCGTTGATCGTGACCGACATGGGTCCGGTCGTGGGCACGCACGGGGGACCCGGAATCATCGCGCTGTGCTGGATTGAGAGTTGAGTTCACCAGACCAGTAAGTTCTAAGCGTGAACGAACAGCACGAACAACGCGAACCCGACGTCGTCGACAAGGCGTTCGCCCAATTGGACCACGCTCTGGACATCGTGCACGACCGCGTCCTGCGGCCCATCTTCATCGCCGGACGCGCGGTCGCCTTTGGATTCATCATCGTGTTGATGGCGATCGTGTTGGTCGCTGCCCTCCTGATCGCCCTCATACGACTCTTCGACGTCTACGTCTTTTCCAGCCACCAATGGCTCACCTACGTGTGCATCGGGGCGACCTTCGTGGTGGCGGGCCTCGTCTTCTGGCGTTATCGTCGTAGCGACCACGCGGGCGACTGATGCCCGAACACACTCGCGTCCTCATCGTGGGCTCTGGTCCGGCCGGCCTCACCGCGGCGATCTACGTGGCCCGAGCCCAACTCCACCCCATCGTCATCGAAGGCGAACCTTCGTCGACGACCGACCAGCCCGGTGGCCAGTTGATGCTCACGACCGACATCGAGAACTTCCCGGGTTTCCCCCAGGGCATCACGGGACCCGAACTGATGGCCAACATGCGCGCCCAGGCGGACCGCTTCGGCGCGGACCTGCGCGTGACCAAGGTGCAGCGCCTGGACGTGACGGCCCGACCGTTTCGAGTCTGGCTCAGTGACGACGAGGAGCCGAGCATCACGGCCGACACCGTCATCCTCGCCACGGGGGCGCGCTCGCTCATGATGGGAGTGCCCGGCGAGGACCACCTGCTCAGCCACGGACTCTCCACCTGCGCGACCTGTGACGGCTTCTTCTTTCGCGGCCAGGACATCGCGGTGGTCGGCGGGGGCGACTCGGCCCTGGAAGAGGCCCTCTTCCTCACTCGATTCGCCTCGTCGGTCACCATTGTCCATCGCCGCGACAGCCTGCGAGCCTCAAAGATCATGCAGCAGCGGGCCTTTGACAACGAGAAGATCCGCTTCGCCTGGAATACCCAAGTCCTCGAGGTACTGGGCGACACCAGCGTCAGCGGGCTCAAGGTGCGCGACACCGTCACCGGTGACGAACGCGTCATGGAGGTGACGGGCGTCTTCGTCGCCATTGGCCACGTCCCCAACACCTCGCTCGTCACCCACCAGATCGACCTCGAGGACAACGGCTACGTGCGAACCGGCCTGGGTTCCTTCACCACGGTCGAGGGTCTCTTCGCCGCGGGCGACGTCCAGGACCACGTCTATCGCCAGGCGGTCACGGCGGCGGGTTCAGGCTGCATGGCCGCCATCGACGCCGAGCGATGGCTCGAGGCGCAGGGGTTCTGAGTCCTCCTCGCTAAGGTGGTACTCGCGTCGCCGCGACGGCGGCGACCTTTGGAGGTTTCTATGAGCGACCAGATCACCACCCTTACCGACGCCACCTTCGACGAGGTCGTGGGGGCGGCGGACAAGCCAATCCTGGTTGACTTCTGGGCCGAATGGTGCGGTCCCTGCAAGTTGATCGCGCCCATTCTCGAAGAGCTCGCCGTGGAGCAGTCCGAGAAGTTCACGATCGGCAAGTTGGACGTCGACGTGAACGTGGCGACCGCCACGAAGTTCTCGGTGATGAGCATCCCGACGTTGTTGCTGTTCAAGAACGGTGAGGTCGTCGCTCGCCTCGTGGGCGCCAAGCCCAAGGGCGCACTCTTGCAAGAGATCACCGCGAACCTCTAACGACCCTGACGTTCAGCCCCCTTCGTCGCGGCGACACGGGTCAACGTGTACGCGATCTGCACGATCGACTCGGTGAGCTCGGTCACCCGACGCTCACCGACCCCGCCGAGGTCTTCGGTGATGAGACGGTCGCTCTGGTCGAGGCGTTCCAACGCGCCAAGGGGCTGCCCATCACCGGCTCGCTGGACGAGGTCACGTGGTCGCGACTGATCGAGGCGGGCTGGCGACTGGGCCAACGTCTCTTGTTCCTCACGCGCCCCTACCTGCGCGGCGACGACGTCGCCGAGCTGCAGGTTCGACTCGCCCAACTCGGGTTCAATCCCGGTCGGATCGACGGCATCTTCGGTCCCCTGCTTGACGACGCCCTGAGCGAGTTCCAGCGGAACTGTGGACTCGAGGTCAACGGCACCCTCACCCGGCGCACGCTGCTCGAGTTGTCCCGCGTCACGCCCTCGACCTCGACGCCACACCTCGTGACCGACGCGCGCGACACGGCGGGATTCCTCGACGATTCGTCGGGCCCGATCGTCTTGTGCGGGACGAGCCCACTTCGACAGCTCCTGGACGAGGCGCTGCGCGACCAACGCCAGGTCGTGGCCCTCGCGGAGGCGTCGAGCATCGAGGTGGCGGCCTTCGCCAACGAACAGCACGCCGCGGTCGTACTCTCCTTCGAACAGGTCGAGCCCCAAGGGGACCTTCGCCTGCACTACTGGGCGAGCTACCGCTCCCACTCACGACGCGGCGAGATGCTCGCCAGCGCCATGGCGTCGGCCCTGTCCAAGAGCCGCAGCATCTCGCGCGTCGAGATAGCCGGCATGGCCCTGCCGCTGCTGCGCGAGACGCGCATGACCACGTTGCACGTGGAACACGGCCCTCGCGAGCCCGAGGAACTTCAAAGGATCACCGAAGCGCTGGCGTCGGTTTTGATCGAAGTTTTCCACAGGTAGGAAGGTGAAATAGTGCCTTTTGCGGACCCCTTAGACGACTGAAGCCCATATATCCCAAGGGATTACGAGTAACCCACAACTTCTTCCACAACTTGGGGATAACTTCAACTTGAACGTTACGTTGAAGGTTGAGCGCTACTTGCTCTGCGAAATCGCGATGTAGATGCGCTCCAGGTCGTCCAGGTCGGCAAAATCGATGATTATCCGACCATTACGCCCCTTGAGGTCCACGTGGACCCTGGTGTCGAGGTAGTCCTCCAACAACTGTTCGAGCTCGGCCACACTGGCGTCGGGGACCGGCCTGAGTCGCGGCTTGTCGCTCGCGATCCGCGTCACTGGTTCACCGCTGGACACCGGTTTGGGCTCGAGGAACACCCGAACGGCTTCTTCGGTCGCGCGAACCGAGAGTTCGTGCTTGATGATCCTCGCCACCATCGTGCTCTGCGCGTTCGGATCGCTGATCGCCAGCAACGATCGGGCGTGTCCGGCGGTGATCTGAGAGTTCGCCAGGGCGAGCTGGGCGGTCTCACCCAATTGCAAAAGTCGTAACGTATTCGTAACATTTGCCCGACTCTTGCCCACTCGTTGGGCCACTTGCTCGTGCGTGAGGTCAAAGTCCTCGATGAGCTGCTGATAGGCGGCGGCCTCCTCGAGCGGGTGCAGATCGACGCGATGCAGGTTCTCCACGACGGCTTGCTCCAACGAGAGTCGGTCGTTGACGTCGTCTTGGACGAGCACTGGCACCGATTCGAGACCCGCGAGTCCTGCGGCACGCCACCGTCGCTCCCCGGCGATGAGTTCGTACTCGCCCGCGCTCCCCTCAACGGGACGCACGATCAGTGGTTGGAGCACGCCCAACTCCTTCACCGACGAGGCCAGGGCCTGAAGGCTCTCGTCATTGAAGGACTTTCGTGGCTGGAACGGATTTGGGCGAATCGCCGTCACCGCCACGGTGCGCAGCGGACCCACCTCGGTCAGTACCGTCGCGGCGGCGATCACGTCAGTGTTCTCAGGAATGAGGGCACCAAGGCCTTTTCCGAGTCCGGGTCTCCTAGCCATGGATGATCTCCTCTGCCAACGCTCGGTAGGCCTTCGCGCCCTTCGATGTGGGATCAAATACCGTAATAGGTTGTCCAAACGACGGCGCCTCAGCCAGACGAACCGTTCGTGGAATCACCGTCTTGCACAGTTCGCTGCGAAAATGCCGTCGCACCTCGTCCGCCACATCGACGGACAAGGTATTACGGGCATCGTACATCGTGAGAACCACCTTGGAGATCTTGAGGGTGGGGTTGAGGTTCTTCTGGACCAGGTCGACGATCCTCTTCAGTTGCGTCAAACCCTCAAGTGCGTAGAACTCCGTCTGTACGGGTACCAGGATGTCCGTCGCCGCCGCGAACGCGTTAATGGTGATCAATCCCAAGGATGGGGGACAGTCGATGAAGATGTAGTCAAAATCACCTTCGACCGACGCGAGGGCCTTCTTTAGCCGTAATTCTCGGGAGATCACCGCGGTCAACTCCTGCTCGACGCCCGCCAGATCGAGCGTCGCGGGCGCAACGAAGAGATTGTTGAAGCCGGTGGGCTCGACGATGTCGACCATGGGCGTGTCGTTCAAAAGCACGTCGTACACTGACTTTTCGAACTGTCGACCATCGATTCCCAGACCAGTGGTCGCATTTCCCTGCGGATCAAGATCGACGATGAGGACGCGATTTCCCTTCTCGGCCAGCGCCGCCCCCAGCGAGGTCGTGGTCGTGGTCTTGCCCACTCCACCTTTTTGGTTGGCTACAGCAAAAACCCTCATCACGCTGGCGTTTGCCATATGCCTCTTCCTGAATCACTTCATTCCGACACTGCGTCGAACCTCTGCCATTCAACACTGTTTTGGCCGAGCCGTCAAGTACTGATGTTTCACGTGAAACATGCCTCGAGTCGGTCGTCTCGCACACAGCCCCGCACGAACCTCTCCCCGATTGTTTCACGTGAAACAGTCGGGGAAGTCTCAACGAACGCGGATCTCTTGTTTCACGTGAAACATCAAAACAGTGGTCGTTTGGTTGGCATTCCCACTGCGCGGGGTAACTCCTCGGGTGTCGCCGCACTCTTGGTCAGCACTCGAAAGGCAGCCCCATGCCGGACGCGACCGTTGTCCTGAAGCCCCATCGTGGCAAGGACTTCCGGCCGCCACCGGCCCTCGTCGTCGTCAGGGGGCTCCGAGACGATCAAGTAGCCGCCAATCCGCAAGAATCGAGTCGCGCATTCCGCGACGACGGCGGGAGGCCCGAATGAACGCGCCGTCACCAGGGAAAACGATGACTCAAGGGATGGTTCCCGGGCTATGGTCTCGACCCTGCCCGTGATCACCTCGACGTCTCGCGGGGCCCCGGGCCACGCCAGGACCTCTCGAAGGAAACTGGTTCGTTTCACCATCGAATCAACGAGTACCGTGCGGCACCCCCAGAGCTCGGCGAGCACGAGGCCGGGAAGGCCCCCGCCGCTCCCCAGATCCAGGAGACCAGTGGGTGGGCGGTCTGCCACGTCCTCCCAGCACCGCGCGAAACCCCCAGCGTGTTCTACTTGCGGTTCGATCGCGCGAGGGCCCAAATAGCCTCGCGCCCTCGATTCCTCGAGGGCGCGAAAGAGCCATTGCTCGGTCACGATTGCCTTACGCCGGTGCGATCACCACAAAACGACGCGGTTCCTCGCCTTCGGACCTCGTGATGACCTGCCCGTTGTCAGTCAGAGCGTCGTGGACCGCCTTGCGGTCAGCTGCCGACATGGGCTCGAGGGCGCGCTCCTCGCCGGTCTCGATGACCTCGCCTGCGACCTGATTCGCGAAGCGACCAAGGGCCGCCACCCGACGTTCACGGTACTGGGCCACGTCAACGAGAATCCGGTCCGTCCGACTCGGGCTCTTGGACTGGACGACCGTACGGGTCACCTCTTGCAGCGCCTGCAGGGTGGTGCCCCGCGGCCCGACCAAGATGCCGAGTTCCGTCGGTGGATTGGCGTTCACCGCCAATTCCACCGTTTCGGCATCGAGTTCCTTGACCGATACCTCGGCCGTAATGTTCATCGACGCCAACAGTCCTTCGAGGAACTCCTTGGCAATCGACCCTTGCTCGGCTAACGAGATTCCTTCAGCCATGGTGTCCTCCTTCGTTGAGATTCTTTCGGTCCGGGGTCCTCCCTTGGGGGGACCCTGTTTCTTGCGTGGTGCGGTGGCAGTCTTCACTGTTTCGCGACGTTGTGATTCCTGTTCTGATGTCTTGGGAGCCCGAGTCTTCTCCGAACGCCCTGACGTGCGCGCACGGTCCTCGCGACCCCCCGACGAACGTCGCGATCGCTTCGGTCGCGGTCCACTCGGTCGAACCCGCGCTCGAACCCGTGCCTCGCCTCGAATCCGACCGAACATCCCCGCCTTTGGTTCTTCCAGTACCTCGACTTCGGCGTCGTCGCGGTGCACACCAAGATGCGCGAGTGCCCGTTCGGTCGCCTCGTCGACTGTTTTTCCCGTGGTTTCCACCCAATCCATGCGTTAACGCGCCTTTCTCTTGCGTTTTGCCCGTGACCGACTCTGGGGTTGCGGTCGCGCCGCGGACGGTCGGTTGTTCGACTTGTTCACCACTGGCCTCGGTGTGGAGGGTTTCGGCTCATCGGGCAGTGCCGTGGCACCGTCGTCCTTGGAGTCGGGCGCGGGCAGGGCTCGCTGGGTGCCCTTGTGAGGGTTGGACACGCCCGCTCGGAACATCAAGTCCTGAGTAATAATTCGAATTACAGTCGAAATAATCATGTAAAGCACAACGGCGGCAGGGATGATCAAATAGAAGTATGCGAAAACAATCGGCAGGAACCGTTGCATGGCCAGCTGCTGGGAGGGCATGGCCGTACCGGTCTTGCGGTTTCGGTTGTTCATCTGGGCCATCTGGAAGTACTGGAGGGCGACCGCGACGGCCACGAACACGAAGAAGGGGATCGCGGCCGCGATTGAACCGTGGGAACTGAAAGGTTTAAGGTTCAACTCCATGCCGAACGCCTTGATCTGGCCGCCCGAGGCAATAAGGTTGTGGTACATCTTTGAGGTTGTCGGTATGTAGCGGGGCTGTGGTGTCAAAACCCCGTGTACGAGGACCTTGTTGGCCAGTCCCTTGATCACGCTGTAGAGGATGAAGAGGAAGGGTGCTTGGAGCAGGACCGGCAAACAGCCCCCCACGGGATTGACGCCCTCCTCCTTGTAGAGCTTCATCATCTCCTCGTTGAGCAGCTGACGATTTTCGGGTCCCTTGTACTTCTGCTGGAGTTTCTTGATCTCGGGTTGGAGTTTCTGCATCGACATCATGGATTTCGTGCTCTTGATGGTGAACGGGGTGAGGGCCCCCATGATGATCACGGTCAGCATCACGATCGCGATGGCGTAGTTCGGCACGAGGCCGTAGCAAAAGGCCAGGATCCAGCCAAAGAGGTGGAAGATTGGCTGGAAGATGCTCCCCACCGCGTGCGTTAACGATTTCATGGCTGGCTTCCTAGCTTTCTTTTCGTAGAGGGACGAGGTCGACGCCGTGGGGGCCGAGAGGTCGACAACGACTCAGCCGTCGCAGCGACAACGCGGTCCCGCGCAGGGCCCCGTGCACGGCGATCGCCTCGGCGGCGTAGTGCGAGCAAGAAGGATAGAAGCGACACGGCGAGGGTCGCCCCGCCGCCAAGCGCTGATAGATCCTGATCAAAGCCAGTAATGAACGCGTGCTCCGTGAGGCTTTAGCGTCCACGGGCTCGGACCATTGCGTGCTGGAGATGGTGCTGGAGTTCGTCATAGGATAGTCTTCCTGTCTCAAAACCACACCTGATCAGGTATAAGCCAGGTTGAGGTTGAGGTTCAAGGTCGTCCACGAGTGCCCGCAATCGACGTCGGATTTGGTTCCTTCGAACCGCATTGCCAACCTTTCGACTGATCGCATACGCCACATCCACTGAAGGAGACTGGTCAGCGTGGGCTACGAAACTGATCCGTAGTGGCCCACTTTGACCGCGACCAGTCGGTTCGGCGAAGAGTGCGAACTGCCGGCGGGTTCGAACCCGACCGGGCACCGTCTTAGACCGTCAATTGGTGGCGGCCCTTGTCGCGACGGGCCTTTAGGACAGCACGGCCAGCGCGGGTACGCATACGCGCACGAAAACCGTGCGTTTTTGCCCTTTTCCGCTTGTTTGGCTGATAGGTACGCTTCACAAAATCCTCTTCTCAAAATGTAATGATGCGCTTCGCGGTACCCCCGGGGGGTCGCTGGCGCGCTGCTGGGAACAATCTTACCCGACCCATGAGGCCCCTCGGCAAAGTCCGTCAAATAGGTGTATGGTGACTCTCCCCAAGTCAAGCGAGATTGCAGAAAAAGAGCGACTGGCTTGTGGATAACGTTCGTTCGGGTCTGTGGAGGAAGATTGTGCAAAGCGGTGAGGAGATCTGGACAGCTCTTCAAGACTCCTTACGCGGCAACGCCTCTGAGGCCGTGTGGGCCGCGGGACTCAACACACTGCGCCTTGTGGATTACCACGACAATCAGCTCGTCATCGGTGCGCCGAACCAGATTCAGCTCCAACGCATCCAACAGCGATTTCTTCCCTTCATCACCGAGCAGGCGCAACAATTGGTCGGTGCTGACGTGATGGTGTCGCTCACCTTGAGTGCGTCGACCGACGAAAACACACCACTCGAGGAACCTGGTGACTCGAGCCCCGTCGCGACGTTCGCGCCGAGCGTGGACCGGCCCGCGCGACTCGATCCACGAATGACCTTCGATTCCTTCGTGCCGGGATCGTCGAACCGACTCGCCTTCGCCGCCGCACAGTCGGTCGCCGAGACGCCAGGCCGTGCCTACAACCCTCTGATGATCTACGGCAACTCGGGGTTGGGAAAGACGCACCTCTTGCACGCCATCGGCAATTACGTCCAGGAGAACTACCCCGGACGAAAGGTGCTCTACGTCTCGACCGAGACCTTTCTGAACGACTTCATCCGCGCCATCCAGACGCGGACACAGTTGGCGCTTCACGACCGTTACCGCGAGAACGACGTGCTGCTCATTGACGACATCCAGTTCATGGAGACCCGAGGTGAGACGTTCCACGAGGAGATCTTCCACACCTATAACGCTCTTCACGGTGAGGGCAAACAGATAGTCCTCACCTCGGACCGTTCACCGCGAGACCTCGCGGGCCTTCAAGAGCGCTTCCGTAGTCGTCTACTCCAGGGTCTGGTCACCGAGATCGACCAACCAGACCTCGAGACGCGAATCGCCATCCTCCGCTCCAAGGCCGAGCGCGAGGGTATTGACCTACCGGGCGACGTCGCCGAATGGATTGCCCAACGCGTTCGTGACAACATCCGTGAACTCGAGGGCTCCATCACGATGCTGCGAGCCTTCGCAAATCTTCGACAAGAACCAATATCGTTGGAGCTCGCGAAGAACCATCTCACCAACCTCGGTCAAGAACAGATAATCCTCAAGCCCGAGACGATTCTCGCGGTGGTCTCCGATTTCTATGGTCTCTCCGTCGAGGATGTTCGTGGATCCAAGCGTCTGCGTCCGTTGGTGCACGCTCGACACGTGGCCATGTACTTGATCCGTGACCTGTTGGACAACTACTCCTATCCGATGATCGCCAGGATCTTCGACGGTCGCAATCACACCACGGTGATCAGTGGCGTCGAGAAGATAAAGGATCAGCTGGCGGTGAACAGCGAACTGCTCGCCCAGATCAATCAGTTGAAGCGACGCTTACAGGGAGATGGTAGGGAATAGTTTGTGCGCAACTCTTGGATTCCATTGTGGATTTGGCGTTGGAAATCCGTGGTTGGCCCACAGAACTTCAGGGTTGAGATTGAAGGGTTGAAACAGTTAACCACAGGGGTGTGTCCAAGGTGTTCGTGATAATTACCAGTTGATCAGGGTTGTTATCCAGTAATCCACAAACCACAGACCTACTACTACTAACAGTTATCTATACACACTACGCACCGTAACCTCAGTAGGAAAGAAAGGTAGTTCGATGAAGTTCAAATCAGAGCGGGACATCTTGGTCGAAGCGTTGAGCGCCGCCAGTCGTGTCGTCGCCACGCGGCTGATCGGAGCCTCGTCAGGAATACTCCTCTCCCTAGTGGGCAACCAACTTACGGTCACCGGCACTGATCTGGATATCACCGTGCGCACCACGGTCGACGTCATCGGTCACGAAGACGGCTCGACCGTCGTACCCGCGCGACTCATCGTCGACGCGGTACGGTCACTCGAAGCAGGAGCGGTGACGGTTTCAGGAAGTGACGAAACCGTGGAGATCTCACTAGGTCGTGCGAAGTTCTCCCTACGGACCTTCTCGGTCATGGACTACCCGAACCTTCCACCCGTGACCGGAGCACTCCACAACGTCGCCGCCCTCGATCTCATCCAGGGTCTCAACCAAGTCGTTCGGGCCGCGGCGAACGATGACGCACGACCACTGCTGACCGGTGTGCTCTTCACGACCGACGAAGGTTCACTTCGTCTGATCGCCACCGACTCGTATCGGTTGGCGGTTCGCGACGTTCCCGGCGTCCAGGGTCTCGCTGGTTCCCAAGACCTGCTCGTGCCAGCACGGGCCCTTCAAGAGCTTCAGCGCGCGGCCGCGTCACTGGCCGCCGACGCCGAAATAGGCGTGACCCTCACTGACGCCGAGATCTGTTTCGTGGTCGGCACGACGACGATCGCCTCACGACTCATCGACGGTAACTACCCATCGGTGCTCCAACTGATTCCAGCGAGCTATCCGAACCAACTCCGCATCGCGAAGGACACACTGCTCACCTCGTTGCGTCGTGCGAAGCTGCTCGCCAAGGACTCCACGTCTTCGGTCCGCCTCACCATGAGGGATAAGAACGTCGAGATTCGCACACAGAGTCACGACGCCGGGGACGTGGAGGACAACGTCGACGCGGACTACAACGGCGAGGAGATCACCATCGCGTTCAACCCGAGCTTCCTCATCGACGGCATCGAGGCTGTGCCGGGTGATGAGGTGGTCCTCGAGGTCTCGGATTCGGTGCGACCCGCGATGGTTCATGGAGTGGACGACACGAGGTTCCGGTACCTCTTGATGCCCGTTCGCGTCCAGTAGGAGCGTTCGTCGTGGGTCTCCACGAACTCACCCTCCGAAACTTTCGTTCATTCTCGGAGTTGGTGTTCGAACCAGACCCGAAGGCGATCACCGTCCTGCTGAGCCCCAACGGAACCGGTAAGACGTCGGTGCTCGAAGCGATCTACGCCTTGACCACGGCCTCTTCGTTCCGCACGAGCGCGGCGAGCGACATGATCCGTAGCAACGAGCATCTCGCCGAAGTGCACGGCGTCCTCTTCCAACACGAACGCCGCGTGCAAATCGACCTGACTCTCACCCGCGGGACGCGCAACACCACCAAACGAATGTTGGTGAACGGTCAACGACCACATTCGCGAGCGTCGGTCTCGGAGGTGCTTCCACTGACGGTCTTCACACCCGAGGGAGTGGACATCGTGCGACAAGGCCCCGAGCAACGAAGGAACTACCTGACCACTCTGCTCACCGACGTCGATCTGTCGACGGGTGACGTGATTGAACGCTTTACGCGCGTCCTCGGCCAGCGAAATGCGGTCTTGCGCTCGCTCCAGGGCGAGTCTCCCACTACGGCACAACGCGACGAACTCAACGTGTGGGACACGGAATTCTGCGAGGCGAGCGAACGACTCATTGAGGTTCGCCTTCAACTACTCGAGCAGCTGGGACCGTTGATCACAAGGTACTACCAGGCGATCGCGCACAATGACCGTGCGGTGAGTGCGCACTACGAACGTTCGTGGGTGGGCGAACTCGACGTCGCGCTTCGCAATGTCTTGCGCGATGACCAGTTCCGTGGACACTCGACAATCGGTCCTCAACGTGATGACGTGGCGCTGCTCTTGGATGGACGCGACGCGCGTCGCCAGGCCTCCCAGGGCGAACAACGTTCGCTCGCCCTGGCCTTGAGACTCGCGGGCCATGAACTGGTCCGTCAGCAACGTGGACTCGACCCCCTTCTCCTGCTCGATGACGTCTTCAGTGAACTCGACCCCTCGCGCAGCGACCGACTTCTTCAACTACTGCCGGTGGGACAGACGCTCGTGACGACCGCGTCACCCTTGCCGAACGGAATGAATCCCGCGGCGATCGTCGACCTTTCGAGCGTCGCGTCATGAACGCCAAGAACGATCAACCCCGACCCCTCGGCGAGATACTCAATGTCGTCGCGGGACGATTGCGCAAGGTGGACCTTCGTCTCATCGATGAGATTCGCCGGCTTTGGCCCGAGGTGGTCGATCCCGTGCTCGCTCAGAGGTGCCAACCGGAATTCGTGAAGAACGGCGTCCTGCTCATCCGTGTGCCGTCGGGAGCGTTCGCGCAAAGAATCAACGCCGAACACGAGTCGATTTTGAGAGGATTTTCGTCCCTCGGTGATCGTGCACCGACGTCGATTCGAACGGTGTTATCCGAGGCGTGAAATGAGTCCGTCAAGGCGTTGGTGCGGACCGTTGGGGTTCTGAGCCAAGGCTAAAGCGGGTAGGATAATGCAGCCGAATTGTTGTAATCGACCGCGCGAATCGCGCCGAAACTCGTCACTGAAAGGATTTCTCCGTGGCCCAGAAGACCAAGGGACCCACCAGCTACGGAGCCAGTGACATCACCGTTCTCGAGGGTTTGGAACCGGTGCGAGTGCGGCCAGGGATGTACATCGGTTCCACCGGGCCCGCGGGTTTACACCACCTGGTCTGGGAAGTCGTGGACAACGCGGTCGACGAGGCGATGGCTGGCTACTGCACGAGGATTGACGTCACGATCCTCGCGAATGGAAGTTGCCGCGTCACCGATGACGGGCGAGGCATCCCCGTCGAGAACCACCCCCACTATCCCGGTAAGTCCGCGGCCGAGGTGGTGCTCACGATGCTGCACGCCGGCGGGAAATTTGGCGGGGGTGCGTACAAGGTGTCGGGTGGCTTGCACGGGGTCGGCGTCTCCGTGGTCAACGCGCTCTCCACGGAATTGATCCTCGAGATCGATCAAGGTGGCAACCACCACATGCTGACGTTCAAGAACGGTGGTAAGCCGGTTGGGAAATTGAAGGTGACGGGTCCCGCGCCGCGTGGTCGCACGGGTACGACGGTCACGTTCACCCCCGACCCCACGATCTTCGAAGAGGTCGAGTTCCGAGCCCAGACGATTCTCGAGCGACTCCAGATCATGGCTTTTTTGAATCGTGGACTCGAGATTCGCTTCGAGGACCAGCGCAAGGGACGAGAAGCCAAGGAGACCTTCAAGTACAACGGCGGCATCATCGACTACGTCCGGCATCTGAACAACGCGAAGGAGTCGTTATTCCGCAAGGTCGGTTCCTACGAACAATCCGAGGAAGGCCAAGAAGTCGAAGTCGCGTTTCAGTGGAACACCGGTTACTACGAGAGCATCCATTCGTTCGCGAACGGCATCGCCACCATCGAAGGCGGCATGCACGAGGAAGGTTTCAGGAAAGCCATCACGAACGTGGTCAATCGTTACGCGCGCAAGCGCAACCTCCTAAAGGAGAAGGACGACAATCTCCTCGGCGAGGACATCCGTGAAGGGCTGACTGCAATCGTCTCGGTTCGACTGGCCGAGCCGCAGTTCGAGGGACAGACCAAGGGCAAACTCGGCAACGTGTCGATTCGCTCGTTGGTCGAGCGAGCGACGAACGAGAAACTCGCCGACTGGCTCGAAGAGAATCCGCGCGAAGGTGGTCAGATCGTCGCCAAGGCCGTGCAGGCCTCGCGGGCGCGGATGGCGGCTCGTCAAGCGCGTGACCTCACGAGACGAAAGAGCGCCCTCGACGGTGCCGGACTGCCCGGAAAACTCGTCGATTGCTCGTCGAACAATCCTCGTGAGTGCGAGCTCTTCATCGTCGAGGGCAATTCGGCGGGTGGTTCGGCGAAGGATGCTCGCAATCCTCGAAACCAGGCGATCCTGCCGATTCGGGGCAAGATCTTGAACGTCGAAAAGGCTCGCTCGGACAAAATCTTGCGTAACACCGAGATACAGGCGCTGATCTCGGCGATCGGCGCGGGAGTCGAGGCGGATTTCGACGTGACCAAGGTTCGTTACGACAAGATCATCCTGCTCGCCGACGCTGACGTGGACGGCAGTCACATCCGCACGCTCCTGCTGACGTTCTTCTTTCGCCAGATGACCGAGATGGTGAACAACGGGCACGTCTACGTCGCGCAGCCGCCCCTCTATTCGACGTTGGTGGGTAAGGACAAGGTCTACCTGCGCGACGACCTCGCCAAGGCGAAGTTCCTCGAGGACAATCCAGCTCACAAGAACGACTTCCAGCGTCTAAAGGGTCTAGGTGAGATGGACTTCGATGAACTCCGCGACACCACTATGGATCCGACGAAGCGCGCGCTGCTACAGATCACGGTGGAACAGGCGGCGCTCGCCGACGAAGTGTGCTCGATCCTCATGGGTGACGACGTACCGCAACGTCGCCACTTCATACAGACCAATGCGAAAGACGTTCGATTCCTAGACATCTAGGAAGAAGGAATCATGGCGAAGAAGACACCTAACTCTGGTGCGGAGACTCCAGGCGAGGAAGTGGTACTGGGTTACGTCGAACCTATCGAGATCAACCTCGAGATGGAACGTTCATTCCTCGAGTACTCGATGTCCGTCATTGTCTCGCGTGCGTTGCCCGACGTGCGTGACGGTTTGAAACCAGTGCATCGACGAATCCTGTACTCGATGTTCGATCAGGGCTTGCGACCCGACCGTCCCTACGCCAAGTGCGCGAAAGTCGTCGGCGAGGTCATGGGTACCTACCACCCCCACGGTGATAGTGCGATCTACGACGCCCTGGTGCGCATGGTCCAGGACTTCTCGATGCGCCACCCCCTCATCAGCGGTCACGGTAACTTCGGCGGAACCGGACCCGACGAAGGTGCCGCCGCCATGCGATACACCGAATGCCGTCTGGCGCCCATCGCACTCGAGATGCTCGACTCCATCGACGAGGAGACGGTCGACTTCGAACCGAACTACGACAATTCGACCCAGCAGCCGACCGTGCTGCCCTCCCGGTTCCCCAACCTCCTGGTCAACGGATCCCAGGGCATCGCGGTGGGCATGGCGACGAAGATCCCACCCCACAATCTGGGCGAAGTCATCGACGCCACGTTGCACCTCCTTTCGAACCCCGAAGCGACCCCCGACGACCTCATGGCCTTCGTCAAGGGTCCGGACTTTCCCACCGGCGCTCAGATCCTCGGTCGACAGGGGATCCTCGACGCCTATCGCACGGGCCGCGGGTCGATCAAGATGCGTGCGGTCGCCGAAGTGGAAGAGACCGGTCGCGATACTCGAATCGTCGTGACCGAGTTCCCCTACGAGGTCTCGGTGGAGTCGATCGAGGAGAAGATCTACGAACTCGTCAAGAGCGGTGAGATCGACGGCATCGCCGCCATGCAGAACGATTCCGCGGGCCGTCGTTCTCGCCTGGTCATCAAGTTGAAGCGAGACGCGAACGCGAACGTGGTGCTCAACAAGCTCTTCAAGAACACGTCGCTCCAGACGACGTTCGCGGTGAACATGCTGGCGCTCGTCGACGGCGTGCCGCGCACGCTCAATCTCGCTCAGGCCTTGATCCACTACATCCTTCACCAGGTCGAAGTCGTGACCCGGCGAACCCAATTCCGTCTGCGCAAGGCCGAGGCCCGCGCACACATCGTCGAGGGTCTGCTTAAGGCCATTGACATGCTCGATCAGGTGATCGCCACGATTCGCGGATCCGAGGACCGTGCGGACGCGCGGACGAAGTTGATGGCCTCACCGTTCGCCTTCTCCGAAGAACAGGCCAATCACATCCTGGACATGACGTTGGGCCGCCTCACCAAGCTCGGACGAACCGAGTTGGAAGAGGAGATGGCCAAACTGCGCGAGACCATCGCCGAATTGAAGTCGATCCTGGAGAGTGACGTCAAGCTTCGCAGCGTCATCGCCGACGAGCTGACGGCCATCCGTGACCAGTACGCCGATGAGCGAGTGACCAGGATCGTGAACGACCCCGGTGAGATGGGGCTGGAAGACCTCATCGACGACGCGGAGATCGTCATCACGATGACCCAGGCGGGCTACGTCAAGTCGGTCGCCGCCGATTCCTTCAAGGTCCAGGCTCGCGGGGGGCGCGGAGTCCAGGGGGCGAAGTTACGCGACGAGGATTTCGTCGAGCAGATCATCCATACCAGTACGCACGCCTTCTTGTTGTTGTTCTCCAACAAGGGGCGCGTCTTTCGTCTTCGCGGTCACGAGATTCCCATCAAGGAGCGCACGGCGAGGGGCACGGCGATCGTCAACCTCCTCAATCTCCATCCGGGCGAGAAGATCCAAGCCATCGTCTCCACTCTCGACTTCCCCGTGGACAAGTTCCTGGTTTTCGCGACCGCCGACGGAACGGTGAAGAAGACCGCCTTCAGCGAGTACGACAAGTCCCGTCGCGAGGGTTGGATCGCGATCAAGCTTCGTGAAGGTGACGAGGTCGTGCGAGTGGTCCCCACGAGCGGTCACGACGACCTCATGGTGGTCACCTACCGCGGCATGTCGATCCGGTTCAATGAGGACGAGGTGCGTGAAGTCGGTCGAGATTCGACGGGTGTGCGCGGCATCAAGTTGAAGGACGACGACAAGGCGATCTCGCTGGACGTGGTGCGTGACGACGCGGATCTCTTTCTCGTTACCGACACCGGATTTGGCAAGCGCGTGAAGACCGACCGATTCAACCAACAGGGCCGAGGTGGTCAGGGCGTGCGGGCCATTCGTCTGACTGCTGCGCGCGGCTTCGTCGTGGCGGCCTTCATGGCGGGACTCGACGACGAGGTTCTCCTCGCTTCGAGTGGCGGCGTTCTAATACGTACACCCGTGCGCGAAGTCTCCTCCCAGGGCCGCGACGCCACCGGCGTTCGCGTCATGAACCTCGATGAGGGGCATTCGGTCGCGACCGCGGCCGTGGTGCCCGCCGAGGTCGACTAAGCGTTCACGCGACGCGCCCAGGCGCGCGTGAGCGCGCCCAGTATGTGGTCACTTCCTTGCGCGCCCACGACCATGAACTTCTCGTCAATCAACATCGACGGCACGCCGGTGATGCCGAGCTCGGTGGCGGCGGCCTCGTCGTCGCGAACCTCGTCGGCGTAATTTCGCGTCGACCACAACGACGCGACGTCCACTAGTCCAACCTCGGCGGCGAGCGCCGTGAGCGTCGGGTGGTCACTGACGAGCATGCCGTCACTGAAGTACGCCCGAAAGAGACGCTCGCTCATGGCGGCGGCCTTGCCCTGAGCCGAGGCGAACGCAATGAGGCGGTGCGCGTCGAAGGTGTTGGTGGGTCGAGCGTCCTTCATTGACCAGGTCAATCCGAGTCCGCGCGCCTCTTCTTCGAGGCGCTCGTTCAGGGTCCGAGCCCGCTCGACCGGTATCGAGTACTTCGCAGCCAGCAGTTCGGGGAGCGAACGATTGTAATCCTTCGGTGCGGAAGGATCGAGTTCAAAAGCGCGGTTTCGTACCACGACGCTGTCGCGATGTTCGAAGCGCGCCAGCGCATCGGAAAGTTGGCGCGTGCCGAGATAGCAGAAGGGACAGACGACGTCACTCCAGACATCGATAAATAAGCAGTCGCTCATGGGCAAATCCTTTCACACGAACCCAGTTGGGGCAGAATGAACCGATGACTGCGCGCGAACTCAGTGTCCAAGAGGCGGTGGCCATGGTCCGACCAGTCGACGCGATCGGACTCGGATTGGTGACCGCCACGCCGGTGGGATTGTTGAAAGGACTCTCCGCTCGTCAGGATTGGGTGGATCTGACGTTCAGCGGCGGGTTGATCTTGGGTGTCTTTGACGTCTTTATGCATCCGAACGTGCATTATCGATCGAGTTTCTTTGGTGGTGGGGAGCGGCACTACCGCTCCCAAGGGGCCGACATCCAGTTCATCCCGTCGTTCTTTCGTCATTACGGACTCCTGATCCAGCATTTGGCACCACGCGTCATGATGATGCAAGGAGCGATGCCCGACGCGAATGGCAACGTCAGTCTCTCGCTCTACAACGGTGCGCACTTGGCGGAATTCCTTGCCGCGGGTCGCGATCCCGATCGGTTATTGATCGTCGAGTGCTCGCCGCATTTCCCGCGAACGCTCGCCCTGGACGGTTTCGTGAACGAGATCTCGTTGGCGGACATCGACGTCGTGGTCTACACCGATGAGCAGCCGACCGTACTCGGTAAGGAAGCGGTCTCACCCGAGGACGTCGCGATCGCCGAGTACGCGGCGGCCTTCATCGGCGATGGCAGCACGCTGCAAACCGGTATCGGGGCGGTGCCCAACCTCGTTGCCGAGGCGCTGGTGAAACGTGACGGCGGCGACTACGGCGTGCACTCGGAGATGTTCACCGACGGGCTCTATCAACTCTGCGCGTCCGGGAAGGCGACGAATCAGCGTAAGTCCATCCACCGCGGTCACGCGGTGATCACGTTCGCCCTTGGTTCTCGAGAGATGTACGACTATCTCCACGAGAACGAGACGGTGCGACTCGCTCCGGTTTCCTACGTGAACGATCCGTCGGTGATCGTACAGAACCACCGAATGGTGTCAATCAATTCCGCCCTGGAAGTCGATCTCCATGGTCAGATCATCGCGGACACGATCGGTGCTCGCCAGTACTCGGGCGTCGGCGGACACATGGACTTCGTCGAAGGCACGAGTCTCTCGTTGGAGCACACGTCATTGATCTGCCTGCAGTCCACCGCCGTGGTCGATGGCGTTCTCAAGAGCCGTATCATTGGTGACATGTCTTCGCATTCGGTCGTCACCACTCCTCGGCACCTGACCGGGGTGATCGTGACCGAGCACGGTTTCGCCGACCTTCGAGGCCTCAGTGTGAAGGAGAGGGCGAGGGCGATGGTCGCCATTGCGCACCCCCGGTTTCGAGACGAACTCGCTGAATCCGCCGAACTCCTGGGTCGATAAGTGCTCATAGTCCGGGAATTGGGAATTGAGATCGGCGCGCGCCGTATTCTCGAACCGGTGTCCTTCACGGTCGGTAACGGCGAGAAGGTCGGACTGGTCGGGCGCAACGGCGCGGGCAAGTCGACGCTGCTGTCGGTGCTGCTTGGACAGACCCCCGAACATCTTCGCATCACCGGCACGGTCCAGCGTCAGGGAACGCTCAGTCACCTTCCCCAGGAACCGGTGTCGCACGGTCTCGGTGTGGAACCCATTGGCCTCTCGCACGTCCTGTCCGCGCGTGGTCTGGACGCCCTGGACGCCGAGATGCAGCACGCGCGTCACGAACTGGCGGCGAACCCCACCGAGGAGACGATCGAACGCTTCACCCGACTCGAGGAGACCTTCCGGGAACGTGGCGGCTACGAAGCCGAGTCCGAGGTCGCGCGACTCGCAGCCGGACTCGGACTCGCGGAGGATCTGCTCCTCGAGGACCTCGACTCGCTGTCGGGAGGACAGCGCCGCCGCGTTGACCTGATGCGCGTGCTCTACGAACAACCCGAGACGATGGTGCTCGACGAGCCGACGAACCACTTGGACCGAGCGGCGAAGCGGTGGATCTTCGACGAGTTGGAGCGCTTTCGCGGCACGGTGCTCGTGATCAGCCACGACTTGCCCTTGTTGGACAAGTCGATTGACCGGGTGCTCGCGCTTCGTGAGGGACAGCTTCGCGAGTACAAGGGGAACTACACCAAGTACCTGGAACAAGAGAAGACGCGCCGCCTCAGCGAAGAGAAGTTGGCGGCGCACCAAGACGAGCAGATCGAACGGATGAAGACCCTTGCCGATTCGATGCGCGGACAGACCGAGTCGCGCGCACGGCTCGCGAAGGTCCTCGACCGCAAGGTCGAGAAACTCGTGGACAACCGGGTCGTGGTCACGAAGAAGGAGAAGAAGGTCAGCTTCAAGCTTCCCGTGCCCCCGCGAAGCGGCGACGTGCCGATGACCGTCGAGCACATTGCGGTTCGCTACGGCGACCAAGAGGTCTTGCGCGACGTGAATTTCATCACCCGGCGGGAAGACCGCATCGTCATCGTGGGCAAGAACGGTGCTGGAAAATCCTCGTTGCTTCGCTGCCTTGCGGGCTCGCAGGAGGCCCAGACGGGTGACGTGCGCTTCGGCGCCAACGTCAAAGTGGGCTATTTCGCCCAGGAACACGAACAACTCGACTTCTCGCGCAGCGTCCTGGATCATTTGGAGAACGCCACGGTCCAGACCGAGGTCCAGCGCCGGTCGCTCCTTGGTGCGTTCGGGCTGAAGGGCTCGGCCGCACACCAGCTTCCCGGAACCTTGTCCGGCGGTGAGCGGGCCAAACTCGCGGTCGCCATTCTCGCCGCGTCGGACGCGAATCTGCTCTTGCTCGACGAACCGACGAACAATCTGGATCCCGCGAGCGTCGAGGCGCTCGGCGTGATGATGCACCAGTGGAAGGGGACCATCGTGGCGGTGAGCCACGAACGTCAATTCGTCGAGATGCTCAAGCCCACCCACGCGGTGCTGTTGCCCGAAGAGTACTTCGACCTGTGGCGCGACGACTACATGGACTTGATCGAGCGGCGCTAACGCGTGGGATGTCGGTCACGAGTGCGGGGAACTCGAGAAGTCCTGGCGCAGTCGGTTCAGGACTCGCGCCGTCTCGTCGAGGGCGCGCGCACCGACGCTGGCGCGCAGTTCCGCGTTCATCGTCGCGATCACGTGCACGATCGTGCGCGCGTAGTCGTGGCCGCGGCGCGTTAAGGTCACCCGAGATTTGCGAGCGTCCGACTCGTCGCGCTCGAGGTGGGCGTAGCCGCGCTCGATGAGCGTGTCGACGACCTTGCGAGCCCCTTGGCGAGTCATAGACAGTTCGATCCCCAAGGTTCCGATGGTCATGGCCGAGCGGGCGAGTCGTCTCACGACGAACGCGTCGCTCCGTCGATAATCGGCGAAACCCGATCGCTCGAGACGGGCACTCATCTCGCGGATCCACGCGAGTCGAGCCAGAGCAAGCGTGTCGCCAAAGCCCAGGTCGGAGGGGTTTGCGTCGGACACACGACGAGTCTAGCATTTATGCAACTAGGTTGCCTAACTACGGGCTGGCAAAGGTTGCGTTTGAGGAGGGACATGGCTCACCAATTCAGAATTCCGGAACGCCGATTTCGTCACTGGGTCGTGGCGATGGCCGTCGTGATGCCATTGATTGGCGTCAGTGGGTGGTCGTCGACGGCGTCCGGCGCGACGAGTGCGGCCACGGCGGTGTCGAGCGCCGGCTGTGGAAAATCGTCACCGCGAAACGCGACACTGTCGTTGTCAATTGATGGATTCACACGAACGGTGATCGTTCATCGAGCGAAGGCGCTGGATTCGACCCCGATGGCGTTGGTGCTCAATCTGCACGGTAGTGGGAGCACCGCGCTCGAACAGGAGGGGTTCACGGACATGAACGCCGCCGCCAACGCGGATGGCTTCATCGTCGCCTACCCCCAAGCGTTGATTCCAGACGGCAGCGGATTCGACTGGAACGTGCCGAACGTGCCGCTCGTCGGGGGACGCGCCGTGCCGCGACACGCCGCGAATGACGTGGCGTTCCTGACCGCGTTGGTGGGAATCCTCGAAGGTCGGTACTGCGTGGATCCCCAACTCGTCTACGCCACGGGTTTTTCGGGCGGCGCGCGCGAGGTGAGCCAGCTGGCGTGCGACGAATCAACCGTGTTCGCCGCGGTGGCACCGGTGAGCGGGTTGCGGCGACCCTTGCCATGCCCGACGTCGCGCGCGGTCCCGGTGATCTCGTTCCACGGCTCGGCCGATCCGGTCGATCCGTTCGCCGGTCACGGACAGAAGTACTGGACCTATTCGGTAACGACGGCGGCCAAGAACTGGTCGTCTCAGGACGGTTGTGTCGACTAGCAAGACGTCCACGCCCGTCACAGGCGTCAAACTCACGACGTACGGTGGTTGTCGAAATGACGCCCAGGTCGAGTTGTACGAAGTGATGGGAGAGGGTCACGAGTGGCCCGGTGGCCCGTCACTTCCCGCGGCCTTCACGTCAGTCCTTGGACCGCAGTCGGACTCGATCAGTGCGAACAGCGTCATGTGGTCGTTCTTCGAGCGTTACAAGATGTGAACGGCGAGGTCGAAGCTTGATTTCTGTATGCCACAGGATTCATCACTGTTCATCGAACTAAGTGGATCGTCCTCTACGTCGTAAGGTGTCTGGTTCACTGCGTTATCTTCAACGACGAACGGCTTCTCGAGTTCGTCGTGGACAATTCGCCGGCTGACAATTCGCCGCGGGTCAAATGAATGGTTGATGGACTAGCATCCCCGCTATGACTGAACGGTCAACGGTTCACACTCGTTTACATCGAATCTCAGTCGTTGTGCCAGTTTTCCAGGGAGAAATGACACTGGCATCGCTCGTCGAGGAGATTGACGAATTCACAAAGGTCACGACGACACCGGACGGGAACCAGCTGCAGGTTATCGAGGTGCTGCTGGTAAATGATTGCGGTCCAGATCGGTCAGACGAGGTGATTGGTCAACTCGCCGATACCTACAGTTTCGTTCGACCGATCTGGCTTAGCCGAAATTTCGGACAGCACCCCGCAACTTTGGCGGGCATGGCATCGTCCAGTGGCGACTGGATCGTCACGCTGGACGAAGATGGACAGCACGATCCCGCGAACATCAAGGATCTGCTCGATACCGCACTTCGACAGGGAGCGCAAGTGACGTACGCGGAACCCTCGAACGCGGCTCCGCATGGGGTGTTGCGTAATGTGAGTTCTCGCCTGGCGAAGTTTGTCTTCTCGAAACTCCTCTCGGGTAGCGGTCACACGAGTTTTCAGAGCTATCGACTGATCGTGGGAGAAATTGGACGGAGTGTCGCCGCGTATTCGGGGCCCGGTGTTTTTCTCGACGTCGCGCTCGGTTGGGTCGCAGGTCCGCCGGCGACGTGTTCGGTGCTGCTTCGTCGTGGGAGTGAGCGACCATCGGGGTACACGACACGTCAACTGTTCGATCATTTTCTACGACTCATAATTTCCAGTGGAACGCGACCCTTGCGTATGGTCAGTGCCCTCGGTGCATTGTTCGCGGTGGCTGGCGTAGGTGTTGCCGCGTATCTGGTTACCGTTCACTTCACGTCGAATGCGATACCTCAGGGTTGGATCTCAACAATGATCGCGATACTTCTGAGCACCGGTGCGATCCTGTTCTGCCTGGGGGTCATCGCTGAGTATCTTGGTGCGGCGGTGAGTATGGCCATGGGTAAACCCTTGTACTTGATAGTGAGCAATCCTAAAGACGGTCCTTTGGGCCAATCAGACTCAGATTTGTCCTGACGACGATGTCGCGGCTCTGTTGGGTGATTGGGCGCGGCGGGTTACTCGGGCGAAACATGGACGACGGAGTTCCTTCCGATTGGACTCAGTGGCGGACTGGCGCGCCAATACGTTGGTCGAACGGAGACGCTGGTAGTGGTGATCTGCGAAATGCGGCGCGACAATTTCTCCGTGACGCAGGAGATAGCCCGTGGGTCGTCGTTTGGTGCGCGGGGTCTGGGACCACTAATTCGCCTCTAACGAAGTTGCAGGATGAAGTGATGGCGCTTCGCTCGACTCTTGATGAACTTTCGAGGGCGACAGCTGGGCGACGCGGAATGTTCTTCTTCGCCTCTTCGGCCGGTGGCGTGTACTCGGGGGTCGGTGCGCCACCCTACGATGAGTTCTCCCCGGTTTTGCCACTTACCGACTACGGAAGGGCAAAGCTGGAAGGAGAGGAATTAGTTACCGAGTGGAGTCACCGGGTCGGTATTCCTTCACTGATTGGTCGAATCGCCAACTTATATGGTCCGGGTCAAGACTTCAATAAACCACAAGGTTTGATATCTCAGATCTGCCGTAGTTATCTGCTCGGCACGCCGGTATCGATCTATGTCTCGCTCGACACCCTTCGCGATTACATATTTGCCCCAGACTGCGCCTCGCTGATTATCGAGGGCCTGGTTCGATTGGCGAAGGAAGATTTGAATGCTGATCCGCTGGTGGTCACGAAGATTTTTGCGTCGCAACACGCGATCACTATTGGCGCAGTTCTGGGTGAGCTGCGACGAATTCTTAAGAGTCCGCCGCGCATCGTTGTTGCGACATCCGAAGTTTCCCAAACCCAAGTGAGAGACCTGAGCCTTCGATCTGTCGTATGGCCAGAGTTGGATCGTCGTGTGAACACGCCATTTCCGGTAGGAGTTGCCATGACGGTTTCAGACCTTCGACGACGACTTCAAGCGGCCGAACTCTAGCAGCACCAATTCAAAATTCATCAACCGCTGACGCGGACTAACGCGAGGTGGGCTTCACGTCTTTGGTTGACTATTTGACAGCCCTATCGAGTACACGGATGCGTGCGTCGTGCTCGGGACCAGGACCTGTATTTCGAGTAGATCCTGCGGAGGAGGCTGGACGGGATCGACACTGAAGAGACCGGAGCCGGAATACGCCTTCGGTATCACAGTATTCCTAAAGGTCCCGACGAATGATCTCGTCTTGATCAGACCATGTGTGGACGGCAGCGTCACCTCGGTCAGTACCGTGCCTGTAGTCGCATTCACAAGTGCCGCGTGGACGACACCGTTAGAGGCGAGACGGACGTCGGCGTTGAAGGACCCGTTGTGCAGGCGCCAGATGTCACCGTCGACAACGAATCCGTAGTGCTCGACTGATTCAACGTGCCACAGCTTTGCCGGTCCCGTCACGATCGTTGTCGTCGGAAAGGAGTACAGCGTCCAAGCGGGAGCGGGGATGATGTCTGAAAAATTGACCGTCGTTTGCCTACTACCGGGTCGCCAACGGAACACAAAGACACCGTTGGAATCCGCGACGAGACTTGCGTGAGGCAGATTGGAAATCTGTCCGATTTGAGATTCGGCCCCCGTCGTTGTCTCGGTTTCTATGCCGTTCATGGGACTTATAACAAACCAGACCGTGCGGCTGTGTACAGGAAACTGAGAAACGGGTCCCCTGAGGAGTGGATAGACCCATTGGCGAAGAGAAAACGGACCCATGATTCCCTGAGACGCGATCACTTCATCGCCGGGGCGAATCTTGCTGAGGGTTTGGTCGAGTACTTGGGCTGTCGACGAGGGAACCGAGACCCATTGTGGTTCAGTTCGATGAAACCAAGTGAGTGTCCAACCCGTCATGTTGAGTATCGAAAGTGCCGCAAGTGCGAACGCACAAATGCGTTTCCATTTCTGACCGGCAACGGCGAGGGCGACGCACACACCTACGGTTCCGAGGGGAATGAGAATCGCCAGCGGCAAACTGTTCTGAACATAAGGCTGGATGAGTCCTGCGCTGCCCGTTAGCGATCCCTCCAGCAAGACCAGGACGGAGACGCCGAACACCCAAGGATTGAGCAACCCCACAAAACCACCGCCAGCGATGTCGGCGTACACGTCGCGTCGGACTGACCAGATTGCAGAGAGCGCTCGACCTGGGTGTTCGACGATGATCCTTGCGAGGTCAAAGGCAGAGGTCGATTTGAGGTGTGAACCCTTCGTCAGGTTCGAGTAAACCCCAGCAGCTTGGTCACCGCCGATGTGGGTGATCATGAGAATCCAGAGAACGCCAATAGCGAGCAACGTGAACCCGAGGCGTCGCCATCGTCGGCCCGCCAGTATTGCAGAAATACCTAGCCCCGCGACGTAGGTTGCCCCGATTGCGCCACACGTAAGGGTTGCCATTGCTGCAATCCATCCGAGACGATTGCGTCCCTTCCAAAATGCGTGTGCTGCCAAGAGAAAGAAGAACAGAGCGATGGCTTCAGGATGGAAGTCGAAAGAATCAATCCACACCGTCCAAGGGTTTGCTACGAGGAGAAAGAGCCCGGTCAGCGGGAAGGCAATTGACCAAATTCCGAGATTCCTATCTCTGGTCAGTCGTGCCGTCACTTCGCACATCCAGACGAACACGATGGCCTCGCAACCCGCCGTGGCCGCATCTTGAGTCCAAAGAAGCGTAACTGAATGCGGCCATATGAACCACAAGACGGCCAGCGGCCACATCACCAACTCAAAAGCATTGTGCCAAAACGACGTGGGAAATGTTGTCGAGTATGGATTTAGATGCCCATGAGCTATCAAGAACCACGCTTGAGAATAGAAGGAGTAGTCAACCGTGAGCGAGAATCTCCGGTCGAGGAACGAGCTCCACGCCGCGAGACCTAAGAACCCGGCGAAGATGACAACCAGTCCGTACGCGTGAACTCGTTGAAGTGACTCCGACCAAGACTTTCGTTTCGGTATCGATTCGCCCTCAGAATTGAACCAGGATCCGAGACGCGGCCGCTGATCGCGTCGATCTTGGCTCTCCTTCGCGGTCTTGATCGGATCGGAAATCACAGAAATCGTCTTCTGGGTGTCACCGTGCGTTCGCGATCACGCGAGGGAATTGAGAGGAATCGCGAAAGCAACGCATAGTGAAACAGTATTCGCGATTCTGCGGCCGAGGGGTGAGCACAAGAACGTGGAAATTTCCATCTTGTCGAGATCGTGAGTTCGGTCTTGTCGTGACCATTGTGGACTGTCGAGAAGAAACGTGGTTTCGACAGAAGGATCCTCGATGGAGACTGGGGCACAGTTAGGAAGAGCCTTCGGTTTCGTTCGAATCTTTCTCACAGGGCACAGCGACCTTTCACGACGTGGTCCACGCGACGTGGTGGGTCAACGTTAGTCTCTGACCTCGTAGATGGAGGTGCCGACTTTGCTTCTCGGTTGAGTGACCGGCTGAAGAGTTTTCATCCACTTTGACGTGAAGTCTCCTCAAAGGAACTCTGTTTCAGAATTCTATGAAGGAGTAGATCTGTCTTCTGCCCGGCCGGTGACGATGGCCAAACGGTAACTCATGAGCATTTGATGGCTTTCGACTTCTACCTCTGCTGAGGTGAACGATTCTGCGACCAAGTCACGAAACGAGTCGGCCGAGCGAATGAATCGACCGCGGTCGAATCGCTTCATAAGGAATTCGACCGGCTTCTCGTTCTGGTGGTGGCATGGATCTACTGAGAAGAACAACCCTTTGCTGGTAAGTGCCTCAGCGCATCCTCGCAGGCATCGCCGTGCCTGACTGTCGTCAAGATGGTGAAGCACGCCAAACGCAACCACCATGTCAAAATCGCGCCCGATGCTTTCAAAGCTTGCGAGGTCGCCAATGTCGGCTCGTTCGAACCTACGGTTGGGAAATGCTCTGGACGCTGCGTGCACGTAGCCGTCGTCGATGTCCACCCCTAAATAATCGACGCTTGGCGAAAGGTATCGGCACAGCGCTCCAGTTCCGCAACCGACTTCCAGTACTCGAATTGGATTACGTGGTGTCACGTACGTGTCGGTGAACCACCGCTTTGCACCCTCGGCACCTACTAAGGATTGCCATCGGTCAAATACGGAGGAGTTGTTGAGGATGGAGCGAATCACTTTCTGAATGCCTCCGCAGTCGACGGTCTATGAGCAAAGTTACACGTCGCCTCTTCAACGTTTGGCTTCGTCATGAACCGACTTTCTACATTGACGGTGGGGCGCTCGAAAGTGACGCCGTGTCGTCGACCTTGCTGGCATGCTTTGCTGCGGTGACGAGTCAATCTTCGCTTCGAACCTGTTGAGGTGATTACAGACGAGGTTCTCGTCTCGCGCGAACTATTGGGGTTCTCGGCCCGATCACTGAGTGTGGCGGATTTCACGACGCAGTCCAAAAGCGGCACCTGAGTGGTCATCGGCCGTGAATTGAGTCGGGATTTCGAGCACCGTCCGAGCCGGAACTACCGGTCAGTAGTCAAAGTAGTCACTGGAGGTTCGACGAACCTCAAAACTCCCCAACACCGCAATCGTGGGCGAGGGGGGACTTGAACCCCCACATCCTTTCGAATACAGGCACCTGAAGCCTGCGCGTCTGCCAATTTCGCCACTCGCCCTGAGACCTCGCAACATTAGTTCAAGACTTCTGCCTCGTCATTTGGCAACTGATCCGTCATACGCGCCACCGGTACAGTTGATGGTGTCATGGTGCTAAAGAGTGTGGAAAATCGGCTGGAGCGGATGTTCGAGAGGACCTTCTCACGACCATTCAAGAACGCCCTTCAGCCCATTGAGATCGGGACCCGTATCGTCCGCGAGGTCGACCTGACCCGTCGACTCTCGTCGTTAGGGCCGATTTCGCCAAATCACATCCAGGTGTGGTTGGGGCCGCAGGACGCAGAGCGGTTTGATGGCTTTCAAAAGGCGCTCGTGGCCGAGTTGGAAGAGACGGTTCGCCAACACGCGGTGAGCGAGGGTTACAGCTTCGTCGGGCCCGTCGCCGTCGAGATTTTTGTCGACGATGACCTGAAGGCGGGCGACCTCGCCGTGAAGACCAATTTTGTTGCTGGCGAGAGCCAACCACGCTTGATCGCCAGTGACGGGCGAACTTTCGCGGTGGGAGACCAGCCTCTCATCATCGGTCGCAGCCCGGATGTTGCGGTCGTGATCAACGATTCAAACGTCTCGCGGCGGCACGCGGAGGTCTGGCGTACGACAGAAGGTGTCGCTATTCGCGACTTGCAGTCGACGAATGGCACGTACGTGAATGGCCATCGCATTACGGCCGTCTCGCTGTCGCCACGCGATGACGTCTCGATTGGTCCTCTTCACATGCGAATCGAGCTCGCTTGATCCGCTTGGAGGCGTCGACGAATTACGCCGCCGTCGTGCGTCCGATTCAGATATTGGTGATGGCGGTGGCGCTCATCTTCTTCGCTCGCGTCATAAGGGTCGCACAAATCGAGGCGCGTCCGACAGACCAGGTTCGAGGCGCCCGGCGACGACGAAGCGGAGGCCTCGCTCTCGAGTTCATCGAACCCGTGGAACGGGCGAAGGAGCGCGTTGAGATCACCAATCCCATCACGGTCGGACGCAGTCCCGCGTGCGACCTCAGTGTTCAAGACACGTATATATCGTCACGTCACGCCCGTCTACTCAATGACGCCGGTGAACTCTCAATAGAAGACCTCGGCTCGACGAACGGTACGTACGTCAATCAGGAGATCGTCAAGGGTCGGGTGCAACTCGAGCGAGGCGACATCGTGCAAGTTGGTGGTGTCATCTTCGAGGTGGTTCGTTGACGCGCTGGCGATACGCCGCAGCGACCGACATTGGACTCGTGCGTCAAACCAATCAGGACGCCATCTTCGTCGACGATTCAATCGCAATCGTCGCCGACGGAATGGGCGGTCACGCGGCGGGTGAAGTCGCTTCGGCGATGGCTATCGAACGTGTGCACGAGGCCTTTGAGTCCGATCCGACGGTTGAGGGCCTCCACCAGGCAATCGAGTCAGCGAATTCGTCGGTGCTTCATGAAGCGCGCGACAATCCAAATCGCTTTGGCATGGGAACGACCATCGTGGCGGTCGGGCTTACTCGTGAAAAATCAGGAATCGTCTCGCCCACCATGTTCCACGTCGGTGATTCGCGGGTCTACCAGCTGCGTGACGGCGCGTTACGCCAACTCACCGAAGATCACAGCGTCGCCGAGGAGTGGGTTCGAATGGGACGGCTCACGCCCGAAGAAGCACTGAATCATCCGCGGCGACACCAGTTGACCAGAGGCGTGGGGGTTGAAGAGACCATCGATATAGACGTGATGTCCATCAATGCTCAACCAGGCGATCGACTCCTGCTCTGTAGCGACGGTCTCTCCAACGAGCTTTCGCCCGAAGGAATCGTTCGTCTCGCGAGCGCTCCGATACCGCTCGACCAAGCCGTCAGTGACTTGATCGCGGCAGCGAAGCAGTCGGGTGGACGGGACAACATCTCGGCCATCCTTCTCGAGTTCGACGAGGTTGAGGTTGCGAGCAAGCCCATCAAAAGGACGCTCGGCACGACGCCGCCTCCCGTCGCCCAGCTCGCGCGACCCGCGTCACATCGGGCCAAGCGACGAAGTAGTTGGTTGAATTGGCGAGTTGGCGTCGGTACCGTCTTTGGCGTCGGCATCATCGTTGGATTCTTCTTGGTGCTGCACTGGTACGCCTACTCGACGTATTACTTGGCTCCGGATCACGGCGTCATTGGCGTTTATCAGGGCCAGCCGTCGGGCGTGTTGTGGTACAAACCGATTCTGGTCGCACCGACCAACTACTCCTACGCGCAGCTGCGACGCGCGGACCAGATATCGCTTAACGCGACGATCAGCGAACCCTCCCTTGACGCCGCCCTCACCTACGCGGCGTCGATTCATCAGGAGTGGGAGGCGAGCCAAACCTCCTCGGTCACGACGACTACCGTCGGTACCACGACGACCACCGTGGCGACGACCACCACCACGGCCAAGAAGGGATAGTCCGTGTCTCGACGCCTCAGCATCCTGGCGACCATCATCTTGCTGCTCTTCGTCGTCGTCGCGGCGCAGTCGGTCAACATTCAGTTCTTTCGCGCGGGGGCACTCGACAAGTCCCCACTCAATCCGAGGACGTACTCCACGTCGACGAAGTATCCGCGCGGCGAAATCGTGGCGGCCGACGGTACGATCCTCGCTCAGTCCATCCCGAGTGGTGACAGTACGTATCCCTACAAGCGGATCTATCCACTTGGCTCCTTGACCGCCGGCATCGTCGGTTTCACGTCCCCCTATACCGAAACGTGGGGCATCGAGAACGAGTACGACAGCTACTTGACCGCGCACGCCCAGCCGGCGACGAGTCTGGCCCAGTTGCTCGCGCCCACGAGCGCGGCGGACAACGTGAACCTGACGATCCAGACGGCCGAACAGCGAGTCGCCCAGAATGCGATGGGCGGCCAAGATGGCGCCGCGGTGGTTCTCGATCCGCACACCGGAGCGGTCCTCGCGATGTACTCGAATCCGACGTACAACCCCAAGCCACTGACTTCGCTCGACCCTTCGATCGTTGACGCGGCCTACAAGAAGATCACCACGCCCGACTCGCACGGTTTCCAGCCGCTCGGTCTGGTCGCGACCCAGCAGACGTTTCCGCCAGGCTCGACGTTCAAAGTGATCACCACTGCCGCTGCCGTTGTGGGCAACCCCGCGCTACTCACGAAGTCCTACCCGGATAAGGCATTCGCTCGACTTCCGCATTCGAACAAGTTGCTCTACAACGATGGCGGCGCTAAATGCGGCGGCACCGTCGCGGTCATGCTTCCGGAATCCTGTGACCCGGGCTACGCGTTGCTCGGACTCGACCTCGGTGCGGACTTGATGTCGGCGACGGCGGACTCGTTCGGCTACGACCAGATACCGCCGCTCGACCTGCCCAACGTGGTGCCGAGTTACTTCCCGACCGCCGCGTCGTTCGCGGACAACCTTCCGGGACTCGCCTACTCCGCAATCGGCCAGGAGAACGTACGCGCCACGGCGCTGCAGAACGCCCTCGTGGCGGCGGCGGTCGCCAACGGCGGTGTCATGATGAGCCCGCACCTCATGGCGAGCATCACCTCGCCGGATGGGTCGATCGTGAAGCGCTACGGCAACACCGTGTGGCAGACGCCACTGACGGCCTCCCAAGCCGGGGAGATCGTTCCCCTGATGCAGAACGTCGTGCGTTACGGCACCGCGGCGGGGATCTTCCCCTACGACCTCGACGTGGCGGCCAAGACTGGCACCGCGCAGACTGGCAACAGCAAGAAGAACACGGACGACTGGATGATCGCCTTCGCTCCCGCGACTGCTCCCACCGTGGCGGTCGCAGTCGTGATGCCGTTCCAAGCCGAGTCGACGTTCGGCGCGACGGTGGCGGGACCAATCGTCAAGTGCCTCATCGAGGGCGAACTTGCGTTACAGTCAGGTCTCCCCGCCTCGGGTACGTCGACGACGTGCCCGAGCTGAGCACCGGACCGAGGAAGAACCAGAGCGTAGGCTAGAGAAAGTTATGGAACCGGTCAGCGACCCCCGAATTTATTCCAACCGGTACCAAGTCACTCACCTGATAGCGCGTGGCGGCATGGCCATGGTGTATCGCGCCCAGGACCTCTTGCTCAACCGACCGGTCGCGCTCAAGATTCTTTATCCAGAACTCAGTGCGGACCCCCTGTTCGTGGAGCGCTTCCGTCGCGAAGCGCAGGCGGCGGCGAACCTCTCACACCCCAACATCGTCCCGGTTTTCGACTGGGGCGAAGATGAAGGCACGTACTTCATCGTGATGGAGCTGGTGGACGGCACGTCGCTCGCGGACATGCTGCGCGGTTCGCGACGACTCACGCCCTCGCATTCCGCGCAAATTGTGGCCCAAGTCGCCGCGGCGTTGGGCTACGCGCACCGCAACGGCGTCGTACACCGCGACGTCAAGCCCGGCAACATCCTGATCACCAGTGACGGTCAGGTCAAGGTGACCGACTTCGGCATCGCCCAGGCGGTCTCGAGCGAGGACCACCTCGCCGAAGAAGGCTCGGTCATGGGCACCGCGACGTATTTCTCGCCCGAACAGGCCGAGGGTGCGGCGGTGGACGGGCGAAGCGACGTGTACTCGCTGGGCGTCGTGCTCTTTGAAATGCTCGCGGGTCGTCCACCGTTCGTCGGCGACTCGCCCGTCGAGGTCTCCAGTCAGCACGTGCACGGCCGTGTTCCTCCACCCACGGAGTTCCACAGCGCGATCCCTCGTGATCTCGAGGCGATCGTGATGGAGTCACTCGCCAAGGCGCCATCCCAGCGCTACCAGTCGGCTGACGAGTTTCGCGCCGACCTCATTCGATTCACCGAGGGTCAGCCCGTGCAGGCCGCGGGTTACGACGGTGCCTTCTTCGGTGCCGACGCCACGCGTGCGGTGTCCGCGGTCTCGATGGGTGACCGTACCTCGTCGGTGCCCGTCATGGCCGGACCGCGCACCGACATCCGTCGCCGACGCAACAACAACGCGCCGGGCATCATCATCGCCGTCGTGATCGTGTTGCTCGCTGTCGGCGGCCTTGGCTATTTTTTGTCCCAACGAACTACGACGGTGACCTCGATGCCCTACCTGGTGGGACAGGATGTCTCGTCGGCGACGGCAACCATTCGCTCCGACGGTCTCACCCTCGGACCCGTGCGTCAGGTCGCGTCGAACAAGAAGAAGGGCACGGTCGTCGCGACCGATCCCGCGCCCGGCAAAAAGGTCTCCAAGGGCGAGGCGGTGACACTCAAGGTGTCGATCGGCGTCTCGTCGAGTCCAGTCGTGGTGCCCAATGTTACGGGCATGATGCTCGCGAGTGCCGAGAGCATCCTCGCGAGTGACGGATTGAACTACATCACGGTTGCCACGACGTCGCCACCGGCCAACGCCGTACCGAACACGGTGTTGGTGCAATCTCCCGCCGCGCTCACCAAGTCGAGGACCGGTGACAAGGTGACGCTGACCATACTTTCGCCGACGGCGACGTTCTCGCTACCGTCGGTCGCGGGTCAGACCCAGGTGGAAGCGACGACGGTGCTCGTGCAAGATCAGTTGAAAGTGAGCGCGACGACCAGCACCGCGTGCTCGAACACGGTGGCGTCGGGACTCGTCGTGAGTACCTTGCCCGCGGCGGCGAGCCAGGTCCAGGCGGGAAGCGTGATCCAGCTCGTCATCTCGTCGGGAGTCTGCGAGGTCGTCGTACCTAACGTCGTCAATCTGACCCAGGCGGCCGCCACTTCAGCGTTGAAGAATCAGGGTCTCACCGCGACGGTGGTCGCGGCCGATCCCACCACGTGTCTACCGTCACAGGTCGGAACAGTGGTATCCCAGGGGAGCTCGCCCGGTTCGCAGGTTCCCTATAACACCGACGTGCAGATCACGGTGTGTCAATCGAGCGTGCTCGGTACGACCACGACGCTGCCACCCAATTAGTGGTCGCGCTCGGGTTCGATAACATCGTCACCTATGGCTAAGTCGCAATCTCGTCAGAGCAAGGCCAAGACCGTCGGCCGTTACGTGTCGCCCGAAGCGAGGGGACGGGTCACGGCGCGCCGACCAGTGGGGGCCGATCACAGCCCGCGTTGGTACGGCTGGCTCTTGCTCGCGTTGTTGATCGTCGGCATGCTCGTGATAACGCTGAACTACCTCGAGGTGCTGCCGGGTTCCACGTCCTCGTGGTACCTCGTGGCCGGTCTGATCGCGATGTTCAGCGCCTTCTACCTGGCGACGCGCTACCGCTGACGCCGTTCGGCGACGGGTCTTAACCCAGACGCTCGATGATGGTCGCGTTGGCGAGTCCACCGCCTTCGCACATCGTCAAGAGTCCGTAGCGCCCCCCGGTTCGCTCGAGCTCGTTGAGCAAGGTGGCGCACAGTTTGGCCCCCGACGCACCGAGTGGGTGACCGAGAGCGATGGCTCCGCCGTTCACGTTGACCTTGGCGAGGTCGACCTTGTGCTCCTTCTGCCAGGCCAGCACCACTGACGCGAAGGCCTCGTTGATCTCGATGAGGTCGATGTCCTCCAGGGTGAGACCCGCACGGTCGAGCACCTTGGTCGTGGCGGGGATCGGACCGGTGAGCATCGTCACGGGGTCGACGCCCGCGAGCGCGAAGGCGAGGAACTTGGCTCGTGGGGTGTAACCGAGCTCGCGAGCCTTCTCCTCGCTCATGATCAACACCGCCGAGGCGCCGTCGGTGATCTGCGAGGAGTTGCCCGCGGTGACCTTGCCGTTCTCCTTGAACGCGGGCTTCAGGTTGGCGAGTGCGGCCTCCGACGTGTCCGGGCGAATACCCTCGTCAGTGCTCATCAACTCGTCGGTGGCCTCGCCGTTCTCGTCGCGAACGTAGACCGGCACGATCTCGCGTTCGAATCGACCTTCCGCAGTGGCCTGGGCGGCGCGGCGGTGGCTCTCGGCGGAGAACGCGTCGAGCTCTTCTCGCGAGATGCCCCACTGGTCGGCGATCATCTCGGCGCCGATGCCCTGGTTCTTCAGTCCTCCCACGGGCTCGTAGCGCGCGCTGACCCGCGGTCCGAAGGGAAAGCCGGAGTCCTTGCCAATGGACGAGCCCATGGCGACCCTGCTCATCACCTCGACGCCCGCCGCGACGACGATGTCGTAGGCGCCGGACATCACGCCCTGGGCGGCGAAATGCAGCGCCTGCTGTGAGGAGCCGCATTGGCGGTCAATGGTGGTCGACGGCACCGACTCGGGCCAGCCCGCCGCGAGGACCGCGCTTCGACCGACGTTGAAGGCCTGCTCGCCGACCTGGGAGACACAACCCATGATGACGTCGTCGATCAACGCCGGATCGAGTGAATTGCGACTGGCGATGGCCCGAAGTGCCTCGGACGCGAGGTCCACCGCGTGCCAGTTACTCAATTTTCCGTTGCGCTTACCCCCCGGGGTGCGAACGGCATCCACAATGACCGCTGTTGGCATTGCATTCCCTTTCGTAGTGCGTGGGAAAACCCCACCGCGCGAATACTAGGCGTCGGTTGAGAGTATCGTCACCAGCGTGGTCGACCAGGCGAAAAACATGGACCGTTGGTTGGGTGACGGCGGCATGGCGATCATCGCAGCGATCGGCGGCTCGTTCGACGCCTACGGCGTCGACGGCGAGGACCTGGGTTGGGTGACGGGGACCTTCACGCCGCTCGAACTCGCGTGCAACCCCCACGGTTCGGTACAGGCGGGCGTGCACGCAGTGATACTCGACGCGGCGATGAACTTCGCGATCAACGCCGCGCTGCGGGGCAAGGACCGGACGAACGCCACCATCGAGATGACCACGGAACTGATGCGTCCGGCGACTCGTGGCGAGCGCTACGTGGTGCGCGGCGACGTGGTGCGTCTCACCCGACAGATCGCCTACGCCGAAGCGACGGTGAGCAGTCCCGACGGCAAGTTGGTGAGTCGGGCGACGGGCACCTTCCTCGTGCACCGCGACGCGACCTAGATGTGGTCGGCCGGTATCTGGCCGAGTCGGCCCGCCTCGTAGTCCTCGAAGGCCTGCTGGAGTTCCGCGCGCGTGTTCATGACGAACGGACCGTAGGCGGCGACCGGTTCGCGGATGGGCTCGCCCCCGAGGACCAACATCTCCATGGCGTGGGTGCGTGAATCCTGGGTCTCACTGGCCGAGAACAGGATCGTGTCGCCGCTCACGTGCACGGCCATCTGACCCTCGTGGACTGCCTGGCGATCGACGCCGACGGTCCCTTCGCCGGCCAGTACGTAGGTCAACGCGTTGTAGCGCGGGTTCCAGGGGAGTTCGACGTGACCACCGGGCAGCACCGTCACGTGCAGGACCGTGATGGCGGTGTGCGTCGAGCCGGGACCCTGCGCGTCACCGAGTGATCCGGCGATGACGCGGATGATGGCGTCGCCGTTCTGATTGGTGAGCAGCGTCACCGCGCCCGCCCCGATGTCCTGATAGCGCGGCGTGGTCATCTTCAGTCGGCTGGGAAGGTTCACCCAGAGCTGCACGCCGTGAAAGAGTCCGCCGGAGTCGATCAACGCGTCCGGGGGGCGCTCGATGTGCAAGATCCCCGCGCCCGCGGTCATCCACTGGGTCGCGCCGTTCTCGATCGTGCCGCCGCCACCGATCGAGTCCTGGTGCAAGAACGTGCCCTCCATCATGTAGGTCACGGTCTCGAAGCCGCGGTGGGGGTGCCAGGGCGTCCCTTTGGGTTCGCCGGGACCGTAATCGACCTCGCCCATCTGGTCCATGTGGATGAAGGGGTCCAGGTCCGCGAGGTCGACGCCGGCGAAGGCTCGACGAACGGGGAAACCCTCACCCTCGAGGCCACTGGGCGCGCTGGTGATCGACTTGACGCGTCGCGGTCGGTCGCCCTCGCTCGGCGAAACGACTTTGGGTAGCTCTAACGGGTCGTCAACGGTGATGGCGGGCATGACGCCAGCCTAACGACGAGGTCGAATTCTGTCGCCGGTCGCCGATCACCAGGGCGACGACGACGACCACGATGGCGAAACTGAACAAGAGGGCTACGTTGCCGTTACCCCAGTCGAGTCCGCCGCGCGCGCGGCTCACGCCCATCCAGTCGGCGAAGGAGGCGCCGAGCGGACGGGTGAGGACGTAGCACGACCAGAAGGCCCCGACGCCGTTCAGTCCGGCGTACCGGTAGAGCAACGCGGGCGAGAGGAAGAGTCCGACGAAGAGCAAGCCCGAACTGAAGTAGCCCAGTCGCAGGGTGGTCGCGGTCATGTCGCCGACCGCCGTGCCCAACGCGAACGTCGCGGTGACCGTTGCCCAGTAGAACAGTTCGCGACTGGTCGAGGTGATGCTGTGAATCGAGAGTGTGCCCTCCACGCGATACCAGGTGACGAAGATCACCGCGAGCGCCACGGCGAAGCACGACGCCGAGACGACGTAGGGAACCCCAAGAGCTACGTGTACCACGTCGGCGCACATTGTGCCGAACACGCTCACCATCACCACCGCGAGCCAATACCAGATCGTGCTGAAACGCGGATAAGCCAATTGCCACACGAGCACGGTCACGAAGACGATGCCCGCGCCGAGCACGGCGAGCGCCGGCGAGAAATGGTGCACGAAGTAGTCCGACGTCGCTTCACCCATGGCGGTCGTCAGGATCTTCAGGAACCAGAAGACGCCGTTGATCGGTGGGACCTTGCTGGTGCGGAACCGTCGGTGAACACTGATCAACACGGTGAGACGAGCCTCAGTCGGCGACGGCAAGGTGTTCGAGGAACTTCTGGGGGTGTACGGCGATGAACAGCCCCGTCGCCGACGCGACGTCGACGTCGCCCGCTTGGACCGTCGCCGCGACGAAGAGCTTTCGCCCGTCGCGCTTTTCGAGCCACGCGCGGGCGACGACCGGTTCGTTGATCGGCGTCGGGGCGAGGTACGAGATGTCGAGGCGCACGGTGTAGGCGAGGACGTCGTAGATGGCGAGTACGAGGCCCATGGTCTCGTCCACGAGTGCGGCCACGATCCCGCCGTGCGCGCGTCCGGGCACCCCCTCGAAGGCCTTGCCGAGCGTGACCCGCATGCATGAGACGTCGCCCTCTCGCCACAGGTACGCGCCCAGTCCCATCGGGTTCGAGGCGCCCGACACGATGGAGTCCGAGAACAACTGGTGCTTGGCCATGGAGTCCTCGTTCGGCACGGCCATTTTGAAGCTCGACAACGCGCCACTGGGTACGACGCGCGTACGCACGACGCCGTGCGCGACGAGACGCTGGAGTTCCTCGAGGTGGGCGGTGATCTCGTCAAGTTGTTCGTCGTCGAGGTCGTGAGCGACGAAGTCGTGGCCGAGTTCACGCAGCAGCGTCGCGGCTCTCATCCGTCGTTCTTCGTTCGTCATCACATCTTCGCGTTCGTTCGGTCTCCGGAAACGACGGTAACGCACCGCCGAGGTCGTGCGCGCAACCGATACCTCCGGCGCCGTTCGTGCGTGGTCACCTGGCGTTGAGGAATGTGTTGACGAGCGGTACGAAGGTCGCCTCGTCCTGGAAGAGGAACGCGTGGCCGGCGTCGGGGTAGAGCACGAGGCGAGCTCCGGTAACCAACGACACAAGGCGGTGATCGTTCACGGTGGGGTCGAGCAGGTCCTCGGCGCCGTCGGCGACGAGTGTGGGTACGTCAATCCCCGACGTCTGTTGGCCCGCGGGGTCGCGCCCAGCGAACCAGAGGTCCACCGCGTTCGTCTGGGCGCTCACGGTGCTCGCGGAGACTGACGGCGCCGAAGAGTAGTCACTCGTGGCAATCTCGTACTCCTCGACGGCGGTTTCCCGGTTGGCGGGAAATAGAACGGACATCACCCGCTTGGTGTTCGAACTGCGCAGGTCGTTAATCGCGCCTTGTGATGGTTTGACCGACCCGAGGCCAGGAAACGTGGCGGCGAGTACGAGGCGTCGAACTTGGCTGGGGTGTTCGACCGCGAGTGCCTGAGCGATCATGCCGCCCATCGACCAACCGAGCACGTCGGGTTTGGTGAGATGTAGCGCGTCGATCAGGGCGCTCGTCTGGTTGGCCATGTCGTCGATCGAGTCGTCTCCCAGGGCCTGGGTCGCACCGACGCCCGCGTTGTCAAAGACGATCACCCGGTGGTCTTGGGCGAGAGCGTCGACGAACTGCGGGTCCCAGGTCTCCATCGTGCCGCCGTAGCCCATGATCATCACCAGAGGTGGTCCGCTGCCGAACTCGCGATAACCGACCGGCCCCATGCTCGTGTGGGCCACTCGAATCGGCGCGGCGCTGATCGACACGACGGCCGGCGTAACGGGTCTTCCCTCAGCCTTGTTTTCGGCTTCGTCGCTTATTCCCGCGATCGCGTTCACACTCGGCGCCGCCGAGTCGGCGTAGACCACGACGCCGATGTGAGTCGGGTCGGCGAACAGAACAAGGTCGGTGACGATTGGCAGTCCCTCATCGGTGAACTGGAGTGTGAACGCCGCCGACGACGAGGCCATCGGACCAAGGGCGAGGGGCTTGATGGTGGCACGGAATGTTCGACCGCTTTGGGTGAAGGTGAGGGTGTGACAGCCCGCAAGTGCACGCTCGTCTCGCTTGAAAGAGACTGATGCCTTCGTGTCGAGCGCTAGATACTCGCCGAGCACGGGCAGTCCCGCGCCGTCGTAGAACGACGCGGTGTCGCTGACCGCCACGGCGGGCTGTTTCTTCGCCGGGCCGGGGAGACATGCACTTCCCGGTTGGTCGAGGGTCGAGGTCTGTGTCGGGCCGGCCGTCCATCCCGCCGGTAGATCGCCGATCGTGAGTATGCGCGTGCGAAGAGGATTCGGTCCACCGGCACTGAGTACGACCGCGAGTGCCACAACGACGACCACGGCGATGCCAATCATGATTGCCACGTCCACTTTCTTGAAGCGGATAAAAGGTCTGATCATGTGTTCTCCTCGAATCCGCGCGAACGCTCTTCTCGTCGACGCGGTGTTGCAAGTTCGCGTACGGTACCGGATCGAAACGCAAGTCCCTTTCATTGAGGTTACCATCGGTCGCCAGGGTTTTCGGCCCCGCGTCGCGTTCGCGAGCGAGGGTCACCACGAACGTGGTGGTCGTGGGCGGACGTCGACCGGTGTCAAGGGTCAGCTGTTGTTGTGTCAACCATCGCCTGAAAACCAAATGTTAAGACTCAGGTGTTGCAATACACGAATTTGGTGGGGCTAGTAAGAATCGAACTTACGACCTCGTCATTATCAGTGACGCGCTCTAACCGACTGAGCTATAGCCCCTAAGGGGTACCAATCTACACCAGCGTCAGTTCAGTACTGGACGTCCCAGAGCTTGGCGGCAATTGATTGACTCGCGGTGGCGAGCAACGTGCCGTTCCTGCTCCAGAGGAACGCAGTACCTTGTCCGAAGCCTCCACTGAGTGCGTGCATGTGAATCTCGCACAGCACCCACTCGGTCGGTTCCAGTTTTGCGATACGTATCGTGTTGTCGAGGCTTCGACCCATCGTGCTCTTTCCCAAAGGTTGCGTGGCCCCGCCCGACACGTAGTCGCCGAAGATGGCGAGGGTGGCGGCGGAGGGTTCGAAGTGTCCGGGGACCCGAGACCAGAGCGCCGAGATTGGTGAACCGGGCGTGCCGTCGATGTCGGCGAAGGATCGGCCGAGGGCGATTCGTGTCTCGACGTGATTGAAGATCGAATTATCGAATCGTTTGGGCATGATCCGAGGAGGGCAGTCCTCGGGAGCCGGTACGTTGGCCATCGTGACCCAGGGGGTGGGCGCGGTGAGTTCACCGGTCCCCAGGGCGGCGTTCACCGTCAGTACTTCTCGCCCTTCGCACCACGTCGTCGCTCGGGCCTGGGTGACGCGCCCGCCCACGACCGCGAGATCGGTCTTGACGGTCACCTCGGCGCCCAGTGGCGCGTAGGAGAGGTACTGCGCGGTGGCCCAGACCGTCGGTCGCCCGCTGGCCTCTTCGAGGGCGACGAGTCCCGACGCGAGACCGCAACCGCCGAAGAGGAATTTTCCGGGCGTGATGAGCCGTTCGGTGACCTCGAAGCGCCAGGTGTCGTCGGCGACGCGCGACATTTCGAGAAAATTCTTGGCGTCCACAAACGCCGAGGCTAGTTGACGGGAAATGGCGCAAAATCGAGTTGAAGTGACCGAGTCCCAAACGGGGCAGACTTGATGGATGATCGATCCGCGCTTCGTGTTCCTCGCGGCGTTCCTGTCGCTCATCGGCGCCTACGGCTACATCCGCGACACCCTTCGAGGCGTGACGTCGCCCAATCGGGTCACGTGGGGACTCTGGGGCCTCGAGGGAGTCCTCGGTTTCGTCGTTGAGGTGCAACAGCACGTGGGACTCGCCGCGGTGATGACACTGATGCTCGGCTTCGTGCCCTGCGTCGTGATCGTGGCGTCGTTCAAGAACCCGCACAGCGTGTGGAAGATTGGCCGTTTCGACGCGTTCTGCGGCGCCATCTCGGTCATCGGTCTGGTGTTCTGGGCCGTCGTCAATCAACCCACCGTTGCGCTGCTCTCCTTCGTCGCGGCTGATCAGGTCGCGGCATTGCCCACTGTGCGCAAGTCCTGGCTCGCGCCGGCCAGCGAGTCGCCCCGGGTCTTCTTCATGGGTTTTCTCAACTGCGGCATCACCCTGTTGACACTGCGGCACTTCACGACCGACGGTGCCCTCTTCCCGGGATGTGTGCTGGTCATGGATCTGATGATCGGACTGCTCATCGTGACTCGTGCGGGCGAAAGACTCGCCCGGCGTTCGACCGTTCCCGTGTCCGTGGAGCGTCGATGAACGACGAGCGCCACGTGGCCGATCTCGCGGCACGACGAGCGACGGGTCGGTCCGCGCGCGAACGGACCTCACGACAGTCGCTCGGTCAGCTGGCCGAACGCCCCCCGACGTACGACGCGGTCGCGAGGTTGATCGAACAAGGCGAACACCGGGTGGCGTCGTTGCTGCCTCTGCGTTACCAGCGCATGCTGGAGAGCCCGCTGGCCTTCTATCGGGGTGCGGCGCTACTCATGGCCGACGATCTCGCGCGTGGATCGAGCACGGACCTCGAGGCACAGATCTGTGGCGACGCCCATCTCTCGAACTTCGGGATCTTCTCCTCCCCCGAGCGCCGGCTCGTCTTTGACGTCAACGACTTCGACGAGACCGAAACCGGTCCGTTCGAATGGGACGTCAAGCGATTGGTCTCCTCTCTCGTCATCAGTTCCGAACAACTGGGTCATCGCACCAAGCAGCAGGAGAACATCGCTCGGAGTGTCGCGCGCGAGTACCGGACCGCGATGAGCGAATTCGCACTGCAGACTCGTCTGCAGGTTTGGTACGCCACGCTCGACCTGTCGCTCGCGATGAAGGAGCTTCGGGGCTTCTTCTCCGACTCCGCTCGAGAGAAGGTCGACGACATCTTTCGAGGCGTGAAGGAGAGTCCTACGACATCCGCCTTCGACAAAGTCGTCCAGTACTCCAAGAACCGGGCGTCGATCCGTATCAATCCCCCTCATTTCACCCCTCTGGACGCCACGCAAGATGGTTCGATGACCGAGGACGACGTGCGCGAGATCGTTCGCGAGTACGTCAAGACGCTCTCCAGCGACCGTCAGGTCCTCCTGGGCCAGTACGTCGTGCGTGACGTCGCGCGCCACGTCGTGGGCGTCGGCTCAGTGGGTACCGAGTGTCTGGCGGTGTTACTCGTCGGCCGCGACGAGTACGACCCCCTCTTGCTGCAGATCAAGGAGGCGCAGGCGTCGGTGATCACGCAGGCGCGTGGTCTCACCTCGGCGTTCGCCCCCGGCGAACGGGTCGTGCGCGGTCAGCGTCTGATGCAGGCGACGCCGGACCTCCTCCTTGGTTGGCAGTCGGTCGGTCCACTGAAGCGACGTCGCAGTTTCTATATCCGCCAGCTCTACGACAACAAGGCGGCGGTGGACGTCGAGCGATTGAACGAGTCGCTCCTCGTCGCCTACGGGCGAGTCTGCGCCTGGACCCTGGCGCGCGCCCACGCCCGCTGCGGGCATTCGGCGCTGCTATCGGGTTACCTCGGCAAGGGCGAGCGCTTCGACGAATCGATGGTCGAGTTCGCGCGCCACTACGCCGCCAGGAACGCGAAGGACTACGAGGAGTTGAAGCAGGCGGTCAAGGATGGTCGAGTCGTCGCGGCGACGTGACCGGCGTTCGAGTCCAGCGCAAGACTCGATCGTCGGCATTATTGGTACAATGAAGATCCCGGGGATGTAGCTCAGTTGGTAGAGCGCGGGCTTTGCAAGCCTGAGGTCGTGGGTTCGATCCCCATCGTCTCCACTGAGTGGTCTTTACACGTCGTGAACGACCACATCTGGCGAGGACCCCTAGCGCAGCGACTCCTCGGTTCGTTGCTTGATGGTCGTCAGCGCCACGAGGGCATTTCTAAAGCCCTGGAACTCCTCGGGCGTCAACATGTGCGAGAGTTCGTGGTTCACGCTTCCCACGGCTTCGGTGACCGCCCGGGCCGCGCGAAGCCCCTTCTCCGTCGTGCGAAGCGCCAAGGCTTCTTGTGAGTCGGGTCCGTCGGCGGCTTCGACGAAGTGTGCTTCGAGCAACGCGCCCAGCAGCCTCTCGGCCTGGGCGTCGCTGAGACCCATCTCTCGTAACAACTGCTCGGCGTCGATGCCGTGGGCGAGTCCGCTGACGAAGTAGGGGCCGTTCTTGGGCAGGTCGCTCAGGCCCTCGGCGCTCAGTCGAATCCGGATGGCGAGCGAGTAGGTGCCTCGGGCTTGACGCAAGAGCGCGGGGACCGGGAACTCATCAGTGGGATGTTCGTGATTCATTTCCCTAAACGTAGCGAAGAATCAACCCGCGCCGGTATCGCGATAGTGCTCGCGCCAGATCAAGCGGTAGATCCGCAGCTTGCGCGGGACCGAGCGCAGTCCCGGAATGAGCGGCACCAGCAACAACAGGATCGAGAGCACCATCATGACACCCCAGACCAGGGCGTCACCGCTCGCCGAGCTGTTGAACGGCGGTATCTGGTACCAGAAGGTGTACAGCCAGAGCCACGCTTGACCGGGGTAGTTGCCGGTCTCGTTCATCATGCCCCACTGGTCGCCCCCGAGGTGTTGTTCGGTGGCGAGGTTGCCGAGGTACTGACCGTCAGAGAGGAACAGCAGGGGCTTGGTGTAGTCCGTGGTGTAGAAGCCGCCACTGTTGAGCAGGTCCTGGTCGAGGGCTCCGGAGCGCGCCATCGTCGTCAGGTCGTTGATCATGACCGGTACCGGACCGGCGGTGGTGGTCTTGACGACGACCTGTCCCTTGACGAACTTCATGTCGTTGGCGGCCTTGGCGTACGCGTTGAGCCACGCCGTTTGGGTCGCCGAGGACGCCGCGGTGTACTGGTGGAGGTCGGCGTCGAGCGTCGGTTCGTTGGGCAGCGCCCGCAGGGGCTGGATGACGAAGGCCTCGGCGGCGTTGATGGGGATCCGCACGCCGACCCACTTCTCGAGTTGGAGTGGTCCGATCTGCTGGCTGGAGCCGTTGTGGTTGTAGGGCGCACCGTAGGAAGCGGAAGTGGAGGTGCCGTTCAGTTCGCTGAGCGCGGTCGTCGCGAAGTCGATCGGATCGGCGTTGGACCAGGACTTGATCGTGATGGCCGTCTCGTCGGGCGACCCGAAAACGATCGCGAGGATCAAGGTGAGCAGGGCGATCACCAAGAGCGCGATCGTACCCTCCTTGATGATGTCGTAGGGGGTGTGACCACCCTTCCACTCGGGCGCGTCGACGTCGGGGCGAAATGTCTTCTTCGTCATTCGCCGACCGCGACCTTCTGTGTCGCGGGCTTGACGTCGTCCTCAAAGGGAGGGACCACACCCTTGATGCGAACCAGGAGCACGTGCAGTGCCGTGAGCACCACGGCCGCGATGGGCAACAGGACAATGTGCCACATGAGCATCTGGCCGAGGTTCAACACGTTGAAGTAGGCGCCCGCGCCCGTGGCGTTGATGCCGTCTTTGGCCTGGGTGGTGATCCACTGGGAGTCGAAGTTGGTCTGGCTGGCGTAACCGGTGAAGGCGGTGGCGATCGAGGCGAGGAAGGTCACGACCCCGGTCATCCAGGTGAGCGTGCGTCCACCGCGCCAGGCGGCCATGGCGAACTTGCCCCACAGGTGAATGACCATGGTGAAGAAGAAGATCTCCACGCTCCACAGGTGCAGGGAGTTGATGAAGTGACCGTAGGCCGAACCGTGCCACCATTGGGGTCCGCGAATCGCCAAGACACAACCCGTGAAGATCACGACGCCGAGCGAGGCGAGCGTCGCCACGCCAAAGACGTAGATCCACGACGCCACGTACGAGGGTTGGGTGTCGGGCAGCAGTTTCTCGGGCGGGAGTTTGCCCGCCGCCTTACGACGAAGTCTGGTCGTCCATTGGCGGTCGATCTCGGTGGTGCTCATCGGTTCTCCTTGCGACGACGTCGGCCCGGGAAGGGTAGGAAGAGAGCGCCGATGAACGTCGCCACCATCAGCACGATCACCGTCAGGTTGGCGACACTGATGTAGATCCAGTGCCAGTGAATGTAGTGACCCAACGTGTTCAGTGGGAAAATCGCCGCAAAAGACAAAATGGCTGCCATCAACCCCCCTTTCTTGGGTCGAGTCTGACAGGTCGAATCAGGACATCACTAGGGACTTTGGGCCTTGATTGGCCCGGCCCGAGCGTTTCTCGGTGCCGAGCTCGCGGTCGTGAGCGCGTTGTCGCAAGGTGAACTGGGTCATGCCGATCGTCAGTGACACCGCGCCCGCGACGTGCAGTTCGACGAGCAGGACCGGCACGTGGGTCAGGTACTGGGTGATGCCGATGGCGGCTTGGACCAGCGCGATCACCACCAGACGACGAACGCCGAGTTGAAGGGCTCTCGGGGCACCGGACTTCCAGATCGCGAGCAACAAGCCGACCACGAGTCCCACGAAGAGGAGAGCGGCGGCCGAATGGACCCACGCCGCGGACGAGAAGGCGAAGGGTAAGCGTCGCGCGCGCAGTTGTCCCTGGGACGACCCGGCGTGCGGCCCCGAGCCGGTGGTGAGCGTGCCGGTCACGAGCAGGATGACGAAGGGCAGCCAGAGCAGTTGGGCGACGGCGCGAAAGTGTGGGTCGCGAACGTCGCTGCGAGCGCCGGGACCGTAGACGTACTTGGAGTGGTGGTACAGCACCGCGCCGACGACGACCATCGCGAGCGAGAGCAGCATGTGCAGCGACACCAGCCAGGGGTTGAGCTTGCTGTAGACGACGAACGCACCGAGCACGGCGTCAGCGACGACGCCGACGACCAGCGCACCGGAGAGGACGAGCAGATCGCGACGACGGGTGTCGCGTAGCCACGCCGCGACGAAGGTGGCGCCCGTCAGGACGATGAGGGTCACGGTGACCATGCGATTGGCGTATTCGATGAAGGGATGGATGCTGAGCGAGCCGGTGATCCGGCCGTGGAAGCACGTGGGCCAATCTGGACAGCCCAGGCCCGAACCCGTGAGGCGCACTGCGGCGCCCGACAGCACAATCAGGATCATCGACAAGAATGACGCGAAGGCGAACCAGCGAAACGCCGGAGCGGACAGCGTGCGAGGGGTTGGTGCCACCCCCGTAGCCTAGGGATTCTGGCGCTCGTAGAATATTCCTTGTGACTATTGCCGCTCCTCGCCATCTTTCGTTCGTCGAGGTCGTTCGCGGCTACGTCGCGTTGACCAAGCCGCGCATCATTGAACTCTTGCTGGTCACGACGATCCCGACCATGGTGGTGGCCGCCAACGGTATTCCCGGACTCTGGTTGGTGGTGGCGACGTTGGCTGGCGGCACACTCGCCGCCGCGGGTGCGAACGCCTTCAACATGGTGATCGACCGCGACATCGACGCGATCATGCAGCGGACCCGCAAGCGTCCCCTCGTGACCGGGGTGATGAGTGCTCGCGCCGCCACGGTCTTTGCGACGGGCCTCGAAGTGCTCGCCTTCGCGATCCTGGCGATCTGGGTCAACCAACTCTCGGCGTGGTTGGCCCTGAGTGCGACGGCGTTCTACGTGTTCATCTACACCATGTGGTTGAAGCGCCGCTCGAAGCAGAACATCGTGATCGGCGGCGCGGCGGGAGCCGTACCGGTGCTCATTGGTTGGTCGGCCGTGACCAACTCGCTCGGCTGGACTCCCGTGCTGCTCTTCCTCGTGATCTTCATCTGGACCCCACCGCATTTTTGGGCGTTGGCCGTGCGCTACCGCGATGACTACGAGGCGGCGAACGTGCCCATGATGCCCGTGGTGGCGTCGCTGCGGCGCACCACTCTCGAGATCCTGGTGTATTCGGTGCTCATGTGGGCGCTCACGATGCTGATCGGACCCGCCGCGCACCTGGGGTGGATCTACGCGGTGTCGGCGACCGTGCTCGGCGGACTCTTCACGTTCTACGCCTTTCGCCTCTACCGGCACGCGCGCGAGGATCGCGCGGACGTCGGCGAGGCGATGCGTCTCTTCCATTTCTCGATCACGTACCTGACCGCGCTCTTCGTCCTCATGGCGGTGGATGTCATTGTCCGAAACCACTAAGCCGAAACGGGGCCACCCCTCGCCCATGATGTTCGTGTCGCTCGGGCTGGGCGCGATCATCGCCATCGCGTTGATCGCCGTGGTCTCGGTGTTGACGGGGGGCAAGGTCACCTCGGGGGAGACGCCGAAAGCGAAATTGGACGGGACCAGGATCGCGTCGTTCACCGCGAGCGGACTTGACGGAGGAAGTCAGAAGGCCCCCTGGTCGAGTGGACGACCATCGGTGCTCGTGTTCTTCGCGAGCTGGTGCGCACCGTGTCAGGGTGAGATCCCCAAACTCGCCACGTACGTCTCGACGCACCGAGTGGGCCGTGTCGAGGTCTTGGGCATTGACGCGGGCGATCAACGGAGTGCTGCCCAGTCGTTCACCAAGAAGGATCACGTGACCTTTCCCGTGGCGTTCGATCCGAACGACACGATCACCGCGGGCCTGTTCAAGTTCCAGGCGTTACCCGAGACGGTGTTCTTGAACGCGAAGGGCGTGGTCCAAGCGGTGCACGTAGGAGCGATACCGGTCGCCCAGTTCGCAAGCGGCATCAAGTCGCTCGAGAGTTAGTCGAAGCGGAACGTGCGCGCGGCGAGCAGCGGCGCGACCACCGCCCACAGGCAGAGCGACACCCAATCGGCCGTCGTGGGTGTGCGACCCTGGCCGAGGACGCGATGGAGCCCTTCGGCGAGTGCACCCGACGGCAGGGCGACGACGACGTGACGAACGAAGGCCGGCAAGGACGAGACGGGCACGACGATGCCCGAAACGAGCAGAAGGACCAGGTAGAGACCGTTGCTCGCGGCGAGGTTGACCTCGGCTCGTAACCTTCCCGCGAGCAGCAAACCGATTCCCGCACAGCCCGCCGTACCAAGCAGGAGCAGCGCGACCACCTCGAGCGCACCGCTGGCCCCGCCGCGGGGACGCCAGTGCAAGGCGAGGGCCACGAGCGACAAGACGAGGACTTGGATGGCCTCGGTGACGAGGACACCTCCGATTTTGGCGCCGATCAATCGGCGTTGACCGAGGGGCGTGACGAAGAGGCGGCGAAGGACGCCGTAGGAACGCTCGAATCCGGTCGCGATCGACAACGCCACGAGTGACGTGGAAAGCACGCACAGCGCGAGTATCCCGGGCGCGATGAAGTCGACACGATCGCGAGTGGGCGAGGTGGTGACGTGAGCCAGCGAGAAGAAGACCAGCAGCAGCACCGGGATGCCGATGGTGAGCAGCAAGGTCTCGCCCCGGCGGATGTTCATGCGCACCTCGGCGCGGGTCTGCGCCCACCAGGCCCTCATGAGGGCGCGCCAGTTCTCTCGTCGGCGATGAGCTCGAGGTAGCGCTCCTCGAGCGTGGCGCGGGTTCGCAGGGAGACCAACGAGAGTCCCCGTTCGCTCAAGAACGCGCTCACGGTCGCGATCCTCTCGGGGCTGGATTCGACCGCGCAGCGCACTCGCGAGGGGCCGTCGGGCCTCACCTCGCACGCCAAGAGCGCGCCGAGCGCGACCGGATCGACCGGCCCCGACGCGTCGACGATGAGTTCGGGCTCGCCCGCGAGTTCGCCGAGCGTTCCCTTGGCGACCTCGTGACCCCGGTGCAGGATCACCAGATAGTCGGCCAGTCTCTCGGCCTCGTCGAGTTCGTGGGTCGTGATCAGCAGAGCGCAACCACGGTCTCGTTCCGCTCGGATGATGTCGCGGATCACCTGGCGACCTTCGGGGTCGACCGACGTCGTGGGTTCGTCGAGCACGAGGACCTTGGGTCGGCCCAGCAGCGCCAGGGCCAGCAACGTGCGCTGTTGCTCGCCGCCACTCAGTCGACGCCACGGGGTGCGAGCACACTGCTCGAGGTCGAGGATTCGCAGGAGTTCGTCGGTGTCGCGGGGTGCTTCGTAGTAGGTCGCGGTCAACGTAAGCACTTGACGCGGCGTCATGGGGAACCAGACCCCGCCGCGCTGCAACAGGGCTCCGGTGCGCGCGACGACCTCGCGGTGGTCGCGCATCGGGTCCAGTCCGTGCACGCGAACCGAACCGGCGTCGGGTCGGCGAAACCCGAGCAGGGTCTCGACGGCCGTGGTCTTGCCCGCGCCGTTGGGACCGAGCAGCGTGGCGATCTCGCCGTAGTTGATCTCGAGGGTGACGTCGTCCACCGCGCGAAGGCTCCCGAAGGAGACCTTCAGGTTCTTCATCTGAACGGCGTTACTCACGACCACTGAACCTAGACGCTCAAACCCGCCGACGGGTCCGTCGGTAGGCTTGCTCACATGATTGATCTCGCACAATTGCGTCGTGAGCCTGAATTTGTGAAGACCGCCCTCGCACGACGTGGGGTCGAGTTCTCGACCATGGACGAGATCATCGAACTCGACGTCGAACACCGCCGCCTGCTCCAAGAAGCCGAGCAGCTACGAGCGGAAGTGAAGGACCTCTCGCGACAGGTGGGCGAGGCGCGCAAGAACAACGAGGTCGCGAAGGCTGACGAGCTCGCCGCTCGAAGCCGGGAACTGGGCGATCGCGAGAGCCAGGCGACCAAGCAGGTCGACGCCGTCGCGACACGACTGCGCGAGAAGCTCTTGCTCGTACCCAATATTCCGGCACCCGACGTTCCCGACGGCGAGGACGAGAACGACAACGTGGAGACTCGTCGATGGTGGGTGGGCATGGATGAGGGTGCGGCGTTCCCCACCTTCGCCGAGCACCAGCGGGTACCGCACTGGGAGATCGGCCTCGAACTGGGCATCCTGGACCTGGAGTCCGGGGCGAAGTTGGCCGGTTCGATGTTCCCTCTCTATCGAGGAGCCGGTGCGCGACTGCTGCGCGCTCTGGGCTTTTACGCGTTGAACGCTCACGTGGCGGACTACGAGGAGATACGCCCGCCGAGTTTCGCCCTGACCGAGACCATGATGTCCACGGGACACCTGCCCAAGTCGGTCGACGACATGTACGCGATCGAGCGCGACGACCTGTGGGCCATACCCACCGCCGAGGTGCCGCTCACGTCGATGAATCGAGGCGAGATACTCAACGAGGACCAGTTGCCCGTGCGACTGACCGCCCAAACGGCGTGCTTTCGACGAGAGGCGGGTGCCGCTGGTCGTGACACCAGAGGATTACTGCGAGTGCACGAGTTCGACAAGGTCGAGCTCTTCGCCTACTGCACGCCCGAGCAGGCCGAGGCGGCCCACGCGGACATCTTGGAACGCGCGGAGAGTTTGCTGCAGGTCCTCGGACTCACGTACCGGGTCCTCGACCTGTGCACGGGTGACCTGGGAACGTCCTCGGCCCGCACGGTCGACCTGGAGGTCTACAGTCCCGGCGTCGACAAGTGGCTCGAAGTGTCCTCGGTGAGCTGGTTCCGTGACTTCCAGGCGCGGCGGGCCAACGTGCGATACCGAACGGCAGCCGGCACCACCGCGTTCGTGCACACCGTTAACGGATCGGCGCTCGCGTGGGCGCGGATCTGGGCCGCGCTCGTCGAGACCTATCGGCAGGTCGACGGTTCGATCAAACTGCCCGACGTACTGGCCCCGTACATGGGGGACCAGTTGGTGATCACGAAGAAGGATTCGTAAGTTCGAAGCGGTAACCGACGCCGCGCACCGTGGTGATGTGGTTCGGCGCCTTGGGGTCGTCTTCGATCAGACTGCGCAGACGTTTGATGTGGACGTCCAGGGTCTTGGTGTCACCGACGTAGTCGTTGCCCCAGACCCGGTCGATGAGCACCTCGCGAGTGAGCACTCGGCCAGGATTCTCCAGGAGCAGCCGGAGCAGGGCGAACTCCTTCTTGCGTAGTTTGATCTCCTCGCCGTTGACGAAGCAGCGTCGAGCGTCGATGTCCATGCGAAGTGGTCCCTGTTCGATGATCTCGTCAGCGGGCGCGGCGTAGTCGTGGGCCTCGCGTCGACGCAGGACCGCGCGGATCCTGGCCACGAGTTCGCGCAGTCGGTAGGGCTTGGTGACGTAGTCGTCGGCCCCGATCTCGAGCATGAGTACCATGTCGACCTCTTCGCCCTTCGCACTGACGATGATGATGGGAACGTCGCTGACGTTTCGAATCGCGCGACAGACGTCGAGGCCGGACAGCTTGGGCAGCATGAGGTCCAGGAGAACCAGGTCGTACCGCTCGCGGCCAAAGAGGGTCAGTGCTTCTTGCCCGTCTCGCGCGATGCTGACGTTGAAGCCCTCACGATCCAGTCCGATGCTCAGTGCGTCAATGAAGGACTCCTCATCCTCGACCACCAGGACGTGAACCCTCTTCTCGGTGCTGGTCTTCTTGCTCATTGGTGGTTCATCGGCAGTTCGAGCGCGAAAGTCGATCCCTCACCCTCTCGCGAGTCCACCACGACCGAGCCGCCGTGGTTCTGTGCGACGTGGCGCACGATGCTGAGTCCGAGCCCCGTTCCACCGGTCTCTCGTGCGCGGCCGGGGTCCACGCGGTAGAAGCGCTCGAAGATCCTCTCGAGGTCCTTCGCTGGAATACCGACGCCGTGGTCCTTGATCGCGACGCGCACGAGCGGACCGACGATCTCACCTTCCTCGTTGGTGGTGGGCTCGACGCGATCGATACTGATCATCACGGTGCCGCCGGCGGGCGAATAGACGACGGCGTTCTCGAGCAGCGCGTGCACGGCGGAGATCAATTGGCGTCGATCACCGACGATGACGAAGTTGGCCTCAGGTTCCACGAAATCCAACGTGATGTCGTGCTGTTCGGCGGCGGTACGTATTCGCTCGATGGCGTCGGCGACGATGAGCGAGACCGGTACTGGCTCCCTCGATGGCGAACCTTCGCTCTCGATGCGAGACAGGTCCAAGAGGTCTTCGATGATGCGGTTCACGCGGAAGGCCTCGGAGTTGATGCGCTCGGCGAGCCGATTTGCGACGGCCGGGTCGCGCTCGAATTGCAGTGTCTCGGCGAGGAGCCCGAGCGCGCCCATCGGAGTCTTGAGCTCGTGGGAGACGTTCGCGATGAAGTCGCGACGAATGTCCTCGAGGCGGCGACGTTCTGACACGTCCTCGATGATCGCGATCACGCCCAATGGTCGCCGACCGTCGTCGATCACGGACGCTCGGATCGTCAAGGTCCGCCGCGGCGGTCCGTAGATGTCGATGGTCCGTTCGGCGACGCCGTTGGTCCAGCCTTCGGCGAGCACCTCGGTGACGGCCTGAGCCGCGATGGCGTCGCCGTATCGACTGGCCATGAGGGTCTCAGCCTGGTTGTTGCGAAAGATGACGCCTCCCGCTTCGTCACAGAGCACGAGACCCAAGGGCAGCGCGTCCAAGGACCGACGAAGCCGAACGGACTCGGCACTCGACTCGGACACGGCGATGGTGGCGGCACCGGTGACTTCCTCCAAGAAACTGAGGGCCGATTCGACCTTGCCGTTGTCGTCACGGGGCTCGACTCCCAATCGTCCGCCGAGTGCCGTGAGTCGTTGGGCGATCGCCCGGTGACCGCGGCGTCGGTTGATCAACGCACCAATTAAGGCTCCTAGTACCAGGACGCCGACGCCAAGTAGATACAGCGTGAACGCCGGCCAGTGTGAGGCGAAGTTTTTCGTGGCGGCGATGAACACTCATTCATTCTCGCAGACGAACGAGGAACTGGTGCAACAGCGACCATTGGGCACTCCCCAAGTGAAAGTGAGCCCTCCATGCTGATCGCCGACGTGACTCTGACCCCCACCGCGACGTCGCTGCCGGGAAGCGAGGCCCTGCAGCAGATTGCGAACGGGATCGCCGCGTGGGCTTTGATCGGCGCGCTCGTCGCGCTGCTGGTGGGCGCCGCGTTGTGGGCGATCGGGAGCCACACGCAGAACATGCACCAGTCGGCGTCGGGACGCAGGGCCGTGGCGACGTCACTGCTCGCCGCGGTGCTCATTGGCGCGGCGCCCACGCTCATCAACTTCTTCTTTCACACCGGCTTAAGCGTCCACTGATGAGTCACCTGCTCTGCTTCTTCTCGCCCGTCAACTGCGCCACGACCTACATCGCCAAGGCCACGCTCGGTGACCTCTTCACCGCTCTCACCACGTGGATCCTCAACAGCGTCCAATGGTTCTTGACCGCGGCGGGTCAAGTACTGACGTCGATGAGCGAACCGACCACGGTGGTGGATTCGGCGAATCAGGAGTTCGGTGTGCTCTTGGTGCTGGCACCGATCCTGATGATGATCGGACTGCTCGTCTCGACCTTGCACGCACTGCGCCACGGCGACGCGTCGTCGCTGTGGCGGGTGTATCTCGGAGTCGCTCCCGCCTGCGTGGCGGGCATCTTCCTCGCGAAGCCGTTGACGGTGCTCATTCTCGAGGGGGTGAACCAAATGTCCAGTACCGCCGCGGCTTCGGTGGCGAACCATACGGCGGGTCTGGTCGCCGCCTTCAACGCCCTGTCGACGACGACACCCGGCTTCGGACTCTTCATCCTGGCCCTCGCCGTGGTGGTGGGCACGTGGTTGCTCTGGTGCGAACTGTTGCTTCGAACCGTAGTTTTGTCACTGCTCTTGGTGCTCGTGCCCGTGATCGTCCCCCTTTCGACCTTTCCTTCGCTGCGCCGACTCGGATGGCGACTGGCCGAGACGTTTCTGGCGGTGGCGTCGAGCAAGTTTCTGATCGTCATCGCACTCACGTTGGGTCTGGACGAATTGCAGGGTTCTTCGGCGAGTGAGATCGTCGAGGGTGCGGTGACGATCCTTCTGGCGACGTGTTCGCCGTTCATCCTGCTGCGGGTCATTCCCTTCGTCGAACAGTCCGCCCTGCACAATCTCGAAGGGGTCCGACAGCGTTTCACGAAGACCGTGACCGCGCTGCCGTCCTCGCCGGCGGTGGCCGCCGCGCGTTCGCTTCTGCCCGACGCTCCCCTGCCCGAGCCGCCGGCGCGGCCCGACGACTTGGGACTTGGGATGTGGGAGGCCGGACCGGACGTCGAGTTCCCTTCCCACGACGGACCGCCGCCCGAGCCGCCGATCGGCACGCCGCGACTGCGCGGCGGTCACGTCGCCTACGGCACCGATGAGATGGGTCCGGTGGTCGGTTGGCACTTCGATGAGTGAGGTCGTGGGACTCGGCGACGCCGATGCCGAGTCGCGGTGGGTGGGTATCCGTCGGCATCAGGCCGCTCTCTGTATCCTCGGCATCGGCCTCACTGGTGATTGGGTGATCGAATCGCACGCCCAGTCGTTTGAACTCGTCCTCGGACTCGGATTGTTCGTGATGGCCCTGCCCGCGAGCGAAGGCTTAACGGTTGGCGAGTTCCTCGGCGTCGCTTCGTTGTTCGGATCTCGCTCGCGTTGGCTCGTGGTGCACGCCGAAGCCAACGGTCGATCGTTGTCGCTCCGCGCTCGAGGCGTCGTTCACGTCATCGGGTTCGAACTCGTGCACCGTGGCCGTCTCGATCTCGCGGGATCCGACTTCGAGTTGGCCCAGAGGTTCGCCGACTTGACCAAGAGCCTCGCAACGGGCGGTGAGGTCGACCACGTGTCGATCCACGTGCGATCAGACCTCGGGTCGGCGCGCACGCTCCTGGCGTTGCACGCGAGCGACCTGAGTCCTGAAGGCTGGCACGAGAATGCCGACCTCTTACGAAGTTTCCTTGATCTGGGGGCGAACTCGAACAGCTCGGGCCTGCTTGAGCGGTGGGGCTACCTTCGACGGCGCCACGAGGTTCTTCGGGTTTATCGCCTTCGAGACTTCAGTGGCGTCGACGGCTCGCGAGCCGTCTTGGAGAAGATTCAACAGAGTCGATGTCACCCAGAGGTTGCGCTGCACGTGGACGTGCTGACCAACGAGAGGGCCCAGCGGGTTGCGTCGCGGGCGGTGCACCGGATGGGAAGTGATCACGCGGCGTCCTCGGCAATTGGTTTTCGTCGTAGTGCGCGATCCAAACGATCATTGTTGCGACTCTCCCAGCGAGAGGAGTTCGTCGCGAGTGGCGAAGCACTACTGCGTCTCGCGGTATTTCTCACGGTTCGTGCGTCGTCGCTCGTGGAACTTCGAGCGCGATCACGCGAACTCCAGAAGAGTTGCAAGGAATCGGGCCTGCGCGTCGAGAGGGGCGGGGGTCGTCAACTCGCGTGGTACTGCTTCCAGTTACCGGGGGGACCGGGTTGGTGAAAGGACCCTGGACGCACTGGATCACGTCACGCGATCTCGCCTCTCTTCGTCTACCCGCTCACGACGCCGGAACCGGTCTGGTGGGCCGTCCCCTCGGTCGCGCGCTGCGAGGTTTCGACTTCGTTTTGGACCCCTTTGACGCGTACGAAGCGGAGTTGGTATCGAACCCGAACGTGGTGGTGGCGGGGTCGATCGGCGCGGGCAAAAGCACCGTGGTCAAGATGCAGATCGACCGCGCGCTCGGGCGTGGTCGACGAGTGGTCGTGATCGACCCGAAGGGCGAATACGGCGCTCTCGCTCGCAACTACGGCGTGCGCTCGGTCGCCCTGGGTAGAGACGGTTGGTGCAACCCGTTTCCAGCCGAGGAGCGAGAGTGTCGCGACTTCGTTCGGGTCCTGATCGCGACCGCGCAGGGTGCGCCGCTCAGCGCCCAGCAGCACTACGAGATCGACGAAGCGTTCACGCGTTTGTGCACACCTCGACCAGATCGCTTGCTCTGGGCATTGTTTCTCGACTTTCGTGACGCCATCTCCTCGGACGCGACCACGGCTCGACGCGAAGTGGCGTTGACGCTGTACCGATTCGTCTACGGTGACCTGGCCGGTCTCTTCGACGGCGAAGGCCGTCCGCTGGAATTCGTGGGCGACTTGGTCGTGCTCGACCTCTCCGCGCAGTGGTCGTCCGAGACGCTGTCGGTCGCGGCCCTGAGTGCCGTGGGAGCGGCCCAACAGGTCATCGCTCGTGACGGGGCGCTCGGGTACCTCGTGCTCGACGAGGCGTGGGCGTTGCTTTCGGACTCGCACGCGTTGCGCTGGCTGCAGGGATCGTGGAAGCTCGCGCGATCGCGGGGACTCAGTCACGTCCTCGTGCTGCATCGCTGGAGTGACGTGGGCGCCGTGGGTGACGAGGGCAGCGCCGAACGAGAGCGCGCCCAGGGGTTGTTGCGTGAATGTGAGACGACTTGGCTGTTCCGCCAGCCCGTTGACGAGGCACGAGAAATGGTTCGTGCGCTCGGCCTGCACCCTCGTGAGGCCCAGTATCTCGTGGCACTGCCCAAAGGAGTCGCCCTGGTGCGCTACGGAACCTTTCGGTCGATCGTGCGCGTCACTCCTGATAGACGTGACGTCACCTTCATCGACACCGACGCCGCGATGAGGGGCACGACGTGAACGACCGTCCACCCCTCGGACGCCGGACCTGGAATTCGGTGCCCTACGGACCAATGGTGCGTCTGGACGCCCGCAGTTCACTCCTGGTCGTCGGCCCGACGCAGTCGGGCAAGACCTCGTCGCTGGTCGTGCCCGCGATCCTCTCGTGGACGGGCGCGGTGGTCGTGACGAGCGTGAAGAACGACGTCGTGCAATCCACCCGTGCGTGGCGTTCGTCACTCGGAACCGTCGAACTGCTTCAGCCGGGAAGAGAGGACGGACTGACGTGGAATCCGCTCGAAGGCGTGCGAACGTTTCGCCACGCGCTGCGCGTCGCGCGCGACTTGACCAGTGGCTCGACACGAAACGATTCGGACTTCTGGAACTCGCTCGCCACCAAGGTCGTCGCGGCCGTGATGGTCCTCGCCCTTGATCACGCCGCGGACATCTTCGACGTCGCGTTGGTCCTCGAGCGACGAAACTTCGACCAGTGGCTCCATGAACGAACGGGTGGCGAGGCGGGCCAGGTTTTGGCGTCGTTCCTCGAGCACGACGCCCGCACGGTGGACGGGGTCTTGGTAACGGCCGAAACCATGATGTTGCCGTGGCGCTTTCGCCAACCGTTGTCAAGTGTGCGTGGCGTGTTGGGCGGTGCGAACACGCTCTATCTCTGCAGTCCGCGAGGTGAGCAGGTCCACTACGACGCGCTGTTTCGCGGGGCGCTTCGAATGATCCTCGAAGAGCAACAGCGACTCGTTGATCGGGGCACCCAGACGCCACTGCTCATGGTGCTCGACGAGGCGGCGACCGTCGGGTCGCTCGACGAACTTGACCAGATGGCGGCGACCGTCAGCGGTCTCGACGTCACGTTGGTGACCGTCGTCCAGGACTTTTCGCAGTTGCACGCGCGCTGGGGAGCGCGAGCGGCGACGATCGTCAACAACCATTCGACGCGCATGGTCCTGGCGGGTCTGGCTGACGCGACACTCGCCAAGTACCTTCCCGAGTTGGTCGAACCGGTCAACGAGCGCCCGGTCCTCGCCATTCGTCAGCGTCCTCGAGGCACCGCGCAGGTGGTCGCCGGCGCCAAGCCGGTGTTCGTGGTGCGATTGCGACCGTGGTGGTGTCGGCGTCGCTTGCGTCGTCGCGCGAGAGTCGACTCAGTACCATTTATCCATGACGCAACCGACGCCACCGCTCGATGACGTACTCGCGATCGATATCGGGGCGACGAACATCAAGTTCTGCCGCGTCGATTCAAAGGGAGAACTCTTAGAATCGGCTCGACGCAAGCCCACGCCGTATCCCTGCTGGCCCGAGCGTCTCGTGGAGTTGCTGAGTGATCGAATCGTCCACAGCGGCGTCCAGAAGATCGGTGTCGGGTTCCCAGGCGAGTTCAGCGACGGACACGTCGTGCGTCCGGGGAACCTCTCGCGACCGGGCGGCGTGACGACCGACGTCGACCCCGACCTGGAAGCCCGTTGGGTTGGATTCGCTCTCCAAGACGCCCTCTGCGAAAAGGTTCACCGTGACGTGCGCGTCGTGAACGACGCCAAACTTGCGGCTCTGGGATGCGTGACCGGCGAAGGCGTTGAGGTCGTCCTGACTCTCGGTACGGGACTCGGCTTAGCCCTGTGCGTCGAGGGAACGATGCGCAAGGTTCGTGACGTTGGTCGAGAGGTCTTTCGCGACGATCAGACGTTCGATCAGTTGATCGGTGAGCGATCGCGCGCGACCAACGAGGATCTGTGGCTTGGATACGTGCACGACGTCATCGAGAAGTTCGGTCAAGAATTCGGCGCGAACACCGTGCACCTTGCTGGTGGTAACGCGCGACGCATCGAGCCGGACCAGTTCCCGGATCTTCCGTATCGAATCGTGATCAACGGGAATCAGGCGCCGCTACGCGGTGCCGCTCGACTCTTCTACGCCTGAGCGAGGTCGACCGCGCACTCGGCGAGTACGCCCGCGACGACGTGGCACGAAGCGTCGTCGACGCTGAAGTCTGGACTGTGGTGCATGCCGCTCGATCCGTCGGCCATGGCGCCACCGATGAACATGTAGCAGCCCGGGACGCGATTGAGGAATTCGGACACGTCGTCACTGGGTGAGGCAGGAGGAAAGCTCAGCACGTTGCCGGCCCCGACGTGGCGCGACGCGCTTTCGAGAACCCGTTGGGCGACGCGCGGGTCGTTGTTCACCGCGGGCGTGCCTTCGCCGAGTTCGAGTGTGCACGTGACGGCGAACGATGACTGGATCTCTTCGAGGACGGTCGCCAGTCGACCAAGGGCCAGGGAGCGCTGTTCGGGGGTGAACGTGCGCAGCGTCCCCTTCAGTTGGGCGCTGCGCGGTACCACGTTGTTGGCGGTGCCGGCATGGATGACGCCCGCGGAGCACGCGCAATTGGTGCCTTCGTAACTGAGACCGTCGACGACCTCGGCGAGTCGCGGCGCGAGCTCGCTCACGGCCAGCACGACGTTGCCGTCGGCGCTCGCCATCGCCCCGTGTCCACCCTTGCCTCGAATCTCGACGCTGAGCGAGCGCGCGTCACTCATGAGGATGCCCGCACGCGTACCCACGAGCCCCACGGGCGCGAGCGAGGTGACGTGCGCGCCGATCACGAAGTCGACGGGGTTCTCGTCGAGGACGCCACCCTCGATCATCGTGCGAGCCCCGCCGCCGCCCTCCTCGGCGGGCTGGAAGAGGAGGGTGTAGTCACCGGGCAGGTCACCCTGACGTTGGCTCAGGACATCGGCCACGCCTAAGAGTGCGGCCGTGTGCACGTCGTGACCACACGCGTGCATGACGCCTTCGTTCACCGACGCGAAGGAGAGGGCACTCTCCTCGAGCACGGGAAGCGCGTCGATGTCGGCGCGGATCATCACGCGCTTGCCCGCACGCGAGCCCCGAAGCACCGCGACCGCGCCCGTCTCGGTGGGGCACCGTGACAACTCCCAGCCCAACGCCTCGAGTCGCGAGCGAATGACCTCGGTCGCGTGATGTTCCTCGAAGGCGAGTTCGGGGTGGGCGTGAAGGTCGTGGCGGATGTCCACCATGGCGTCATTGGCACGCTGCAGTAACCCGGGGAGCTCGTCGTGGAAGGTTCGCGTCATGGATGCATGGTAGTGAGGAGCCCAGTGGGTCGCGAGAGCGAGTCGGCTAGGATGACTCTCCAGAAACATTGCGGCTGTAGCTCAGCGGATTAGAGCATCGGTCTACGGAACCGAGGGTCGGGGGTTCGAATCCCTCCAGCCGCACCACTTCTGGGTTGTCCGACGTTGCGAAGCGGTTTCGCTACGCCGACGTCACCGGACCGCGCAAGACGCTGGTCTTGGAGTGGGCGGGGTCGCCGTCATTGGACTGGAGACTGATGTCGACCGAGGAATACTGGGCCATTATGGGCGCCGCGACGCTGAAGGTCCCTTTTCCGCTCGGCGAGAGAAGGCCCACGGCGAGCATCTTGTTGGTCGCGGGCTGCAAGAGCCACACCTCGTAGAACTCGTTGTTCGACACCGTGGGCAGTCCCGCCGTCGTGACGTTCATGTGTTCGGTCTGGCCGATCAAGCGAACGGTGACGGCGCCCGACGCGCTCGCCGGAGCCGCGAGATGGTGCAACGTCGCCACCGCTGACAACGGCGGCGTCGCCGAGCGGTGGAATCGCACGCCGAGGCCGACGCCGACGCCGACCACGACGACCAAGAGTGCGGCCGCGGCGACCTCCCACTTTCGACGCCGATCACGCTTCGGATCGACGCGCAGAGGAGGTTGGTCCACGGGGTGACCGCTCGTCACCGCACTGTGGGTGGATTCGGGCGCGAACGCGACGCCGAATTCCTTGTCGACCCGTCGTGCGGCATTGAGAGAGCCGTGGGCGATCGAGATTCCGATCAACTGTTGCGTGCAGGTCGCGCAGTCACGTAGGTGCCGCGCAGTTTCGATCGTCGCCTCGCGATCCAGTTCGCCCGCGAGCAAGAGCGGCAGTTCGTCTTCACAGTGATTCGTCATCGCAGCTCACCTTTCTCGATTTCCTCGGCGAGGCGTTGCATCCCTCTCGCCATTCGCGCCTTCACCGTTCCGAGCGGGACACCGAGCTCTTCGGCGACCTCGCGTTGGGTCTTGTCGTCAAAATACGACAACTCGAGCGACTCGCGTTGCGCGTCGGGAAGGGTCGCCAGGGCCCGGTGAACTTCACTGGACCACGCCAGGCGATCGATCAGGTCTCGTCCGTCGTCGCCCACGAGTTCGCGAAGTTCGATGACGTTCACCACGACGTGGCGCTGTTTGCGAAGATGGTCGATGGCGCGGTTTCGTGCGATGCCCAAGATGAATCCCAGCAGACTTCGAGAAGGGTCGAATCGTTTGTGCGACCTCCACAGTTCGAAGAAGACCTGTTGGACCACGTCCTCCGCGTCGTCGTGGGACACGAATCGACGGACGTAGGCGCGTACGGTAGGACCGTGCTCGCGGTAACACTCCTCGAGAGCTCGCTCGTCACCGTCGTGGAGTCGTCGCGCCACCGGGTCCGTCACGCCCGAAACCTCGGTGGGCGTATTTCTTTGCATATCTAGCTTTCGTGGTCAATCGCCATGCGGTTGCAGTGATTTTCGTCTGATCGCGACAAAAGGCGAAGATTGCAATTCTATGCAACCGCCACGGCCATTCGAGCGAAGTAGTGGGTGAATCCGGTAGCGAGCCGGGTTCACAACTAGAGGAGATTAAACATGCGCTTGCGCAATCGATTTGGAACGGTCGCCGTTGCGGTGGCCATGCTGGGAGCGGGCGTCGTGGCGTCGGGTATCCCCGCCCAGGCCGCGGTGGCCAAGGCCGAGGTGACCGTCGTCCACGGCATTCCCAACACCCCGGTCGACGTCTACGCCAACGGGAAGATCCTGCTGAACGACTTCGTCTTTGGCAAGGTCGCCGGACCAGTGGCGTTGACCCCGGGCAAGTACACCTTGGCGATACGTCCCCATGGTGCAGCGGCCTCGACCACGCCCATCCTGTCCAAGACCATCTCGGTCGTGGGCGGCGAGAACGCCAGCGTCGTCGCGAACCTGACGGCGACCGGTTCGCCCACTCTGAGCGTCTTCGCCAATCCCACGACTGCGGTCGCCATGGGTGACTCACGGATCATCGTTCGTCACCTGGCCGAAGCGCCGGGTGTGGACATCTACGCGGGAACCACGAAGGTCGCTACCGACCTGACCAACCCCCACCAGGTGACCCTCGTCATCCCCGCCGCGAACGCGGTGCCCATCAGCGTTGACGTGACCGGAACGACGACGACCGTCATCGGACCCGCGAACTTCAACTTCCCGGTCGGTACGACCACGATCATCTACGCAATTGGTAGCGCCACGGCGTCGCCGTCGACGTTGACGGTTGCGGTCCAGACCTACAAGTAGTCCAGGCAACACGCTGGCCCGCGTGACGGAACCGGGTTGATGAGTCGCTCGGGCACGCGTACCCGGGTCGCGGCGAACGCCGCGACCCGGGTGGTCCGCGAGGACTGCGCGTCGCGGCGAGTCGTCGCCGTTCCTCACATTTTCGCCGCAAATAATGTGAGGAATTTATTGACTTTTGTGAACTTCGCCTTTAGTCTGGCGGCGTGAGTTCCAAGCTACGACGTGCGACGATCGCGAATCGCCTACTGAATTCCGGCGAGGCGTCGATTGCTGAATTAGCACAATCCTTCGGCACTTCTGAGATGACGATCAGGCGCGACCTGGAGATGCTTGAGATGGAGGGATTGGCTCGGCGCGTTCGCGGTGGCGCGATTTCCACGCAGAGCAGGTCGTACCAGCCGCCGATCCTCCAGCGTTCGGCCCACGAAGCCCAGGCCAAACAGCGAATCGGTGAGGCGGCGGCGGAACTGTTGTCCCCAGGAGAGACGACCATCATTGACGGTGGCACCACGACGCTGCAGATGGCGCGGGCCATCAACCCGGGTATCGCCCTGACGATCATCACCAGTTCGCTGTTGATCGCCACCGAACTCGATACCAAGCCCGAGATCCGCACGTTGGTGACTGGCGGCAAGCTGCGCCACGGCGAGATGAGCCTCGTGGGCTCGAGGGCAGAAGCGTCGTTTGACGACTTGAACTGTGACTCGGTCTTCATCGGGGCCGCCGGCGTGAGCGAGGAGAAAGGTCTCACCGAGTACAACATGGAAGACACACAGATCAAGCTCGCGGCAATTCGTTCGAGTCGCCGTGTGGTGGTACTGGCCGACGCGTCGAAAATGGGTCAGGTGGCGTTCGTGAACGTGACGCCCCTGAGCGACATCGACTTGCTCGTCACGAACGCCTCGCCAAACGACCGGACGATTTTGGCCGCGCGCGAGTTGGGCGTGGAAATCTTGCACGTGGAACCGGTCGCCCACGTCGTCGCTTCGTAGTGCGTTAATCCGTAATCACTGTTCAGTCGCGAACGATGATGACGTCCAGTTGACGCGGACCATGTACGCCCTCGACGCGACTGAGTTCAATGTCGCTCGTCGCCGAAGGTCCACTGATCCACGTCTGTGGACGCGACGGATCGAGAAGTCCGATGACGTCGGGCACATCGGGGACGATCTGGTCTTCGCGAATGACCACGACGTGGTGGTCGGGAATCAGCGTGATGATCCTTCGCCCCTGATTGGGTTCGCTGTTGAGGACAACGGTGCCCGTCTCGGCGATGCCGGCGGTGCAGCCGGTGACCACGGCGTCAGCGTGATTGATGAGTTCCAACTCGAGCTGGCCCCCATCGATCACGGTGGACCCGTCAAAGCGCGCGAGCCACTCTCGTGGTGCTCCGTCGGGTACGACGACTGACCGCGATCCCCTCGACTCGAGCGCGGCGTTCACCGCCGTCGCGAGGTCCGCGGACTGGACGAAAGAGACGGTCGCCTGGTAGTCACCGACGCGTTGCGCGAAGAGCTCAGCGGACGAGCCCACTTTCGCGCGAGCGGGTCGGCGATAGGAGCGGGCGACTACGTCAGTCGTCGCGACGTTGCGGTTGGCGAACTTCACCGACGCGAGGATCGCCTCGCGCGCGACCGCTTGGTCGGCCCTGACGCGCGCGGTTTCGCCGCGCAGCCCCGCCGCGTGTGGTTCACTCCGACGGTGTTCGGCCCGGCGTAGACGCCGACTCGAACGAGCGGATGAGAACGTCGAACTGGCACCGCCGCGTTCGCGGCGCCACCACGACGCGAAGGACTCCGTCGAGGGCACGGGCACGCTTCGAAAGCGACTCCACCCTGAGAGCCAGCCCGGAAGAGCGATGTCCCGGGCACCGACCAGTTTCTTGGCGCGTGCCCCGAGCGCAGTGACGGTACGAAGTCGTGAGGATCGCGCGAAGACCCACGACGCGGCTCGCATGCCGATTTGTTCTTGCGTCGTCGGTGCGGTGCTACGAGACGCGTTGACCACTTCGCCGCGTAGGTGAACCAGCAGTTTTGGGATGTCGATGCGAACCGGGCACGCGTCAAAGCACGCGCCGCACAGCGTCGACGCGTACGGGAGCGATTTGGCGACGTGATCGCTCGTCACGTGATTGAGTTGCGGAGTGAGAATGGCACCGATGGGTCCGGGATAGACCGAGCCGTAGGCGTGTCCACCGACACGCTCGTACACCGGACAGACGTTCAAGCACGCTGCGCAGCGGATGCACCGCAACGCTTCTCGCCCGACGCGATCGCTCATCGCGTTCGATCGCCCGTTGTCGATGAGAACGACGTGCAGATCCTGGGGGCCGTCGCCCGGGGTGACGCCCGTCCAGATCGAGTTGTACGGATTCATCCGCTCGCCGGTCGCCGAACGCGGAAGGACCTGGAAGAACACGTCGAGGTCCTCAAATCGAGGTATGACCTTGTCGATTCCCGCCACGCTTATCAAGGTCTGGGGCAACGTCAGGCACATGCGACCGTTGCCCTCGGACTCGACGATGGCGACCGAACCCGTCTCGGCGACGAGGAAATTTGCGCCGGAGATGCCCACCCGTGAGGCGAGGAAACGCTCGCGCAAGTGCGCACGAGCAGCCTTGGCGAGGTCCGAAGGAACGTTGGTGAGGTCGTCGGGGGCCTTGAGGCCCCATTCGCCCATGTGATCGAGAAAGATCGAACGGACCTCGTCGCGATTTCGGTGGATGGCCGGCACCACGATGTGGCTCGGCAGGTCGTCGCCCAGCTGGACTATCAGCTCGGCCAGATCGGTCTCGTAGGCCGTGACGCCGACCTCTTCGAGCGCGGTGTTGAGGTCGATCTCGGCGCTGGTCATGGTCTTGATCTTGACGACGTCCTTGGCGCCGGTCGCCTGGACGAGGTCGACCACGATGTGTCGCGCGTGCTCGGCGTCGATGGCCCAGTGCACGTGGCCGCCCGCCGCGGTGACGTTCCGTTCGAATTCCACCAACAGGTCGTGGAGGTTCGCGAGCGCCTCGCGTTTGATGGCTTCGCCGGCGAGACGCAACTCCTCCCAGTTGTCGAGCTCGGCGACGCGCAGATTCCGCTTGTCGCGGATGGTACGCGTGGCTCTCGAGAGGTTGGCGCGCAGTTGGGGATTCGCGAGCGAGACCTTGGCCCCGACTGGAAAATCGGGCGAACCCGCGAAGGTCTTGGTCATTGCGTGGCCCTCCCGGTCGAGGCGAGGATCTCGGCGATATGGCGCACCTCGAAGGTCGGCGGGGTCGTCGACGCTGCGCTTGGGCCCGGTACGAGTGAGCCCGACTTCTTGGCGAGCGTGGCGAGGTGGGTCAGACAGGAGTTGTCCGAGGCGCACAAGACGTCCGCGCCCGTGTCGAGTACGCGGGCGATCTTGTCCAGTCCCATGGCGGCAGACGTGTCGGGATTCTTCACGGCGAACAGTCCACCGAAGCCGCAGCACGAGTCGCTTTCGGGTAGTTCGATGAGTTCGATCCCGCGCACTTCGCGAAGCAGTTTGAGGGGTCGATCGCCCACGCGCAGGGATCGCAGCGAATGGCAGGTCGGGTGATAGGTGACCCGACGTTCGAAAGTCGCCCCGACGTCCGTGACACCCAAGACGTCGACGAGTAACTCGGTGAACTCAAAGACCTTCGGCGCGAAGGCGTCCGCGTCGGCGACCAGCTGGTCGTCGTTCTCGTCCTGGGCGACGTCGCGCCAGAGGTGACGCATGGTACTGGTGCACGATCCCGAGGGCACGACGACGACGTCCGCGCGCTCGAAGGAGTCCATGACGTCGCGAGCGAGTTTCAAACCCTCGGGTCGGTAGCCCGCGTTGAGGTGCATCTGACCACAGCAGGTCTGGGACTCGATGAAGTCAACCTCGTGGCCCAATCTCTCTAGAACGGTGACGACAGCCCTTCCGGTCTCGGGGTACAGAATGTTGTTCATGCACGTCACGAAAAGGGAGATACGCACAGTGGTCCTCCGAGGTTTGGCGGAATTCTAGGGATGCACGGTTCGACTAGAACGTACCACCGCCCTGATGAGCACTCAGAATGTTACGTTCCTTACCACGTGATGTTATTTTTCTGTTCGAAAATCTTGACACCCACGGTGCCGTCTGCTTAACTTCTCAGCACGTTTGTCCGAGAAGAATGACAGTTGGGGGAGTGCTGTGCCGTTTGTAACCGCGTGGGCCAGCTCTTCTGGGGCACCCCAACTCGACGTGACGGCGCTCTGAGATGGCGGAGGCGACTTCCGAACCGATTCTCGTGATGGAGGGCGTCGCCAAGTATTTCGGCGCGGTGGTGGCCCTCGAGAGCGGCTCGATCATCCTCTACCCCGGCGAAGCCCACGCACTGCTCGGCGAGAACGGCGCGGGCAAGTCGACGCTGGTCAAGATCATCGCTGGCGTCTACCAGGCGGACCGTGGTTCGTTCACGTACGAAGGTCAGGTTCGCACCTTCCACGGGCCCCACGACAGCCAAGAGGCGGGCATCGCGGTGATCTACCAGGAGCCGACTCTCTTTGACGATCTGAACGTCGCGGAGAACATCTTCCTGGGTCGTCAGCCCCTGTCGGTCGGTCGTCGCATCAATCGTCGAGAGATGCGACGCCAAACCCGAGAGATCTTTCAACAGCTAGGCGTGGACATCGACCCGAACCGCAAAGCCAAGGGTCTTTCGGTAGCGGATCAGCAGATGGTCGAGATCGCGAAGGCACTCTCAAAGGACGCTCGAGTCGTGGTCATGGACGAGCCGACTGCCGCACTGAGTCCCGAAGAGGTGAAGCGACTCTTCGAAGTCGTGGTCAACCTTCGAAAGCGCGGCGTGGCGATTCTCTTCATCTCGCACCGCCTTGAAGAGGTGTTCGAGTTGTGCCAGCGCGTCACCATCATGCGTGACGGTTCCTTTGTGCGTACTGACTTGGTGACCGACATCACGATTGACCAAGTGGTCCGTTCGATGGTGGGCCGTGACCTCAGCACGCTCTTTCCCAAGACCGAGATCAAAGCGGGCGAGGAAGTACTGAGGGTCGAACGGTTGACCCGAGAAGGTACCTTCTACGACATCTCGTTCACGGTCAAGAGCGGGGAGATCGTGGCGTTGTCTGGTCTCGTCGGTTCGGGGCGCACCGAAATCGCGCGCGCGATATTCGGTATCGATCGCTACGACGCGGGTGCGGTCTACGTGAATGGCACGAAGTTGAAGGGGAATTCCCCACTGCGCGCGATGCACGCGGGAATCGGCTTCGTGCCCGAGGATCGTCGTCAGCAGGGCCTGGTCATGGATTACGGGATCGATCACAACGTGGCACTCGCGTCGCTCAGCCGCTTGAGCAGGGGTCTGTTGCTGTTTCGCAATTCCGAGCAGACGTTGGCCAAGGACTGGGCCCTGAAACTTCAGTTGAAGTACGGAAAACTGAGCGACGAGGCGAATACGCTGTCGGGCGGGAACCAGCAGAAGGTGGTGCTCGCCAAGTGGCTGAGTTGTTCGCCGTCGCTCATCATCGTGGACGAACCGACCCGAGGCATCGACGTGGGCACCAAGTCCGAGGTGCACCGCATCATTGACTCGCTGGCGGCGAGCGGCGTCGCGGTGTTGATGATCTCGTCGGAACTTCCCGAGGTCCTTGGCATGGCCGACCGGGTGCTCGTCATGCGCGAGGGCCGACTGACCGCCACCATCGAGCGCGCGGACGCAAATGAGACGTCGGTCATGATGGCCGCGACCGGACAGGTTCGGTAGGAACGTATGGCAGTCGATAACGCAACCGTCGTGCTCGAGCGAGCAAAGTCGCACCGCGTCGCTGAGACCTTGTCGCGTGCTCGCGAGCTCGCAATCGTGCTGGTCATCCTGGTCATCTTCTTCGGTACCGGCATCAAGACCTCGGGTTTCGCGAACCTCACGAGTATTCAGCAGATCCTGACCAACGCGTCGTTGTTCGTCTTGCTGGCGATTGGCGAGACCATGGTCATCGTCACACGCAACGTCGACCTCTCCGTCGGTTCGACGCTCGGCATTTCAGCGTTCCTCGTCGGTGACTACTACACCCACAACCCCCACCCCTCGGTCGTGCTGGCTTTCGCCATCGGTATCGGCGTGGGTGCGGTGTGCGGAGCCGTCATTGGCTTCATCGTGACCGTGGCGAAGGTGCCCAGTCTGGTGGTGTCACTCGCCGGGCTCTACATCATCCGCGGGATCCTCAACATCATTGGACTGGGAATCCAGATCGAACCGAGCGTGATCCCCCAAGGTTTTCAGAAGATCGGCTACGAGACCTGGGCGGGCATCCCGTGGATCTTCATAATCCCCGCCGTGGTCGCGCTCGTCGCGGGATTCGCCATGCGTTCGTTCCGCTCGATGCGAGAGTTCTACGCCATTGGCTCGAACCCGGCGGCCGCACAGCTCGCCGGCGTGCCCGTCGCGCGTCGGGTGTTCACGGCCTTTTTGATCAGTGGGTCGTTAGCCGGTCTGGGCGGTGTGCTGTTCGTCTCGGAGTTCGCCACGGTGAATGCCACGGCCGGTACCGGTTACGAACTCCTGGTGGTGGCTTCGTGCGTGATCGGTGGCGTCGCCATCTTCGGCGGTAGTGGCACCGTCATTGGCGCGGCTCTGGGCGCGATACTCCTGCAGTTGATCAACCAAGCCCTGGTGGTGACCAACGTCTCACCGTTCTGGGATCCGGCACTCGCCGGTGCGTTGATCCTGGTCACAATCAGTTTCGACCGCCTCGTGAGCAATCGGGCGGCCCTGGCGCTTCGACTAAAGGACAGTGCTGGCAATGTCTAGTGAGGCCCCCGTGATTGACGACCAGGAACTGGGACTGGTGGGAGAGAAGCGCGGATTCAGCGCGCGCTCGTTGATTCGTTGGGAAGGCGCCCTCGTCCTGCTCTTCATCTTCAGTCTGATCTACGGCGGCACGACGACGACCGACTTCTTCTCCAAGGACACGATCTTCTTCGCCGGCATCAACTTCGGTTTGATCGCGATCATGGCGCTGCCCGAGATGCTCATCATCACGACGGGTGAGATCGACCTCTCGGTGGCGGCGATGCTGGGCTTGGCTTGTGCGACCTTCGGCTATCTGTTCGAACATCACGTGGAGATCTTCCTCGCCATGCTCATCACGCTCGGCGTGGGGGCGCTCGGCGGCGCACTGAACGGCTTTCTCATCACGCGCCTCGGCTTGCCTTCGATCGCGGTCACCATCGGTACCCTGACGATGTTTCGGGGACTGGCCGAAGTGATCCTCGGCACGAACGAGCTCACCAACTTCGGCGGACCGTGGACTGACCTCGGCACCAACACGATCCCGGGCACGCCGTTCGCGTGGGTGTTCGGGATCTTTGTCGTCCTCGCACTGATCTATGGCATCGTTCTTCACTTCACGTCAACGGGTCGATCGATCTTCGCCATCGGGCTCCAGCAGGAGGCGGCATTCTTCTCGGGGATCCGCGTCAAGCGGATCAAGTTCAACCTCTACCTGATCTCGGGAATCGTCTGTGCCTTCACGGGTCTCTTGTACACGTACCAGACCAACACCTCGCGTTACGACGCCGGCACGGGTCTCGAACTGAACGTCGTCGCCATCGTGCTCTTCGGCGGCGTGTCGATCTTCGGTGGACGCGGCACGATGCTCGGCGTGTTCCTCTCGGTGATCGCGGTGGGTACGTTCGATCAGGTGCTCACGATCAAGAACGTCTCCTCCCAGGAGCAGAGCATCGTTTTTGGTGTGCTTTTGCTGGCGAGCGTGGTGGTTCCGAACCTGCCTCGTGGCTATCGTGCGGTCCGTCAGCGATTGACGGCGCGAAGCGCAAACTGAGGACGCGACTCTGACCCGGAGGGGGTCATTAGTAGCGTTGATCAGGATTTTCGAACCATCCAACCTGTTCACATTTTGGGTAGTTGTCATTCACAATTTGTGATACTTTTGCTCCAGCATTCGCTCTCGTCGTACGACGCTTTCGTGGTGCTACGTAGTTCAAAACAACTAACGAATTTCAAATGAGGGGGAACATGAAGTTGGAATCAATGAAGCAACGTGCTTCGAAGAAGGCGTTGATCGCAGTTTCAATCGTTGGATTGTTCGCAGGTGTCTGCGCGATTCCATCGGGAGCCGCGACGACGATCGCCTCTAAGGGTTTGGTGTACATCATTCCCAAGGACACGACGAACCCGTACGAAGTCATTGCGGACGCCGGTGTTCAGAAGGCGCTAACGGCTGAAGGATGGACAGGCACGATCGACAGTGGAACGGTTGACACCGCTGCTGCCCAAGAGCCCGCCATTCAGGCAGCTATTGCAGCAAAGGCGAACGCCATCGTTATTGCGGCCAACGACCCGTCGGCACTGTGCCCGGAGCTTGAGCAGGCAGAAGCGGCTGGCATCACCGTCATCGGCTTTGACTCGGACAACTACTGCACGGGCAACCTGTTCATCAATCAGGCCAACACGCAAGAGATCGGCGAGTCCGAAGTGACCTTGCTCGCGAGCGAGATCCACAGCACGGGTGAAATCGCCATCCTGTCGGCTGCCGCAACGGCGACCAACCAGAATGCGTGGATTTCCTACATGAAGGTTGAGCTGAAGCACTACCCGAAGATGAAGTTGGTCTCGATCGTCTACGGTAACGATGACCCGACCACGTCACTGACGGTTCTTCAGGGCCTCCTGGCGAAGTACCCCAAGTTGGCTGGCATCATCTCGCCCACGACGGTTGGTATCTCGACGGCGGCGCAGTACCTCTCGACGCACGAGTCGAAGTACAAGCACCTCATCCTCACCGGCCTCGGTCTTCCTTCGCAGATGGGTGAGTACACGGGCAACGACAACGTGAAGGCCTTCGAGCTGTGGAACCCGGGTGACCTCGGTTACCTGGCTGGTCTCGCCGCCATGGAGATCAACTCGGGCGTCATCACCAACACCCCTGGTCAGGTCATCACGGTTCCGGCCGGTGCGCCTTCGATCAGTGAGGGCAAGACCTGGACGATCACCGCGGCCGCAGCTGGCTCGACTGACCCGTCCAACTACGTGACCCTCGGTGCACCGTTCGTGTTCACCAAGGCGAACGTTCACCAGTTCAACTTCTAAGGTCGGGCTTCCCCAACCTGAAAAACTACGGGGCGTCGCCATCACGGGGCGCCCCGTAGTGCTGTACCAAGTTTGCGAAGAGGATCGTCTCGTGCAGAGAATTTGCTTTCAGTTGAACGTTCGCCCCGACAGAATCGAAGAATACGTGGAGCGTCACGCGAACGTCTGGCCAGAGATGCGCCAAGCGTTGCACGACAGCGGATGGCACAACTACTCGCTCTTCCTTCAGCCCGACGGTACGTTGATCGGGTACCTCGAGACCGAAGACTTTGAAGCGGCTCAGGCGAACATGGCGGTCACCGAAGTGAACGAGCGCTGGCAGCGCGAGATGGGGGACTTCTTCGTCGATCTCGGCGGCGACGCGCCCGATACGAGCATTGCCCCGATACAAGAGATCTTTCACGTCGAGTAGTCGACGTAACCAGTAGTCCAGCCGAGGAGGAACGTAGGAATGAACAGTCCAGCCGAAGTCAAGGCGGAACTCCGCCAATTGATGATAGAGACCCCGTCGTGGGCGTACGGCAACTCCGGCACCCGTTTCAAGGTCTTCGCCCAGAAGGGCGTCGCACGAACTCCACAAGAGAAGCTCGAAGACGCCGCCCAGGTCCACCGCTTCACTGGCGTGGCCCCTTCGGTCGCCATCCACATCCCCTGGGACCGCGTCGACGACTACGCGGCGCTTCAGCGTTACGCCCAGAGTCTGGGCGTATCGATCGGCGCGATTAATCCGAACGTCTTCCAAGAAGAGGAGTATCGCCTCGGGAGCGTATGTAATTCCGACCCCGCGATCCGCCGCAAGGCCACCGATCATCTCCTCGAGTGCGTGGAGATCGGCGTCCAGACCGGATCGACCATCTTGTCGCTCTGGTTCTCAGACGGCACCAACTATCCCGGCCAAGACGACATCCAGGCTCGACAAGAGCGTCTCGCCGAGGCGCTGGCCGAGACGTACAAGGCCATGCCCGCGAACATGCGCATGCTGCTCGAGTACAAGTTCTTCGAACCGAGTTTCTACACCATGGACGTTCCCGACTGGGGCACGTCGCTCGTGCACTGCTTGGCTCTGGGTGAACGCGCACAGGTGCTCGTCGACACGGGACATCACGCGCCGGGCACGAACATCGAGTTCATCGTCGCCAACCTTTTGCGCGTGAAGCGATTGGGCGGCTTCCACTTCAACAGTCGCTTCTACGCCGACGACGACCTGATGGTGGGATCGGCTGATCCGTATCAACTGTTTCGCATCATGAACGAGATCGTCGCCGTCGGCGCGCACCGTACCGGGTCGAGTGTCGCGTTCATGCTCGACCAGTGCCACAACCTTGAGCCGAAGGTGCCCGCCGAGATTCGTTCGGTGATGAACGTGCAAGAGGCGACGGCGAAGGCTCTCTTCGTCGATCGCTCGGCACTCGCCAAGGCGCAAATGGACGGCGACGTCCTCGAGGCGAATGGGATCCTGGTCGACGCGTTCAACACTGACGTGCGACCACTGCTCGGCGAATTGCGCGAGGACATGGGTCTCGACCCCGATCCTTTGGGCGCCTACCGTCGTTCGGGCTACGCCGAGAAGATCATCGCCGAACGAGCCACGGGCTCGGCGGCGGGCTGGGGTGCGTGATCCCCTTGCCCGTTAATGATCCTCCACGCGAAGTCATCGAGTTACTCGAACGATCGCACCGTCTCGGTGCTGATCCACGCAATACGAATTACGCGGGCGGTAACACGTCCACCAAGGCACTGATCGCTGATCCAGTCACGGGCACCGACACCGAAGTCATGTGGGTGAAGGGATCGGGTGGTGACCTGGGCACGCTGCAAGAAGCCGGCCTCGCGATGCTGCGCATCGACCGTTTGCGAGCGCTCGTCGGGGTCTATCCCGGCCCCGAGCGCGAGGACGAGATGGTCGCGGCCTTCGACTTCTGCATGCACGGACGCGGCGGCGCCGCGCCGTCGATTGACACGGCGATGCACGGGCTCGTCGCGTGTTCGAACGTCGATCACCTGCACCCCGACGCCGGCATCGCGCTCGCGACGGCCGCGGACGGTGAGCGGCTGACCGCGCAGTGCTTTGGCGAGACGGTCGTCTGGGTGCCGTGGCGCCGACCGGGGTTCCAGCTAGGTCTCGATATCGCGGCCATCCACGAGGCCAATCCTCAGGCCATTGGTTGCATTTTGGGCGGGCACGGCATCACGGCGTGGGGAGAGTCGAGTGACGAGTGCGAGAGCCGTTCGTTGCATATTATTCGCACCGCCGAGGAGTTCCTCGTGAAGAACGGTCGACCCGAGCCCTTCGGAAAGGTCGTCGAGGCCAATAAGCCTCTGGCCGAGGCGGCTCGCCGAGCGCGCGCCGCCGAGATCTTCCCCCTCTTGCGCGGTCTCGCGAGTACCGATACTCGTCAGGTCGGTCACTACAGCGACGCGGAGGTGGTACTCGATTTCGTCAGTCGTGAACGGATGGCTGAACTGGCCGCTCTCGGCACCTCGTGCCCCGACCATTTCTTGCGCACCAAGGTCCGTCCGATGGTGGTGGATCTACCTGGTGACGCGCCGCTCGACGCCCTCGAAGCACGTATTCGCGAGTTGCACCAGGACTACCGACGTGACTACCGGGCCTACTACGAGCGTTACGCCAACGCGGACTCGCCGCCGATGCGTGGTGCGGATCCGGCGGTCGTGCTCGTGCCCGGCGTGGGAATGTTCAGTTTCGGACGAGACAAGCAGACCGCGCGCGTGGCGAGCGAGTTCTATATCAACGCCATCAACGTCATGCACGGCGCCGAGTCGGTCTCGACCTACGCGCCGATCTCTGAAGCGGAGAAGTTCCGCATCGAGTACTGGGAGCTGGAAGAGCAGAAGTTGCGCCGGATGGCGCCACCCAAGGCGTTGGCGACACGGATCGCCTTCGTCACCGGCGGCGGTTCGGGAATCGGTGCCGCGACCGCGCGTCGACTGAGCGCCGAAGGTGCGTGCGTGATCGTCGCGGACCGCAATTTCGAGAGCGCGCAATTGGTGGCGAAGGAACTCGGAGGCAGCGACAAGGCACTCGCGCTGAGCGTGGACGTCTCCTCGCTCGAGGAAGTTGTCGCCGCGATGAACGAGAGCGTGCTCGCCTACGGCGGCGTCGACCTCGTCGTGAACAATGCCGGGCTGTCGATCTCCAAGAGCCTCCAGGACACGACCATCGAAGACTGGGACCGCCAGCACTCGGTGATGGCGCGTGGGTCGTTTCTCGTGAGCCAGGCCGCAGCCAAGGTCATGATGGCCCAGGCGATGGGTGGCGACATCGTGTACATCGCCAGCAAGAACGCGGTGTTCGCCGGACCGAACAACGTCGCCTACGGCGCGGCGAAGGCGGACCAGGCGCACCAGGTGCGTCTGCTCGCCGCCGAGTTGGGTCAATACGGGATCCGGGTGAACGGGATCAACCCCGACGGTGTCGTTCGTGGTTCGGGTATCTTTGCCGGAGGCTGGGGGGCGCAGCGCGCTTCGGTCTACGGCGTCGAGGAGGACAAGTTGGGCGAGTTCTACGCACAGCGCACCTTGTTGAAGCGTGAGGTGCTGCCCGAGCACGTGGCGAGCGCGGTGTTCGTGCTGTGCGGGCCCGAACTCGTGCACACCACCGGGCTCCATATCGCGGTCGACGCGGGCGTGGCGGCGGCGTTCTTGCGATGAGCACGACGACCCCCCAGATTCAACTCCCGAGTCTGGCCAGATCGTCGCGGCCGGTGGTAGGACTGGTGGCCGGCGGACTGGGCGCCTACTGGCCTCAGTTCCCCGACCTCTTGCCCCAACTCCAAGAGTCCGCGCGATTCGTGTCGGAACGGATCAAGAGCTTCAACGCCGACATCGTCGACGTGGGTTTCATCTCGGACGCCCAGGAAGCCGACGTGGCCGCGGAGAAACTTCGCAGCGCCGGTTGTGACCTGATCGTGATGTTCCTCACCACGTACATGACGGCATCGATGGTGCTGCCTATCGCCCAGCGCACCAAAGCCGACGTGTTGGTGCTGAACCTCCAACCCACCGAAGCAATGGATCACGCGAACTTTGACACGGGCAAGTGGCTCGCTTACTGCGGCGCCTGTCCGCTGCCCGAGGTGGCCAACGCCTTTGAGCGAAGCGGCATAGGGTTTCGCTCGATTTCTGGCTACCTCGCCGACGAGCGGGCCTGGACCAAGATAGGACGCTGGATCCAGGCGGCCGGGGTGCGTCGAGTCCTTCGAAGCGCGCGACACGGGCTCATGGGTCATCTCTACCCGGGCATGCTCGACGTCTCGACCGACCTGACGCTCGTCTCGGCCCAGTTGGGTGGTCACGTCGAGGTCCTCGAGTACGACGATCTGCGCGTTCGCGTCGCACAGGTCACCGACACCGACGTCGACCAGCGTGCCGCGCTGGTGCGTGAGTTCTTTGAACTCGACACCTCGGTCGAACCCGAGGAGTTGGAGTGGGGCGTGCGCGTGGCGCTCGGTCTCGAGAGTCTCGTGAAGGACTTCTCGCTCGATTCGCTGGCGTACTACCACCGCGGCCTCGAAGGCGAGTTGCACGAGCGCATCGCCGCGGGCATGATCCTGGGCGCGTCGCTGCTGACCGCGGGACACGTTCCCGCGTGCGGCGAGTACGAGTTGCGCACGTCACTGGCGATGCTGGTGCTCGACCGTCTCGGCGCGGGAGGATCGTTCACCGAACTCCAGGCCCTCAACTTTCGAGACAACGTCGTCGAGATGGGACACGACGGTCCCGCACACCTGGCGATAAGTCAGCGACGTCCCTTGCTCCGGGGCCTCGGGGTTTTTCACGGCAAGCGCGGTCATGGCGTATCGGTCGAGTTCGACGTCGCGCACGGTCCGGTGACCGCCTTTGGGATCACGCAGATGCGCGACGGACGATTCCGATTCGTCGCGTCCGAGGGCGAGGTTGTTCCCGGACCGCTCCTTCAGATAGGCAACACCACCTCGCGGGTGGACTTCGGGCGTAATCCGGGTGAATGGTGCGATGAATGGTCCGCCACCGCCGTCGCGCATCATTGGGCACTCGGCACCGGCCACCGAATCGACGATCTTCGCACCGTGGCAGCGTTGCTGGACGTCGAATTCGTCACCGTCTGACCGGTCGACGTGGCCCGAACGCAACGTATCGTCGCGGTTGACCTGGGTGCCTCGAGTGGGCGGCTCTACGTCGGCGACGTGAGCGACGAGCACTTCACACTCAGCGATTCGGGGCGTTTCGCCAACGGCAGCGTGCAGATCGGCGAAAACCTCTACTGGGACATCCTGGGGCTCTACCGGGGCATCCTCGAGGGATTGACCGAGGCGCTCCGACATGGTCCAGTGGTCTCGGTGGGCGTCGACTCGTGGGCGGTGGACTACGGGCTCGTGCGTGCCGACGGTTCGTTGTTGTCCAATCCCGCTTGCTATCGCGACCTTCGTACCGAGCCGTCGATCTCGCGCGCGAAAGAGCTCGTGGGGCTCGAGTCGATGTTCGAACGTACCGGCGTCGCGCACCAGCCCTTCAACACCGTGTTTCAATTGATGGCCGACGCCGCGTCGGGTCACCTGGGCGAAGCCACTCGTGCGCTCTTGCTGCCGGACCTGATCAATTACTTCTTGACGGGCGAAGCGGCGACTGAGTTCACGAACGCGTCGACCACGCAGTTACTGACCACGAGCGGTGACTGGGACCTCGACCTCTTCTCGCGACTTGGCTTGTCGAGTTCGATATTCGCCGAGCTCGTGATGCCCGGCCACCTGCTCGCGCCGGTCTCGCTTCCCCTCGCGCATCGACTCGGGGCCGAAGAGCGCATCGAAGTGGTCAACGTCGCCAGCCACGACACCGCCTCGGCCGTGGTCGCGGTGCCGGCGTCCAGCAAGGAGTTCGCCTACATCTCGTGTGGTACGTGGTCGCTGGTGGGCGTGGAACTCGACGCGCCGGTGTTGAGTGACGAGGCGCGCGACGCGGGATTCAGCAACGAACGCGGCGTCGAAGGGACCTACCGGTTCTTGCACAACGTGATGGGCTTGTGGACGTTGCAGGAGTCGATTCGCACCTGGGAGCTTCGAGGTGGTTCCATCGACGTGGGCGAACTCGTCGCGCGCAGCGCCCACGAAGAGGCGCTTCGCTCGATCATCGATATCAACGACGAGTCGTTCCTTCCGCCCGGTGACATGCCGGCGAGGATCGCGCGGCTCTGTCGCGCGGGTGGCGAACCGGTGCCCGAGACGCCCGAGCAGTTCACGCGCTGCATCGTCGATAGTCTCGCACTCGCGTACCGTCGAGCGCTCAGCCAGGTCCAACGCCTGTCGGGACGCGAAGTGCACGTGGTGCACATCGTCGGGGGTGGCGTGAACAATAAGGTGTTGTGCCAACTGACCGCGGACGCGTGTGGACTGAACGTCGTGGCCGGGCCGGTGGAAGCGGCCGCGATTGGCAACGTCTTGATTCAAGCGAGTGCGCTTGGAACAGTGGACGCCGATCGCTGGGCCCTGCGAGAGTATCTGCGTCGGATGGTCCACGTTGACCTCTACCAACCGAACGCCGCGATGACCAAGCGTTTCGCTGAACGCGACGCCTGAAGCGGATGGGCGCCAGGACGCGTGGTCGCTTCGCGTTTGCTCCCGTAGTACCGCTTTCGCGAGAAACCGGCATCGGACGCTCGAAGACGGGGCTGGTAGGGTTTTAGGGTCACGAAGCCCTTTCTTGGGGGCTTCCTCGGTTTTCGAAGCCCGTTCGCGGCGTTGATTGGAGTAGTAATGAAGGTTCTCGTACTCGGTGGTGACGGATTCTGTGGCTGGCCCACGTCGTTGCATCTCTCGGATATCGGTCACGACGTGACCATCGTGGACAACCTGAGCCGCCGTGAGATCGACATCGAACTCGAGGTCGAGTCCCTGACGCCCATCCGACCCATCGGCGAACGCATCCGGGTCTGGAAGGAACTGACGGGAAACGAGATCGGTTTCGTCCGTCTGGACCTCGCCAACGAGTACGACCGACTCGCGGCACTCTTGGTCGCGACCCGACCCGACGCAATCGTCCACTTCGGCGAACAGCGCGCTGCCCCGTATTCCATGCGTAACGAGAGCGCGAAGCGCTACACGATCGACAACAACGTGCGAGGTACGCACAACGTGCTGTGCGCCATCGTCGAGAGCGGACTGGACATCGCGCTCGTGCACCTGGGGACCATGGGGGTCTACGGCTACGGGTGGTCGGGTACGGCGCCGATTCCCGAGGGTTACCTGACGGTCAAGGTCCCCACCCCCGACGGCGACCTCGAACGAGAGATCCTGCACCCCGCGAACCCGGGCTCGGTGTACCACCTCACCAAGACCCTGGACCAACTGATGTTCGCGTTCTACTGCAACAACGACCAGGTGCGCGTGACGGACCTGCACCAGGGCATCGTCTGGGGCACCCAGACGCCCCAGACCGCGCTCGACGAGCGGCTCATCAATCGCTTTGACTACGACGGCGACTACGGAACGGTGCTCAATCGCTTCTTGATGCAAGCAGCGATCGGCCACCCGCTCACGGTGCACGGCACGGGTGGACAGACGCGGGCCTTCATCCACATCCGCGACACCGTGCGGTGCATCCAGATCGCTCTGGAGAACCCGCCCGAGCGCGGCGAGAAGCCGAAGGTCTTCAACCAGGTCACCGAGACCTTCCGGGTACGTGAACTCGCGGAGTTGATCGCCAAGATCACCGGGGCCGAGATCGCGAACCTGCCCAATCCGCGTCGCGAGGCGGCCGAGAACGAACTCAACGTCAGCCGCGACCACTTCCTCGAGTTGGGTCTCGCACCGACGAAATTGAGCGAGGGGCTGCTCGAAGAATCGCGCGACATCGCCGTCAAGTACCGCAGTCGCGCCGACACCACCAAGATCATCGCCCGCTCGGTATGGCGCCAGGGAATGGAGACGTCACCGGACCTGGTCAAGCCCCAGTAACCAGACGCACGCGTTCAACACTCACGAAGGCTCCGCCCCTGGTGGCGGCTCACCTGTGAGACTTCGGACATGTCCAAGATCTACGAATACGTTCGCCATCCCCGCTCGGAGGAGTTGAGAGCCTCGCGGCCCGTCAAGACCGTCGACCTGCGCAACGTCAACCACCAGAACCCCTTGGTCCGACTGAACGCGCGTTTCGGACTCAAGATCACCTTGGTGGTCGGCACGATGTGGTGCGCGTATCTGTTCACGGTCATCGCCCTTTTCGCCCTGCCGTCGGCGATCAAACAAGGCACCTACTTCATCGTGGTGTGGCTCTCGAGCAGCTTCTTGCAGTTGGTACTGCTCCCGATCATCATCGTGGGCCAGAACATCCAAGCGACCGCGGCCGACAAGCGCGCCGAGGACACCTACAAAGACGCCGAGGCGGTCTTGAAAGAGGCCGAGGAGATCCAAAAGCACCTGCTGGCTCAGGACGAAGCGATCACGAGCATCGTCGAACGCCTCGAGAAGCTCACGGGAGGCACCGGGCGCGGGCGCAGCGACTAGCGGTTCCGCTCCTCGACCATCTGGTCGACGCGTTCGCAGAGTTGGACCCACGTGGTTCCCACCTCGTTCAAGATCGAGCGACGGAACGGCTCGGCGAACTGCGAGTAGTTGGTGCACTCCAACGAGCCCGTGGTCGTTGCCAGGAAGGCGATGCCGTAGGTGAGCAGACTCAAGACGGTGATGATGTGCCCGAGGATGACCAATTCCTCGTCGGTCGCGTCGGGGATGAGTGGCGCCAAGGTCGACAAACCTCGGTCCTGGGCTTCGTGGGCTTGGTACAACAACGAGTTGTTCGCGGACGCCAGACTGAACTCGAGAAGGAAGTTGCGCCACGTCTCGTTCAAAGGGTGCGTGTAGAGGTAGAGCCGTTGCGTGAGGAAACCTTGGTCGAGGAAGTGCATGAAGTACGCAATGCGCGACCACCGTTCGGGCAGCGTGCGATTGTACGCCGCGACCACGAGCTCCTCCTTGGAGTCGTACAAGCTGTAGATGGATCCCGGAGAACAGTTCGCGCGACGAGCGATCCTGGTGATCGTGGCGTGCGCGTAACCGCTCTTTCCCACGACGAGGAACGTCGCGGCGGCGAGCGTCGATTCGAGGTCGACCGGCTCGACCATCGCGTAGGGTTCGGTCGGTTCGACGAGTTCGACGTCGGGAACCGAATCGGGGTCAGTTTGAAACGCCGACGTCATCCATCCCTCGAGTCGGTCGAAGTAGTGACCCGGTCGTTGCACGTGGCGCGAGAAGATGATCTGGACCGTCAGCAGGCTGAAGAGACACAGCGCGCGGGTGAACGTGGCGCTGGCCCCCTCGGTTCGACAATCCTCCCTCATCAGGTAGTTCGTGAGGAACTCCTGCACCTCTTCGCCGAGCACTGGTATGCGTCGCGCCGTGAGCAGGAGATGGACCATGGCGGCGTCGGCTTCGGTGGCGTGGCGTACGAAGTCGAACGCCGCGTGCACGTTCGCCGCGGTTGGTTCGACCGCGGCGAGCTCGCAGAGTGCGAAGAGCGCGACGGCGCGTTCGGCCAGATTGTTCATCCAGAGGTCTACCAATAATTCTTCGGCGTCCTCGTACCGGGCGTAGGTCGCGCCGTGGGTGAGGCCCGCGCGCGCGCTCACTTCACGAAGCGAGACGTGGTCCACGCCTACTCGAAGGATCTCTTCAATTCCCGCGTTCCGTATGAGTTCGTCATTGACAATGGCTTTTTTGCTGCGGCTTTTTGGTTGAGAATCCACGCGAAAGTGTAACCCGACGTACTCTCGAGTTAGTTACACTCGTTACTAAGTACTTGACATTTCGAGCCAGGTCGACGCGAGGTATCAGCCTGAGTCTCGAACCACGAAGGTTATGACATGGTCCTGGTATCGCACGCACTCGTGGTCGCTTCTATGACAACGACGACGACTTTCGATCCTCACAAAGGTGCACCGTTGCCCGCGGCGCGAGTGATCGTCCTCGCGGTGCCGATCATCCTGCTCACGCTCATCTACGTGCGCGTCAAAGGATTAAAGAAGCAGTAGTGGTGTCGACGTTTCCATACGTGCCCCTCGACGAGCGACCGTGGCGTCTGTCGATGGGTCTTCGTCCACTCGACCATTCACGCTGGCTTGAGGTCGACGCGCGGCGAGACGAAGAACTTGCGTTGAAGAGACGACTCGTGAGCGAGCAACGTGATGTGGTCGTGGCGTTACGCGACGAGGGGAACACCGCGTGCGAAGAGCTGCGCGACCTGGTGATTGACAATTTGTCGACAAATCATCCCGGCGTCAGTCGCGACGTGGTTACCAACGAACATCCATTGGTCCAGGCGAGTCTGATGGTCCAAGAGGACCTCTGCGTGCTGGTACTCGACGGCGAGTGGCGTCTCGCCGCAGCGTGCGTGTGCTTTCCCTCTCGCTGGAGCCTCGCTTCCAAGATCGGCACCACCCTGGACGCGATCCACGAGCCGGTCCCGGGTTACCACGAGGAGCTGTCGCGACCGACCAACGCCTTCTTCGCGCGACTGAAGCCCGATCGTTCGTTCTGGCGACTGAACTGGACCCTGCTCAACGACGCGTCGCTGTTTCAGCCAGAGTCCCATCGTACGAACGCGGTCGGCGTTCCTGACGAGTGGTCCTTTCGCGTGGAGCGTCAGACGCTGCGAATCCTGCCGACGTCGCGCGCGGCGGTGTTCACCATCCGCACCTACGTGGCCTCGGTTCAACAGTTGAAGAACGAGCACGCGGATTTCGCCGAACATCTTTTGGGGGCGATTGATTCGGCCCCACCGGCGCTCAAGGCGTACAAGGGCTGGGTGGGCGTCGCCGAACGGCTTCGCGAATCGCTTTCGCGGGCCTAGGAGCGGGTCAGGTCTCTCGCGATGGCGACGACTTGCATCTCGTCGGTGCCCGCGTAGATGCGCAGCACCCGCGCGTCACGCAAGAGTTGTTCCACGCGGTACTCGGCGACGTAACCGTTCCCTCCAAGAATCTGGATTGCGTCGTCGGCCACCTGACAGGCCGCCTGCGCCGAGTACAACTTCATGGCGGACGCCTCGGCGAGAGTTGGGATCGCGCCGTGTGACGAACGTTCTACGTGCGAAAAGACAAGGTTACGCACGTTGACGCGCGCGACTTCCATCTGGGCGAGTTTCAATTGGATGAGTTGGAAGTCGGCGATCGGTGTTCCCCACAGCGTGCGGTTCTTGGCGTAGTCGACCGATATCTTCACGCACTCTTCGATAATGCCCAGGGACATCGCCGCGACGCCGGCGCGCTCGGTGACGAAATTGTCCTTGGCACTTTGGCGTCCACCGCCCTTGGGCTCTTCGGTCTCGCCGAGGAGCCGGTCCTTTCCCACTCGTACGTCGCTCAGGAACACGTCACCCGTGGGTGAGCCGTGCTGGCCCATCTTGCGCATGGGCGCCGACTGCACGAGCCCGGGCATGCCCTTGTCCAAGACGAACGTGAGCACCTTGCGGTTCCTGATGTCGTCACCGGAGCCGTCGTCGAGCTTGGCGTAGAGCACGATCGTGTCGGCGTAGGGTCCGTTCGTGATCCACGTCTTCTGGCCGTTCAGGATGTAATCGTCACCGTCGCGCCTCGCGGTCGTTCGCATGCCGCCGAGCGCGTCCGAGCCCGAGTCCGGCTCGGTGATCGCCCACGCACCCACCTTGTCGAGGGTCATCAGGTCTAAGGCCCATCGCTCCATCTGGGCGGGGGTGCCGAGCTTGTTGATCGTGCCCGCCGCCAGTCCCGTCGAGACACCGAGGGAGGTGACCAGACCCGGGCTCACCCGACATAGTTCGATCGTCGAGATCAACTGGGGTGCGGGGTCCGAGCCACGACGTTCGCGCGTCGGTTCCTCGCCGGAGATCTTTCGCTCGAGTTGCCGCTTGAATCCCTCGTGCGCCATCTCCTTGAGCCCGAAGGTCGCGTACATCGTTCGCAAGATCTCGTACGGCGGCACGCCGTTGTGCTCGAGATCATCGAGGTGGGGGCGGATCTCCTCGTCGACGAATCGCCGCACGACCGCGATGATGGCTTGTTGTTCCTCGGTCCATTCGTACATGGTGTTACGCCTCCCAACTCGTGCGCTTCAGGGTATTTCTATCGGTGTGCAGGACAATGGCCGGATGGCGTTGGTGCTCGACGACCGTTGTCTCGTCGTAGGTGAAGAGGTCGTCCTCGATCACGACCGTGACGTCGAATCGGGTTGTCTTGGCGATCTCGTCGAGGTACTTGTTGGCGAGGATCCCGTAGGTGTTCGAACCCAGTACCGCCTCGAGTTTGAAGGACGTGGCGTCGGGTTCGACCGTGCCGCCGGCGATGAGCGTCGAGGCGCGCGGGATGGCGAAACAGCGCATCACCTGGTGGTGTCGCGAGTCCCACATCCAGTAGCCGACCTCGGTGTGAAAAGGATTGTCCTCGCCACGCTTGTAGGCGGCGGTGCGATAGTCCAAACCGTAGAGGTTCTGGTCGCCGTTGGCGACGGGTCCGAAGGGCTTGAACGTCGTCTTCTCGCGAAAGGGCGTCTCGGCGATCTTGCCCTGGTCGTTGTGAAAGGCCACGTCCAGTCCGTTCCAGTCGGACTCCCACGTGCCGACCAGTCCTCGAAGGGGCCCCCACTCCTCGTACGCCATTACTGCCATCTCCTCGACACCCGGGCCTCGCTCGCCAGGGCAATCCTAGGGTGCGGCGCGAACGGGCTCGCCGGGCGGACACAGTTCGTCCACCAGCGCCGCGGTCCACTGCAATTGGCCGAGGGCGACCACCACCAACGCGACCGCGAGCCACGGGGCGCTGTGGGCCTCAACGATGAACAGCGCGAGCAGCACCACGTCGGCGAGCACGCGCCGACTCGCCGAGCGGGCGTTCAGTCGCTGCGAGACCAGTGCCTCCACCGCGAAGATGTTCACGGCGGGAATGAAGGCGAGTGGCGTCCAACGTCCGACGAGTTCGCGCAGGGCGAAGGCGAAGAGCACCGAACCCACGACGAGAAGTCCTAGGCCGAGATCGCTCGCGGACTCGGCGAACCACAACGGAGTCGGGTGGCGCGTGCCCGGCCAATGGGCGAGAACGCTGACCACCAGACCGAGACCCGAGAAGACCGCGACGATGCCAAATCGGACGAGGAGGTTCAACGCGCTGATGAGCGCCAGGGAGTCGACCAGGCTCGGCGTCGAGACGCGTTCGCCGTACGGGCGGGTCAGTTCGGACCAACTCGTACCGGTCCACACCCGCCACTGACGCTCGCCGCCGGGGTCGGGATACCAGCCCGCTGGTGAGTTGGTGGGTGAGATACTCACGGCGCTAGTCTGCCATCTACATCGGGGGAAGGATTTCGTATGACGCAGCTACGTGGTGCCGCCGCACCCACGTCGGGAACGCTGGACGTACAAGCCGTGGACGAAGCGGCGCTCGATCAAGCCGTCGCCGACGTGCAGGCGCGTGCGTTGGCGTGGGCAACCACGACACCTCGTGAGCGCGCGAACCTGCTCGAGCGGGTCGTCAACGACACCTACGACGTCGCCGAGGAGTGGACCGCCGCGGCGTGCGTCGCCAAGGGCTACGACCCCCAGAGCACCGAGGGCGGCGAGGAACTCTTCAGCGGCCTGGGGACGTTCGTGAGCATGGCGCAGGCCTTTCGCCAATCGATGCTCGACATCGCCTCGACTGGTCGACCCCAGTACCCCGGGCCGGTGCGCCACAAGCCCGGCGACCGTATCGCCATTCAAGTGGTACCACGGACGACCTTCGACAAGGTGCTCTACGCGGGTATCACCGGTGAGGTGTGGATGGAGCCGGGCGTCGACGAGGCTGCGGTGAAGGCCACCCAAGCCCAGGCCTACCAGTCGCCCACGAGTCACGCGGGGGTGTCACTCGTGCTCGGTGCGGGCAACGTGGGCTCGCTTGGACCTCGCGACGTCTTGACCAAACTGTTTGGCGAGGGCAAGGTGGTCGTGCTGAAGGCGAATCCGGTCAACGACTACCTCGTGCCCTACTGGGAGCGGGCGATGTCAGCGTTGATCGAGGGCGGATTCTTGCGCGTCGTGACCGGGGGAGCCCAGGCGGGCGCGTACCTGACGGGCCACCCCGGAGTCACCGATATCCACGTGACCGGCTCGGACAAGACCCACGACGCCATTGTCTTCGGGGTCGGACCCGACGGCGAACGTCGCAAGGCGACGAATGATCCATTGGTCACCAAGCCCGTGAGTTGTGAACTCGGCAACGTGTCGCCCGTGGTCATCGTGCCCGGCGTGTGGACGAAGAAGGAGATCGACTTCCAGGCTCGCCACGTGGCGACGATGATCGCCAACAACGCCGGATTCAACTGCCTGACGCCGCGAATCATCATCACGCACGAGGGCTGGGCCCAGCGCGAAGAGTTCTTCGAGGCGCTCGAGCGCGTTTTCGCCGCCATCCCCACCAGGAAGGCGTACTATCCCGGCGCCTCGACCCGCCGTGACGCGTTCTTGCAGGAGCACCCTGACGCGCACCAGATCGGCGCGACGTCGGGTGACACGATGCCCTGGACGATCGTTCGCAATGTCGATGCCTCAGCGACCAGTGACATCTGCTTGAACGTGGAGGCCTTCTGTGCTCTCACCGCAGAGACGGCGCTACCCGCGGACTCGCCCGCTGACTTTGTACGACGTGCGACCGACTTCTGTAATGACGTGGTCTGGGGCACGTTGTCGATGACCCTGTTGGCGGACCCGCGCACGATGAAGGACCCCGTCACCGGGGCGGCGATCGAGCAGGCGATCGCCGACCTTCGCTACGGTTCCATCGGCGTCAATCTCTGGCACGCCTTGAGTTTTGCGTTTTCGACGACGGTCTGGGGCGCGTACCCGGGTCACGTCATCACCGATATTCAGTCGGGCACCGGCTTCGTGGGTAACGCCTTCCTGTTCGCGCGTCCTCAGAAGTCCGTCGTGCGAGGCCCGTTCGTCGTCTCGCCCGCCCCGGCGTGGTTCGCGACCAGTACGAACGCCGGCGCCGTGATGCGCAAACTCCTCGCTTTCGAGGTCAAGCCCACGTGGCGCAAGATCCCCGGGCTCCTCGTGGCGGCTCTTCGCGGTTAGGGGCGATACGAGAGTACGGTACTGACGCCGATCGCGGTACACACCTTGGCGGCGCACGCCACACTCACGAGCGGCGAGGGGACGTATTTCAGTTCAGCGACGTTGATCCCGCCGCTCTCGTCGGTCGCGAACCACGGGTTCGCACCCTTGGTCTCGCCCACGACGACGCACGTGCTCAGCGAGGTGCACGCCATCGAATTCGCCGTCGCGCCAAGTCGTGACGCGTGCCAACGGCGACCCAACGTTGACGAGGTCACGAAGTACGACGCCTTCGGGGTGTTCGCGAGTGCGACGCAGTGACGTTTCGCGCAGTGAAGCGACGTCAAGTCCGTCCACGTCGAGTTCGTGGTGCGCTGACGCCAGGTCAATCCGCCGTCCACGGTGACCTCGAGCACCAGCGTGTTCGCGCTACTGGTCGCGCTCACCAAGCACGTCTTTGAATCAGTGCACGCGAGGTCGGTCACGCTGTCGCTCGAGGACCAGGCGAGTGGCAGCGCGGTGGACCACGTGGCGCCATCGTCATTCGAGAAGGTGATCTTCGAGTCGGTGTTCACACCGTTGGTGATCACCGCGGCACACGAGGAGACGCCGAAGCAGCTGAGCGCGCGGACCCCCCGACCTCTCGGTATCGATCCCAGCGCGACGACGGACTGGGAGGAGGCGTTGTAGTTCCACAGGAGGTTTCCTGTCGACTGGAAGCCCCCGATGAGGCACTGGGTCGCGAGACACGACACCGAACTGATGAGCGCGGAGGGAGCTTCGGGTACCGCGAGGGTTGACCACGTGCCGTTGGACTGGCGATACTCACCCACGCTCGTGGGCGGGGTGTCTGATCCGGTGGTACCGAGCGCGATGCACGAACCCGAGAGCGTGCAGGCACTCGTGTGCAGCGGCACCGAGATTCCGAGCGACGGTAGGCCGGTAACTCGAAACGATGATTGGCTCACACAGCTCGCCAGCGTGAGGGCGCTCACGCCAACGACGGCACCGACGCGCCACGAGCGCAGCGTCCTCGTTAGCAGTCGGCTCATGGTGCACGCCCTTGTATGAGAGTTCTAGACGATGCTACTGACGTCGACAGCGTCACTCGGTTCTGTGGGCACCTACCCTTGGGTACATGAATTGGGTCGACCTGGTCATCATCGTCATGGTGATCCTGGCGGCGCTGAATGGTCGTCGTGTCGGCGCCGTGCGACAGGTGGCCGGTTACGTGGGTCTCGGCGCGGGCTTTGTCGTGGGGACGATCATCGCCCCATCCCTTTCGACCACCCTCACGCACGCGGCGTGGCGTCCGTTGGTCGCGCTGGCGGTCGTGCTCGTCGCGACCGTGATCGGCGGTCGGTTGGGCCGACTACTCGGCGACGTGGTGGCCGAATCGATGCGCGCGCTGCACCTGGGCCTCGTGGACTCGCTGGGCGGCGTGCTCGTTGGCGTGCTGGGGACCCTGGTCGGCTGTTGGCTGATCGCGGGGCTCTTGGCGTCGACGGCGTGGGGATCGCTCGCGGCCGAGATTCAGAACTCGAGCGTGCTCGCGGCCATTAATAAGGTGATGCCTCCGGTACCCACTTTTGAGGCCAAAGTGCAGTCACTGTTCCGCGACGCGGATTTTCCGAGCATCTTCTCCTCAATCGTGGCGCCGACCCTGCCCGCGACGGTCTCGCCCCGTGATCTGGGTCCCGTCGTGACGTCGCTCGCGGCGCCGAGTGGCGTCGTCAAGGTCCTCGCGAGCGGCGCCTGTTCGAGAATCCAGCAGGGAACCGCGTTCTTCGTCTCCAGTCGTGACGCGGTGACCAACGCCCACGTGGTCGCGGGTGAGCCCAGGATCACGGTGAACGGCGCCCCCGCGCTCGTCGTGCTCTACGACCCGAATAACGACATCGCGATTCTGCGCGTTGGATCGGGAGCTCACGTCCCGCTCACGTTCTTCTCCGGAGCGGTCGCGACGGGCGCGCGCGCCCGGGTGATCGGCTTTCCCCTCGACTCGACGCGCACGTCGGCGCCAGGCTACGTCGAGGGTGCGATCACGGCGCAGGGTCGAGATATCTACGATCGGAACCTGCTCACGAGGACCTACGAGGTGATCGAGACGAACGTGCAGCCGGGCAACTCGGGCAGCCCCGTCGTCGTCGACGGCGACGTGGCCGGCGTCATCGAGTCGAAATCACTCAGCCAGGCGAGCACCGCCTACGCCATACCCGACGGCGTCGTCGAGAGGGACCTCGCCCACGCGGGCACGCGCGCGGTGTCGACGTCGGTTTGTCTGCCCTAGCCCGCGGCTCGGACGGCGGCGGCGAGCACGTCAAGACCGTCGGCGAGTTGTTCGTCGGTGATCACCAGCGGTGGTAGCAGACGAATGACGTTGCCGTACGTCCCGCACGCGAGCGCGACGACCCCGTGCTGGTTGCAGTAGGCGACGATTGCCTTCGCCGCGGCGGCGTTGGCTTCTTTGGTGCCGGGCTGGACCAATTCGAAGGCGATCATGGCGCCTCGTCCGCGGACGTCGCCAATGATGGCGACGTCTTGTTGGAGCGACCGCAAGCTCTTCAGTATCACCGTCTCGAGTTCGCGAGCGCGACTCACGAGATTACGATCGCGCAGCGTCTTGATCGTCGCGAGGGCCGCGGCGGCGGCGACGGGGTTCCCCCCGTAGGTGCCGCCCAGGCCACCTTCGTGCACTTGATTCATGACCTCGGCTCGTCCGGTCACCGCCGCGAGTGGCATGCCACCGGCGAGTCCCTTGGCCGTGGTGATCAAATCAGGGATCACCCCCTCGTGGTCGACGCCGAACCAGTCGCCCGTGCGACAGAAGCCGCTCTGGATCTCGTCGGCGATGAACAGCGCGCCGTTCGCGCTCGTCCACTGTGACAGAGCGGGTAGGAAACCTTCGGCGGGCACGATGAAGCCGCCTTCGCCCTGTATTGGTTCGATCAATAGGGCGGCCACGTTCTGGGCACCCACCTGGGTCTCGATGGCCTTGATGGCGCGTGCGGCCGCTTCGGCGCCGGAAAGGCCGTCGAGGAACGGGTAGCTCATCGGTACTCGATAGATCTCGGGGGCGAAGGGCCCGAAGCGGTCCTTGTAAGGCATGTTCTTCGCCGTGAGGGCCATGGTCAAGTTGGTGCGACCGTGGTAGGCGTGGTCAAAGACGACGATCGCCTGGCGTCCGGTGGCGAGGCGCGCGATCTTGACGGCGTTCTCGACCGCCTCGGAGCCCGAGTTGAAGAGCGCCGACGTCTTGGCGTGCGTGCCGGGCGTCAGGGCGGCGAGTTCCTCGCACACCTCGACGTATCTCTCGTACGGCGTGACCATGAAGCACGTGTGCGTGAACGCCGCGACCTGGGCGCTCACGGCGTCGACGAGTTCGGGTACCGCGTGACCGATGGTCGTCACCGCGATGCCTGAACCGAGGTCCAAGAGACGATTGCCGTCGACGTCGACCAGGATGGCCCCTTCGGCTCGCTCGATGTAGACCGGAAAACCGTTGGTGAGTCCTGCACTCACGACGGCCTGGCGACGGGCGTGGAGCGCTCGCGACTTGGGCCCCGGCAGCTCAGTTACCACTTTGCGGGCGGTGCCGACCGAGGACTCGACTGATGAAACCATGGCGCTCTCCTAGAAGACATCTGACATCTGTCAGATGTCTTCATCGTAGTTCCAGGTCCGGGCGTGGTCTCAGGACGAAGAGACGGGTGACTTGCGTCACCCGTCTCTCGTTGGCGGAGGAGGTGGGATTTGAACCCACGGTGCCCGTAGACACAGCAGTTTTCGAGACTGCCCGATTCGGCCGCTCTCGCACCCCTCCGGGAGCGAGTCTACTGCGCGAAAGCGTGACAAAATTTTGGTGTCGCACTGCGGAGCCGAAGTTCTGGCGACCAACCAGCCCCTACGCTTTCGAGGATGGAGGAACAGGGCGTCGAGTCGCGCCACGACGAGCAGTTCATGCGAGTGGCGTTGGCGAAGGCGCGCGAGGCGTCGGCACACGACGACGTTCCCGTGGGTTGTGTCGTCGTGGTCGATGGTGCGGTTGTCGGCGCGGGCGAGAATCGGCGCGAGGTCGATGGCGACCCCACGGCTCACGCCGAGATGATCGCCCTTCGTGAAGCCACGACCGCGCGCGCCGGATGGCGCCTGGACGACGCGACCGTCTACGTGACCCTGGAGCCGTGCGTCATGTGCGCGGGGGCCCTCTTGAACGCGAGGATCAGCCGAGTCGTCATCGGGGCTCTGGACGAGAAGGCCGGCGCGGTCGGTTCGCGCTATCACGTGCTCGCGGATCCGCGCTTGTTGCACGAGGCTCGCGTGACCTACGACGTGTTGGCCGACGAGTCGCGTTCACTGTTGCGGACGTTCTTCGAGGCTCGTCGCGCTTGACCGTGGATTCGTCGTAAGGTTCGCACAATCGACGCGTTCGCGTCACCGGTACGAAAGTTCGCTGTCCTACATTCACACGGCGTGGACCAAACCCCTGAGCAGACGTTGGCCGGAGCTCGAGTCGTTGTCGTGGGTGGAGGTGTGATCGGCACCATGCACGCCTACAGCGCCGTCGCCCGCGGCGCCACCGTCGTGCACCTCGAACGAGACCCCATGCCCCAAGGGGCGACCGTGCGCAATTTCGGCCTCGTATGGGTGAGCGGTCGTGCGCCGGGCGCCGAGTTCGAACTCGCGTTGCGCGCGCGCGAGTTGTGGGATCGGATCGGCCACGACGTCACGTCGGTGGGTTTTCGCGCGAACGGTTCGCTGACCCTGGCCGCCCGGCTCGACGAATGGGAGGTCATGGCGTGCGTGGTCGATCGCGCGGACGCGTCTCGTCGGGGATTCGAACTCCTCGATCGCGACGACGTGCGCCGCCGGAATCCTGCGCTTCGCGGGACGTACCTCGGCGGACTCTACTGCGCACTTGACGCCGCGGTGGAGTCACGTCGTGCGCTCGGCGCGTTGCGTGACGTCATGGGAGCGACCGGGCGTTACGAGTACCTCGCGCGACGCGAGATCGTCGGGGTCGGTGACTACGAGGTCCACGACCACCGCGGTGCGTGCCATCACGGGGACCAGGTGTTCCTCTGTCTTGGTGCGAGTCTGAGTGGATTCGGCGCGGAACTCTTCGAGACCGAACCCTTGCGGACGGTGCGACTACAAATGGCCGAGACCGGGCCCCTGGGCTGCGCGCTCTCGACGTCGGTCGCCAACGGGGATTCCTTGCGCTACTACCCCGCCTACCAGGAGTTCGCCCATTCTCTCCAAGCCCAGGACGAGGAGGCGGCGCGCTATTCGGTCCAATTGCTGTGCCAACAGCGTCTTCACGGTGGGCTCACCATTGGAGACACGCACGAGGTCGATGATCCCGCGTACTTCGAGACTCGCGACGACCCGCTCACTTTCATCACGGCGATAGCGGCGGGATTGATCGGTGACGCGATGGTGCCAATCGAACGTCGTTGGAGTGGCACCTACCACCAACTCGACGATCCAGGTCCGAACGAGGTGTATTTCCGCAAAGAAGTCGCCGAAGGCGTCACCGCGATCACGGGCGCCGGAGGACGGGGAATGACGCTGGCACCGGCCATCGCGGAGGAGAGCTTCGCGTGAGTGGACTTCAGTTGGTCTGTTTCGACATGGCGGGGACGACGATGATCGACAGCGGACTGGTCCTTGAGGCATTTCGGCGCACCATTGAGGAACTCGGCGTCGCCGGCGAGGAGGCGGTGCGCGCCGAGCGCTACGTGGTGACCACGATGGGTCAGTCGAAGATCGAGGTGTTCAGCGCACTTTTCGATTCGAGGGGGGAGATTGCCAACGAAGCGTTCGAGCGACACTTCGTTGAGGCGGCGCGCGAGTTTGGCGTTCGAGAGATTCCGGGCGTTCGAAGGGTGGTCACCGAGCTGCGACGACTGGGTTTCGATGTCGCTTTGACGACGGGGTTCTCAGTCGCCACGCGCGAGGCCCTCGTGCACGAACTCGAATGGACGGACCTGTTCCGAGTTCGGGTGTCACCCGAAGAGGCGGGGCGCGGTCGCCCCGCCCCCGACATGCTGCTGCAGTGTCTTATCCGCTTGGAAGGTGAAGCCACGAACTGCCTCGTCGTGGTGGGTGATACGGCGTCGGACATGCAGGCGGGCCGACGAGCGGGCGCGGGTCTTTGCGTGGGTGTCCTCACGGGAACCGACGACGCCGCGCGCTTGCTCGAGCACGGGGCCGACGTCGTCATTGACTCCGTGGCCGATCTCATGGGCATTGACGTGCTCGTCAAAGTGGGCGGCGCGTGAACGCCGTGCGCGAAATCTCCGAACAATTGTCACGTTGTCCCGCACTTGATGTCACCGGCGTCTAACTCGCTACTCGTACTGTGCTCTCGGACCACCACCCCGGTGCGTTCACTTTTAGGAGGCAGTACACGTGTTGGTAAACAAACTGAAAGTGGCAGTGGCCACCGGTCTACTGGGCAGCACGCTCGTCGGCGTGTCGTTGTCGGGTGGTTCGGCTTGGGCGACGACGAGTTGCACTACCGCGACCTCGGCCGCGGCCTGCGGTGGCATGTCCGCCTTGATCGCTGCGGCCAAGAAGGAAGGCGTACTCAATGTCATCACCCTTCCCGCCAACTGGGCCAACTACGGCACCATCATCAAGGACTTTTCCAAGAAGTACGGCATCAAGGTCGTCTCGGAGAATCCTGATGGTTCGAGTCAAGACGAGATCAACGCCGTCGAACAGGACAAGGGTCGCTCATCGGCACCTGACGTCCTGGACGTCGGCACGAGCTACGCGACGAGCAACCTCAATCTCCTGGCGCCCTACAAGGTCGCCACGTGGAGTGACATTCCTTCGGCTCTGAAGGATCCCAATGGTCGTTGGTTCGACGACTACGGCGGGTACGTCTCGATTGGCTGCAACACCAAGGTCGTGACGACCTGTCCGACGTCGTTCGCGCAGTTGACGAACCCGGAGTACAAGAACGAAGTGGGTATCAACGGCGACCCGACCGAAGCGTCGGCGGCGTTCTCGGCGGTCTTCGCGGCGGCGTTGGCCAACGGTGGATCGTTCAACAACATTCAGCCGGGTATCCAGTTCTTCGCCACGCTCAACAAGGACGGCAACTACGTACCCGGCGGTAGCGCTGCGACCGCGGAATCGGGCACCACGCCTATCCTGATCTGGTGGGACTACCTGCAGGACTCGATCAAACAGGCGCTTCCCACGTGGACGGTGAACATCCCCACCGACGCGAGCTACGCGGCGTACTACAGCCAGGCGATCAGCGCGACGGCGCCGCATCCCGCGGCGGCTCGGCTCTGGGAGGAGTACTTGTATTCGACCACTGGCCAGAACCTCTGGTTGCAAGGTAACGCCCGTCCCGTCGAGCTTGCGGCGATGGTCAAGGCCGGCACGGTCAACAAGACCTGGCTCGCCGAATTGCCGCCCGCCCCGTCGGGCACCGTGACGTACCCCACCCTCGCGCAGTTGGCCGCGGCGAAGAACACCGTCGCCGCGGACTGGGCGTCAGCGATCTCGGGTAGTTAACCGAGTCCACTAGTGATGATCCCCACCCCCCTGTCAGCCGACACCTCCACTCCCTCGGGTGTCGACGGCAAGGATCAAGGCGGACGCCACTACACGGGGACACTGGTGCGTGCTGTGCGCACCAGTGTCCCCGTGCTTCCCTTCCTCGTGTACATCACGCTCGGACTTGCTGTTCCCACGTTGGTGATCATCAACCTGGCGTTCCGGTCCGACACTGGCGCGCTCACCTTGGCGAACGTGCGGACGATCGTGCACGGCGGTCAATACTTGGCGGGTTTCGAGAACAGCATCAAGCTCGCGTTGGCGACGTCGATCATCCCGGCGATTCTCGGCACCATGCTGGCCTACGCCATCGCGGAGTCGAGGTTCGAACTCGTGAAGCGACTGGTCGCGACGGCCTCGGGGGTCCTCGCGAATTTCGGTGGGGTGAATCTGGCCTTCATGTTCGTAGCCACGTTCGGCGCGAACGCCATCGTGACGTCGTGGCTGACTCGTCTGGGTTTCAACCCTTGGTCGCACGGCTTTGACCTCTACAAACTCTGGGGCGTCGCCTTCGTGTACTTCTACTTTCAGGTGCCCTTGATGGTGCTGATCATCACGCCCGCGCTCAACGGGTTACGCCCCGCGTGGCGAGAAGCCGCGCAGAACCTCGGCGCCTCCACGTGGCGCTACTGGCGCCACGTCGGGATACCGGTCCTACTGCCTTCGGTGCTCGGCAGTACTTTTCTTCTCTTCGGCAGCGGACTGTCCGCGTACGCCACCACGGAAGCACTCACGGGCGGCACGGTCGCGATCACGCCCATTCAGATCGGGGCGTATCTCCAGGGCAACGTCATCTCGGGCGAGGAGCACATTGGCTACGCGCTCGGATTCGGCATGATCGTGTTGTTGTTGATCTCGATCCTCGGTTACGTCTTCTTGCGGGCAAGGTCGTCGAAATGGCTTCAGTAGTGACCGACAACATCGTGGACTTCGAACTGCCGATGGTGCCCCTGGACTTGACCAAACGCCGCCGAATTCGCTGGGGCCGTGGGGTCATCCTGTGGGTCGCCGCCGCGTACTTCATCATTCCCATCTACGCCGCGTTGAAGTTCTCACTGCAGAACATCAACGGGCACTTCTCGTTTTCGCCGATCACGGCCATTCCGAGCCAACCCGGTTTGGGCGCGGCGTTCTTTCTCTCCATGAGACTGGTCTTCGTCACGTTGGCGATCGTGTTGGTGCTGATGGTGCCCACGATGATCTACGTACACATGAAGATGCCGCGTTTTCGCCGTTTCATGGAGGTCGTGACGATCCTGCCGATCGTCATCCCACCCATCGTGCTCATCCTGGGCGTCCTCGAGGCCGCGCCGCTCTGGTTGAAGGCGTCACCGTACCTGCTGTCGCTGGTCTACGTCGTGCTCGCGATGCCGTTCGTCTATCGATCACTCGACTCGGGTCTGGGTGCGCTCGACGTGAAGACCCTCGTCGAAGCGGCGCGCTCGCTGGGATCGGGTTGGATCTCGACCATCTGGCGAGTGCTCGTCCCGAACCTGCGCTCCGCGTTGTTGTCGGCGACGGTGCTCACGTTGGCGCTCGTTCTCGGCGAATTCACGATGGCGAGCCTCGACTTGTGGGAGACCTTGCCCGTGTGGATCGTCGACTTCGATCAGACCAACGCGCACATCTCCACCGCGGTGGCGATGATCTCGCTGCTCGCCACGTGGGCGCTGCTCACCTTGATCGTGTCGGTTGATCGATCGAACTCACGAAAGCGAAGAAGGAACGTCGTCTCATGATTCTGGAAAGTCAAAGCACCCAGCCTCTCGTCTCCGCGGTACAAGGCGCCGCGGGCGCTCCGGTGATCCTCGACGGGCTCGTGCGCCGATTCGGGGCCACGAGGGCCCTCGACGGTTTCTCACTCGCCATCGCGCCCGGCGAGTTCGTCGCCCTGCTCGGACCATCGGGTTGTGGCAAGACGACCGCTCTGCGAGTCCTCGCGGGTTTCGAGAAGCCCGACGAGGGCACCGTGCACGTCCACGGCAAGGACGTCTCGGATGTGCCGGCGCAGCGTCGCGACATGGGAATGGTCTTCCAGAGTTACTCACTGTTCCCGAACATGACGGCACGTGACAACGTCGCCTTCGGGCTCCAGCTGCGTCGTCAACGATCGTCCGCTCGGCGCTCGCGCGCTGGTGAGTTGCTCGAACTGGTGGGACTGGGCGAGCACGTGTCGAAGTATCCCCACCAACTCTCGGGTGGCCAGCAGCAGCGAGTCGCGCTCGCTCGGGCGCTGGCCATCGAACCACAGGTGCTGCTGCTCGACGAGCCCCTGTCGGCGCTCGACGCCAAAGTGCGCGCCGACCTGCGCGACCAGATCAGAGGCTTGCAACAGCGACTCGCGATCACGACGGTGTTCGTCACGCACGACCAGGAGGAGGCCCTCTCCATGGCCGATCGGGTGTGCGTGATGTCACGCGGCCGCGCGGAACAAGTAGCCGATCCGGCGACCCTCTACGCCAAGCCCGAGACGGCCTTCGTCGCCGAGTTCGTCGGCGTGTCCAGTCGCGTGCCCGTCACCCGGTCCAAGGGTGGTATCGAGCTCTTTGGCGCGCGCGTCAAGATCCGCGGTGACGAGGCTGCAGTCGCGGGCTCGGACATCGACGCCCTGCTGCGTCCCGAGGACGTGTCGGCGAAGTTGGCCAGCGACGGGCTGGGCATCGTGAACCATCGCAGTTTCCTCGGCGCCACCACGCGTCTGGGCGTTGGCATTGGTGGGGTCTCGGTGAAGGTGGACGTCAAGAGCAGTGACGCGGAGTTCTTCGAACTCGGCACCAGGGTCGACCTCTCGGTGAACTCGCGTGACGTCCTGATCACCGAGCGGAGGCAAGACGGGTGAGCAGTTCCTCGTAATCGCGGATCTTGCCCGAATCGAGCCCCTCGACCTTGGCCTGCTCGTCCCAGTTTCGCAACGCCACGGCACTCTTGAAGCCCGGGTGGGATTCGAAACGCTTGGCGACGTCGGCACTGAGCAAGCCACCCTGGGCGAGCAGCGTGGCGCGCGACGTCGCGGAGAGATGTTCGTAGTACTCGGGGTCGGTCGTACAGCGCCACCGCTTGGCCATGACGTGCAGGGCCACCGGCCGCGCGACCTCTTGGCCGAAGATCGGCGCAAGGGCCCGGGCCCCGAGTCCTTCGTGGCCGTCGTCGTCTATTTCGATGTCGAAACGGTCCTCTTGTTGCAGGTCGGCGAGAAGGTGGCCGACGTCGTGCAGCAGCGCCGCCACGACGAGGGTGTCGGGGGCGCCGTCCTTCTGGGCCAGCGCCGCGCACTGGAGTGCGTGTTCGGTCTGACTGATTACTTCACCGTAATGACCGTCACCTTTCTCTTCGTAGAGACTGAGGAGGTCTTCGACTGAATACGAATTCTTCACGCGGGTCTTCCTTCACTGCGGTGCAACTGTTGTACTGAATGCAGGGTATGCCCGAAAGATGTCCGGAATGCTTCGAATTGGACACGAAGTTGAAATTCTTAGGTACTTCTAAATCACGGGCGGAGGAGGTGGGATTTGAACCCACGGAAGGTTTCCCTTCACACGATTTCCAATCGTGCCGATTCGGCCGCTCTCGCACTCCTCCTGGTTGATCTCGGATTCGAGAAATGAATACCGGCTTGCAAGGCTACCCGAGCCCGGCCTCGCCCACTTCCGGTAGCCTCGGTAGCGCCGAGGTCCACAGCGGTGGTCGGGTCCCGTGCGACGACCGCTCGTGAACCGAGTCAGGGGTGGAAGCCAGCAGCTCTCAGCGGGTCGTGTCGGGTGCCACGGTTCGCCTGACCACTGCTTTGGACCTCGGCGTCTCACAGCACGCAGTTAGCATCGGAACATGGCTGAAGCGACTCGCGTACCCAGTTCCGTCGACGGGGTGACCTCGCTCTACCGTCGATTCCGCCCGAATCGCTTCGCCGAGATCCGTGGTCAGGACCACGTGGTGCGCGCCCTGCAAGGAGCGGTCAAGAACGACCGGATCTCGCACGCCTACCTCTTCTCCGGACCGCGCGGCACGGGCAAGACCACCGCGGCGCGCATCCTCGCCAAGGCGCTCAACTGCGAGAACCCCCAGGACGGTGACGCGTGCTGTGAGTGTGCGAGCTGTCTGGCGATCGCCCGGGGTTCGTCACTCGACGTCACTGAACTGGACGCGGCGTCGAACAACGGGGTCGATGACATACGCGACATCACCGCGGGCGCCTGGCACGGGACGCCGGGCCGCTGGAAGGTCTACATCTTCGACGAGGTCCACCAGTTGTCCAAGGCCGCGTCGGCCGCGCTCTTGAAGACCCTCGAAGAGCCCCCTCCGCACGTGGTCTTCGTCTTGGCGACGACCGACCCGCACAAGGTACTGCCGACCATTCGTTCGCGAACCCAGCACCTGGAATTTCGCCTCATCGCCGGCGACACGCTGAACGCCCTGCTGCACGACGTGCAAGCCGCCGCGGGCATGGACGTGGACGACGCCACGATCGAGACGGCCGTTCGACTGGCCCGGGGATCCGCCCGTGACGCCCTCAGCGCGCTCGACCAACTCGTCGCGACCGGCTCGCCTCACCAGACCCAGCCGCAGTTCGATGATCTCTTTCGCGCCCTGGCCGACGACGACGCCGTCCAGGCACTGAAATCGCTCGCACTCCTTCGTCAAGGGGGCTGGGACGCCGAACAGTTGGCCGAGGGTTTCGCGAGCGAGGTTCGACAGGTCTTTCTCCTTCAGGTCGCCCCCGAGGTCGCTGACGCGGTCGACGCCGATCGAGCTCGTCTCATCACGTGGGGTTCGCAGTTCGGTCTCGCGCGGACCGTGCGCATTCTCGAGACCTTTGGGCGAGCCATGCGAGAGATGAAGAGTGCGCCAGAGAAGATCGTCATTCTTGAGGTCGCGCTCGTTCGACTCGTGAAACCCGAGCTCGACGCGTCGATCGACGCACTCGCCGAACGCGTGACGAAACTCGAGCGCGGGGTTCGTCCCGTTGTCCCCGAACCGCCGCGCGCGACGCCACTTCGGCCCATTGGCTCGACCGAACCGACCGCGAGCAACCCGGACGTCGCGACGCCCGAGGCGCCACGGGTCGCCCCTGGGACCGCAGCCACGACGGCGCCGGGCGCGAACGCCACCGCCTCGAACGACGCGCTCGATTTCGATGATGTTCGAGAACGTTTCGTCCAACGCGTCATCCCGCGCACGTCGCGCGCGGCGCAGTTGCTGCTGAAGGCCGCCGACGTGCGATCCCTGGACGGAAACGTCCTCACGATCGCGCTGGCGAGCGACGAGATGCGCCAGAACACCGAGATGATCGCCCAGGGACTTCGCAGCGCGCTCGATCACGAGTTCAAGTCGCCGCTCACGGTTCAGTGGACCGTGGATCCGACGATCCTCGTCAGCGCACCCGTGACGCGCACGGCGCGGGCCACGAGCGAATCCGTCGTCGAGTCGGTCGAGGAGACCTATTCGCCCGACGAGAGCGCGGTCATCGTCACCTCCGCGGCGGACCACTTGATCACCGAGATGTTCCCCGGCGCCGAGGAGGTCCGGTGAACTACCCGCCGCCGCTGCAGGCGGTCGTGGACGAGTTGGGGCGTTTTCCCGGTGTTGGTCCCAAGTCAGCCCAACGCATCGCCTTTTGGCTGATGCGTCAGCCCAGCGAGGATGTGGACCGTCTGGCCCGGTCCCTCGAAGAGATGAAGACCAAGCTTTCGTTCTGTGAGCGTTGTTGCAATATCGCCGAGGCGGGTGGACTCTGTCCGATCTGCCGCGACGAGCGCCGCGATCAGACGACGATCTGCGTGGTCGAGAGCCCTCCCGACGTCCTCGCCGTCGAGCGCTCCGGGGTCTTTCACGGTACCTATCACGTGTTGCACGGCGTGCTCAATCCCTTGGAGGGCGTCACGCCCGATCGCTTGCGCATACAAGAACTCGTTCGACGCTTGAACGGACCGGTCAAGGAAGTGATCCTCTGCTTCAACTCGAACCTCGAAGGTGACGCGACGGCGATGTACCTGAGCCGACTCCTTCAAGTCCCGGGTCTCGTGGTCTCCCAACCGGCGAGCGGACTGCCCGTGGGCGGTGACCTTGAGTTCGCCGACGACCTGACGCTCGGACGAGCGATAGACGGTCGTCGAATCCTCGCGGACTAAGCGAAGCGCGCCACGCACAGCACGCCCACGACGAGGCTGTAGACGCCGAAGGGAACGAGTGTCCTGGTGGTGAACCACCGGGTGAGGAAGCGAACGGCGACGTAGGCGGCCACCATCGCGCACAGGGCACCGACCAGGGTCTGGGAGCGCACGCCGTCGCCGAGTGAACCCATGAGCGAGGGAAGTTTGTAGAGCCCCGCCATCAAGATCACCGGTGTCGCGAGAAGGAACGCGAAGTTGGCCGATTCCTCGTGATCGAGTCCACTCATCAAGCCCGTGACCATGGTGACCCCGCTTCGCGATATGCCCGCCAAGAGAGCGAGAATCTGTGACGAACCGATCACCAGTGCGTTGAGCGGTGTGATTGTCGCGATCCGCTTGAAGCGCGCGTGACGACCGACGTTTCGTCGGAAGCGCTCGCCCACGAGAAGGATCACGCCGTTCACGCACAAGAAGACCGCCGCGGCGAGCGGCTTGTCAAAGAGCACGCGGAGCTTTCGTTCGAGCAGGACGCCGGCGACACCGACCGGCACGCTGCCCAGGGCGAGGACGGCGAGTAGTCGGTAGTTCGCGTCGAGTTCGGGATCGCGCAGGCGCCACAGCGACGAGACGCCACGACCGGGCACCTGGCGAAGTTGTCGTCCGAGCCCTCGAAAGAGTGCGAACCACGTGGCACGGTAGTAGACGAGGAGTCCGAGCGCCGTGCCAACGTGCAATCCGACGAGAAACACCAAGAAGAACGACTCGCTCTGGGACTGGCTGTTCACCAGATTGTGCCAACCAAGCAGGGCCGGCACGAGTACCCCGTGCCCGAGACTCGAGACGGGAAAGAGCTCGGTGAAACCCTGGACGAGACCCATGATGACGGCTTGGAAGTAAGTCAGTGACGCGTGCACGCCCCAACGCTAAACGAGCGACGGCCGGTCGCGGGTTCGGACAGACTGGAGGCGTGCGATATCTCACGATTGTTCGTCATTGCAAGGCGAGTCCCGCCAAAGCGGGTGGAACGGACTACGAGCGGACCCTGAGCGATCGCGGCGTTCGCCAATGTGAACAACTGCGTTCGTGGGCACTCGACCCCACGGCCCTCGGTCGCTTCGGTCCGACCACCGCACTCGTGAGTGGCGCCGCACGCACGCGAGAGACGTTCACCCGGGCCTTTGACAATACGCCGTTCGTCGTCGAATGTCACTTCAGCGACTTGATCTACAACGGCGCTCGCGAGGTCACCGCCGAGGACCTCCTCATCGACCTGTCCTCGATCGACCCCGTGCGCACGTCGTTGTTGATCGTGGCGCACAATCCTTCGGTCCACGAGTTGCTGGTGAGTCTGGCGGCCAAGACTCCCAAGTCAGTGCTTCGCGACGGTTATCCACTCGGGGGCGCGTTCGTCCTCGCACTCGGTGGCGCGGAGCAGATCGGCCTGGGTCGTTACGAACTCGTCGAACGCTACGTGCCCGACTAAAGGGTGCGCACGATGGCGGCGTCGCCCTGGCCGCCGCCGCCGCACAGGGCCACCGCGGCCGTGCCACCGCCGCGCCGGCGAAGTTCGAACAGCGCGGTGAGTGCGACGCGGGTTCCCGACATGCCCACCGGGTGTCCGAGCGCGATGGCGCCACCGTTGACGTTGACCTTGTCCTCATCAACGCCGAGTTCGTCGACCGACGCCAGTCCCACCGCGGCGAAGGCTTCGTTGATCTCGAACAAGTCGAGTGACCTGGGGTCCAGTCCCGCCTTGGCGGCCGCCTGTTGGATGGCGTGCGAAGGCTGGTTGAGCAGCGACGCGTCTGGACCAGCGACCTGTCCGTAGCTGACGAGTTCGCCGAGGGGCGTGAGACCGAGGTCCTTGGCGCGCTGCTCGGACATCACGAGTACCGCGGCGGCGCCGTCGGAGATCTGCGAGGCGTTGCCGGCGGTGATGGTCCCATCCTTCTCGAAGGCGCCGCGAAGCTGACCGAGCGATTCGGCGGTGGTCTCGCCGCGCACGCCCTCGTCGGTGTCGACGATGATCGGGTCCCCCTTGCGCTGGGGAACCGCGACGGGGACGATCTCCTCGGCGAACTTGCCCGCGGCGATGGCCGCGGCGGCGAGTTGGTGGCTACGCGCGGAGAATTCGTCCTGGCGCGCCCGCGAGATTCGCCCACCGTTGTAGCGCTCGGTCGCCAGACCCATCGCGCACGAGTCGAACGCGCAGGTCAGCCCGTCGAACATCATGGCGTCGACGACCTTCTGATCGCCCAGGCGATAGCCCGCCCTCGCTCCGGGCAGGAGATAGGGGGCGTTGGTCATCGACTCCATGCCACCCGCGACCACGACGTCCGCCTCGCCGGCACGGATCATGAGGTCGGCGAGGTAGATGGTCTGCAGACCCGACAGACAGACCTTGTTGATGGTCGTGGCGTGCACGCTCATCGGTACGCCGCCCTTGACGGCGGCTTGGCGAGCGGTGATCTGACCTTGGCCCGCCTGGATCACCTGGCCCATGAGCACGGCGTCGACCGTGGCGGGGTCGACGCCGGCGCGCTCGAGGACGCTCTTGATGGCGGCACCACCGAGGTCCATGGCGCTCAACGAGGCGAACGCCCCCGAGAGCTTGCCGATGGCGGTACGGCTGGCCGAAACGATGACACTGCGCGACATGACGCTCCTCTGGTTCTGGAAGACGATGAAACGTTAGACCAATTCAGACGACCCGGCCGCTGGCGTGAACCTCGAACCATGATCCGTGAACACTCGGCGAGCGGCCGTTTTCGGTTCTGTCGCCGCGTCGTCGAACGTGGACGTCTCGCAGAGCGACGCTCATCGCGAACACTCGGCGCGCTCCCGCTAGCCTCGCCACCATGAGTGAGATTCTTGACGCGGTGCGAGCAGGTGCTTCGCCGGACACCCTGGCGGACACCCCCTTACCCTCGAGCACGCGCGCGGTCTTCGTGCGGCGCGACGAGCAGAACATGTTCGAGGGGATGGCGAGCAAGGACAAGGATCCGCGGCGCAGTCTGCACGTCGATGAGGTGCCCCTGCCCGAGCTCGCACCCGACGAGGTCTACCTCGCGGTGATGGCGTCGTCGATCAATTTCAACACCGTGTGGACGAGCATCTTCGAGCCCCTCTCGACGTTCGGTTTTCTCGATCGGCTGGCCAAGGAGTCGTTCTGGGGACGACGACACGCACTCGACTATCACGTGGTCGGTTCTGACGCGTCGGGAGTGATCCTGCGCGCTGGTTCCGCGGTTCGTAACTGGAAGGTGGGCGACGAGGTCACGGTGCACTGCAACTACGTCGACGACCAGGACCCCACGAGCCACGACGACTCGATGCTCTCGTCGAACCAGCGCATCTGGGGTTTCGAGACCAATTTCGGGGGACTCGCCGACATCGCCGTGGTCAAGGCCAATCAGTTGATGCCCAAACCCACGCACCTCACCTGGGAAGAAGCGGCGGTGAACGCCCTGTGCAACTCCACCTCGTACCGGATGCTGGTCTCGCACAACGGCGCTCCGGTCACCCAGGGCGACAAGGTCCTGATCTGGGGCGCGTCGGGCGGTATCGGGTCCTTCGCGGTCCAACACGTGTTGAACTCCGGTGGCACGCCCATCGGCGTGGTGTCGAGCGCCGCCAAGGTCGACACGTTGCGTGAGCTGGGCTGCGAGCACGTGATCGATCGCGAGCAGAAGCAGTACCAATTCTGGAAAGATCCGCACACCCAGGACGAGTCCGAGTGGCGCCGACTCGGCAAGGACATCCGAGCGCTGGTGGGCGAGGACCCCGACATCGTCTTCGAGCATCCCGGGCGTTCGACCATGGGGGCGAGCGTCTTCGTGACCAGGCGCGGCGGCACGATCGTGACCTGCGCGGCGACCAGCGGCTACATGATCGAGTACGACAACCGACACCTCTGGATGAAATTGAAGACCATCAAGGGTTCGCACTTCTCGAACTATCGCGAGGCCTGGGCGGCGAACCAGACCATCATCGACGGCAAGGTGGTGCCTCCGCTATCGGCGGTGTTCGCTCTCGAGGAGGTGGGCGAGGCGGCGTACGAAGTCCACCACAACCGTCACGAGGGAAAGATCGGCGTGCTGTGCGTCGCCCCTCGCGAGGGCCTTGGCATCACCAACCCCGAACTTCGTGCCAAGGTGGGAGAGAAGCGCCTGACGATCTTTCGTCGGCACGACAAGGAGTTGTCATGAAACCGCTGTTGAGTGAGATCGATCACGTCGCGATCGCCGTCAACGACCTCGACGCCGCGGTGTCCTGGTACGAGGAGGTCTTCGGCGCGAGCGTCGTGCACCGTGAGGTCGTCGACTCCGACGGCGTCTCCGAGGCCCTGATCAAGGTCGCCGATTCGTACATCCAGCTGCTGACGCCGACTCGTCCCGACTCGCCCGTGGCGAAGTATCTCGAGAAGAAGGGCGAGGGATTGCATCACGTGGGCTATCGCGTCACCGACTGTGAGGCCGCACTCGCGTCGTTGCGCGCGGCCGGCGCGCGTCTGATCGACGAGGCGCCTCGTCCGGGTTCGCGAGGGACGATGGTCGCCTTCGTGCACCCCAAGACCGCCTTTGGCACCCTCATCGAACTGGTCCAGGACTCGGCGTAGGGTCTCGTGTTTACGCGTAAGTAACTTCTGGGTCGTGGAAATTCCTACTTCGCGGTAAGCGCGGTGAACTAGCCGAGATTCATCAACTGTTCATCGAGAGGCGCGAATGGCCTTTCGCGCGGGCCGAGCCGCGTGGGTAGCCTTTGGCGTATGGAGCACTCAATGGCGGACCGGTTGGCCGAGCTCGAAGCTCGTAAGGCGGAGGCCCGCGTCGCGGGCGGCGCAAAGGCGATCGAGCGACAGAAGTTGAACGGCCGCATGACCGCTCGTGAACGTATTGAGTATCTACTTGACGAGGACTCGTTCCAAGAGCTCGACATGTTGAACCGCCACAACGCCTCGGGAATGGGCCTCGAAGACCACCGCCCCTACACCGACGGGGTGATCACGGGATTCGGCAAGATCGACGGACGCAAGGTGGCGGTGTACTCCCAGGACTTCACCGTCTTTGGTGGGGCGCTCGGTGAGATCCACGGCCAGAAGATTCACAAGATCATGGACCTCGCGACGACGATGGGTCTGCCCATCATCGGACTCAACGACGGTGCGGGTGCGCGCATCCAAGAGGGCGTCGCCGGTCTCGATTCCTACGGCGGCATCTTTCGCCGCAACGCCATGGCCTCGGGCGTGGTGCCCCAGATCTCGGTGATCCTCGGTCCGTGCGCCGGCGGCGCCGTCTACTCGCCCGCCCTGACCGACTTCATCTTCATGGTCCAAGGTTCGAGCCACATGTTCATCACCGGACCCGACGTCGTCAAGACCGTGACCGGCGAGGACGTGACGCTCGAGGAACTGGGCGGGGCCCTCACGCACGCCACGAAGTCGGGCGTGGCGAACTTCGTCATGCCCGACGAGAAGAGCGTCCTCGACGAGGTCCGCTACCTCCTCTCGTTCCTGCCGGCGAACAACATGGAAGAGCCGCCTCGCATCCTCACCGGCGACGCGGCGGACCGACTCTGCCCCGAACTGCGTGACCTGCTGCCGACCTCGCCCAACCAGCCCTACGACATGAAGAAGGTCATCGCGGCGGTCGTCGACGGCGGGGACTACATGGAGGTGCACGCGACCTACGCCCAGCAGATCACGTGCGGATTCGCGAGGGTCGACGGTCACACCATCGGCATCGTCTCGAATCAACCCCAGATCCTCGCGGGGGTCTTGGACATCGAATCGAGCGAGAAGGCCGCTCGATTCGTGCGCACCTGTGACGCCTTCAACGTGCCGATCGTCACGTTCGTGGACGTGCCCGGCTTCATGCCCGGCACCGACCAGGAGTTCGGCGGCATCATCCGCCACGGCGCGAAGTTGCTCTACGCCTTCTGCGAGGCGACCGTGCCGCGCATCTCGATCATCACGAGAAAGGCCTACGGCGGCGCCTACGTGGTCATGAACTCCAAGTCCATCGGCGCGGACCTCGCCTTCGCCTGGCCCACCGCCGAGATCGCGGTCATGGGCGCCTCGGGCGCGGTCGAGATCGTGCACCGTCGTGACCTCGCCAAGTCGGACAACCCTGACGTGCTGCGCAAGGAACTGACCGAGGAGTACGAGGAGCGTTACTCGAACCCGTACCTCGCCGCCGAGCGCGGTTTCATCGACGACGTGATCGACCCCGCCGAGACGCGTCGCATCATCGCCAGGTCGCTCGACGTCCTTCGCGGCAAGCGCGAGGAGTTGCCGAAGCGCAAGCACGGGAACGTGCCGCTGTGAGTTACGGACTCGCGCCGCGTCCGCAGTTGCCGCCCGAAGAGATGGCGGCGCTCGTGGTCGCGGCCGAGGAGCTCTTGAAGAACCAGGCTCGGGTCATCACCGACGCGCCACCGAGTTGGCGCTTCTCGGGCCGGTGGTTCAACGCCGGTCCCTACGCCAATCGGCGTCCCTACCGCGTCGTCGCCGTCTAGCTCTCCACGAACGCCAAGAGGTCGCTCATGATGGCGCTCAGGGAGAAGTCCTTGGGCGTGTAGACCGCGGCGACGCCGAGTTGGCGCAGACGTGTCGCGTCCTCGTCGGGCACGATGCCACCGACCACCACTTTGGCGTCCACGCCCGCTTCACGCAGACCCTCGAGAACGCGGGGCACGAGTGCGAGGTGCGAACCCGACAGGATCGAGATACCGACGAGGTCGACGTCCTCGTCGCGCGCCGCGGCCACGATCTCTTCGGGCGAGAGTCGGATGCCCTGGTAGACGACCTCGAAGCCGGCGTCGCGCGCGGCCACCGCGATCTGTTCGGCGCCGTTGGAGTGTCCGTCCAGACCCGGCTTGGCGACCAGCAACTTCGGCGGCGTGCCGCGCTTCTCGTGGATCGCCCGCGACCGTGCGACGAGCGCGGCGAAGAGTTCGCCACGGGCCCCCACGCCGCTGCGCACGCCGGTCGGCGCGCGGTATTGGCCGTAGACGTCGCGCAGCACCGACGCCCATTCGCCGGTCGTGCCCCCGGCTTTGGCGAGTGCGATGGTCGGCACCATGATGTTGTCGTCTACCGAGGTGCTTCGAGCCACGCGGGCCAAGTCGTCGAGCGCGGCGCGAACGGCGAGGTCGTCGCGGTTGGCGCGCCACTTGGCGACGTCCTCGACGAGCTCGCGTTCGACGTCGGGGTCGACCGTCATGATCGCCTCGATCGAGGCGCCGCTCGTGAGGGGCGACTCCGCGGTCTCGGTGAACTTGTTGACGCCCACCACGACCTGCTCGCCCGATTCAATGCGCGCGACGCGCGCGGCCTGGCTCGCCACCAGACGGCTCTTCAACTCCTCGATCGCCGCGAACGCGCCGCCGAGCGCCAACACGTCGTCGAGTTCGGCCTGGGCGGCCTGGGTCAGTTCGTGGACCTTGGCGTCCATGACCTGGGAACCGGCGAAGATGTCGGGATACTCGAGCAAATCGCTCTCGTAGGCCAGTACCTGTTGCATGCGAAGGCTCCATTGCTGGTCCCAGGGACGCGGCAAACCGAGTGCCTCGTTCCAGGCCGGCAACTGGATCGCTCGCGCTCGGGCGTCGGCTGACAAGGTGAGTCCCAGCATCTCGAGCACGATGCGTTGCACGTTGTTCTCGGGTTGCTGCTCGGTCAGTCCCAGTGAGTTGACCTGGACGCCGTAGCGGAAACGGCGAAGTGACGGGTCCTGCACGCCGTAGCGAGTGCGACAGATCTCGTCCCACATGGCGGTGAAGGTACGCATCTTGGCGATCTCTTCGATGAAACGCACGCCACCGTTGACGAAGAATGAGATGCGTCCGACGACGCTGGGCATCTGGCTGGCCTGGACCTTGCCCGAGTCGCGCACGGCGTCGAGCACGTCGATCGCCGTCGCCAGGGCGTAGGCGATCTCCTGGACGGGCGTCGCCCCGGCCTCTTGGAGGTGGTAACTGCAGACGTTGATGGGATTCCACTTCGGCACGTGCTCGATGCCGAAGGCGATCATGTCCACGATCAGGCGGCGCGAGGGTTCGGGGGCGAAGATGTAGGTCCCGCGACTGAGGTATTCCTTCACGATGTCGTTCTGGACCGTTCCCGTGAGTTCGCCGTAGGCGACACCTTCTTCGTCGGCGAGCGCGAGATAGAGACCCCAGAGCCAGGCGGCGGTGGCGTTGATGGTCATCGAGGTGTTCATCTCGGCGAGGGGAATGCCGTCGAGGAGCTGGCGCATGTGGCCCAGGTGCGCCACCGGCACGCCGACCTTGCCCACCTCGCCTTGGGCTTCGCGCGCGTCGGGGTCGTAGCCCGTCTGGGTCGGTAGGTCGAAGGCGATCGACAGGCCCGTCTGACCCTTTTCAAGGTTGCTGCGGTAGAGCTCGTTGGACTTCACGGCGGTGGAATGACCCGAGTACGTCCGCATCACCCACGGCTTCGAGCGTTCGGTCATGGCTCCTCTTCCCCCTCTACCTAGCGACGGTAGTCGTAGAACCCCGCACCTGATTTGCGCCCGAGCTGTCCCGCACTCACCATTCGGCGAAGGAGCGGCACCGGCGCGAAATTGGGATCGGCGAATTCCTCGTAGAGCGCGTCGAGGATCGCGAGCGAGGTGTCGAGCCCCACTAGGTCGAGAAGGGCGAACGGGCCCATCGGAAAGCCGCAGCCGCCCTTCATGGCGACGTCGATTCCTTCCTTGCTCGCGACGCCTTGATCGAGCAGGCGCATGGCGTTGTTGAGATAGGGAAAGAGCAGTGCGTTCACCACGAAGCCGGCCTGGTCCTTCACTTCGACCGGTTCCTTGCCGCAGGCCTGGGCGAACTCGATCGCCGCCTGAATCGTCGCGTCACTCGCGCACAACGGGCGAACCACCTCGACCAGCGTCATCGCCGGGGCCGGGTTGAAGAAATGCAACCCGCACACCAGCTCGGGCCGAGACGTCTCCATGGCCAACTCGATCACCGACAGGGTGGAGGTGTTCGTGGCCAGGATCGCGTGATGGTTGACGGCACGGTCCAGTTCGTTGAACAGCGCACGCTTGACGCTGAGGTCTTCGACGACCGTCTCGATCACCAGTTCACAGTCGTGCAGATCGGCGATGGACGTCGTTGCGCTGACGCGTGCGCGCAGCTGGTCGGCCTCGTCGCGCGTGCGCTTCTCCTTCTCCACCTGTTTGGCGAGGGACTTCTCGAGTCCGGCGAGCAACGCGTCGGCGGTGGCCTGGGAGCGGGTTCGCACCAGCACGTCGGCGCCCGCCGCTGCGGCGACTTCGGCGATGCCGCTGCCCATGATGCCCGAACCGAGAACGCCAACTTTTTGAAAGGTCATGGTGCGAACATTACTGGTCGGTAGCGGAGCGACCTGAATGAAAGACTTATCGGATGAAGCCCTCCCTGGTGGCCGCAGGATCCCTGGGGGCATTCGCGCACTATCTGCGTGACGAGTCGATCAACGTCCTCGAGTCGGGAATCGACGTCGTGGTGGTGCCCACTGCCGCGGCGTTCACGGGTGCCGCTCACGCGGCGCTGGAGGTGGCGTCGAGCCTCGAAGGACTAGACCTGCAGCTCGAAGCGCTCATGGTGGTGGACCGGGCTTCGGCGGGGGAGGCCTACTTCGCCCAACGGATCGGCGACGCCTCGTTGGTCGTGTTGTGTGACGGCGCCGCCTTGCACGCACGCTCGGTGTGGCGCGACACGCTGGTGGGTGAGGCACTGGCGCACGCGCGTCGCCTCGTCGGCGTGGGCGCCGCGGCGTCGGTGCTCGGCGAGGTCATGATCGATCCGCGCGGTGGCGCACCGACGACGGGACTCGGCCTGCGCGCGGGGGTGGCGTTCAGTGCACCGGCCAGCGCGGAACAACTGGCTCGCACCCGGACGTTGCTCGGTGAGGACACGGCTCTCGTCGTGCTCGGGCCACGGGGTGTGCTGGTCGCTGATGACGACGCCTGGCGCGTCGTGGTCGGCGACGACGTCGTCGTCACTCGCGGGAGCGAACCGACGACCCTGTAGGGGCGCCTAGGACTCGGTGATCGTGACCGACTCGATGACGACTCGTTCGCGGGGCTTGCCCGATGAGGTGCCCAGATCGTTGACCGTCGCGACGACATCGAGTCCCTTCACCACCTTGCCGAAGAGCGCGTACAGCGGCGGGAGGCGGACGCCGTCGGGACCCGAGATGATGAAGAACTGTGAACCATTGGTGTGAGGACCCGCGTTCGCCATGGCGAGACTGCCGACCTCGTAGCGACCCGCCTTGGGTAGTTCGTCGTCGAAGCGGTAGCCGGGACCACCCGTCCCGGTACCGCCGGGGTCACCGCCCTGCAGCACGAAGCCGGGGATGATGCGATGAAAGATCACGCCGTCGTAGTAGTGAAAGCGCGCGAGGTAGACGAAGCTGTTGACCGTCACCGGGGCGGCGAGTGGATCGAGCACGATCTCCAGCGTCCCGTGCGAGGTCACCATGGTCGCGCGGTAGTTCTTGTTGGGGTCGATGATCATTGGCGGGGCGGCGTCGAACTTCTGTCGCTGCTCGCTTGAACCATCGGGGTTCGGTATGGGACTGCTCATCGTTGCCTCGTTTCGTGACGTGAGTGGATGATTCGCCGGCGGTCGCGTGGCGAGGTGGAGCGTGCTGGTACTTAGCTGACCTTCAACAAGTCGATGACGAACACCAGCGTGTCGTTCTTGGCGATGCCGCCACCGGGGGCCGATGAACCGTAACCGAGCGACGGTGGGATGATCAGTTCGCGGCGTCCGCCCGCACGCATGCCGACCACACCCTCCTCCCAGCCTTTGATCACGGTGTTCGCGCCCAGCACGAAGCTGAAGGGCGAACTCGTCCACGAGGACTGGATGACCTTGTGCGTGGAATAGGTGGCGAGTACGTACTGGACCTCGAGGGTCTTGCCGTTGACCGCTTCGGCGCCGGTTCCCTTGAAGAGGTCCTCGGCTTCGAGGACCGTGGGCGGCGCCGTGGTGGGCACGATGACGGTGGGCGCGACGCCAGGCTTACCGGCGGGCGAGGGGTCGGCAATCGCCGCAAAGCCGGGGACCGCACTCTCACCAGCGGTCGAACCCGCGGTCGTGGTCGTGGTCGCGACCGTCGTCGTCGTTGAGGACGTCGTCGAGCTCGTCGTGGTCGTCGTGGGCGCGGTCGTGGTCGTGGTCGCCGTTGCGGCGGCGGTCGTGGTCGTGGTCGACGTGTTCGTTGATTTACTGGAGAAGAGGTAGGCGCCGGTGAAGATCACCACGGCCGCGACGACGATGACGATGGCACCGCGGCGAAAGTTCTTGCGTCGCTTCGCCTCGCGCTGCATCTGTTCGATCTTCGCGCGGCGAGCGGCTTTTTGACGTTGACGTTTGGAAGTAGCCATGGGCGCGACTTTACTAGGCCCCGGCGAGGGCCCAGTTGCGCTCAACTATTCTTGATTCTCATGGCACTCGTGGTGCAAAAGTACGGAGGAACTTCGGTGGGCGACGCCGAACGGATTCGCGCCGTCGCCGATCACGTCGCGCGCACGCGTGAAGCGGGTAACGACGTCGTGGTCGTGGTCTCGGCCATGGGTAAGTTCACCGATGACCTCATCCGTCTCGCCGATGACGTGTCACCCACTCGGCCGCCGCGCGAGCTCGACATGTTGCTCACGGCCGGCGAGCGAATCTCGATGGCGCTGGTCAGCATGGCGCTCGGCGCTCGAGGCGTTGAGTCGGCCTCGTTCACCGGTTCCCAGGCGGGCATCATCACCGATACCGATCACACGCGCGCCAAGATCCTCGAAATGCGACCCGACCGCATACGTGAGGCGCTGGACTCGGGTCTCGTGCCCGTCGTGGCGGGTTTTCAGGGCGTGTCGACCGAGAAGGACATCACCACCCTGGGCCGAGGGGGTTCGGACGTCACCGCCGTCGCCCTCGCGGCGGCGTTGAAGGCGGACGTGTGCGAGATCTACACCGACGTGACCGGCGTGTTCTCCGCGGATCCGCGGGTCGTGGCCAAGGCTCGTCGACTGCCGAAGGTCTCCTTCGACGAGATGATGGAGATGGCGGCGACCGGCGGGCGCGTGTTGATGCTGCGTTCGGTCGAGTTCGCCCGTCGACACGGCGTGCCGTTACACGTGCGATCGAGTTTCACCTGGGAACCAGGCACCTGGATTGTGGAGGAGGACCCCACCATGGAAGAAGCCGTTGTGTCGGCTGTGACCGACGACAAGTCGGAGGCCAAGGTAACTGTCGGCGGTGTTCCGGACAAGCCCGGTGTCGCCGCCAAACTGTTCCGTGAACTCGCGAGCGCGGGCATCAACGTGGACATGATCGTCCAGAACACCGGCGCCAACGGTCTGACCGACATCTCGTTCACGGTTGCCAAGACTGATCTGGCCGCTGCGGGCGACTGTTGCAACCAAGTCAAGAACCAGATTGGTGCCGCCGACGTGGCGACCGACGACAGCATTGGTCGCGTGTCAATCGTCGGGGCGGGCATGAAGTCGAACCCTGGCGTGACCGCTTTGATGTTCGAGACGCTCTCCGAGCATGGCATCAACATCGAGATGATCTCGACGAGCTCGATCCGTATTTCCTGCGTGATTCGCGCGGACAAGGTCAACGACGCCGTTCGCTACCTGCACACGGCTTTCGGACTCGACGCGGCCTAGCCCTAGACTCGGTTCATGCGCGTCGCAATCGTTGGGGCCTCGGGCCAAGTTGGAACCGTCATGCGGGCGATACTGCGCGAACGGAATTTTCCCGTCGACGAGATCCGTTTCTTCGGTTCTTCACGATCGGCCGGCCAGTTTCTTGACTGGAACGGCCAGTCCATAGAGATCGAAGACGCCGCGACCGCCGATTTCAGTGGCATCGACCTTGCGCTCGCCTCCTCAGGCGCAACCTCGTCCAAGGTCCTCTCGCCCCGTCTCGCCGCCGCCGGGGCGCTGGTGATCGATAACTCGTCGGCGTGGCGCATGGATCCCGAGGTGCCACTCGTGGTGCCCGAGGTCAACGCGCACGCGCTGGAGTCGATCCCCAAGGGAATCGTGGCGAATCCCAACTGCACCACGATGGCCGCGATGCCGGTCCTGAAGCCTCTCCACCTCGCTGCGGGACTGCGTTCCATCGTCGTCTCGACGTACCAGGCAGTGAGCGGTGCGGGCCGCGAGGGCGTCGACGAGCTCTCGTCACAGCTCGACGCACTGCGCGACGTCGACGTGAGGGTGCTGACCTTTGACGGGACGGCATTTCCCATCGACCAGGGCGTCAAGTTCGCCGCCACGATCGCCCACAACGTGGTACCCCTCGCCGGCTCGATCGTGGACGACGGTTCGCTCGAGACCGGTGAAGAGAAGAAATTGCGTGACGAGAGTCGCAAGATTCTCGAGATTCCCGACCTCCTGGTTGACGGGACCTGCGTGCGAGTGCCGGTCTTCACTGGTCACTCGCTCTCGATCACCGCGAGTTTCGCGCGTCCGCTGTCACCCGAGGAGGCGACGTCGCTGCTCGCCCACGCCGAGGGCGTCATCGTCGACGACTTGCCCACGCCTCGTCTGGCCGCGGGCAAGGATCCGACGTACGTGGGAAGGATTCGACGAGCCGAAACGGTGACCAACGGACTATCGCTGTTCGTGACCGGCGACAACTTGCGCAAGGGTGCGGCGTTGAACGCAATCCAGATCGCCGAAGCGTGGATGAAACTTCGTTAGTCGGCGCCGTCGCGTCCGACCTGGCGTCGGGCGAGGTTGACGCAGTGATCGCCGAAGCGCTCGTAGAAACGAGCGAGGAGCGCTAACTCCACCGCCACCGGAAGGGTCATGGAACCCGACGTGAGTTCTGCGGTGAGTGAAACGTGTAGATCATCGAGTTCGTCGTCGATGTCCTCGATGGCACCCACGGCCTCGGTCTTGCCATCGATGATGACGTCGGTGGCTTCGCGCCAGATCGTCGAGGCGACTTCGCCCATGCGTTCGATGAGGCCCCGACTTCGCGGCGACATCTCGGTGCCGAGCCCCCTCGCCGCTCGTCGAGCAATGTGCTCGGCCAAGTCGCCGTTGCGCTCCACTTCGGGCAGGATGCGAAGGAGGGTCAGCAGTTCGCGACGAACGTCGGCGCTGAGCGAATCCTGGGCGAAGAGTCGCTCCTCGGCGGAGGTCACCATTTCGTTGACCAGGTTGTCGATGACCACGTCCTGGTCGACGACCCGCTTGGCCAACTCCCGGTCACCCGCGAGCAGGGCGTGGGTTGCTTCGGCGATCGCCTCACCCACCAGTGCGAACACCTGGATCACCTTCTGGCGAAACTCGGGCGTGATGCTGTTCTCGGACGGCTGAGGTTCCCGCGACGTTGCACTGGAGCCGAAGAGACGGTACATGGTGCAAGGCTATCGGGATGTGACACCGTTTCTCTAGGGTGAGGGTCGAGGGAAAGGTCAGGACGATGGTGGGAATACTGAGCGGGGTAGCGGGTTTTCTCGTCGGCGCTCTCGTCGTCGCGATCGGCGGCGCGGCGCGCGTTCGTTCCCTTCGAGAGCAACGAGTCAGGGCCCTCCAGGACCTCGCGGTTCGAGACGCCCAACTCGCCAGCGCGAACGAGACGCTCGAACGTGAGCGTGAGGAGCATCAGTTGGACGGGGAGAAACTCGGCGTACTTTTCGAGAATCTCTCGCACCGAGTGCTGACTCGCACGGTCGAGGAGTTCGGCGTGTCCCAGGAACAGGTCGTGAAGGAACGAGACTCGAAGCTGGCCCACACCCTCAAGCCCCTCGAGGATCTCCTTGACGAGTACAAGCGCAACCTCGCCGACTTCAACAAGGAACACGTCGGCGCTTTGTCGGACGTCAAGCACCGGGCCAACGAACTGCTCGAGGCCCAGCAGAGGACCCAGGAAGAGACCCGGCGACTCAATCAACTACTTGGCCGAGGGGACCAGCGAGGTCATTGGGGCGAGATTCAGTTGGCCAACGTCATGGAGGCCTCCGGGCTGCGACAGGGTATTGACTACGACCTCCAGGTCTCTGGGGTCAGCGACCTCGGAAAGACCCAGCGCCCGGACTGCATCGTTCGAATGCCCAATGGCGTGAGCGTCGCCGTTGACGCGAAGTTCCCCTTCGACGACTTCGAGAAGGCGCTCGCGAGCGACGACGTCAACGAACGCCGCGAGCACCTGGAACAGTTCGCCAAGAAACTCCGCGGCCACGTCAAGGCGCTCAAGGACAAGTCCTATTGGGAGGTGCTCAACCCCGCGCCCGAATTCACCGTCTGTTTCGTACCCAGCGACGCGGCGATCACCGCGGCCTTCGACGCGGATCCACTGCTGCATTCGTACGCGAGCAAGGAACGAGTACTCGTCGTCGGTCCGACGAACCTGTTGTCACTGTTGTGGTCCGTCGCACTGGTGCTTCAGACCCACGAGGCCCAGGTGAACGCGAAGGAGATCCTCGACGTTGCCGAGAAGATCGTGAATCAGATTCGTCTCGTGGCCGAACCAATTACGAAGTTGGGTAAGTCGCTCAACAACTCTGTCGAGCACTACAACCAGATGGTCAAATCGGTCGAATCCCGACTCATCGTCTCGGCGCGCACCATTCGGCGACTCGGCGGTGCCCAACACGCCAAGGCCGTGCCAGAGCTCTCGAGCGTGAACGAGGGTGCCGTTGCGATGAACGAGGCGAAGTGGGGCACCGGTCCCGATACGCCGTTGCTCGAAGGCGTCTCGGAGATCATCGACATCGAGGAGTTCGACGACGACGAGTGAGATCGGCCTGGCGTGGAGACGCGTAGGTCCGAGTGAGTAAGTTTCTACTTCGTGCCCTCCACTCGCGCCCAACGCCGACGCCGTTACGTGCTGTGGACGGTCATGCTCGTCGTGATCTTCGTGGGATCGCTCTTCGTGCGCGACGTGATTCGCTCCGCTCACGGGGCCATCGGCACGAGGCGGGCCGAGAACCGGAATTTCGCGGCCCTCGCCAACGTGCTCATCACCCAGGAGAACGCGTTCGACCAGCACCTCGACTATCTCTTGCGTACGGGCTCGACGCTTACGCGCGTGAACTTCGATGCTCGACTCGCGCAACTGGACCAGCAGCTACCTGACTGGTCGACCCAGGCGTCGCTGCTGGAAAAACCCCCACTCGCCCACCACGTCCAAAGCACCCTCGCCGCTCTCACGATGACGCGCGTGAGCGACTATCAAGACATTCTGGCCGACGTGGCGACGTCGCTGCAGCTGCCCTGGCCCGCTACGGCGCCGGTGTCGGTCACCCAGAGTGTCGAACGCGCGCAGGCGTCGTTGGTCGCGACCACCGCGACGTGGCGCGTGGATCGTTGGGCCCTGGCGCGAGAGCCCGGTCACGTCGTACTGCCGGTGACGAGCGACCAGGTGGGACGCTTCGACGTGCCGGGCGCGCTCGCCAATCTCGCGGCGTCGCCCCTGCTCGACGTCACCCGGGGAATCGGCGTCAGCGCGGTCCTGGTCGTGCCCTCACCCCTGCCGGCGCCGACCGGTGAGATTCTTCTGCCGCCGACAGGAACAATTCGTCTGGGCATCACGGTGACCAACGCGAGCTACGTACTCCAGAAGGTCGCGGTGACGTACACGTTCGTCCAGACCAACGGCGCTCGCACCAGCCAAACCCAGACAATGGCCGCGGTCCTGGACCCTCTCGGGTCCTACGCGTTCGTGCCCAAGGTCGTGACGACCGTCTCGGGAGCACGCGGCGAACTCACCATCGTGGCCAAGGGCGCGCCCGCCGGACCGGGAATGTCGACGACCCGTCACTATCTCGTCATCGTGTCGCCGTCGGGGAACTCGTAATTTGTGGCCTTACCGAGGAGTTCGCCTACGATGGGCGCGACCCCTAGTTGAATCGAGGAACCGTGACCGAGTCCATTACCGTGACCGACAACCGTACCGGGGAAACGCTCGAAATTCCGATCCAAAACGGAGGTATCGCCGCCAAGGAGTTCTCCAAGGTCGTGCCGGGCGTGTGGTTCTACGATCCCGCGTTCATGGTGACCGCCGCGTGCGAATCAGCCATCACCTACCTCGACGGTGACGCGGGCATCTTGCGCTACCGGGGCTACCCGATCGAGCAGTTGGCCGAGAAGTCGACCTACGTCGAGGTGGCGTATCTACTGAACCACGGCGAGTTGCCCAACGCCACCCAGGCGGCGGACTGGGAACGAGAGATCACCTATCACACGTACATCCACGAAAACGTTCGCAAGCGTTTTCTGGAGGGTTTCAACTACGACGCGCACCCCATGGGAATGCTCGTGTCGGCGATCGCCGCACTCTCGACGTACTACAAGGACGCCAAACTTCTCGACGATCCGGACAGTCTGCACAAGCAGGTCGTACGGCTGATCGCCAAGATGCCGACGCTCGCCGCGGCCGCCCACCGTTTCTCGGTCGGGATGCCCTTCGTCTACCCGGACAACTCGCTGGGCTACACCCAGAACTTCCTTTCGATGATGTGGAAGGTGGCCGAGCCGCGCTACGAGCCGGACCCGATTCTGGCGCGCGCGCTCGACGTCCTGTTCATCCTGCACGCCGACCACGAGCAGAACTGCGGCACCACCGCGATGCGCGTCGTGGGCTCGTCGCACGGTGACCCCTACGTCGCCACCGCCGCGGCCACCGCCGCGCTCTACGGCCCACGACACGGCGGCGCGAACGAAGCGGTGTTGAAGATGTTGAACAAGATCGGCAACATCGAGAACATCCCCGCCTTCATCGCCACGGTGAAAGAGGGCAAGACGAAGCTCGAAGGATTCGGGCACCGCGTGTACAAGAACTTCGACCCTCGCGCGACGATCATCAAGAGGACTGCCGATGACGTGTTCAAGGTGACCGGCAAGAACCCCCTGCTCGACATCGCACTGAAACTCGAGGAGATCGCCCTCAAGGACGACTACTTCATCTCGCGCAAGCTCTACCCGAACGTCGACTTCTACTCGGGGCTGATCTACCAGGCCATGGGCTTTCCGGTCGAGATGTTCACGGTCCTCTTCGCGATTCCGCGTACGTCGGGGTGGCTCGCGCACTTCCAGGAACTGCTAGCCCAGGATATGAAGATCGCGCGTCCGCGTCAGCTCTACGTGGGGGCTGAGGAGCGCGACTACGTCCCGATGACCCAGCGGTCCTAGCCCTTCGAGTGAGCGGCCTCGCGTAGTTGGGCGGCGTGTTCCCTGGGGTGACGGGTATAGGTGTCGATCCAGGTACGAACGCTGTAGGGGCCGGACTCGGTGTGCACGCCCTCGCGCTCGAGGTCGCCCTCGCTGAGGCGGCGAAGGATGTCGAGGGACGACTGGCGCACCGCGGCGAACACCGCGAGCGAATGCTCGATCGGCAGTTCCTGGTAACCGAGCAGGGGCGACGCCGCCCACAAGGCCTCGTCGTAACCCTGGATCACCGTGCCCGGCGGTTCGGCCACCAGGCGGCGTAGTCGCGCGTAGGACTGGGTCTCGCTGTCGGCGACGTGATGGACAACCTGTCGCGTCGACCATCCCCCTTCGACGTGGTGGTCGTACAGCGAAGGATCGACGCTCGCCACCGCGGCCAAGAATTCTTCGGTCGCCGTCTCGTACTCGCGTGCCAGATCGTCAATGCTCATTGGACGAGTGTAGGAGACCGCCTAGGCCGTCTCGGGTTTCAGGATCCGCGTGAGTCCTTCTTGGACCATGGAGACCTTGAGTTCGCCGGCCTGGTTGAACAAGAAGCCGCGCGCGAGCCCGCGTCCCCCGTGGGCGATGGGCGAGTCCATGTCGTAGAGCAGCCATTCGTCGGCGCGCAGGTCGCGGTGGAACCACATGCAGTGGTCGAGACTGGCGCCCATGAAGGTACCGTCGTCCCAGCGCACCGAGTGCGGGGCGAGGATGGTGTCGACGAGGCTCATGTCGCTCGCGTAGGTGACGACGCACGCGTGCAGCAACGGATCGTCGGGTAGTTGGCCGTCGGCCTTGATCCAGATCTGTTGTCGGGGCTCTCGAGAGCGCAGAGGACTCCAGGGCAGCTCGCCGACGAAGCGCTGGTCGATCGGGTGCGTTCGCTTGAACCATTCGTCGACGTCCCCGTATTCGTCGGCGACGCGCGCGGCGAGGGGCCGGATGGTCTCGGGTCCGGGCACCTCGGGCATCGTGAACTGATGCTCGAGACTCTCCTCGTCGCGGTGAAAGCTCGCCTGCATGTTGTAGATGGCTCGACCGTGCTGGATGGCCACGACGCGGCGCGTCGTGAAGCTGCGCCCGTCTCTGATCCGGTCCACCTCGTAGAGGATCGGGATTCGTGGATCACCCGGGCGCAGGAAATACGAGTGCAGTGAGTGCACTCGACCGTGTTCGACCGTTCGTCCCGCGGACATCAGGGCCTGGGCCGCGACTTGGCCGCCGAAGGTGCGCTGGCGCTCCTCGGCGGGGTGCATCCCTCGAAAGGTGTTGAGTTCGATCGTCTCGACGTCGAGGAGATTCACAAGAAAATCTAAGGATTCGGACATGGTTCCATTGTGTCATCCTTCGGCGCTCTCAAAAGGTCCCAACTAGGGTGGTGACCGTGTCGAAACGAATGAGTGACCTCCTCGCGTGGTCGAAGTCGCACGAGGGCAAGAAGCTCATCCGATACACCTTGAGTTCGGTCATCACCACGGGTGTGTCGCTCGCCGCGATTCTGATCACGTACGGGTTCAAGATCATCCACGGCATCATCGAAGCGACGCTGTTCGGCAACCTCGTGGCCGTGATCCCTTCGTATTACTTGAACCGGATGTGGGCCTGGGGCAAGCGCGGCAAGAGCCATTTTCGCAATGAGGTCATCCCCTACTGGGTGATGGCCATTCTCGGCATCGCCTTCTCCCTGATCGGTGCCACCTACACCAAGCACCTCGTACACACGCACCACTGGGGACACCTGACCGACACCGCGCTGGTCGGCGGGGTCAACGTGCTGAGCTTCGTCATCTTCTGGGTGTTGAAGATGCTGGTCTTCAATCGGATCTTCCACACCGACAAGTTGCACGACATCGACGTGCACCTCGCCGCCGAGGAGAGTTCAGCGAGTTAGTCGCGAAAGTTCGTGAACTGGAGCGGCACGGCGAGGTCGGCCTCTTTGAAGAAGGCGATCGCCTGTTGAAGATCGTCACGTTGTTTGCCCGTGACCCGGACCTGGTCGCCCTGGATCGACGAGCTGAGGTTCTTCAGTCCGAGCTCCTTGACCATCTTGTTGATCTGCTTGCCGACGTCCTGGGAGATACCCGCCTTGAGTGACACCTTCTGGCGTGCGGACCCGTGACTGGCTTCTTCGATCTTTCCGGCGTCGAGGGTCTTGAGTGAGACCGAGCGCTTGACCATCTTCTCTTCGAGCAACTGGTAGAGCGCGCGCAAGCGGTCCTCGGTCGAGGCCGAGAGCGTGAGCTCCTTCTCGCTGAACTCGATCTTGGCGTCGGTGCCCTTGAAGTCGAAGCGAGTGGAGGCTTCGCGGTTCGTCTGGTCGACGGCGTTGCGCACTTCTTGGAGGTCGATCTCGGACACGATGTCGAAACTTGGCACGATAGGCATCGTAGAGCCTCGGCCATTGGAAGTGGGCCTAGCGCGGACAGTAGGCTTGCCGACGGGTCGGTGCCCGAGCGGCCAATGGGATCTGGCTGTAAACCAGACGGCTTTGCCTACGGGGGTTCAAATCCCTCCCGGCCCACCAAGGTCAATCCAGTGTGAGCTGGATTGGCCATGCCTCGATTCGTCGTCGGGGAGTACGGTTTTTCACACGAGGTCGAAAGGAGCGGCGTGGATCGACTCAAGTCGTGGGCGAGCGCGACGCGGCGCAGCTACGAGCGAGTCGCCAGTCGTTTCGAGACCGGGGTCCAGCTGCTCGAACGTCGCTACACCCCCCTCGGACGTTTCACGCCGGGGCCCTTCGAGGGCTGGTCGTTCCTGTGGCAGCCGGCGGTACTGGGGTTCGCCGCGATGATCCTGATCCTGTCGGGCAGCTCGTTCACGAATTCGCCCTTCAAGTTCAACTACCCGGGGACGTGGTTCTTCGGCGAACCGTCGTCGAGTGCCGCGGGCGTGACCAGCGAGACCAAGTATCTGCTGTCGATCGTGCTCGTCTACGGCGGTCTGCTGCTGCTCATGCGGGTCTGGTTGCGACTCGCCGAGGTGATGAAGTTGCACCCCGGTGCGTCGCTCAAGTCGCTCTGGTGGATGCTGCTGCTCTGGGCCTCACCGATGATCGTCGCCCCACCGTTGTTCTCGCGCGACGTGTTCAGTTACGCCGCCCAGGGCGAGATGACCAGCCACGCGATCAGTCCCTACCTCTACGGGCCCTTCTCGTTGGGTGCCGGCCCCTGGGTCGCTCCGGTCGACCCACTCTGGGGGAACACGCCCGCGCCCTACGGACCGTTCTTCTTGTTCCTCGACGGCACCATCGACAAGGTCACCCGTCACCACGAGCTGGCCATCGTGACCGGCCTGCGCCTGCTCGAGGTCGCGGCGGTGGCGATGATTGGTTACGGCGTGGTCCTGCTCGCGCGAGGCATGGGCCGCGACCCGGGCGAGGCGTTCGTACTCAGTGCGATGAACCCGCTCGTGCTGCTGACCTTGATCGGTGGCGCGCACAACGACGCGATCATGGCCGGGTTCCTCGTCGTGGGCGTCGCGCTCGCGGTGCAGCGACATCCGGTCTGGGCGTTGGTCTTTTGTTCGTGCGCCGCCGCGATCAAGGCGCCCGCTGCGCTCGGCATCGCCTTCGTCGCCTGGACCTGGCTCGGACCTCGCGCGAGCGTGCGCGAGCGCCTGCGACCCATTGGGGTCGCGGTACTCGTGGCGAGCCTGACCCTCGGACTGTGGACGTTGCTCGCCGGCTTCGGTTTCGGGTGGGTGCGCAATCTGCTCACCAACGGCACGGTTCGTTCGTGGGCGGCGCCCGCGACCGGTGTCGGTATGGCGATCACCAACACCATGCACGCCATTGGCTGGCATTCGCTCGGCCTCGGCTCGGTGCTCTCGGTGACGCGTTTCATCGGTCTGATGCTCGCGGTGTTCTTCGCCCTCTGGTTGCTCTTCAACGGTGAGCGGCGCGGTTGGGTCCGTTCACTCGCGGTCGCGCTCTTGTTGTTCGTCGAACTCGGCCCGGTCGTGCAGCCGTGGTACCTCGCCTGGGGTCTGGTGTTGCTGGCGGCGAGTTACCAGGGACGCGAGCACTTCTGGTTGCTGGCGCTGTCGATCACCGGACCGTTCATTGGCTTGCCGGGCGGGCGTCAGCTCCTCGCGGGACTCGTCCATTCCAACCCGCTGCTCATCGCGCTCGCGCTCGCGGTGCTCGGGGGCGTGCTGGTCCTGCCGATGGGTCGTTGGACGCAGTGGTCGTGGCCCGAGCAGGAGATCGAGGTCTCGGCCTAGGCGCCTCGAGCGCGCACGACGAATTGGTACTCGACCACGTCGAGCCAACGCCCGTGCTTGCGACCGACCTCGATCTCGGTGCCCACGAGGGTGAAACCGCATTTCTCGTGCAGACGGATCGAGCCCTCGTTCTCGCCCACGATCCGTGCGATCAACGAGTGGAAGCCGGACTCGCCGGCGGTGGCGATCAGCTCGCGCAGGAGCGTCTCACCGACGCCGCGTCCGCGCGCGCCGCGGTGCACGTAGACCGAGTTCTCGACGGTGGTGGCGTAGGCGGGGCGGTCTCGAAACGGTGAGACGAGTGCGAAACCGAGGATCCTTTCGCCCCGCGCCCCGACCTCGCCCAGGTCGTCGTCCTCGTTGATCGCCACGATGCAGGGGTGGGTGCGCAGGTGGTTGCGGATCCAGTCCTCCTGGTCGGCCAGCGTGCGCGGCACCAGGTCGAAACTTACGGTCGTTTCAATGACTTCGGGGTTGTAGATGTTCATCAGAGCCGCCGCGTCGTCGACTTCGACCAGGCGCGTTCTCATGAGACACAAGGGTACTCTCGCCGGGTTGGAACGGGACCGTACAGGGCGAGTAGAATTCGCCTCCGTGTCGCTTTGACACGATTGCCCTCTTAGCTCAGTGGTAGAGCACTTCCATGGTAAGGAAGGGGTCGTCGGTTCAATCCCGACAGAGGGCTCGCCAGGCGGCGTAGCTCAGGTGGTCAGAGCACACGGCTCATAATCGTGTTGTCGCGGGTTCGAGTCCCGCCGCCGCTACCAGGCAGGGCCCTCGGCCCGTGCAGTGAACGAAGTATCGAAAAGGAGAGCGATGGCAAAGAACGAGAAGCGCGTGCAGGTGACCCTCGCCTGCGAGGAATGCAAGCGCCGCAACTACATCACCATGAAGAATAAGGTCAACCAGCGCGAGCGCATCGAGATGTCCAAGTACTGCCAATGGGAGCGCAAGCACACCCTGCACAAGGAGACTCGCTAGAGGACTGGTCGTGGGGGATGGTAAGATTTATCTTCCCTACGGCCACCGTCGTAAAAAGGCGGTTCGTCCAGAGGGCAGTGGCTCAATTGGTAGAGCACCGGTCTCCAAAACCGGGGGTTGGGGGTTCGAGTCCCTCCTGCCCTGCTCGAAGCGGGCCGTTTCACGAAGTGCCAGGGTAACAACGAGAGAAGTGACATGAATCGCGAACAGAAGCGCATGATGCAGCGACAGGGTCAGGCGGGTGTCGACGGCACCTCGGGCTCGCGGCGCACCACGCCCCAGGACGTGCAGCGTCGACGGGGTCAGCGCACCAAACCCGCGCAGTTCTTTCGTGAGATCCGTGAGGAGATGCGCCAAGTCGCCTGGCCCACCCGTCCCGAGGTCATCAACTACACGACCATCGTGCTCTTCGTGCTCATCTTCATGACCTCCTTGATCTTCGGCCTGGGCTACGGCTTCTCGAAGTTCGTCACGTTCCTGTTCCAGAAGTAGACGAGACCATGAGCGACATCGAGACCACCCACCACGACCACGAGGTCCACGACGACACCGAGGAGATCGTGGACGTCACGATCCTCGAGGACGGCCTCGACGAGGAGCCGTTGGTCGAGAGCGCCTACGACCGTCCCGGTCGCTGGTACATCGTGCACACCTTCGCGGGCCACGAACAAAAGGTCATCGGAGCGCTCAACAACATCATCAAGAGTCGCGAGCTGACCGACAGCATCTACGAGATCTACCTTCCCGAAGAGGACGTCACCGAATTCAAGTCCGGCAAGAAGGTCACCGTCTCCAAGCGCATGTTCCCGAGCTACCTGCTGATCCGCTGCGAACCGGACCCCGAGGTCTTCTACGTGATCGGTTCGACGCCGGGGGTGACCGGTTTCGTCGGCGCCGAAAAGACCAAGCCCACGGCGCTGACTCGTCGCGAGGTCGACAACATCATCCGTCCCCACGTCGAGGGCGTCGAGGTGCCGAGCGCGAAGCGTCGCATGCCGACCCACGAATTCGAGGTCAACGACACCGTCCAGATCAAGACCGGACCGTTCGCCACGTTCTCGGGACACGTCGCCGAGATCAACGAGGACCAGTTGAAGGTGAAGGTCCTCGTCGACATCTTCGGTCGCGAGACCCCCGTCGAACTGGACTTCACCCAGGTCACGAAGCTCTAGAGAACGCGTAAGGAGAGAACAATGGCAAAGAAAGTAGTCGCGGTCGTAAAGATCCAACTCGAGGCAGGCGGGGCGACGCCCGCGCCGCCGGTGGGCACCGCGCTCGGACCGCACGGCATCCAGACCATGGAGTTCTGCAAGCAGTACAACGCCGCGACCGAGTCCATGAAGGGCACGGTGATCCCCGTCGACATCTCGATCTACGAGGACCGTACGTTCACCTTCGTCTTGAAGACCCCACCGACCCCGGTGCTGCTTCGCCAGGCGGCCGGTGTCGCCAAGGGCGCCAAGCTCGCCGGTCGTGAGACCGTGGCGACGGTCTCGATGGACCAGATCGAAGAGATCGCCAAGACCAAACTCAAGGACCTCAACACCGACGACCTCGAGATGGCCAAACTGCAAGTCGCCGGCACTGCCCGTTCCATGGGCATCTCGGTGGCGGGCTAGGAGAGAATCATGAAGCACGGCAAGAAGTACGTCAACGCACTGGCTCAGGTGGACCGTGAGGAGTTGCTCACGATTTCTGAGGCCATCGAGAAGGTCAAGAACCTCGCCACCGCGAAGTTCGACGAGACCGTCGAGCTCGCGATCCGTCTGGGCGTCGATCCGCGCAAGGCCGAGCAGATCGTGCGAGGCACGATCTCGTTGCCCGCGGGTACCGGCAAGACCAACCGCGTGGCGGTCTTCGCCGCGGGCGAGGCGGCGCAGGCCGCTCGCGACGCGGGCGCGGACGTGGTGGGCGCGGACGACTTGGTCGCCAAGGTCGCCGGTGGTTTCCTCGACTTCGACATCGCGATCGCGACGCCGGACCTGATGGGCCAGGTGGGTGGACTCGGGCGCGTGCTCGGACCACGCGGACTGATGCCGAACCCCAAGACGGGGACGGTCACCATGGACGTCGCCAAGGCGGTCGCCGAGTTCAAGGGCGGACGCGTGGAGTACCGCACCGACAAGGTCGGCAACGTGCAGTTGCGCGTGGGCAAGGTGAGCTTCAGTCGCGAGGACCTCGTCAAGAACGTCCAGGCGGTGGTCGACGAGATCATCCGCGTCAAGCCCGCCAGTGCCAAGGGTCGCTACGTGATGAGTATCACGGTGTCCTCGACAATGGGTCCCGGGGTCAAGATCGACCCGGCGCGCACTCGTCACGAAGAGGACGCACTCGCCACGGCGTAATTTGGACGGCGCGGAGCGCGTTGACTAGGATGGGACCTCGCACGAAGTCGGTGCAACAGTTAGAAAAGAAAGCCGAAGACATCCGGTGTGGGCAACCACTTAAGTGACCTAGGTCAGCCTGACGAGGATTTCGAGTCCGCGGTGGGCTCGTGTGCTCGGTTGTCCGAGGCCAGATCCGGCAGAACCGGTGAAGGAGCAGCATGAGCAAGATTCGCCCCGAAAAGGTCGCCACCGTCGACGAGGTCAAGTCCAAGGTCGACGCCACCTCCACGGCGGTGGTCACCGAGTACCGCGGTCTCACGGTGGCCGAGATCTCCTCGCTGCGCAAGCAACTGCGCACCCTGGGTGCCGATTACAAGGTCTTCAAGAACACGTTGGTGCTGCGCGCGATCACCGGCACGACCTTCGAGCCCATTGGCCAGTTCCTTCAGGGACCCACCGCGATCGCCTTCGTGAACGGCGACGTCTCGGCCGTCGCCAAGGCGTTGCGCGACTTCGCCAAGGAGTCGCCGCTGCTCGTCGTGAAGGGTGGCGTCGTCGACGGCCAGGTCCTGTCGTTCAAGGAGCTCACCGCCCTCGCGGACCTGCCGAGTCGTGACGTTCTCCTCGCCCAACTCGCGGGCCTGCTCGCGTCGCCACTTCGCACCATGGCCGGCCTCTTGAAGGCCGTCCCGCAAAACTTCGCCTACGGCCTTTCGGCCCTTCTCGAGAGCAAGGGTGGCGCAGCCCTCCCTGCTTCCCAGCAGGCCGACGAGGTCGCCGAGACTCCGGCCGGGGTCGAGGAAGCTGCTCCGGCAGCGAGCGACGACGCCGCGGCTCTTGTCGCGGAGGTCGCGGAAGAGACCGAGGCCCCCGTGGTCGAGGTCGACGCCGAAACCACCGAGGCGCCGGTTGACGACGCCGCGAGCGAACCGGCCGAATAACCACATCAACGCAGTACCGAAACGTAGAAAAGAAAGGAATCACCATGGCTGGAACATTGACCAAGGAACAGATTCTCGACGGCATCGCTGAGCTCTCCGTAATCGAACTGAGCCAACTGCTCACCGAGTTCGAAGAGAAGTTCGGCGTGACCGCGGCGGCTCCCGTCGCGGTGGCGGCTCCGGCCGCCAGTGGTGGCGGTGGCGCGGACGCCGCCGCGGCCGACGAGAAGAGCGACTACGACGTCATCCTGAGCGCGGGAGGCGACAAGAAGATCCAGGTCATCAAGGAAGTGCGTGCACTGACCAACCTGGGACTGAAGGAAGCCAAGGACCTCGTCGACGGTGCCCCCAAGCCCGTGCTGGAGAAGGTCTCCAAGGCCGACGCCGACAAGGCCAAGGCTGCCCTCGAAGCCGCCGGCGCCACGGTCGAAGTCAAGTAACGACCCGTTTCAACGCGAAGGGACCGCCGAGGAATCGGCGGTCCCTTCGTCGTGTACGCCTAGGCGTTGAGCGGTTCGGCGACCTGGTGGGTGTTGATGCGGATCTTCTGGGGCTTGGCCGCTTCGGCGACCGGGAGTCGCAAGATCAACACACCGTCGAGGTAGTCCGCCTCGATGTTGGCGGCATCGATCTCCTCGCCGAGCGAGACCTGGCGCGAGACCACGCCCTTGGGCCGCTCGGAGAAGAGCAGTTCCGCGGCACCGTGGTCGGGACGGGTCAGCTCGGCGCTGACGCTCAGGACGTTCTTCTTGACCGTGACGTCGATGGAGTCCGGGTGCACCCCCGGCAGGTCGAACTGGATCAGGTAGGCGTCGCCCGCCCGGTAGACGTCGATCGGGATCTGGAGTTGGCGAGCGAAGGCGCTCGACAGGGTCGAGGTGAGGCCGAACTCGCGGTAGGGATCGGTACGCATGAACACTGTTGTCTCCTTTCGATCGTGGAACCCCTCTGGTTCCGCGATCGAGGATACGAACGGAAGTTAAAAGTCGCCGTAAAGAGTCGATAAATTTTCTTTTAAACCAGGCGCCACGCCGGCGCCGCGGCGTCAAGTCGGACCGCTGATCAGGGGTGTTGGCGACGCCGGCGTAATACTTGACCTCGGCGCGTAAACTGCCTAGGGTGACGTCAACCGCTGTAGCGGCCGCGCCCCTCGATTGGGAGCGCTACTTGCGCATCGCCTGTTGGAGCCACTAGCATCGAAAGACCGTGCCCCTGTGCTCTACTTCGTCAACCCTTGACGCCGTCCTGTCGCTGGTCATGGGAAAAACCTGTAGTAGTCGCCCTTTTACACGGAGGATTGTCCGTTGACGTCTCGGTCCATTAGCCCGGAGCGCTTTAATTTCTCGGCGTTGGGTGAAGCCTACCCACTGCCAAATCTCCTCGAAATCCAGCGAGACAGTTTCGACCTCTTCATGAAGCAGGGATTGCGCGAGGCTTTCGAAGCCCTCTCGCCGATCTCGGACTTCACCGGTCGTCTGTCGCTCGAGCTCGAATTCGATCCCGACGACGCGGACCTGAAGAGTCCACCGAAGTTCACGGTGGAGGAATGTCGTCAGCGCGCGACCACGTACTCCCAGCCCATCTTCGTTCGCGCGCGCTTCCTCAACTCCGAGACCGGTGAGATCAAAGAGCAGACGGTCTTCATGGGTGACTTCCCGATCATGACCGAACAGGGCACGTTCATCATCAACGGCACCGAGCGTGTCGTGGTGTCCCAGCTCGTGCGTTCGCCCGGTGTCTTGTTCCAGCCCGGCAAGGACGAGAAGGTCGCCTTCGAGGGCACCATTCACCCGAGTCGTGGTGAGTGGCTCCAGGTCGACCTCGAAGAGAAGAAGAACAAGGCCGCCAACGCGGGCGCGCGCATCGCGCGCAAACGTCGCATCTCGATCTTCACGTTGTTGCGGGCCCTGGACACGTCGATGGACGAGGCGTTCTTCCAGCGCTTCGTCGCGCACTTCGATTTCCTCGAGGACCAGTTCCACGCGGACTGGAAGAAGGCGCACCTCGAGATCACCAAGCACATGGACAAGTACAACTTCGAGGACACCCCCGAGAACTATCTGCGCGCGAGCCAGGAGACCGCGTGGCTCGAGATCTATCGTCGTGCGCGTCCCGGCGAGGTCCAGACCGTCGAGGCGGCGCGACAGTACTTCGAAGGCGCGTTCTTCTCCGAGAAGCGCTACGACCTCAGTCGCGTCGGTCGCTACAAGCTCGACCGCAAACTCGGCAGCGAAGTTGCCAAGAACCTCGAGCTGTTCGGTGACCTCCTCGAGCGTCCGAACCCGAGCCTGCACGTGCTCTCCAAGGCCGAAGTGCTCGCGACCGCGACGTACCTTTTGAACCTGGCGCGCGACCGCACCGCCAAGGAGACCACCTACCACATCGACGACCAGGACCACTTCGCCAACCGCCGCATCCGCAGCGTGGGCGAACTGATCCAGAACGCCCTGCGCACCGGTTTGTCGCGCATGGAGCGCGTCGTTCGCGAACGCATGAACACCCAGGACGTGGAGGCGATCGCTCCCCAGACCCTGATCAACATCCGTCCCGTGATGTCGGCGATCAAGGAGTTCTTCGCGACCTCCCAGCTCAGCCAGTTCATGGACCAGAACAACCCCTTGTCGGGTCTGACCCACAAGCGCCGTCTCTCCGCGCTGGGACCGGGTGGACTGTCGCGCGAGCGCGCGGGCCTCGAGGTCCGTGACGTGCACTCCTCGCACTACGGACGCATGTGCCCCATCGAGACCCCCGAAGGTCCCAACGTGGGACTCATTGGCTACCTCGCCAACTACGCGCGCATCAACGAGTACGGCTTCATCGAGACGCCCTATCGCGTGGTGACCGGCGGCAAGGTGACCGGCGAGGTCCGGTACTTCACCGCCGACGAGGAAGAGCGCTACGTCATCGCCCAGGCCAACACCGAGGTCGACGAGAACGGCACGATCAAGGCCGACCGCGTGTTGGTCCGCCGTGGACCCATCGGTACCGGTCTTCGCGTCGGCGCCTCGAACAAGTCGTCGTCGACGACGTCGGAGATCGACTTCGTCAAGCCCGACGAGGTCGAGTTGATGGACGTCTCGACCAAGCAGATCATCTCGGTCGCGACGTCGTTGATCCCCTTCGTCGAGCACGACGACGCCCAGCGTGCGCTCATGGGCGCGAACATGCAGAAGCAGGCCGTGCCCTTGATCATGCCCGAGGCGCCCTTCGTGGGCACGGGCATGGAGGCGCGTGCCGCGCTCGACTCGGGTGACGTGCTGATCGCCGAAGGCGACGGCGTCGTCCGTTCGGTCTCGGGCGACCGCATCGTCGTCGAGTACGAGAAGGACGTGACCGACCGATACGGCAAGACCCTCGGCAAGAAGCAGTACAACCTGAACAAGTTCCGTCGTTCGAACCAGGACACGTCGATCAACCAGAAGCCTCTCGTCTTCGGCGGCGAGACCGTCAAGGCCGGCGACCTGCTCGCCGACGGCACCAGCACCAGCAACGGTGAGCTGGCGCTCGGCAAGAACCTGCTCGTCGCCTACATGCCGTGGGAGGGCTACAACTACGAAGACGCGATCATCTTGAACGAGCGCCTCGTTCGTGACGACGTCCTCACCTCGATCCACGTCAAGGAGTACGAGATCGACGCGCGCGACACCAAGCTGGGCGCCGAGGAGATCACTCGCGACATCCCGAACCTGCCCGACGACATCCTGGCGGACCTCGATGACCGCGGCATCGTGCGCATCGGCGCCGAGGTCGAGCCCGGCGACATCCTCGTGGGCAAGGTCACGCCCAAGGGTGAGACCGAGCAGTCGCCCGAGGAGCGTCTCTTGCGAGCGATCTTCGGTGAGAAGGCGCGCGAGGTGCGTGACACGTCGTTGAAGGTCCCCCACGGCGAGTCCGGCAAGGTCATCGACGTCAAGGTCTACAGCCGTGACGAGGACCACGAGATGCAGCCCGGCGTCAACCAGTTGGTCAAGGTCTACGTCGCCCAGAAGCGCAAGATCTCCGAGGGCGACAAGCTCGCGGGACGCCACGGCAACAAGGGCGTCATCTCCAAGATCCTGCCCGAAGAGGACATGCCCTTTCTCGCCGACGGCACACCGGTCGACATCATCTTGAGCCCGCTCGGCGTGCCGAGTCGCATGAACGTGGGCCAGGTGCTCGAGAGTCACCTGGGCTACGCCGCGCGCTACGGCTGGGAGGGCATCACGGTCAATCCGTCGGTGGGAACATCGGGTCACCTCGACCAGCACGAGGCCGCGACTCGTCCCTACCGCAAGACCCGCCCACGCACCGAGCCCGCGGTCTACGTCGCCACGCCGTCCTTTGACGGCGCGCACTGGGACGAGACCGAGCGCGCCAAGGACAAGCCGACGATCCAGCACGCCTTCGCGACGCTCAACGCCGACGGTGCCAACGGCAAGCGGCTGCTCGCCGGCGACAACGACGGCAAGGTGACCTTGTACAACGGTCGCACCGGCGAGGCGTACGACAACCCGATCTCGGTCGGTTTCGCGTACATCTTGAAGTTGGCGCACATGGTCGACGACAAGATCCACGCCCGTTCGACCGGTCCGTACTCGATGATCACCGCCCAGCCGCTCGGCGGCAAGGCGCAGTTCGGTGGCCAGCGATTCGGCGAGATGGAAGTCTGGGCCCTCGAGGCCTACGGCGCCGCCTACGCGCTCCAGGAACTGTTGACGGTCAAGTCCGACGACATGAAGGGTCGCGAGCGCGCCTACGAGGCCATCGTCAAGGGCCAGAACCTGCCTGAGCCGGGAATCCCCGAATCGTTCAAGGTTCTCATCAAGGAAATGCAATCACTCTGTTTGAACGTGGAGGTGCGCGACAAGGTCGGCGCCCACGTGGACCTCGCGGACACCGAAGAGGACTTCTTCTCGGTCACGCGCGAACTCGGCATCGACATCAGTCGACCCGAGCGCGGCAGTGACGAAGAGGACGCCCGACGTGCCGCCGAAAGGAAGTTGTCATGAGCCCGCTCGACGTCAATCAGTTCGACGAACTGAGCATTGGCCTCGCCACTGCCCAGAACATCCGTAGCTGGTCATCGGGAGAGGTGAAGAAGCCCGAGACGATCAACTACCGCACCCTGCGTCCCGAGAAGGACGGCCTGTTCTGCGAGAAGATCTTCGGACCCCAGAAGGCCTGGGAGTGCGCGTGCGGCAAGTACAAGCGCGTGCGATTCAAGGGCATCGTCTGTGAGCGCTGTGGCGTCGAGGTCACCAGTGACAAGGTGCGTCGCGACCGCATGGGCCACATCGCCCTCTCGGCGCCGGTGGTGCACATCTGGTACCTGCGCGGTACTCGTTCGTGGCTGGCCTACCTGCTGATGGGTACCGCGCCCAAGGAGGAGTTGAAGGCCAAGCAACTCGAGAAGGTCATCTACTTCGCCGCCCACATGGTCACCTTCGTCGACGTCGACAAGCGTCACGCCGACTTGGGCGACCTGCGCGTCGCCCTCGCCGAAGAGCAGGTCGAGATCGGCGAGCGCGAAGTGAAGGCGCTCGAGAACAAGCTCAAGGAGATCGAGGCCCGAGCCGTCAAGCTCGAGGCCGACGGGGCCAAGGAGTCCGAGCTTGCGCGCCCTCCAGCGCGGCACCGAGAAGGAGCTCGACGGCGTGCGTTCGCGTTTCGCCGAGGAGCGCGACCTCGCCAAGCAGGCCTTTGACACCTTCGAAGGACTGCACTCACGCCAGATCATCGAAGACGAGGTGCTGTACCGCGAGATGGAGTTCCGCTACGGCGAGTACTTCGAGGGCGGCATGGGTGCCGACGCGATCCTGCAACTGATCGACCGTATGGACCTGGACGAGGAAGAGCGCATGATGCGCGAGATGATCGACGCCAAGGACGGTCGCAAGCCGCTCAGTGCGCAACGTCACGCGAAGTTCTTGAAGCGACTGGCCATCGTGCAGTCCTTCAACCGTCGCGACGACCAGGGCCGGCGTCTGAACGACCCGCGCGCCATGATCCTCGAAGCGGTGCCGGTGATCCCCCCGGACCTTCGCCCGATGGTCCAACTCGACGGTGGCCGTTTCGCCACGAGTGACCTCAACGACCTCTATCGACGCGTGATCAACCGCAACAACCGACTCAAGCGACTGCTCGACCTCGGGGCACCGGACATCATTGTCAACAACGAGAAGCGCATGCTCCAAGAGGCGGTCGACGCGTTGTTCGACAACGGCCGACGCGGCCGGCCCGTCGCGGGTCAGAGCGGGCGACCCCTCAAGAGTCTCTCGGACATGTTGAAGGGCAAGCAGGGCCGGTTCCGTCAGAACCTGCTCGGCAAGCGCGTGGACTACTCGGGCCGTTCGGTCATCGTGGTCGGACCCCAGCTGAAGTTGCACCAGTGCGGCCTGCCCAAGATGATGGCCCTCGAGCTCTTCAAGCCCTTCGTCATGAAGCGGCTGATCGAGACCCAGATGGCTCAGAACATCAAGAGCGCCAAGCGCATGGTCGAACGCCGCAAGGCGATCGTCTGGGACGTGCTCGAAGAGGTTATCCGCGAGCACCCCGTGCTGCTCAACCGCGCGCCGACGCTGCACCGCCTGGGTATCCAGGCCTTCGAGCCGGTGCTCGTGGACGGCAAGGCCATCCAGATCCACCCGCTCGTCTGCAAGGCGTTCAACGCCGACTTCGACGGCGACCAGATGGCCGTGCACGTGCCGTTGTCCGCCGAGGCCCAGGCCGAGGCGCGGATCCTGATGCTGTCGACGAACAACATCTTCACGCCCGCGACGGGTCGTCCGATCACCGAACCCGCTCAGGACATGGTCTTTGGTGCGTACTACCTGACCTTGCCCGCCGACGAGCAGGTGGAGCACCCCGCGGTGTTCCGTCACGTCTACGAGATCGAGAACGCGCTCGAGGACAAGACCATTGGTCTGCGCACGCCCATCGAGATCCGGCCCCTGGACGGTTCGTCGCTCGACGCGCGTCTCGAGGCCTCGGGTATCGAGGTCAAGGGGGCGAGTCGGACGCTGCTCACGACGCCTGGTCGTGTCTTCTTCAACGAGGCGCTGCCGTTCGGGTTCCGTTACGTCAACGAGTTGATCGGCAAGAACGCCCTGCCCATCGGGGTCATCGTCGAAGAGATCTCGGGTGGCTTCAGCCGCCAGGAGGTCGCCGAGTCGCTCGACGCGATCAAGTCGCTCGGGTTTCGCTACGCCACCAAGTCGGGCTTGACGATCTCGATCGACGACGTCGTCACGACGTCGGAGAAGGCCGAGATCCTCAACAAGTACGAGGAGCAGGCCGCCAAGGTCGAGACCAACTACCGCCGCGGCGTCATCGTCGACGACGAACGTCGTCAGCAGGAGATCGAGATCTGGACCAACGCGAACAAGGAGGTCGGTGACGCCACCGACCGCGCCATGAACGCCATCGCCAGCAACCCGATCCGCATGATGGTGGACTCGGGCGCGCGTGGTAACAGTCAGCAGATCCGCCAGATCGCCGCGATGAAGGGCCTCGTGTCCAACCCGCGCGGTGAGATGATCCCTCGTCCGATCAAGTCCTCGTTCCGCGAGGGCCTGTCGGTCCTGGAGTACTTCATCTCGACCCACGGAACCCGCAAGGGACTCGGTGACACGGCGCTTCGCACGGCCGACTCGGGCTACCTGACCCGTCGACTCGTCGACGTCGCCCAGGAACTGATCGTCAAGGAGTTCGACTGCGGCACCCAGCGCGGCATGTGGATCGAGCACGTCGCTCAGGACACCCGCGCCGTTCGCGCGCACCTCGAGACCAAGCTGTGGGGCCGCGTCGTCGCCGAAGACGTGACGTTGTCCGACGGTTCGACGATCCCCGCGGGCACGATGTTGCTCCAGGACGACGTGGACCGACTGCGCGACGACGCCGCGGTGAGCCGCGTGCGCGTTCGCACGACGCTCACCTGTGACGCCATCCAGGGCGTGTGCGCCGCGTGTTACGGGCTCTCCCTCGCCACCCACCAGCTCGTCGAGTTGGGTGAGGCGGTCGGGGTGATCGCCGCCCAGTCCATTGGTGAGCCGGGAACCCAGTTGACGATGCGTACCTTCCACTCCGGTGGCGTGACCGAGAGCGACATCACCCACGGTCTGCCGCGCGTGGTCGAGCTCTTCGAAGCACGTACCCCCAAGGGGGCGGCGAAGGTCGCCGAACACTCCGGTGTCGTGCGGGTGGAACTGGTCGGTCGTGAACGCAAGGTCAGTGTCGTGGGCAACGAGGGCGAGGTCCAGGAGGAGTCGATCTCGATCGCGCGCCACCTGCTCGTCGAGGACGGCCAAGAGGTCGAAGTCGGCATGCCCCTGCACGACGGACCTCTCGACCCCAAGTTGATGATGAAGTTCCGCGGCACCCGCGAGACCCAGCAGTACCTGGTCGAAGAGGTCCAGAACGTCTACCGCGACCAGGGCGTGTCGATCCACGACAAGCACATCGAGCTGATCGTGCGTCAGATGACCCGCCGGGTCCAGATCGTCGACGCCGGCGAGTCCCCGTGGCTGCCCGGCGCGATGGTCGACGTCAAACTGTTCAACGACACCAACGACCAGCTCGAGGCGATGTCCAAGGAGGCGGCTGACGGTCGTGCCCAGTTGATGGGTATCACCAAGGCCTCGTTGGCGACCGACTCGTGGCTGTCCGCGGCGTCGTTCCAGGAGACGACGCGCGTGCTCACCGAGGCCGCCATCGAGGGCAAGCGTGACCACCTCGTGGGACTGAAGGAGAACATCATCATCGGCAAGTTGATCCCGGCCGGTTCTGGACTCGAGTACTACAACAAGAAGGAACTGCGCCTGGACATGCCCGACGCCGAGTTGCTGCCCGCCTGGGCCCAGGTGTCCGACGATGACCTCGACCTCGCCAGCCTGCTGGGCGAGATCTCGGGTGACGACACCTTCAGCGCCGATTTGTCGGCTTTCCAGAACATCGGGACCGCAACCTACGACGAGTCGGCCCTGCCCGAGAACGACGACGTCCGACCCGAGGACGAGCTCGGTGGTCAGGCGCTCTAGGCGCCGGCCCCGGGCCCTCGGGCTTGCCGTTGGAAGCGAAAGTGTCGTAGGATAGTAAGTCCGCGTGCGCAGTTCTCGCACGCTCCAGCCGAAGTACAACAAGAAGAGGTTCCGCGTGCCCACAATCGCACAGTTGGTCCGAAAGGGTCGACAGGACAAAGTATCCAAGACCAAGACGCCGGCCCTGAAGGGGGCCCCGCAGCGTCGTGGTGTGTGCACCCGCGTCCACACGGTCACGCCCAAGAAGCCGAACTCCGCGCTTCGCAAGGTGGCCCGTGTTCGACTCACCTCGGGCGTGGAGGTCACGGCCTACATCCCCGGCGTGGGCCACAACCTCCAGGAGCACTCGATCGTCCTCGTGCGTGGCGGTCGTGTGAAGGACCTGCCCGGTGTGCGTTACAAGATCATCCGCGGCGCGCTGGACACCTCGGGTGTGCGCGACCGCAAACAAGCCCGCAGCCGCTACGGCGCGAAGAAGGAAAGCTAATGCCTCGCAAAGGTCCCGCCGTCCGTCGTGAAGTGCCCACCGACCCGATCTACAAGTCGGTCCTCGTCACCCAGTTGACCAACAAGATCCTCGAGCGCGGCAAGCGCACGATCGCCGAACGCATTGTCTACACGGCCCTCGAACTCGTCGAGCAAAAGACGAGCGGTGACCCCGTCGCGACGCTGAAGCGCGCCCTGGAGAACGTGCGACCCGAACTCGAGGTCAAGAGCCGTCGCGTGGGTGGTACCACCTACCAGGTCCCCATGGAGGTGCGCCCCCGTCGCGCGACTACCCTGGCGATCCGTTGGCTGACCGATTTCGCCAAGAAGCGCCGTGAGAAGACGATGGCCGAGCGCCTCGCCAACGAGATCATCGACGCCAGCAATGGCGTGGGCGCCGCCGTCAAGCGCCGCGAGGACATGGCCAAGATGGCCGAGTCCAACAAGGCCTTCGCGCACTACCGCTGGTAATCAAAGAGAGTTTGGAAATGACCGCACGCGAATATCCCCTCGACAAGGTTCGCAACATTGGCATCATGGCCCACATCGATGCCGGCAAGACCACGACGACCGAGCGCATCCTGTTCTACACGGGCAAGAACTACAAGATCGGTGAAGTGCACGAAGGTGCCGCCACGATGGACTGGATGGTCCAAGAGCAAGAGCGTGGCATCACGATCACCTCGGCCGCGACCACGTGCTACTGGAAGGGCAACCGCATCAACATCATCGACACCCCGGGACACGTCGACTTCACCGTCGAAGTCGAGCGCTCGCTGCGCGTGCTCGACGGCGCGGTCGCGGTGTTCGACGCGGTGGCGGGTGTCGAGCCCCAGACCGAGACGGTCTGGCGCCAGGCGAACAAGTACCACGTGCCGCGCATCTGCTTCGTCAACAAGATGGACCGGATCGGCGCGGACTTCTTTCGCTGCGTGGAGATGATCGAGGACCGCCTCGACTGCACCGCGGCGGTGATCCAACTACCCATCGGCGCCGAAGGCGACTACAAGGGCATCATCGACGTGGTCGCGATGAACGCGACGATCTACCACGACGACAAGGGCGAGCAGCTCGAAGTCATCCCGGTCCCCGACGAGTACAAGGCCCAGGCCGAGGAGTACCACGCCAAGTTGCTCGACGTCCTGACCCGCTTCGACGACGCGCTGATGGAAAAGGTGCTCGGCGACGAGACCCCGACCTCCGAGGACTTCCACGCGGCCCTTCGCCGTGGCACGCTCGAGAACCACTGCGTGCCGATCCTCAACGGCAGCGCCTTCAAGAACAAGGGCGTCCAGCCCATGCTCGACGCGGTCGTGGACTACCTGCCCTCGCCGATCGACCTTCCCCCCACCCAGGGCACCAAGCCGGGCAAGGAGGACGTCATCGAGCGCAAGCCCAGTGACGACGAGCCCTTCTCCGCGCTGGCCTTCAAGATCATGACCGACCCCTACGTCGGCAAGTTGACGTACCTGCGCGTGTACTCGGGCACCCTCGAAAAGGGCGACACCGTGGTGAACACCACCAAGGGCATGAAGAAGGAGCGTCTCGGACGCCTCTTGTTGATGCACGCCAACAACCGCGAGGACCTCGACACCATCCGCACCGGCGACATCGTCGCCGCCGTGGGTCTCAAGCAGGTCACGACCGGTGACACGCTCTCCGCGGTCGACCAGCCCATCCAACTCGAGACGCTCACCTTCCCCGAGCCGGTCATCCACGTCGCCGTGGAGCCCAAGACCAAGGCGGACCAGGAGAAGTTGAGCAAGGCGCTCTACGCGCTGTCCGAAGAGGACCCGACGTTCCGCGTGCGCACCGACGAGGAGACCGGCCAGACCGTCATCTCGGGAATGGGCGAACTGCACCTCGAGGTGCTCGTGGACCGCATGCTGCGCGAGTTCAGCGTCGACGCCAACGTCGGCAAGCCCCAGGTGGCCTATCGCGAGACGGTGCGCAAGAAGGTCGAGAAGGTCGAAGAGAAGTACGTGCGCCAGACCGGTGGTAAGGGTCAGTACGGCCACGTCGTGATCACCCTCGAGCCCACGGGCCCCGGCGGCGGTTACGAGTTCGTCGACGAGATCACCGGCGGCGTGATCCCCAAGGAGTACATCAACCCGGTCAACCAGGGCATCACCGAGGCGTTGACCTCGGGCGTGCTCGCGGGCTACCCCGTGGTGGACGTGCGCGTGCGGCTCACCTACGGTAGCTACCACGACGTCGACTCGTCGGAAATGGCGTTCAAGATCGCCGGTTCGATCGCGGTGAAGAAGGCCGCGCGCCTCGCGAGTCCGGTCCTGCTCGAGCCGGTGATGTCCGTCGAGGTCGTGACGCCCGAGGACTACATGGGCGACGTGATCGGCGACCTGTCCGCGCGTCGCGGACGCGTCGAGGGCATGGAGCAGAAGGGCAATAGTCAAGCAATTCGGGCACTTGTGCCGCTGGCTGACATGTTCGGCTACGCTACTGACCTGCGTTCTCGCACCCAAGGGCGCGCGACGTACACCATGCAGTTCCATTCGTACGCAGAAGTCCCCGAGGCGATCTCCAAGGAGATCGTGGCCAAGGCGACGGGCGCGTAAGAAGCCGGGAAACCGGCGCCAAAAAGGTCCAAACCGTGGTCGGGGAGGGCCGAAACAAACCAGACCGCTTCATCGCGAACCGGTCACGAGACAGAAAGTAAGTCCCCGACAATGGCAAAGCAGAAGTTCGAGCGCACTAAGCCGCACGTCAACATCGGAACCATGGGTCACATCGACCACGGCAAGACCACTCTTACCGCGGCGATCACCAAGGTTCTCTCAGAACGCATCCCCGGTAGCGCCTTCACGCCCTTCGACCAGATCGACAAGGCCCCCGAAGAGCGCCAGCGCGGTATCACCATCTCCATCGCCCACGTGGAATACGAGACGGCGAACCGACACTACGCCCACGTCGACATGCCTGGTCACGCCGACTACGTGAAGAACATGATCACCGGCGCCGCCCAGGTCGACGGCGCGATCCTGGTCGTGTCCGCCACCGACGGTCCCATGCCCCAGACCCGTGAGCACGTGCTGCTCGCGCGCCAGGTGGGTGTGCCCTACATCGTCGTGGCGCTCAACAAGTCCGACATGGTCGACGACGAGGAACTGCTCGAGCTCGTCGAGCTCGAGGTCCGCGAACTGCTGACCAGCTACGACTTCCCCGGTGACGACACGCCCATCGTTCGCGTGTCGGCCCTGAAGGCCCTCGAGGGTGACAAGGAGTGGGGCGACAAGATCATGGAGCTCATGGACGCGGTCGACACCTTCATCCCCGAGCCCGTTCGTTCCACCGACAAGCCGTTCCTCATGTCGATCGAGGACGTCATGTCCATCACCGGTCGTGGCACGGTCGTGACCGGCAAGGTCGAGCAGGGCGTGATCAAGGTCGGCGACGAAGTCGAGATCGTCGGTCTGCGTGACACCACCAAGACCACCGTGACGGGCATCGAGATGTTCCGCAAGCTCCTCGACGAGGGTCGCGCGGGTGACAACCTCGGTGCGCTGTTGCGCGGTACGAAGAAGGAAGAGGTCGAGCGCGGTCAGGTGCTGTGCAAGCCCGGTTCGATCACCCCGCACACGGTCTTCGAGGCGTCGGTGTACGTGTTGACCAAGGACGAGGGTGGCCGTCACAAGCCGTTCTTCGCGAACTACCGTCCCCAGTTCTACTTCCGCACCACCGACGTCACGGGCACCATTGAGCTGCCCGCCGGCACCGAGATGGTCATGCCCGGCGACAACACCGAGATGACCGTGACCCTGGGTAAGCCCATCGCCATGGAAGAGGGTCTCACCTTCTCCATCCGCGAGGGTGGCCGCACCGTGGGCTCGGGTCGCGTCGTAAAGATCCTGAAGTAGTCGTCATGGCCGATAACCGTCAGATGATCCGAATCCGTCTCAAGGCCTTCGACCACGGGGTCCTAGACCAGTCCACGGCGAAGATCGTCCAGACGGTCGAGCGCACCAACGCGCGCGTGCAGGGACCCGTGCCGCTGCCGACCGAGAAGCACCGTTACACGGTGGTCCGCGGGCCGCACAAGCACAAGGACAGCCGCGAGCACTTCGAGATGAGGGTGCACAAGCGCCTGCTTGACATCGTGGACCACTCCGCCAAGACCGTCGACTCGCTCCAGCGTCTCGACCTGCCCGCGGGCGTGGACATCGAGATCAAGATTCGCCAGAACTAGCGGTCTTCACCGGGCCCGTCGGCGCCTTTGCGCCCGGCGGGCCCGGTGATGTACTGTTAAAAGCCCCTCCTTTCGAGGTGGGCAAACACAAAAGATGTGTTCAGTCGCCCTTGCGGGAACGCTGAACCGAACAAGTCGAGCGCTCCGTTCGGGTTTATTGGCCCGGCGGAGCGTCTGTGTGTCGGAGGATCCGATGCGCAGTTTTATGAAGAGAGGCACACGTGGCGACCAAAGCGATCGTCGGCGAGAAGGTGGGCATGACCCAGGTCTGGGATGACCAGAACCGGGCCATACCGGTGACGGTGGTCCGTGTCAGCCCGGCTCGCGTCGTCCAGGTAAAGACTCCCGAGAAGGAGGGCTACGCCGCGGTGCAGGTCACGTGGGGCGTACGTCGCAGTTCGACCTTGACCAAGGCCGAACTCGGACACTTCGAGAAGGCCGGCGTCACGCCGGGCAAGAAGCTCGTCGAGCTGCGCCTCGACGACGTCTCGGGTTACGAGATCGGCCAGGAGATCCTCGCCGACACGCTCGAAAAGGGCGAGATGATCGACGCCACGGCCGTGTCCAAGGGCAAGGGCTTCGCCGGTGGCATGAAGCGTCACAACTTCTCGGGTCAGGGTGGCGCGCACGGTAACCACAAGCACCACCGTGCGCCGGGTTCCATCGGCGCCTGCGCGACGCCGGGTCGCGTCTTCAAGGGCACCAAGATGGCCGGTCGCTACGGTGGCGCCCAAGTGACCACGACGAACCTCGAAGTGGTCGGCGTCGACGTCGAGCGCCACCTGGTACTCGTCAAGGGTGCCGTGCCCGGACCGCGCGGCGGCGTCGTGGTGCTGCGCACCTCGGTGAAGAACCCCATGAAGGCCGGAGGTAAGCGATGAGCGAGGTGTTCACGTTACGAGGTCCCATCAAGAAGGACCGACCCGCGCCCGCGACGCGAACGGTCACGCGCAAGTCGCTCGACGGCACCGCGCTCGGTACGGTCGAGCTCGAGCCCACGATCTTCGGCATCGAGCCCAACGTGGCCGTGCTGCACCAGGTCATCAAGGCCCAGCTCGCCGCGAAGCGTCAGGGCACCCAGTCCACCAAGACCCGCAAAGAAGTGCGCGGTGGTGGCAAGAAGCCGTTCAACCAGAAGGGCACCGGTAACGCGCGCCAGGGCACCATCCGCGCGCCGCACTACCCCGGCGGTGGCATCGCGCTCGGCCCCAAGCCGCGCAAGTACGACCAGAAGACGCCCAAGAAGATGATCCGTCTCGCGCTGTACTCGGCGCTGTCGGACCGCGCGAGTCTCGAGCGCGTCTGCGTGCTCGACTCCTTCGCCGCGTGGCAGACCCCCAAGACCAAGGACGCCCTCGCGGCGCTCGCGGCCCTCGGGCTCGAGGGCAAGGTCCTCGTGGTGCTCGGGCGCGACGACGCCACGGCGCTGCGCGCGTTTCGCAACCTCACCAACGTCAAGACCATCGACGCGGGCGAGGTCAACGCCTACGACGTCTTGGACTGTGACTGGATCGTCTTCACCGACGCCACCCTGCCCAGCGCGAAAGAGGTCGACTAATGCGCGACGCCATGAGCATCTTGATCCGTCCGGTGGTCTCGGAGAAGACCTACGCCCTCATGGACCAGGGGACCTACGTCTTCGTGGTGGACCCGCGCGCGACCAAGGTCGACGTGCGAAACGCCGTCGAACAAGCCTTCAACGTGAAGGTCGTCAACGTCAACACTCTCAACCGCAAGGGTAAGTCGACGCGCAATCGTCGCACCGGTGTCGTGGGCACGCGCCCCGGCTCGAAGCGGGCCATCGTCACCCTGAAGCAGGGTGACACGATCAATCTCTTCGAGAACTAAGGACTGTCATGGCACTGCGTCACCGCAAACCAACCAGCCCCGGTCGTCGTTTCCAGACGGTCTCGGACTTCGCCGACGTCACCAAGTCGACCCCGGAGAAGTCGCTGCTCGACCCCAAGCCCCGTACGGGCGGTCGCAACAGCTACGGGCGCAAGACCTCGCGCCACCGCGGCGGTGGTCACAAGCAGCAGTACCGGATCATCGACTTCAAGCGCAACAAGGACGGCGTACCGGCCAAAGTCGCCGCCATCGAATACGACCCGAACCGGACCTGTCGCATCGCCCTGCTGCACTACCTCGACGGTGAGAAGCGCTACATCCTGGCCCCCAACGGCCTGAAGGTGGGCGACGTCGTCGAGTCCGGTCCCAAGGCCGACATCCGTACCGGGAACGCGCTGCCGATGCGCTTCATCCCCACGGGTGCCACGGTGCACAACGTCGAACTGCGTCCCGGTGGCGGCGGCAAGATGGGCCGCAGCGCGGGCATGAGCGTCCAGCTGGTCGCCAAGGACGGCGGCTACGCCACGTTGCGTCTGCCCTCGACCGAGATGCGCCGGGTGCCGATCGACTGTCGCGCGACGCTCGGCATCGTGGGCAACTCCGAACACGAACTCATCAAGGTCGGCAAGGCCGGTCGCAGTCGCTGGAAGGGTGTTCGCCCCCAGACGCGCGGCGTGGCCATGAACCCGGTCGACCACCCGCTCGGTGGTGGTGAAGGAAAGACGTCCGGTGGACGTCACCCCGTTTCGCCGTGGGGTCAGCCAGAGGGTCGTACGCGTCTGCCAAAGGCATCAGACGCTTTGATTATTCGTCGTCGCCGTGGACGCGGCTCGCGGAGGTAGGTAGAGAATGTCACGCAGCTTAAAGAAGGGTCCCTTCATCGACTCGCACCTTTTGAAGAAGGTCGACGCGATGAACGCGGCCAACGAGAAGAAGGTCATCAAGACCTGGAGTCGTCGTTCGACGGTCATCCCGGACATGGTCGGACACACCTTCGCGGTCCACGACGGTCGTCGTCACGTGCCGGTGTTCTGCAACGAGTCCATGGTCGGCCACAAGCTCGGCGAGTTCGCCCCGACGCGGACCTTCAAGTTCCACGCGGGCCAGGAAAAGACGGGTAGGCGCTAATGACCGGTCCCAAGACCAACGAACGTCCGGGTACGCGCGCGACGCTGCGCGGCTATCACATGTCGGCGAGCAAGGCGCGCGTCGTCTTGGACCTGATCCGCGGCGAGGACGTCACGACCGCTCGTGAGATCCTCGCGGGAACGACACGCGAGGCCGCCGACGTCGTCGGCAAGGTGCTCGCGTCGGCCGTCGCGAACGCGGTGAACAACGACGCCATGAACGCTGACGAGCTCTACGTGTCGGCGGCGTTCGCCGACGAGGGCATCACCATGAAGCGGTTCACGCCCCGGGCGCGCGGTCGCGCCGGCGCGATCCGCAAGCGTTCGTGCCACATCACGGTCATCGTCTCGCGCCTCGACCCCGAGCGCCTCGAGGCTCTGCGCGCGTCGCGTTCGGCCCAGGCGACCGCGTCGCGCGCGCGTCGAGTCTCGACGTCGCGACGCCGCGCCGACCAGACCGCGAGTCTCAACAAGCGCGAGAGCGCCGCGGCCGCGGCCGCCGAGAACGAGGCGCTCGAGGCCGAGGCCCGCGAGGCCGAGGTCCAGGAGAACGAGTCCTACGAGAACGAGTCAACCGAGGTCGAGGGCGCGAGCCACGAGGCCGTATCCGACGTCGCCGAGACCGATGAGGCCCAGACCGACGAGGCCCAGACCGAGTCGAACGACTCGACGTCCGAGGTCAGCGACGTCGCGGGCGCCGAACCGGTCGTCGAGGCTTCGAGCGACGACGAGAACGAGAACGACGAAACGGTGTCCGAGGACACCACGGAGGAGACGAACTAATGGGTCAGAAGGTAAACCCCTACGGTTTCCGTCTCGGTATCACGACGGACTGGAAGTCGCGCTGGTTCAAGGAGCGCGGCTACAAGGACCTCGTCATCGAGGACTGGAAGATCCGTGACTACTTGACCAAGCAACTCGAGAGTGCCGCCGTGTCGCGCATCGAGATCGAGCGCAACTCGGACCGTATTCGCGTGGACATCCACACTGCTCGTCCCGGCATCGTGATCGGGCGTCGCGGCGCCGAGGCCGAGCGTCTGAAGAAGGACCTTGAGAAGATCACCGGACAGAAGAACAAGATCTCGTTGAACATCCAAGAGATCAAGCAGCCCGAGCTCGACGCCGCCTTGATCGCCCAGGGCATCTGTGACCAGTTGCTTCGCCGGGTGGCGTTTCGTCGCGCGATGAAGCGCGGGATCCAGACCGTGCAGAAGGCGGGCGCCATGGGCGTCAAGATCCAGGCCTCGGGCCGTCTCGGCGGCGCGGAGATGTCGCGACGCGAGTCGTATCGCGAGGGTCGCGTGCCGCTGCACACCCTTCGCGCCGACATCGACTACGGCTTTCGCGAGGCGCGCACCAACACGGGTCGCATCGGCGTGAAGGTGTGGATCTACAAGGGCGACATCCTGCCCTACCAGTTGACCAACGACGAGAAGATCGTTCGTGAGGCGGCCATGGCCGCCGGTGACGCGGTACCGGTGGGCGCGACGCCCGCGGTGCCCAAGGGCGTCGTGCGCGCCGGCGGTGGTCGGCGTCGCGTCGAACACGACGCGCCGAGCGACGAGGTGGTCACCGACGTGAACCCCGCCGACCTGCTCGCCGCGAACGACGAGGTCGAGCGCCAGTTGAGCGTGGAAGAGGAGATCGAGCGCCGTACGGCCCAGGATCACACCGACACGCCGCACTTCCGAAAGGACGCTGAGTAATCATGTTGATGCCCCGCAAGGTAAAGCACCGCAAGCAGCAGCGCGGCCGCATGACCGGTATGGCCAAGGGCGGCGTGGATCTGGCCTTCGGCGACTTTGGCATCCAGGCCCAAGAGGCCGGGTGGATCACGGCTCGCCAGATCGAGGCCGCCCGTATCGCCATGACCCGTCACGTCAAGCGTGGTGGCAAGGTGTGGATCCGGATCTTCCCGGACAAGCCCGTCACCCAGAAGCCCGCCGAGACCCGCATGGGTTCGGGCAAGGGCAACCCCGAGTTCTGGGTCGCCGTTGTCAAGCCCGGGCGCATCATGTTCGAACTCGGTGGCGTGGACGAGGCGTTGGCGCGCGCGGCGATGGACCGCGCCATCCAGAAACTGCCCATCAAGGCCAAGTTCGTGATTCGTCCCGGAACCCACGGGACACCGGAGGTGACCATCTAATGGCTAAGACCGCTGAACGCGTCGCGGAGCTTCGTCTCCTCGGCGATAAGGAACTGTTAGAGCGTTTGAGTGAATCGCGCCGTGAGTTGTTCAACATGCGATTCCAACTGGCCACCGGTCAGCTGGACAATTCGGCGCGTCTGCACGAAGTGCGCAAGGACATCGCACGTCTCTCGACGTTCGTTCGTGAACGTGAGATCGCGGCCGCGGAAGCGGCCGAGGAAAGTGAGTAGTCATGACTGACTCGACCAACGACACGACACGAGAGAATCCACGCAAGGTCCGCGAGGGCATTGTGGTGTCGGACAAGATGGCGTCGACGCTCGTCGTCGCCGTCAACGAGCGCGTCAGCCACCCTCGCTACGGCAAGACCGTCCAGCGCACCAAGAAGCTCTACGTGCACGACGACAAGAACGAAGCCAAGGTCGGCGACCGGGTCCGGGTCCAGGAGACCCGCCCCCTCTCCAAGCTCAAGCGTTGGCGCCTGACCGAGATCGTGGAGCGTGCGCGATGATCCAGCAAGAATCCCGGCTCAAGGTGGCCGACAACAGCGGGGCCAAGGAGGTCCTGTGCATCCGCGTGCTGGGCGGCTCACGCCGTCGCTACGCGTCGATCGGTGACGTCTTCATCGCCACGGTGAAGGACGCGATTCCCGGCGCCGCCGTGAAGAAGGGTGACGTCGTTCGTTGCGTCGTCGTTCGCACGTCCAAGGAACGCCGTCGCCCCGACGGTTCCTACATCAAGTTCGATGAGAACGCCGCGGTGTTGATCAACGACCAGCTCCAGCCGCGCGGTACCCGCATCTTCGGGCCCGTCGGCCGCGAACTGCGCGACAAGAAGTTCATGCGCATTATTTCCCTGGCGCCGGAGGTGCTGTAATGAAGATTCGCAAAGGTGACGACGTGCTGGTGCTGTCGGGCAAGTTCCGCGGCGAGCGCGCTCAGGTCGAAGAAGCGTTGCCTTCGAGCAACAAGGTCATCCTCGACGGTCTCAACATCGCCAAGCGTCACACCAAGCAGGCGGGCGCGACCATGCAGGCGGGCATCATCGACAAGTTGATGCCCCTGCACGTGTCCAACGTGGCCCTGTGGTGCAACGGCCACAAGGGGCCCGCCAAGGTTGGCTACAAACTCGCCGACGGCACCAAGGTGCGCGTCTGTCGCAAGTGTGGAGAGACGCTATGAGTACCCAAACCCGCCCCCGTCTGAAGGTTCGTTACGACCAGGAGATTCGCACGGCCCTGAAGGACGAGTTGGGCCTGGACAACATCATGCAGGTGCCCCGGCTCACCAAGATCGTGCTCAACTCGGGCGTCGGCAAGGCGACCCAGCAGGCGTCGCTCCTCGAGGGCGCCCAGCGCGACCTGGAGCTGATCACCGGCCAGAAGCCAGTCGTGACGCGCGCCAAGAAGTCGATCGCGAGCTTCAAGTTGCGCGAAGAGCAGCCCATCGGCGTGAAGGTCACCCTGCGCGGGGACCGGGCGTGGGAGTTCTTCGACCGACTGCTGAGTTTGGCGATCCCGCGAATCCGTGACTTCCGTGGGCTCTCGCCCAAGTCGTTCGACGGTCACGGTAACTACACCTTCGGGGTGAATGACCAGTTGATCTTCCCCGAGGTCGACTACGACAAGATCGACGCGCCGCGTGGCTTTGACATCACCATCGTCACCACGGCCGAGAACGACGAGCAGGGACGCGCGTTTCTTCGCGCGTACGGCTTTCCCTTCAAGCAGGAGAATCGATAGACATGGCTAAGAAAGCCCTTCGAATTAAGCAGCAGAAGACCCCCAAGTTCTCGACGCGCGCCTACACGCGCTGCGAACGTTGTGGTCGACCGCGCTCGGTGTACCGCAAGTTCGGCCTGTGTCGGATCTGCCTGCGCGTGATGGTGCACGCCGGAGAAGTTCCCGGTGTGACGAAGGCAAGTTGGTAGGAGGACAGCGATGACGATGACTGACCCCATTGCCGACATGCTCACGCGGATTCGTAACGCGAACTCCGCCATGTTCGACAGCGTCAAGATGCCCAGTTCGAAGTTGAAGGAGAACCTCGCCAAGGTCCTGGAGAAGGAAGGCTTCATCGCCGGTTTCACCGTGACCAAGGACGAGGGAAAGCCCGGTTCAACCCTCGAGATCGCGCTCAAGTACTCCGAGGACCGTCGAAAGACGATCGTCGGGATCAAGCGCGTGTCCAAGCCCGGACTGCGCATCTACAAGAAGTCCGACCAGATGCCCAAGGTGCTCGGCGGCGTCGGCGTCGCCGTCGTGTCGACGAGCCACGGCCTGATGACCGACCGCGAAGCGCGCAAGGCCAAGTTGGGCGGCGAGGTGCTCTGTTATGTCTGGTAACCCGAGCACGTCAAAGGAGAGTCGCTGATGTCGCGCATTGGCCGTAACCCCATCACCGTGCCGTCCTCGGTGACCGTCTCGGTCGCCGACGGCGTGGTGAGCGTCAAGGGTCCCAACGGGTCCATGACGCGCATCCTGCCCGACGGGATCACGCTGCACCAAGAGGGTGACCAGTTGAGCGTCGATCGTCTGAACGACGAGACGGCGTACCGCTCGCTGCACGGACTGACCCGCACTCTCGTATCCAACATGGTCACCGGCGTGACCGAGGGCTGGAGCAAGGAACTCGAGATCATCGGCGTCGGCTACCGGGCCGCCGCGGGCGGACCCGGCGTGCTCGACCTCGCGCTCGGCTTCTCGCACCCCGTGAAGTTCACCGCGCCCGAGGGGATCACCTTCGAGGTGCCCGCCCCCACGCGCGTGATCGTCAAGGGTGCCGACAAGGAAGTCGTGGGCCAGGTCGCCGCGACCATCCGCAAGATCCGTAAGCCCGAGCCCTACAAGGGCAAGGGCGTGCGCTACCTCGGTGAGCGAGTGGCGCGCAAGGCTGGAAAGGCTGCGAAGTAATGGCACGTACCACGAGAGAACTGCGTCAGCGCCGTCACAAGCGCATCCGCAACAAGTTGTCGGGCACACCCGAGCGTCCGCGCGTCGCGGTGAGCCGGACCAACAAGCACATCTCGGCGCAGATCATCGACGACACCAAGGGCGTCACCTTGGTCGCCGCGTCCTCGGTCGAGGCGTCACTGAAGACGAGCGTCCACGGGAACGTGGACGGAGCCAAGACCGTCGCCAAGCTCCTCGCCGAGCGCGCGAAGGCCGCCAACATCACCACCGTGGTCTTTGACCGCGGCGGGTTCGACTACCACGGCCGCGTGGCCGCCTTCGCGGAGCAATTGCGCGCCGATGGACTGGAGTTTTAATGAGTGACGTAGAACAGTTCGAAGAGCGGACCATCAAAGTCAACCGCGTGTCCAAGGTCGTCAAGGGTGGACGGCGCTTCTCGTTCACCGCCCTGATGGTCATCGGCGACCGCAACGGCCGCGTCGGCCTCGGTTACGGTAAGGCGAAGGAAGCCGGACTGGCGGTCCAAAAGGGCATCGAAGAGGCGCGCAAGAACCTCTTCGACGTGCCGATCGCCGGAACGACCATCGTCTATCCCGTCATCGGCGCCTCGGGGGCCGGTCGGGTGCTGATGAAGCCCGCCGCACCGGGCACCGGCGTCATCGCCGGTGGCGCCGCGCGCGCGATCCTCGAGATGGCGGGCGTGAAGGACATCATCGCCAAGTCCCTGGGTTCACCCAACGGCATCAACGTCGCCCACGCCACGATCGACGGTCTCAAGCAGTTGCGTCGGCCCGAGGACATCGCGACCCTGCGCGACCACTCCGCCGAGCACGTCATCCCCTCGGGAACCCTTCGTGCCTACCGCGAGCGTCAGCGCGAGGGCGACCTGTTCAAGACGGAGGCGTAGGCAATGACCCAACTGAAAGTCACCCAGATCCGTTCGGCTATCGCGACCAAGCCCAAGCACCGCGGGACCTTGCGGGCGCTCGGGCTTCGCGGCATCGGCCAGACCAACGTCCTGCCCGATCGTCCCGAGATCCACGGGATGATCGCACGCGTACCCCACCTGATCAAAGTAGAAGAGGTCAACGAATGAAGTTGCACGATCTCAAATCACCCGAAGGCTCGACGCACCGCAAGAAGATCGTCGGACGCGGAATCGGCGGCAAGGGCGGCAAGACCGCGGGCCGCGGCACCAAGGGTCAGAAGGCCCGTCGCCAGATCCCCGCGGGCTTCGAGGGCGGCCAGTTGCCGCTGCTCCAGCGCATCCCCAAGTTGAAGGGCTTCACGAACCCGTTTCGCGTGGCCTACACCCCGGTCAACCTCGACGCGCTCGTCGCGCTCGGGGTCAGTGACGTCAACCCCGACGTTCTCGTAACGCGAGGTCTCGCGCGCAAGAAGGACCTCGTCAAGGTGCTCGGACGCGGATCGGTGAGTTCGCCGATCAACGTCTCGGCCCACGCGTTCTCCGCGTCGGCCAAGGCCGCCATCGAAGCGGCGGGCGGGACCGCGACCGTGGTCGACCTGCCCTTCGCCGTCCGCCCGCCCGCGTCGGGTAACCAACACCAGAACCGCTAAGGACTGAATCGTGCTGCGCAGACTCTCGAACATCTTTCGCGTACCAGACCTTCGCAACAAGGTGCTGTTCACGATCGCGATCATCTGTCTCTACCAGGCCGGGGCCAACATCCCCATTCCCGGTGTCAGCTGGTCGCAGGTTCAACTGCTGCAGTCCAAGGCCGGCGCGAGCGGCGTGCTCGGCTTCCTCAACCTGTTCTCGGGCGGTGCGCTGACCCGTCTCGCGGTGTTCGGTCTGGGCGTCATGCCCTACATCACCAGTTCGATCGTCATCCAGTTGCTCACGACGGTCATCCCCAAACTCGGTGAGTGGCGCGACCAGGGTGCCGTGGGTCAGAAGAAGATCACCCAGACGACCCGCTACCTCACCATCGGACTCGCGCTGCTGCAGTCGACGGGCCTGATCTACGCCTTCCACGGCCACGACGAAGCCCTGCTCGGCTTTAACATCGACCTGATCCCCAAGTTCAGCCTGGGACTCGGTCTGTTCATGGTCGCGATCATGACCGCGGGAACGGCCTTTGTCATGTGGCTCGCCGAGCTCATCACCCAACGAGGCATTGGCCAGGGCATGAGTCTGTTGATCTTCGCCAACGTCGTCGCTGGCATGCCCTCGGGCGGCCACGCGGTCTGGAGCGAGGGCGGACCGGCCAAGTTCTTCGTCATACTTATCGTCTCGCTCGTCTTGCTGGTGGTGATCGTCTTCATGGACAACGGCCAGCGCCGCATCCCGGTCACCTTCGCGCGCCGCGTCGTCGGACGTCGCGAGATGGGCGGTAACTCCACGTACATCCCGCTCAAGGTCAACCAGTCCGGGGTTATCCCGATCATCTTCGCGTCGTCGGTGCTCTACATCCCGGTCCTGATGAGCAACATCGTGCCCTGGACGAGCTTCCAGAACTTCGTGAACTCCTCGCTGCACCCGACGAGCTTCTTCTACATCATCTCGGACTTCGTGCTCATCTTCGCCTTCACGTTCTTCTACGTCTACATCGCCTTCGAACCCCACCAGCAGGCCGAGATGTTGCGCCAGCAGGGTGGCTTCGTCCCGGGCATCCGTCCCGGGCTGCCGACCGAGAAGTACTTCGCCAAGATGCTCAGTCGGCTCACGGTCGTGGGGGCGTTGTTCCTCGCGTCGGTGGCGGTGGTGCCCTCGATCCTGATGGCCCTGTGGAACATCAACCGCTTCCCCTACTACGGCACCACGTTGTTGATCGCCGTGGGCGTCGCCCTCGAGACGATGCGCCAGATCGACTCGCAGCTCATGATGCGCAACTACGAGGGATTCCTGAAGAGGTAGCGATGCCACGTCTAAACCTGGTGGTTCTTGGTAAGCAAGGCGCAGGCAAGGGAACGCAGTGCAAACGTCTCGCCGAGGCCTACGCCATCCCTCACGTCTCGACCGGCGACATCTTGCGCGCCGCCGTGAAGGCCGGCACGCCGCTCGGCAAGGAAGTGGCCGCGATCATGGACGCGGGCGCCCTGGTCTCGGACGACCTGGTGATCCGCCTGGTGGACCAACGCTTCCAAGAGCCCGACGCCCAGCGCGGCGCCTTGCTCGACGGCTTTCCGCGCACGATCCTCCAAGCCGAGGCGCTCGAGACGTTGCTCGGCGAGGACGGCATCAAGCTCTGCATCAACCTGGACGTGTCGGTCGAACTCGTGACCGAACGACTGTCGTCGCGGCGCGTCTGTCAAGAGTGCGGCAACATCTACAAGGACACCGACGTCGAGGCGATCTCGGGCACCTGCTCGAACTGCGGGGGCGACGTCATCCAGCGCAAGGACGACCAGCCCGAGGCAATCCGCACGCGACTGGAGGCCTACGAACGAGACACCGAGCCGCTGCTCGCCTTCTACCAGGAACGCGGACTGCTCGTGGTGGTGGACGGCGCCAAGAGCCCCGACGAGGTCACGGCGTCGCTGAAGGCCGTGATCAGCGAGCGAGGTCTCGCGTGAGGCGTTCGGCCGACGAGCTGGCCAAGATGCGCAAGGCCGGCAAGGTCGTCGCCGAGATGCACGAGGCGACGAGGGCGGCGATCCGTCCGGGCGTGACGACGATGCAGTTGAACGAGGTCGCGTCCGCCGTGCTCGAGAAGCGAGGGGCACGTTCGAACTTCCTCAACTACCACGGTTTCCCTGCGGTGATCTGCACCAGTCCCAACGACATGATCGTGCACGGCATCCCCGGTTCGTACCGGTTGAGCGAGGGTGACATCATCTCGATCGACTGCGGGGCGATCGTCGAGGGTTATCACGGCGACGCGGCCTACACCGTCGGCGTCGGCGCGATAAGCGACCTCGCGACCAGGCTCCTCGACGTGACCGAACGTTCCATGTGGGCGGGAATCGAACAACTGCGCGTGGGCAATCGCCTGCACGAGGTCGGGCGGGCCGTCCAGCGAGTCGCGGAGGCGGCGGGGTTCTCCGTGGTGCGCGAGTACGTGGGCCACGCCATCGGCACCGCCATGCACGAGGACCCCCAGGTACCCAACTACTGGCCCGGCACACCTGGTCCGACCCTGAAGCAGGGCATGGTCTTCGCCATAGAGCCCATGGTGAACGTCGGGAGCTTTGACACCTACGTGCTCGAGGACGGGTGGGGAGTGATGACCAAGGACGGTCAACTCTCGGCGCACTTCGAGCACACCATCGCCGTGACCGACGACGGACCCGAGGTCCTCACGGTTCTCTAGTCGCGCGGGTGGCTGCGGTCGAACTGGCGCTGGGCGAAGAGCGCGGCCTCGGTGCGGCGCTGGTAGCCGAGTTTGGCCAGCAGGTTCGACACGTAGTTCTTCACCGTCTTCTCGGCGAGGAACATGACGTCGGCGATCTCGCGGTTGCTCATGCCCTCGCTGAGCAGCTCGAGGATGCGCCGTTCCTGACCGCTCAGGCTCTCGAGGCGAACGTCCTCGGCGATCTGGCGACGCAGTCGCTCCTTGGCCCGTTCGAGTTGGTCGGCGGTCATCAGCGTCTCACCCGCGGCGACGCGGCGGATCGAGTTCACCAGGTCGTCTCCGCGGACGTTCTTCAAGACGTACCCTCGTGCGCCCGCGAGCATCGAGGCGTTCAGCGCCTCGTTGTCCGCGAAGGACGTCAACATGAGACACGCCAGGTCGGGACGTTGCTCGTGCAACGAGCGACAAAGGTCCACGCCGCTGCCGTCGGGCAGGCGCACGTCGAGCACCGCGACGTCGACGTCGTCGAGTGGCACCTTCAGCGCCTCTTCGAGAGTCCCCGCCTCGACGATCACCTTGAGGTCCTCGTTGGATTCGAGCAACTCGCGCAGGCCCCGTCGCACGATCTCATGGTCGTCAACGAGGAAGAGTCGGATCACGTCAGTCCAGTCGGTTCGCGGTCCAGCGCACTTGTGTGCCGTGGCCGATCTCAGAGTCTACGTAACAATCGCCGCCCAGGTCACGGGCCCGCGAGGCCAGGTTTCGCAGTCCCCGACCGCCACTCGCGGCCGAGGCGAAACCGACGCCGTCGTCAGTGACCAGTAGCACGAGCATATTTTCGTCGATGCTCAGGTCGACGTCAACCCGTTGCGCCTGGGCGTGGCGCACGATGTTCGAGAGGATCTCGCGCAGGGCCTGGACGGTGTGTTGCGCGCAGTGGGGCGCCACGAGATCGTCAATACCCGCGATGGACTTGAGGTGGACCTCCACGCCTAGTCGCGAGGCGACCTCGACCGTGAGCGCCTCGATTCGTCGCTCGAGTGAATCGACGTCGGCGTGCTCCTGGTCGATCTCGAAGATCGTGGTGCGAATGTCGTGGATGGTGTCGTTGAGCTCGTCGAGCGAGGTGTTGATCCGCTCGCGCACCGAGTCCTCGAGGGAACCCGAGAGGGCCAGCTGCAACGAGAGGCCCACGCCGAAGAGGCGTTGGATAACGGTGTCGTGCAGGTCGCGCGCGAGACGTTCGCGTTCCTCGGCGATGGTGAGTTCGCGAACGTGGCTGCGCAACTTGGCCTGGTCGATCACGAGTCCGGCGGCGCGCCCGAAGCCGGCGACGAGGTCCTCGTCCTCGGCGCTGAATGGTTCGCCCGAGAGCGGGTCGGTCAGGTAGAGGTTCCCGAAGACCGCGCCGTCGCCGACCAGGACCGGTACGCCGAGGAACTGGGTCATCGGCGGGTGGTGGGGAGGGAAGCCCGAACTCTTGTCGTGCGCGCCGAGGTCGTCGATCGCGAAGCGGGTGCGCGAGTCGGATCGTCTCTCCCAGTACGCCGCCGCCGCGTGGCAGTTCGCCGATGAGCGCCCGCTGCCGGTCGTCGATGCCGTAGGTGATGAAGCTCGACAAGGTCGTGCCGTCACTGGCGAGTACGCCCAGGGCGCCGTAGCGCGCGCCCACCAGCGTGGTGGCGCTCTCGACGATGCTCTCGAGCAGCGTCGTCAGGTTGACGTCGGCTTCGATGAGCAGGATCGCGTCGATCAGGGCGTGGAGACGCAGGGGGTCCTTGATCTGGTGAAAAGGCATCATGGCGAGTTTTCCACAGGTAGTGCCCGAGCGGTAGGGGCTCTTTCGCTCAGCCGCGCTGGCCGACGACCACCGACAGCGGGACGAGTACGAAGGTGGCGCCACGATCGAAGGCCTGGCGCATGATGTCGTTGGGGGGCGACTGGTTCAGCGCCAGTTTGGCGATCCCCGAGGCCATGACCGACCAGGTGAGTCCGTCGGGGTCGAGTCCGTCGATCTGCAGCGAGACGACGTCGCCGCGTTCGGCGGCGAGCACGACCGCCGGGTCCGAGCTCGCCAGGAGGATGAAATTGCCCTCGACCAGGCAGATTCGAGCCGGCAGGGCGACCGGCAGGCACTTGACCGAGATGACCACTCGCGCCAGGGCGGCTGCCCCCAAGAGGCTGACGCATTCGTCGCGGTGTATTGACTCGGGCACCAGGGTCCCGGGTGGTTCCGTCATTGACCAAGCATTGTCGACGTTTTGGCGAGTTCACTAGGGACTCTGGTCACATATCGGGGTTTTCGGGTCGAGGGACCCGCGGCGGGCGTCCTCGCGAGCCCCGCTTTTGCTTTCCGGCGATTTTCCGGTAGAATGGTCAGCCGACCTCTTGGAAGTCCGAGAGGTCCATCCGTCAAGGAGTTTTTTGCCCCTTGACGTCGTTTTGCCCACACAAGGAGAAGAACCTGAGTAAGCCAAAGGAAGACGCGTTCACCGTCGAAGGTACCGTCGTCGAGCCTCTACCCAACGCCATGTTCCGCGTGGAGCTGGAGAACGGTTACACCGTCCTCGCCCACAGTTCGGGAAAGATGCGCATGCACCGCATCCGAATCCTTCCCGGCGACAAGGTCCAAGTGGAGATCACTCCCTACGACATGACCCGTGGACGCATCACCTATCGGTACAAATAACTCAGTTTCCGTTTCGTTCGAGAAAGAAAAGCAATGAAGGTTCGCGCGAGCGTCAAGACAATGTGCGAGAAGTGCAAGGTCATTCGTAGGGCTGGTCACGTCCGCGTGATCTGCGAGAATCCGCGTCACAAGCAGCGTCAGGGCTAGGAGAGGAAGAAGATGGCCCGTATTGCCGGAGTAGACATCCCACGCGAGAAGCGTACGGTGATCGCACTCACGTACATCTTTGGTGTCGGACCCACGACCGCGGAGCAGATCTGCGCCGCGACGGGGATCGACGAGTCGACGCGAGTGAAGGACCTCAGCGAAGCCGACGTCAACAAGTTGCGCGCGTACATCGACCAGAACCTCACCGTCGAAGGTGACCGTCGTCGCGACGTCGCCCAGGACATCAAGCGCAAGATGGAGATCAACTGCCTGCAGGGGATCCGTCACCGCAAGGGTCTGCCCGTTCGCGGCCAGCGCACCCGCACCAACGCTCGCACCCGCAAGGGACCCAAGCGCACCGTCGCCGGCAAGAAGAAGGTAACGAAGTAATGGCTAAGCCCACCACGGTCCGCAAGGGTCGTCGCAAGGAACGCAAGAACGTCGCCTTCGGCGTCGCGCACATCAAGAGTTCGTTCAACAACACGATCGTCTCGATCACCGACCCCGAGGGCAACGTGTTGTCGTGGGCCTCGTCGGGCCAGGTCGGCTTCAAGGGTTCGCGCAAGTCGACGCCCTACGCCGCCCAGCTCGCCGCCGAGAAGTGCGCGCGCGCCGCGATGGAGCACGGGGTGAAGAAGGTCGACGTGCTGGTGCGCGGTCCCGGTTCGGGTCGCGAGACCGCCATCCGTTCCATCGCCGCCGCCGGTATCGAAGTGGTCGCCATCAAGGACGTCACGCCGCTGCCCCACAACGGGTGTCGGCCCAAGAAGCGCCGGAGGGGTTGACGATGGCCCGCTACACCGGTCCCGTGTGCCGCCTCTGTCGTCGCGAGCGCACCAAGCTCTACTTGAAGGGCGAACGCTGCTTCACCCTCAAGTGCCCCGTCGCCGAGAACTCGGACCGTCAGACCCGCGCCTTCCCGCCGGGCATGCACGGCCGTGACCGCCAGCGTCAGGGTTCGGAGTACCTCAACCAGTTGCGCGAGAAGCAGAAGGCGCGCCGCATCTACGGCATCCTCGAGAAGCAGTTCCGCAACCTCTACGAGGAGGCGAGCCGTCGTCCGGGCATGACCGGTACGAACCTGCTGCAGTTCCTCGAGTGCCGCTTGGACAACGTGGCCTACCGCGCCGGCTGGGGCGCCTCGCGTGCCCAGGCGCGTCAGCTCGTTCGCCACGGCCACGTGACGGTCAACAACAAGCGCGTGACCATCCCCTCGTACCGCGTGCGCCCCGGCGAGGTCGTGGCCCTCAAGGCCGTCACGCGCGACAACTTCAACGTCAAGCGCAACCTCGACGTGCTGGACCGCGCCGTGCCGGGCTGGCTCGAGAAGGGCGACAACGGGTTCTCGGTCACCGTGCGCGTCGTACCCCAGCGCGAGCAGATCGACGAATCGATCCAAGAACAGCTCATCGTCGAGCTGTACTCGAAGTAACCACAGCTTTCAGATCTTTAAGGAGTCCCCATGTTGATCATCCAACGCCCCACCATCGAAGCCCTCGGTGACGAAGTCAATCACCGCCAGTCCTTCGGCATCGGTCCGCTCGACCCTGGTTTCGGTCACACGCTTGGTAACTCGCTGCGTCGCACCCTGCTGTCCTCGATCCCCGGCGCCGCCGCCACGCGCGTGAAGTTCGACGCCGTGCTGCACGAGTTCGGCGTCATCGAAGGCGTGAAGGAAGACGTCCAGGACATCTGCCTGAACCTGAAGGACCTCCTGCTCATCGTCCACTCCGACGAGCCGGTCACCCTTCGTCTCGACAAGCGCTCCGAAGGTCCCGTGACCGCGAGGGACCTCTCGACGACCGCGGACGTGGAGATCCTGAACCCCGACCTGCACCTGGCCTACCTGACCAACGCCAAGAGTGCGCTCACGTTCGAGCTCACCGTCGAGCGCGGCAAGGGCTACGTCGGCGCCGAGGGCAACAAGGGTTCTTCCACCATCGGGGTCATCCCCCTGGACGCCATCTTCACCCCCGTTCGTCGCGTCAGTTTCGAGATCGAGCCCGTGCGCGTCGAGCAGAGCAAGGACTTCGACCGCCTGGTCATCGACATCGAGACCGATGGTTCGATCAGCCCGCGCGAGGCCCTCGCGTCGGCCGGTAAGACCCTCGGTTCACTCGTGAGCCTGATCGGCAGCTTCGACGAGGAGGCCCCGTCGCTCGAACTCGGCGACGTCGGCACCGCCCAGGCCGCCGCGAGCGAGCTGGACATCCGCATCGAAGAGCTCGGGCTCACGGAGCGTTCGCGCAACTGTTTGAAGCGCGCGGGCATCAACACGATCGCCCAGCTCGTCAACGCCACCGAGCGCGACCTCACTTCGATCACCAACTTCGGCGCCACGTCGCTGAAGGACGTCACCGACCGTCTCGAAGAGCGCGGTCTGTCACTGCGAGTAGAGGACTAGTCATGCGCGGAACCCCCACCAAGGGCAAGCGGTTCGGTGGCGACAGCGCCCACCAGAAGGCGATGATGGGCAACCTCGTCGCGTCACTGATCGCCGCCGAGTCCCTCGTCACGACCGAGGCCAAGGCCAAGGCACTACGTCCGATCGCCGAGAAGGTCATCACCGCCGCGAAGAATTCGCCCGAAGGCTCGGTGCACGCTCAGCGTCGCGTCGTCGCTTTCATCCGCGACAAGGACATGACGCACAAGCTCTTCACCGAGATCGCGCCGCGCTACAGCGACCGCCCTGGCGGTTACACGCGCATCTTGAAGCTCGGGCCGCGTCAGGGTGACAACGCCCCGATGGCGCGCATTGAGTTCGTCTGATCCGCTGAACGGCGACCATCAACGCTGGCGACTCGATCTCGCCTACGACGGCGCCGCCTTCTCGGGATTCGCCTACCAACCCGAAGCCACCACGGTGGTGGGCGTACTGCGCGAGACGCTCGCGTCGACCCTTCACCTAGACCGCGAACCGGTCATCGTCGGCGCCGGTCGTACCGACGCCGGCGTGCACGCCTTCGGACAGGTGGTCCACGTCGACCTGCCGACCACGTTGTTCGCGTCGCGTCGCCGGCCCGACCCCGAGCGCCTGGCGCGTTCACTGAACAAGCAATTGCGTGGACGCATCCAGGTCCTCGCGGCGAGACCCGTGAGCGACGACTTTCACGCCCGGTTCTCGGCGAGTTGGCGTGAGTACCGCTACCTCGTGCTCGAGACGGCGCCGCCGGCACTGGGCCTTTCGACCACCTGGTCCTGGGCCGTCGAGGGGCCCCTCGACGTCGCGCTGATGAACGAGGTCAGCCGTGACATCCTGGGGACCCACGACTTTCGGGCCTTCTGTCGCCGCCCCGCCAACGCCGAGCCGGGCGAGGCGCTGTTGCGCGAAGTCCAGTCCGCCCAGTGGGAGAGGATCGCCGACGTCTGGACCATGAGTCCGGGTAGCGCCCCGGTCGTGCGACTGACGATTCGGGCCCAGTCGTTCTGCCACAACATGGTTCGCTGCCTGGTCTCGACGATCGTGGCCATTGGACAGGGCCAACTCGCGCCGGACACGCTGAAAGAGCGTCTGGAGAGCCGAAAACGTGATCTTTTGCCCTCCGCGGCCCCCGCGGCGGGCCTGTGCCTCGTGGCGGTTGGTTACCCCGCATTTGCCCACGGGACCCCTGATTTTGTAGGCTAGAGAGTCCCTCTGGTCCGACGTGACCGGAAGATCGCTGAAGGAATAACTGTGCGTACCTACACTCCCAAGGTCAACGAGTTGACCCGTGACTGGCTCGTCATCGACGCCGAGGGTCTCGTGCTCGGGCGCGTCGCCACGGTGGCCGCGTCACTGCTGCGCGGCAAGCACCGCACGTACTTCGCGCCCCACGTGGACACCGGCGACTTCGTGATCATCGTCAACGCCGACAAGGTCGTCGTGACCGCCAACAAGGCCGCGCAGAACTTCCACCATCACCACTCGGGATACCCCGGCGGTCTTCGCGCCACGTCCTGGCAGACGCTGATCGACACCGATCCGGTGACCCTGGTCCACGAGGCCGTCAAGGGCATGATCCCCAAGAACCGTCTGGGGCGCGCCCAGATCGGCAAGCTCTTCGTCTACGCCGGCGCCGAACACCCCCACGCCGCCCAGCAACCCACGAAGTACGACACCTCGGCAATCCGCCGCGGTTAAGGAGAACAGTCTCGTGACCAGTCCGCTCACCCAGACCACCGGCCGTCGCAAAGAGGCGGTCGCTCGCGTTCGTCTTCGTCCCGGCACCGGGACCATCACCATCAACGCTCGCGCGTTCGACAACTACTTCACCTCGGCGACGCACCGTCAAATGGTCATGGAGCCCCTTCGTCTGATCGACGCGCAGCAGACCTACGACATCGATGCCACGATCGAGGGCGGCGGCGTGGCGGGTCAAGCCGGCGCGCTGCGTCTGGGCATCTCGCGTTCGCTGCTCGAGATCGACGAGAACGTGCGACCGGCCCTGAAGAAGGCCGGGCTGCTCACGAGGGACTCTCGTAAGAAGGAGACCAAGAAGTACGGTCTCAAGAAGGCTCGTAAGGCTCCTCAGTACTCGAAGCGCTAATGGTCGAGCCCGTGCGCTTTGGCACGGACGGCATCCGCGGACGAGCGTTCGAGGAGATCTCGCTCGATCTGGCCTACCGACTCGGGCGGGCCGTCGCCACGGTGTTCTCCGTCCCGGTGTTCGTCGGCTACGACACGCGCGAGAGCTCGCCCCAACTCGCGAGCGCGGTGTTGACGGGACTGCGCGACGGTGGCGCGCACGCACGCAATATCGGTTACTTCACCACGCCGGGCGTCGCGGTCATCGCCCAACAGCGACACGGCGCGGGCGTTGTCGTCTCGGCGTCGCACAATCCCTACTACGACAATGGTCTCAAGGTGCTCGGACTGGGCGGTTCCAAACTCGATCTCGCCACCGAAGAGGCCGTCGCGCGAGCACTTGAACGCGGCCCCGGCCCCCGCGAGCCACGCGTTCGAGACGTTCGCGATCGACGAATCCGCCGAACACGACTACGCCCGACATTTGCGTGAACTCGTGCCCGGGGACATCTCGTCGTTGTCGATCGTGATCGACTGCGCGAACGGCGCGGCGAGCCACGTGGCCCACGAGCTGTTCGAGGGCACCGGGGCCTCGATCACCGTGTTGCACGACCAGCCCAACGGTCGCAATATCAACGAGAAGTGCGGATCGACGTGCGTGGACGATCTGGTCGCCACGGTCACCCGAGTCGGCGCCGACCTCGGCCTGGCCTTTGACGGCGACGCCGACCGCCTCATCGCGGTGGACCACGAAGGCGTGGTGCGCGACGGCGACGACCTGATGGTCTTGTTCTCCCTCGATCGGCTCGAGGCGGGTGCCCAGGGGGGCGGTCTCGTCGTGACCTCGATGAGCAACCTGGGACTGCACCGGGCGCTGCGCGAGCGCGACGTCGAGATCGTCGAGGTGGACGTGGGTGACCGCAACGTCCTGCTCGCGCTCGAAGAACGCGACTGGACTTTCGGGGGTGAGCAGTCCGGTCACTTGATCTTTCGAGAACTCAGTCCGACCGGCGATGGTCTGCTCACCGGATTGTTGCTGAGCGACCTGGTCGTGCGACGCGGTCCCTTGAACGACCTGGCCAAAGCCGCGTGGACGCGGGTGCCTCAAGCGTTGATCAACGTTCCAAACGAGCGCTACGACGACGTGGTCGTGCGCGAGATCTTCGAGGAACTGGTCACTCGTTTGGCGATCAACGCCGATGACCGTCGACTGCTGATTCGACCGTCGGGTACCGAGCCGGTCGTGCGCGTGATGATCGAAGCGCTCGACGACGAGTTGGTCACGGCGTTCTCCGAACGCCTACGAGCGAAATTTTCCTGAAACATTCTCACTGAGTGGCTTGCAGACGGCCCCGAGTAGGCTGGTTCTCATGTGCGGCATCATCGGGGTCGTTGGATCCTCCGACACACTCGAGACGCTTCTCCAAGGACTCCAGCGCCTGGAGTATCGCGGTTACGACTCCGCGGGAGTCGCCCTCGTGCGCCAAGGCCAGACGTGGCGGGCGCGCACCGCGAACGGCACCGAGTCCGTCGCGGCGCTTCGCGCGCTGTGCGACGAGGCGCCCTCCGGTTTCAATTCGGGCATCGGACACACGCGCTGGGCCACTCACGGCGCCCCCGAAGCGGTGAACGCCCATCCGCACCTGGACTGTTCGGGCAACATCGCCATCATCCACAACGGCATCATCGAGAACCACACCGAGATTCAAGAGCAGCTCGAGTCGCGAGGCCACGTCTTCAAGTCGGTCACCGACTCCGAGGTCCTGGCGCACCTCATCGAAGAGTTCCGGGCGTCGGGTCTTGAGCTCGTCGAAGCGGTGCGCCAGAGTTTGCTGACGGTTCGCGGCGCTTTCGCGCTGGCCGCGATGGACTGCACCGAACCCGACGTCATCGTCGCCGCGCGCCGGATCTCGCCGCTCGTGGTGGGTACTGCGTCGGGTGTCACGTATCTCGCGAGTGACGTGCCGGCGATCCTCGACCGAGCGACGGCCTTCTACGCGGTGAACGACGACGAGATCGTACGACTCGGGCCTGAAGGGTTTCGCGCGATCGACCTCGAAGGTGCACCGGTGCGACTTCGTCAGCTTCAGATCGATTGGGACCTCGAGACAGCCGAAAAGGGCGGGAACGAGGATTTCATGACCAAGGAGATCAACGAGCAACCCGAAGCGATCTTCGCCACGCTCCTGGACCGGCGTCGGCGTGACGGACGCATCGTCTTTGACGAGTTGCGCGTGAGCGACGACGAGCTGCGCGCGGTTCAGCGAGTCGTGTTGGTCGCCGCGGGTACCTCGCACCACGCGGCACTCGTGGCGAAGTACGCGATCGAACGCTGGGCTCGCATCAGCGTCGAGGTGGACATCTCGAGTGAGTACCGCTACCGCGACCCGATCGTCGAAATCGGCACGCTGGTCATCGGCGTCTCCCAGAGCGGCGAGACGATCGACACCATCCAAGCCACCCGTGAGGCCCAGCGTCGCGGCGCGCGCGTGGTGGCGGTGTCGAACATCGTTGACTCGTCGCTCGCGCGCGAAGCCGACGCGGTCATCTACACGCGCGCGGGCCTCGAGGTGTCGGTCGCCTCGACCAAGGCCTTCGTCGCCCAAGTCGCCGCGCTCGAGCTGCTGGCGCTGCGCCTGGCCCAACTTCGCTCGACGCTGCCGCCTTCGGAGATCGACGCACTCTTCCTCGGTCTCAACGCCGTCAGTCCCCTGGTCGCCAGGGCCCTCGAGCGTCGTGACCACGTCAAGGACGTCGCCAAACAGTTGATCGGTTCGCACGATTTCTTCTTCCTCGGGCGTCACGTCGGCTTTCCGACGGCACTGGAGGGAGCGCTCAAGCTGAAGGAACTCACGTACCTGCACGCCGAGGGCTATCCCGCGGGCGAACTGAAGCACGGCCCGCTGGCCTTGATCGAGCCCGGGGTGGTCGTGGTCGCGGTCGCGACCGATCCGGCGATGCACGAGAAGATCCTCTCGAACCTCGCCGAGGTCAAGGCCCGCGGGGCGAGCGTGGTCGCGATCGCCACCGACGACGACGAGTCCATCGCCGCGGTGGCGGACTTCGTGCTGCGCGTACCGGCAACCGAACCGATGTTCACGCCCATGGTCGACGTCGTGCCCCTGCAACTCTTCGCGTACTTCATGGCCCACGGACTCGGACGCAACGTCGACCGTCCGCGCAACTTGGCCAAGACCGTGACGGTGGAGTAGTGACGACACTCGGCGTGGGGATCGACGTCGTGGACGTCCCGCGTTTCGCCCAGGCCATCGAGCGCCACCCTCGACTGCTGCTGCGGCTCTTCACCGACCAGGAACGTCTCGACGCGCGACAGCGTCCCGAGCGGCTGGCGGCCCGGTTCGCCGCCAAGGAAGCGGTCCTCAAGACCCTGCGCGTCGGCATCGGCGGCGCGTCGTGGCGCAGCATCGAGATCCACCGGTCCAGTGACGGCGCGCCGAGCGTCGAACTGCACGGGACGGCCCTCGACCTCGCCGAGGCTCGTGGCGTGACCCAGCTGCACCTCTCGATGACGCACACGTCGCTCACCGCGGCGGCCTTCGTGGTGGGACTCGACGAGCGAGGCTGATGAGTCTGCCCAGTAGTCACCGGCCGGCGTGGGCGGAGGTCTCCGCGTCCGCCCTGCGCGCGAACGTCCTCGCCCTGGGACACGTGCTCGGCGCGACGTCGCTCTGCGCGGTCGTGAAGGCCAACGGCTACGGGCACGGCGCGGCGTTCGCGGCCCGCACCGCTCTCGAGGCGGGTGCGCAGTCGCTCGCGGTCGCCACCGTCGACGAGGGCGTCGAACTCCGCGAGGCGGGCGTGACCGCGCCGATTCTCCTGCTCGTCGAGGTACCCGCGCCGTCGTTGCCCGACGCGTTCGCGAGTTCGCTCACGTTGACCGTCGGGTCGCTCGCGGGCGCGCGTGACGTCCTGGACGCGGCCCAAGGACGCGGTGGCGTCCAGGACGTGCACGTCAAGGTCGACACCGGCATGTACCGGATGGGCGTCGCACCTCAAGACACGCCGAGCGTGCTCGACGTGCTCGCGGTGTCGGAGCACGTCAGGGTCGAAGGGATCTACACGCACTTCGCCGTCGCCGACGAGTCGAGTGGCGAGAGCCGGGCGTTCACGCGTCGTCAGATCGAGCGTTTCGACCAGGTGCTCGCGACGATGGCGCCCGAACGTCGACCACGCGTCGTGCACCTGGCGAACAGCGCGGGCGTCCTCGGGTACCCCGACGCGCGCCGCGACCTGGCGCGGGTGGGCCTGGCGATGTACGGCTACCTACCCGCGGCGTGGCTCGCGGGCGCCCTCGAGGAGCAACGCGCGACGCTGAGCCCGGTGATGACACTGCGTGCTCGGGTCGTGGCCACGCGACGAGTCGCGGCGGGCGAACGACCGAGTTACGGCCGCTATCGGGCACTGGAAAAGGAATCGACCGTGGTGACGGTGCCCTTCGGGTACGCCGACGGTTTCCCCCGTCGGTTGTTCGACGCGGGCGCCGAAGTGCTGATACGCGGCCGGCGCTATCCACTGGCGGGCATGGTGACCATGGACCAGTTGCTCGTGGACGTCGGTGACGACCCGGTGGGGATCGGCGACGACGTCGTCCTGCTCGGAGCCCAGGGCGACGAACGGATCAGCGCCGACGAGTGGGCCGACCGTGCGGGGACCATCAGCTGGGAGATCCTGTGCGGCGTGGGTGCGCGCGTGCCGCGCGTCGTCGTGGACTGACGTGGACCTAGTCGAGTTGCCGAGTTGCACGCGCTGTTCTCTTAGTGCGACGCGTCAGCGCGTCGTGGTGGGCGCTGGCCCGAATCGGGCAGAACTGATGATCGTGGGAGAGGCGCCCGGCCAGACCGAGGACGAGGGCGGGGCGCCGTTCATCGGTCGAAGCGGTCGCTTGTTGTTCGCGCTCGTGGCCGAAGAACTCGAACTGGAACGCGATCAGTGCTTCGTCACCAACGTCGTCAAGTGCCGTCCCCCGGCCAACCGGACGCCGCGACCACTCGAGATCGCCGCGTGTCGGCCGTGGCTCGACGAGCAGATAGCGCGGTGTGGACCACGGGTGATCCTGGCCCTGGGCAACACGGCGTCACGGGCGGTCCTTGGTTTTCGAGCGGGTATCGGCGTGACCCACGGCCAGGTGGTCGTACTGGGCGCCAGTCGCGGCGTGGCGACGTACCATCCGGCGGCAGCGTTGCGCGCGGGACCTAGCGTGGTCGACGTGATGCGCGCGGACCTAGGGGTCGTGAAGGAATTGCTGGCGAAGCAATGACGTGGGAGCGACGATGCGTCAGCGACGTCGACACGCGTGAAGCCGGTCGCGAGTTCGCCCCGGTGCTTCGCCGCGGCGACATCGTGCTGCTCTCGGGCACGCTCGGCGCGGGCAAGACCACCTTCGTCCAGGGTGTCGCCCAGGGCCTGGGCGTGCGCGAACGCGTGACGAGCCCTACGTTCACCGTCGTTCGCGAACACGAGTGTCACCACGACGGGGGTATCGCGACGTTGCACCACTGCGACGTCTACCGGGTGCAGTCGCTCGATGAGGTACTCGATCTGGCTCTGGGCGAGCTCGTCGAAGAAGACGGCGTCGCGCTCGTCGAATGGGGCGAGCTCGCGTCGTCGGTCTTCGGACGCGACGTCTTGAGCGTGAATTTCGCCGTCGAGGACGACGAGACGCGCACCGTGAGCGTGGACGGCGCTCTGGCACCGCTGCGACGCGAGTCACTCGACGAGTGGAGCGGGTCGTGAACATCCTCGCCATCGAGACCGCGACGAGCGCGTGCGCGATCGGACTCGCGCGCGACGCTCGCCGCGAGGTGCGCGTGCTCGACCACGGGCGTCGCCACACCGAAGTCCTCGCCGTGGGTATCGAGGCGCTGCTCGAGGACATGGACCTCGGTGCGCGCGACCTGCAGCGGGTCGTGGTGGACGTCGGCCCAGGACTCTTCACCGGCCTTCGCGTGGGCGTGGCGACCGCCATTGGTCTGGGCGAGGGTCTGGGTTGTCCGCTCGTGAGCGCCTCGTCGCTGGAACTCCTCGCTCACGGAGCCCGCCTTTCGGGCGTTCGCGCCACGGTCGTGAGCGCGGTGGACGGACGGCGCGGTGAGGTCTTCGTCCAGACGTTTCGCGTGAGCGACCAGGACGTGCTCGCGCTCGGGCCCCCCGAGGTCACCACCGCGCGCAGCGTGGTGATCGAGTGGGCGACCAACGGGGCGCCGGTCGTCTTCACCGGCGACGGCGTCGAGCGTTACCGGCGAGACTTCGCCGCGGTGCCCACCGCGACCATCTTCGACCAACTCGTCCCCTCGCTCGAGGCGGCGTTGGCGCTCGGTGAGACGCGCGAGCCGGGTGGTCGCGTGGTTCCGCTGTACCTGCGAGAGGCGGACGCCGTCGCGAACTTCAGCACGCGCGAGCGACACCCGTGACGACCTGGACCATTCGTCTCGCCGAGCGTCGCGACGTCAACGAGTTGCTCGGCATCGAGCAGGCCCAGTTCCCCGAACCCTGGACCAAGAACATGCTGCTCGACGAGATCAGCAACCTCGAGACGCGTCGCTACACGGTCGCGGTCGAGGGCGGCCGGATCCTCGGGTACCTGGGCGTGATGTTCGTGCTCGACGAAATGCACGTCAACACCATCGGCACCCTGCCCGGTTTCGAGGGACGGGGCGTCGCTCGGTCGCTGATGGACGAGGCGTGGCGCGAGGCGATCGAACGCGGCGTGGTGCGCGCGACCCTTGAAGTGGCCACGTCCAACCAACGCGCGCAGCGACTCTATTCGCACTACGGCTTCAAGCCCGTCGGCATCCGAAAGAACTACTACGAGCGCACCCGCGAGGACGCGCTCATCTTGTGGGCCGACGTGGTCGCCTCGGGGGTGCCAAAACCCGCTCGACCTACGCTGGAAACGTGAAAGTCCTGGGAATCGAGACCAGCTGTGACGAGACCGCGGCGGCGATCGTCGACGAGCGACTGCACGTCTACTCGTCGGTGGTCGAGTCGTCAATTGACCAGCATCGCGCCTTCGGGGGCGTGGTGCCCGAACTCGCGGGTCGCGCCCATGTCACGACGATCGGACCGGTCGTTCGTCGGGCGCTCGACGACGCGGGTCTCGACCCCCACGATCCCGCGATCGACGCGGTCTGCGTGACGAGTGGTCCCGGACTCATCGGCTCGCTGCTCGTGGGCGTGTCCGCCGCCAAGGCGTACGCGCTCGCGTGGGGCGTGCCCTTCGTGGGCGTGAACCACCTGGAGGGGCACCTCTTCGCTCCGCTGCTCGAGGCGCCCGACCTGGCGTGGCCGGTGCTGACGTTGCTCGTCTCGGGCGGGCACAGTCTGATCGTGCTCCAGAGGGGACCCGGCGACCACCGGGTGCTCGGCGAGACCATCGACGACGCCGCGGGCGAGGCCTACGACAAGGTCGCGCGCTGGCTCGGGTTGGGCTATCCCGGGGGACCCGAGATCGATCGGCTTGCGCACGAGGGGAACGCCGGTGCGTTGAAACTCCCGGTGTCGATGACCGGCGACGACCTCGACTTGTCGTTCTCTGGCTTGAAGACCGCGGTCGTGCGCGCGACCGAGAAGTACCACGACGTGGCCCTGGCCGACGTGGCGGCGTCGTTCCAAGCGGCCGTCGCCGAACAACTCCTTCGCAAGCTTCGCGCCGCGCTGGTCGCTCACGACGTGCGGGGTCTCGCGCTCGCGGGAGGCGTCGCCGCCAACTCGCGGCTTCGCGAGGGCGTCGTCGCGTTGGCTCGCGAGTTCGGCGTCGAGGCCCACGTGCCCTCGATGGCCATGTGCACCGACAACGCCGCGATGATCGCGGCGGCGGGGATCTACCGACTCGAACGAAGCGGACCCAGTCCCCTCGACCTCTCGGCTCGTCCGAACTGGCAGTTGGCCGACGTGCCGTGAGCGAGCGCTGGATCCCCCTCGAGGTCGACGAGTGCGACGCGAACCCCTTCGTCCAGTTCCGTCGTTGGTTCGACGAGGCCTTGGGTGAGGTGCGAGAACGCGAGGCGGTCGCACTCGTCACCGCGACGCGCGACGCGCGCCCGAGTGCGCGCATGGTGCTCTTGCGCCACGTGGACGAGACTTCGCTCGGGTGGTTCACCAACTACGAATCGCGCAAGGCCCGCGAACTCGACGAGAACCCGCACGCCGCGATCCTTTGGTACTGCGAACCGCTGGGACGACAGATCCGCGTCGAGGGCGTCGTGACCACGATGACCCGCGCGGCGTCGGATCGGTACTTCGCCTCGCGTCCCCGGGGTCACCAGATCGGTGCGCACGCGAGCCACCAGAGTGAACCACTGGCGAGTCGCGGCGAACTCGAAGAGCGCGTTGCCGAGTTGACGGCGCACTACGAGGGGCTCGAGATCGAGCGGCCCGAGAACTGGGGCGGGTACGTCCTGGTTCCGTCGACCTGGGAGTTCTGGCAGCATCGCCAGGACCGGTTGCACGACCGGGTCCTGTACCGCCTCGAGGCGGGCCAGTGGCGCCGCCAGCGCCTGTACCCCTAGGTCAGGCGCCGGGTCCGGGACCCGCGCGTTGGCACTCGGGCACTCGGGCTGCTAAATTGGCAGTCACAGGTTTCGAGTGCTAATCGCACAGGAGGCAACAAACAATGAAGCTACACCCACTAGAAGACCGCATTGTGGTCCGTCCCAACAGTGCCGAGGCGACCACCGCCTCGGGTCTGGTCATCCCCGACACGGCCAAGGAGAAGCCCCAGCAGGGCGAGGTCATCGCGACCGGTCCTGGTCGTCGCACCGAGAACTCGGGCGAACTGATCCCCACCGGCGTCTCGGTGGGCGACACGGTCGTCTACTCGAAGTACGGCGGGACCGAGATCACGGTCGACGGCGAGGACCTCTTGATCCTCTCCAGCCGTGACGTGCTCGCCACGATCTCGAAGTAGGCCGCCATGTCGAAACTACTGAAGTTTGACGAAGAGGCCCGTCGTGGTCTCGAAGCCGGTGTCGACAAGTTGGCCGACGCCGTCAAGGTGACGTTGGGACCCAAAGGTCGCAACGTCGTCATCGGCAAGAAGTTCGGCGCACCGACGATCACCAATGACGGTGTGTCGATCGCGCGCGAGATCGAACTCGAAGACCCGTTCGAGAACATGGGCGCGCAGCTCGTGAAGGAAGTCGCCACCAAGACCAACGACGTCGCCGGTGACGGCACGACGACCGCGACGGTTCTGGCCCAAGCCCTTATCAAGGAGGGCTTGCGCAACGTCGCCGCGGGCGCCAGCCCGTCGGGTCTCAAGCGCGGGATCGAGAAAGCCGTCGCCACGGCGGTCGAGTCGATCCACAAGCAGAGCCAGCCGGTGAACGACAAGAGTCAGATCGCCCAGGTCGCCACGATCTCGGCGGCGGACGCGTCCATTGGCGAGGTCATCGCTGACGCGATCGACAAGGTCGGCAAGGACGGCACGGTCACGGTCGAGGAGTCCAACACCTTTGGCATCGAGCTCGAGCTCACCGAAGGTATGCAGTTCGACAAGGGCTACCTCTCGCCGTACTTCGTGACCGACCCCGAGCGCCAAGAGGCCGTGTTGGAAGACGCGTTCATCCTCTTCACGTCGGGCAAGATCTCGGCCGTGCACGACCTCGTGCCGGTGCTCGAGAAGGTCATGCAGTCCGCGCGTCCGTTGTTGATCATCGCCGAGGACGTCGAGGGCGAGGCCCTGGCGACGCTCGTGGTGAACAAGATCCGCGGCACGTTCACGTCGGTCGCCGTCAAGGCGCCGGGATTCGGTGAGCGCCGCAAGGCCATGCTCCAAGACATGGCGATTCTCACGGGCGGGACCGTGATCTCTGAGGAGATCGGACTCAAGCTCGAGAGCGCCACCGTGGACTTGCTCGGCCGTGCGCGTCGTGTCGTGGTGACCAAGGACGCCACGACCATCGTCGACGGCGCCGGTACGCCCGCGGACCTCGCAGGACGCGTCGCGCAGATCAAGCGCGAGATTGACGACACCGATTCGGATTGGGACCGCGAGAAGCTCCAGGAGCGTCTCGCGAAGCTCGCCGGTGGCGTCGCGGTCGTGAAGGTCGGCGCCGCGACCGAAGTCGAGTTGAAGGAGAAGAAGCACCGTATCGAGGACGCGCTGAGTGCGACCCGGGCGGCGATCGACGAAGGCATCGTTGCCGGCGGCGGTACGGCTCTCGTGCGCGCTCGCGTGGAGGTCGACAAGCTGATCGCGACGCTGAGCGGTGACGAGGCCACGGGCGCGCGCATCGTCGCGAACTCGCTGGAGTCGCCGCTGCGCCACATCGCGTCCAACGCCGGTTTCGAAGGTGCCGTCAAGGTGCGAGAGGTAGCCGACGCCAAGGGCTCAGTCGGACTCAACGCCGCCACCGGCGAACTCGTTGACCTGGTGAAGGCCGGTGTGATCGACCCCGCCAAGGTGACGCGCTCGGCGTTACAGAACGCTGCGTCCATCGCCGCGTTGCTGCTGACGACCGAGGCGATCGTCGCTGACAAGCCCGAGCCGGCCGGCCCTCCGATGGGTGACGGCGGCATGGGCGGTATGGGCGGCATGATGTAGCCAGCCACGTGGCTGACAAGAGACCGGGTCCCTCGTGGACCCGGTCTCGTGCTTTGGAAGGATGGTCGACGCCCCGCTGCTCGGGTGCGTTTGCTCAGGCGGCGGGCTTCGGTGGAGACGTGTGGTGCCATCTCGTGACGAGGTGGGCGCCGACCTGCACAATCGTGACCGAGACCGCGGCAAGTACGAATGAACCGACGACGTCGATCGGGTGGTGGATGTGGGCCGCCACTCGAGCCCATCCAATGAGGATCGCCACCACCAGCAGCAACAACCCCACGCGGCGTGAGTAGAGCAGTATGACAAACCCCAGGAACGACGCCAGTAACGCGTGGTCCGACGGAAACCCGTTGTCGGGAGCGTGAGCGATCAGGGGCACGACGTGGGCGGTCACGAACGGTCGCGTGTCATAGTACAGGTGGCCCGCGATCTGGGCCAAACCCTCCGCCAACGCGCCGCCCACGAGAACCCGCCATCCGAGGGCGATCTTTTTCTCAGTGGAAAGTCCTAACCAGAACACGACCGCGATGACGACGCTCAGGAAGATGAAGTAGCGGCCTACGAACGTTATGAGCGAATGCATTGGTCAAGTCTAGGTAGATGCTTCGTGGTTTCCTCGCCTCATCTTGGTGCAGGGCGAAGGCCTCGGCGCAGTCGCGAAATCGGCAAGTCGTGCTGTCGTCAACGACGTCAGGCAAACTGACGCTCCACTCGGTCACCGTGTGCCGCGATGGTGGTCGTCGCGCGACAGTTGATCACGTGCGTAAGCAGTACTTCTCAAACCCGATGGTACGGCGTTTGACGCGTGGGACGTCGGCCGTCTCGTCGCCTTGTCGGCGGACCTCGAGTATCCAGTGATACGGGGATCCGAAGGTCAGCTGATGGACGGCGGGCATCGGGTGGCCAAAGTACAGCTCGAGGGTCGCTCGACGGTGCGAGCCGTTCGCCTCACTTAGCAGCCGGAACCGGTCTACGTGAACGTCAGACCCGACGAACCGCCTTACGACTGAGCACCAGTTTGACCCTTCTTTTTCGATTCGTAGGGCGGGATATCGGGGTGGTGCTCGATGATGTGGTCGAGCTTCGCGTGCAACTCGGCCGTGCCTTCGTCGAAGTGTCGCTTCACGAACTTCTCGATGGCGCGTCGTAGCGGCGGATAGAAGATCGAGGTGGCGATGGCAGCCAGGATGACCCAGATCAACGTCGCCACGACGTCGCCCGGTATCCCGCCCGAGCCGCCCGCGGGCCAGATCCAGCGGTCAAAGAAGGTCGAAGCGATCACGGGTTCCCCTTGGCGAAGTGTTCGTGCATCTCGGGATGGCGCTGCTTGTGCTGTTCTCGCAGTGCGTCGTGCACCTGATTGTTGGTGTGCTTGTGACACGTCTCGTAGTGCGTGCCTTCCACTTTTCCAAGACCACCCTTCAGAGCGGGGCGCCAGCAGCTCTGGCACTTGTGGCGACGGTAGAGGCCGTAGAGGCTCAGAAAGATCGCGCCTTCGCCGAGGTCAGCGCCGAAGCCGCTCCAAAAGGCGTACCACTTGCCCGCTTCGTTGTCAGTGCCGGTGACCTGTAAGAACCAATGCCAGACTGCCATCTCAGCTCCCTCGATCGACCGAATGTTGCGACTACGCGTCCGATTGTACGACGGGGGCGTCGAGCAACTCGACATTGTCCCCAGTTAACCCCAGGACCACGACGACGTGCGACTCGCGGCAGTATCGTGGCGTGGCGTGTGCGACACGCTCGTGAACGTGAATGTGGACGGTGTTCTCTTCGCCAAGAACAGCGACCGGGACGCCAACGAATCACAAGGTCTCGAGTGGATACCATCCCAGCACGACGCGACGCCACGGTCATTGCGTTGCACCTGGATAGAAGTACCCCAAGTCGAGCGGACCAATGCCGTCGTACTGTCGCGACCGTGGTGGATGTGGGGCGCGGAGATGGGTGCGAATGAACACGGCGTGGTCATCGGCAACGAAGCGGTCTTCACGACCGAAGCGCAGGGAGAACCGGCCCTACTCGGCATGGACCTGTTGCGACTGGCGTTGGAACGTGCGTCGAGCGCGAGTGAGGCGGTCGAGGTCATGATCGATCTGCTCGAACGTCATGGGCAAGGTGGACCGTGTAGTCACGAGCGGCCGACGTTCACGTACCACAACAGTTTCTTGGTCGCCGATCACCGCGGCGCGATTGTGTTCGAGACCGCGGGACAGAAGTGGGCTACCGAGGAAGTCCACTCAGGTGTACGGGCGATCTCGAACGGCCTCACAATACCTGGCTTTGCCCGGCGGTACTCGCGAAGGGTCCGCTCGACCGTCGCGGGCTGTCACATACGCCGCGAGCGCACCGAGGCCTCCGCGGGTCGGGCGCACGGGCCCGGGGCGATGATGGCGGCGTTGCGCGACCACGGTGACCACGAGGCACCGCGTTGGTCGCTCGTCAACGGCACGCTGCACGCGCCGTGCGTGCACGCGGGCGGCCTGCTCGCCTCGAGTCAGACGACGGCGTCCCTGGTTGCGGACCTTCGCTCGACACCACTTCTCTGGGCGACGGGCACCGCAGCGCCGTGCACCTCGCTCTTCAAACCAGTTCGCGTGAACGAACCGGTGTCACTGGGCCCGGTGGGCCAGAACCACTACGACGAGGAGTCGCCGTGGTGGCGCCACGAGCGGCTCCATCGATTGATGGTGCGCGACTATCCGGCTCTCGTCGTCCCCTGGCGGCGTCGCGGCGACGAACTCGAGGCGCAGTGGATCACCGAGCCGCCCTCGTCGACGGAAGCGTTTCGAGTCGCGAACGATCTCGAGGACGAGTGGCGTGACGCACTTCGACCCACGCGCGACACCCGACCCGCGTGGGTGCAGCGCACGTGGCGCGCTCTCGACGAGGCGGCGGGCATGCCGGTCCATTGACGTCCCGGGTTCGAGGGGGATGGCGACGCGCGGTGCTCGGTAGGTCGAATATCGCGATCCTCGCGCTAGGGTCTGGCCCATGGCCCGCTACACCACCAGTATCGAATCGTCGATGACGCCGTCGGACGCCTTTTCTTACATGGCCGCCTTCGAGAATGTGGCCCAGTGGGATCCCGGCGTCGTCGAAGCACAGCGTCTCACGGATGGACCGGTCCGGCTCGGTACCGAGTTCCGGGTCCTCACGAAGACGGGCAAGCGGCGCATCGCGCTGACGTACCGGGTCAGCGAGTTCGAGGAAGGCTCGCGCCTGGTCCTTCGAGCGGTGACCTCGACGCTGCGCTCGGTCGATGCGATCCGCGTCGACGCCCGAGACGGAGGATCCATGGTCACCTACGAGGCGAACCTTTCGCTCCAAGGTCTTCTACGCGTCGCGAACCCATTCCTTCACGCGACGCTGAACAAGATCGGGGACCAGGCACGTGAGGGACTTCGACGCGTGCTGAATCCCTAGCACCATCCTCGCCGGTCAGTCGGATCGATCGGAGTCACTTAACGGTCGATGTGCTTAGGGAGCCGCCGACTCGCTGGCTTCGAGAGCAACGTGGGGGATCGCGCGGTCGAGCCACTTGGGCAGCCACCAGTTCGCCTTGCCGAAGAAGTGCATGAGCGACGGCACGAGCACCGTTCGCAGGATGAACGCGTCCATCATGACCGCACCGCCGAGCCCGATGCCGAACTCGGCGATGATGCGCTCGCCGCCGACGGCGAAGGAGAAGAACACGCACACCATGATGAGCGCGGCGGCGGTGATCACTCGTCCGGTGTTGGCCTGGCCGTGGATGATCGCCTTCTCGTTGTCGTTGGTGTTCACCCACTCCTCGTGCATTCGCGAGACGAGGAAGACCTGGTAGTCCATCGAGAGTCCGAACAGGATCGCGATCATGACGATCGGCAGATACGACTCGATCGGTCCCGTCCCCGAACCAATGAGCGCGTTACCCCATCCCCATTGGAAGACCGCGACGACCAGACCGAAGGACGCCGCGACGGCGAGCAGGTTCATCAGAGCGGCGGTGAGTGGGATGAGGATGCTGCGAAAGGCCACCATGAGCAAGAGACAGCCCAGGATCACGATGATGGCGACGAAGAGAGGAATCTTGCCGTCGAGGATATTGGAGAAGTCATTGGACAGCGCTGTCTCACCTCCCACGTAGATCCTGGTGTGCGAGCTGGCGGTGGCGTCGGGGATATACCGGTCGCGCAGCGCGGTAATGAGGTCTGAGGTCTGCGTCGACTGGGGGCTCGTCTTGGCGACCACGGTGATGAGACCGACGGTGCCCTGAGGATTGATGGTCAACGGCGTCACGAAGATGACGTCCGGCTTGCCGAAGAGCGACGCGTCGAGTCTCTCCATGGCGGCCTTGTCGGCGGGGTCGTGGATCGAACCAACGACCGTGAGAGGTCCGTTGAAACCGGGGGTGAATCCCTTGGCGAGCAGGTCGTAGGCCTGGCGAGTCGTGGAACTCGACGGATCCGAACCCGCGTCCGAGATCCCCAGGTGCAGCGAGAAGATCGGCAGACCGAGTGCCACGATGAGGATGATGGCCACCGCGGAGAGTCTGCGCGGGTTCTTTGCGACGAAGTTCGCCCAACGCTGCCAGCCCCCCTGGACCACCTGAGGTTCGGGGCCGTCCGCGGCGAGCTTGCGGCGCTCGCGACGGCTCAAGACGTGGTGCTTCTGGAAGGCCAAGAGCGCCGGCAAGAGCGTCAGGGCCGCCAGCATCGTGATGAAGACGGTCAACGCGGCGGCGACGCCGAGACCGTCGAGGAACGAGAAGCCGAGCAGCAGCATGCCGAGCAGCGCGATGCACACCGTCAGACCGGCGAACATGACGGCGCGTCCCGACGTGTTCACCGAGGACACGATCGCCTCTTCGACGTCCATGCCCTGGCGCAGGTTCTGTCTGCTGCGCGTGACGATGAACAAGGCGTAGTCAATACCCACTCCGAGGCCGATCAAGGATCCCAGGATCGGGGCGAACTGCGCAATGGACAACCCGTGGCTGAGCAACGTCGTCGCCGCCGACGCGATACCGATCGCGAAGAGCGCCACGCCGAGGGGTAGGACCATGGCCCAGAGCGAGCCGAAGGCGAGGAAGAGCACGATGGCCGTGGCGAGAATGCCGAGACCCTCGCCAGGACTTCCGGTGGGTGAGTTCAGCTGCTCGAACGCGTTGCCGCCGAACTCGACTTCGAGGCTCGACGAGCGAATGGTTTCACCGGTGTTCTGTACGGCGCGGACGTTCGCCTTCTTCAACAGGTTCGCCTGTTTCGTGAAGTCCACCACCGCGTAGGCGATCTTGTGTCCGGGACTCAATTGCAGCGCACCGGGGCACGAGTCGCTGCTCGACGTGCAGAACGGTGACACGACGCTCGCGACGCTCTTGAGTGTGGCGACCTTGGCGAGCATGGCGTCGATGGTCGACTCGTGGCTCTCGATCGTCCCCTTGGTGACGGCGAAGACGATGTCGTCGGAGTCGCCGGACTTGTGCTTGAACCCTTCTTGGAGCAGGTGCAACGCGTGCGTGGAGTTCGTACCGGGCAGGCTGAAGGAGTTCGAGTAGCTCGATCCGATGTTGAACGAGGCGATGTTGATGCCCACGAAGAGGGCGATCCACGCGGCGAGCACGAGCCACCGTCGTCGAACGCTCAACCGAGCGAGGGATTTCATAATGGGGTCTCCGATGTAGGTAAATAGGGGGGTGGGTAGTGTCTCGGATGTGCGTGAATCGCGACTCCACAACACTAGGGGAGATTGAATGGCTCGAGACAGCACGAGGCCAGAGCGCTTCGAGGGGCACGAGTATCCCCAGGTGATCCCCGAACCGGACGAGATCCGAGCGGGCTCGCCGGCGCCGTGGGCGAACCTCGGTGCTGGCGAGCGGCAGGGATTCACGATTGACCTCGTTCGTCAGCGCCTTTTCGACACCGGGCGCACGTTCGACGTGGCGGCCTGGCCCGTGCAGTTCGCGGAGATGACGAGTGTCGCCGACGACGCCGAACGCCGCGTCGAGCACCGTTCTGCGGTGCTGGTCGCGTTGTTCGAGCAGGACGGGGAGGTCCAGGTCATCCTGACGCGCCGCGCGCGAAACCTCTCGAGTCACCGTGGCGAGATCGCGCTGCCCGGTGGACGGAGCGATCACGAGGAGACCCCGGTGGCGACCGCGCTGCGAGAGGCCCGCGAGGAGGTGGGTCTGGACCCCTCGCTGGTGACGCCCCTCGGCTGGCTCTCACCCATCGTGACCTTCGCGTCGAGTTCGGCGATCTGGCCGGTCGTGGGAACCCTCGAGCACCGACCCGAACTGACCATCGACCCTGGTGAGGTGGAGCGGGTCTTCACGATCGCGTTGCGCGACCTCGTCGCCGACGGCGTCTTTCTCGAGGAACGTTGGCGACGAGGGGGTACGCGCCCCGGTGCGGACCGCGACGGCTTCTTTCCGATCTACTTCTACCGAGTGCCCTACGACGTGATCTGGGGCGCGACCGCTCGCGTGCTCACCGAGTTGCTGTGCGTCGTCACCGGCGTGAAGTGGCCCGACGCAGAGCGGGTATCGGGCGAGGGGCGTCCGGTAGATTAGAGGTACAGCACGCTCGAATTCGCAGCGGCGCATTCCTAGGCGGAGGAACAGATGGCGGAAGTAGAGATCGGCATATACAAATCGGCTCGTCAGGCCTTTGGCTTTGACGACATCGCGATCGTGCCCTCGAGGCGCACGCGCGACCCCGAGGACGTCGACATCTCGTGGCAAATAGACGCCTACAAGTTCGAGTTGCCGCTCCTGGGTTCGGCGATGGACGGCGCGATGTCGCCGTCGACCGCCATCGAACTCGGTCGTCTCGGTGGTCTGGGCGTACTCAACCTCGAGGGCCTCTGGACTCGTTACGAGGACCCGATGCCGCTCTTCGAGGAGATCCGTGAACTCGACGACGACAAGGCCACCGCTCGCATGCAACAGATGTACCTCGAGCCGATCAAGCTCGAACTCGTCGCCGAGCGCATCAAGGAGATGAAGGCGGCGGGCATCACCACGTCGGCGTCGGTCACGCCGGCCAAGACCGAATGGATGGCCACGACGATCCTCGACGCGGGTCTGGACGTCCTGGTGATCCAGGGCACGGTCGTCTCGGCCGAGCACGTGTCAAAGACCGTGGAGCCGCTCAACCTGAAGAAGTTCATCCGCGAGTTCGAGTTGCCCGTGATCGTCGGAGGCTGCGCGAGCTACCAGGCGGCGCTGCACTTGATGCGTACCGGCGCGGCGGGTGTGCTCGTCGGGGTCGGACCCGGCAACGCCTGCACGTCGCGGGCGGTGCTGGGCATCGGCGTGCCCCAGGCCACGGCCATCGCCGACGTCGCGGGTGCTCGCATGCGCCACCTCGACGAGACCGGCGTCTACGTGCACGTCATCGCCGACGGCGGCATGAGCAAGGGCGGTGACATCGCCAAGGCCTTCGCGTGCGGGGCCGACGCGGTGATGATCGGCTCGCCGCTCACCAGCGCCGTCGAAGCGCCGGCGCGCGGATTCCACTGGGGCATGGCGACGTTCCACCCCACCCTGCCGCGAGGGACTCGCGTGCGCACCCAGGTGCGCGGATCGCTCAAGGAGATCCTGCTCGGTCCGGCTCACGAGAACGACGGACGGATGAACCTCTTCGGTGCGTTGCGTACGACGATGGCCATCTGCGGCTACGAGACGCTCAAGGAGTTCCAGAAGGCCGAGATCATGCTGGCGCCGTCGCTCCAGACCGAGGGCAAGCAACTGCAGCGTTCCCAGGGCGTGGGCATGGGACATTGACCTCGAACGTCCTCGTCGTCGACTTCGGGGCCCAATACGCCCAACTCATCGCGCGACGGGTTCGCGAGGCCCACGTCTACTCAGAGATCGTCCCGAGCACGATCAGTGCCGACGAGGTTCGCCAGAAGTCACCGGCCGCGATCATCTTGTCCGGCGGACCCAAGTCGGTCTACGAAGTGCCCGCGCCCTCGCTCGATCCCGCGATCTACGAACTCGGGATCCCGATCCTCGGTATCTGTTACGGCGCACAACTGATGGCGCTCCAACTCGGGGGCGACGTCGCTCGCACCGGAGCCGGCGAATACGGACGCACGGCGCTGAGTCGACTCGGGACCTCGCGGCTCATGGACCAGTGGCCACGCGAGAGCGATTGCTGGATGAGCCACGGTGACGCGATCGCCCGCGCGCCCGAGGGCTTCGTCGTCAGCGCCTCGTCGCCCGAGGCGCCGGTCGCGGCGATGGAGAACGTGGAGCGTCAGCTCTACGCGGTCCAGTTCCACCCCGAAGTCGCCCACACCGAGCGCGGTCAGGAGTTGCTCGCGAACTTCTTGCATCACGTCGCGGGCATCGCCCCGACGTGGACGAACACCTCGATCATCGAAGACCAGGTCACCGCGATCCGCCACCAGGTCCGAGGCGAGAAGGTCCTGTGCGCGCTGTCTGGCGGTGTCGACTCGGCGGTCGCCGCGGCGCTCGTGACCAAAGCCGTCGGTCACCAGTTGACGTGCGTGTTCGTCGATACGGGTCTCATGCGAAAGAACGAGGGCGAGCAGATCGAAGAGACCTTCACCCGCCAGTTCGGCGTCGAGCTGATCCACGTGAAGGCCCAGGATCGATTCTTCGAGGCGCTCGCGGGAGTGACCGATCCCGAATCGAAACGCAAGATCATCGGTGAACTGTTCATCCGCGAGTTCGAGAGCGTCGCTCGCGATCTCGGCAAGGGTGGCGACGGGCCGCGCTTCCTCGTCCAGGGCACGCTCTATCCCGACGTGATCGAGTCCGGCTCGGGTCACGCCGCCAACATCAAGAGCCACCACAACGTGGGTGGGCTGCCCGAGGACCTCTCGTTCGAACTGGTCGAACCGCTGCGCAGCCTGTTCAAGGACGAGGTGCGCCACGTCGGCGAGGAGTTGGGCCTGCCCGCCGAGATCGTCTGGCGCCAGCCCTTCCCGGGTCCGGGACTCGGCGTGCGAATCGTGGGCGAGGTGACGCGTGAGCGCGCCGAGATCCTGCGCAACGCCGACCACGTGGTCGTCGACGAGATCAAGAAGGCCGGCCTGTATCGAGAGTTGTGGCAGAGTTTCGCCGTGTTACCGGCGGTGCGTACCGTGGGGGTCATGGGAGATGGCCGCACCTACGCGTACCCGATCATCATTCGCGCGGTGACGAGCGACGACGCCATGACCGCCGACTGGGCCCGCCTGCCCTACGACGTGATCGAAAGCATCGCGAACCGTCTGATCCGCGAGGTGGACGGCGTGAACCGGGTGGCCCTCGACGTCACGAGCAAGCCGCCGGGCACCATTGAGTGGGAGTGAACCGGTTCCCCTTCTCGGACGAGTCGCTGTGGAGTAACGAACCCGCGGACGTGAGTCTGCTCGAGCCCGATTCGTTGCTCGAGGGGCTCACCGAGCCCCAACGCGAGGCGGTCCTCCAGCGCGGCGGACCGCTGCTGGTCATCGCGGGCGCTGGTTCGGGCAAGACCCGCGTGCTCACGCGGCGCATCGCCCACATCCTCGCCTCGGGCGACGCGCGACCCTTCGAGATCATGGCGATCACCTTCACCAACAAGGCGGCCGAGGAGATGCGTCGGCGGGTGATCGAACTGGTCGGCGAGGACGCCCAACGGATGTGGGTCTCCACCTTCCACTCGGCGTGCCTGCGCATGCTTCGCGCGCACGCTGAGGTGCTCGGCTACCAGCGCGGTTTCACCATCTACGACGCGGGTGACGCCGAGACGGCCGTGGAGCGGATCATGAAGGAGTTGGACCTCGACACCAAGCGGTTGTCCCCGCGCAGCGTCTACGCCGCGATCTCGGCGGCGAAGAACGAGATGCTGTCGCCCGAGGGCTACGAGGCCTCGGGTTATCGTGACGACGCGCACCATCGCCGCGTGGCCCAGATCTACGCGCTCTACGCACAGCGCCTTCGCCTCGCCAACGCCATGGACTTCGACGATCTCCTACTGAACACCGTCGAGATGTTGCGCCGCGACCCCGAGGTGCTGGCGTCGTACCAGCAGCGATTCAAGTACCTGTTGGTCGACGAGTTCCAGGACACCAACGGGGTGCAGAACGAACTCGTCTTGATGCTCGCGGCCGCGCACCGCAACTTGTGCGTGGTGGGTGACTCGGACCAGTCGATCTATCGTTTTCGGGCCGCCGACGTGCGCAACATCTTGCAGTTCGAACAGCGTTTCCCCGACGCCTCGGTGATCCTGCTCGAACAGAACTTTCGCTCGACCCAGGTGATCCTCGACGCGGCGAACGCGGTGATCGCCAAGAACGCAAGTCGTCACGCGAAGAACCTCTTCACCGAGGGCGACCAGGGCGAGAAGATACGTCTGTATCGCGCGGGCGACGAATACGACGAGGGTCGATGGATCGCCAGCGAATTGCGTCGCTTGCGTTCTGAGGCGTCGCTCAACTGGAACCAGATGGCGGTGTTCTACCGTACCAACGCACAAAGCCGGGTCCTCGAAGAAGAGATGTTGCGCGCCAACATCCCGTATCGGGTCATCTCGGGCATGCGTTTCTATGACCGCAAGGAGATAAAGAACGCTCTCGCCTACGCGCGCCTGATCGTGAATCCTCGCGACGAGGCGTCCGCGCGTCGGGTGATCAACGAACCCAAGCGGGGAATCGGCGAAGCGGCCCAGGCCAAGCTCGGGGCGTACGGCGCGGAGAACGGACTCTCCTTCGCCGAGACCGCGCACTTCGCCAAGGCCGCCGGCCTCGGGGCCAAGGCGCTCGCGGGTGCCGAGAAGTTCGCCTTCACCCTGGACCAGCTTCGCGCCATGGCCAACGACCTCACGCCGCGCGAGATGATCGACGCCATCGTGCGCGAGACGGGCATGGGCGACGCCTTGCGCGCGGAGAACTCGGACGAGGCCTATTCGCGCCTGGAGAACCTGGGTGAACTCGCGTCGGCCGCTTCACAGTACGACACGTTGCTCGACTTCGTCGAACGGATGTCACTGGTGGCGGACTCGGACCAACTCGACGGCGGCGCGGGGGCGATCTCGATGATGACCCTGCACGTCGCCAAGGGGCTCGAGTACCCCGCCGTCGTGATCGCGGGGCTCGAGGAGACGGTCTTTCCTCACAGTCGTGCCCTCGCCGACGAAGCCGAACTCGAAGAGGAGCGACGTCTCTGCTACGTGGGCATCACGAGGGCGATGCGACACCTGGTCCTCACGCACGCGTGGAGCCGGACCAAATGGGGACAACGAGTGGACGCCATCGCCAGTCGGTTCCTGCTCGAGATCCCGCCCGAACTGGTGCTCGACATCTCGTCTGCCTTGCCCCTTCGCCGTTCGAGCTTCGAGCGCGACGACGAGGGGTTCGTGGGTCGTGGAACCGACTTCACCCAGGGTCGGGCCTTCGGTGCGGGCACGGCGCCGCCGGTGCGCTCGACGGGTGCCGAGAAGTTGGGACTCCTCGTGGGCGAGCGGGTGGTGCACGATCGATTCGGTGAGGGCGTGGTGCTCAGCGTGGACGGCACCGGCTCGCACAGTCGTGCGGCGGTCAAGTTCGACGAGCACGGCACCAAGCAACTCGTGCTTGCCATGACGCCCCTTCGCCGCGCCTGACGGCGAGTCGCGGGTCGCGGATCGCCCATCGGGTCGGTGTCGGTGAAAGTGTCAGAATGGTAGACCATGGTTTCTCGCCGGACTGCCTACCGACCACCAGCGACGCCCGAGATCCCCCGTCATCCCCCCAAGGTGTACTGGATCCGGCGCGGCATCGTGCTGACCGGCCTCGCGATCCTGGTCGTGATCGGCTACTACGCCGTGACCCTCGCCTTCGCCCTCGCGAACCCCAGTTACGGCACGTCGCTCTCGGCTCGCGCGGCCGAGTGGGGGCGTGGCCACGGACTCGGCGCGGTCGTCACCTGGATGGAAGCCGAGGCGTACCGGCTCAATCCCCCCAAGGTCGGCGGCGCGCCGTCGATCTCCTCGTTCGGCTCGGGACCCACCGCGGTGAAGGTGCCGACCGGCGGGCACCTAGCCCCACCCAAGGACATGATCTCACCGGCCAAGCACCCGCTACCGGGTGAAGGAGTCTGGCACGTCGCCGGACGCGAGACCGCCAACGGCATACCCACGATGTACGAGGCGTTCGTGCGACCTGATGCCGTGCACACCAGCTACGTCGTGGGAGTGGCGTGGATGGACCCGACACTGCTCACGGCCCAGCTCTACTCGGGTTCCTACATTCCCGGCGGCGGTCCCTACAAGTTCTCCGCGCCCATTTCGGCCAAGGCCAGCAAGACGCTCGTCGCCGCCTTCAACGCGGGCTTTCGCGTCCAGGACTCGAACGGTGGCTACTACACCGACGGCAAGAACGTCGTGCCGCTCGTGAACAACGCCGCCTCGGTCGTGATCTACAAGGACGGGACGATGACCGTCGGGGCCTGGGGCACCCAGGTCTGGATGTCCAACCAAGTCGCCTCGGTGCGTCAGAACCTCGACCTGATCGTCGATCACGGTAAGGCGGTACCGGGACTGAAGGATCAGAATTCGGACAAGTGGGGTAAGACCCTCGGCGGCGGTTTCAACGTCTGGCGATCGGGTCTGGGCGTCACCCAAGAAGGAGCCATTGTCTACGTGGGCGGTCCGGCGCTGTCGATCAGTGACCTGGCGAACGTGCTCGTGCGTGCGGGCGCGGTGCGCGGGATGCAACTCGACATCAACACCGGCTGGGTCCAGTTCGCCGCGTTTAAGGGTCCGATCGGCACGTCACTCAACGGCAGTAACAGCACCGCGTTGCTGAGCTCGATGCCCAGCGGCTCGAGGTACTTCGAGTCGTGGTGGAACCGTGACTTCTTCACGATGAGCCTTCGCAGTAACGAACTCGTCAAATCCACCAAAGCCGCCGGCTGAGCCTCAGCGGTCCATGACCTTTCGCCAGAGGGGCGAGGGAAGGTGTCGAAGGATCGCGAAGACGTAGCGCAACGCGGGTGGGCTCCAGATCACCCGATCACCACTCGCGAGTCCGCGCATGACGTTCTCGGCGACTTCGTTGACGCCGGTCGTGAAGGGGACCTTCTGGTCCTGACCCTCGGTCATCCGTGAGCGCACGACCCCGGGGCGCAACAGCTGGAGCGTCACGCCCGTGCCGTCGAGCGAATCCGCGAGACCGTCGCACAGCCGATCGAGACCCGCCTTGGCGCCCGAGTAGAGGTACATGTTGCGGCGCACGCGCACCGACGCGACCGACGAGATCACGAGAATCCGACCGCTCCCCTGTGCGACCAGGCGTCGTCGGATCTCGGCGAGCGCGACGACGGGCCAGGCGAAGTTCACGTTCACCATCGCGGCCACGGCGTCGGCGTCGTTCTCGATGGTGAACTGATCGTCCAAGAGCCCGATGGCGACGACCACGAGGTCGACCGGATCGCCCACCTTTTCGAACGCCTCAGCGACCGTCTGCTTCGCCGTGGTGACGTCGTTGGCGTCGAACACGACGGTGTCGGTCGTGGTCGCGCCGTACTCTTGGGCTTCGGCAGCAGCGGCGTCGAGCAGCGCCTGATTACGCCCCGCGAGCACGACCGTGTGGGCTCGGGCGGCGCAGAGCTTGCGGGTGATCGCGCGTGCGATATCGGAGCTTCCTCCGAGTACGACGACGTTCTGGGGCTGTCCAAAGGCGTTTTCCATGATCACGTTCCTACTAGTTGAAGACGCCGGGCGAGGTCGCTCGACATCTGGTGGCGGGGGTCGACGCGGTTCTTCACCTCGAGGAACTCGCCCACGCGCGGGTACATCGCGCGGACCTTCTCGGGAGCGAGTCGGGCGTCCTTGGCGAAATAGACACGGCCACCCGCACCGAGCACGAGCTCGTCGAGGTCGTCGAGTACCTGGGCCAGCGCTCGTGGCCCCACCGGCAGGTCCAGCGCCAGCGTCCAGCCGGGCATGGGAAACGACAGCGGTCCGGGGTCCGCGGGCCCGAATCGCTTGAGCACGGCGAGAAAACTGGCCACCCCCGACGACGAGAGGCGCTTGACCGCCTCGACGATGGTCTCGGCGGCGTCCTCGGGCACGCAGAACTGGTACTGGACGAAACCCCGCTTGCCGTAGAGGCGGTTCCAGTCGCGCACCCCGTCGAGCGGGTGGAAGAACGTCGCGATCTCCTGGGCCTCGTTCTGCTGGTTCCTGGGCGCCGAGCGGTACCAGAACTCGTTGAACACGCGCACGCTGAGTGGATTGAGCAGTCCACTGGGTGCGTCAAAGGGCACCCCGAGCCTCGCCGACTTGGGTGCCTTCAGCGTGATCCGGTCGAGGTCGCTCGCGGTGGCGTGATTGCCCCGGGTGAGGATGGCCCTTCCCATGTGGGCGCCGCGCGTCATGCAGTCCACCCACGCGACCGAGTACTGGTAGAGGTGATCGCGCGCCCGCATCGCGGCCATCACGCCGTCGAGGTCGTCGAAGCGCTCGGTGTCGACCAGGACCTGGTCGGTCTCGAGACGAGTCATCTGGATCGTCGCCGCCGTGACCACGCCCGTGAGTCCCATGCCACCGGCGGTCGCCCAGAACAAGGGCGCGTCGCTCGTGGGCGAGACGTCGACGACGCCGCTCGGGGTCACAAGGCGCAGTTCACGGACGTGTTGGGCGAAGGCACCGTCGCGATGATGGTTCTTGCCGTGCACGTCCGCGGCGATGGCCCCGCCCACGGTGACCTGGCGCGTGCCCGGGGTGACCGCGACGAACCAGCCCTGGGGGATCGAGGTCTGCAGGATTCGGTCGATGGAGACACCGGCTCCCACGCGCACCACGCCGTGCTCGTCGATGGTCCCCAGATCATCGAGGGCGAGGTTGCTCAAGACGAGCCCGCCACTCAGTTGCGCGGCGTCGCCGTAGCTGCGTCCGAGCCCGCGCGCGATGAGCGGAGCCCCGGTGGCGAGTTGTTCGACGACCGTCTCCTCGTCGAGGGGTTCGGCGAGGTTCGCCACGCTCGGGGTCGTGCGCCCCCAGCCGTAGAGCGTGGTGCGCGTCACCAGTAGATCCCCAGGCCCAAGAGCACCGCCCAGACCACCAGCAGCAATTGGACCGTGTGGTCCTTTAAGACGAGGTCCTCGGGTGATTGGCCGTTGGCCGATTCGGAATTTCGCATGACGAAGAGGATGGCGAGTACCACCGGGACCACCGTGAGCCGGATGGGGATGACGTGGTGCTGGACCGACGAGAGTCCGGTCGCGGACGTGTCAAAGGCCCACAGGCAGTAGCCCGTGACCGCGACCGTCGCGCTGAGGGTGAGTGCGGAATGGAGGAACTCGGCCGTGTACTCGGTCAGGACCTTGCGGGTCTCGCCGACGCCGACGTGGGCGAGTTCGCTCGAGCGCTTGCCGACGACGACGAAGAAGGCGCCGAAGGAGACCACGACGAGGAACCAGGACGACACATATATATGGCACGCGACCGCGCCGGCGTAGGCACGAAGGAAGAAGCCGCTGGCGACCGAGACCAGTTCGATGACCGCGATCTCCTTGATCCAGAGCGAATAGAGGATCGATATCGCGACGTAGATGCCAAGAATGAGCAGGAGGCCGCCCGGACGCGTGATCGTGAAGGGCAGGGCGAATCCCACGACCAATAGGACCACCAGGGCCCCGAGGGCGAGACCCGGGCGGAGTTGACCCGACGCGATCGCGCGGTACTGCTTGGTCGGATGATGTCGGTCGGACTCGAGGTCGCGCAGGTCGTTCAACAGGTACATGGCCGAGGAGACCGCGCAGAACGCCACGAAGGCGACGATCACGTGGCCAATGATGTTGTCGTGGCTCAGCACACCCGCGGCGCCCGGGGCCACCGTGATCAGCCCGTTCTTGACCCACTGGCGCGGGCGCATCGAGGAAAGCAGGGCGCGAGCGGTACCTCGGTTGGGGGCGAACGGTGTGCTCACGACCCCCAACGCTACTCTCGCACCTGGAATGACTCGAAGGAGGGGTCGCGCGAGCCGCCCTATGCTGGACAAACGATGGAGCGTACGTATCGAGTCGTAGTAGCGAAACCGGGCCTCGACGGCCACGATCGCGGCGCGAAGGTGATCGCGCGAACCTTGCGTGACGCGGGCTTCGAGGTCGTCTACACCGGCCTGCATCAGACGCCCGAGCAGATCGTCCAGGCGGTGATCCAAGAGGATGCCGACGCACTCGGCCTCTCGCTGCTCTCGGGTGCGCACAACGTCCTCGTACCTCGCATTGTCGAACTCCTGAAGAAGGCGGGACGTGAGGACGTCTTGTTGATCGTGGGTGGCATCATCCCCGACGCCGACATCGCTTCACTAGAGACCGCGGGTGTGGCGAGGGTCTTCACGCCGGGCGCCTCGCTCAACGAGATTGGCGCGTGGCTCGAATCTGCGCTCGATTCTCGCGAAGTTCTGCACTAATTACCGCCGCGTCGCGGCACGACAACGAAAGTGGAAGTGGATGGATCTCTTCGAGTATCAGGGAAAGCAGTACTTCGCGCGCTTCGGCATCGCCGTCTCACCCGGGGACGTCGCCGACACGGTTGACCAGGCGGTCGCGGTCGCGGACCGCGTGGGCTACCCAGTCGTCGTGAAGGCCCAGGTCAAGGTCGGAGGACGAGGCAAGGCGGGTGGCGTCAAACTCGCCACCGACGCCGCGGAGGTTCGCCTGCACGCGGGCAACATTCTCGGCCTCGACATCAAGGGCCACGTGGTGCGTCGACTTTGGATCGAGCACTCGAGTGACATCGCCAAGGAGTACTACGCCTCCTTCACGCTCGATCGACCCAACAAGGTGCACCTGGGAATGTTGAGCGCCCAGGGCGGCGTGGAGATCGAGGTCGTCGCCGAGCAGAATCCCGGAGCGATCGCGTTCTTGTCCATCGATCCCGTGCGCGGACTGGACCTGGCGACCGCGCGTCGATGGGTCGACGAGGCCGAGTTGGATCAGCCGGCTCGAGAGCAGGCGGCCGAACTCCTGGTAAAGCTCTACGACTGTTACACGACGGGCGACTGTGACCTCGCCGAGATCAACCCACTCATCCTCACCCCCGACGGCACGGTCCATGCGCTCGACGCCAAGGTGACACTGGACGAGAACGCGTCATTCCGACACCCCGAATGGGAGGAGTTCCGAGCGACCGAGACCGAGGATCCGCGCGAGAAGATGGCCAAGGAGAAGGGTCTGAACTATATCGGGCTCGACGGCACGGTCGGTATCATCGCCAACGGCGCGGGACTCGCGATGTCCACGCTCGACGTCGTGAACCAGGTGGGCGGATCGGCGGCGAACTTCCTCGACATCGGTGGCGGTGCGAATGCCGACGTCATGGCCTCGGCGATGGAAGTGATCAATTCCGATCCCAAGGTGAAGGTCATCTTCGTGAACATCTTCGGCGGCATCACGTTGGTCGATGAAGTCGCCAAGGGCGTGCTCGAAGCGCTGAGGCGCGTGTCGATCAGCTCGCCGGTCGTCTTGCGTTTGGACGGCACGAACGCCGTCGAGGGGCGAGAGATCCTCGCGCCGCACCTGAGCGACACGCTACTGATGGAACCGACAATGTTGGACGCCGCCCGCCGGGCCGTGGCCTACGCCAACTCCTAAGGAAGAGTCATGAGCATTTTTGTAGATGAGAACACCAAGGTCATCGTCCAGGGACTCACGGGAGGTCAGGGTCGGTTCCACGGCCTGCGCAACCGCGACTACGGCACCAAGGTGGTCGGTGGCGTGACCCCCGGCAAGGGCGGTACCGACGTCGACGGCGTGCCGGTCTTCAACACGGTCAAAGAAGCGGTGGACGCGACGGGGGCCAGTGCCTCGTTCGTCGTCGTGCCGCCTAAGTTCGCCGCCGCGGCGATCCTCGAGGCCGCCCAAGGCGGCATCACGTTCATCGTGTGCATCACCGAGGGCATTCCCGCCCACGACGAGGCCGTCACCTATAACCGACTCGTCGAGGAGTTCCCGGGCGTGCGACTACTGGGACCGAACTGCCCGGGCATCATCAGTCCCGGCAAGTGCAACATCGGCATCACGTCGGGGGACATCGCGCTCGCCGGTGGACCGGTGGGCATCGTGTCGCGATCGGGAACGCTGACCTACCAGGCGCTGCACGAGCTCAGCCAGAAGGGCATTGGCCAGACCACCTGCGTGGGCATCGGGGGCGACCCCGTACCCGGTACCAATTTCATCGACTGTCTCACGGCGTTCCAGGACGATCCCGAGACCAAGGCGGTCATGATGATCGGCGAGATCGGAGGCTCCGAGGAAGAACGGGCCGCCGAATGGATCAAGGTGAACATGACCAAGCCAGTCGTCTCGTACATCGCGGGCGTCACCGCGCCCCCGGGACGAAAGATGGGACACGCCGGTGCCATCATCTCGGGCTCGAAGGGCACCGCCCAAGCCAAGATGGACGCCCTGCGCGACGCGGGCGTGCACGTCTGCCAGAACCCCACCGAAGCGGGTGAGAAGATGGTCGAAATCGTGAAGGCCCTGTAGCCACTTGTCCCCGGTCCGCCTCGGAGTACTGGTCTCGGGCTCGGGCACCATCCTCGAAGCGATGATCGACGCGGGGCTCGACGTGGCCCTGGTCGTCTCGGACCGACCGTGTCGAGCCCTCGAGGTCGCCCGCGCGGCGAGTCTCGAACAAGTCCTGGTCGACCGGGTTCACTACGGCGGCTTCACCAAGGAATTCGATCGCGAGGCGTACAGCACGGCGCTCGCCGACGTGCTCGTCGAGCACCGGATCGATCTGGTGGCGATGGCCGGTTTCGGCACGATCACCACGGCGAGTTTCCACGCGGCCTACCCGGGACGAGTTCTCAACACGCACCCGAGTCTCTTGCCCGACTTCAAGGGTTGGCACGCCGTCCGGGCGGCGATCGAAGCGGGCGCGCGCGAGACCGGTTGCACGGTGCACGTCGCGACCCTCGAACTCGACGATGGTCCAATACTCGCCCAACGTCGAGTCCCGGTGTTCGCCGACGACACCGAAGAGACGTTGCACGAGCGGATCAAGCACGTCGAACGCCAGTTGTACCCGCTGGTGGTCGGTAGGGTTATGGCGTCACTCGACGCGGGTCGTGAACCCGTCTCGGTCGCGGGCACGATAGAGGAGAGTTAATGCGGGCGTTGTTGAGTGTCTATGACAAGACTGGACTCGTCGAGTTCGCCCAGGGACTCGAGGGGCTCGGCGTCGAGTTGGTCGCGTCGGGGGGAACCGCCGCCGCACTCGACGAGGCGGGGGTGGCCCACCTGGACGTGGCCGAGGTGACCGGCTTTCCCGAGATGCTTGACGGACGGGTCAAGACGTTGCACCCGAGGATTCACGCGGGCATCTTGGCCGACCGCTCCAAGCCCGACCACCGGGCGGCACTCGGCGCGCACGAGATCACGCCGATCGACATCGTGGTGAGTAATTTGTACCCGTTCACGTCGGATCCCTCGATCGAACTCATCGACATCGGCGGTCCGGCCATGGTGCGCGCCGCCGCGAAGAACCACCGCCACGTCGCCATCGTGACCAGTCCCGAGCAGTACAGCGTGGTGCTCGATGAACTCACCACTCACGGTTCGCTTTCGGATTCGACGCGACACGCCCTGGCGCGTGCGGCCTTCGCGCACACCGCGAGCTACGACGCCCAGATCGTTCGGTGGTTCGACCAGGGTGGCGAGATCGGCGAGGCGCCCACGGGCAGTGACGCGGTGCTCGCACCGAGTCTGCATCTGAGTCTCGAGCGTGCCGCGGTGACGCGCTACGGCGAGAATCCCCACCAGGTCGGCGCGCGGTACCGGTTCGCGGGCACCACGCCGTGGTGGGACGGTGTGGTCCAACACGCCGGTACGGCCCTGTCGTACCTCAACCTGTTCGACGCCGACGCCGCGTGGCGGCTCGTGCACGAGCTGCGTGCCGACGCACCCGCCAAGAAGGCGGTGGCGATCATCAAGCACGCCAACGCCTCGGGGGCGGCGCTCGGTAGTTCACTCGCCGACGCGTTCGAGAAGGCTCTACGGGCCGATCCCCAGAGCGCGTTCGGGGGCATCGTGGCGGTCGACGGCGTGCTCGACGCACACCTCGCGTCGTTGATCGCCCAGGGTCCCCAAGCCGACGTCATCATCGCTTCCGCCTTCGAGGACGACGCGATCGCGATCCTCGTCAAGCGTCGAAAGGCCACGCGCCTGCTGAGTGCGCCCGCGCCCGAGCCGCTCGGTCTCTCGATTCGGACCTTCGGTGACACCGCGCTCGTGCAGAACGCCGACGAACTGGTGGTACCCGTCAGCGAGTGGCGCTGCGTCACCACCAAACAGCCCACCGCCCAGCAGCTCGAGGACTTGAACGTGGCCTGGCGCGTCTGCGCGCGCACGACGTCCAACGCCATCGTGCTCGCTCGCGACGGCGTCGCGGTCGGAATCGGCGCGGGTCAGCAGTCGCGCGTGGTCGCCGCGGACATCGCCACCGCCAAGGCCGGGGAGTATGCGCGCGGCAGCGCGGCAGCGTCGGACGCGTTCTTTCCCTTCGCCGACGGACTCGAGGCGCTCACCAACGCCGGCGCAACGTCGGTGGTCCAGCCGGGTGGATCAGTTCGCGACGGCGAAGTCATTGCGGCCGCCGACGCGGCCGGTATCGTGATGATGCTCACTGGTGAGCGTCACTTTCGTCATTAGGAGACTCGTGAGCGCACAACTGCTCGACGGCGAACCCGTCGCCGCCCGCATCAAGATGGAACTCGCCGACCGGGCTCAACGCCTCAGCGCGGCCGGTCGAACGCCCGGACTCGGGACCATCCTGGTCGGCGACGACCTCTCGAGTGCCCGCTACGTCGCGATGAAGGTCGAGGAGTGCGCGCAGATCGGCGTGCGTTCCTTCGACGAGCACTTGCCCGCCGACGTCACCCAAGAGCAGATTGAAGCGGTCATCGACCGGTTCAACGCCGACCCCCACGTTCATTCGATCCTGGTCCAACTCCCGTTGCCCGAAGGCATCAACGAACAGGAGGTCCTCCTGCGGGTCTTGCCCGAGAAGGACGTGGACGGACTGCACCCCACGAACCTCGGTCGGCTGGTCATGGGATCACCGGGACCGCTCCCGTGCACGCCCGCGGGCATCGTGGAACTTCTCGCCCACTACCACGTGCCCGTCGAAGGTCAGCACGTCGTGATCATCGGACGAGGGATCACGATTGGCCGTCCACTCGCCTTGTTGATGGCTCTTCGACGGCCCCACTGCAACGCGGCCGTGAGTGTCGTGCACACCGGGGTTGAGGATCTGGCCCCCATCGTTCGAAGTGCGGACGTCATCGTGGCGGCGGCGGGTCGCGCCGGAATCGTCACGCGCGACATGGTCAAGCCTGGTGCGGCGGTCGTCGGTGCCGGCACGACGTTCGTGGGACGAAAGCTGCTCAGCGACGTCGCCGACGACGTCAGTGACGTCGCGAGTTGGGTGACGCCGCGTCTCGGTGGCGTCGGGCCGATGACCCGTGCAATGCTGTTACGCAACGCCGTACTAGCAGCGGAGAAGGTGCGATGACGACCAAAGACGCCAAGGGACGTGAACACGACGAGCGCCCGTGGGGGAGTTTCACCGTGCTCGACGACGAGATGTTCGACCACAAGGTTAAGCGCATCGTGGTCATGCCGGGCAAGCGACTGAGTTACCAGACCCACGCCAAGCGTGCCGAGCACTGGTTCGTCGTCGACGGCGAGCCCACCGTCGTGCTCGACGGGAAGGAATACGAGCTCGGGCCCGGTTCGAGCATCGACATCGAGATCGGGCAGGCGCATCGTTGCGAGAACCACGGCACCAAGCCGGTCGTCTTCATCGAAGTCCAGCACGGAACGTATTTCGGCGAGGACGACATCGTGCGACTCGAGGACGACTTCGGACGGGTGAACTAACTTCGTGCGAATCGACGAACTGCTTCGCGGCGGTACGACCCACTCATTCGAGTTCATGCCGCCCAAGTCCGATGAGGAGTCGGCGGTGCTCGAGAGGACCTTGGCGGACCTCGAACCACTGCGTCCCTCGTTCGTGTCGGTCACCTATCGAGGCGGTCGCGAATCTCGCCAGCGGACCTTCGATCTCGTCTCGCAGATCCAGCGGGGCGGACGACTGACCGCGATGGCGCACCTGATCTGCGTGGGCCATTCGCGCGCCGAGATGCGCGACATCTTGAAGAACTACGTGGACGCCGGGGTCAGCAACGTCATGGCGTTGGGTGGCGACGTTCCCCAGAACCCCGATTTGGTGGCCTCGGAGTTCGTCCACGCGATCGAACTCGTCGAACTCGCTCGAGAGACCGGTGACTTCTCGATTGGCGTCGCCGCGCATCCATTGGGCCACCCGCGTTCCAGGGACCTGGCGAGCGACCGGCTCTACCTCGCCCAGAAACTCGAGCTCGCTGATTTCGCCGTGACGCAGTTCTTTTTTCTCGTCGAGGAGTGGCTCGGTCTGGTCGAGGAACTGGCCGCGTTGGGCGTGAACAAACCGGTACTCCCGGGCATCATGCCGGTGACGACCCTTGCGGGAATCGAGCGCATGACCACCATGGGCTCGCGCGTACCCCAAGAACTGGTCGCCCGTCTGGTCGCGGCCGACGGACGAGGTGGGCCCAAAGCCGTGCGAGCCGAAGGCATACGATCCGCGGTCGAACTGTGCGAACAGCTGCTCGACGCGCGAGCACCCGGACTGCACTTCTACACGTTGAACCGGTCGAGCGCCACGCGCGAGATCTACGCCGCGCTCTCTCACTGACCCGGTGATGGGACTTTCGCCCTACGGGCGACACTTGATTTCGCCGTAGGATGAGCGTATGGCTGAGAAAATATCTATGGACGCCCACGGCGTCCTTCACGTCCCGGACAACCCGATCATCCCCTTCATCGAGGGCGACGGCATCGGAGTGGACATCTGGCCCGCGTCGAAACTGGTGCTCGACGCGGCGGCGAAGAAATACGGCAAGACCATCGAGTGGAAGGAAGTCCTCGCGGGCGAAAAAGCCTTCAACGAGACCGGCGACTGGCTGCCCGAGCAGACGGTCACCGACTTTCGCGATTACCTCATCGGCATCAAGGGGCCGCTCACGACGCCGATCGGTGGCGGGTTCCGCTCACTGAACGTCGCACTTCGCCAGATCCTCGACCTCTACGTCTGTCTTCGTCCGGTCCGCTGGTTCCAGGGCGTGCCGTCACCGGTCAAGCACCCCGAACTCGTGGACATGGTCATCTTTCGTGAGAACACCGAAGACGTCTACGCGGGCTACGAACTCGAGGCCGGGAGTGGCGAAGCGGACAAGTTGCGCGAGTTCTTGAAGGACAACTACGGATGGGACATCCGTGAGATGAGTGGACTCGGCGTCAAGCCCATTTCCAAGTTCGGTTCCGAGAGGCTCATTCGTGCCGCGATCAAGTACGCGCTCGAGCACAAGCGCGACTCGGTCAACCTCGTGCACAAGGGCAACATCATGAAGTACACCGAAGGTGCGTTCATGAAGTGGGGCTACGAACTGGTCCGCAACGAGTTCGCCGACGTCGCCGTGGGATGGAACGACTGCAACGGCCAGCCCGGCTCCAAGTTGCTCGTGAAGGATTCGATCGCCGACATCACGCTCCAGCAAGTCTTGACGCGTCCCGCGGAGTTCTCGGTCATCGCCACGATGAACCTGAACGGCGACTACCTTTCTGACGCCCTGGCGGCTCAGGTGGGCGGTATCGGCATCGCGCCCGGGGCGAACATCAACTACGTCTCGGGTCACGGCATCTTCGAGGCGACCCACGGGACCGCCCCCAAGTACGCGGGCCAGGACAAGGTGAACCCCGGATCGGTGCTGCTCTCGGGCGTGCTCATGTTCGAGCACCTCGGTTGGACCAACGCCGCTGACGACATCGTCCGCGCCATGGAGGCGACGATCATGGACAAGGTCGTCACCTACGACTTCGCGCGCCTGATGGACGGCGCGACCGAAGTGAAGTGTTCGGAATTCGCTGCGGCCATCGTCGACCACCTGTAGAACCACAAGGAGCATCATGACCACCCCCGTCAACGTCACCGTCACCGGCGCCGCCGGTCAGATCGGCTACCAACTGCTGTTTCGAATCGCGTCGGGTCAGTTGCTGGGTCCCGACACGCCCGTCGTCTTGCGACTACTGGAGATCGAGCCCGCGATGAAGTCCCTGCAGGGTGTCGTCATGGAACTCGACGACTGCGCGTTCCCGCTGCTCGCGGGCATCGAGGCGACGAGTGACCTGAAGCACGCTTTTGACGGCACGAACTGGGCCCTGCTGGTCGGTTCCATTCCGCGCAAGGCGGGCATGGAGCGCGGCGACCTGCTCAACGTGAACGGCGGGATCTTCAAGCCCCAGGGCCAGGCGATCGCGGCGAACGCCGCGAGTGACGTCCGCATCCTGGTGGTGGGCAATCCCTGCAACACGAACTGTCTGATCGCGCGTTCGAACGCGCCCGAGGTGCCGGCTGATCGTTGGTTCGCCATGACCCGCCTGGACCAGAATCGCGCGCAGACCCAACTCGCCAAGAAGGCGGGCGTACCCGTCAGCGGCGTCAAGAACCTCGCGATCTGGGGCAACCACTCCGCGACGCAATTCCCCGACTTCACCAACGCCACCATCGCGGGCCAGAAGGTCACCGACGCGATCAGCGACCACGCGTGGCTCGAGGGCGACTTCATCACGACGGTTCAAAAGCGCGGCGCCGCGATCATCGAGGCGCGCGGGCTCAGCTCCGCGGCGTCGGCGGCGAACGCCGCGATCGACACCGTCGTGAGCCTTACGACCGCGACCCCGAGCGACGACTGCGCGTCGGTGGCGGTGACCAGCAATGGCGAATACGGCACGCCGCAAGGGCTCACCTTCGGTCTGCCAATCCAGGCCGACGGAAAAGGTTCCTGGCACGTCAAAGAGGGCTCGGCGATCAGCGAGTTCGCGGCTGGCCGCATCAAGGTGACGACCGACGAACTCTTGAGCGAGCGCGACGAGGTGAAGGCCCTCGGGCTGATCTAAGGGCAATCAACTAGTGATCGCCGACGTTCGAAGTGCTGAGTAGGCCCTGGACGAAGTCCCTTGAATAAGCGTTCATCCGCGTCCCCACGCGGCTAGCCTTGGACGCACAAGGGCGAGTGAGCAGGGCACGTCTGGCTTCGCGAGTGCGTTTTATCCAACTGCACGCAAGGGAGACGGATGTCCATATATCGCCGAATCAAATCGCCCATCGTGGTAACCGTCACCTTCGTGGCGGCGCTTTTGCTGGCAATGACCGGATTGGCACTCAGCGTAGGTGCGACGCCCTCCGTCGACATCAAGGCGGTAGCGGGCAATTTTGACACCTTTGGTGCGCCCACTGATGGAGCACTGGCGACGTCAACAACCTTGGACAACCCCGCGGGCGTCGCCGTCGACCCTGAAGGCAACTACGTCATCGCCGAACGGCTGGGCTATGTGCAGGTACTCGCGAACACCGCCACGAACCCAGGCTACGTCCTGGGAGACGATTGCGGCGGCGGCTCGTCGCCGTGCGTGTGGACGCAAGGCGACTTATTCACTATTTCGGGAGGCACGAACCCGCTCGGCGATGGCGCCAGTGCGCTGGGCTTAACCCTGGACAACCCGACGGGAATCACTGTTGATGGCGCAGGTAACGTGATCGTCCCGCTGCAGGAATCGAGCGTTGTGGTGGTGCTGGCGGTCTCGACGAGCAATCCGGGTTATCCTCTTCGCTCAGATTGTGGCGGGGGCTCATCGCCGTGCGTGTGGACCCAAGGTGATGTGTACTACGTGGTTGGAACGCCGAGTTCATTCGCGTCACTCGTGGATGGTTCGACTGCGGCAACGTCGCAACTGAATCGACCCGACTATGCGACATTCGATAGCTCGGGAGACCTCCTCATCGACGATTACAACAGTGCCATCGTCATCCTGGCTGTTACCAGCACGAACCCTGGCTACGTGCTGGGAGACGATTGCGGCGGCGGCTCGTCGCCGTGCGTGTGGACGCAAGGCGACGTCTTTACGCTGGCGGGATCGTGGAGAAACTGCAATGGCGGCAGTGACGGCCAGTCAGGCTTCGCGTGGAACTTTTGTGAGTCGCGAGGCATCGCCGTCGATAGTGGCGGCAACGTCGTGAACGCCAATTCAGACGACGATCTACTGGTCGTGCTCGCCGAATCCGCATCCAATCCGGGATATCAGTTGGAGAGTGACTGCGGCGGCGGCTCGTCGCCGTGCGTGTGGACGCCGGGCGACGTCTTCATCCTGAGTGCAAATCCCTTCAGTTCGGGATCGACGACATCCGGTAGCGCTGCGACGGACACCGCAGTGGTCTTCGCGTCGGGAACGGTCTTCGATGGTCAAGGTAATCTTCTTTTCGTGAACAACCACTATTCAGTTGTTGACATGCTCGCGATGTCGAATTGTTCGTCTCAATGTCCCTATGGCCTCAACTCGTACATCCAAGGCGACGTGTACGTCATCGCCGGAGGAGGATCACCGGTGACGGCTACAACCCAGCCGCCCGACGGTGAGAACGGTCCTGCGACGTCGGCGTATCTGGGCGTTAATTCCGCGAGCTTCCTAGCCATTGACAGTGTGAATGACGCGTTGGTGTTGGCCGACTCGCCACTGAACGTCGTAAGGACCTTCGACGGTGGGGAAGTCGCGTCTACTTCAACGACGACCACGATGACGCATCACGCCACCGCGACCACCACAAGCACCACGAGCACGACCACGACTTCGACTACCACCACGACGCTGAACTCCACCACCACGACGTCTGTCGTCTCGAAGTCACCGATCCGCGCGAGCTTCTACTTCGCCCTTGGTGTGACTTCACTGAACGTCGCCCAGAGGTCTCGCCTCGAGTCACTGGCTCGAGTTGTGAGCAACGAGCGACTTACTTCGCTTCGTATCGTCGGCTATTCCGACCCCTACAGCACCGGATCGGCCGCGACCGCACTGGGCCTCGCCCGGGCCAGGAACGTCGCGGGTTTCCTGCGCCAGTCTCTGGCGTCACTCGGTGACGGAGGGGTGATCGTCACGACGGAAAGTGGAGGGATTCTCCACCACGAGCCCTATTCACTTGATCGGGTGGCGATTCTCACGAGTTAAGGGCCACGACCTTCTCGTTCGAGAAGGATGGGCCGCGCAGGGCGACTCGATCAGGCGTCCTCTTCGCCCACTGAGGTGCCTCCTCCAAGAGGGTGAGCGTTCTGTAACCACTCGAGCAAGGGGACCAACGCGTTGATGTTGCCGCGAACCTTGACCTTCCCTTCGCGAAGTGCGCTCGCACTGTCGGTGTCACCTCGAAACAAGGACTTCGCGTCAGAAAAGGACATGCCGATCAGCGTGTCGGCGAGCAGGTTGTCGCCGGGGTCCACCTTCGCGACGCGGTCTTGAATGGTGAGGGTCAGCGCGTGGGGTGCGCCACCGGGCGCGTCGGTCATCTCGATGACGATTCGAAAGACGGTGTCGCGTTTTACGGGCACGGGGCCGGCGTGGGCCAGCGTCTCGTTCAGTGCCTCGAACCAGGGGTCACTGAGGAAATCGGCCACGAACTAGGGCGCGGGCTGAATGGCGGCGTCGGCGGCTGAACGATTCGTCTTGCGACGGATCTTTCGACCAAGCCACGCCACGGGGTCGTAGGCCGCGTCGACGACCCGCTCCTTCAAGGGGATGATGGCGTTGTCGGTGATGTGGATGTGCTCGGGGCAGACCTCCGTGCAGCACTTGGTGATGTTGCAGTAACCCAGGCCCATCTCCTCGCGAACGAGGTGACGACGGTCGTTCTGATCGAGGGGGTGCATCTCGAGTTCGGCGTAACGGATGAAGAAACGAGGACCCGAATACTGGGCCTTGTTCTCCTCGTGGTCGCGAATCACGTGACAGACGTCCTGGCAGAGGAAGCACTCGATGCACTTGCGGAACTCCTGGCCGCGTTCCACGTCCTCTTGGAACATGCGGTAACCCCCCTCGGGCATGGGCGGGGGTAGCAACGCGGGGACCTTCTGGGCCTGGACGAAGTTGAACGAGACGTCGGTCACGAGGTCACGGATGATCGGGAAGGTCTTCATCGGGGTGACCGTCACCTCGCCCTCGGGCAGTTGGTCCATGCGCGTCATGCACATCAGCCTCGGCTTGCCGTTGATTTCGGCCGAGCACGATCCGCACTTGCCGGCCTTGCAGTTCCACCGGCACGCGAGGTCGGGCGCTTCGGTCGCCTGGATGCGGTGGATCACGTCGAGCACGACCTCGCCCTCGTTCTGGCTCATGGTGTAGGTCTCGAAGGCGCCGCCGTTGGCGTCGCCACGCCAGACCTTCATCGTCACGTCGGCCATCAGTGTCCCTCCTCGAGCAGAGCTTTGAGATCGGCGGGCATCTCGAGCAGCGGCGATTCGACGGTGTCGATCGGGCTGTCCCAGTTGCCGCCCTTGGTTGAATGGGCGAAGTTGAACTTCGCGAACGCGGCGTCGGCCGTGGGGAAGTCCTCGCGGGTGTGACCACCGCGGGACTCCTTACGCAGCGTCGCGCCCCGGGTGACGCAGCGACAGACCGTCAGCATCGCCGGCAGGTCGGTGGTCAGGTTCCAGCCGGGGTTGTAGGCCCGGCCGCCCTTCACCGCGATGTTCTTCACCCGTTCGGTGAACTTGTCCAGTTCGCCCGCGGCGAACTCCAACTCACTCTGGGTCCGGATGATGCCCACGTTGGCCTGCATCATCTCTTGGAGGTCGCGTTGGATCTCGTAGGGATTCTCGCCGCTCTCGCGCTCGAACGGGGCCAACGCCTCCTTGACCGCCTCGTGCACCTCGCCCATGTCGAGCGTCGTGGCGGCTTGACCCGATTCGACGTAGTCCGCGGCGCCCATGCCCGCGCGCTTGCCAAAGACGACCAGGTCGCTCAGCGAGTTGCCGCCGAGGCGGTTCGCGCCGTGCATGCCGCCCGCCACTTCGCCCGCGGCGAACAGTCCCGGTGCGAGGGTCGCGGCGGTCTCGGCGTCGACCTTGACGCCACCCATGATGTAGTGGCAGGTGGGACCGATCTCCATGGGTTCGGTGGTGATGTCCACGCCCGCGAGTTCCATGAACTGGTGGTACATCGAGGGGAGGCGCCGGCGGATGAACTCCGCACTGCGTCGTGAGGCGATGTCGAGGAAGACGCCACCGTGGGGACTCCCGCGCCCGGCCTTCACCTCGGTGTTGATCGCGCGCGCCACTTCGTCTCGTGGCAGCAACTCGGGCGGACGACGTCCCGCGGCGTGGTCGTCGTACCACTTGTCGGCCTCCTCTTCGGAGTCGGCCGTTTCGGCGCGGAACATGTCGGTGACGTAGTTGAACATGAAGCGCTGGCCCTCGGCGTTGCGCAGCACGCCGCCGTCGCCGCGCACGCCTTCGGTCACGAGTAGTCCGCGCACGCTGAGCGGCCAGACCATGCCCGTGGGGTGGAATTGGATGCACTCCATGTCGATCAGCTGGGCGCCCGCCCACAGGGCCATTGCGTGGCCGTCGCCGGTGCCCTCCCACGAGTTCGAGGTGAACTTCCAGGACTTGCCCGCCCCGCCCGTCGCCAGGATCACCGACTTGGCGCCGAAGGTGACGAATTCGCCGCTCGGTCGCCAGTACGCCACGCAACCCGCGACCCGACCGTCGGCGTCGTGGACGAGCTTGAGGACCTTGCATTCCATGTACACGTCGGTGCCCATGGAGACGACCTTCTGCTGGAGGGTGCGAATGAGCTCGAGACCGGTGCGGTCGCCCACGTGGGCGAGGCGCGCGTAGCGGTGGCCGCCGAAGTCGCGCTGGAGGATCTTGCCGTCCTTGGTGCGGTCAAAGAGGGCGCCCCACTGCTCGAGTTCCCAGACCCGGTCGGGTGACTCCTTGGCGTGCAATTCGGCCATGCGGTAGTTGTTCAGGTACTTGCCGCCGCGCATCGTGTCGCGAAAGTGCACCTGCCAGTTGTCCTCGGGATAGACGTTGCCCATGGCGGCGGCCATGCCGCCCTCGGCCATGACGGTGTGCGCCTTGCCCAGCAGAGACTTGGTGACGATGCCCACGCTCATGCCTCGCTGCTTGGCTTCGATGGCCGCGCGCAGTCCCGCGCCGCCAGCGCCGATGATCAGTACGTCGTACTCGTGGTGTTCGTAGTCGGTCACGGTGTTCCCTTGGTCCTAGAAGATCTTGTAGTCGGTGAGCGCCCCCGAGGCCACCAGGCGCACGTAGACGTCGGTGAGGGCCACGAAGATGAGCGACGTCCAGGCGAGGTTCATGTGCTTGGCGTTCAGCGGCGTCAGCAGCTTCCAGAAGCGGTAGCGCACGGGGTGCGAGGAGAAGCTGCGAAGACCGCCGCCGCACAGGTGCCGACACGCGTGACAACTGAGCGAGTAGGCCCACAGCAGCAGCGCGTTCACGCAGAGCACGACCGTGCCGACGGTGACCCCGATACCGAGTCCGGGCTGTTGGAAGGCGCGCACCGCGTCGTAGGTGAGCAGCACGTTGAAAATCAGACCCGCGAAGAAGAAGTACCGGTGAAGGTTCTGCATGATGAGCGGGAAGCGCGTCTCACCGGTGTAGGTGCCGTGCGCGTCGGCCACCGCGCACGAGGGCGGCGACCACCAGAACGCTCGGTAGTAGCTGCGCCGGTAGTAGTAGCAGGTGAGGCGAAAGCCCAGGGGGAAGATGAGGATTAGCAGCGCCGGTGAGAGCGATCCGACTCCGAAGGCAAAACCGACGGTGGAGCCAGTGACGCAGTGGGTCGTGAGGCACGGTGAGTAGAACGGACTGATCAGATCGCGGTGCACGTTGGCGCCCACGTAGTAATTCCGGTTCTGGAAGGCCGCCCAGGTCGAGTAGATGACGAACGCCGTGAGCACCGACATCGTCACCACGGGCTGGATCCACCAGCGGTCCTTGCGTAGGGTGGCGACGCCGGGACCGCCCCGCGTGCCGCCCAGGACCACCTTCGTCGAGCTCTCCATGACCGCCACACTGACTCCTTCGCACGGTGGTGACGTGGCGAAAAGCCACGTCAGAACAACGATTCCCATACTAGGCAATCGCCCACGAGGCCCCGGTTGACCAAAGTCCCTGTTCTGGCACGTTGCGTGGTCCTCGTCGCGACGCGGTGGCGCGAGCGCAGACGTGAGAACCGCCCGCGGCGTGGCGCGGGCGGTTCAGGGTGGCGACGACGTCAGTCGCCGGTCAGTCGTCAGACGACCAACGCGAGTCAGTCGTCCGTGTGGGGCTGGGTCGTACGAAAGGTCGAGCGCCGCTCCTCTTCGATGAACTCGCGCGCGACGAAGCCGAAACGCGTGCGGTCGTAGAAGGTGAGACCGCTGAGCGGGGGCGAGTAGGCGTGGATGCTCACGGCGGGGTCACCCGTCTCGTGGACGACGTCGTGCACGTAGTCGGTGCCGAAGGAACCGTAACCACCGGGTGCGAAGATCGCCGACTCGATCCCGACGCTGTCCTTCGCGCGGTGGTGCTCTCGCAGCGAACCCCGGGTCACGCGAAAGGCTCCGGACGAACCACCGTGGTCGTGCCAGTCCGACTCCTGGTCGTTCTCCCAGGTGAGTAACTTCACCTCGTAGCCGGGCGTGCGGTAGAGCAGGAGCCACCACCGACTCTGGTGGTCGGCCACGATCAGGTCGTGCCAGAGGTCGGGACGTGCGGCGATGGTGTTCACGACGAGTTCGAGCTGCGCGGGGCTGAGCCGTGCGTCGGGCAGGTTCAGGCTGTCGAGGAGCTCGTGGAGTTGTTCAGCTCGCTCCGGGGGTGCTTCACTGGTTCGTTCGATGAAACTGAGGGACACGATGACTCCTTTGTCGGGTATTTACTACTATTTCTCTAGATTAAGTAGTAATAGTTCACCGGTCAAGGAGCAACCGGTGCTTCTCACCATTTTCTAAGACTCGGTCTCGCGAGGCTTCCGCTTCCGAGCGGTTTTGCGCTTCAGAACCCCCGCCACGGGTGCGTGCAGGTGTTGCTAGTTGAGCAGGTGTTGCTAGTACTTGCCGCCGCGGCGTCCCTCGGCGGTGCCCCCCAACAGCGCCCAGACCACCAGGCCCAGACCGGGAACGAGGAACCAGATGCCAAAGACGAGCGCGAGGACCACGAAGAAGGCTCCCATACCGAGGGTGAAGGGCCAGATTGACGTACCCGGAAACGTGCCCACGAAGCCGGCCCCCTGGGCCGGGGTCGCGTTCGCGTCGTCCTCGGGGCGCGCCTTCATGCGCCGACTCCACCAGTAGTAGTAGCTGCCGGGCAGGAAGCAGAGCAGCATGCCCGCGAACATCATCACGCCACCGGCGTTCTCCAGGCTCCAGTTCCAGTAGACGGCGCACATGAGACCAAAGAACAAACCCAAACCGAGCAGGACCTTGGCTTCGACCCTCATGAGACCGGCACCTCGTGAGGTTGTTCTGCGTGCGTGCCGTGGGCGAGCGATCGGTGCTCGGGGTGGTTGTAGTCCCAGGTCGGGCGCTCGGAGCGGATCTGGGGCAGACGGTAGAAGTTGTGGTGCGGCGGTGGCGAGGTGGTGAACCACTCGAGTGTCTGGGCGTCCCAGGGATTGTCACCGGCGGGGTAGCGCTTCCAGCTGACGGCGACGTTGATGACGAAGAGCACGGTCGAGATGCCGATCAGCACCGCCCCGAAGGTGCTCAGGTCGTTGAGGAACTTCCACTGCGGGTCGTGGGGATAGACCGCGACGCGCCGGGGCATGCCCTCGAGACCCAGGACGTAGAGCGGGAAGGTGAAGACCTGCGAGCCAATGAAGAGGAACCAGAACTGGATCTTGCCGATGCGCTCGTTCAGCAGGTAACCGGTGATCTTGGGGCCCCAGTAGTACAGGGCACCCATGCCCGCGAGCACCAACGCCATCACCACCGAGTGGAAGTGCGCGACCACGAAGTACGTGTCGTGGGTGAAGAAGTCGAGCGGCGGGCTCGCGAGGTAAATGCCCGTGAGGCCACCGATGAGGAACGTGACGACGAAACCGATGGCCATCAACATGGCCGTCGAGAACCATATCTCTCCTCGCCACATGGTTCCGATCCAGTTGAATATCTTGATTCCCGTCGGCACCGCGATGAGCAGACTCATGATCGAGAAGAACGGCAACAGCACGACGCCGGTGGTGAACATGTGGTGCGCCCAGACGCCGAGCGACAACGCGGCGATCGAGAGCGTCGCGAAGACCATCCCCTTGTAGCCGAACACGGGCTTGCGCGAGAACACCGCGAGGATCTCGGTCGCCATGCCGAAGAACGGCAGGGCGAGGATATAGACCTCGGGATGGCCCCAGAACCAGAAGATGTGCTGCCAGAGCACCGGGACACCACCCCCCTGGACCGAGAAGATGTGGGTGCCGAAGTGTCGGTCGCAGTAGAGCATGATCAGGCCGGCCGTGAGGACCGGGAAGGCGAGCAGGATCAGGATCGCGGTCACGAGCATGTTCCAGGTGAAGATGGGCATGCGGAACATCGTCATGCCGGGCGCGCGCAGGTAGAAGATGGTCGCGCACAGGTTGACCCCGGTGAAGATCGCCGAGAAACCAGTGAGCAAAAGTCCGCCGATCCACAGGTCCGCGCCCGCACCCGGGGTGTTCACGGAATTCGACAGCGGCGCGTACGCGACCCAACCGAAGTTCGCCGCGCCGCCGGCGGTGAAGAACCCCGACAACATCGTGATGGCGCCGGTCAGGTAGAGCCAGTACGACAAGGCGTTGAGTCGGGGGAACGCCATGTCCGGCGCACCGATCTGGATGGGCACCATGATGTTCGCGAGCGCGCCGAAGGCGAAGGGTCCCGCGAACAAGTAGATCATCACCGACCCGTGCATGGTGAACAGTTCGTTGTACTGGGCGAACGAGACGAGCGTGCCGTTGGGCGTGGCGAGTTGAGCCCGGATGATCTCGGCGAAGGCGCCACCGATCACGAGCATGATCACCGACGTGATCGTGTACGAGAGTCCGATCACCTTGTGGTCGGTGGTCGTGATCCACTTGAGTATCCCCGTGGGACCGTGGTGCTCGTCGTGGCCGTGTTCTTCGGCGGCCTCGTGGGCCGGTGGGACCGGCGGGAGTTGGACAGGCGGATCGAGTAGGTCGGTCATCTCGTTATCTCCCGAACTTGGTGGTCGAGCCCTTAGTGGGGACGACGGCGGAGGTCTGCTGGTACGTGGTCTTGGCGGCCGCTTTGGCGGCCGCGGCGTCGGCGGGGTTGTTGAACGAAGCGATCCAGGCGGCGTACTGGCTCTGGGAGACGACCTTCACGCGAAACCACATGAGCGAGTGGTAGAGACCGCATAATTGGGTGCACTGGCCGAAGTACGTGCCGGTGTTCTGGGCGTAGAAGGTGAACTGGTTCTTCACCCCGGGCAGCGCGTAGCGCGAGAAGTTGAAGGCCTTGACGTAGAAGCCGTGGATCACGTCCGACGAAGTCAAGTTGAAGTGCACGTTCTCGCCGACGGGCATCACCATTTCGGGGTCCTGGGTGGTCTGGCCGTAGACGAAGGCGTTGGTGCCGGGATAGAGGAACTTCCAGCCCCACTGGAAGGCGTTCACGTCGATGGTGACCTTGGTCGCGGGGTTCGCGGTCTCCTTGTTCTCCACCACCAACGTGGCGGCGAACAGGCCGAAGACGATGAGGATCGGCACGATGGTGTAGGCCAGCTCGAGGGGGATGTGGTACTGGCTCTGTGTGGGTATGTTGTCGCCCTTGCGTCGGTAGCGCAGCACCGCGTAGAGGATCAAGAGACAGACGAAACTACCGATGATGACCGCGCCGATGGAGAACCACTGCCATAGGTGAAAGACGGACTTCGAACTGCTGGTGGCGCCGGGGCTCGCGCCAAAGGTGGGCACGGTACAACCCGACAGGGCGAGCGCGGCCAGTGGGAGTGCAACGGCGCGCCGTAGACGGCGCCATCGGCGCGCACGGACCGTTGCACCCTGTGGGGGCAGGGCGGGTGTTTGCACATCACGAGACTACTCAGTTTTGAAAGTCGTGGCCCTCACATAATTGTGAAACGCCTTATCCCCCTTGACGATGGCCCTGGTACTGGTCGCCGGTGCTCTCGCGCGCGGCCCAGTTGAAGACCCCCTTGGCCATCGTCGAACTGGCCCGCTCCGCGCGCTCGGTGAAGATCCGTTGTCGTGACGCGGCGATACCCGAGTCGCCGGGCGACGCCAGCCAGGCCATCTCGATGAGGTGCCCGGCGAGTCGCTCGTCCTGGGGTTCGCCACTGCGCAGGAGGGCTTCGGCCCGATCGGCCAGTCGGTTCGCCCCGCCCGAGAGTTCGGCGATCTCCCGGGCGATCCGTCGGTCGTTCGCGGGCTTGAGGGTGGCCGGATTGCCGTCCCACCAGCCGCCGTAGAGACGCCAGATGTTGTGGACAATGAACTCCGGCTCGTCGTAGACGGGCTGAAGGAAGGGGCGACCGGCCAGGTGCGCGGGTGCCTCGACCGTGCTCACGATGTCACTGAGCCGGGCGCCGGCATTCATCATCGAAAGGGTCTGATCGACCAGGCTCTCGAGGAACTCGGCGGTCTCGCTGAGCGCCTGGTGGATCCTTTCGGCACCGATGATGGGCAGGCCGTGGCCGGGTAAGAGGTACTGCGCGTCGAGTTCGGCCATTCGACGAAGTGCCTGGGCCCATTCGCGTGGGTAGCGCTGGACCTTCTGGGGGTTACCCGCGTTGGGGCTCGACCACACGAAGAGGTCGCCGGTGCACAGGACCTTCTTGTCGGGAACCCAGGTGACCGTCGCGTCGTCGGTCTCACCCTTCTCGTGGCGTAGGTGCACGCGAAGGGAGCCCACGGTGACGTCGTGTTCGTGGACGTAGGTCTCGTCGGGGTAGCGGTACGTCGTGGGCCAGACCAAGTCCTTCAGCCCGAACTGGCGACGGTTGACCGTCTGGTTGTAGCCGGCGGTCATCACGTAGCGGTCGAATCGTCTCGGCAGGTGCTCGTGGGCGAGGACCCGCGGCGCGGGCCACTGGTTCGTCTGCGCTTCGGCCTCGAAGAGACCGACACCGAAGACGTGGTCGATGTGGCCGTGTGAGAAGACCGCGGTGTTCAAGCGCTCCGCGGACCACCGTCGCAGCTCGGCGTGCATGGTCGGCGCGGTGAACGCCGAGCCCGTGTCGACCATGAACAGACCATCGTCGGTGCGAAACGCCGAACAGTTGCCGAAGGTCGGCACGAAGGCGACGTCGTCAGTTATCTCGGCGAGGGCCCCACCGAAGATGATCGGATGATGTTCCTTGACCGACGTCTCGCCTCGCCAGAGCCGATCGGCGAGTTCAACAATGTCCACGCGGAACTACTTGTCGGCCTCGGGCTTGGTCTCGGTGGCCTTGGTGGCCGACTCGTCGGAGGCCTGGGACGCGTCGGCGCCGGCCTTGCCGGCCTTCAGGCCTTTTTCGAACTCGGTCTTGGCCGAGCCGAGATTACGAGCCAATTTCGGGATGGCGGCGCCGCCGAACAGTACGACCACAATCACGATGACCACGATGAGCAAGTCGGGCCCAAGAATCTCGCCTACGAACACTGTCTTCTCCTTTACCGCACGTATCGACACAGTACCCTGCCCCGCCTCTCGCGGTACAGCCCTTGCGCGACTGGGCTTTCGTGCCCACTTCGGTCAGAATGCTTCGATGGCCAGAGCTCCCTCGCCGACCGCGCGCGACGCACTCAGCGTCTCGCTGACCGTGGGTTTCTACGGGGTCGCCTTCGGCGCGGCGAGCGTGGCCGCGGGCTTCTCGGTCCTGCAGAGTTGTCTGTTCTCGTTGCTCACCTTCACGGGGGCGAGTCAGTTCGCCGCCGTGGGCGTGGTCGCTTCGGGCGGCGCGGGACTGAGCGCGATCGCGGCCGCGGCGATGCTGGGTACGCGCAACGCGCTCTACGGCATCCAGATGGCGCCGCTCTTGCACGTGCGCGGCCTCAAGCGCGCCGCCGCCGCCCAGATCACGATCGACGAGTCGACGGGCGTCGCCCTCGCCCAAGGGCCGCGCGGCATCGACGCCATGCGCCGCGGATTCTGGCTGACGGGCACGGGCGTCTTCATCTTCTGGAACGTCTTCACCTTCCTCGGCGCCTTCGGCGCTAAGTCGCTGGGCAACCCCGCGTCGTGGGGACTCGACGCGGCCGTGCCCGCCGCGTTCCTCGGACTCGTGTGGCCCCGGCTCGTGACACCGTTCCTGCGTCTGGTTGCCGCCAGCGCGATGGTCTTCGCGCTCGTGGTGACCCCGTGGCTGCCGGCGGGACTGCCGATCATCGTCTCGGCGCTCGTGGCGGTCACGTTCGGGTGGCGCGAGCGATGAGCGCCACCATGCTCTGGATCGTCCTGCTCGCGACGAGCACGCTGTGCTTCGCCATCAAGTTCCTGGGCCACAGCGTGCCTGAACGCTGGCTCGCCAACGCCCGACTCCAGCGCATCAACGCCCTGATACCGATCGCGTTACTCAGTGCGCTCGTCGTCGCCGAAGGACTCGTCACCAAGACCCACGTCGTGCTCGATCACCGTCTGGCCGGGCTCGCGGCGGCGCTCGCGGCGCTCTTCGCCAAGGCGCCGTTCCCGGTTGTCGTCATCGTCGCGGCCGTCACCTCAGCGCTGGTGTACCACCTTCATTAGCCGGCGATGGCCACGCCCAGCACGAGAGCCGCGATGGACGCGAGCGCGCCCACGCCCGCGTAGACGCCGCGACTCTTGGCACTGGTGGCCTTGGTGTGCAGCCACGTGCCCGCTCCCGCCACGACGACCAGGACCATCTTCACGCCAAAGACCGCGTTCCAGCTGGCACTGGCGTGGGCGTGGTCGATCGCGAGGTAGTTCCACACACCGGTCGCGACGAGGACCCAGAAAGCCGGCCAGCTCAGGCGGCCAAAGGCCTGGGCGACTTTCTTCGGCGCACCCTCGCCGAACTCGCGAATCGTCGGCAGCAGACCGAGCAGGACGAACTGACCGCCCACCCAGATGGTGGCGGCCAGTACGTGCAAGGTGAGACGCAGGATCTCGAGCCCCGAAGCGAGTTGCACGGTCGGCGACGACGTGGCGAAGACCAAGCCCATCTACTTGCCCTGCCAGTGGGGCTCGCGCTTCTCGGCGAAGGCGATCGCGCCCTCGAGGGCGTCGGCGCTCGAGCCGATCACGCCGAAGGCGGCGTCGTTGAGCGCCCAGGCGTCGGCCTCGCTCAGCTCGATCGACTCGCGCATCACGCGCTTGGACGTGCGAACGGCGAGGGGTGCGTTCTTGGCGATGCGTTCGGCGAGCGCGATCGCGACGTCGAGGACCTGGTCGCCGGGAACGACACGATTGACGAGACCTAACTCGTAGGCGCGCTGGGCGTCGATGGGGTCCGCGCTGAGCGCCATCTCGTAGGCGACCGCGAGGGGCACGCGCTTGGGCAGACGGATCAGTCCGCCCGCGCCCGCGATGAGTCCGCGCTGGGCCTCGGGTATGCCGAACTTCGCGTGATCGGCGGCGATCACCATGTCACAGCTGATCATCATCTCGAAGCCGCCGGCGAGCGCCGAACCGTTGACCGCGGCGATGAGCGGTTTGGGGAAGTCGCGCTTGGTGATCCCCCCAAATCCTTTCTCGGTGATGGGGAACTCGCCGGTCGCGTAGGCCTTCAGGTCCATGCCCGCCGAGAACGCCTTGTTGTCCGCACCCGTCAAGACCACGACCCAGATGTCGTCGTTGGACTCACAGTCGTCCAGGGCGTCGCCGAGGGCGAGCGCGGCCGCCCGGTTCATGGCGTTTCGAGCCTCGGGACGATTGATCGTCAGTACTTCGACGTGTCCTCGTCGTTCGCGCAGTAGTTCATTCGCCATTCGATCTCCTTGGTTCGTTGCCCGGGGTACCGAGAGTGACGCTAGTGGAGAGGGTTTGGGACGTGCGAAACTGGCGCCGTGCGAACGCGGCCCCTGGTTCTGGCGACACTCGAGGGCTACAGCGTCGAGGGAGGGTTCGACCGGCCGCGCGAACCCGCCACCTGCTTCTCTCCCACTATTTCTCTGGGGCGCCACCCCGGACCGGGTCAGGCCGACGGACTCTGGCTCGACTACGAACGGGTGCTCGATCTGGCCGCGACACTCGGACTGGACGGCGTGCGTCTCAGCGTCGAATGGGCGCGAGTCGAAGCGCACCGTGACGTGTTCGACGAGTCGTCGCTCGCGCGCTACCTCGAGGTGATCCGGTACGCCCGATCACTGGGGCTTCGCGTCACGCTGGCCACGGTCGGCGACGCGTGGCCAGCGTGGCTGGGACTCGAGGCGTGGCTGCTGCCCTGGGTCGCGCCGCGCGTGACGCGCTACGTGCGCCGCGTCGTGTCGGCGCTGGGCAGCGACATTGACGGACTGGTGATCTTCGCCGATCCCGAGGGCATCGTTCGCCGGGGGTTCCTCGACGGCACCGCGCCGCCGTGGCGTCGCGGCGCCCGATTGGACTACGAGAGCGCGATGGCCCAGTTGACGAGCGTCATCGACGAACTGTCGCGAGACCCGGCGCTGGCGCCGCACGTCGTTGAACGCTGGTGCACGACCACGCTCGACGAGTCCGCCCTCGAGCGTGCGCTGGCGAGCGACGTCAGCGAGGTGTATCTGCGCGCACTCGTCAAGGGCAAAGGACCGACCGCCGCGACGGGCGGACTGCTCGTCAAGCACGGTGGCGACTGGCGAGTGTCGCCCGAGCGCGGCGTGCTCGACCTCTTGACCTAACGGGTCGAAGTCGTGCCTTCGAGGTCTCGGCGCCGTCGCACGAGATAGATGGTGACGATGACCGCCACCAGTACCACGAGTACCGCCACGCCGAACCAGTTGGCGAAACGTTCGACCTTCGTGAGGGCCGAACCGGCGAAGTAGCCCAGGAGCGAATAGGCGACGCCCCACGCCACGGCGCCAGCTGCGTTGGCCACAAGAAAGCGTCGGTACTGCATACGACTGAGGCCCGCGAGTCCGGGCATCACGGCGCGCAAGAACGCGGTGAATCGTCCCAAGAAGACGTAGAGGGGCCCCCGCTGGCGCAGTCCTTCTATGGCACGGTCCACGTCATCGCGCCGACGTTGCACGAGGCGCACCTCGAGGAGCCGCGAACCCCAACGTTGGCCGACGAAATAGCCCACCGTGTCGCCAAGGATCGCCGCCACCACGACGAGTACGCACAGGGCGACGATGTTCACGCGGCCTTGACTGGCGACGACGCCGGCGACGATGACCGACGTCTCGCCGGGAAGGACGAAGCCAATGAACAGTGCGGCTTCGCCGAACACCAACAGGGCGACGACGACGTAGACGAGTCCCGAGGGCAGACTTTGGATCTTGTCCAATACGAACGAGACGATCGATGCGTCGAGCACCTACCCATTCTTGCTGACGACGAACAGTCGCTTGCCATGCTCGGTGTCATCTGGTCTGGCACCACCGGGATTGATCAAGCTCGATGGCGTCGAAGGCAATGACGGTAGCCTTTACTTCAAATGAGTGAAGGTCCACGCCGAGTCCTCGTGATCGAAGACGACTACGACCTCTCGCGCGCGGTCGCGGATCTGCTCGTCGACGACGGCTTCCTGGTCGATCAGCGCTACGACGGCGAAAGCGGTCTCGCGAGGGCTCGCGAGGAGAACTACGACGTCATCGTGCTCGACATCATGATGCCGCGACGCAATGGGTTCAACGTCTGTTTGGACCTGCGCGCGGCCGGGGTGAATACCCCGTTGCTGATGCTCACCGCGAAAGACGGCGAGATGGACGAAGTCGAAGGACTGGAAGTTGGCGCCGACGACTTCTTGCGCAAGCCCTTCGAGCGTTCGATCCTGCTCGCGAGGATCCACGCGCTACTTCGCCGTTATGAACGCAATCGTCCACAACGCCTCACCGTGGGGCCGGTGTCGCTCGACGCCCTGCGACGAAAGGCCACCGCGAATGGTCGAGAGGTCACCCTCACGCCGCGTGAGTTCGCGCTGTTGGAGTTCCTCATGTTGAACGCCGACACGCCGCTCGCCAAGAGCGAGATCCTGAGTTCGGTCTGGGGAGGCGACTTTGACGGTGACCCCAACATCGTCGAGGTCTACATCGGTTACTTGCGCCGAAAGATCGACGCGCCGGGCCAGCCATCGATCATTCGCACCGTTCGAGGAGTTGGCTACACCGTGTCCGCCGGCTGATGTTCGACGTCCATCAGCTGTCCATTCGAGCGCGCCTCACGCTTTTCTTCGTGCTCTCCATCGCGATCATCCTCGGCTTCACGGGTTTCGCCCTGGTCAACATTGTGCACCGGTCCCTCGTCACGAGCGCGTCCAATCAAATCGAGACCGAGTTCAGCCAAGCCGACGAACGTGTCACCGACGGACCGCTGCCCCACCAAAATCGCATCGTCCTTCCGATGCACGGTGACGTCGTGATCCAGGTGACCAATCTCGCGGGCACGCGGGTGTGGGCGGCGAGTTCGGCGATCGTCAACGCACCGGTGCTCGCGCACACCAAGACGGATTTCTCCGCGACGAACGCACTCGACGTGGAGCTCAACCACAACCCTCGAACGGCGCCGTACGTCGGTGAGATCAGTCTCGGTCAGGTCCAGACGCTCTCGACCCGGGGCGGGCCGGCGCTGGTCTACGGCTTCGTGTACGGCGGGCCGATCGACCACAGCGTCACGATCCTGCTCGCGAGCGTCGCCATTTCCTTTCCCCTCTTGTTGCTCCTCTCGGGTGCCCTCATCTGGTTCGGGATCGGGCTCGCGCTCGCGCCCGTCGAGGCGATTCGACGACGCGTCGACGTGATCGCGGCGCGCGACCTGTCCGAGCGTGTCCCGGTGACGGGGGGTGATGACGAGATCGCCCGGATGGCCCGCACAGTGAACGCGATGCTCGAGCGCCTCGAGGCGGCCTCGAAGTTCCAGCAGGAGTTCGTGTCGAACGTGAGTCACGAACTTCGCAGTCCGCTCACCACGCTGCTCGCCACCGTCGACCGGGCGGTGAGTGATCAAGACCGGGCGAACTGGTCGGTCGCCGCCGAGACGATCCTTCGTGAGGGGCGGCGCCTCGACGTCTTGATCGACGACCTGTTCTGGCTGGCGCGCAACGACGAGTTCCAGGTCGAATCCACGCGCACCGACGTGGACCTGGATGATCTGCTGTTTGAGGAGTCCCAGCGCGTGCGCGCCATGAGCGAGCTCAACGTGGACACGACACGCGTCACGCCTACTCGGGTGGAGGGGGACCCCGCGATGCTCAAGCGCATGATCCGCAACGTGGTCGACAACGCCGCGCGCTACGCCGCGACCGGGCTCACGTTCGCGAGCGTGTTCGAGGGTGACGAGGCGGTCGTGACGGTGGGCGACGACGGTGACGGGATCGACGTGGCGACGAGTGCTCGTCTCTTCGACCGGTTCGTGCGCGCGGATCCGGCACGCAGCCGTCACTCGGGCGGCACGGGCCTCGGGCTCGCCATCGTCTCGGAGATCGTCCAGCGCCACGGCGGGAGCGCCCATTTCGTCGAGGTGGAGCACGGGACCTTGATTGAACTGCGGATTCGTCGCGACGGGCGCGGCGCGTAGGTTCACGAGCCGCGAGGCACATAGAGTCAGGGAGATGAACTCCACTGAACTTTCCGTCGCCCTCGCCGAACCGATTCAATTACTCGGCATGAGTTTCTATTTCACCCCCACCACCACCGAACGCGCGAAGGCCCACGGACTCAATGTCTACGAGTTCTACGGCCTCGGACGAGGCGGTGTCCTGGGTGACGTCGATTTCGACACGGTCTTTGAGGCCTTCACGTTCTTCTCTCCCTCGGCGATGGACATGCTTTGGTCCAAGTCGCGCGAAAAGGCCGACCCGGTGAGCGTCGCGAACGATTACCTGCTCGCGGCCTTCGCCTTTGCGGACGAGACCTTTGGCGCCGTGCCGACCGCGACCCTCGAGCGATTCGCCCGGGCCGCGTTCAAGGTGGTCCATTCGGTGCCCACCGGTCGCCACGCGTTGTTCGACGGCTACAAGAAGTTCGACGAGCCGGACAACCCCGTGCACGCGGCGTACCTGGGGACCATCTTGTTGCGCGAACTGCGCGGATGCGTGCACATCGACGCCGTGCACGAGGTCGGGATAACCCCCGCGCAGGCGGCCTATCTCCAAGAGCCTTTTATCTTCAAACTGCACGGCTACTCCGAGGACGACGTGCCCGAGGTGACGAGCGAGCTCGAGGCGAAGAAGCAGCGCGCCGAAGAACTCACGACGAGTGCCGAAGCCCTCTACTTCGACGTCCTGAGCGACGACGAGCGTCAGGCGCTCGTCGAGGGGGCGACCGCGATGGCGGGCGCACTGGCGAGTCCCGCCCCGGTGACCGTCTAGTCCATGAACGTACCGGGTATCCCACGCTCGGTGCGCTCGCGTTGGCTCGTCGTGCTCACGGCGGCCGCGTCAATCGAGATCCTCTGGACCATCTACATCGGTCTGTACCTACCCCCGCACTACGTGGCCAACCACTGGAACGTCGCGTGGGTCGGTTTGGACGTCGCCCAGATCGCCATGCTCTTCGCCACCGCGTGGGCTGCCTGGCAGCGCCGGGCGATCCTGTCGCTCTTCGCGACCTCGGCGGGGACGTTGCTGCTCATCGACGCCTGGTTCGACGTCACCACGGCGCGACGCGGCGACGTGCTCCAGAGCATCCTGTTCGCGGGTCTTCTCGAGGTGCCGTGGGCGCTCGTGCTGTTCTGGCTCACGAGGCGCACCATTCGCCAGATCTCGCACGCTCGCTACGACGACGTGCCGATGAGCAAGATGACGATCCCCGACGAGGAGAGCAAGCCCTTCCTCTAGACGAGCGACGCGCCTTCGAGTTCGAGGAGGTAACGCTTGACGGGCTCGCCCCCGCCGTAGCCGCCCAGGCCGTCCTTGGCGACGACCCGATGACACGGCACGATCACCGGCCAGGGATTGGCGTGGTTCGCGTTACCGACCGCGCGCATCGCGCGCGGTCGCTTGACGGCACTGGCGACCTGGGAATAGGTACGGACCTGTCCGTAGGGGATCGCTGACAAGGTGGACCAGACGTCGTTCTGGAACGCGGTGGCGACGACCGGCGAGAGTCGCACGTCGAAGTGGCGTCGCGTGCCCGCGAAGTACTCCTCGAGTTGCCGTGCCGCGTCGCGCACGCACGCGGGTGCGCGACCCGTGCTCGCGCGACCACGCTCGTGGGGTAGAAAGATGCGCGTGACGCCGAGGTCGTTCCCCTCGACGCCCCAGACGCCCACCGGTGAGTTGACGTTCAGTCGAAAGAGTTTCATCTACCACTTTCTAGCCGGTGTACGGTCGAGAAATGGCGCAACTTCTCGTGCAGAACGGCGAGGTGACTCTTTCAGTCGAGGTCCAGGGCGAGGGCCCGACGATCCTGTTGCTGCACGGTTGGCCCGACACCTCGGCGGTCTGGGACCTCGTGGCCCCCGCCCTGGTCGCTAGGGGTTACCGCGTCGCGGTGCCGGACCTGCGCGGATGCGGACGCAGTTCCAAACCGGCCGAGACCCAGGACTACGCCATGCACCGGCTGGTCGGTGACGTGCACGCCATCATCGAGGCGCTGGGACCCACGAGGGTCAGTCTCGTGGGTCACGACTGGGACGCGAATCTCGCCTGGGTGACGACCGCCTACGAACCCACGATGATCGAACGTCTCGTCGCGGTCTCGGTCGGTCACCCGACGGCGTTTCGTTCGGCCGGGCTCGAACAGCAGATCAAGAGTTGGTACACGCTGCTCTTCTTCCACGAGGGTGTGGGTGAAGCGTTCTTGCGAAAGAACGACTACGAGGCGATGCGAAAATGGCTCGGACACCCCCGCGTCGACTCGGTCATCGCCGAACTCGAGCGTGACGGTCAGATGTCCGCGCACCTGCGGTGGTACCGCGCGAACATTCCCCCCGAGGCGTTCGTGGCCCGGCCGCCGGTCTTGCCGCCGATCCAGGTACCGACGCTCGGTGTCTGGTCGAGCGCTGACGCGGCGCTCGGCGAGCGTCAGATGAGCGATTCGGCCGGTTACTGCGCCGACGGCTTCACCTTCGTACGTCTCGACGACGTCGGTCACTGGATCCCACTTGAGGCCGCGAACGAACTGGTCGAACAAATTGTGACATTCGTACCTAGGGCCTAACGTCTTTTCGATTCAACGTCGCGAAGTTGGCTGCTAGAAACTGGGTTATGAAAATTGCGCTTTTTAGAGAGTCGCGCCCTGGTGAGACTCGCGTCGCGCTCACGCCGGACGCGGTCAAAACCCTGGTGAGCGACGGATGGGAAGTCGCGGTCCAACGAGGCGCCGGCGCACGTTCGCACTTCAGGGATGAGACCTACCAGGCCGTCGGGGCCAGCGTGGTCGACGCACCAGCGGGCGACATCAACGTGCGCGTGAACCCGCCGACTCTCGACGAGGCCCGAGCGCTGCCCGAAGGTTCGCTGCACCTGTCGTTCCTCTCGCCGTTGCTTGCCCAGGACGTCGTCAGGGCCCTCAACGAGCGGCGTGTCACGATCCTCTCCTTCGACCTCCTGCCGAGAATCTCGCGGGCCCAGTACATGGACGCGCTCTCGAGCCAGGCGACGGTGTCGGGTTATCGGGCCGCGCTCGCCGGGGCCACGCACTTCGACCGATTCTTCCCGCTGCTCACGACCGCCGCCGGTACCATCCGACCCGCCAAGGTGCTGGTGATGGGTGTCGGGGTCGCGGGCCTGCAGGCGATCGCCACCGCCAAACGACTCGGCGCGAAGGTGCGCGCCTACGACGTGCGATCGGCCGCGAAGGAAGAGGCCGAGTCGGCCGGCGCGGTGTTCGTCAAGCTCGGGGTCACTGCGGACGCCGCGGGCGGTTACGCGCGCGAACTCACCGACGACGAGCGCGCCCAGCAGCAGGCGGCACTCGTGAGCGAGGTCGCCGCCGCCGACGTCGTTATCACGACCGCGGCGGTGCCCGGTCGAAAGTCGCCGATCCTGCTCACGACCGCCATGGTCGAAGCGATGGGCGAGGGCTCGATCGTCATCGACATGGCCGCCGACGGTGGTGGGAACTGCGAACTCACCAAGGCCGGTGAGGTCGTCGAGCACCAGGGCGTGCGCGTGGTGGGGATGTCGAATCCGCCCGCCGAGATGGGCGCGTCGGCGAGCTTCATGTTCGCCAACAACGTCCTCAAACTACTGGCCCTCTTCGGATCGAAGGGTTCGGTGAACCCGGACTGGAACGACGAAGTCGTCATCGGCGTCACGGTCGCGCGTGACGGCAAGGTCAATCACGCGCCCACGGCCGAGGCCCTGGGCGTCGAGCACGTGGCCATCATCCCCGAAGTGAAGGAGAACGCCTGATGGGTAACGCCCTCTTGCAGTACGCCACGGTCCTGATGCTGAGCATCTTCGTGGGCATCGAGATCATCTCCAAGGTCCCGAGCATCCTGCACACCCCGCTGATGAGTGGTTCCAACGCGATCCACGGCGTCATCCTCGTGGGTTCGATGCTCGTGCTCGGCGCGGCGAACACGAACCTCGAAGAGGTCCTCGGTTTCCTCGCGGTCCTGCTCGCGACGCTCAACGTCGTCGGAGGCTTCGTGGTGACCGACCGCATGCTCGAGATGTTCAAGCCCAAGGCCAAGGCCGCACCGAAGAACGCTGACGAGGTGACTCAATGAGTCGTGAAACGCTGATCGATCTCCTCTACCTCTTCTCGGCGACGACGTTCGTCCTCGCGCTGAAGGGTCTCGGCAGTCCCAAGCGCGCGCGCTACGGCAACATGGTTGCCGCGTTCGGCATGCTCGTGGCGATCGTAGCCACGTTCTTCAAGTACGTCGACGGTCACGCGCTCCATCACGTGGGTCTCATCGTGCTCGCCATGCTCATCGGCGTGCTGATCGCCGTGCCCGTGGCGCGTTTCGTCAAGATGACCGCCATGCCGCAACTGGTCGCGATCTTCAACGGTGTCGGCGGTGGCGCGGCGTGCCTCGTGTCGATCACCGAGTTCGTGCACATCAAGGCGTCGCACCCCGCGACCTACGTCACCCTCGAGGTCTTGCTCGGGGTGCTGATCGGTACCGTCTCGTTCTCGGGCTCGGCGATCGCCTTCGCGAAGCTCCAGGAGCTGATGACGGGTCGTCCGGTCACCTACCCCGGCCAGCAGGTGTTGAACGCGCTGATCGGTGCCGGCGCCCTGGTACTCATCGTCGTCATACTGGTCACGGGTTCTGAGCCGTTGCTCTGGGTCGTGCTGTTGCTCGCCTTCATCTTGGGCGTCGCCTTCGTGCTGCCCATCGGCGGCGCGGACGTACCGGTGTTGATCTCGCTGCTCAACTCGTTCACGGGTCTCGCCGTGGCGGCGTCGGGTTTCACGCTCGGGTCCAACCTCTTGATCGTCGCGGGTACGTTGGTCGGCGCCTCGGGTATCTTGCTCACGCGCCTGATGAGCAAGGCCATGGGACGCAGTCTCTCCAACGTGCTCTTCTCCGCCTTCGGATCGGTCATCACCGCGTCGGGTGACACGACGCGCGACGACGGGCGAAGCGTCCGCTCGGGTTCACCCGAGGACGCGGGCGTGATGATGAACTACGCCAGTCGCGTCGTGATCATCCCGGGTTACGGTCTGGCCGTCGCCCAAGCCCAGCATGTCGTGCGCGAACTCGCCGAAGAGCTCGAACACAAGGGCATCGAGGTCTTCTTCGCGATCCACCCGGTGGCCGGGCGCATGCCCGGACACATGAACGTGTTGCTCGCCGAGGCCAACGTCCCCTACGAACAGCTCATCGAGATGGACGAGGCGAACGCCGAACTCGCGACGGCCGACGTCGCCCTCGTGGTGGGCGCCAACGACACGGTGAATCCCGCGGCGACCGACGACAAGACCTCGCCCATCTACGGCATGCCCATCATCCACGCCGACTTGGCCGAAAACGTGCTGTTCTTGAAGCGCTCCATGCGACCGGGTTTCGCGGGTATCGAGAACGAGTTGCTCTACAACCCCAAGACGATGTTGGTCTTCGGCGACGCCAAGGACACCTTGACCAAGATCCTCGCTACCGTCAAGGCTGGTTGACCTAGGACGTACTCTTCAGTCGCGAGCCGAAGAACGCCAGCACGTCCTCGAGCGCCTGGCGCGTCGGCGAGCCGTCGGCGTCGGAGTAGTCCTCGGTCAGCACCGAGTGCGCGGCCGTGCGGTAGCCCCAGGGATTGCCCTCGGACGAGTCGATCTCCACGCCAATGAAGTTGTCGCCGAGTTCGGTGCGCAGTCGCTCGAAGCGTTCGGCGGGAGCCGCCTTGTCGCCAGTGAAGCGCAGACCCATCACGCACAGACCATCGCGCGCGCGGTTCTTGACGGCCGCCAGGTCGGCGTCGCTGATCCCGAGGTCGCGACGACGCGACGCGCCGAGGGGCATGGGCATCGAGGGTTGACTGAGGACCGGCGCGAGCATCACGTCGTCCACGCTCATCGCGAGCGCGAAACCGCCGGTGAGACACATCCCGACCGCCCCGACGCCGGGTCCACCGCACCGTGCGTGTTCGTGGTGGGCGAGGGCGCGCAGGTATTGGGTGACGGGACTCGTCTTGCCGGTCGCGAACATGACGAACTCGCGACTCACGCAACCGTGCAGCATGGACTTGAGCGCGTAAGGAATGGTCATCTCCTCGCCGGGAGTCCCGAAGAGATTGGGAAGGACCGCGCTGAACCCCGCGGCGGCGACCCTACGGCCGAACGCGGCGACCAACGGCGTGATGCCCGGAACCTCGTGGATGACGATGACCGCCGGGCCGCTCCCCGCGCGAAAAACGTCGTGGGTCTGGCGTGACGCGCTGAAGGACGTCTTCTCAAACCCCTCGAGTGCGGACGTCGTGACCATTGCTACCTCGCTTGATCGATGGTGGACTCTAGGCAGTCAACTCGTTGAGCTTCTCGATCACCGAGTCCTCGAGGCTGATCACCGCCGCGGCGTTCGCGTGGATCTGCTCGGGCGTCGACGCCCCAGCGATCACCGACGTCAATTCCGGGTGGCTCAGTAGCCACGAGTACGCGAGGGTGAGCAGCGGCACGTCGATCTGCTCGGCGTAGTCGAGCAGTTTCTTGACGCGTTCCTGCAGTTCGGTGCTCAACCAGTGCGCACTGCGCTCGGCGGGCATGGAGGCGAGGCGGGTGCCCTTCGCCGGCGCCTCGCCAGGGTGGAACTTGCCGGTGAGCATGCCGTTGGCTAGTGGGTAGAAGGGCAGAAAACCGATCCCCAACTCCCTGCAGGTGTCGAGCACGCCATCACGTTCGGGCTCTCGAGCGAGCAGGGAGTACTGATTCTGGACCGAGACGAACGCGGACCTCGTGCCCGCGGCGGTCTTGGCCTGGCGCAGTTGGAGCGCGCTCATGTTCGAACACCCGATCTCGCGAACCTTGCCGTCGGCGACGAGTCCCTGCAGCGCCCCGAGCGTCTCGCTGATCGGGACCGTCGCGTCGGGGTAGTGCAGCTGGTAGAGGTCGATGTGGTCGGTGCCGAGTCGGCGCAGCGAGTCCTCGCACGCGGAGCGCACGTAGGCGGGTTTGGCGCCGAATCGTTGGTCGTCGATGGGCATGCCGAACTTGGTGGCGATCACCACGTCGCGGCGACGTTTTCCCAGCGCCTTGCCCAACATCACCTCGGACTTGGTGGCGCCGTAGATGTCGGCGGTGTCAAAGAAGTTGATGCCCGCCTCAAGCGCCGCGTGCACGACCGCGGTGGTGGCCTTCTGATCGAGTCGCGAACCGAAGTTGTTGCAACCCAGACCCACCACGGTGACGTCGAGGGAACCGATCGTTCGTTTTTCCATGTCCGTCCTTTGTTCGACCCGCAGTTTACGCGCGTCGTGCTCGCCTGCTCGGTGCGCGCGAGAGTGCCGAGTACGATGGTGGGAAAACGAAGGAGCCGTGATGAAGGTCATCGTCGATTACGACCTGTGTTCGAGCAACGCCGTGTGCATGGGCATCGCGCCGGAGATCTTCGAGGTCCGCGACGACGGCTTCATGTACGTGCTCAACGAGAATCCCGGTCCCGAGTTCGACGAGCGCCTGCGCGAAGCCGTCGAGAGTTGTCCTAACGGCGCCATCTCGCTCGAGGAGTAGTCCGTGGCCGGACCTCGGGTCCGCTTCGCGCCGTCGCCGACTGGTTACTTCCACGTTGGTTCCGCGCGTTCGGCCCTCTTCAATTGGTTCGTGGCGCGCCACGACCCCGACGGCGTCTTCATCTTGCGCATCGAGGACACCGACGAGAGTCGCAACCGCGAGGAATGGGTCGAGGGAATCCTCGCGGCCATGGCGTGGCTCGGGCTCGACCTGGACGAAGGACCGTATCGCCAGAGTGACCACGCGCTCGCGCACGCGGAGTCGGTCGCCGCGCTGCTCGCGGGCGGTTACCTCTACTACTGCGACTGCACGGCCGAACAGCTCGCGGCGCGAAAGGGCGAGAACAAGACGCCCGGCTACGACGGGTTCTGTCGCGACCGCGGTCTCGAGCGTGGACCGACGACCGCCGTGCGTTTCAAGACGCCGCGCGAGGGACACACCGTGGTGCGTGACCTGATCCGCGGGGACGTGGACTTCGCCAATTCGAGCATCGACGACTTCGTCGTCGCCAAATCCTCGGGGGTCGTGCTCTACGCGCTCGCCAACGTGACCGACGACCGCCGCGACCGGATCACCCACGTGATCCGCGGCGAGGAACACCTGTCGAACGCCCCCAAGCAGATGCTGCTGTGGGACGCTCTGAACGACGTCGCCGGGTCGCCGGTGGCCCTTCCTTCCTACGCCCACCTGCCCCTGCTCGTGAACGAACAGCGAAAGAAACTGTCCAAGCGCAAGGACCCCGTCGCGACCGAGTCCTATCGCGACCAGGGTTACTTGTCGGCGGCCTTCGTGAACTACCTCGCGCTGCTCGGCTGGAGTCCGCGCGGGGACGACGAGATCGTCCCCTTATCGACCATGATCGGCCAGTTCCGTCTCGAGGACGTCTCGCACTCGCCGGCTTTCTTTGACGTGAAGAAGATGACCCACATGAACGGCGAGTACATCCGCGCACTCGCACCGAGCGACTTCGTCGACGCGTGCGCACCCTGGGTTCGCCCGTGGAACAGCCCCTGGCGCCCGAGTGATCGTGAACCACCGTGGCGCGAGGACCAGTTCGACGAGGAACTCTTCGCACGCGTGGCGCCGCTCGTGCACGAGCGCGTGGCGACCCTGGGCGAGGTACCCGCAATGGTGGCGTTCTTCTTCGCCGATCCGCTCGTGTTCGACGAAGCGGCCTTCACGAAGTCCATCGGTGCCGATCCGCTCGGCCAGGCGTTACTCGCCCTTTCCGTGGAGCGACTGGCGAACGTCGCGTGGGACGCCGCGACCTTGCACCGCGAAGTCGTCGAGATCGGTGACGCGCTCGGGCTCAACCTTCGAAAGGCCCAAGCGCCGATTCGCTGCGCGGTGACCGGTTCACTCGTCGGCCCGCCACTGTTCGAGTCCCTGGAGATCCTGGGTCGCGAGACGGTCCTGCGCCGCCTGCGCGACGCGCTGGAACGGGCGTCGACTTGATCTTCGGTCCGCTCAAGTTGGCTATGCGCATCGTCGCGCTCGTGCTGAGCGTGGTCGTGCTCTACTTCGCGGTGACCTTCGTGCAGATCTGGCTCACGGGCCACGAGCACTCGAACGCCAAGGCCCAGGCGATCCTCGTCTTTGGCACCACCGAGGACAACGGAGTCCCCTCGCCCGAATTGAAGGCGCGTCTCAATCACGCGCTGCACCTCTATCGCGAGCACCGCGCGCCGTGGGTGGTCGTCACGGGCGGGAACCGGCCCGGTGACGACTTCACCGAGTCGGGCGTGTCCGCGACGTACTTAGAACAGCACGGTGTGCCCCAAGCCAAGATCCTCCAGGGATTCGGCAGCGACACGTGGCAGAACGTCTCGACGGTGCTCGCGCAGTTGACGGCACACCATATCGTCTCGGTCATCACGGTCACCGATCCGTTCCACGAGTACCGCGCGATGGCCATCTCCTCCTCGCAAGGTCTTAGGCCCGTGCCGTCACCCGTGCCCAATTCGCCGACGATCGAACATTCGTTGTGGCGCTACTACTTGAAAGAGACCTTCGAGGTCGGCGTGGGTCGCATCGTCGGTTACGGACGACTGAGTTCGTGGACCACCGTTGCGAAGGCGCACCACAGGCTTTGATTCGCACGAGTTTGCGAGTACGAGGTGTTCGCGGTTCTTCGTCTGGCGAGGTTCTGGTCTGTCTTGTAAGATTGCCAAGCCCTTCGGGGGTGGTGTAATTGGCAACACAACTGGTTCTGGTCCAGTTATTCAGGGTTCGAGTCCTTGCCCCCGAGCGATGGCGATTGATGTTTCAGTGTCGATCGCTTTCAGGGTCCCATCGTCTAGTGGCCTAGGACATCACCCTCTCAAGGTGGAGGCACGGGTTCGAATCCCGTTGGGACTGCGTTGTGACCTGAACCCCTAAAAGCGGTCCACGGACATGAGAGCTTTGTTGACGCCGCGCTACTTCGGCACATCAATGATCTCGGGGATTCTTTGTTGAATACCGACACCAGCGTCGTTAGTATCGGCCGATGTCCCCGCGTTCGGTCTTTAGAAAGACGTCAGTCGTCGCGATCGTGCTGTGCCTGTCGATGGGCGGACTCTCGGTGCTCGCCGTACCACCGTCCGCGAGTTCGGCCTCGTCGTGGGCCGACACGGAACTGGACCTGGCGAACTACCTGTCTCCTCCTAGCACGCCAGGCATGCTCACCTCAGTAGTTTGTACCGCGGGTACGACGTGCGTCGGGGCGGGTGGCGACCAGAACAACGACCTGACCTCGATCGTGGGCGACGCCACGACGTGGGGTCAGGGACAAGTCACAGAGACGTATCCGAACACGGTCAATGGAGGCGAGATCTACGCCCTGAGCTGCACGAGTCAGACGACCTGTGTCGGGGTCGGCAATGATCAGAACGATCAGCCCATCGTCGTCGAGGGGGATCCGTCGTCCTGGACGTCGGCGGACGTCCAGGAGATTTCCCTCGGCGGCGCCTTTGGCAATGGAGGCTCGTTCACGTCGATCTCGTGCGTCAGTTCGCCGTCGTTGTGGTGCATGGCGGTGGGTTCCGGCAACAACTCCTCTGCGCTCGTGATGGACGGGAGTCCCACCGCGTGGAATACGCCCTACGTCGTGAGTCCTCCCTTGGGCGCCAGCGCCGAACTCTTTGGCGTCAGTTGCACGAGTTCGACGTTCTGCGTGGCGGTCGGAAACGACTCGGACGCATCTGGATCGCCCTTCGTGATCTACGGCGATCCCACTTCGGGTTGGACCACGGCGAATTCGTTCGATTCGCCCTTCGCGACAACGGCGGGTTTCTCGAGCGTCAGTTGCACGAGCGCGACGTTCTGCGTGGCGGTGGGCAGCGACGCCAACAGTCTTCCCATCGTCGTCGCGGGCGATCCCGCCGGAGCGAGCTGGAAGAACACGGGACCCAGTGAGGTCAACCTGAGTACGTGGGGACCCGACGGGTTCTTCGACGGCGTGACGTGTCAAGACCAGACCGACTGCGTGGCGGTGGGCAGCGTCGACGACCAGATGGTGATTCCCGGCGAGGACCTCCCGCTCATCTTCAGTGGCGATCCGTCGACGTGGGCCGCCAACCAGAGCGACGGACAGGCCATCGTGATCCCGGCCGTCTACGGCAGTGGCACCCTGAACGCCGTGAGTTGCACCGCCGTGGGGACGTGCGTGGGTGTGGGTTCGGCCCAGGACGACAACGGTAACCCGTGTCTCTTGTCCGTCGTGGAGAGCACACCGCTCGCGTCCTCACCTACTCGTCCGTCGTTTCCCGTGACCTACGTGGCGGGCGGTGGCACCGGCACCGTGCCGGCACCGATGAGCGAGGAACCCGGCGTGACCTTTGGCGTCGCGGCGCCGGGGAACTTAAGCCAGTCCGGTTTCACCTTCGCTGGTTGGAGCGATGGCACCTCGACCTACCAACCCGGCGCGTCCTACACGATGCCGTCCGCGCCGGTCACCTTCACGGCGCTGTGGACGCCCTTCGCGACCACCACCACTACGAGCCCGGTGACGACCACGGTACCTCCACCCGCGGCCACGAAGCTTCGAGACAGTATTTATTTCCCGTTCAACCGCCACTACCTCACCGCCGGTGCGAAGTCCTCGTTGCGAGCCTTCGCTCGACAGATCGCGAGGTCCGGCGCGACGTCGTTCACGGTCGTGGGGAGCACCGACCGTTTTGGTGGTGAGGGCTACAACCTTCCGCTCAGTGACGCTCGAGCCCACAGCGTCAGTGCGTATCTCCTGGAACAACTCGCCCTGTTGGGCGTGACCGACGTGGTCTTTCACGATTCGGGCGTGGGTATCTCGACGTCCGCGAGCACCTACACCCTGAATCGCCGGGTGGTCGTGAGCGATTGAGGTACGTCGACTGCAGTCGTCCTAGAAGCGCCGGTGGTGCTACGCAGTCGACTTCTCGACCTTGATCATTGCGAACGACGCGCGATGCTCTGGTGCTCAGTGCTGATGACGACCGAGGAGGCCGTGTCTGATCGAGTAAGGACGATCTGCGTTCTGTGTCAGCTCACCGTTGCGGGTAGAGAACGAGGGTTCGCTGCCCGTGCGCGAAGACCAACGTAAAGGTATGCAGGCCCGAAGGCGTTCCGCGAGCCACGCTCACGCGCAGGTGCAGTTGCTCGCCGGTGTCGCTCGTTACCACGGCGGTCGTGCCCGCCGCGTTGCTCCTGATCCTCGGTAGTCCGTAGAAGCCGGTGCCCACGATCGTCGCGAGGACCGTGCGTCCGGCGATGGTCGTACCTACAAATCGAAGGGCGTGGGGACTACGGGCCAAGTTGACCGTCACGATCGTCGGAGCTGACTTCGCAGCTTCGTAGGCCACATCGCCCGCTTTGGACACCGTTACCACGCACGTACCGACGCTGCCGTAACTGAGCACGTTGATGCCCACCGAAATGGAACAGTCCGCGCTTCCGGGAGTCGCCGCGTACGTCACGGCACCACTTCCCGAGCCGCCTTGCGAGGTCAGCACCAAGGTGCGCCCCAAGGTTGCGTTGAGACTGGTCAAGTAGAGCGGGGCTTGCGGGACCGGGATCGGGACGCCCGAGGCGATTCTCTGCTGGACCTGCGTGGCCGGGGCGAACGGACCGTTACCCGGGTCGTTGAAGTCCAAGACGCAGATCCCATCGCCGGTGAAGGTAACGACGTCTCCTGATATCTGACAGCCGGAGGAGGAGGGATCAAGCGTGATCTGCACCGGGTCCCCCGACGAGACGGTGGCACTGGCGGTGTAGGTGGCATTCAGGACGCCGAGCGTCGGTGGCTGACTCGCGTGGATGAAGTTGAGCGCGTAGACGGTGATCACCTGGGTGAATCCCTGCGCCGGGGCGAAGGCACCGTTACCGGGATCACTGAAACTGACCCGACATGTTCCTTGATGATTGAACTCAACTCTTCCCGACACGACGATGCACCCGGTGGAACCTTTCGCCAGGGTCACTCGCACCGCGTCACCCGACGTTGCCGAGGCGTCGGGTGAGTAGACGCCGTCCACGCTGGCGGCGGTCGGTCTCGACGAGACAGAGATGACGTTGCTCGGATAGACCTTGATCGATTCGGTCACCGTGGGCGCGACGCTGTAGCTAGCGTTCCCCGGGTCGTTGTAGTCAATGATGCATTCGCCCGCGCTGGTGAACACCACTTTCCCCTTGACGACCGAACAGCCGGTCGACAATGAGTCGACGGTGACGATGACTGGATCCTTCGAGGTCGCGTACGCGGTGGCGTCGAAGAAGCCGCCCACGCTTCCCGCTCGAGGAGGGCTTTCCGGCGTTATTTGGTTCGTGTTCGAGCCCGTGCCCGTCGCGGGCAAGGCGGTGATCAGTCCGAAGACGAGCGTTGACGTGGTCACAATCGTGATCACGAGAAGGCGTGAAAGAACGGTCCGCCGACCGCTCCGAGGGATTCTCTCCAACGCCGTACCCTCTTGATCCTTGAGGTTCATCCCGGTCCCTCGGTTGGCCCTCAGAAGGTTCGCGGCTGGATCGTCACGATTGGTGTCTAGCACGCGATGGGGTCCACGGGCGGAATCTCGTCGTTGACGCATGCCACCACGGTCTTCTCACGGAGCGAATCGGTCACCCCCTAGAAGGGTTCGAGGCCACGATGTTGACGTACCGACCCGGTCCAGCGTCGTGTCGCATCGATTTGCCAATGAACAAAAGGAAAGTTCGATCGTTGCCGCGGTGCGTTTTTCGCGGGTCCACAGAAGGTCCCACGACGGAATTCGCGGCCACCGGGGTGTCTCCGCAGATCTGTACACGTCAAACAGTCCTCCTGATTGACGCACGTCCAAGGACCTCTCGTGCCTTGTCATGGATTCAGGGTCTTAGGTCTGGGGCCACTAGCCGATGGTTGCTTCACCGAGCTCGCTTTCGAGCGGCGCACCAGTCTGTGCCCACGCGGTCATGCCCCCTTCTAGGTTCACGACGTCAAAACCATTTTCCATCAGGAACGTTGCGGCACGCTTCGAACGCCCGCCGGATCGACAGACGCAGACGATCTGGCGGTCACGAGGAAGGTCGTCAAGGTGATCGGGCACGTCGCCGAGCGGGACGTGATGTGCCTGGGGGGCATGACCCACCTCGAACTCCGAATCCTCTCGTACGTCGAGCAACAGTGCGCCCTGGGCCACGACGTCGCGCGCCTGCGCGACGTCGACGTTCATGACTTCATTCATCTCACCCTCCACTCACGACGGCGGAACTCTCCTGGGGTCGTGCCCCCTAGACTTTCCACGTGGCAACTGACCTTATTTCCTCTATCAGCACTACGGAACTTACGCCACGATTGGACGGCGATACCGCCCTCTACCTGATCGACGTGCGCGACCCCGAAGAGGTCGCCGAGTGGCAGATCCCGGGCGTGCGCAACATTCCGCTCTCGAGGCTCGCCTCTCTGATCCACGAGATCCCTCGCGATAAGGAACTGGTACTGATCTGCGCGAAGGGCGCGCGGGCCCAACAAGGAGCCGAGATTCTCGCAAAAATGGGCATCGCCAGTCGCGTGCTCGAGGGTGGCATGGCCGCGTGGGCCACGACGTACGACCACGTCGAGGGTGACTTCGGCGGTGCGACGGTCGTGCAGGTTCGTCGGCGAGGTAAGGGATGCCTGTCGTACGTACTCGGCGCGGGCGACACGGCGGTCGTCATCGACCCGTCGCGGCAACTCGATCAGTATCTCGATGTCGCGAAGAAACACGGTTGGCGGATCACGCACGTCCTCGACACCCATCTGCACGCCGACCACCTCAGCGGAGCGAGGGACCTTTCCACGCGGACCGGCGCCGCACTGTGGCTCAATCCGGCCGACCACTTCGACTTCGACTTCGAGCCACTCAGTGACGGGCGTGCCGTTGACTTGAAGCCGGGAGTGCAACTCGTGGTCTCGTCGGTGAGCGTGCCGGGCCACACCGAAGGTTCGACGATGTTCAAGTTGGATGACGTGGCGATCTTCACGGGTGACACGCTGTTTCTCGAGAGCGTTGGCCGACCCGATCTCGCCGATCAGGCTGAATCGTTCGCGCACAATCTCTACGCGAGCCTGCACGAGAGAGTCTTACCGCTGCCCGATGAGATCATGGTCTTTCCCGCCCACTACGGGGCGGGGGTGGCGGTGCTCTCGGATCAGTTCGTCGCCAAGCCCCTGGGCGCCCTGCGCAACGTCCTGCCGGCGTTGGCCTTGGAAGAAGACGACTTCGTCCGTTGGGCGACGGCCAACGTGAAGGATCGACCACCCAACTATCAACGGATCGTGCTCGTCAACGCGGGTCGAGCAGGGTTGGATGAGGGGGCCGAGTTGGAACTCGGCCCCAATCGTTGCGCCATCGCGTGACGGATTGACGGCTTCCTTCAGTTTCGCGACGCTTCTTGCCCAGAACAGTTGTCGACAGAGAGCTCGATCCGGAGCGCAGGAGTCGGAATTGTGCAGCCAAAATGAAGGCGAGCATCTGCGGAATCCGTGGCGTCGCCGCGCCTTTGTCGTCGAGTACCTCACGTTTAAGCACTCGTGAGAATTGCAGTCGGGTCACGTTGTCGACCAGTCGGGTGTGGCGACGAAAACCCTTAATAACAAGCGATTACGACTACGTAACAATTTTTGAAAGCGCGTTCACCTCGAATATGAAACCTCTTAGATTTTGCGAAAATAACCCTTTCATCAGGAAAGATCGAAATAGGTTCGCGGAGGCTCGTGCGGCTGGAATCGTCGCACCGTTAACTCGCGATATTCGCTTCACTAAGGGGGACTACCTATACTTGGCGATGAGGAAACGGCCGTGTCTTATCACGAGGCCCTCCTTGTGATGGATTGTGCTGTACCGCATTGTCTTACAACAAAAGGTTGATGAGAGTCAGCCCCTAAAAATGGAGTTAAACAAATATGAAAACCACGAACGAAGGATTCCTTGTGAATACTTTGCGTCGGCTTCCACGTCACGGGGTAAAGGCTCTCGCAGCCGGTGCCGTGTTGATCGCCGCGGCGTTGCCGTTGGCTGTGGCTTCCGCCGCGGGTGCCGCAACGTCCCTTTCAGGTGCCACGGTCGTCGTGAACACCACATCACTTGACGGCGGTAACGGTTCTCAGGATGCGACCGCGAACTTCGGTACGGGCGCCTCTGGTGAGATCCTCGTTACCGGCATCAGCGACGCGAATGACGGCGCGACGAACCCGACGCTGACGACCAACGCCCCTGGCGTGACGTTCAGCAACTTGACCGAGACCGGCCCTGCGGGTGCCGGCACCGGCTTCACGGTTGACTTCTCGTCGACCTCGGCGACCGTTCCGGGCACCTACAGCTTGACGCTGACCGACGACGGCACCGGCCCTTCGGGTTCGACCGACGCTGCCGCGTTCACGGTTGACGCCGCTCCGGCCTACACGTCTTCCACGCTCTCGAGCCTGGCTGACGGTACGACGATTGGTGGACCCAACGACGTGATCACGGGCTCGGGTTTCGAGTACTCGGGCACGAACTCGAGTGGCAACGCCGCGCCATCGGTCGTCTTCACGAGCGCCGTCAATGGTACGACACTTGAGGTTGTGAGTTCCACCCTCTCGGGCGGTACGAACGACTACACCGGCACGACCCTGACCGTAGGAGTTGAGCCATTGAACAGTGCCACGGGTCATGCCGCGACGCCCGGTGCGTACTCGTTGACCGTTAACAACGGTGACGGTGGTACGTTCACCCAGGCCAACGCGCTGACCGTTTCGGCCGCTCCGATCACGAACCTCGACCCCTCGGCGTTCCCGAGTGGCACCCCGACTGACAGCGTGACCATCAATGGTTCAGGCTTCCAGCAGGGTGCGACCGTGAACTTCACTGCGGCCAACGCTGGTTACGATGGTGGCGCCAACACCTGCTCCGAAGTCTCGTCCGTCGTTGGAACCGTGTGGAACAGCGCAACGTCGTTGACCACCACCTTCGTACAAGCGAGCGGAACTGGCCAGTGCGACGTCTCGGTGAAGAACACGCTGGGTAACGGCTCCATCGCCACCCTCACCGAGGGCTTGGGCTTCGGTGAGGCGAGTGGGGTTGCTCCGACGATCACTGCCACCAGTGACGCCACGGCGATCGTGCCCGGATCACCGGCCACGACCGTGACCTTCACCGGTACCGGATTCAGCCAGTACGACACGACAGCGACTGCTATCGGGCCGTCAGGCTCGCCAGAAGGGGCGATCAGCCTCTCGAACCCGTCCGGTAACAATGGCACGAGCGAGACCTACACCGTGAGCGTTACCTCGGGTACCGCAATCGGCGGCCCTGCAGCGGTGGAGATCAACGGCAGCACGCCGTTCCCCGCTGGTGTTACCGTGGCCGGTCCCGTGGTGACCTCGCAGTCACCCACCGACGTACCCGTCGGTGACCCGATTGGTTCGGTGATCGTCCTTACTGGAACCGGCTTCACGCCGACCGTCGCCAAGTCTTCGGAAACTGGCAGTGGTGCCTTAGCGGTGAACGTCAGTTACGTGAGCGCGACGACGGTTGACCTGATCGTGACCGCTTCGCCTACGCAGGCTGACACCGGAACCGCTAAGATTACGCTCACCGAGTCCGACATCGCGGGCTCAGGTAGCTCCTCGGCTGTTTCGCCGACGTACAGCATCACGGTTGGCCTGGCGCCAGCGATCACGTCCCTGGCTTACGCGACGTCCAGCTTGACGGGCATCGGTCTTGGTTCCACTGGTTCAGTGGTGACCATCATCGGTTCCAACTTCAAGACGGGTGCCGTGGTCGGTGGATTCACCAACGCGAACGGTGTTGCTGACCCCGGCGTTACCGCCAAGGTCCTCAGCATCAACTCCGCTGGTACCCAGATCACTGCCTCGATCGCGGTCGCCGCGACTGACACGAACACGGTGGACTACTTCTCGGTGACCAACACCGATGGTGGTGTCGCCAAGTCGTCGAACAGCGGCGTGGTGATTTACATCCAGGCGCCGCCGACGATCACGTCGGTCTCGCCCGCCACGGCAACCGCCAACACGACGGTCGCCTTCACCATCACGGGTACGGGCTTCACCTCGGGTGCGACCGTGGCCGCGACGGCTGACGGCACGTGTGGTGCCGCGACGGTCGTGTCGGCTACGTCGATCACGGTGTCCTGCACCTTTGGTACGGCGACTGCCGCGGCTGCCCTTGTGGTGACCAACGGAAACGGTGGCACCGCGACGTCGGCCACGGTGCTGGGTGCGGCGACGCCTCCTGCTCCGCCCGCGCCGCACGCGACCGGCGAAGCTGGTAACGCCATCATCGGACGCACCACGGCCATTGCCGTCGCTGGTGTTGGCTTCTACGGCCAGCCCTCGGTGACGAGCACCGGTAACTCGGTCAAGGCAGTCGTGTCGAAGGACAACGGCACCCTGATGACCGTGCAAATCACTGTCGGCAAGACGACGGGTCCTGGTGAGCACACGCTTACCTTCACCCTCGCCAACGGCAAGGTCTTCAAGGTGAACTACGCGATCGTCAAGTAGTTCTTGACCTTCTAGAAGTTCCTAGGAAGGCCCCCCTCGAAAGAGGGGGGCCTTCCTCTTTGTCGAATAGAGAATTGGCAGTCTGATTTCTTCGACGGTACGAGTCGTGATTCGTCGTACGGTGACCGGACCCGATGCGAAGCAATGAAGGGCTGGCGTCTCGTTTCGCGAGTGATTAGTGACCGAATACGGTGTAGGGCTGAATCAACTCCGCTTCTTCATTGACGACGATGGGACTTTTGGCGGACAAATTCTGCTGGTGCGAATTGAGAGTGGATCTGCAGAGTGGGCTGGACGTGTGGACACTGACAGACGCGAGAAGACGAGAGCTGATCGTCATTTCTTCGCTAGCGAAGGGTACCCGAGTCTAGTCAAGCGGGAGTCTTGAGGTTCCAGGTGGAACCGTCGGGGCCGTCTTTCACCTCAATTCCCGACTGCACGAGAGCATCGCGTAGTTGGTCGGCGAGGGCATACTGTCCTGTCGATCGCGCGCTTTCGCGAGCGGCGAGGATGCCTTCGACCAGGGGCCGAGGGTCGATGAAGCCTTGCGCGCCCGAGGCACTCAATCTCACGAGTTCGGCGAGCGCTTCGAGTGCGTCGGCGCCTTCACCTCGGGCGCGTTCTGCGAGGTCGGTGGGTGTTTCGTCACGCTTCGGTGTGTGGTCGATGACGACTCGAGTTCGAACCGCTTCGAACAAGCGCAAATCCTCCAAGGATGTCGTCGAACCGTTCTCGAGCACTCGAATTGAGCCATTAAGTCGCCAATAGCCATGTGAACGACCGAGTACTCGAAGCGTGTCCGCCTCGAGATCGAGCAAGAGCGCGGTATGCTCGTCCACTCCGAGCGTCGCCACGTCGTCGGGCAACTCTCGTTCCATGAGTTCTAGTCGTCGCAGTCCTAGATAGCAGCAGCTCGTGTCGTAGTTGGCTCCCTCGTTGTTGTCAAAATGAGGTATCACGACGCATCGAAGTCCAAAGGGTGCCAACACGTCGAGTCCCTCGTTCCAGTACGGCGCCGCGCCGACCTTGTAGATCTCGTAGATCGGCGGACTGAACGCACCGAGGGTCGCCGCCGCGGCCGAGGAGAAACAGAGGGTCCCGCCCCGGTGCAGGATCGCGTTGAAGTCGTCGTTCAAGTGAAGTGGCAACCACTGGTGGATCGCGTAACTAGGGCTACCGGGTCCGGCGAAGACGTAGTTCGCTTCGCGTACCTGCTGCTTGAAAACTGTTCGGTCGACTTCGCTGGCGTCCTCGAAGGAAGGGAAGTGTAGGGGCGTAAACGTGACGTGCAGGGACGTCTCGAAGTAGGTGACCAGCTTTTCGGTCATCTGGGGGACGTTTTCCTGGAACCCGTAAGCGGTGTCGATCGTGACCGCTCGAAGTTCGCTGCCGTGGCGCTTGAGCAGTTCGCGGTGCACCTTGGTCATCCCCGGAGCGGTCTCGCCCGAACCCAGAATCGCGAGCGTTCCCTTGGTCATTCATGCATCGTACCGGTCGGCCCTCGAAGACGGCCGTTCGGGTGAGTAGTTTGGAGAGGTGACCGGTGTCGTTTTTCAAGTCCGCGAGCGTTCCCGGGGCAACGTCACCCTCTCGATGATGCTTTGGGCGACCGCGATGGCCGCCGTGCTCTTCCTCTTCGAGTCACGTCTCGCCGACCGCGCGGACACCGTCTGGGCGGGTATCGGCGTGACCGCGCTCTTTGGCGTCTACCTCGGCTGGCGGCGACGGGCCGCGGCGGTGTTCGTCGCACCCTTCGTGAGTTGGTTGTTCGCCTGGTTCCCCCTGTGGGTCGCGGCGATGGTCCACGACGGGGCACTGCACGGCCTGTTCTGGGGACTCTTCCTGGTGACCGTGGGTTGGCTCATCATCGGCTTCGTCGAGTTCGCCTGGCTCGGGGCCGTGACCTTCCTCGTTCGCGCCCTGCGCGGTCCGGGCCGCGGCGAGGCCAAGGTCGTCGTCTTCGGACCCGACGAACACTGAGCGTCAAGAAACCAGTCGGGATCAGGGCAAGGTCGTCGCGAAGGCGGCGAGGTTCTTCCTCCAGATCGCTCGCAACACCGGCGCTGCGATGAGCGCCCCGACGGGTCCACCCATCCACCACGGAAACCGCAACGTTTCGCGCCAGACGAGCAGGGTCCCGGTGCCGCAGGGTGAGAGCGTGAAGACACCTCGCCCGCCCACGAGGCCGTGGTGTTGGACGCCGATCACGGCCTTGTCGATCCAGGTCGTGATGGTCATGGCGTCGAGCAGCGTGAAGGGACCGACCTTGGTGGTGCAGATAAACGACGTACCGATACCTTCTCGTTGCGCACTCTGGAATTCGATGTTCTTTGCGTCCATCATCCAGTTGACGTGCCGATCAATGTGGCGCAACTCGTCCCAGACAACGCTCGGTGACTGGCTCAGAGATACCTCGACGCGAATAGTGGTCACGTGACGACTGGTGCCAACCGCCGCCACTCCTCGAGTGGAACGGTCGAGAGGTCCTCGCCGAGCACCTGGAGACAGACGTGGTCCGCGCCCGCCTCTCGGTGTTCGTCGATCCGCGCGAGTACTGCCGCCTCGTCGCCGTGCACGACCATGGCGTCACAGAGTCGCTCGGACCCGCCGCGCACGAAGTCGTCGTCGGTGAAACCGAGTCGGCGCCAACTGTTGCGATAGTTGTCCAGTCCCGTGTAGATCTCCAGATGATCGTGCGCACGCTCGAGGAACACCTCGCGGCTCTGGCCCAGCACGACGGCTTGTTCGACACCGATGAACTTCTCGCCCACGAGAGCGCGAGCCCGCGCGGTGTGCGCGGGAGTGACCAGGTACGTATGGACGCCATCGGCGAGGGTGGCCCCGAGTTCGAGCATCTTGGGTCCGAGTGCCGCGATCACCCGGGCGAACTCGTGGTCGCCCTCGGGCGCGAACATCGGTGCGGCGCTCAGTGCGGTGAGGTACTGGCGCATCTGTTCGAGTGGCGCCTCGTACTCGTGACCTCGCAGTCGCTGCACGAGTGGCTCGTGGCTGACACCCAGTCCCAGGATGAACCGGTCGTCGTAGGCGGCGTTCAGCGTCCTCGCAGCGTTCGCCGCGCTGATGGCGTCGCGACCCCAGATGTTGGCGATGCCCGTGGCGATCGTCATCGACGACGTGGCGGCGAGCAAGAGCCCGGCACTCGTGAAGGCCTCACGGCTCCACGCCTCGGGAATCCACATCGCGGCGTAACCGAGCGATTCGAGTTCGTGGGCGACCTCGCCGCTACGAGACGCGCGAAGCGACTCGTGGGTACTGGTCCAGACACCCACGGTGGCGCGCAGTCGTTCGAGCGAGCCGGGCAGCGATGTCATGGTCCGCATCCTAGGGAGTTTGCTTGTCGCGCGTCGTGGCGACCACAATGGTTCATGGCCTATCTGGTGGCGGCCGTCTCCGCCTGGTTGGTATTCTCTGCGCTCACGGCGCTTCGCCCCGGACGGCGCGGCGTCTTAGCCGCCCTGGCCTATCCGGTGGGGTGGGCCGCGGGCGAACTCCCGGTCCAGGGAATCGTTCTCGAGGCGGCGCTGGTGGGGATCCTCGTGTGGTGGGGTTGGCCCTCAGCGGCCTGGCTCGGGGTTCTGGTGGCGGTGTTGGCCGGGGTCGTGGTGCTCGAGAACCTGGTGCTCGTCGCCATCCAGTTCAACTCGCGTCGGGTGGTGCGTCACGCTCTGGCGACCAGTCCCCGAGCGCCGCTGGTACTGCCGCGTCCCTCGCAGGACCGGTTCGGATCCTGGTGGCGAACGGCCCTGCAGATCTCGGTGCATCCGAGCGACCTGCAGTTGGTCCGCAACGTTCGTTACGGGCCCTTGGCGCGCCATCGCCTCGACGTCTGGCGCATGTCGACGACCCCTTCGAACGCGCCGGTCATCTTCTACGTCCACGGCGGAGCCTGGACCTTCGGCGACAAGCGCGAGCAGGGTCGCCCGATGCTGCACGAGTTCGTGCGTCGCGGTTGGGTGGCCGTTGCCTGCAACTACCGCCTGGCCCCCAAAGACCTCTGGCCCGCCCAGATCGAGGACGTGACGCGCACGCTCGCCTGGATCAAGAAGTACGTCGCCACCTACGGCGGGGATCCGTCGCGGGTCGTGGTCGCGGGTGGTTCGGCCGGGGGTCATCTCGCCGCGTTGCTGGCGCTCTCGAGCGAGGACCCCACCTGGCGGCCCCACGACGTCGAGGGCGTGCGCGACTGGAGCGTGCGCGGCGCCATCTCGCTCTACGGCGTGCTCGAGATGACCGGCGACGAGACGCACTGGCGCGGGCTCGGGCGCGGACTTCGCACCCTGCTCGAACAACGCGTCGTGCGGCGTCCCTTCGACGAGGACCCCGCCCACTACGAGGCGATGTCACCCTGGCACCGGTTGCACGAGAACGCTCCGCCCTTCCTCGTCGTCCAGGGTGGCAACGACACGCTGGTGGACGTGCAGGTCGCTCGCAACTTCGTCCAACGGTTCCGCCGGGTCTGTGCGTCGCGGATCTACTACGTCGAGCTCCCCTTCACCCAGCACGCCTTTGACGTCACGGCGAGCCCTCGGACCTCGGCGGTCGTGCGTGCCGCGGTCGTCTTCGCCGAGTCGGTGGTCGAGCCCGTGCCCACGCTCAGTGACGAGTTGCTCTCGAGTTACCAGGTGCCGCCGACCGAACTGCACGTCGAACTCTCGTCGTCGCGTCGCGTCGAGGCGACCGAGGCCGCTCGCGAGCTCGGTCCCTACTGGGTGCTAACGGCCGACAACCCCTTCTCGCGACTTGCCACGTCCGAGGAGAACGCTCGGCGCGGTGACGAACTCGCCGGGGTGCTGCGCGACCATGGTCTTCTCTATCGCCCGACGCTCGCCCACGACCCCGACGGTCGCTGGCCCGACGAGAGGGGCTTCGCGATCTTTGGATCGACGGAGTCCTTCGTGCGCGCGCTCGCGAGGGCCTTCGACCAGTTCGCGTTCTATTTCGTGGACGACGTCGCGGTGCGCGTCGTCACGACCCAGGCCGTCTAGCTGGCTTCGAGGGTGACCTCGAGCGCGACGTCAGCGGCCTCGGCGTACTCGAACCCCGAGACGGTCCCGGCGTCTTGCAGGTCGCTCTCGGCGACGCGGATCGCGGCGAGCCACGCCGCGGGACCCTGCGCACGCACGAGCGTCACCGCGGCACGCTGGGAGACCTTCGCCTCGCTCTTCTGGCGCCGGATCGCTTCGAGGACCTCGCCGACGCTGGCGTAGAGGGCACCGGGCTCGCCGGGGACCTCGAGACCATCGAGGTCGCGTGGCTGGGGCCAGGCGGCGACGTGGATCGAGTCGTCGTGCCACCAACTCCAGACCTCGTCGGTGACAAAGGGCAGGACCGGCGCGAACAGCCGCTGCAGCACCGACAGCGCGATCGCCAGCGTGGCGCGCGCCGACGTGGTGGCGGGCGCGTCGGTCCCGCCGTACGCGCGGATCTTGACGAGCTCTACGTAGTCGTCACAGAAAGTCCAGAAGAAGGACTCGGTGCGCTCGAGGGCGCGTGCGTAGTCGTAGTTCGAGAACGCCGTCGTGCACTCGACGATCAACTCGCCGAGGAGCGTCAGCAGATCGCGGTCGAGCGGCTCGGTGACCTGGTCGATCGACGGTGACGCCGAACCCTCGATTCGACCGAGTACGAACTTCGAGACGTTGAGCAGTTTGATCGAGAGGCGACGGCCGATCTTCATCTGGGCCTCGTCGAGCGCGGTGTCCACCCCCGGACGGCCCGAGGCCGCCCAGTAGCGGAGCGCGTCGGCCCCGTGGGTCTCCAAGAGCGGCATCGGGGTCGTCACGTTGCCGAGGGACTTACTCATCTTCTTGCGCTCGGGATCGAGGACCCAACCCGAGATGAGGGCGTTGGTGAAAGGCAGCTCGCCGAACTCGAAGTGGCTTCGCACGACCGTCGAGAACAGCCAGGTGCGGATGATCTCGTGGGCCTGGGGGCGAAGGTCCATCGGAAAGACCCGCTCGAACAGGTCGGTGCCCCAGTGGCCCGCGATCCACGGCGAGAGCGAGCTGGTGGCCCAGGTGTCCATCACGTCGGGGTCGCCCACGAAGCCGAGTGGCTGGTTGCGCTGGGACTCCTGGTAGCCCGGGGGCGCGTCGCTCGACGGATCGACCGGCAGGTCTGTGAGACGCGCCAGGATGGGCGAGTCGAAGTCGACGTTGTTGGCGGCGTCGGTGCGATACCACAGCGGGAACGGCACGCCGAAGAAGCGCTGGCGCGAGATGTTCCAGTCGACGTTGAGACCCTCCACCCAGGACTGGTAGCGGTGCTTCATGAAGTCGGGGTGCCAGTGCAGTTCTCGCCCGCGCGCGAGCAGCTCCTCGCGGTGCGCGAGGGTCGCGACGAACCACTGACGAGAGGTCACGATCTCGAGCGGACGCTCCCCCTTCTCGTAGAACTTGACCGGGTGCGTGATCGCACGGATGTCGCCGATCAAGTGGCCACTCGCGCGAAGCGCGTCGACGACCGCCGCGCGAACCTGGTTGACGGTGCGTCCTTCTAACTGGGCGTAGAAGGCGTTGGCGCTTTCCGGGTCGCGGCTCGCGAACTCCTCGCTCGCGAAGTCACAGGCGATGAATCGACCGTCGCGACCGATCAAGGCCCTCGTAGGCAGGGACAACTCACGCCACCAGGTCACGTCGGTGGTGTCGCCGAAGGTGCAGATCATCGCGATGCCCGAGCCCTTCTCGGGGTCCGCCAGTTCGTGCGCGAGCACCGGCACCTCGACCTGGAACAGCGGCGTGAGCACCGTTGCGTCGAAGAGATCCTTGTAGCGCGCGTCGTCGGGGTGCGCGACGAGCGCGACGCAACTCGCGAGCAGCTCGGGTCGCGTGGTCTCGATCTCGATCGTCCCCTTTTCGTCAGTTCGGGGAAAGGCGATGCGGTGGTAGTGGGCGGGCCGCTCGCGGTCCTCCAACTCGGCCTGGGAGACGGCGGTGCGAAAGTCGACGTCCCAGAGCGTGGGAGCGACCGAGGAGTAGACCTCGCCACGCGCGAGCATGGCGAGGAACGCGCGCTGGGAGACCTCTTGGGCGTGGTGCGAGATCGTCGAGTACTCGAGGCTCCAGTCGATGCTGAGTCCGAGGTGTCGCCACAGGTTCTTGAAGACCTCCTCGTCGGCTTCGGTGAGTCGGTGGCACAGCTCGACGAAGTTCTTGCGCGAGATGGCGATCTTTCTCTCACCGGGCTTCTCGGGCGGGGTGAAGTGGGCGTCGTAGGGTAGTGACGGGTCACAGCGCACGCCGAAGAAGTTCTCGACCCGGCGTTCGGTCGGTAGTCCGTTGTCGTCCCAGCCCATGGGATAGAAGACCTTCTTGCCGGTCATGCGCTGGAATCGCGCGATGATGTCGGCGTGGGTGTAGCTGAAGATGTGTCCCATGTGCAACGCGCCCGAGACCGTCGGTGGCGGGGTGTCGATCGAGAAGACGTCCGAGCGCGTCGCGTGGCGATCGAATCGGTAGGTGGCGTCGCGCTCCCATCGCGATATCCACGCGGTCTCGATCCCGTCGACGGTCGGCTGGTCGGGGATTCGCGCGTTCGAGGGAGAATCGGCATTCATGGTTGACGTAGTTTAGGACAATGATTCGTCTCTTCGATTCCGTCTACGGCGACGTGCGAGAGCTCGAACTTCGCGACCCGGGACGCATCTCGATGTACGTCTGTGGACCGACCGTCTACGACTTGCCCCATCTGGGCCACGGGCGCTACACACTCGTCTGGGACGTCGCGCGACGCTGGTACACGTTTCGCGGGTACGTGGTGGATTTCGTCTCGAACATCACGGACATCGACGACAACATCATCACTCGCGCGCTGCGAGAAGGGACCAGCGAGTCCGAGGTCGCCGCGCGCTTCGAGGGCGAGTGGTGGGACGCCATGGACCGCATCGGCGTGGCGCGGCCGAGCCGCGTTCCCCACGCCACCCAGTACGTCGCGGACATGGTCGAGCTCGTTTCCTCCCTGCTCGCGAGCGACGTGGGCTACGCCACGAGCGACGGGATCTACTTCGACGTGAGCCGAGTGCCCGACTACGGGCTGCTCGCGGGACAGCCCCTCGACTCGCTACGCGCCGGCGCGCGGATCGAGGCCAGCGACGAGAAGCGTTCGGTACTCGACTTCGCGATCTGGAAGTTCGCCAAGCCCGGCGAGCCGAGTTGGCCCGCGCCCTTCGGTGACGGGCGACCGGGATGGCACACCGAGTGCGTCGTGATGTCCCTGGACCTCTTGGGCGAGGGCTTCGACCTGCACACGGGTGGCTTCGACCTGCGATTCCCCCACCACGAGAACGAACGGGCCCAAGCGGTCGCCGCCGGACGCGACTTCGCGCACCACTGGGGCCACAGCGGTTGGGTCATGGTGGGCGAGGAGAAGATGAGCAAGTCGCTCGGCAACTTCACCTCGCTGACCGACATGCTCGACAAGACCGACGCGCGGGCCTACCGGCTGTTGGTCCTTCGCTCGCACTACCGTTCGCCCATCGAGGTGACCCCCGAGACGATCGCCGACGCGCAGCGCGCGCTGGCGCGCCTGGACGCGCTGGCGCGCCGCTTCGACCTGCCCGCGCTCGCCGGCGACGCCATGGTGATCGGCTCGGACTACCAGTGGACGGGCCTCGCCGGCGCCCTCTACGAGGGGGTCGCCCTGGTGCTCGACGACGACCTCAACACGCCACTCGCGGTGGCCCAGCTCTTCGAGGCGGTCTCGGCGGCGAACGCCGCGGGCGATCGGGGCGACCTCGACGAGGCCCGAGAGCTCGCCGGGGCGCTGGCCGTGCTGTTCGGGGGACTCGGGCTCAGCCTGCGAGCCAGTGCCGCGCCCCTCGACGCACACAGTGAGGACCTCGTCGCCGCTCGTGACCGGGCGCGGGCCCAGAAGGACTGGACCGAGGCGGACCGGTTGCGCACTCGCCTCGAGGAACTCGGCTGGATCGTCGAGGATTCGCCTGAGGGGACGCTCATCCGCCGGCCCTAAAAACATTTGGTGCCGCCGGAATTTGGATGTAGCCTTGTCGCGAGGTTGCCGTTGTGGTTCCCTCCGGAACCGGCGAAAGTCGATTCCAAAGAAACAAGGAGGCCCACAGTGGCTGTAGGAACCGTCAAGTGGTTCAACGACGAGAAGGGCTGGGGATTCATCGCTGTCGATGGCCAGCCGGACGTCTTTGTTCACTACTCGGAGATTCAGGGCGAAGGTCGCAAGACGCTCGTCGAGGGACAGACCGTGGAGTTCGACATCGAGCCCGGCGACCGTGGTCCGCTCGCGAAGCGCGTCGTCCTGAACTGACCAAACATATTTGCAGTGTCCAACCGCCGCCTTCGGGCGGCGGTTGTGTTTTTTCTCGGCAGTTTTTCCCTCTAAAGTAGGAGAAGGTTACTCATCAGTAACCCCGAGACGCCGAAGGCGGAGACAATGACTGATTTCTCGATGGCCCTGAACGACGACCAAAAGACGCTCCAGGAGTGGGTGCACGGCTTCGCGCTGAACGTGATGCGACCGGCGGCCCACGAGTGGGACGAACGCGAGGAGACGCCCTGGCCCATCATCCAAGAGGCCGCCCGTCTCGGCATCTACGGCGTGGACTTTCTCGCCAACGCCGTCGCGGACAAGACCGGGTTGTCCATGATGATCGCGCTCGAAGAGCTCGCCTGGGGCGACGCCGGGTTGTGCATGTCGCTCATGGGCACGACCCTGGGCGTGGCGGCGATCATGTCCAACGGCACCCCCGCCCAGCAGATGGAGTGGGTACCCAAGTGTTTCGGGACTCCCGAGGACATCAAGCTCGCCGCCTTCGCGGTGAGCGAACCCGACGCGGGCAGTGACGTGTCGTCGCTGCGCACCCGCGCGGTCTACGACGAAGCGACCGACGAGTGGGTCCTCAACGGCACCAAGACCTGGATCAGTAACGGCGGCATCGCCCACGTGCACGTCGTCGTGGCCTCGGTCGACCCCGCGCTCGGGGGCCGCGGCCAGGCGTCGTTCATCGTGCCCGAAGGAACCAAGGGACTTCGCATGGGTCAGAAGTTCTCCAAGATGGGCATTCGTGCCTCGCACACCGCCGAGGTCGTGCTCGAGGACTGTCGGGTACCGGGCAGCTGTCTGCTCGGCGGCAAGGACAAGCTCGACGAGCGACTCGCGCGCGTACGCGAGGGTAAGAAGGCGTCGAGCCAGGCGGCGATGGCGACCTTCGAGGCGACGCGGCCCGCCGTGGGCGCCCAGGCGCTCGGTATCGCGCGCGCGGCCTACGAGTACTCGCTCGACTACGCCAAGGAGCGCAAGCAGTTCGGTCGGGCCATCATCGAGAACCAGGGCATCGCCTTCAAACTCGCCGACATGAAGACCCAGATCGACGCGGCACGTCTGCTCGTCTGGCGCGCGTCGTGGATGGCCGCCACGCGTACCCCGTTCCTGAACGGCGAGGGTTCGATGTCCAAGCTCTTCGCGGGTGAGACCGCCGTCAGGGTCACCGAAGAGGCGATCCAGATACTCGGCGGCTACGGCTACGTGCGTGACTACCCGGTCGAGCGTTGGCATCGCGACTCAAAGATCTACACGATCTTCGAAGGGACGAGCGAGATCCAGCGCCTGGTCATAGGTCGCGCCATCTCGGGGATCCGAATTCAGTAATCCCGGGCCTCGTGCGTGGGCCGTCTCGGGTCACGACACGCCCCCGATGTCGCGTGACGGTTCTGGTCGATACGTCAGTGCTGGCGGTCATGACGCCGCACGAGGAAGGCGCTACCAGAGTGTTGTTGTCGGTCTTCAGCTAGCCCAGGCTTTCGTGACCGTCGTGGGCGATTAGTCGCGCTGCACGGCGCGCAGTCCGCCCCAGGCGAGGGTGGCGATGCGCGCGGCGAGTCGACTCGACTCCTCTGGGTCGGGCGTCGGCCAACCCTTCGCCTCTTGTTGGATCATCCAGACCACCGCGGCGCCCTCGGCGAGGCCCACGACGCCCGCGGCGAGTTGGCGACGGTGTTCCTTGCTGATCGAGATGTCGATGAATGGTTCGACGAAGGAGACCAACGTCAGTTCCACGTTGCGCAGGTCGCCCGAGGTGGAGCCCTCGTGGGAATGGATGAACAGGATGCGAAAGGCGTCGGTCTCGCTCACGACCATGTCGAAGTAGACCTTGAAGGCGACTTCGATCTTGGCGCGCGGCGTCTCGGCGATGGAGACCGCACTGGCGAGCTTGTCGATCAGCTTCTGAGCGGTCTGGGTGACGATCTCGTGGTACAGGTCGGTCTTGGACTCGAAGTACTGGTAGAGGATCGGCTTGGTGAAGCCCGCCTCCTTGGCGATGTCGTCCATCGTCGCGGATTGGAAGCCTCGTTCGGCGAAGATTCTCTTGGCGACGCCCAGAAGAAGCTCGCGGCGCTCGCCGTGTTGGGGACGGTCGTCGGTGATCACCATTAGGACGACATTAGTGGGGCTGACCCGATGCCCAGTCCCTCGAGGATCCGGGCCAACCGGGGCGCCAAATTACGGACGTTGAAGTCTCGACGGGCAATCTCGAGGTTCCCGAGCAGGAGGGCGTCGTCGGGCTCGTCAAGGAACGCGGCGATCTTCTCGACCTCGTCGAGTCCGAAGAAGGAGAACCCGTGCGCGGCGATCTCCAGCGCGACCGGATACCAGAAGAGCGCGAGGGGCCTTCGATGCGTGACCGATTCGAGTACGGGGTTGCCGAATCCCTCCCAGGTCGAGGGCATCACCACCAGGTCACTCGCCGCGTAGGCGTCGTGGACGTCACCCACCGAGAGGCCCCGTCGCACGCGAACCGAAGAGCGGGCGAGCAGGCGGTCGAGCTCGGCGTCGTAACCGTCCTCACTCGGCCCGAGCAGCCAGAGCACCGCGTCGAGCTCGCCACACAGTTCGAGTGCACCAGCGACGTTCTTTCTCGCCAGGGCGCGCGTGGGCATCAACACCACTCGCTCGCGCTCGAGACCGAGTGCTCGTCGGGTGGCGCGGCGCCGGCCCCGCGGCGGGTCGCAGTCAAAGGAGTTGTAGATCAGCTCGGCTTCGATGCCGCGCTGGGCGAGTTCGTCGACCGAGCGCTGGTTGATCGCGACGTGACGCCACTGCTGGTCGTCGCGGGGACCCTCGAGGTGCGCGAGTTCGGCGCGCTGCCAGGCGAGGTCGTGGTGGTGGAACAACGCGCGCCGACCCTCGAGCGCGTGGTAGAGCGCCTCGCGCGCGCCGACGTTGAGTGGCAGCGACGCGAGGTTTTCCACGACGACCAGGTCGGCGCCCGCCAGTGCGTCGCGCGTCTCCTCGAGTGAGGGCGCGGTCGCGGCACCCATGGCGAGACCGGGCAGGGTCACGTCGCACGCGCCCTCGCCCGCGATCGTCGTGACGTCGTGGCCGAGGTCTTCGAAGGCGCGTTGCCACTTGGCGGCTTCGATGGCGACGCCGTCGGTGCCGCCGAGGCGAAAACTCACGACGACGAGGCGGGCCACGGCTCAAGGCTACGGCCCGGAGAGCGCGAAACACCCGGTAGTAGAGTTGTCGTCGTACTGGGCATCGGTGTGCCCCTGCGTGGAGGACGAACAGTGGCCAAACGTGCCCTGATAACCGGTATCACCGGCCAAGACGGTTCGTACCTCGCCGAACTCCTGCTCGGTGAGGGCTACGAGGTCGCGGGTCTCGTGCGGCGCAGTTCGACCGAGAACAACTCGCGCATCAGCCACATCCAGGACCGCCTGACGCTGGTCTCGGGCGACCTGATGGACGAGGTGTCGCTCATCAACGTCCTGCGCGATTTTCGCCCGCGCGAGGTCTACAACCTCGCCGCGCAGAGTTTCGTCCAGGCCTCGTGGACCCAGCCCGTGCTCACGGGTGAGGCGACGGCTCTCGGGGTGACGCGCATGCTCGACGCGATCCGCATCGTCGACCCCGAGATCCGCTTCTACCAGGCCAGTTCGTCCGAGATGTTCGGTCGCGTGCGCACCGTGCCCCAGGACGAGACGACGGATTTCTACCCTCGCAGTCCCTACGGCGTCGCCAAGGTCTACGGCCACTGGATCACGGTGAACTACCGCGAGAGCTACGGACTGCACGCGTCCTCGGGCATCCTGTTCAACCACGAGTCGCCTCGGCGCGGCCTCGAGTTCGTGACCCGCAAGGTCACCCACGGTGTCGCGCGCATTAAGCGCGGGCTCGCCCGCGAACTTCGTCTGGGGAACCTCGAGGCCCAGCGCGACTGGGGCTACGCCGCGGACTACGTGCGCGCGATGGCGGCGATGCTCGCGCGCGACGAGCCCGGCGACTTCGTCATCGCGACCGGTGAGACCCACTCGGTGCGAGAACTGTGCGAGGTGGCCTTTGGCGCCGCGGGTCTCAAGTACGAGGACCACGTCGTCGTCGACCCCGCCTTCATCCGTCCGGCCGAGGTGGACCTGCTGGTCGGTGACGCCACTCGCGCGCGCGATCTGCTCGGTTGGAAGTGCGAGGTCGACTTCTACGCCCTGATCGAGATGATGGTCGGTGCCGACCTCGACGCCCTGGCGGGCTAGACCTCGTCGATGCGTCCAGGTCCCCTCGTCCAGCTCGCCAACGCCGTGGTCTTCGCCAATGGTTACCCGCTGTTGAGCGGGGTCGATCTCGATCTGGGCGCGGGATCGCTCACGGTGCTCTCGGGGGCCAACGGCGCGGGCAAGACGAGCCTGCTGCGCCTGCTCGCGGGACTGGTGCCGCTCACGAGCGGTGCGGGCACGGTCTGTGGGATCGACCTGCGAACGGGCGACCTGCGACAGTTGCGCCGACGGGTGGGCTGGCTCGGTCACGAGGGCTCCTTCTACGCCGACCTCAGCGTCGAAGAGAACCTGCGCTTCTGTGCCAGGGCCCTCGAGCGACCCCTCGACGGGATCGGCGACGTGCTCGAACGCGTCGGTCTCGGGTCTCGAGCGAGCACGCCCACCAAGCAACTCAGCGCCGGCCAGCGACGTCGTCTCGCGCTCGCGTGGCTGTTGCTTCGCCGGGCCGAACTGTGGCTGCTCGACGAGCCCTACGCGTCGCTCGACGAGCAGGGTCGTGCGTTCTTCGATCGTCTGCTCTCCGAGGTGACCGGCGCCGGCGCGACGGTGGTGGTGAGCGCGCACGACCCGCTTCGCAGTGACGCTCTTCGTCCTCGGACCGTGCACCTGGCGGGCGGGCGCGTGCAGGTGTCCGAGTCGTGATCCGCGTGGCCTGGCTCGTCGCGCGCAAGGACCTGCGCGTCGAGGCGCGCAGCCGCGTCCTGCTCTGGCAGGTCCTCCCCTTTGGCGCGATGGCCCTGCTGCTCGCCGGACTCGCGCTGGGTCCCGCGCACGCCGGCAACTCCTCGGCGGGGCCGGGACTGTTCTACCTGGTCATGCTCTTCGTGGCGCTGCTGATGATCAACCGCAGTCAGGTCATTGAATCGACGCCGGGCACGCGCGCGTCGGTGGCGACGCTCGGATTGGACCCCGCGGGGGTCTTTCTCGGCAAGGCCCTGGCCCTGTGCGTGGAACTCTGGGTGACCGGGTTGGTGCTGCTCGCCGGCACGGTCCTGGTGCTGCACGCGGCCCTCCACGGGGCGCTGGTGGCCCTGCCGAGCGTGCTCGTGACCCTCGCTGCGCTGTCGTGTGCGGGGACCCTCTACGGCGCGCTGACCGCCGGCGGTGACGGGGCCGCGACGTTGCTGCCGGTGCTCTGCCTGCCCGCGTTCGCGCCGTTGCTGATCGCCGGGGAGCGCTCGTTCAGTGCCGCGCTGGGCCACGGCGGACTGTGGGAATGGTGGGTAATCGTCCTGGTGGCGCTCGTCGCGTACGGGGGGGTCGGCATTCTCCTTTACGGTGTTCTAGAGGAATCATGATCAAACAACTCTCCCAGCGCCTCTTGGGCCCCGTGACGCTCCTGCTGCTCGCCCTGACGATCTGGCTCGGCCTGTGGGTGACGCCCCCCGACAGGGTCCAGGGCAACCTCGTGCGCCTGCTCTACGTGCACCCGGCCGTTGCCTGGGTGGCGCTCTACGTCTCCTTTGGCACCGCGACCATCGCGAGCGCGTTGTACCTGTGGCGACGCACGCGCTCGTGGGTGATGGACCGCGTGGCCCACTGCGCCATGGAGGTGAGCGTCGTGTTCATCGCGCTCACCTTGATCACCGGTTCGATCTGGGGACGGCCCACCTGGGGTGTGTGGTGGGCCTGGGACGCGCGCCTCACCTCGACGGCGATCCTGGGCGTGCTCGCCCTCGGGTACCTGGCGCTGCGTCGCGCGAACGACGACCCTACGCTTCGCGCGAGACGCTCGGCGGTCTTTGCCATCCTGTCGGCGATCAACGTGCCCATCATCCACTTCTCGGTCCAGTGGTGGAAGACCCTGCACCAGGGCGCGACGGTGTTCACGTCTAATCGCACCCTGCTCGTCCACGGGTCGATGGCCTGGACGCTGCTGATCAGCTTCGTCGGTTTCACGCTGTCGTTCTTCTGGTTGCTTCGCGCGCGCTATCGACTCGAGGTGCGCAAAGAGACGTCCCAGCGCCTCGCCCTCGACGAGGCGCTGCGCCAACGCCAGCGCGAAGGTGCACGCTGATGGGTTACGTCGACGCGGGCTACTCGTTCGCCTTTGGGGGGCTGGCGCTCTACGCGCTGTCGATCTGGTGGCGAGGACGACGTGAGCGACACTGAAGCGCCCGACCTCTCACCCGTCGCGCCACCGAAATCTTCGAGTCGAAGCCGCCAGCGCTCGATGCTCGTGCTCGGCGCCCTGGTGCTCGCGATCATCGCGCTGCTCAGCCAAGGCATCCTGCACTCACTGAACTACTTCGAAACCGTCGATCAAGCGCTGGCCCAGCGCGCGAAGGTCGGCACCGAGGTCATCCGCCTCGAGGGCGTCGTCAAGCCCGGCTCGATCGAGCGCACCTCGAAGGGTGCGTCCTTCGTGCTCACGGGCTCGAAGGACCGGCGGGTCTTCGTCGACGCGCACGGATCGCCGCCCGAGTTGTTCCAGGCGGACATCCCGGTCGTGGTCGTGGGCCACTTCACGTCGGTGACGTCGCTCGACTTCGACGGCACCCAGATCATGGTTAAGCACACCGCGACCTACATCGCGGCCCACCCCAAGCGCGTGAAGGCGCCCAACGGTACGACTCGATGACCTTGACGTGGCTGGGCCGCTCGTTCCTCTACGTGTCCTTCGCGGGCGCAGTGGGCGGCATTCTCTTCCAACTGCGTGCCCTACGAACCTCGAAACCCTCGCACGCGAGGGCCTTCGCCGCGCTCGCGCTTCTGGGCGTGCTCGGGGCGGTGGGCGTGATGCAGTACGCGCTCGTGACCCACGACTTCGCGCTCGCCTACGTCGCCGAGAACAACGCGACCTTCACGCCGTTGCTCTACTCGATCACCGGCATGTGGTCGGCCCTCGAGGGCTCGTTGCTGTTGTGGTCGCTGCTGTTGGCTCTGATCACGCTCGGGGTGCTCGTCTACTACCGCCGCGAGGCGACCGACGCGGTGGTGGGCTGGGCCGCGGTCGTGCTCTTTGGCGTCGGCGCGTTCTTCAGCGCGCTCATGATGTTCCCCGCGGACCCGTTCCTCGCCAACCCCGCGCACGTCCTGCAGGGTCAGGGGCCGAACGCGCTGCTCCAGGACAATCCTTTGGTCGCGGCGCACCCGCCGCTGCTCTATCTCGGCTTCGTGGGCTTCACCGTGCCCTTCGCCTTCGCCATCGCGATGCTCGTCACCGGACGGGTCCACGAGCGCTGGCCCCTCGAGCAGCGCCGCTGGACGGTGCTCGCGTGGGGGGCCTTGTCGGTGGGGATCGTGCTGGGTGCCTGGTGGAGTTACCAGGTCCTCGGTTGGGGCGGCTTCTGGGGCTGGGACCCGGTCGAGAACGCGGCGCTGTTGCCCTGGCTGACGGCGACGGCCTACATCCACTCGGTCATCGTCCAAGACCGTCGCGGGCTGTTTCGGGTGTGGAACCTCTCGCTCGCGATCGCGACCTTCGCGCTGACGGTGCTCGGCACCTTCTTCACGCGTTCGGGCGTGCTCGAGAGCGTGCACTCGTTCTCCTCCTCGACGCTCGGGCCCTTGTTGATCGGACTGTTCTTCTTCACGGTCGCACTGGGGGTTGGCCTGCTCGCCTGGCGCGGTGACGCCTTGCGTTCGCCGGTGGGCGTGGACCAGCCGTTCTCGCGCGAGGGACTCTTCGTCGTCAACAACATCCTGTTCGTGGGCTTCGCGCTCGTCGTGCTGCTCGGGACGGTCTTTCCTCTGCTCTACGAGGCCGTCAACGGCACCCAGGTCACGGTCGGCACGCCGTATTTCGCCACCATCGCCGCCCCGCTCAGCGTCGTGTTGCTCGCCCTGATGGCGATCGCGCCGTTGGTGAGTTGGCGAAGCGCGCGCGCGAGCGTGCTGTGGCAACGCGTGCGGCCCGTCGCGTGGGCGAGCCTGGTGCTCGTGGCGGTGCTGGTGCTCGCGGGCGTACGCCACCGCGCGGTGTTGCTCGCGGTGTTCTTCGCCTGTGGCGCGGCGGGCGCGGCGATCCGCACGCTCTTTGGCGTGGTCGTCACCGCGCGGCGCCGGGGGCGACTGCTCGGTGCGTTGCGCGCGCCGAGCACCGGGGGCATGGTCGTGCACCTGGGCATCGTGGTGCTCGCGGTGGGCATCGTGGTCTCGACGTCCTACACGAAGCGTTCCGAGGTGACCTTGGCGGCGGGCCAGAGCACCGTCGTGGACTCCCAACTGGTCTCGTTCTCGGGCTTTCACGTCGTGAAGGACTCGCTCGAGCGGGCGACCCAACTGGTCGTCAGCGTCGACGGGCACGCGCTGCGTCCGGCGGTCACGACGTTCAACGGACGCGCCACCACGGTGGGCACGCCCGCCATCGACTCGAATCTGCTGCGCGACGTCTACGTCACCTTTGACGCCGTGGGCGGCAACGGCACCACCTCGGGCGCCCAGGTGCAGAACAACCTGCCCGCGGGCTCGGTCGTGCTCGGGGTGACCGTCGAGCCACTGCTCGCCTGGCTCTGGATCGGTGGGCTGCTGGTGGGCGTCGGGGCCGGCGTCTCGTTCCTTCGCCGGCGTCACGTCGAGGAGCGGGTGGCGTGAGAAGGACGGTCCTGCTCGTCTCGCTCGCGGTCCTCGTGCTGGTGGTCGCCTTCAGCGTGTTCCTCGCGACGCGCCAGCCCGTCACCGACGCGACCGACGTGACGAGCCCGCTGCTCGGAAGGATCGCGCCGGACTTCTCGGGCACCGAACTGAACGGACGGCACTGGTCGCTGCGCGAGGACCGCGGTCACGTGGTCGTGGTGAACTTCTGGGCGTCGTGGTGCGGTCCCTGCCAGGTCGAGGCGCCCACGCTCTCGACCTTCGCCTGGCAGGAGAGGAACGCGGGCGTGGACGTGATCGGCGTGGTCTTTAACGACACGCTGTCGGCCGCGAACGCCTTTTCCGCGCACTACGGCTCGCTCTACCCGTCGATCCTGGATCCGGGCGGGGCCATCGCCAACCGCTACGGCGTCGAGTCCCCGCCCACGACCTTCGTGATCAACGCGAAGGGTCGCGTCGTGGTGACCCTGGTGGGCGCGGTGCGACTGTCCCAGTTGGCGTCGGTCCTGGCGCGGGTGCGCGCGTGAGGGTGCTGCGCTCCTTCTGGCTGTTCGCGGCGGCGCTCGTGGTCGTGTTCGCCCTCGCCCTGTCACTCAACCAGGGCCAGTCGAGCGCCGCGGCGCGCGTGGCCCATCTCGAGTCGCTCGTCAAGTGTCCCAGTTGTGAGGACCTCTCGGTCGCCCAGAGCAACGCCACGACCGCGGTCGCGGTGCGCCACGAGATCGTCGCGGACGTCGCCGCGGGCAAGTCCGACGACCAGATCCTGACCTCGATCGAGGACGCCTACGGTCCGTCGATTCTGCTGAGCCCACCAACCTCGGGACTCGGGGTGCTGCTCTGGCTCGGGCCGCTCGTCGTGGTGCTGGTGTTGGTCGCGGCGCTGTGGCGGCTTCGAAAGCGGTGGCGATGAGCCGCGCGCGCGACGAGCAACGATTGGTGAACGAGGTCGCGCTGCGTGAGGCGTCACTGCTTGACGCGCGCCTCGAACTCGACAGCGGCGAGTTGTCGGCCGATCAGTTCGCCGCGATCGAACGCCGCGAACGAGACGCGATCGACGCGGCGCGCGCGCGACTGGCCGAGCTCGCCGTCGCGGTACCCCAGGGTGCGCGGCGCGTGCGAAAGAAGCGCTGGCTGTTCCTGGGTCTGGCGTGCGTGACGGTGGCGATCGGCGTGATCCTGTTCTCGGCGTTGACGCCCCGTCAGGCGGGCAACGACGCGACGGGCGGCCTCTCGCTCTCCAAGGCCCAGAAGATCCAGCAAGACCTCGACGAGGCCCAGGCGGACATCGCGAACGGCAATGCCGTCACCGCGCTGGACGCGTATCGCGAGGTGCTTGCTCTGGACCCCACGAACGTGGCGGCCCTCACCCAAGTGGGGTGGCTGGAGTTCTCGGCGGGCAGTTCGAGCCAGGATCTCACGGTCATGCGCGCGGGCGTGAACGACCTGCGCCAGGCGATCGCCCTGGCGCCGCGCTCGCCGGCGCCTCGTCTCTACTACGCGATCGTCGCGGACTCGACCCCAGGTAACCAGGCCCTCGCCAAGTCCGAGTTCGAGGTCTTTCTCGCGCTGAAACCCTCCCGGGGTCAACTCGCGATCGCTCGACCGTTCTTGACCAAACTGGGACTGCACACCTAGCCGGTGCCTCGCGTCGACCTAGGCGGTGACGCGACAGACCTCGTCACCGCGAGCGCGCGACGTCATGGTCACCGTCGTTCGTTCGGCGCCCAGACCCTCGAGCATGCCCGAGATCAGTCCGCGGTCGACCGCACAGAGCACCGGGTGGTGCTGGGCCGCGGTACCGAAGGGACAGTTCTCTGCGACGACGCTCTGCTCGGAGTCGTGTTCCTCGGTGCGTGCGGCGAAACCGTGCGCGGTGAGTAGTCCCGCGATCGAGGCCATGGCGGCCTTGACCGAACGCGAGGAATCCGTCGGCGCGACGGCCGCACCCAGCGTGCGTCCGTAGTCGACCCCGACGTCGTGGGCCAGTTGTTCGGCCGCGTCGGGTCCGAGGCGCTCGAGCGCCATCTCGAGCAGTGCCACCAACAACGCGTCGCGGCGCATCGATCCGTCCATGGCGAGCGAGTCGTCCACCACGCGGTAGCCCTTCGCGGGTCGCCCGACCGTCGTCTTTCGCACGTTGTCGAAGGTCACGTACCCGCCTTCGGCGAGCCGTTCGAGGTGGTGGCGCACGACGTTGGCGTGCACGTGACAGTGCGAGGAGAGTTCGGCTGCCGTGGCGCCGGGGTTCTCGCGCACGAAGAAGTAGATCTTTCGACGGGTGTTGTCGCCAAAGGAGTGGGTCAGACTCGTGATGTTGGCGGCGAAGAGGGCCGGATCGACGTCGTTGTCGCTCTGGGTCGTATTCACGATGGAAGTCTACGAGTCGTCGCCCGGCTCGCGACAGTAATGTCTAGGGACTAAAGAAAGAACTTCCCTCGTGGCGACAGACCCCGCATTAAGCCAGAAATTGGCCCAAATCGTCGAGCCCCAGTTGGTGCGCACCCTCGGCGAGCTTCGATTCCTCGGCGAGGTCGGCGAGGCGAACGGCGCCGCGCGCGTGGAACTGGTGCTGCCGGTCACGGCCTGGCCCAACCTGGCTCGAATTGAATCCTCGATCGAGGCGCTCGCCCCCGGGGCGAGCATCGTGGTGCGCGCGATGAACGACGACGAGAAACTCGCGTTGCGCAATTTCTTGCGTGGGGCCATGGCGGGCGACCCGGGACCGGGCCAACACGCGCACGCCCACGACGCCGCGCCGCGGTTCCTCGACAAACTCTCCAAGACCCGCGTGCTCGGTATCTCGTCGGGCAAGGGCGGCGTGGGCAAGTCCTCGGTGACGGTCAACCTCGCGATCTCACTCGCGCAACTCGGTCACCAGGTGGGCGTGCTCGACGCCGACGTCTACGGCTTCTCGTTGCCCAAGATGCTTGGCGCGGCCACGGACCCGATCGTGCTCGGCGACACGGTGATCCCCACCCTCGTCCACGGGGTGCGCTGTGTCTCCATGGGCTACTTCGTGCCCGACGAGCAGCCGGTGATCTGGCGAGGTCCCATGTTGCACAAGGCCATCGAGCAACTCGTGACCGAGGCGTGGTGGGACGAGCCGGACTTCTTGTTGATCGACATGCCGCCGGGCACCGGAGACGTGGCCCTCACGCTGTCCGAGGTCTTGCCGCGCATCGAGATGTACGTGGTCACCACACCCCAGGCGGCGGCCCAACGGGTCGCCCAGCGATCGGCCTACGCCGCGCGCAAGTTGAAGTTGTCGGTGCGCGGGGTGATCGAGAACATGAGTTGGTTCACCGGCGAGGACGGCGCGCGCTACGAGATCTTCGGCGCGGGCGGTGGACAACGACTCGCCGACGAGCTCGGCGTGCCGCTGCTCGGTCAGATCCCCCTCGAGACCAGGCTGCGCGAAGGCGGCGACGTCGGCGAACCGGTGGTGGTGGCGAGTCCCGACAGCGAGGTCGCCCAGGCCTTCGCCGCGCTCGCCGCCGCCGTCGCGGCCCAGGGTCCCGCGCGGGTCTATCGTCAAGAACTCAGGCTGGTCTAGGCCGAAGGGGGACTAATGGAGTTAGAGGGGAAGACGGCGGTCATCACGGGCGGCGCCAGTGGCATCGGGCTCGCGACGGCGCGACGTCTCGCGGCCTCGGGCGTGAACCTGGTGCTCGGCGACATCGAGGACGACGCGCTCGCGAGCGCACTGAAGGGACTCAGCGACGAAGGTGCCAAGGCGGTGGGCGTGCACTGTGACGTCGCCAACGAGGACGACGTGAACGCCCTGCGCGACGAGGCGTTGTCAACCTTCGGTGGCGCGCACGTGGTGTTCAACAACGCCGGGGTCGTGGGCGGGCCGACCATCGGTACGCCCAAGAAGGTCTGGGACTGGGTCATGGGCATCGACATCGGCGGGGTCGTCAACGGGATCAACGCCTTCGTGCCGTATTTCCTGGAACAGAACGAGGGACACGTCGTGAACACCGCCTCGCTCGCGGGACTCGGCGGCATGCCGGGCATGGGCGCCTACTGCGCGAGCAAGTTCGCCGTCGTGGGGATCTCCGAGAGCCTCTTCCACGAACTGGCGATGAGCGCGAAGAACGTCGGCGTCTCGGTGTTGTGCCCCGGTTTCGTGCGCACGCGCATCCACGAGTCCCACCGCAACATGCCCAACGAACTCGTGAGCTACAACGAGGATCCGATGGTCAAGATCGTCAACGACGTCGCGACGTCGGCGGTGACCAGTGGCATCGATCCCGACGACGTCGCCGCCGCGGTCGAGAACGCCATTCGCACGAACTCCTTTTGGATCCTCACCCACGAACGGGTGGCGTTGCGCACGACCGAGCAACGACTTGGCTGGATGCAGGGCGGCGCGCCGCTGGGCATCAACCTCGAAGCGGCGACGAAGCCCTAACGGTCGATCCCACTGGGCAAGCGGTCGATTGGCCAGTCGAGCAGGGTGACCGCGCTTCGACAGGCGAATCGGTCCGTCATGCCCGCGACGTAGGAAACCGCCTCGACGAGGGCGCCCGAGGGCGACTCCCACTCGCCGCCGCGCTGGGCGACGTCGGGGATGAGCGTCGGATGCAGGGCGAAGTACTCGACGAGGGCGCGCAGCATCGCCACGACCGCTGACGCCTGGTGGCGTGACGCGTCGCGCAAGTAGATCGACTCGTAGTTGAAGTGTCGAAAGGCGCTCAGTGCCTCGGCGTGCGAGGCGTCCATGCCGATCACGCCCGTCGCGCGAATCGTGCGGATCATGGCGTTGATGAAAGCGCCCAGTTGCTGGCCCCGCACCACGCCGCAGCGCTGGGCGACGAGTACGGGCAGGTCCTCGGGCGTGGCGATGCCCGCCGAGACCGCGTCCTCGAAGTCGTGGCACACGTAGGCGATCCGGTCGGCCCAACTCACGACTTCACCTTCGGGCGTCGAGGGCGCGGGACGTGACCAGGAGTGGTTCCTGATGCCGTCGAGGGTCTCGGCACAGAGGTTGAGCGCCACCAGCGAGACGTCCGCGCCCCAGACGGCGTGGTCGAAACCTCCCTCGACGAAGGGGTCGAACGCCTCCTCACTGGCGTGTCCACCGGGGCCGTGCCCACAGTCGTGGCCCAGGGCGATCGCCTCGGTCAGGGCGACGTTGAGGCCCACGGCGCGCGCGATCCCCGTGGCGACTTGGGCCACTTCGAGTGCGTGGGTGAGCCGAGTGCGCATGTGGTCCTCGGGAAAGACGAAGACCTGGGTCTTGCCCGCGAGGCGGCGAAACGAGGCACTGTGCAAGATGCGATCGCGGTCACGTTCGAAGCACGTGCGGAACTCGTCGGGCTCTTCCTCGCGCGCACGATGTCCCGCGGCGTGCGAGCGGGTGGCGCCGGGTGCGAGCACGTCGTCGAGCTGTCGTTCGCGAGCGGCGAGCGTGGTGGCGCTGGCGGCGCGCGCGTCGAGTGTCGGCTCGACCTTTGCGTGCGAATCGCGGTGCGCGATCACCACGTCGTTTGGCGCTCCTTCGTAACCCGACATCGTCGCCGCCCAGCGACGACTGCGCTCGGACACCGGATCGTTGCTCACGGTATCCATCTTGCCCCAGGGTCCTAACATGGGAAAGTCGCCACTGGGCCAGAGGAGAAGTGATGGATATTCGTATTGGCATCGTGCAGTCCATGAAGGAGCTCGAGATCGAGCTCCCCGAGAGTGCGAACCGCGACGAGATCATGAAAGAGGTCGAGGCGGCGCTCGGCACCGAGACCATCCTCTGGCTCACGGACCGCAAGGACCGACGCGTCGGAATACCCGCGTCGCGCATTGCCTACGTCGAGTTCGCCTCGTCCTCGAGCGAGCGCATCGTGGGCTTCGGCACGAACTGAACCACGGGGCCAGTTCGTGATCGACTACCACCTTCACCTCTGGCCCCACTCGGAGTCCTCGGTCGCCTACCAGATCGACCAGATCGCCGCCTACTGTGACGAGGCCGCCACGCACGGGGTGAGCGAGCTCGCGCTCACCGAGCACACGCACCGGTTCGTCGAGGTGGCCTCACTGGTGGGTCCCTTCTGGTTGAAGTTCGGCCACGAGCCGACGAGTCCGGCGATCGCCGAGTACTTCGACTGGCACGCGCGAAATTCACTCGACGCCTACGTCGACCTGGCGCTCGCCGCCCAGGAGCAGGGCCTGCCCGTCAAGATCGGGCTCGAGGTCGACTACTACCGCGGTCAGATGGACGAGGTGGCGAACCTGCTCGCCCAGTACCCCTTTGACGTCTTGATCGGTTCGGTGCACTGGATCGACACCTGGCAGTTCGACGACTACGAGAACCCCGTCCATCGTCACCAGTGGGACGTGCGCGACGTCGACCAGGCCTGGCGCGACTACGCGCAGCGGATCACCGAGTTGGCCCAGACCGGTTCGGTGGACGTGCTCGCCCACCCGGATCTCATCAAGGTCGCGGGTTTCCTCTCCTCGGATCCGAGTCAGTTTTGGGAACAGGCGACGCGCGCCGCCAAGGAGGCGGACCTCTCGATCGAATGCTCGTCGGCGGGTTGGAAGAAACCGATCGGCGAACAGTATCCCGCCGCGGGGTTCCTCGACCACGCGGTTCGCGAGGGCCTCACCTTCACCACGGCCAGTGACGCGCACCGACTCGAGCGCGTGGGCGAACGAGCGCACGACCTGGCCACCATGCTCGAGGCCAAGGGCGTGCACGAACTCGCCACCTTCACCACTCGTCAACGCACCATGGTCGCCCTGCGATAACTGATGGCCACGCTCGCCGAACTCGCGAACCAGCACACGACCCTAGAAGAGCCCGCGGTCGACCATCTGCTGCGACTCACGGCGTCGTGGTCACTGCTCGCGGACCTCTCGTTCTCGGACCTGCTGTTGATGGCGTGCGTGCACGAGCCCGCAGCGAGCGCGACGGACTTCGTGGTACTCGGCCAGATGCGTCCCAACAACCGCTCGACGATCCTGAACGACGACCTGGTGGGCGCCACCCGGCCGGCCGAGTCCTGGCCGCTCGTGCAACTCGCCTTCGAGAACGGGACGCGCATGGTGGGCGAGGTGAAGGTCGAGGGGATCGACGACGTGGTCCCGGTCTGGTGCGTGCCGGTTCGTTACGACGGGAGAATCGTCGCGGTGATGGTCCGTTTGCAGGGGCCGCTTCGCGGTCCTGCGTCGCTCTACGAACAGGCCTACCTGTCGATCTTCGAGCGTCTCTGTGCGATGGTGGCCGAATCGACGTTCCCCTACCGCGAGGACGACGTCGCGGGCCCGGGTCTGCCGCGCGTGGGCGACGGCATCATCCTGCTCGACGCCAAGGGCGAGGTCGAGTTCGCCACGCCCAACGCCGCGAACGCGATGCACCGCCTCGGTATCTACGCGTCGTCCGAGGGCCGCACGCTGCCCGAGTTGGGACTGCGGGTGCGGGTCGTCGAACGCTGTCTCGAGTACGGCATACCCGCGCTCGAGGAGGTCGACCGGGGCCACGACGTCGCCATCCTCTTTCACAGCGTGCCGCTGCTCGAACACGGCCTGGTCACCGGCGTCGTGCTGTTGGTGCGCGACGTCTCGGACCTTCGCCAACTCAACCGCGTGCTGCTCAACAAGGAGGCGGCCGTGCGCGAGGTGCACCACCGCGTGAAGAACAACCTGCAGACGATCTCGTCGCTGCTGCGCCTCCAGGCGCGACGCAGCGACGAACTCGAGACCCGCGTCGCGCTGCAAGAGGCGGAGCGTCGCGTGCGCTCGATCGCGGTCGTGCACGAAGTCCTCTCGCGCGAGCCGGGTGAGGAGGTGGTCTTTGACGAGATCGTCCGCTCCCTGGTGCTGCTGGTCGAGGACACGGTCCTCGCGCTGCACCCGGTCGAGATCGTCGTAAACGGCGAACTCGGCACGCTCTCGACGGACCTCGCGACGCCACTCGCGGTGGCGCTGGCCGAACTGCTCACCAACGCGGTCGAACACGCCTTCGTCGACTTCGGCGGGGCGGCGAACGAGCACGTGGGTGTGGTGACCCTCAACCTCTACCAAGAGGACGGTGACGCGGTCGCCGAGATCCGCGACAACGGTCGCGGACTGGGTGAGGACTTCTCACTGGAGGTGCCGACGAGCCTGGGTCTGTCGATCGTGCGCGACCTCGTACGCGCACAACTCCACGGCACGATCGAGATGAATTCGGTCCCCTACGCCGAAGGTGGGGGCACCTTCGTGCGCGTCGTCGTGCCGACCGACGCGCGCCCGTAACTAGTTCATCGAGGCGCGACGGCGGGCGGCGAGCCACTGCTTGCGTAGCTTGCGACGTTCGTCCTCGGTGGTACCGCCCCAGACACCCGACTCCTGGTTGGTCGCCAGGGCGAACTCGAGGCAGGCCTTCTGCGCGTCGCAGTGGTCACAGACGCGCTTGGCGGACTCGATTTGGTCGGTGGCCATGCCCGTCGTGCCGATCGGGAAGAAGAGTTCGGGTTCGGTGTCTCGGCACGCGGCGTTCGAGCGCCAGTCGGCGTCGTCCCAGGCGTGGGTACGGTTCCAGATCAACGACATGAGTAATCCTTATTGGCTCATACCGCGGTGCACAAATGTCCACCGTGGCGGGGTTTCTAATTTTACTTAGGTTGTGTGGTGAATACAAGGGACTTTTCTAAGAAACGCCGGTTGATCGGCGCTCGTGCGCGTCATTACGCACATTTACGTAGTGAAAACGCGGTCGGTGTTAACGACGTCGCGTGACTTTGCAAGACTGCGCCCATGCCCGCCGTCGTCGCCCATCGGGGCCTGCACCAGCGCCAGCGCGAGAACACGCTCGAGGCCTTTCGAGCCGCGGTGAGCCTGGGCGTGGACGGCGTGGAACTCGACGTGCGGCGCACGCTCGACGGTGAATTCGTCGTGCACCACGACGCGGTGGTGAATGAGCTCGTGATCGCCCAGACCAACGCGTCCCAACTGCCCTCCTACGTACCGACGCTGGACCAGTCGCTCGAGGTCCTCGCGGGCCTGAACGTGAACGTCGAGATCAAGAACATCCGACACGCGAACGAACCCACCTACGACGACACGGGAGACTTTGCGCGCGACGTCGTTCGCCGGCTGAGGACTGGCGGCTGGGCGGAGTCGGTGATCATCTCGTGCTTCGACCTGGCGACGTGCGCCGTGGTGCGGTCCTTTGACCAGGACGTGAAGGTCGGCTGGCTACTGTGGGCCGACGACGTGTCCGAGGCGATGCTGAAGGCCCACGTGCTCGGTCTGAGCGCGGTCCACCCCCCGTTCACGCGTCTGGACGACGAGGGCATGATGCGCGCTGCTCAGTACGGGCTCGACGTCAACGTCTGGACCGTCAACGCCGCGTCGGACATCGCGGCGATGGACCGGCTCGGGGTGGCGGGCATCATCACCGACGATCCGGCCCTGGCGATGTCGATCGTGGGTCGGCCGATTTAGCTACTGGCCGGTAGATGTCCTAGATTGTGGGCATGAACGTTGTCGTGTGTGTGAAACAGATTCCTGACCCCGCGGCGCCGCAGTCACTTGACGCGTCGCACAACCTGGACCGTTCGGGCAAGTTGATCCTCGACGAAGCCGACACCTACGGCGTCGAGATGGCCCTGCAACTGGTCGACAAGGCCGGCAGCGGCGAGGTGACCGTCGTGTCGATGGGCTCGGCCGCGGACGTCGCCGGGCTTCGCAACGCACTCGCCATGGGTGCCGCCAAGGCGGTCATCGTGAGCGACGACTCGTTGCGAGGCACCGACGCGCTCGGTACCGCCAAGGTGCTCGCCGCGGTCATCAAGCGCGAGAGTCCCGACCTGATACTCGCCGCGACCGAGTCCTCGGACGGCTACACCGGCACGACGCCCGTGCAACTGGCCGAACTGCTCGGACTCCCGTCGATCACCTTCGCCAAGTCGGTGAGCGTCGAGGGGTCGACGCTCAAGGTGGATCGCCAGACCGAGTCGGGCTACGACGAGGTGACCGCGCCCACGCCGTGCGTGGTGACCGTGACCGCCGGCGTCGTCGAACCTCGTTACGCGTCCTTCAAGGGCATCATGGCCGCCAAGTCCAAGCCCGTCGAGGTCCTCTCGGTCGCGGACCTCGGCCTCGCGGGCGAGGTCGGTCAGTCGGGCGCTCGCCAGGAGATCACCGCGGTGCTCGCCGCCGAATCGCGCCAGGCCGGCGAGAAGTACGTCGACGAGGGCGACGGCGCGCAGAAGATCGTCGCCTACCTCGAGTCCATCAAAGTCCTTTAGGAGTCCTCATGCCAGTCACAGCCATCTGGGTCGTCGCCGAGCCCGCCAACGGGACCTTCACGAGCACCTCACTCGAACTGCTCACCCACGCCCGGTCCCTCGCGACGTCGGTCGCGGCGGTCACCTGGGGTGACGGAGCGACCCTCGCCGCCCAAGCCGGCGAGTACGGCGCGACCACGCTCTATGACGTGGGGGACCTGCACGGCGCACTGCCCGGCGTACCGGTCGCCGCGGCGATCGCCCAACTCGTGGCGTCGTCCTCGCCCGACGCGATCCTCATCCCCACCAGTTACGACGGACGTGACATCGCCGGCCGTCTCTCGGCGCGGCTCGACCGTCCGGTGCTGACCAACGTGACCGGGATCAGCGACGAGGGGGGACTCGTCACCGAGCACCCGGTCTTCGGCGGCACCCAGACCGTCAAGGCCCGCTTCACCGGCGAGGGTCCAGGGATCATTGTCGTGCGCGCGAAGTCCTTCGTCGCCGAGGCGAGTGGCGGCGCGAGTGCGGCCGTGGTGAGCGCCGCGGTCGGTGACACCGGCGCGAGTGGCACCGCGACGATCACCACCAGTCACGTCGAGGAACGGACCGGTCCCAAACTCGAAGAGGCCGCGGTCGTGGTCTCGGGTGGGCGCGGACTCGGTGAAGCGGACAAGTACGCCCTCGTCGAAGAGACCGCCAAGCTGTTGCACGGCGCCGCGGGCGCGAGTCGCGCCATCGTCGACGCCGGGTGGGTGCCGTATTCGCACCAGGTCGGCCAGACCGGCAAGACCGTCAAACCGACCGTCTACATCGCGTGCGGCATCTCGGGAGCGACCCAGCACATGGTCGGCATGAAGGGATCCAAGAACATCGTCGCGATCAACAAGGACCCTGACGCGCCGATCTTCCAGATCGCCGACTTCGGCGTCGTGGGTGACGTCCACAAGGTGCTGCCCGCACTCATCGAGCAGTTGAAGGCCCGCGCCTAGCGCGGGCCGGGCCACGGGTGTCCTGTCCACGTGCCTAGGGTGAGCACAGGACTATGAACCCAGCCTCGCTAACCGGTCACGCACGACGATGGTGGACGCTCAGCGTCGTGAGCCTCGCGACGTTGATGGTGGCCCTGGACGCGACGGTCATCAACATCGCCCTGCCGCGCGCGCAGTTGGCCCTGCACTTCTCCAACGCCAACCGTCAGTGGGCCATCACCGCCTACGCGCTCGCCTTTGGATCCCTGCTGCTGCTGGGTGGACGCCTGAGCGACCTGTGGGGCCGGCGCACCGTGCTGTACCTGGGCCTCGCGGGCTTCGCGCTCGCGTCCGCGCTCGGGGGTTCGGCGCACAGTTTCTCGCTGCTCGTCAGCGCGCGCGCCATCCAGGGCGTCTTTGGCGCGTTGCTCGCGCCCGCCGCCCTGGCGACACTCACCACGACCTTCCAAGAACCCCACGAGCGGGCCAAGGCCTTCTCGATCTACGGCGCCATCGCCGGATCGGGGGCGGCGATCGGGCTCTTGCTCGGTGGGGCGCTCACCCAGTGGGCGTCGTGGCGCTGGTGCCTGTTCATCAACCTGTTCTTCGCCGCCTTCGCGATCGTGGGCGTGACGTTGTTCGTCGACAAGGGTCGCTCCGAACTGCACACGCACCTCGACGTGCTGGGAACCGTACTCGGCAGCGGTGGTCTGTTCTTCGTCGTCTACGGACTCGGTCACGCGGTCACGACCAGTTGGAGCGACGTCTTTACCTGGGCGAGTCTCGTCGTGGGCGTGTTCGTCCTGTGGTTGTTCGTGCTCTGGCAGCGACGAGCCAGTCACGCGCTGTTGCCGCTGCGCATCCTCTGGCAACGTACCCGCGGGGGTTCGCTGATCTCGCTGTTCATCACCAGCATCGGGATGTTCGGCGTGTCGTTGTTCCTCGCGTACTACATGCAGGTCACGCTCGGTTTCTCGCCGTTGCGCACCGGACTGGCGTTCTTGCCACTCGTCGCGAGCCTGGCGCTGTCGGCCTTCGTGGCGAGCGCGCGCTTGCTCGCCAAGACCGGTCCGCGCCCGCTCATCCCCGCGGGCATGGTGCTCGGGATGATGGGCATGATCCTGTTCACCAAGTTGCCCGCGCACTCGGACTACGTCGGACACGTGTTGCCCGGTCTCATCGTGCTCGGTCTCGGACTCGGTCTGATCTTCGCGCCCGCGACCGCGAGCGCGACTGCGGGTATCGAGAAGCGCGACGCCGGCGCGGCGTCGGCGCTCGTGAACACCACCCAGCAGATCGGTGGGTCGGTGGGCACGGCGTTGTTGAACACGCTGGCGGTCTCGGCGGCGACGGCCGAGGGCATGAGCCTGATGAGGACCAACCCACCCCACAGCGCCCTGGCGATGAAGGTCCTCGAGACGACGGCCACGTTGCACGGTTACGCGGTGGCGTTCTGGTGGGCGGCGGGCTTCTTCGGACTCGGCGCGGTCGTGACGTTCATCCTGCTCGAGTCGGGGGTGGCCGTCTCGTCGAGCCCGTTGGCGCTCGACTAGATCAGCGGCCAGGGGTAGGGCGGCCAGTCGCTCTCCTCGTTGGGCGTCGGGTAGTGGGCCACCTCGACGAGTTCTCGTGCGCGCAGTTGGGTGAAGGCGAGCTCGCTCGGACTGAGCAGCGTCACGAGGTTCGCGCACGCGCCGTTGGCGAAGCGTTCGATTCGTTCGATCAAGTTCGCGTCGAGGCGCAGTCCCGCGTACTCCCAGATGACCGTGCGTAGTTTCTCCTGTTCGTGGAAGCACAGGCCGTTGTCGATCGCCCAACAGCGCGCGCCGTCGTAGAGCACGTGGCCGGCCTTGCGGTCCGCGTTGTTCGCAATCACGTCAAAGGCCGCCAGGTCCGCGAACCAGTCGTAGAGTTCGGCGCGTTCGCGCAGCGTGAAGTAGTGGTCCTCGAGGTTGTCGTCGACCCACCACTGCAGGGAGCCGACGCCGAAGGGAGCGTCCTCGCGCACGACCGTGGTCGGCACGAGGTCGGTGCCGAGCACGAGGTCGAGTTCGTAGGCGGCGACTTCGCGTCGCCACAGCCCGTCGGGGAAGTCCCAGAGCCGGCGCTCGCCCGCTTCGGGTTTGTAGCAGGCCTGGGCGCTGACGCCGTCGAGGGTCGCGGTGACGAGCAAGGCCTGGTTTGACGAGCCCGCGACCCGGCCCTCGACCTCGAGGCGACCGCGACGCAGCAGCGTGTCCTGGTCCGTCCGGTCCATCTCAGCGCAGAGGGGGGCGGTGGCCGTTCGTGCGCGGACAGTCGTGACCCTTGGGGTCGAGTGGTCCGCCGCACAAGGGGCACGAGGGCCGACCCGCCTCGACGAGCCGGGTGATCGCGATCGCCAGGGCTCCGGCCCATTCCTTGGTGAGGGTCAGTTCTAGCGTGTCTTCTTCTTCGAGTGACTGCACCGTGACCTCGATGAGCTCGGTGTCCTGGTCGAGCGCGATCGCGATGTCGCCCGCGACGAAGTCCGCCTCGTACTCGGGTTCGAGGACGACGTCCTCGGGCAGGTGACCGGGTCGGCCGAGGTCGTTCAGTACCTGAGAGAGCCATTCGGCGAGCGCGCTCAATTGCAACTTCTCACACTTGACGATCACGAGACGACGTCCCTGGCGGGCCTGGAGCAGGAACAGTCGATTGCCGACTTCGCCGCGCACCCCGACCATTACCTTGTCGGGCGAGTCAAAGACGTAGTTCATGACGGGGCGAGATCCTTCAGCGACGACGTGGCGTTCACGCAGAGCACCAGCGGCGCACCGGTGCCGATCGACAGGGCGCTGACCGAGCAGGTCGAGATGACGGTTCGCTGGAAGAGGTCGAGCGGCACGCCCTGGGCGAACGTGACCGCCGCTTTGATGGGATCGGCGTGGCTCACCACGACGATGGTCTTTCCGCGGTGACGCGACGCGAGTCGCTCGAGCGTGGACCAGATTCGCAGTTGCATCTCGGCGAAGGACTCGCCGTCGGGAAAACGGAACGAACCGGGCGACTGTTGGACGAGCCGCCATTCGGGCTTCTTGGCGAGCAGCGCCAACTTCTTGCCGGTCCAGGCACCGAAGTCGCATTCGAGCAGCCCGCGATCGGCGACGGCTCGGGCACCGAGGGCCTTGGCGATGGGCGCGGCCGTTTCGCGAGCGCGTTCGAGCGGCGAAGTGTAGAGCGCCACCGGTTTAGGGACGAGCTCGGTGAGTCGTTGCGCGACGCGAGCGGCCTGCTCGGTGCCGCGTGCGGCGAGGTGCAGGCCCGCGGCTCGCCCCGGCAGGATCGTGCCGGTCGTCGCGGTCGTGCCGTGACGAACGAGCAGGACGGTGGTCGTAGAAGGACGAGATGCCACGTCCTCACCCTAACGTGACCACGAATCGCGTCTTCGTTCACCGCGTCGCGAACGACGCACGACGTTGGTCGATTTCGTCGATCGTGGGCGCGTCGACGCGACGATTAAGTTTGCTGCCATGTCCTCGCTCGTGCGCAACGCCGTCGCGTGGACCAAGACCGCCCACGGTCGCAAGCTCGTGCGCTACACCCTGGTCTCGGTCGCGTCCACGACGACGTCGATCGTCGTGATCGCCGTCGTCTACGGCTTTCGCATCGTCCCCAATGAAGTCACCGCGACGATCGTGGGCAACGTCGTGGCGACGATCCCCTCGTACAACCTGAACCGCAAGTGGACCTGGGGCAAGACCGGTCGCAGCCACGTCCGCCGTGAAGTGGTGCCCTTCTGGGCCATCGCCGCGCTGGGCATCGCCTTTTCGATCCTCGGGGCTTCCTACGCGCACCATCTCGTGCACACCCATCACTGGAGCCATCTGCTCGACACGGTCATCGTCGAAGGCGCGAACTTTGTGAGCTTCGCGGTGTTCTGGGTACTGAAGTTGATCATCTTCAACCGCATCTTCAGGGTCGAAACACTCGACGACGCGGCGTCGACTCGCGAGTCGCGCGACTAGTCGACGCGAAGCGCAATCCGACGAGGCCCCGGGGTCGCGTCCTCGGGCCAGCGCTTGCGCGAGACCTGGGCGAGTTTGTGCAGCAGGGCGACCGCGCCCGGGTCGTCGTCGCCCGGACGGATCTCGATGAGCCCTTCGTGATGCAGCGCGTCCATGATCGCGCGTCCTTGGTCGGTGCGCACGATGACGAGCGTCCAGTCCCCGAAGGCGCCGATGCCACCCGTGGAGATGTCGGCGTGTTCGGCGGCGAAGTCGGGACACTGCGTGCATCCCTCGCGGGTGAAGGCGTGCGCCTCCTTGAGTGGAATCTCGTGGAAGCTCCCGTCCCTCGTCCAGAGTTGGAACACGCCCTTGATGTTCATCTTGGTGATGTCGCTTCGTTTGATGGCGTACTTCTTCTCGAAGAGCTCTTCGAAGATCGAGTCGTCAAAGGTCTTCGAGCACAGCAGTCCGATCGTGAGGCTGAGACGCCGGGCGATCTTGCCGGCCTTGCGGCTCTGCATCGCCCCGGTCGCTGAGGCCATGCAACCCATGCCCACGAGCGCGACGCGCTCGGCGCCGCCCTCGATCGCCTCGCGGTAGGCGAGGAGGTTGGCGCTGTAGGTGTAGCGCGACTTGGCGGTCGCTAACACGTCCTCGCGGTTTCGCGCGACCCGCGGCTGGGCGACCCAGGTGGAACCGTCGCCCTCGAGGCCGCTCACCAGGGCCGCGTCGATGACGTCGTGTTCGAGGGCGTAGATGAGCAGCGCCGACACCAGCCCGCCGTCCTGGCCGTTTTCGACGACGTCGGGGTCGGTGGAACGCGCGAGGAAGACGTCGCCGATGCCCCAGACCTCGTCGGGGGTTCGTTCGCGCGCGAATCGGTGCAGGTCGATCTCGCTCTCCCAGTTGCGAAAGCGCGGACAGGCGCGCGTGCACATCGTGCAACCCTTCACGCCGTGGGTGCAGTCCTCGGGTCCACCGTCGATGTCGAGGTGCCAGGGCTTGTAGATCCCGTCACTGGTCTCGTAGTCCAAGACGTCGTGGGGACACGCCACCACGCACGCCGCGCACCCCGTGCACAGCCCCGACGTCACCACCTCGCTGAACAGTTCCTTCCACTGGGGCTTCTCCACGGGCATGGAACAACCTTAGTTAGTGCCTGCGCGTTCGCCACAGGCGCTACCGTGTCGGCCATGCCCGAAGTGCTGGAGGTCGAGTCCTATCGCGCACTCGCGCATCGACTGGTCGGCGAGCGGATCGTGCGCGGGTGGGCCGACGTCTACGCGTCCAAGAAACTGCCGTCACCGTCCTCGTGGGCGCGCGCGGTGAAGGGTCTCACCTTGACGGGTACGTCGCGGCGCGGCAAGCTGCTCCTGCTCGAGACGAGCGGGGTGACCCTGGGACTTCGATTCGGCATGACCGGGGTCCTGCTCATCGACGAGGAGGCGGGCATCGACGGACTCTTCTACGGGCCCCACGAGTACCAGGCACGTTGGGTGCGCGCGGGTCTCGAGTTCGACGACGGGCGCAAGCTCATCGTGCACGATCCACGCCGCCTGGCGCGCTGTGAGATCGACCCCGACCTGTCCGACCTGGGGCCCGACGCACTGTCCTTGACGCGCCGCCAGTTCGACCGGGTCCTGCGCGTCGGGCGCGGCGAGGGTCCCGCGATCAAGGCGCGCCTGCTGGACCAGTCGGCGGTGGCGGGCGTGGGCAACCTGCTCGGTGACGAGATCCTCTTTGACGCGGGCATTGATCCGCGCACGCCGACGGGTCTGCTCGACTCGACCCAGCGCGACCGGCTCTACCAGTCCTTCACGCGAACGATGCGCTCGCTCAAGAAGCGCGGCGGATCGCACCTGGGCGCGCACATGCCCGGGCGCTTTCCCGGCGGCGTGTGTCCGCTCGACGGCGCCACGATGCTGTCGACGACGGTCGGGGGACGAACGACGTACTGGTGTCCGCTGCACCAACGTTGATCGTCGCTTCGACGAAGAGGCCACGAAATCGTCGACGTCAGCGGGCGAAGGTGAGCGGCGAGAAGCGCTAATGTCGTGTGTTCGCTCGGGAGAATCGGGATATGCAGTCATTCGTCCACCACTACGGCTACTTCGGCCTGTTCGTGCTGTCGGTGCTCTCCTCGGCGTGCTTCCCAATCCCCTCGGAGGTGGCCTACGGTTTCGCCGGGGCGCTGTGCACGACCGCGATCACCGGCCACGCGCAGTTCAACGTCGCGGGCGTCATTGTCGTAGGGACCGTCGGGTCACTCGTCGGCGCGGTCGTTGCCTACGAAGTCGCTCGCTCGGCGGGACGGACCATCGTCGATCGCTGGGGGAAGTGGTTGTTGCTGACCCACCACGACCTGGATGTGTCCGAGGCGTGGTTCGCGAAGTACGGCACGTGGTCGGTGCTGATCGGCCGGGTGTTGCCGGTCGTGCGAAGTTTCATCTCGGTGCCGGCCGGACTCGCCGAGATGAAGCGCGGACCCTTCGCGGTGTTGACGACCATCGGCTCGGCGCTGTGGGTGGCGTTGCTCTGCGGACTCGGGTACGCGGCGGGCAAGAACTGGCACCACGTCGCGGGTGACTTCCACGATGCGCAGTGGCCGATCGTGGCGCTCATCGTCGTGGCGCTCGCCTGGGGCCTGTGGCATCGCGTGCGCACCGTACGTCGCCACCACGCTCGCTAGTCCGCGAGCGAGCTGAGCACCTTGGCGGCGTGGCCGTCGGCGCGCACGCCGTACCAGGCGCGTGCGATCCTGCCGGTGGGGCCCACGAGGAACGTGCTGCGGATCACGCCGTGGACCTTCTTTCCGTAGAGCATCTTCTCCCCGAAGGCGCCGTACTTGGTCATGACCGTCTTGTCGGGGTCGCTCAAGAGGTCGAACTTCAGTCCGTACTTCTTGCGAAACGCGACGTGACTGGCTTGGTCGTCGGGTGAGATGCCCAGCACCTTCACGCCGAGCCGTTTGAAGGCGAGCACGCCGTCGTTGAACTGACACGCCTCCTTGGTGCATCCGGGCGTGTCGTCGGCGGGATAGAAGTAGAGCACGACGCGGCTTCCCGCGAACGATCCCAAACTCACCTTGTCGCCATTCTGGTTGCGAAGGGTGAAGGCCGGGGCCTTGGCACCCACGTCGAGACGGGTCACGTCGTTCCTTTCAAATGTCGGTGACCTCCAATATCGCACGTAGACTGTCGATGAAGCTCTTGGAAATGAGCTTGGGCCCACACTTTCGAACGCCGGTTCCGGGTCCAACCGAGAAAAGACCGTTTGACCCGTGAGTACCGAAAATCTCGAGTCCGTGACGTCGTCACAGGACTCCTATGCCACCAACAAGACCTTCGCCGACCTGGGCATCCAGCCCGAGCTCTGCGAGGTCCTGACCAAGCAGGGCATCACCACCGCCTTTCCCATCCAGGCCATGACCATCGCCGACGCCCTCGACGGGCGCGACGTCTGCGGCAAGGCCAAGACGGGCTCGGGCAAGACCCTGGGCTTCGGCCTGCCGATGCTCCAGCGCGTCGCCGCGAGCGAGAGCATCGCGCGAGAGTCGGGACCCGCTCGACCCCGAGGACTGGTGCTGCTCCCCACGCGCGAACTCGCCCTCCAGGTCCACGAGGTGCTCGCCCCCCTGGGCAAGGCGCTCGGACTCCACGTGAACGCCGTCTACGGTGGCGCGGACATTGAGCGTCAGGTCAAGTCGCTTCGCAAGGGCTGTGACATCATCATCGCCACGCCCGGTCGTCTGATCGACCTGGGCGACCGCGGCGAGATAAACGTCGAGGGACTCGACGTGCTCGTGCTCGACGAGGCGGACCGCATGGCCGACATGGGTTTCATGCCCCAGGTCGAATGGGTGCTGCGTCGTATCGCCGAGCACCCCCACCAGACGCTGCTCTTCTCGGCGACCCTTGACGGCGCCGTCGACCGATTGGTCAAGCGCTACCTCACCGACCCGGTCTTCCACGAGGTCCAGAGTGACACCCAGACCGTCACGTTGATGGTGCACCACTTCTTGAACGTGCACCAGATGGACCGCATCAAGGTGGCCGCAGCCATCTGCAAGTCGTTCGACAAGACGATCATCTTCTGTCGAACCAAGCGCGGCGCGGACCGACTCGTCGAACAGCTCCAGAAGGAGGGCGTGGACGCCGCAGCGATCCACGGCGACCTTCGCCAGAGTCAGCGCGAGAAGGCGTTGGCGGACTTCGGTGCGAACAAGCTCGCCGTCCTGGTCGCCACCGACGTCGCCGCGCGCGGTCTTCACATCGACGGGGTGGACTGCGTGATGCACTTCGATCCGCCCGAGGACCACAAGGCCTACCTGCACCGTTCGGGACGCACCGCGCGTGCGGGCTCGACCGGGGTGGTCGTCTCGTTGTTGCTCTACAACCAGATCATCGAAGCCGAGGTGATCATGCGACGACTGGCCCTGAAGCGACCGATCGTCGAAGTATTCTCGAACGATCCCCACCTAAAGGACCTGGCGAATTGGGATCCCACCAAGGAGGACTCGGTACGTTGAGCAAGAAGAACAAGGACACACGAGTCTTCAAGCACGACGGGTCGATCAAACGCGCCCTGGTGGTGGTGGCCCATCCCGACGACATCGACTTCGGTTCGGCGGGGACGGTGGCGACACTGACCAAGCACGGTGTCGAAGTGGCGTACTGTCTCGTCACCTCGGGTGACGCCGGCGGCGACGATTCGACCCATACCAAGGAGGAGCGTTCGGCGATCCGCGAAGCCGAGCAGACCGCCGCCGCCAAGCAAGTGGGCGTCTCGAGTCTCGCGTTCCTGCGCTGGCCCGACGGCCAAGTCGAACCGCGCCTGTTGTTGCGCCGCGAGATCGCGCGCGTGATCCGCACCCACAAGCCCGATCTGGTGATCACCCAGAATCCCGAACGGAACTGGGAGCGCATCTACGCGAGCCACCCCGACCACCTGGCGGTGGGCGAGGCGACGCTGCGTGCGGTCTATCCCGACGCGCGAAACCCGCACGCGTTTCCTGAATTGTTGCGCGAGGGGTTCGAACCCCACGTCGTTCCCGAGGTCTGGTTGACGAGCGGACAGCCCAACATGGTGGTGGACATCTCGAAGGTCTTCGATCGCAAGATCGCCGCACTCAAGCAGCACGAGAGCCAGATCGGCGACTTCAAGGGCGTGGAGAAGCGACTGCGCGCCAACGCGCGCCAGATCGCCAAGAACGCGGGTCTGGGCAAGGCTCGTCTCGCCGAGGGTTACAAGGTCGTCGCGACCAAGTAGCAGCGTGTCGTCGGCCTAGGGTGTCGCTATGACGAGCTCGGCGAAACACGACGCGCGAACACCCATTGGCGAACGCCGTGTCGCCAGTGGACTGGGCGAGGTCTTCCTCGGGGTCACCAAGAAGAACGCCCCCGGCCAGGTGCTGGCCGGGATCACCCTGCTCGCGATCGCGATCCCCGAGCAACTCGCCACCGCCCAGCTGGCCGGCGTGCCCGCCTTCGTGGCCCTGATCGCCTTCATCACTGCCACCCTGGTCTTCGTCGTCGCTGGCTCGAATCCCATCCTCTCGGTCGGCGCCGACTCGACCATCGCGCCGCTCTTCGCGGTCGCGATCCTTAAGATCGCGCTGCCCGACACGTCCCAGTACTACTCGCTCGTCGCGGCGACGGCGGTGGTGGCGGGCGTGATCCTGCTCGTGATCGGTCTGTTGAAGTTGGGCTGGCTCGCGGACTTCCTCTCGGCGCCCATCGTGGCGGGCTTCCTGAGCGGCATCGGCGTGATCATCATCGTCCACCAGTTGCCACGGGTCTTCGGCGTCTCCTCGGGCGGTAGTTCCGTGCTCTCTCGCCTGGACTCGCTCGTCCACGACCTGGGTCACGTCAACGCCTGGTCGATCGCGATCGCGCTCGGCACGCTCGCGGCGATGACGCTCGGTGAGAAGTTGAACGGACGGATCCCCTGGGCGCTCGGCGCGGTGTTGATCGGTGCGGTGCTCGCGGTGACGTTGTCGCTCGCGAGCCACGGCGTGCAACTGCTTGGCACGGTCAGCGTCGGTGGCCCGACGTGGCGCCTGCACTGGTTCACGACCCACCAGTGGGGCGTGGTCGTGACGACGGCCCTCACGCTGGTGATCGTCATCATGAGCCAGAGCGCCGCGACCGCTCGCACCTCGGCCGACGAGATCGGTGTCTCGGACAACCTGAGTCGGGACTTCTTTGGCATCGGGCTCGCCAACGTCGCCGCGGGCGTGGTGGGCGCCTTCGCGGTGAACGCGAGTCCGGCTCGAACCACCATCACGCGTCTGGCGGGGGGCAAGACCAAACTCGTGGGTCTCACCGCGGCACTCGGCGCGCTGGCGCTCTCACCACTGGTGACCTACGCGCGCGACATCCCGCTCGCGTCGCTCGCGGGGGTCCTGTTGTTCATCGCGGGGCGACTCATCAAGGTCCGAGAGATCCGTCGGGTCTATCTCGTCAGTCGCGCGGAGTGCGCGCTCGCCGTGGTGGCCTGGCTCGGGGTGATATTCCTCGGCGTGGAACTCGGGCTGGGCGTCGCGGTCGGGCTCGCCATCATCGAACAGACCTGGCGCTCGGCTCGTCCGACGATGGTGGTGCTCGGGCGCCGCGACCACACCACGAGTTGGGAGCCCCTCGACGTGCACCACGTGCACCCGGTGAAGGACGTCGTGGCGGTGCTGTTCGAACGCGACCTGTTCTTCGCGAACACCGGGGTGTTCCGTCGCGAGCTCTACGACTTGTTGAAGAAGTACCCGCACACGAAGCATCTGGTCATCGACTCGGCCGCCATCTCGGACATCGACTACACGTCACTGCTCTCACTGAGCGAGATCGTGAGCGACCTCGCGAACGACGACATCTCGTTCTCCCTGGCGCGCGCGAACGCAGGCGTGCAGAAGAAACTGCGTTCGACCAACAACAAGTACCTCGCCACGATCCATCTGCACGACAGCGTGGACTCGGCGGTGACCCACGCGCTCGCCAAGCACTGACTAGTGCTGGGCGAGTTGGCGCAACACGTAGTTGAGCACGCCTCCGTGGCGGTAGTACTCGGCCTCGGTGGGCGTGTCGATGCGCAGGCGCACCTCGAAGTCCACGCGATCACCGTTCACGCGCGTCACCGCCACGCTCACCCGCGCCACGGTGTCGCCGTGGTTGAGTGGGTCCAGGCCTCGAATGTCGAAGGTCTCGGTGCCGTCGAGCCCGTAGGTCTGGGCCGAGTCGCCCGGAAGGTACTGCAGGGGCAAGACGCCCATGCCCACCAGGTTCGAGCGGTGGATCCGTTCGAAACTCTCGACGAGTACGGCCTTCACGCCGAGCAACTTGGTGCCCTTGGCCGCCCAGTCGCGCGAGGATCCCGTGCCGTATTCCTTGCCGCCCAGGATCACGAGCGGCGTCCCCTCGTGGGCGTAGGCCATGGCCGCGTCGAAGATCGACATTGGCGTGCCCTCGGGGAGCTTGATCGTGACGCCGCCTTCGGTGCCCGGGGCCATCAGGTTGCGCAAGCGGATGTTGGCGAAGGTACCGCGAACCATGACCTCGTGATTGCCCCGGCGCGTGCCGTAGCTGTTGAAGTCCCCCGGCTGGACACCGCCGTCGACGAGGTAGAGACCCGCGGGCGAACTCGCGCGGATGTTGCCCGCGGGTGAGATGTGGTCGGTGGTGACCGAATCACCGAGGCGCGCGAGGACCCTCGCCCCCTCGATGTCGGTGACCAGTCCCGGCTTCTCGGTGAGACCCTCGAAGTACGGGGGCAACTTCACGTAGGTCGACTGGGGGTCCCAGGCGTAGGTGACCGCGTTGGTCGTGGGCACCTGCTGCCAGCGTTCGTCGCCGCTGAAGGCCTGGGCGTAACGCTCCTCGAACATCTGGGGCGTGATCGAGGCGCGCACGGCGTCGGCGACCTGGGCGTCGCTGGGCCAGAGGTCTCGCAAGTAGACCGGTTCGCCCGCCGACGAGGTACCCAGTGGCTCGTTGCTGAGATCGATGTCGATCGTGCCCGCGAGCGCGTACGCCACGACGAGGGGTGGACTCGCGAGGAAGTTCTGCTTCACGTCGGGGTGAATACGGCCCTCGAAGTTGCGGTTGCCCGAGAGCACCGAGACGACCGACAGGTCGTGTTCGTTGGTCGCCTCGGACACGCCCTCGAGCAGGGGACCGGTGTTGCCAATGCACGTCGTGCAGCCGTAGCCCGCGAGGTAGAAGCCCAGTTGGTCGAGTGGACCGACGAGTTTCGCGCGCTCGAGGTAGTCCATCACGACGCGACTACCCGGCGCGAGCGAGGTCTTGACCCAGGGCTTCTTCTTCAGACCGAGCTCGACCGCGCGCTTGGCGACGAGTCCGGCGGCGACGAGCACCGACGGGTTCGAGGTGTTCGTGCACGACGTGATCGCGGCGACGACCACCGCGCCGTCGCGCAAGTCCTCGGCGTTCTCGACGCCGTGGACCTCTTTGACCTCGCGACCGAGCGCGTCGCGAAAGGCCCCGCGTGCGCCTGAGAGCGAGACGCGGTCCTGGGGACGCTTGGGTCCGGCGAGACTCGGCTCGACGGTCCACAGGTCCAGTTCGACGTACTCCGAATACGTGGGCTCGAGCGCGGTCGCGTCGTGCCAGAGACCTTGGGCCTTCGCGTAGGTCTCGACGAGTTCGAGTTGCTCCTTGGGTCGTCCCGTGAAGGCCAGGTAGTCGAGCGTCACCTGGTCAATGGGGAAGATCGCGCAGGTCGCTCCGTACTCGGGCGACATGTTGCCAATGGTGGCGCGCGTCTCGAGCGACAGCGAGGACACGCCAGGACCGAACGCCTCGACGAACTTGCCGACGACACCCTGCTTGCGTAGCAACTCGGTGATGGTGAGTACGACGTCGGTGGCGGTGACGCCTTCTTTCGTGGAACCCACCAGTCGCAGTCCCACGACGGGCGGGATCAGCATGGACGTGGGCTGTCCGAGCATGCCCGCCTCGGCTTCGATGCCGCCGACGCCCCAACCGAGCACGCCCAGACCGTTGACCATGGTGGTGTGCGAGTCGGTGCCCACGACCGTGTCGAGGTAGGCCGTCCCCTCGTGTTCGAAGACCACGCGGGCCAGGTGCTCGAGGTTGACCTGGTGGCAGATGCCCATGCCCGGGGGCACGACGCGGAACTTCTCGAAGGAACTCTGCGCCCACTTCAAGAACGTGTAGCGCTCGATGTTGCGTTCGTACTCAATGGCGACGTTCTGCTCGTAGCTCGTCGCGGTGCCCGTGCGTTCGAGGATCACCGAGTGGTCGATCACCAATTCCACCGGGACGAGGGGATTGATCTTGTTGGGGTCCCCACCCAGGGTGATGATCGCGTCGCGCATCGACGCGAGGTCCACCACCGCCGGCACACCGGTGAGGTCTTGCATGAGGACCCGCTCGGGCGTGAAGGCGATCTCGCGCGCGTCGTCGCCGGCCGCCTCGCCGTGGCGGTTGGGCGTCTCGGCCCAGCGTGCGAGCGCCTCGATGTCGGCGGCCTTCACCTTCACGCCGTCCTCGTGGCGCAACAGGTTCTCCAAGAGGACCTTGATGCTGTAGGGCAGGCGGTCGACGCCGAAGGGCTTCAGTGCCTCGGCCTTCAAGGAATAGAAGTCCAGCGAGCGATTGGCGACCTTGAGTGTCGACTTGGCGCCAAAGGAATTGTGCGAAGAAGTAGTCATGTCCCCATTCTGCCGTGTTGACCGAGGTCGCGGCGCGAGAGAACGGGCACGGTCTCGCGTTCGGGCCGGGGCGGGCGATTTCATTAGTATGTGCAATAATTAGCATGTGAACACAAACGCGGGTGACGCGCCCGAGCCGGTCGTCGACGCCGTGCTGTCGGCCAGTCGCGTGCTCGTCGCGGTCGCCTCGCGCTCGCTCTCGGACATCGCCGAGGACGTCACCATCACCCAGTACCGGACGCTGGTGGTCTTGGCGTCGCGAGGTCCCCAGAATCTGGTCGGGTTGGCCGACCTGGTGGGCGTCACGCCCGCGAGCGCGACGCGCATGTGTGATCGTCTCGTGGCGAAGGGACTGATCGCGCGCGCGAGCGACCCCGGGGATCGTCGTCAGGTGCGTCTCACGTTGACCAAGAACGGTTCGCGCCTGGTGCGCACCGTCACGGACCGGCGTCGCAGCGAGATCGCGGCGATCCTGGGTTCGCTCGACGCGAAGGACCAGGTCGTACTCGTCAAGGCGCTCTCCCAGTTCGCGAGTGCGGCGGGCGAGGTCGCCGACCACGAGTGGTTCGACGGTTGGGCCCTGTAGATGCGCGTGGCCCGCTCGCTCGACGCGCACTCGTTAGCGGGCCCGTGGCGCAACCTGCAGGTGCGCGCGGGGCGCTGGGTCGCCAACGCCACGTATACCCAGAAGTGGTTGGTGTTGGGCACGATCGTCGGCGTGATCGCCGGACTCGGCGCGGTCGTGTTCTACGAGTCACTGCGACTCGCGACCTACGTCTTGCTCCAGGTGCTGGGTGGTTACAAGGTGCCGCTACCCGCGAGCGAGGGAGGACGGGTCGCGTCGGGGTCGTTCACGAGACCCTGGGCGATCCCGCTCATCGCGAGCGCGGGGGCGCTCGCGGGTGCGGTCCTGGTGTTCGCCGTCGCGCCCGAAGCGCAGGGCCACGGCACGGACGCGGCGATCGCCGCGGTGCACCACAATCCGCGTGGGGTGCGGCTTCGCACGGTGTTCGTCAAGATCGTGGCGTCGGCGCTCACCATAGGTTCGGGTGGTTCGGGCGGGCGCGAGGGCCCGACCGGACAGATCAGCGCGGGTTTCGGCTCGTTTCTCGCCCGGTTCCTCGACCTCAGTCCCTCGGACGCTCGTATCACCGTGGCGAGTGGCATCGGATCGGGCATCGGGTCGATCTTCGGCGCGCCGCTGGGCGGGGCGATCCTCGCGACCGAGATCCTCTACCGGGACGACTTCGAGGTCGAGGCACTCCTGCCCTCGTTCATCGCGTCCATCGTGGGCTACGCCGTGTGGGGGTCGGTCGAGGGCTTCGGTCCCTTGTTCGGTTACGTGGGTAACTACCAACTCACGAGCGCCGCGCAGTTGGGCTGGTTCGGGGTCATCGGGATTCTCGGCGGACTCGTCGGCTTGCTCTACGCCAAGAGCTTCTACGCGATCGCGGCGTTTTTTTCTCGTCTGCGCCTGGCGCGCTGGCTGCGACCGGCGATCGGGGGGTTGATCGTGGGTTTGGTCGCACTCGCGGTCCCCGAGGTGCTCGGCACGGGTTACGGCTGGATCCAAGACGGTCTCAGCGAGCAACTCGTGCACCTGCCGTTGTGGATCGTGCTCGTGCTCCCCTTCGCTCGCGTCGCCACCACCGGGCTCTCGATCGGTTCGGGCGGTTCGGGTGGCATCTTCGGTCCGGGCATGGTGATCGGCGCGTTCCTCGGTGCGGCGCTCTGGCGCCTGCTCGAGCCCGTGGTACCCAGTCTCGGCCACGACCCCGCGCCCTACGTCGTGGTGGGGATGATGGCGTGCTTCGGGAGCATCTCGCGCGCGCCGCTCGCGGTGATGTTGATGGTCGCCGAAATGACGGGCACGCTCTCGTTGGTGGTGCCGGCGATGCTGGCGGTCGGTCTGGCGACGCTCATCGTGCGACGAAACGACGACACGATCTACCGCAGTCAGTTACGCAGCCGCAGCGAGTCCCCCGCCCACCGCATCCTCACCGGACTGCCCCTGCTCGCCATGGTCAGTGCCGGACAGGCGATGGGACCGGCCCAGTGCGTGCTCGAGGGTCCCGCCTCGAGCGCGACGTTCCTCGACGCGATGCGGCGCGCCGACGTGAGTGCGGCGCCGCTCGTCGACGCCCAGGGTCGCTACGTCGGGGTGTTGCGCGTGGCGGCGCTGGCGAAGGTGGGCCACCCGAGCGACGGTCCGTTGCCCGATGAGCTGATCGACCTCACGTACGCGCCCATCCACGAGTCGGTGAAGCTCGACGTCGTCCTCGAGACCCTCACCGCGACCCCCCAGACGTGGGCGGCGGTGATCGACGACGAGCGTCGGGTCGTGGGAACGATCGCCCTCTCGGACATCGTGCGCAACTACCGCCGCACGGTCCAGGCGAGTCTGCGCGAACTCGCCGAGTTGGGGGGATCGACCGGCACCTCGGAGATACTGGTGTCGCCCGGGGCCGAACTCGTGAACCGGACCCTTCGCGAGACGTCCCTGCCGCGCGGCGTGCTGATCACCGCGATCGAGCGCGGCAACGACGTCATTCGTCCGACCGGTGAGACCATGATCAAGCCCGGCGATCGCCTGATGGTGCTCGGCGGCGCCGGGGACCTCGACGCGCTGGCCCAACTCGCGGGCTCGCCCTCGACGTGACGACGAGAGCCGACCTCGCGACGTCGCCGCGTGCTCGTCGCCCACGGGCGAGTGCGTGGCCAAGTGCGAGAATGGTGGGGTGACGTCGACCTACGCACTTTTGGAAGAACGCCTGCGCCAGGGGTTCGCCCGGATCGAGCCCGGCGCCGACCCGGTGTTGCGCCAGTCCGAGCACGGTGACTACCAGGCGAACGGCGTGATGGCCCTCGCCAAGAGCGTCGCTCGCCCACCGCGCGAGGTCGCCGAGGAGATCTGCGGGTACCTCGATCTCAAGGGAATCGCGAGCGTCAGCGTGGCGGGACCCGGTTTTCTCAATATCGCTCTCTTACCGGCCTTTTTGGACCGGCAACTTCGCGCCGTGCTCGCCGACGAGCGCCTCGGCGTGGCCTTGGCCCAACCGGCCAAGAACGTGGTGATCGACTATTCGGCCCCCAACGTCGCCAAGGAGATGCACGTGGGTCACCTTCGTTCCACCGTCATCGGTGACGCGCTGGCGCGAATGTATCGTTTCGCCGGCGACCACGTGATCGCCCGCAATCACGTGGGCGATTGGGGCACACCTTTTGGGATGCTCATCGAGCACCTGGTCGACCTCGGCGAGGACGAGGCGATCGCGTCGCTGTCGATCGGCGACCTCGACTCCTTCTACCGGGCGGCGCGCCGGAAGTTCGACGCCGACGACGAGTTCAAGGAGCGCAGTCGCGCGCGCGTGGTCGCGCTGCAGGCCGGTGAGCCCGAGACGAGTCGACTGTGGCGGATCCTCGTTGACGAGTCGATCGCCTACTTCGCCGAGGTCTACGCGAAGCTCGACGTGACGCTCACGCCCAGTGACGTTGTGGGTGAGTCGTACTACAACGACATGCTCGACGACGTCGTGCGAGACCTCGGGGCCAAGGGTCTGCTCACCGAGAGCGACGGCGCGCTGTGCGTGTTCCCTCCCGGATTCACGAACCGCGACGGTGAACCGTTGCCGCTCATCGTGAAGAAGCGCGACGAGGGATACGGCTACGCGGCGACCGACCTCGCGGCGGTGCGCGATCGGGTGACGAACCTCGAGGCCGACGAGTTGCTCTACGTGGTCGGAGCCCCCCAGGGCCAGCACTTCGAGATGATCTACGCCGTGGCGCGCCTGGCGGGCTGGTTGCCGGACCGAGTGCGTTGCGAGCACGTGGCCTTTGGCAACGTGCTCGGTCCTGATCGAAAGATGTTCAAGACCCGTAGCGGCGAGACGGTCAAGCTGGTGGGTCTCATCGACGAGGCGTCCGATCGTGCGTATCAGGCGCTCGGCGAGCGCAAGAGCGACCTCGATGAGGACGCCCGTCGTGTCCTGGCGGTCCAGGTCGCTCGCGCGGCGATCAAGTACGCGGACCTGTCGACCGAGCGCCAGCGTGACTACATCTTCGACCTCGACCGCATGCTCGCCTTCGAGGGCGACACGGGTCCGTACCTGCAGTACGCCCACGCGCGGGTGCGCTCGATCTTTCGCCGACTCGGCTCGGTCTGGGACCCCGCCTCGTCGAGCTTCGCGCTCGAACACGAGGCCGAACGTCACCTGGCCCTGGGTCTGCTCGCCTTTCCCGAGGCGTTCGAGCTCGCGCTCGCGTCGTTGCAGCCCCACCGGCTCTGCGTCTACCTCTTTGACCTCGCCCAGCGATTCACCTCCTTCTACGAGGCCTGTCCCGTGCTGTCGTCGGTGGGCCAGACCCGAGACGAGCGTCTCGCCCTGTGCGAGCTCAGCGCGCGAACCCTTCGCCTGGGCCTTTCGCTCTTGGGTATCGAGGCTCCTGAACAGATGTGAGCCTCGGAGTTTCTTGCGTGATGGCTTATCAGTAGTGTGGCGAAATGCGGCCCCTGCCTTCGGGGCCCGGAACTGAGGGGGAAGTATGAAAGTAAAGGCTGCAATCGTCACCGAGGCGAATGGCCCTTGGCGCACCGAGGTCATCGAGATCGACGAGCCGCGCGCCCACGAGGTGAAGGTGAAGATGGCCTTTTCGGGCCTGTGCTTCTCCGACGAGCACCTGCGTCACGGCGACATCACCCACCAGCCCGAGGTCCTCGAGATGATCTCGGGTCGACGCACCATGTTCCCGGTGATCGGCGGCCACGAGGGCTCGGGCGTCGTCGAATCGGTGGGTCCCGAGGTGACCGGTCTCGCGGTGGGCGACCACGTCGCGGTCTCGTTCGTGCCCTCGTGTGGCAAGTGCGAGTACTGCTTGTCGGGTCGTTCCTACATCTGTGACATGGGCGCGACGATTCTGGCTGGTCCGATGATCTCGGACGGGAGGTGGCGCCATCACCTGGGCGAGGAGAACCTCAACCGGATGTGCCAAGTGGGCTCGTTCGCGCAGTACATCGTGGTGCACGAGGCGTCGCTGATCCGCATCGAACCGTGGTTGGACCTTCGCGCGGCGGCGTTGATCTCGTGCGGCATCTCGACCGGATTCGGTTCGGCCGTGAACCGCGGCGGGGTGAAGCCCGGCGACACGGTGGCGGTCATTGGCTGTGGGGGCGTGGGCTCGGGCGCGATCCAGGGCGCCGCGATGGCCGGCGCGCGCGCGGTCATCGCCATCGACACGAATCAGTCCAAGATTGACCGCGCGCTCAAGATCGGCGCGACCCACGGCTGTGCGACGACGCTGGACGCAGCGTTCAACATCCTGCCCGAGCTCACCTGGGGCAAGCTCTGTGACGTCGTGATCATCACGGTCGACAACATCACCTCGGAGTTGTTCGAGCAGGCTCGTTCGATCACCGCCAAGGGCGGCGTCGTGGTCGTGACCTCGCTCGCGGCGCACGATCTGACGTCGGTCGACCTCAACGTCACCATGCTCTCGATGACCAATCAGGAGATACGAGGCACGGTGTTCGGTTCGGAGAACCCGCGAATCCAGGTGCCGCGACTGCTTCGGCTGCACCACGAGGGCAAGTTCTTCATCGACGAACTGATCACGAAGGAGTACTCGATCGACGAGGTCCAGCAGGCGGCCGACGATCTGGCCTCGGGCGAGAACCTCCGAGGCGTGATCCGTTTCTGATCGCTCGCGACGCTACGAGCGCGGTCGTCGCAACTGACCCACGCCCAGCAGATCGCCCAGCGTGATCGACGATCTGGAGAGTCGTGGCGTCAGGGCGGCGAGTGAGCGTTCACGCCACGCACCCTGGAAGACCCCGACACCGTAGGCGGCGTCGTCGGCGAGGGCGAGCGGGACGTCGAGTAGGTGGACGCGCTGATGGCGCCAACGCCAGGCCGTGCCGATCGCGAACAAGGTCAACGCGGGCCGTCGCAGGCGCGGGTGCAGCGCCGCGGCGAGTAGCACCAGGCCGTAGGTGCGAACGACCGCTCGCGACAGCGGCGCGCCGCTTCGCACCATCGTGCGCGTCACGATCGCGTTGGCGAGTCGCTTCGGATCGTCCGCCTGGTCGGCGAGTCGCTCTTGCAGCTGATCACGTGCGACTCGCACGATGCGCAGTGCCGGTAGGGGCTTGCCGACCAGCACGCTCAGCCACGCCACCGCGTTCCACACGTCGGCGCGCACCGGGGCGAGGCGCTCGCCGTGACGACGGGCGAGTTCACTCGACGACCCGCCGTAACGCACCCGCTGGACCCACCAACGACGCCACGTCGGGCGCGCCTGGTGCGTCACCTCGACGCCCGCGACGTAGCGAACGAGCCAGCCGCGGTCGTGGAGTCGCCAAATGAAATCGACGTCCTCGCCCAAACGAAGTTCCTCGGCGAAACCGACGCCGAACGCGTCGCGTCGTACCATCAGGCACGCGCTCGGCACGTAGTTCACCGGGCCACCGGGCACCACGATCGTCGCGCGCGGTCCCCGGTCGAGGGGACAGAAGCGCTGCTCGAACTGGTCGCGGATCCCGGGTCCTTCACCACCCCGGACTCTCGGCGCACAGGCGCCGAGCTCGGGGTCGCGAAACTGTGCGCGCAGGTTCGAAAGGACCGTGCGAGCGTCACCGAGACTGACGTCGTCGTCGATGAAACAGAGGAACGTCCGACTCGTCGCGTCGGCCCCGGCGTTGCGCGCGCCCGCGGCCCCGAGGTTGCGATCGAGGCGAACCAGGCGCGCGCCGTGCCGGTCGGCGCACTCGCGCACGAGCGCGGGTTGATCGGAGTCGTCGTCGACCACCGTGACGTGCAGTCCCTCGAGCTCGGACAAGAGTCGTTCGAGTGAGGTGACGTTGTTATGGACGGGGATGACGACCTCCACGTCCTCCAGTGTCACGTCGCGGTTGTACAGCGGATGAAGGAAACCCTGGCGAATGAGCGTGCGCGCGAAGGTCTCTTCACCCGGGCGCACGACGTCCCCGCCCTTCCAGCGCTGGGCGACGCCGAGCGACGAACCCGGCAGGCGCAACAGTCGCCACGGCGAGCCCCCGACAAGAAAGTTCCGGTCGAGGAAGACCGCGTCGGCGTCGAGGACGACCCGCGTGCCCGCCAGGCCCGCGTCGTCCACCGGCGCGTGGGGCGAGAGATCGGTCATCGGCGTAGTTTCGCACGGACGTCCGCGAGCCCGCTCGAGACATTAGATTTGGTTCGAACCAAGGAGACGACGTGTCGAGCGAAACACTGGCGCAAGAAGAGACGGATCAGGAGATTGGTGACGTCGAGGAGTTGCTGGTCGAAGAGGTTTCGATAGACGGACTCTGCGGGGTCTACTAAGTCGTGTCGCTCTCGGCGGTCGTCGTCTTTGACCCGACGGTGCGCTGGCGCCTGAACGAGCGCGTGTCGCTGCGCGACGAGGAGTTCGGGGCCCTGGCGTACCATCACGGTACGCGTCGCCTGGTCTTCTTGAAGTCCCGCGAGCTCGTGGATCTCGTGCGTCGCCTCGAGCACTTCGAGAGCGTCGACGCCGCGGTTGTCGCCATGGTGCCCCCGGCGCTTCGCGGTCACTATGCCAAGGCGCTCGCCTCGCTCGCGACGTCGGAGATCATCCGTGAAGACTGACTCTCTGCGCAATCGTTTCGAACGGGGCCTCACCTCGCCCATCTGTCTCACCTGGGAGCTCACCTACGCCTGCAATCTCGCCTGCACGCACTGCCTGTCGTCGTCGGGTCGACGCGACCCCCGAGAACTCTCCACCAGTGAGGCGAAGGCGCTGATCGACGAGATCGCGGCGATGCAGATCTTCTATATCAACATCGGCGGTGGAGAACCAATGATCCGGCGCGATTTCTTCGAACTCGTCGAACACGCCGTCACGCAGAAGGTCGGAGTGAAGTTCTCCACGAACGGCACGCGGATCGACCCCGAGGCGGCCAGACGGCTCGCCGCGATTGATTACCTCGACATCCAGATCTCAATCGACGGCGTCGACGCGCCGACCAGTGATCGCGTACGAGGAGCGGGCAGTTACGACCAGGCGCGACGGGCGATGGACAATCTGAATGAGGCGGGATTCGGTCCCTTCAAGATCTCGGTGGTGATGACGCGCGACAGCATCGAGCAACTCGATCGCTTCGAGACGTTGGCCGCGCACTACGGCGCCGAACTGCGAGTCACGCGTCTTCGCCCCTCGGGGCGCGGGGCTGACGCGTGGGCGACGCTTCACCCGACCCTGGCCCAGAATCGCCAGTTGTACCAGTGGCTGCTCGAGCGGCCCCAGGTGCTCACGGGCGACTCGTTCTTTCATCTCTCGGCGCTCGGCAACCCCTTGGAGGGTCTCAACCTCTGTGGCGCGGGACGAGTCGTGTGCCTCATCGATCCCGTGGGTGCGGTGTACGCGTGCCCGTTCGTCATCCACGAGCAGTTCAGGGCCGGCAACGTACGCGACGCCGGCTTCGCTGCGGTGTGGCATTCGAGCGAGCTCTTCCGTTCCTTGCGCGAACCGGGAAATCCGGGCGCGTGTGCGTCGTGTGGATCGTACGACGCGTGCCGTGGCGGGTGCATGGCGGCGAAGTTCTTCACGGGTCTCGAGATGAGCGACCCCGACCCCGAGTGCGTCTTTGGACACGGCGAGGTCGCCCTGGCGCAGAAGCGGGTTTCAATCCGTCCCACGCCATCACCGGACCACTCGCGACGCACGCCGGTGGCCTTGACGTCGAGGTAAGGACCGCGTCGAAACGACGCTCGGGTAGTGTCGCCTTTGAGTCGTTGGGGGAGAGATGGCGAACAAGTGGTTCGAGACGGTGGCCATTGCTCAACGGCGCGCAGAAAAACGCCTTCCGAGGTCGGTCTACGGCGCGTTGATCGCGGGATCCGAGAAGGGCCTCTCGGCACGGGACAATCTCGACGCCTTCGACCAACTGGGTCTGTCGCCGCACGTCGCGGGGCTCGCGAGGGAGCGCAACCTCGCGACGGTGGTCATGGGCCAGTCGCTCGCCATGCCCGTGCTGATCTCACCCACGGGCGTCCAGGCGGTGCATCCCCAGGGCGAGGTCGCCGTTGCCCGGGCGGCGGCCACTCGAGGCGTCGCGATGGGTCTCAGTTCCTTTGCGAGCAAATCGATCGAAGAGGTGTGCGCGGCGAACAAGCAAGTCCTCTTCCAGATGTACTGGTCGGGTGACCGTGACACGATGATCCAGCGACTCGAGCGCGCCAAAGTCGCGGGGGCCAAAGGGATCATCCTGACCCTGGACTGGTCCTTCGCCAATGGACGCGACTGGGGAAGCCCGTGGATCCCCGAACGCATCGACCTGAGGTCGGCGCTCAAACTCGCCCCCGAGGCGATCTCGCGGCCGCGCTGGTTCTGGGGTTTCGTACGCACGGGACACATTCCGTCGCTGACCACACCCAACATGGCGCTGCCCGGTCAGAAGCCGCCGACGTTCTTTGGCGCCTACTACGAATGGATGCAGAGTCCGCTGCCGACCTGGGACGACGTGGCGTGGTTGCGCGCCCAGTGGGAAGGGCCCTTCATGGTCAAGGGGGTGGGACGAATCGATGACGCCAAGCGGATCGTCGACCTGGGCGCCAGCGCGCTGTCGGTGTCGAACCACGGTGGGAACAACCTCGATGGCACGCCGGCACCGATTCGAATGTTGCCCGCCATCGCCGACGCGGTCGGCGATCAGATCGAGGTTTTGCTCGACGGCGGCGTGCGCCGCGGCAGCGACGTCGTCAAGGCGCTGGCGCTCGGCGCGCGCGCGGTGATGATCGGACGCGCCTACCTATGGGGCCTCGCGGCGAACGGCCAGGCCGGGGTCGAGAACGTGCTCGACGTCCTGCGTGGTGGCATCGACGCCACACTGCTCGGACTCGGTAAGGCCAGCGTCGACGAACTCGATCGCGACGACGTCGTGGCACCCGCGGACTTCTTTCGAAAGTTGGGTGCGTGAACCGGGTCGCCATCGTGACCGGCGCCGCGCGCGGCATCGGCGCGGCGACCGTCGACGCGTTGGTCAACGACGGCTATCGCGTGCTGGCGGTCGACCGGTGCCGGGACATCCCCGAGGTCCCCTACGCCATGGCGACGCCGGCTGAGCTCGAGGCCGTGGTAGCGCGCCACGGCGACGCGGTGCTCTCGCTCGTGGGCGACGTGCGAAGCGCCACGGACATGCAACTCGCGGTCGAGACCGCGACGCGTCACTTTGGACGTCTGGACGCGGTGGTCGCCAGCGCCGGAGTGGTCGCCGCGGGTGCGCCTTTGTGGGAGATCAGTGACGCGGCCTGGGACGCGGTGTGGTCGGTGAACGTGTTGGGAACCAGAAGGTTGATCGAGGCGTCGGCGCCGACGCTGATCGCCAATGGCCGTGAGTCGCACAGTCGTATCGTGGCGGTGGCTTCGGCCGCGGGCAGCACGGGGCTCTATCACCTTGCGGCGTACTCCGCCGCCAAGCACGCCGTCGTGGGCTTGATTCGTGGTGCGGCGATGGACCTCGCCGAACACGGGGTGACCGCGAACGCGGTGAGTCCGGGATCGACTCGAACCGCGATCCTCAAAGCGTCGGCCGAGGTCTACGGACTGGCGAGCGACGAGGAGTTCGCGAAGAGCCAGCCCATTGGACGGCTGATCGAACCCAGCGAAGTGGCGGCTTCGATCGTGTGGTTGTGCTCGCCGGCGGCGTCGGCCGTCACCGGAGCGGACATCGCGGTTGACGGCGGCATGACCGTCTCGTAGCCCAGTCGGGCGCCGGACCCTAGAAGGTCGAGGCGTGGTGGCCCCTGCGGCGATTTGCATATACCCCCAGGGGTATATAATCTGTGGACCGGACTGCGGAAGGAAACCCATGGCCACCTCGAACGCGACCCACGTGCTGCAAGACCAACAGCAAAACGAGGCCATCATCAAACGCGTGAAGCGCGCGCAGGGACAGATGGGTGCGGTGGTGCGCATGCTCGAAGAAGGGCGCTCGTGCGAGGAAATCGTCACCTTGATGGCGGCGATCGCCAAGGCCGTGAACACCGCCGCGTTCAACCTCATTTCGTCGAGCTTGAAGGAATGCATCGCGGACCCCAGCGCCGACACCGAGCTCGTGACCATGAAGTTGCAGAAGATCTTCTTGAGTCTGGCCTAGGGAGTGTCATGAGAGTTGTGATCATCGGTGGGGTTGCCGGAGGGATGTCGACCGCCGCCCGGCTTCGACGACTCGACGACGAGGCGCAGATCATCGTGCTCGAGAGGTCGAGTTACGTCTCGTACGCCAACTGCGGCCTGCCCTACTTCGTGGGCGGGGTCATTGAAGATGAGTCCTCACTCATTCTCCAGACGCCCACATCGTTGTACGAGCGTTTTCGAATTGACGTGCGCGTCGATTACGAGGCCTTACGCATCGACCCTCGCCGCCGCGAGGTGGTGGTCAAGAATCGTTCGACTGATGAAGTGGACGTCGTCGCGTACGACGTCGCCGTTCTTAGTCCGGGCGCGTCACCGATCATCCCGCCCATCGAAGGCATTGAGAGGGCCTTCGTGCTGCGCAACGTCGAAGACGTGGAGCGCATCGTCGCCGACGTGGCGTCGCTTCCGTCGACGGCGGTCGTCATCGGTGGCGGGTTCATTGGTGTGGAACTCGCCGAGAACCTGACCGCTCGGGGAATACGCGTATCGATCGTCGAGGCGTCACCGCAGGTGCTCGCGCCCCTGGACCCAGAGATGGCCGAGATCGTCGCGACCGAGCTTGGCGCCCACGGCGTGGCGTTGCACGTCAACGACGCGGTCGTTCACGTAGGCGACGACCACGTGCAACTGGCCTCAGGAATACGTCTTTCCGCTGAGATGGTGATCGTCGCGATCGGGGTTCGCCCCGACGTGGGGCTCGCGCGCGACGCGGGTCTCGTGATTGGTGATCGTGGCGGCATCGTCGTCGACGACTTTCAACGCACGTCGGATCCCACGATCTACGCCGTGGGCGACGCCGTAGAGAAGAGGGACGCGCTGGATTCACGCGCGACGCTGGTTCCCTTGGCGAACATCGCGAATCGTCAGGGTCGGGTCGTCGCCGATCACATCGCTGGACGAACGGTGCGTCCGGTCCCTTCGATCGGCACCGCCATCGTCAGAGTCTTCGACCTGACCGTCGCCACGACGGGCTGGAACGAGAAACGACTCCGTGACGCGGGACGTGACTTCATCGCGATACATACCCATCCGTTCTCGCACGCCACGTACTTTCCCGGTGCTCGACCCATGTCACTGAAGCTGTTGGTCGATCCGGTCAGTGAGAGAATTCTGGGCGCCCAGGGAATCGGAGGCGACGGAGTCGACAAGAGGATCGACGTCCTGGCGACGTCGATCAGGGCGGGACTTCGCGCCCCGGCCCTGGCGGACCTGGAATTGGCGTACGCGCCACCATTCGGCTCGGCCAAGGATCCCGTGAACATGTTGGGTTACATCGCCGAGGATCGTCTGAGCGGACTGGCCCAAGTGGTCCAGTGGGACGAGATAGGGCGCCTCGATGGTGGACAGGTCATTGACGTGCGCTCGAACGAGGAGTTCCTCGAGGGCGCGTTGCCGGGAGCGGTCAACATTCCCCTGGACCAACTGCGCGATCGCCTCGATGACGTGGTGTCACGAGAGGTCGTGGTCTATTGCCAGGTGGGACAGCGCGGACACGTGGCCGCGCTGCTGCTCTCCCAGCTCGGATTCCACGCTCGAAATCTCGATGGCGGATACGAAACGTGGCGCAATTCGCCGGTGTCGCGCCAGCTGGTAACCAGTCGATAGACGAAGGGAAGGAACACTGATGTGCAGTCGAACGACGTGTAAGAAGTGCGGGAAAGCGACGTGGAAAGGTTGTGGCAACCACGTCGAACAGGCGCTCAGGGGCGTGCCGACCAGTGAACGCTGCTCGTGTGCAACGGGCGCGCCGTCGAGCTCGAGCGCGCGCGGCGGTCTCCTCTCTCGCTTGCGTCCCCGGTAGTTCCCACCCGAGACCTAGTCCTTCGCTCGGTCCGCGGAATCGGAGGGCTCTGGTGGCGTGACGAGTCGCGTCCGCTTTCCGGTTTGCGTTTCTCGTCCTCGCGATGAGCGAGGAGTTCTGACGACGCGCGAACGACCGTGCATCCGATTGGGAGATAACACGCATCGTCAAGACCGATGCGTCATCAGTGCGGTCGTGGGAAAAAGGACCTTGGTCCCCACGGCGTCGGGAAATTCCCCGTCGCGAGAAACGTAGCGTTCGATGCATGAATACGTTCCTTGCAGGTATTTCAACCCTGTCGCTCGCGCGCTGGCAATTCGCGATCACGACGGTCTTCCACTTCCTCTTCGTCCCCTTGACCATTGGACTGGGGTTGTTGGTCGCGGTACTTCAGACGGCGTTCTACCGAACGGGTGACCTGGCCTACGACCGGATGACGAAGTTCTTCGGAAAGTTGTTCCTCGTGAACTTCGCCATTGGCGTGGTCACGGGCATCGTCCAGGAGTTTCAGTTCGGGATGGACTGGTCGCGGTACTCGACCTTCGTCGGCAACATCTTCGGCGCGCCGCTGGCGATCGAGGGTTTGCTCGCATTCTTCATGGAGTCGACGTTCCTCGGCATTTGGATATTCGGTCGCGGCCGGGTGAGCAAGAAGATCCATCTGGCCTCGATCTGGCTCGCGAGTCTCGGCACCATACTTTCTGCGGCGTTCATCGTCGCCGCCAACTCGTGGATGCAGCATCCGGTGGGCTACACGATCGACCACGCCACCGGCCAAGCCGTGATGACCAACTTCTGGGCCGTGATGACCAACTCGACGTTCATCGCGGCCTACGGGCACGTGCTCGCGGCCGCGTTCCTCACGGGCGCGGTGTTCATGCTGGGCGTTGCCGCCTATCACCTACGCAAGGGCCACGACCTCGCGGGCTTCGGCAAGGCCGCCCGCGTGGCGATGGTCGTGACCGTGATCATGGCCATCTTCACGATGTTCCTCGGCGACAACCAGGCCAAGGAGATGGAAGTACAGCAGCCGATGAAGATGGCGGCCGCCGAGGCGCTCTACAACACCGAGAGCGGAGCGAGTTTCTCGCTGTTGACCATCGGTGACCTGAAGGACAACGCAATCTTCCAAGTTCGCGTGCCCCACATCTTGAGCGTGCTCGCCACCAACTCCTGGGACGGCAAGGTCAAGGGCATCAATCAACTCCAAAAGGAAGCGACCGCGAAATACGGCTCGGGTAGTTACGTGCCGGTCATCTGGCTCTGCTACTGGTCGTTTCGCATCATGGTCGGTCTCGGTTTCCTGATCTTCTTCCTCGGTGGCATCGCACTCTGGTTGATTCGAAAGCGACGTCTCGAGTCCTCGTCTCGCTTCTTGCGCTTCGCGACCTGGATGATCGCGGCGCCCTTCGTCGCCAACACCTTTGGCTGGATCTTCACCGAGGTGGGCCGTCAACCCTGGGTCGTCTACGGACTGCTCAAGACGTCAAAGGCCGTCACGCTGATCGCACCGGGCTACGTGGCGACCAGCCTCGTCGGTTTCACCGCTATCTACACGTTCTTGGCGATCATCGAGATCGGTCTCATGATCCGTCTCGCCAAGGTTCCGCCCGCCATCGAAACGCCAGCCGAGGCTGAGCGCGTTCCCGAACTCATCTACTAGGAGGACATTGTGCTCGCCTCACTAACCACGTCACCGAGCGGACTCGAACAGCTCTGGTTCACGTTGATCGGAGTGCTCTGGCTGGGGTACTTCTTCCTCGAGGGTTTCGACTTCGGCGTCGGCACGTTGCTGCCCTTCGTCTCCAAGGATGACCTTGATCGTCGCGTGGTGATCAACACCATCGGACCGGTCTGGGACGGCAACGAAGTATGGCTGCTCACCGCCGGTGGCGCCACCTTCGCCGCGTTTCCCCTGTGGTACGCCACGGTCTTCAGCGGGTTCTACCTGGCCCTGTTCCTCGTGCTCGCCGCCTTGATCTTTCGCGGGATGGCCTTCGAGTTCCGTGACAAGCGCGAGGACGCTCGCTGGCAGTTCTGGTGGGACCAGGCCATCTTCTACGGTTCGGCGCTGCCGGCACTGTTGTGGGGTGTGGCCTTCGCCGACTTCATCCACGGTGTTCCCCTGGCGGCACACGCCACGTGGACGGGTAATTTCTTCGACCTCGTCAAGCCCTACGCCCTCGTGGGTGGGCTCTCCACGCTCTCGCTCTTCACGCTGCACGGTGCGACGTACCTCGGGCTCAAGACCGAAGGTGATGTCCGAGTGCGCGCACGGGCGATCGCCATGCGTCTAGCCCCCGTGACCTTCGTGATCGTGCTCGCGTTCCTCGCCTGGACCTACCAGACGGCTCACACGATGCACCACGAAGGTCTCGTGCCACCACTGCTGCCGATCGTCGGGCTCTTGGCCCTCGCTGGCGTGGGCTGGCTCGTGCGCGACCACCTCGAGGGTTGGGCGTTCATCGCCACGGCGCTCGCCATCGTCGCGTTGTTCACGACCATGTTGCTCAACCTCTATCCAAACGTGCTGGTGTCCTCGGTGAGCCCGCACTTCGATCTCACGATGGTCGCGAGCGCCTCACACCGCTACACCCTCGAGGTGATGAGTTGGGTCGCGCTGATCTTCACGCCGTTCGTTCTCCTTTACCAGAGTTGGACCTACTGGATCTTCAAGAAGCGCGTGGGACGTCCGGGCTCGCCCAAGGACGCACCCAAGAGGAAAATCAAGGCTTGACATGAGCAGGGCCGAACGGCCTTCGGCCCTGCTGTCACGTCTTCGTCGGACGTCGCCTTTGGTGCAACGCGCCCTCGTGGTCGCTGTCGTGCTCGGACTCGTGAGCACGGTTGCCATCATTGGTCAAGCCGTGGCGTTGGCGTCGCTGCTCGGCGACTTGTTTCATCACTCGCGCGCCGGTCTTCGTGGGGGTCTGACACTCTTAGTCGGCGCCACGGTGTTGCGCGCGGCCGCCACTGGCCTGGCTGAACCAGTCACCTCGCTGATCGCCGGACCACTCCGTCGAGACCTGCGGCGTCGCACCCTGGATCAAATTCTGAACTCCGGACCGCTTCGCAGTGTCGACGCGACGGTGCAACTCGCGACGCGCGGGGTGGACGCCATTGAGAGTTACATTGCCAAGTACGTCCCGTCCCTGGTCTTGGCGACCTTGGCGCCGGTCCTGTTGCTCGGTTGGCTGGCCCCGCACGATCTGTGGAGCGCGGGGATCATCCTGGCCAGTGTCTTGTTGTTGCCGATCTTCATGGTCCTCTTGGGTCTCGAAGCCAAGGAGAAGATGGACGAGCGTTGGCGTGAGCAGCAGCGACTCGCCGGCTACTTCGGCGACGTGGTTCGCGGCATGACCGTGCTCAAGTCCTTCAACCGGTCCCGCGACGCACTGGACAATCTCGACGACGTGGGCGACGCCCTGCAACGAACGACGATGGGGACACTTCGCGTGGCGTTCCTCTCGAGCTTTGCGCTGGAGTTGTTATCGTCGCTCGCGACCGCGCTCGTCGCCTTGGTGCTCGGTCTGCGGCTCCTCAATGGCTCACTGGCACTGACGACAGCGCTCGCCGTCCTGTTACTGACGCCCGAGGTCTTCTTGCCCCTGCGCCGATCCGCGTCACAATTCCACGCGTCGGCAAACGGGATCGCCGCCGCGACCGACCTACTCGGCTCGCTCGACGCGAGCCCAGAGCGAAGCGGACCGGTTCCGGAGGCGCCGATGAGCATTGAACTCTGTGACGTCGTGCCCGCCCACGCCACTCGACTGACGAGCGAGAACGCGCCCGTCAACGCTCGCATCGCCAGTGGCTCGCTGGTGAGCGTCGTCGGGCCGTCGGGTTCGGGAAAGTCGACGTTGCTTCGGATCATCTGTGGACTTCGCGCGCCGCTCAGGGGTTCGGTGCTGGTGGACGGACACGACCTGAGGACGATGGACCCTGGCGCGTGGCGACGGTGCGTGGCGTGGCTGCCCCAAGATCCCACGTTGCCCGGCGCCAACGTGCGCGAGGTCGTGCAAATGGGCGATACGTCCATCGAGGACCGCCGCATCCTTGCGGCCATGAACGACGTCGGACTCGAACTCGATCTGGATCAACCACTGGGTGAGGGCGCGAACGAACTCTCGGCGGGGCAGCGTCGTCGTCTGGCCTTCGTTCGGTGCGTCGTGCGCGATCCGCTTCTTCTGGTCCTCGATGAACCGCTGTCGCACCTCGATGCCGAAAGCGCTCGGCTGGTCGCCGGGGCCATCGCCCGGCTCACGATGACCAGGATCGTCGCGACGCATCGGGCCCTCGACGCGGACCAGAGCATCATCCTCGGACCAGTGGCGGTGTCGCGTGGCGACTGAACGCGTGCTCGCGAACGCCATGAAGCTGGAGCGCTCGCCGATTCGCGGCGCGCTGGCGGCGGGACTCTTGGTGAGTCTGTCGACCATCGGACTGAGCGGTACGTCGGCGTGGCTCATTGTTCGCGCGGCGCAAGAGCCGGCGGTCCTTTCGCTCACCGTACCCATGGGCCTGGTGCAACTCTTCGCGCTCGCCAAGGCCGCCGGACGGTACCTCGAGCGCACCCAGACGCACCGTGCGGCGCTGGGCGTCCTCGGTCACGTGCGTGCCGCGGTCGCCCGTCTGCTCGAGCCGCTCGTTCCCGCGGGCCTCGGACCACGAAGTGCCGACGTCGTGGACGTCGTGATCCGCGACGTCGATCGCGTGCAGGACCTGCTGACCGCGGTCGCGGGCCCGCTCTTGACCAGCGGTGTCGCGGGTGTCGTGACGGTGTGCATCTGTGCGGCGATCGTCCCGCTCTCGGCGTTGAGCCTCTTCGTGGCGTTGGTGTTCGTGGGCGTCGTGCTGCCCTACGCCGCGGCGCGTCTAGGACGACGCACCGAACTGGAACTCGACGCCGTGCGAGGCGCGCTGGTCACCTTGTTCGACCGCGTCGCACAAGGTGGTGACGAGTACGTCATGACCGGAGCGAGCGACCAACTGAAAGAGGAACTCGCAACCTTGGAACGACGCCTTGACCGCGCCCAACGGCGTCGCACCATGCTGATGGGCTCGATCAGCGGCCTGACCACACTGGTCTCGGGGCTGTGCGTCTCGGCGACGGTGCTGGTGACGTCACTCGCACTGCGCTCGGGTCATCTGGCGCCCGCTCTTATCGCGGTGCCCGCGTTGTTGAGCGTGACGTCATTGGAACTCGTGGGTGGCGTCGCGCCATTGCTCTCGGGACTGCGCGGTGACCGCGCGGCCCTGGCGCGACTCGGTGCGCTGGCGAAGACGGCGGCCCCGGTGATCGAACCCGACGAGGAGATCGACGTGGACGTGTCGTTCCCCGGACTGCGCGTGGAGCACGTCGGGGTGGACTTCGAGGGCGTGCGAGCCCTCGACGACGTCAATTTTGAGGTTCGCCGTGGCGACGTGGTGGCGATCGGTGGTCCGAGTGGCGGCGGCAAGACCACGCTCGCCAGGGTCCTGGCGAAGTTCCTCGACCCCGGTGAAGGTTCGCTGTGGGTGGGCGAGGTCGATTACGCGAGTCTTCGTTCATCCCAGGTGCGTCAGGGTGTTGGTTTCGTGGACGACGCCCCGCACGTCTTTGCGACGTCGCTCGCCGGGAACCTGCGGATTGCCGACCCCCACGCGAGCGATCTCGAACTCGTGCACGCCCTCGACGGCGCGGGACTTCGCTCACTGTTGAACTCGATGCCCCAAGGACTCGATACCGAGCTCGGCGGTGAGGGAACCGGGTTGTCGGGAGGCGAACAACGGCGCCTCGGTCTCGCGCGCGAGCTGCTCGTTCGTCGCCCGGTCGTGGTCCTCGATGAGCCGACCGAGGGACTCGACGAGGAGACCGCGAACGACGTGATGGAGCGGATCGTCGACGAGTTCGCCCACGGGGTCCTGCTCGTGATCTCGCACCGCGACGCGGACTCACTCAACGCGACGCGACGCGTGACCGTGCGTCGCGGCCAGTTGCGCGAAGACGCACGCCTCGTCGCGCCCTAGCCAACAAGGCGCTCGACGTCGCTGTCGTTGGCCCCACTGATGCGATAGGGTGACGAGTGCCTCGCGGCAGCGAAGTTGGTGCGATTCCAACGCTGTCCCGCAACTGTAAGTGGACCTTGAGAAAGGGTCACGAAGCCAGGTCGCCTACCGCGAGGAGATGTGAAAGACAGCTCTCGAGGTAAGGAGCGGTCGTTCGGATATCCATCCGTCGTCCATCCACTTCGACGGAAAGGAGATATCCGTGTACAGGTCCCTTCGAGTGGTGCTCGCCCTTGGCGTGTGCGCCCTCGCCCTTCCGCTCTTCGGTGCGACGTTCGCCGACGCGAGTTCGCCTCCTCACTGCGTCGTCTCGCTGTCGCCGACCGCGACCGAGACGCTGTTCGCGATCGGGGCCGGTTCCCAGGTCCAGGCCGTCGACACCGACTCGGACTATCCCAAGGCCGGGCTTCCCGCTACGCGCATCAACGCTCTGAACCCGAGTGTCGAATCGATACTCGGCATCTGCAAGAAGACCGCGTCGTATCCGACGACCAAGCCGGACCTCGTGGTCATCTCCTATGACGCGAACGACATCCAACAGAAGCTGACCAACCTCGGCGTGAAGGTCGTCGACCAGGACGCCCCGACCACGCTCGCCGGGGCCTACGCCCAGATCGTGCAACTGGGAACGCTCACCGGCCACGTCTCGGCGGCACAACGCCTGGTCGCGTCGCTCAAGCGGACCGTCCACGCCGACATCTCGTCGGTACCAGCGCACGACGCCAAGGCGGTCACGGTCTACTACGAGATCGCCACCGATCCCTACTATTCGCTCACGAGTGGCACGTTCGTCGGGTCCATGTTGAAGTCATTGGGCGTCGTGAACATCGCCGACGGCGACGCCACGAGTGCCGACGCGGGCTATCCCGAACTGTCGGGTGAGTACATCGCCAGCGCGAATCCGACGCTGATCTTTCTGGCGGGTGACGTCAGCGTCGCGAGCGTGGCGAAGAGGCCGGGCTTCAAGCAGATCAGTGCCGTCGTGAACCATCACGTCGTCGAGCTCGACGCGGACATCGCCTCGCGCTGGGGGCCGCGGCTCGGAATCTTGATGAACCAGTTGACCGCCGCGGTCAAGGCAGTCGTCGCCGACCAGAGTCGCAGCCAAGGCTGACGTGATAACGGGCCCACCCACCGAGCGACGCGTGGTGATCGTCACGAGTCTCACGGCGCTCGGGTTGGTGGTCGCGATGATCTGCGGGTTGGTGGTCGGACCCACGTCGATTGGCACGTCGCGTGTCGTCGGCGACGTGTTCAGTCACCTCGGCATAGGACACAGCACGTTGACCAGTCTCCAGTCGACGATCGTCTGGCAGTTGCGCGCACCACGCATGGTGCTCGGACTCTTGGCGGGCGCCATGCTCGCGGTGGCGGGTGGCACCTATCAGGGCGTCTTTCGCAACCCACTCGCTGACCCGTACTTGTTGGGGGTCGCCGCCGGCGCCGGTCTGGGCGCCACCGTCGCCATTGTCGACGTGGGCAACGGACTGACCACACCCACCTGGACCCCGCTGTTGGCCTTTGCGGGTGCGATGGTGGCGGTCGCGTGCACGTGGGTCATTGGCGGAAAGGGACTGCGCTCGAACGCCGCGACGCTGATCCTCGCCGGGGTGGCGGTGTCGGCACTGTTGACGAGCGCGCAGACGTTTCTCCAGCAACAGTCCTCGACCAATTCGATCACGCACGTCTATCTCTGGCTGTTGGGTTCGTTGGCGAGTGCGGACTGGCAGTCGGTCGTGCTCGTGGTGCCCTACGTCGCGATCTGCATCGTCATCTGCGTCCTCTCGGGAAGGGCGCTCGACGCCATGAGCGTGGGCGAGGACGAGTCTCGTTCGTTGGGCGTACGCGTGAGCCAGGTCCGCTTCATCGTGATCGCGGCCTCGTCGCTCGGTACGGCGGCGATCGTGTCGGCGGTGGGTCTCATTGGTTTCGTGGGGATCATCGTGCCGCACATCGTGCGACTCCTCGTGGGCACCTCCTATCGCAGGATCCTGCCCATCTCGGTAATCTTCGGCGCGGCGTTCCTGGTGTTCTGCGACACGCTTGCGCGCACGGTCATGGCGCCCTCGGAGCTGCCGCTCGGTGTGGTGACCGCGGTCATCGGCGCACCGGTCTTCGTCATCATTCTCAGTCTTCGCCGAGGAAGTGTCCGGTGAGCTGGGTCGACGTCGACCGGCTCTACGTGAAGGCGGGCGCGGCGACGTTGCTCTCGAACGTGACCGTGGGCATCGAAGCCGGGACCTGGTGCACGATCATTGGTCCCAACGGTGCGGGCAAGACGACGCTCGTCGAGGCGGTCGCGGGACTTCGCCGCGTCGCCAGCGGTTCGATCCAGATCGCCGGGCAGTCGATCAGCGCGCTCAACGAACGTGAGCGCGCCAGGCTGGTGGCCTTCGTGCCCCAGCACCCCCAGGTGCCCGCGGGCATGACGGTTCGCGATTACGTGTCGCTCGGTCGCGTGGCCTTCCACGGGGTGCTGCGAGCCCCGAACGCGCAGGACCGCAGCGTGGTCGACTCGGTGCTCGAGCGTCTCTCGCTCGTGGACTTCGCGCCGCGCGACGTCATCACGCTGTCGGGTGGGGAACGTCAGCGGATGGTCTTGGCGAGGGCGCTCGCGCAGTCCACGATGGTCATCGTGCTCGACGAGCCAACGACCGGTCTTGACCTGCGTCACCAAGTGGCGTTGTTGGAACTCTTGAAGAACGAGGTCGCCGACTGTGGCCTCACCGTCATCGCGACACTGCACGACCTCACCCTCGCCGGTCAATTCGCCGATCGATTGGTACTGCTCGACGACGGTGTGGTCGTGATCGACGGCGCGTCGCGAGACGTCGTGCGCAGTTCGGAACTCTCCGAGCACTACGGGATGAGTCTGCGGGTCATCGACGTTGACGGCAGTGACGTCATCGTCCCGGTGCGTCTCTGAGTAGTAGCCGATCGCGTTGCGCCATCGAGTCGTTACCACGCGGTAGGTGAACGCCGTGTGTCGTCGCCACGCGGTGTGGTGATGTACGTCAATTCGAGGTCGTCGTCCTCATCCAATAGACTTGTCGAAAGCGACGAAGGGAAAGCCGTGCGGCGCACGCGAATCGTAGCCACCATCGGGCCGGCCTCGGATACTGACGACGTACTCCTCGAGTTGGTCAAGGCCGGCGTTGACGTCTTTCGTCTCTCGTTCGCGCACGGTGACATACCGTCGTGTATCGATCGACTTCGTCGGGTGCGCGCCCTAGCGCCGGATCTGGCGATCATGGTGGACATACCCGGTCCCAAGATTCGGGCGGGTTCGTTTGGCACCACCCCGGTGTCGCTCGACATCGGTGGCGAAGTCGAGCTGATCGAGGGCTTCGGGGAGGCGTCGACCACGACGACGATCTACGTCGAGCGCGAGGACATTCTCGAGCAACTCAAGGTCGGTGACCGGATCCACATCGGCGACGGCGGGGTGTCACTGCAGGTCACCAATTCCGGCGAGACGACGACCGCGACGATCACGTCGGGCGGCGCGGTCATGGGCAAGCCTGGCCTGTCGTTGCCTTCGTCGATCCTGAACGACCGACTGCCCACCGATGACGACCGTGCTCGACTCGAGGCGCTCAAGAGCGAAGCGTTCGAGATCCTGGCCGTTTCTTTCGTCCGATCGGCCTTCGACGTGGTCTCGGTTCGCACGGTCCTGGGCCGCGACGACGTCATGATGATGGCCAAGATCGAGACGGGTGAAGGAGTGGCGAACCTCGATGAGATCATCACCGTGTCCGACGCGATCATGGTCGCTCGCGGTGACCTCGGCGTTCGCATGCCGATCGAAGAGGTGCCCCATCTCCAGAAGCTCATCGTTCGCCACGGCATTCGCTACGCGCGACCCGTCGTCGTCGCGACCCAGATGCTCGAGTCCATGACCCACGCCCAGGTGCCGACCAGGGCCGAGGTCACTGACGTCGCCAACGCCGTGCTCGACGGGGCGAGCGCGGTCATGTTGAGCGGCGAGACGGCGATAGGTGAGGACCCCGTCGGCACGGTGGTGACCATGGACCGCATCGTTCGTCGTGCCGAAGAGTCCTTTGACTACGCCAAGTGGGGCTCGTCGCTCGGCATCCAGCAGATCGTCGGAACGGGCACCCAGTCCACTCGAATCACCGCGGCGATCACTGGCGCGGCCTGGCGCGCCGCGATGGAAGAACGAGCCGTCGCAATCGTGGCGTGCACGCGTTCGGGCATGACCGCGCGAGCGATCTCGCGCTTTCGCCCGCCGATGCCGATCATCGCTATCACGCCCAGTGAAGCGACGGCCCGTCAACTTCGTAGTTCGTGGGGCGTGCAGGAGGTCTTCCTCTCGCCGTCGACGGACATCGACGTCCTGTGCGATTTTGCGATTGCCCAACTGAAGAGCGAGGGTATCGCCCAGACCGGCGATCCGGTCGTCATCATGGCCGGATCGTCCTCTGGCGGCAAGGCGGTCACGGATACGGTTCGAATGGTGATTGTTCCGTAGATTCGCTAGTTGGTGAGAGGGCCGTTGATTGGCCTATTGAGGCCCTCAAAGGTTCCCGCGATATAGGCGCGTCCGAGCGAGATGACGCGTCCTTTGATGAGAAATCGAAGGAAGAAGTATGAAGTAATCGGTACGAACCATACAAGCCAGAACCAGGTCATTGGTCCAAAAGTGTCGCGGTGGAGATGGCGAATCCGGATCCGTGCGCGTGACTGATCGCGCACCTGGCTTGGCCGCTCGCTGCGAGTGGTCCAACTCTTGTAACCGAGGTCGTGCCAAGTCTTGGTCTCAATGGTGATGCGGACAGACAATCCCGCCTTACGGAGTCGCAGTGCCCAGTCGAGCTCCGAACCGTTGTGGGGAAATGAGACAAAATCAAATGGAACTTTCGCCAGTGTCTCCTTGGTGGTACAGAACACGTTGGGAATGAAGTCGCAGCGCGCAAGAAAGCCTCTCTCGTCTGTGCTGGATAGTTCGCGAGGCTTCCTCACGTAGCGATTGAAACGCAGCTTGCTGACTTTCATGCCCGCACTCCAAACGCCGGTACCGTCGGGCCATCGAAGCATCAACGGGCCCAAGACGCCCAGTGATTCGTCTAGCGCAAGTTCATCACCCAACGTCCTCAACATGTCAGAGGCGATGACGTTGTCGTCGTCGATGAAGCAAAGGACCGGAAAGGCGGCTGCCTGGGCGCCGATGTAGCGCGCGACCGCGCTGCCGCTTGAATCATTATCGATCGCCTGCGGTATCTGGATAACCCGGACATAAGGGACCATCTCCTTGAGTGTCTCTGGCGTACCGTCCGTGCAGTTATCACAAACAACGATCACTTCCAGTTGGTCGGAGTCGAGGTCGCTCAAGTGAATGGAGTCGAGCAGGCGACGCAATTTTGTCAGCCGATTATGTGTTGGAATGATGACACTGACTTGTAGTCGAGACCCTGCCTTCGCAATCACGGGAACCCGTCGCTTGGACTTCTTGCGGTGCTAAGTGATCGGTCCCAATATTCACTTGTTCCTTCTAAGTCGCGCCACGAATCGAACCGCAGCACGGACCAATAGAGCCCATAGAGGAATGCTCCAAGAGGATTACGTAAGGACGGCACGATTGTGGACCGCACTCGAACACCTATCCGAGGCGACGGTGTGATAGCGGTTTCCAAGGCGCTCTTCGTTCGTCGCGACTGGTTTGCAAAGTCCTTGAATCCTCGCGGTGGGACCTTGTAGGCCACTGCATCAGGAACGTTCAACGACACCAGATTGTGCGCGACAATGTAATTGGCCAAGACCTGATCTTCCGAAGGATTCCCGTCACCTATGGGGAACCTGTAGGAGCTGCAGAAGGTACCCGACGCGGCCCAAAGTGCGCCTTCGCTGCGCACAAAGTGAGTAGGGAGGTGCCTGGCGATCCTTGAATTGACTTCGAGGGCCCAGGCGTCTGCGGCACGTAGTCCACTCGAATAGTGTGGGTCAGCTCTCGTGACACCAACCGCAGTAATCGCATCTGAGCAACCATTCAGCGCGGTTATCAGGGCGCCGACGCTACCGCTCTCGACGATGACGTCGTCATCGCACACAAGTACGTACTGTGCTCTCGCAACTTCGGGACTGGCGAAGGCCACGTTGAGTGCGATTTTCTTTATACGTCGTTCGCTGGAACGATCGACAACCAGGTTGCACTGCACTTCTTGAGCCCAAGAAGTCGCCTCTTGCACCTGGCGTTCCGAAGGAGAGGAATCACTCAAAAAGACTGTGTACGGATCACGCGACCACGCTCGCACTGAAGACTCAATCGACCGCAGCGTAGGAAGTATTGAAGCATCCAAACTGTAGATGGGAACAACGACGACCATCGCTCCTGCAGACATGTTCGGCAGCCTAGTCACCGCTCCGACGTGGAATCATCGCGCGGTGTCGGGAATGAACCTTTGATTCGCCGAGTGAGCCACCAAATGCCAGCGACGAACAAGATCGTCGTGACAGTGACTGCTACTTCCGCGATATCCTCGTTTTCAATTGCCACGTTACGAGTGATGAAGGGTGCTTTGGCGCTCGACCGTACGATCCAACCATTTCGAAGTCCATCGACGACGACGTGCTGTGCGTGTGGGGGGCCTGACCACTGGGTGGAGTAGCCGGTGGCCGTGACTATCAAGCGGTTGTTGCTAGTTGATCCTGCACTCGCCGCTGTGACAACTGGCGGCACTTCGAAGGGAATCGATCGCACCGTGACTCCCGCGTACTCATTTACAGTCGTAGTACCATTTCCTGGGGCGTCTGCGTAAAGAAAGAGGCTCATTGATGTCGTCCCTTTCAGCGGTGTGAAAATCGTGGTATAGCGGTGCCAGCCAGTCTTCGTGGAGCTGGGTGCAAGTTGAGCGCAGGTGTTCGACGGTTCTTGCCAGAGGCACAGGCGAGGAGCGGCTCCGCTCACGTGTCGCTCATCGAGTTGCAAGAAGAAGGATCCCTTGCTCCACCGGATCTTCTTTGCCACGCAGGCACTGTCGATTGACGCACTGAGTTTTAGTCCTGTCTCCCCGCCAGGGACTCCTCCTGAAAGAGAGGAGGCACTGAAGACGTCGCTCGACGTGACCTTGGAACGGTCGTCACAGTTCCCTACGGAGCCCCAACCATGGTTGCCGTTGTTGGCCTTCACGAGGGCATTCGGTCCAACCCTGACAGTCACCGTGGCGTCAATGAGGTTCCCTCCTATTGATGGTTTGAGGATTGACGACACGTACGACAATTTCTTCGTTGATAACGTCTTCACGCTGTAATGCAGTCCGCGAGGAAGCTCAAGTGAGGTCGTGAGCACGTTATCTCGTAATTTCCATCTTGACAATGTTGGGAGCTGGAATAGCGCCTCGTGGCCTTGGATGGGCGTTGAAGAAACGAGGGCCGTTCCAGATCGCAAGAACCCGAGATCAGTCAGGCGTGGCGAAGAAGAGTTCACTGTGGCGTAACCGCGTAAGACCTTCAAGAATTTTGGTCGGACTGCGAAAATGGCCAGTGGACCGTCGCGGTGAACCAGGACCATCTCCGGGTCGATCCTTAGCTTGGAGGCTAACTTCGCCGGTGAATCAATCGAGCGATCGGGAAAGTTCGCGTCAATGTCACCCCGAACAAGAACAACGGGGGTGTCCATCGCTTCCAATAACTGGCTGGCCCGCCTCCACTGCCCATTCAAGATCGTGCTCGCCTCCAATTTCACGGCGTCCAACAGCTCGGCCGTGGAGGGTGCGTAGCCCTGGGCACTCGGCACCAACACGTTGCGCCTAAAGAGGCCCGGTATGAAACCGTCGTTGCCGTAATACCAGTTGTAGGGCATCTGATAGAAGTCATCGGGAGGAAGCACTAGAAGCGTTCCGCGCGGTGCGGATGATGAGTTGAGGTAGCTCGCGAGGTTGACCCAATAGCTGGGTATGACGACGTGAGTGGATGGAAAGCCTTCACGCGGTCCCACAATGATCGCGCCGGTCCACAACGGGAAACTTGAGGTCAAAGCCACAATCACGATCGCACCAGCGATGATTACTCTCTTTGGGAAGGTCACGTGTCCTCCTCGTCGGGTCACGCCCTCACGCTTCGTCGAGCCTGGCAACGACCAACTCCCGTCGAAACTCTCGACCAGAAGGCCATTTAGAAGCGCAAAACCAAGAGATACCGCGATCAAGAAACGCCCAGGTTCTCTCAATAGCCAACCGTAGGGAAGGTGATAGAGGGGATCAAAGAGGATGTTGCCGGGCGAGCGGGTGCCCGTACTGAGGAAGATCACGACGAGCGAGAGCAGTGAAACGAGACCTGCGAATCGAACGCGGCCATCAGTGAGATTCAAGCCGATTCTTCGAAGTGTCAGGACTCCAAAGGCGGATAGCGGAACCAACGCTGGAACAAGCAACAACGGAAACGATGAAAATTGTGACGCGAAGGGGTAATACAGCGGAAAACTCCACCCCCACGTTGTGTTGAGCCAGAATCCGTTGGTCAGCGAGGACCTTGATTCTGTGAACGCCCACGCGGAAATGGCTGAAAGGTTGCCCGATGCCACCGTGGTCAACGAAGAAATGGCTGGTACAAGCCAGTAGGAAGAAGCGCCTATCAAGAGGACACCGCCGACTGTTAGACCATACAGCGAGCGCACGGCTGCTCTGCGATTGAATCGAGCCCAGACCAGTAAGGGCGTCGCGGTGGTCGTGAGGGTGATCAAAAGAACCACGGGAGGATTCTGATAGGCGAATCCGACGAATGGAGCAGCGACGACGAATACCACGCAAAGCTGCCAAAGACTGATTCTCTTGTTCGAGTACGAGACGAGCGCGCATGAGAAGACCGGGATGATGGCCATAGTTACGAGGAAAACGGGGTTGGCGCCAACGAAACTCATGGTGGTCGGATTAAAGAAGTAGACCAACGCGACGATGACACCCGCCAAGGGTGTAAAGCGAAGAGACCGAGCCAGCGATCCCGCGGCTACGAAAATGCACGCGACCAAGATGGTGTACCAAACTCGCTGGGCGAGCGCGCCAGATCCGCCAAGTGAATGTACTACCTCGTCCAAGAACGCCCAGGGCAGCTGGGTTTGATTGTTCGTTGACGCACCGAGGTTGTTCCCTGACCACCCAAAGTCTTGGAATATCTTTCCAATCCATGCGAAGCCCAGTGGCGGGCTTAGGTCACCCCCAGCTATTGCGGAAGTGGATCCGAACCACGTTTGGACACTCAGTGCGCCGAATTCGCCAAGGATGAAGATGGTCCACAGCCACGTGCCTCGGCTCGACTCTGCGGTTGGCACGTGGACTGCAGTTTCGTAACTTGTTGTCTTCGTTAAGAGGAGACAGGCAACGGTGAGCAACCCAACAAAGCCAATGTCAGCGAAGATGTTCTGCGCTGGACTCGGATGGAGCACCTCGGCGATGACGATCAGGAGAAGCGAGGCAGCAGCGATGGCCATTCGAATTTCTGTTGTGGCCAGACTCGATCGAGCCCCTTGAAGCAGTGGAGCACGACGTTCTCGCTGCTCATTTATGACCCTGGATTCGGCGTACCTTCTGTGGATCATCAATGAAACCTCATGCGTCTGGCCTTCGTCGGGGGCCGGTCAGGCAGAGAGCTTCGAAGTCCGAAAGTCGATCCAATAACAGCGCTGAGCATCGCGATGAACTGCCCGAGTTTGAGTAACAGCAATCCTGGGCCCAGTGGCTGAAGGAGCTTTCGCGGATCGCGAAGCCACGGTCTCCTAGTCACACCGCTGAGCCCATGCGCACCATGTTTCTTGGCGAATAGCATGAGCCCGGGAGCGTAGTAAGCCTTCTTCATGCAAGAGTTGAAGTAACGAACTCTGCCTTCGTCGTGGGTGATCGTCGCCACGGTCTTGTCTCGTGGCCCCAGCGCGAAGGTTCGCAGCCCGAGATCCCAGTCTTCTGCCCCGGTCATGGTCTCGTCGAATCCGCCCACTAAATCGAATGCTGATTTCAAGAAGAATCGCGGTGCCTCTATGGAAGGTGAATCGACGTAAAGTGAGCGTTCGAATGCACTGACTCTCGCCCAATATCCTTCTCCGACGGTCGTTTCTGGCACCACGACGCTCGTCGCTCCATTCTTGATGGCTGTTACAGCTTCTTCGACCACCGTGGGTTCTAGGATCATGTCCGAATCGATGAATCCCACGACATCGGTAACGGCAAGAGTCGCGCCTGCGTTACGTTGTGCGGATCGCTCCGGGCCTACGGTGAGTACCGCGTCAGCCAACTCGGCAGCGATGTCGGTCGTGGCGTCCGAAGAGTGGTTGTCGACAACCACCAGGGTGCAGGCCATAGTCTGCCCTCGAATTGATTCAAGGCATCTCCGCAGTGTTGCATCAGAGTTCTTTGTTGCCACGACGATTGTCGCGCCCGTGTTGCTCATCTTGCACTCATCATGGCGCCGCGAGCATGGGCATTGCCTGAACTATACCGGCGTTTCGCTTCGTTTTCCGATTGCGTACCGGCCGGACCATCGAGAATTCCATTGTTTGGGGGTGCTGGTACCTTGATGCGCCAACATCTTGATCGGCGGACCGATAGTAGATGGAACCGCTCAGCTGATGCGACCACATCGTGTTCGCAACTCGTTACGCTACCTCTCCCAACAGTTTCTATCGCGATGACACTGCCCGTCTCCGGTGAGAGTCGGGTTCGATTGAACGTGGACGTTTCGATCTCGACAGCTCTTGGTGGATTGACTTGCGCGAAAGGATTAAGCGAACCCCGCTTTCCCTGTACCACGTTTCTACGAGAGTGTGGGGGTTGTTCAAATGTGGTGACCAGGATTTACCGATGTGACGATCGTAAATAAGAGGGTCGAGCCGCCCCTACAAGGACACGAGCAGCCGGCGACCAACGTAGGTTGTATAAAGAGACGCAGCTGGAACCGTTGACGAGGGACGAAAGTTGTCTTCGCGAGCGAGTACGGTGACACGCCGTTCTGTTCTTGCAGTAGTTGCCTTGAATCGACCTTTAGGTTGCGGTGCGATCTCTGAACGTGGTCATGACGGCAGGAAGAAGAAGATTATTTTGAGAAATTAGCAAGAGGGTCGTTCGACGTCGAAGAACGTCGTAATGGCAGACAAATTCGTGCCATTCCTGATGACGACCGTGTTCCGCCGAGTTGCTGTACTCGAGCGGCAATCACCACCTTGAAGCAGAATGACGGTTGGTTTCATCTCCTTTTCGACTCGAAGTCGACTGGAGCGTTGGCACGGTACTTCGCGCGGTGTGCCAGAACGAAGACCAAATAGGTTGAACGCGCCTTAAGTGCTCGCCTTGGTTGGATTGACGTGCTCGGATGGATCCATCGCCGCCGAGAGGATTTGTCGAGCTACCTCTTCCCAGGAGGTGATGCCACCTGGTGTCACCAGAATCGGTCCGCTTTCTACCCATCGTGGCAGATGCTGCTCGAGCAGCGCGCCTAAACTCTCTGGATTCGGTGGGCTGAGGATCCCATTCGACGCCATGACCGAGTCACTAAGACCTGGCACGTTGTACGCGATGGTAGGAGTGCCGACATCGGCTGCTTCAGTCACGACAAGACCCCATCCTTCGCGTACGGATGTAGCAATCAAGACGTGCGCTCGGGCCAGCCGTTCAACTTTCTCTGTGGCAGAGATCTTTCCTAAGAATTGGACTCCGTCAGGTGCGGACATACGAAGTTTGTCCTCCAGTGAACCTGTGCCGATGATCCAAAGCACTGCCGTCGGCATCGACTTTCTCAGGTGGCGGAAGGCGAGTATTGCTTCGTCGGGTCGCTTATGCGCCTCGAGTCTTCCTACGAAGACCACGGTGGGCGAGGTATCTCGAGTGACCGCCGGAAGATTGCCAATCGGATGGTGACCTTCAGGAACCACCACCACGTTGGTAAGACCGTACAGTTTCAGGGACTCTTTACTTGACTCAGAAACGGTGATGATTCTGACATGTCGGTAACCGTAAAGCCATTTCCTCTCAAAAAAGTAACGTCCGGCGATTGCTACGGGAAGGGGTGCCTGGTAAAACCAGAGTTCTCGACACACTTGGTGAATTAGCGCTACCAGCGGTACGTCTCGGACCCACTTGCGAGCAAAGAAAGGCCGAGTATTGATCTCTTCGACAACTACGTCGTAGTGTCCTCCCCCTTTTCGCTGGTAGTACTTTTTGGCGTGTCGGTAGACGCTGAGACCAGATCCGCGTCTAATGACTTTTACGCCTTCATAGTCTTCGACGGAGGGTCGATTTTTCACCGCAGCGCAAAACAGTGTGACTTCGTGCCCTTCTCGCACCCATTCACTTGCGACGTGATGTGTGTAGACCTCTGCGCCACCGGCCTTCGGGTGTGTGACATCTCGCCAATTCAGAATGAGAATACGGAGTGGCTTGCCAGCGCGTGATGAGTGACTGCGTTCACTCTGGAATAGTGTTGATACCGTTCGCTCTACCTTGCGCTGGGCTAGCAAGTTTTCCTCAGTCTTCCCGTGGATATCTCGCTCGTAGAAACGCAGAATGCGAAGTCGGTAGAAGATGGCCAGCGTGTCGATGAGCATGTTTCGCACTGAACGAACGGAAATCGTGCTGCTAAACCGAGGACCGATGGTTACGGGCATTTCTACGAAATTGCGGAACCCTTGCTGGCGGGCCACGACGAACAACTCGAGGTCGAAAGCGAATCGCTTCTCTACCATTCGTGGAAGTACGGCCTTTAGTACGTCACGGTGCAAGACTTTGATGCCCGTCTGAGTATCGCGCACTGGGAGTCGGAAAAAGACTCGGTTCACTTGTTGATACGTCCACGAATACAAGTGTCTGAGCGGTGGATAGTCCACTTGGGAACGCGGATGGCGTTTGCTTCCGTATATGATTTCGGGCGACTGACCGCGGATAATCTCGATGAGATCCAGTAAGAGTCCCGCGGGAATATCGCCGTCACCGTCGATGAAGCCCAAATACTCTCCTCGACCGGCGGAGAGTCCTGCTCTCAGAGCTGCACCCTTTCCTCGGTTCTGTTCGAACCGCACAATCTTCAAGTATTCGGATAAGAGAGGAGCTAATTCCGCCTCACTGTTATCCGTGCTCCCATCCGACACCGCGATGATCTCAAAAGACAATTGCGACGACGTAAGCGCAGCGATTATCTCTTCGAAATGACTCTTAACACGTGGTCCCGGGTTATAGAAAGGCACCACTAAGGTCAGGTCGAGATCTGCATTTGGTAACTCAACGAGAGCTGACAATCCTGCTTGATCGTGAGCGCTGGCGCCCGCAATCGCCCAGAGCGCGGGAATGAAAATGACAAGGAGCGTCACTAGACTCACGGCGAGCATTGCCGCGGCAACCGATGTCGCGCTCTGGTGGTGAATGGTGATCAGAATCGACGCGATGGCTACGCCGAGCCACGGAGTGAGTGCAAAACGAGAACGACGCGCCAGATGGAGGTACACCAGTACGTTTATGACGCCGATGATGGCCGAGGCGAATGCCAAGATGCCGACGATGTCGATTGCCTTGGTGTAACTGGCTCCAAAGAGCACGTGCACAACAAGACTGGAGAGAACAGTTAAGGCCGTAGCGGTGATGACCCCCAACGCCGAGGTGATTTTCATCGCCTGCACGAATACTCTTCGGCTTGTCGCGCCAGTGCCCTGACCGCTGACCCAGTGAGGAAATGCGATCGTCACCAAGGCGCCCGGAACGAAAAGGGCGATATGCGCGGCGACCGCACCCGCGGCGTATTGTCCCGCCATTGTTGCAGTGAAGAAGTGGCGGGCGAGAAACGTGTCAATGCCAATAAGAGCTGTGTACCCGCCGATAGATGCGATTGACAAAAACATGTTGTATCTAGACGTTTGAACCATCTCGACTAGTGGCCGACTACGAATTTTGTGCCGGGCAAAGAAAAGCAAGGTCAGAGTGACGAACGCCTGGGCAAACAATGTCGCGACTACCGCACCCGTAATACCAAAGCCGAGCCAAACGAGTGCACCGCCAACGAGGAGACGAATGGGGCCACCACCCACGAAGGTGGCCACTGCGACAGCTCGGAATCGATATTCGCCGATGAGCGCGCCCGTTGCCATCGCGCCAACTGTGGCCAAGGGAATCCACGCCCCAACGAGGACGAGCGGCAAGGGTGAATTCAGATGCAGGAAACCATCAATTACGGGGATGAGGACATCGAACGCGGTCATTGCAGCGAGCCCGACAACTAGAGCGCGCCACATGAGTTGACTCAGAGAGAATTGCTCGTTTCTTGTTTCGTGGCCGATGATGGCCTGGGTAACTGCTAGTTGCGCCGCTCCGACCGGCACCGCGAGGAGGCCAAGGATGCTGAGGATTGCGCCAACGGCTCCGTAGTGCGCGGGACCCAAAAGGCGGCTGATGATGATGTGGAAGACGAAATTCGAGACATTGACGCCCGCGGCGGCGGCCAGAAAAGAAAATGCACCCCGACTCAAGATGCCCGAAGTCAAGCGAGATCGAGTGTTGATGGCGCGCTGAAACAGGCTTGGTCTATTTCGGGTTGCCATCATGCTCCCTTCGGAAGGCGGAACGCAAGGCTCAACCCAAGCCCAATGCCAAGGAATCATAACAACTGCAGGAGAATGCGAGCATTCTTTTCGCGAGGACTGAGCCTACCGGCAAGCGGTACGAGTGACAACTTAAAGAGTCGCACACGCGGCTAATTATCTTGCCGATTCTTGGGTCGAGGTCAATCAGCGTGCAAGGATTTGGTGTTCGTCAAGGGAGCTGAGGGTGAAGGTCGTATCAACGAGTTCTGTCGACGAAAGCCAGCATCGGGCGGGTACGCTCGTTCGGCTGCGATCCTCTCTCGCTCACACACTTCGACATCCTGACGCTCCGTCGTTACTTCTCGGTGTTGTTTTCGCCCTCGGTGTCTGTGCCCCGCTGCTAGGCGGATCGAGAGTCTTTCTTCTCGATTGGTCTGTCGGTCCGCACGACGTCGTTGTGTCGCCAGCCTTCCTAGGTCTGAACGGAGGTCTTACGACTGGTGTCGGTGGGACGGTGGTGGTGGCGTTACTTAGCGCAGTTCTCGGTGGCGCCATTACGTGGCTTCCTCTGTTCTTGTTCTTTCCCGTCGCTGTGGTCGGCGCTGGGCGGCTAGCGGGGCGAGGTGTCTATTCCCGCTTAGCCGCCGGCACACTCTACGCAGTTAATCCATTCGTATTCAATCGGATCTACGTCGGACACTTCGCGCTCTTGATCGGTTACGCATTCCTGCCCTTCGCTGTTTCGGCTGCCTTGAGGTCAATAAGGGCACCACTGGATCGATGGCTGGTACCTTCTCTTTGGTGGGCGGTGCTGACGGCCCTAAGTCCCCACTTTGCGTGGATTTACGGTGTGGTCGTCGTCGGAATCGCGGTGACTTCCATTACAAGTTGTAGTCAACAATTTTGGCGCATCACTGGATGGCTGCTGGTTGTCGTGAGTGGATTCACCCTTATGAGCAGTTACATCTTCTTACCCCACACGGTCACGAGCCTCCCGACTCAAGTGGGGCGGGTGAGCCTCGCCCTCTATCGCACAGTCGGGGACCCGCACTTGGGATTGATGGTGAACGTGCTGTCACTTTATGGTTTTTGGCGGAAAGGACCGGGGCCTGAACTACCCAAAGATGTGATCAGTGGTTGGCCGTTCTTAATGTTCGCCATCGTCCTGTTGGTCGCGTATGGAATATGGCGAAGACCGCGTGCGAGTAAATCTGAATATCACGATGTGATTCGCAACGATGACGCAGATGGCGCCGATCCCCAAACGCGTCAAGGTTTCCGGCACTGGGGACGTGGGTCAACCGTTGAGTCCAGCAACGAAGAGAAGAGGCTTTCTCACCTCCTCCTTTTCATGGGCGTGGTCGGGTTCTTCCTCGCCCTCGGTGATCAAGGGCCCACCGGCTCTCTCTTCACCTGGGCCTACGATCATGTTCCGTTCTTTGCCATCATGCGCGAACCGCAAAAGTTCTTGATGCTCCTCGCCCTGGCGTACGCGGTGTTCTTTGGTTGGGGGGTGGAGTTGTTCTCGAAGGCGTATGGTTCGCTAAGCCGAAATCGAACGGCCGCCGTTGCCCTTACGTTGGGCATCGCCTTACCGCTCAGCTACACCCCGACCATTTTTGACGGCCTTGCTGGCCAAATTACCACCAGCCCTTTGCCTAGTTCGTATCAGCGGGCAGATCTACTCATGGGGACGGGAGCGGGAAACATCCTCTATCTTCCCTGGCATCTCTACATGTCTTACCCGTTTACTCACGGTCGGGTTGTCAACAACGTTGCCCCTTCATCGTTTCGTCGAGACGTAATTTCTGGTGACAACGTTGAGGCGGGAGACGTTGAAACTCAATCCACGTCGCCGCGCTCGAAGTATCTGGAGCGTCTGTTCGCAGACGGAAAGAATCTCAAAACGTTCGGCGAGTTGGTCGCCCCCCTCGGTGTCCAGTACGTCGTGCTCGCCAAGACTGTCGACTGGGCCTCCTACCGTTGGATCACAAAACAGAGCGACCTCCATCTCGTTTTGGATACTCCTTCGCTCGAAGTGTGGCGAAACACGTCCTATCGCGGGGTAGGGGACGTCGCTGACAGCTTGACGAGGGTTAAGGGTTTTGATGAGGTGTTGCAGCTTGCTCGCGAAGATCGTTTAGCGACCAGTGTTGTCGCCCCATCTTCAAGCCCTGACGGCTCTTCGGCTACTCGGGACAAATCCAGTGTGTCCAGCGCCGTGACGACGGTACAGGGAGATAGCGTTCGGGAATTGTCGCCGGTTGCGTATCAGATCTCTTCCGGATCCGCAGGATGGGTCAGCGTGGATGCCCCCTATCAGCGGGGCTGGTCGCTCAATGGTCGAGCGGCCAGGTCCTCAGTTGAAGGCACAGTCATTGTTCGGGTTGGCAACAAGGGCGGCGTTCTTCGCTTCACTCCTTGGGGCCGCGTTCGACTTGGCTACCTGCTCTCACTCGTCTCATTTGTTGGGTTCATTTTGATCGTGATGCTTGCTTCGAGAATGGACACCCGTCGAAAGATGCGGCCTAGACAGTTGCGCACCCGGGGACGATGAATGGCGGGAGACGCGGTTTGAGTTCGTAGGCAGGTTCGTTTCCGAGGGTGGCGATTCTCCGATCGCTCGACGTCCGGTCGCGTAGAACCTTTTCTCACTTATTGCGGTTAATCAGGTACTTCGACGGAAAAACTTTCGACGTGCGCGAGAGAACAGTGGTATTCTTGTTTGTCAAATGGGTGTGTTTCGCCTCTTATCCCAAGGTTCAAAATGACCCGAGTCCAGCAAGTACTGTCTCGCCATCGCAAGCGTCTCTTGCCGGGATTGATTGCGCTTTCAATTCTTGGTGCTGGCGTCATCAGTATTGTCGCGACCCAGGGTGCTCAAGCCGATTATTACGTTGGCTGTGGCTACGGGTACACGTCGAACGGATCTTTTGGATATGGCACGGGTTTCGGCTACGGCTACGACGCGAACTACAACTTCGTATACGGCGACGGTAACCAGGTTTGTCCGCCGGCTCCGAGCAACAGCGGAGGCGGTGGTGCCACGACGACTACGACGTCAACTACTACGTCGACGACCACGTCGACGACCTTGGCGACCACCACGACGACCCTACCGAAGAAGTCCAAGCCGGTCCCGCGTTTGCTCGGATTGCACGTTTACTTCGCAAACGGCTCCGCAGTAATCACGAACCATTACAAAGGCCTTTTACATGCGCTTGCTGTTGAGATTGCGGCCGACCACACGACAAACATCACCGTCACTGGTTACGCGAGCGACGTCGGAACAAATGCAGTCAATCTGTCGTTGAGCCTCGTGCGCGCCCAAACAGTGAGGAATTACCTCAAAGCGGTGCTGCAAAGTCTAGGTGACAACTCCGTATCGTTCAGCGTGTCCGGCAATGGCGTGCTTCGTACTTATCCGAATCCCGCACTCGACCGCGTCGTGATTATCACTGGCTAGCGGAAGCAGCAAAGGATACTTTTAACAAGTCTTCCGTACGGATATTGAAGTCGGATTCGCAGTAACTTTTGCGTCAGTTGCGTCCCCGCGGCGCCGTCTCTTACCGAAGACGATTGGTGTGACAACGCTGCGCCACTCGTAGCGGGAGGATTCTGTCGCCATGAGCAGACTTCGAAGTGCCATCTATACGTTTGAGTCCGCTGCTGGCTTTCTCTTTCGCGAGATCCTGAGCAGGACCACTACCAGTGACGAGGGACTCTAACGCCTGTCCCTTCTTATGAAGGTTCAAGTAATGGTTCGTCCCTCGTCATGTGCGCGGGCAGGACTATTCGAGGAATGTTGGGCCTCATCGTCGTTCCAAAATGCACGAGACCCCACTGCAATCTGAAGATCCACCACAATGGTGCCCCCGCCGGGACTCGAACCCGGGCACATGGCTTCGGAGGCCAATGCTCTATCCGCTGAGCTACGAGGGCAAGCACGGATTTCGCCCGTTGGATTGAGTTTAGTTGATGCCTCCGCACCGTTTCTTTCGCCAGTGACGAGGGTAACCGGGAACGGCCTCGTGGCCCGACGAGCGCTGGCGTCGCGACGACCTTGCGGGCGTGGCGTCACAACGTGACCGTCTCTTCACCGGTCTCAACGAGAAAATCGAAGGTGGTCCGAGAATCGAACCGGGTGACGCTGACTTCTCGGCAATTGATGCAAGAGAGCGAGTTACGTCAGCATGAAAACCTGTCGTTTTCTCAGTGGTCAGCCTGTGATTCATGTATATTCTCCTCAAAGTTGGGCGGCGGTCGCTCATCGCAAGGAGTCCCGAGGGACCAAGACATGGGGAGGACCGGATGAGCGAAAGCTCTAAGAAACTGTCGTCGGACGAGGAGCGTCTCGCCAGTCTCGGCTACAAGCAAGAACTCAATCGAGGCTGGAGTGGATTCTCCAACTTCGCGATTTCGCTCACGATCATCTGCATCCTCAGTGGCTGCTTCACCACCTTCGGGCAAGCCTGGAACGACGGCGGTCCGATCGCCATTTCGATCGGGTGGCCCGTCATCAGTCTCCTCGTGCTCTTGGTGGGGCTTTCTATGGCCGAGCTCGCGTCGAAGTATCCGACCGCGGGCGGTATCTACTACTGGGCCTACAGTCTCGGAGGAGTCCGCTGGGCGTGGTTCACGGGTTGGTTCAACCTGCTCGGACTCGTCGCCATCACGGCTGCCGTTGACTACGGCTGCGCGTCGTTCCTCAATTCGGTGCTCGCCCTTTACAACGTCAATTTCATCGTCAACTTCACGACGACGAATCCCTCGACGATCCTGCACAACACGTTCATCCTGTTCTTCGTGATCCTGGCCCTGCACAGCCTCATCAACGTGTTCTCCTCGCATCTGGTGTCGCTGCTGAATCGGATATCGGCCTGGTGGATGCTCGCGGGCGTGGTGGTCATCGTGGCCGTGATGATCTTTGGGCCGTCCACCCACCAGAGCTTCTCGTGGGTGTTCTCGCACCGGATCAACAACAGTGGGTTCTCCGGCCATTTCTATTGGTTCTTCGTCCTACCGCTTGGCTTCTTGCTCACGATGTACACGTTCACCGGTTATGACGCGTCCGCGCACCTCTCTGAGGAGACCCACCAGGCCGAACGTGCGGCGCCGCGCGGTCTGTGGACGTCGATCGCCTATTCCGCGATCGGTGGTTGGATTCTGCTGCTCGCGATCACCTTTGCGGCGACGCACATCACCGCGATCAACGCGGGCGGCGGCGGTGCGGTTCCGATCATCGAGTCGTCGCTCAGTACTGGTCTCGCCAAGTTGGTCCTTGACATCTCCACGATTGGTCAGTTGTTCTGTGGGATGGGCTGCGTCGCTGCCGCCTCGCGCATGGTCTTCGCGTTTTCTCGCGACGGCGCCGTGCCCGGACACACACTCTGGCGGCGACTGAACAAGCACCGCACGCCGACGTGGGCGGTGCTGTTCGTGGTCGTGCTCGCGCTCATCATCACCATCCCGGCATTGTTCGGCAACAAGGCCGGTCTGCCGGTGGCGTTCTTCGCGGTCACCTCGATCACCACCATCGGGCTCTACATCGCGTACATCCTGCCGGTCTTCTTACGCTGGCGAATGGGGAGCAAGTTCGAGCCGGGCCCGTGGAACCTGGGGAAGCACTACAAGTGGATCAACGTGATCGCGATCGTCTGGGTCGTGATCTGCGTGGTCATCTTCTGCCTGCCGACGTCGCCGGCGGCGGTCCCGTGGAACAGCGGCTTTAGCTGGAGCGACTTCAACTACGCGCCGCTCGTCACCGTGGTACTGGCGGTCGGGGTGTGGATCGCCTGGATCGCAGGTGCGAATCGATCCTTCAAGGGCCCGGTGAGGACCATTGACGATCCCAACATCGGGACACCGGACGACCCCGCGTTGATGCCCGCTGACTGAGACACGCTCCTCGGGTGCGTTGAGTTCGAGGACTCAACGCACCCGGTGTCCGGGTCGATCGGTTCTGTCGGGGCCGTGGGTAGTCTCGCGAAGGTCCGCCCCAACTTCTAAGGTTCAAGCATGGCGTCAGCGGTCTCCCTCTCGATACTTCCCGACGCCACGCTCCTCTCGGCGAACGACGTGCTGGTCGGTCGGGTCTCCCTGCGCGAACTCGCGGCCGACTGGGGCACGCCGCTCTTCGTCTACGACGAGGCGACGCTTCGTTCCCGGTGTCGCGAGGCCGCGAGCGCCTTCGACGACGGGGTCGCGTTCGCGTCCAAGTCGTTCCTGTGCGGCGCCATGGCCCGCCTCGCCTTCGAAGAAGGCCTGTGCGTGGACGTCTCGACCGGGGGCGAATTGGACATCGTCCTTCGAAGCGGCGTGCCCGCGAGCCGCGTCATCATGCACGGCAACAACAAGTCCCGCGACGAGCTCGAGCGCGCGCTCGCGGTCGGGGTCCATCGGGTGATCGTCGACAACTTCAACGAGATCGAACTCGTCCGGTCCCTAGTAGGCCCTGGGTCGCCGATGAACTGTCTCGTGCGCGTGACACCGGGCGTCGAAGCGCACACCCACGAGTTCGTACGGACGGGCCAGGAGGACACGAAGTTCGGTTTCTCGGTCGCGAGCGGCGACGCGCGCCGAGCGATCTCGTTGCTCGGCGAAGTCCCGGGGGTGACGGTCCACGGGGTGCACGCCCACATCGGTTCGCAGATCTTCGACTTGGCCGGCTACCGCGAGACGATGTCCATCCTGGCGGCGTTCACGCGCGACGACGACTTTGACGAGTTGTGCGTGGGGGGCGGACTGGGCGTGGCGTACGTGACGGGCGAATCGGCGCCGACGATCTCGGAGTGGGGAAGGGCCGTTCGACGCGTGGCCCGCGACGCCGGCCTCGACGCGTCGGTCCGCTTGCTCGGCGAACCCGGTCGGGCAATCGTGGCCCAAGCGGGGGTGACGCTCTATTCGGTCGGCGCGGTGAAGCCCGTGAGTGCGCGCACCTACGTGGCCGTCGACGGAGGGATGAGCGACAACCCGCGACCAGTGCTCTACGGCTCGGGCTACGAGGCGTTCGACGTCGAGCACCCCTTGGCCGAGCGGACGGTGCCCGTTCGCCTGGTGGGCAAGCACTGCGAGAGCGGCGACGTGCTGATCGACGAGGCCTGGCTACCCGCGCAGACCGGCGTGGGCAGCATCGTGGCGACACCGGTGACCGGCGCCTACGGGTATTCGATGGCGTCGAACTACAACCGCGTTCCCAGACCCGCCGTGGTCTTCGTCGCCAACGGACGAGCCCGCGAGGTCCTGCGTCGCGAGACCTTCGATGATCTGGCCCGACTCGAGGTCGACGAGAACCCGTAGGGACCTCGGTTAGCCTTATTCAATGAACACGCCGAAAATACGGGTGGGAGTCATCGGGGCGGGCAACGTCGGCACGGCCTTCGTCGGGCTCTTGCGCGACGAGAGCCGCCACGTCGCGCTCGTCGACGCCGCGATGGCGAGCCTGGAGGTGGTGGGCGTGGCGGTGCGAGACGCCACGAAGCCCCGCCCCGGCGTCGAGTCGTCCCTCCTCGGTGATGACGCGATGGCCCTGGCGACGCGAGAGGACCTCGACATCCTGGTCGAACTCGCCGGCGGCGTCGACCCGGCGCGCTCGTTCGTCGAGGCCGCGTTGTCGCGCGGCGTCTCGGTGGTGACCGCCAACAAGGCCCTGATGGCCGAGTGCGGGACCGAGCTCGCCGAACTCGCCAATAAGAATGGTGTGGACCTCTTCTACGAGGCCGCGGTTGGCGGCGGCATCCCGATCCTTCGCTCGCTGCGCACGTCGCTCGCGGGCGAGCGCATCGAGCGGGTCATGGGCATCGTCAACGGCACGACGAATTTCATCCTGTCCAAGATGACCAGTGAGGGCAGTGACTACGACGTGGCACTGCGCGAAGCCCAGGCCCTCGGCTACGCCGAAGCCGATCCCACCGCGGACGTCGAGGCCTTCGACGCGGCGGCCAAGGTCCAGATTCTCTCCTCGCTCGCCTTCGGCACCGAGCTGTGCGGTGAGCAGATCGCGCGCGAGGGCATTACCGGCGTGCGCGCCATCGACGTCGACTTCGCGCGCCGCAACGGCTACGTCATCAAGTTGCTGGGTATCGCCGAGCGCGTGGGCGACGTCGGACTCTCGCGTCGGGCCCATCCCGCCATGATCCCCCTCGAGCATCCGTTGGCCTCGGTGCACGGAGCGATGAACGCGGTCTTCGTTGAAGGTACCAAGAGCGGTCCACTGATGTGGCTCGGCCAGGGTGCCGGGGGTGAACCCACCGCCACCGCCGTGCTGGGCGACGTACTCTACGTCGCGCGAAATCGTGTGAGCGGTCGCCACGACGTTCCCTTCAGCGTGGACGACCGGTTGGTGAGCATCGAGTCGGGTGACATACGCAGTGTCTTCTACCTGAGTCTCGACGTGATCGATGAACCAGGGGTGCTGGCGAGCGTGGCGAGCGTCTTCGGGTCTCACGGCGTGTCGATCCAGTCCATGGAACAGTCCGGCGTGGGCGACGAGGCGCGATTGTCGTTCCTGACCCACGAAGCCTTGACCAAGAACGTTCGCGCGACGATCGACGAACTCGCCACGCTCAGCGCGGTCGATTCCATCGGTGCGTGTCTGCGGGTGATTGAAAGAGGAGAGGCGTGAGCGGCTGGAACGGCTTGATCAGGGAATACGCGCAGTGGTTCGACCTCGACGGGGTGAAGGACGTCGTCACGCTCCAAGAGGGGAACACCCCGTTGCTCTTCGCCGAACGACTGAGCGAGCGCCTCGGGGCCGAGGTCTGGCTCAAGTACGAAGGTCTGAACCCGTCGGGCTCGTTCAAGGATCGTGGGATGACCATGGCGATCACCAAGGCGTTGGCCAAGGGCGCCAAGACCGTCGTCTGCGGATCGACCGGTAACACCTCAGCCGCCGCGGCGGCGTACGCCGCGAAGGCCGGCATGGACTGTGTGGTGCTCGTGCCCGAGGGGAAGATCGCCATGGGCAAACTCGCCCAGGCCATCGTCTACGGCGCGCAGGTCTTCCAGATCCGCGGCAACTTCGACCAAGCGCTCGACCTCGCGCGCGAGTTGACCCAGCACCTGCCCATCACCATCGTCAACTCCATCAACCCCGACCGCATCGAGGGCCAGAAGACCGGCGCGTTCGAGATCGTCGACGTGCTCGGCAAGGCGCCCGACATCTTGTCCATCCCGGTGGGCAACGCCGGCAACATCACCGCCTACTGGCGCGGCTTCACGCAGTACCACTTCGCGGGCAACGCCACGACCTTGCCCAAGATGTGGGGTTTCCAGGCGGCCGGGGCGGCGCCGATCGTGCTCGGCCACCCCGTGGACAATCCCGAGACCATCGCCACCGCCATCCGTATCGGCAACCCCGCGAGCTGGGTACCGGCGCTCGAGGTCATCCACGAGTCCCTCGGCGACATCCGTGCGGTCACCGACGACGAGATCCTCGACGCCTACCGATTCGTCGCGCGCCACGAGTCGATCTTCTGCGAACCCGCCAGTGCGGCGTCGGTCGCGGGCATCTTGAAGTTCGGCGTGCCCAAGGGCTCGACGGTCGTGTGCGTGTTGACCGGCAACGGACTGAAGGACCCCGACACGGCCGTCTCCACGAGCGCGACGCCCCAAGTGGTGGACGCGACCTTAAAGGCGCTGTTAGACCAGCTCTCCTAGCGAGCCGCGTGGTCAGGCGTTACAGTTCCAACTTCCGCTCACGGTGGTGGTGCCGGTGTAGGTCTGGCTGCCGACCGGGTGATACGCGAAGGTCATGTCGATTGAGCCCGTAGCCCCGTGGTAGGTGACGCTCCCGGAGGTCTCGACGAACTGGATGATCGGGGTGGCGTTGCTCTGAAACGACGAATCGGTAATGGAGTTCACGTTCGCCTTGGCGACCGTGGTCGTTCCCTTCTTGGTCGGGTAGACCCCCAGGGCCCACTCACCCTTGCCCGCGCCGGTGATGGTGCCGGTCATGTGATTGAGGTTCACTTGGTAGCCCCCGCCGCTGTAGGCCTTGCCATAGGAGCAGGTGAGCGAAGAGGGTGACAGTTTGAGGGTTCCGCTGTGGGCGCCCTTGAACGTGAAGGTGTTGGTCGACCCGCTGGCCCCGGCGCTGATCGGGGCGATGACGACCGTCGTACCAGCCAGGATCAGGCCAACGATGAACGGGGTCATCGCTGCTCGACCGCTCGGGCGCACTCGTGGCAATCCCGTGAATTTGAACATGGCGGCTCCTTGGACGGGGCGTGGATCGTCCGGTCTGGACTGGATGCTACCGTCGACGCGTCGTGAGCGTTGGCCCCGCACCGACTGCGCCAACAAGTTCGTCGTGGTCCCTCGTGGGCGCGGTCGTCGACGGCCCTTGGGTTCAACTCCCGATCGCGAGTTGCTCGAGGACTGCCCGAAGGCTGCTGGACCACGGCGTTGTCCCGCGGTGGCAGAGGAAGGCGTGAAATACTCGCCGTCACACGGGTATCCGCACGGTGTTTGACGCGGTACCGACTTCCGCTACACTTATATACGTCGTACACGTCTGGCCCTCGCCGACGGGAAACTCTTCCAAACGACATCTCTTATTTTCTTCTCCGTTCTGCTGAACCTTTGCGAGCGGCGAGAAAGGAACATCAATGGCTGTAAAGCCCACTCCGGACCGTTCGGACCTCGAATCGAAATCTCGAGAAGACCTCCAGACGATCGCCAAGGTGAAGGGCGTGGAAGTCTCTGCGCGCGCCACCAAAGCCGCCCTCATCGAATCGATCATGGGCGAGTCACCTGAGCCGACCTCCAACGGCGACGCCCCCTCGCGGGCGGTCCGTTCGCGACGCGTGGTCGCCACCCCCGATGACGACTTCGAGGATCTCCTCGGTGAATTCGTCGCCGACGCCAAGGCCGACGCTTCGACCACGTCCAATGGCTCCAGCAACGGGGCGATCACCGCACCGGTGACCGAGAGCCGCGATGACGCTAGTGAAGTCGCACCGTCCGAGCGTCAAGCTCCTCGACAGAACAACCAGTCACGCGAGCGTCAACCGCGCGACTTCGCGAACGAGCCCGGCGGCCGCAATCGTCGCAATCGTCGCAATCGAAACGGCAGCAGTGGCGGTCGCGAACGATTCGGCGGTGAGGCGATGCCCAATGCCGACCAGCCTTACAGCGGCGAACTCGTCGAGATCGAAGGGCTCCTGGACCTGCGTGACGACGGCTACGGCTTCTTGCGCACGAAGGGTTACCACCCGTCACCGAACGACGTCTACGTCTCGATCAACCAAGTCCGTCGCTACCACTTGCGAAAAGGTGACACCATCGTGGGGGGTTTCCGTCCAGCAGCCTCGAACGAAAAGTACCCCGCCCTGTTGCGTGTCGACAGCGTCGCGGGCATCGACCCCGAAGTGGCGCGACTTCGTCCCCGCTTCGAGGACTTGACCCCCCTCTTTCCCGACGAGAAACTGAAACTCGAGACCAACGAAGGCAAGACCGACCCCACGCCGCGCATCGTCGACCTGCTCGCGCCCATCGGCAAGGGTCAACGCGGTCTCATTGTCTCGCCCCCCAAGGCGGGCAAGACCACGGTCATGAAGCAGATCGCCCAGTCCATCGAGGCGAACAATCCCGAGGTGCACCTGATGGTGCTCTTGGTCGATGAGCGTCCCGAAGAGGTGACCGACATCCGTCGAAGCGTGCATGGCGAGGTCATCTCGTCGACCTTCGACCGTCCGGCCGAAGAGCACACCCACGTCGCCGAACTCTGCATCGAGCGCGCCAAGCGCCTGGTCGAGCAGGGACGCGACGTCGTCATCATCCTGGACGGCATCACGCGCCTCGCGCGGGCCTACAACCTCGCCGCTCCCGCGACTGGACGCATCATGTCCGGTGGTGTGGACTCGGGTGCCCTGTACCCACCGAAGAAGTTCTTCGGTGCCGCGCGCAACATCGAAGAAGGCGGTTCGCTCACCATCCTCGCCAGTGCCCTCGTGGAGACCGGTTCGAAAATGGACGACGTCATCTTCGAAGAGTTCAAGGGAACGGGCAACATGGAGCTCAAGCTCGACCGACGCCTGGCCGAGCGACGCCTCTACCCGGCGATCGACGTGAACGGTTCGTCGACTCGTCACGAGGAACTGCTCTTCAGTCGTGAGGCGCTTCCTCAAGTTTGGAAATTGCGTCGCGTGCTCAACGGTCTCGCCTCCGAGGGTCGCGACGCCGCGGGGCTCGAGTTGCTAATCGACAAGCTTAAGACCACCCGCAACAACGACGAGTTCCTGGCCGAGATCGGCCGGGGGGCCGCACCAACCAGTTGATTTTCCGCTAAACTCGACCTTCGCTACAAGGAGCACTCATGAAGCCAGACATTCACCCCAAATACGGCGAGGCGACCGTCACCTGCTCGTGCGGGAACACGTTCGTGACCGAATCCACCAAGTCGGTCTTGACTGTAGAACTGTGCAATGAGTGCCACCCTTTCTTCACAGGCAAGCAGAAGCTGGTCGACACGGGTGGACGCGTCGAGCGCTTCCAGCGTCGCTACGCCCAAAAGACCAGCAAGGCCAGAGCTCCCAAGGCCTAGGAGCGCTACTTCGTGCGCTCCATTGACGAGACCCTGAAGGCGCTTCAGGACGAACTACGCGACGTCGAATCGGCGCTCGCCGAGCCCGACGTCGCGAGCGACTTGAACCGTCTGCGTGACCTGTCGCGACGTCACAAGGAACTCGCCGAGATCAACCACGCCTGGCTAGAGCTCAAGGCAGCCCAGTCCGACCTCGATACGGCTCGAGAGATGTTCAACGAGACCTCCGGCGACGATCGCGAACAGTGGCGAGAGGAAGTCAACCACGCCGAAGAGAGGATTCCCGATCTCGAGGCGACCCTCGAGACGTTGTTGCTGCCGCGCGATCCCAATGAGGGGCGCAACGTGATCCTTGAGATCCGCGGCGCCGAAGGCGGCGAGGAAGCGAACCTCTTCGCCCACGACCTCGCCGAGATGTACAAGCGCTACGCGGCGCTGCGGGGTTGGAAACTCGAGGTCGTCGAAGAGCGCGAGTCCGAACAGGGCGGGCTTGACGAGGGCACGTACCTGATTAAGGGCGACGACGCGTGGGCGCGACTCGAGCACGAGGCCGGCGTGCACCGGGTCCAGCGCGTACCGACCACCGAGGCCAAGGGTCGCGTGCACACGAGTTCGGCAACGGTCTCGGTGCTGCCTGAAGCCGAAGAGGTCGACGTCGCGATCGAGCCGGGCGACCTGAAGATCGACGTGTACCGTTCCTCGGGACCCGGAGGTCAGAGCGTCAATACGACGGACTCGGCCGTACGCATCACGCACCTGCCTACGGGCATCGTCGTCTCGATGCAGGACGAGAAGAGCCAGATCCAGAATCGGGCGAAGGCCCTCATCGTGCTGCGCTCGCGACTCTTGAAGGCCGCCCAAGATACGCAGGCCAATGAACTCGGCGACCTCAAGCGGTCCCAACTCGGCAGCGGCGGTCGCAGCGAGAAGATTCGCACTTACAACTTCAAGGAGAATCGGGTCACCGATCACCGCGTCAATCTGACGACTTATTCATTGGACGCGGTGCTCGCGGGCGATCTCGACCCCTACGTGGACGCGCTGTTGGCCGACAAGCGTGCGCGTCAACTGGCCCAGAGTGACGGACGCTGAGTCCACGCTCGTGACTGATCTCGTCGCGGCGGGCGTCGAGCGACGCGAAGCCCGTTGGCTCGTCGAGGAATTCGGCGGCGACCCGGTCGCGCTTGAACGCGCGCGACGCCGACGATTGGGTGGCGAGCCCCTGCAGTACGTGCTCGGGCACTGGCCTTTTCGAACTCTTGACCTGAATCTCGATGAACGCGTTCTCGTGCCGCGTCCCGAAACCGAGGAACTGGTTGACGTTGCTTTAGCTGAGCTTGCCCAAAGCGATGTCGTAACGCCCCTGATTCTTGACGCGGGATGTGGTTCGGGCGCTATCGGCCTCAGTCTGCTCACTGAGTTGGCGAACCGTGGAGTTCAGGCTTCTTTGGTGGCGATCGACGTCTCGTCAGACGCGCTGGCGGTCGCGCGAAGCAACGCGTTAAAGCACGATCTTCGCGCCGTGAGCTTCGTGGAGTCGGACTGGTTTGACGCGCTTGATCCAGTGTTTCGTGGTCGCTTTGATCTAATCGTCGCCAACCCGCCCTACGTCAGTGAGGGCGATCTCTCCGGTCTCGATCCCGTCCTCGGTTACGAACCGCGTCGCGCTCTCGTCGCCGAAGACGTGGGAGGGGTAGGTGGTTTCGCCGCCGTCGAGCGAATCATCCGTGAGGCACCGACCTGGCTCGGTATCACTGGAGTACTCGTACTGGAGCACGGCTACGACCAGAGAGACGCCGTGCTTAAAGAGTGTGACAGATCCCAGTACCGCGACTATCGCGACGTCGACGATCTCGCGGGTCATCCACGTATTCTGGTCGCGCGGCCATGAACTCGACACTCGACCTCGACTCTGCGATAACTGCGCTCGCAAGTGGGGTGGTCGTCGCCGTTCCCACCGACACCGTCTACGGGTTGGCGGCTTCGCTTCGACGCGAGGAGGCAATTTCGACCCTGTTCGCCCTCAAGCGCCGACCACCATCGGTGCCCACGCCGGTGTTGGTCCACTCGGTGCAGCAGATCGAGGAGCTCGGTGTGGAGGTTGACGAACGCACCCGTGATTTGGCAAGGGCATTTTGGCCCGGGGCGCTCACCATCGTGGTAGCGGCGCCGTCTTCACTTGCGGCACTCGTGCGCAGTGACAGCGACGCTGTCGGTTTTCGCATTCCCCGCGACGCACTCCTCGGACGACTTCTCGAGCGCAGTGACCCTCTCGCGGTGACGAGCGCGAATCGTCACGGCGAACCACCCTGCACGAAAGCGAGCGAAGTCTTGTCACAGTTTGACGGGCACGCTGGCTTTGGCGGTGTGCTCGACGATGGAGACCGTCAAGGTGTCGTCTCGACGGTCATCGACGTTTCCACGTCTGACTGGCGAGTGCTTCGCGAAGGCGCCATCCCGATTGAAGCGATACAGGCGTGTTTGGACTAACGACGGCCCGCAAGAAAAGAGCAGTTTGTATCTCCGGATCCTCTTTTCAAGAATCTCGCGACGAGTTACCGCGAACGCTTTCGACGCGGCTCCGCGGATGCTCGCTGTCCGCCGACGGCCGAGAGAAGAGATCCCTGCAACGTTTGCATTTAGTGGCTACGTGATGTTCTTCGGCGTTTACCGATGCTCATAAATTTCAATCAACGCAATCAGATCTTCCACGACTTGCGCGATCCCGGTCGCTCAGGAAAAGACGATTCGGATTCAGAAGACGATGTAACTCAACGTGATTGACGAACGTCGTGCTCACGGTTGGCGACTGTTCATGGCGGAGATTCGGGTCTCCGACATTCCAGTTCGATCGTCACGATGTGACCACCAGCAGAAACGGGGATCCGCGGTGAAAAAAACTGTCGGCGCACTGATGAGCACACCAATGCGACGTCTCACGTGTCTGCGTCACTAACTCTTTGCCGGTGGACGAATCGTCAAATTCGAAGATAAATCTGAATCTGCCTATTGCGGAGACGGATTACACCCGCTAGGTTTCGTATTCTTAGTTTAGTTTGAAGTCAAGTTAGTCGCACGACGCACTCGTCGTTGATGATGGCTGGATTTCTTCCAGGGTAAGCGATGTTGAAGTAAGGGTCTAGAGCTCCACCCTTCAGGCTGCTTGCGTTGGGAGAATAATGTGACTTCGGGCAAGCTCATGAAGGCGCGTACCCGTCTTGCGACGCCGCTGCTCGCGGCTTTGGTTGTGTTCACCGGGATTGTGGCTCTTGCGCCGGCTCCAGCAGGCGCGTCCAGCTCAGTCTGGAGCGGGCCGTCACGTTGCGGCGATCTCTCCTCTTACACCGTGCCGGCCGGCACCATTTCGGTCGAGGTGACGATCGCGGGCGGCGCGGGAGGCGCGGGCGGCGGAGCGAACGGCGGTGACGGTTACGGTGGCGCGGGCGCGGACGGGTCGAGTGTTTCGATGACGCTCACTGTCGCTTCCGGGGCCATCCATGTCGGTGACAGCATCGAGGCAGAGACTGGCTGTGCTGGCATTGCCGGTGACGCCGCGTCCACACCCAGTGAAGGTGGCTCGGGTTGGCAAGATGGTGGCCACGGTGGTCTAGGAACTGACAATGAACTTTGCATTGCCGGCGCAGGTTGCCTCACGTTCACTGAGCCTCTCGGACTAGCAGGGGGTGGCGGAGGCTCGAGCGGACTCGAGGACGCCTCGACAGGCACCGTACTCGCGATCGCGGGCGGTGGTGGCGGTGGTGGCGAGTCCTTGTGTTCGGGCAGTTACGGCGGCGCGGGGGGTTCGGCGGGAGCCAGCATCGGTGGATCGAATTATGCGAATGGTGCGTCGGGCGACGACGGGGCCGGAGCAGGTCCCAACGGCAGCGGCGGCAGCGGCGGCAGCGGCAGTACCGGAGTGAGCTCTTATGGCGGCGACGGATACGACGGCTTCATAAGCAACACGTCAGGCATCGATGGCGACTACGCCGGGGGTGGTGGCGCCGGTGGTGGCGCCAGCGGCGGCGCAGGCGGCGGATACGGCAACCTTTGTGGCACCGGGGGTGGCGGTGGTGGCGGAGCGAGTTGGATCGACGCAAGTGCGTCTGACGCTTCGTTCTCGAGCGAGAATTCCGGCAACGGATCGCTTACGGTGACCTTTGAGCTGGCCGAAGCCCCCCGTGCCTCCATCAGTTCGCCCGCGGGAGGACTGACCTATTCGGAAGGGCAGGTCGTTCCGACGTCATTTTCGTGCACCGAAGGGACCGACGGTCCAGGTCTCTCCACGTGTCGTGACAGCAACGGTGCCACGTCGACAGCCGGCGGGGACCTGGTGACCAGCTCGTCGGGTGGACCGTTCGAGTACACGGTAACGGCAACCTCGGCGGACGGACTGACGGATGTCTCATCGATCACTTATTACGTGACGCTCACCCAACCGGTCACTTACGACCTCGGCGGGGGCACCGGGACGATACCGACTCAATCGAGCGAACCCATTGGCGGCACTTTCGTGGTCGCTTTGGACTCGGCGTTCTCGAGACCGGGCTACACCTTCGTCGGATGGAATGATGGCACGTCGGCAACCGACTACCTGTCGCCCGACACCTACACGATGGGATCGGTTCCGGTCACGCTCACGGCCCAGTGGACCCAGAACCCCACCGACACGGTGGCCTTCGACGCCGAAGGCGGTGGTTCAGTCGCCTCGATCCTCGGTCTCGACGGCACGAGCGTGGAGTTGCCCACTGCGACCTATCCGGGCTACACCTTTGACGGCTGGTTCTACGCCGCCAGTGGCGGCAGCGCGCTCACTTCGCCCTACGAATTGGTGGGCTCGCTCACCCTCTACGCCCAGTGGACTCCGCACGCCACCGACACGGTGGCCTTCGACGCTGACGGTGGAGGAGCAGTCGCCTCGATCCTCGGTCTCGACGGCACGAGCGTGGAGTTGCCCACTGCGACCTATCCGGGCTACACCTTTGACGGCTGGTTCTACGCCGCAAGTGGCGGCAGCGCGCTCGCCCTGCATTACGAATTGGTGGGCTCACTCACCCTCTACGCCCAGTGGACCCAGAACCCCACCGACACGGTGGCCTTCGACGCCGAAGGCGGTGGTTCAGTCGCCTCGATCCTCGGTCTCGACGGCACGAGCGTGGAGTTGCCCACTGCGACCTATCCGGGCTACACCTTTGACGGCTGGTTCTACGCCGCCAGTGGCGGCAGCGCGCTCACTTCGCCCTACGAATTGGTGGGCTCGCTCACCCTCTACGCCCAGTGGACCCCGAACCCCACCGACACGGTGGCCTTCGACGCCGAAGGCGGTGGTTCAGTCGCCTCGATCCTCGGTCTCGACGGCACGAGCGTGGAGTTGCCCACTGCGACCTATCCGGGCTACACCTTTGACGGCTGGTTCTACGCCGCCAGTGGCGGCAGCGCGCTCACTTCGCCCTACGAATTGGTGGGCTCGCTCACCCTCTACGCCCAGTGGACCCAGAACCCCACCGACACGGTGGCCTTCGACGCTGACGGTGGAGGAGCAGTCGCCTCGATCCTCGGTCTCGACGGCACGAGCGTGGAGTTGCCCACTGCGACCTATCCGGGCTACACCTTTGACGGCTGGTTCTACGCCGCAAGTGGCGGCAGCGCGCTCACTTCGCCCTACGAATTGGTGGGCTCGCTCACCCTCTACGCCCAGTGGACTCCGCACGCCACCGACACGGTGGCCTTCGACGCTGACGGTGGAGGAGCAGTCGCCTCGATCCTCGGTCTCGACGGCACGAGCGTGGAGTTGCCCACTGCGACCTATCCGGGCTACACCTTTGACGGCTGGTTCTACGCCGCAAGTGGCGGCAGCGCGCTCGCCCTGCATTACGAATTGGTGGGCTCACTCACCCTCTACGCCCAGTGGACGCACATTCCCGTTTTTAGCGGGACCACTAACGACACTGACACGGTGGCGTTCGACTCACAAGGTGGCAGCGCGATAGCGACAATCATGGGCGCCAATGGGTCGAGTGTGAGTTTGTCCACGCCGACGTTCGTCGGCCATACCTTCTTGGGTTGGTTCACCGACAGCACCGGTGGCACGCTCGTGACGTCGCCACTGACCCTCGAGGTGATCTCGAAGACGCTCTACGCACAGTGGTCCACGAACGCCGTGATTCCTTTGAAGCCGCCAACGCCTCCACCGTCGTATCGGTTGATCGGAGTGGTCCGTACCTTCTTGGTCGCCAGTTCATTTCTTTCGCCATCGTTGAGTGTCCAGGTCAGAGACCTCGCCTTCCTGATCAAGGCTCAGAAGTTCGATGACGTGCGGATTGACGGCAACGCGACGGTACCTAACTCATCGTCGAACCAGGAACTCGCGAGAGCTCGGGCCATCGCCGTTGAAGGACTTCTGGAGAAACTCGGAGTTCACGCGAGGTTCGACATCGAGTTCATGGTGCGCGGTACGACAACCTCTGATCTTTCAGTGAGAGTCTTCGCGAGGTAGACGAAGGGGACAATTCAAGAAGGGAATTCGAATGCTCTCGGTGCGAGCGCACCTAGATCGTGAGGACACCAGCGTGAATCTTTGGCGCGCAGGCCGATGATCTCTTCCGTCACCGCACGATGCATCAGTTCGATATCGGTACTGTGGCACCACGAGCGCATGTCATCATTGCGCGTGGCCGCGATCAACTTTCGCGGTTCGCCATCGCGGCCGTAGCTGACCGTGTAGCTTTCGATCACGACGTCGCCGTCATAGACGCCCCAGGGACAGACGGGAAGCCTGTCGACGTCGGGCTGTGCTTCGTGCCAGCGAAATCCCTGCGGCGGCGGTGACGTCGCGTAGGTGCCCCAGGAATGTTTCGTAGCGAACCAACCGAGTCCGGTGACGAGGCCGTGGGACGTGGGGTCTGCGCGCAAGGTGCCCACCATTGTCGCAATTGAATGGGTGACGTAGTTGTTTCCCGGACCGCCGCCGAACGTCAGACCTCCGGTGATCGTCGGAATTCTCGACGAGTCGAACGCGTCGACGCCCAGCACGTCGCACGCGCTCTGGACGACCGTGGGAAAACAGCTGTAGAGGTCGAGATGGGCGAGTCCGTCCTCGTCGGTGCCGAATTCTCTCAAGATTCTCCAGAGGGCAGTCATCGCGGGCGATTGGTCGAGCGCAGGGCGATCGGAGATGTACCAGTGGTCGTTGGCGTCCGCGCCGCACAGTGGAAAGACCATGCGATCGCGCGTGACCCCGAGGGAGAGCGCGTTCTCGTAACTGGTCATGATGTAGCAGGCCCCCATGTCGACGGGCAAGTTCGCCACGAGCAATTTCGTGTAGGGAAAGGCGACCATCCGGTTCGAGGCGCTCGGCGTCGCGATCTCTCGGGTGTGGGCGCCGTGCGGATCCAGGCGAATGGATTCGCCTTCGCCACCTGGGCGAAGTTGGCCCAGAGCCGGCCCAGGTTCGCGCGCTGTTCGTCGAGGGACCATCCGAGCCGCGCTCGTCGAGCGTTCTCGAAAAGGGGATAGACCTCGACGGGCAGCGTGAGGCCCTGTTCATACTCCTCGTTGGTGAAGGGGATCCGGTCCTCTTCGGTCGTGGGCGGCGTGGCGACGTCGTCACCTTGTTGCACCCAGTCGACCTTTCGGCCCTGACGGCGAGCGAGGGAGCGTGCGTTCATCGCTTCGGCTCCCACGACGGCGACCGTGGTGAGTTCGCCGGCGAGAATCCGTCGTGCGCTCTCGTGCACGAGTTTCTGGGGAAGGTTCCCTCCAGTCGGCGTGAGTCGCGTTCGGACGTTCGCGAGGCCCAGACGCTGGGCAACGAGTAGAGCGGGATCGTTCGTATGCCAGGCGAACGATCCGATGGCCACGATCTCCTCGATCGCCTCGAGGATCTTTCGTTCGGACCCGGCGTCGTGGGCGGCTCGCGTCAGTGCTTCGACCATGAGGTCCAGGGGTTCGGGACGCGACGCGAAGTCGGCATCGGTGTCGGGTCGGTCGGTCACTTGTCCGACGCCGATCAGGACTGGGGTACGGGGGTTGCGTTGCACGTCACGAGTATTGCCGGGCCAGGAGCGTGAAGAGTGGGCGGTAGGGTGGAGATAATGCGCATCGCCCTTGGCTCTGATCACGCGGGGTACGACCTGAAAGCACTGCTGGTGTCCACCCTCGAAGGCTGGGAGTACGAAATCCTCGACGTGGGCGCCGCGAACGCCACCGACTCGGTGGACTATCCCGACTTTGGGGCAGCCGTGGGCCGGGCCGTGGCGGGCGGGAGCGCCGACCTCGGGGTCGCCGTGTGCGGATCGGGTATCGGGATCTCGATCGCCGCCAACAAGATCCCCGGGATTCGCGCCGCCCTCGCGCACGACGCCACCTCGGCCCGACTCGCGCGCGAGCACAACCACGCCAACGTGCTGTGTCTCGGCGCCCGACTGATCGGTGCGCCGGTGGCGGTGGACGCGCTCGAGGCCTGGCTGCACGCGACGCCGGGCGAAGGACGACACCTCGCGCGCCTGGCGAAGATCGCCGAGCTCGATCGGCAGCTCGTCAATGGAGAAAGGTAGTCCGAGTTGAGTCCCTCGCCCTTTGATCAGTGGATCACCAACGACGAGGAAGTGGCGTCGCTCCTCGCTCAGGAATGGACCCGTCAGACCACGACCCTGCAGCTCATCGCCAGCGAGAACTTCGCCTCGCCGGCCGTCATGGCCGCCACCGGCTCGGTGCTCACCAATAAGTACGCCGAGGGTTATCCGGGGCGTCGTTACTACGGTGGCAACCAGGTCGTCGACGAGGTGGAGGACCTCGCGCGGCGCCGTCTCACGTCATTGTTCGGCGCGGACCACGCCAACGTCCAGCCCCACAGTGGGGCGAACGCGAACGTAGCGGTGTACCAGGCACTCCTCGATCCCGGTGACACCATCCTCGCGATGCGTCTGGACCAGGGCGGGCCACCTCACGCACGGCTCGCCGGCATCGATGACGTCCAAGGCGTGGCGATTCGTCTCCTACGGGGTGACGGCCCGCAACGACGACCCGGACAGCCCCGGCGAGATGATCGACTTCGACAACGTGCGCGACCTCGCTCTCGAGCACCGCCCCAAGTTGATCGTGGCGGGTGCGACCGCCTATTCGAGGAAGATCCATCCGGCGCCGTTTCGCGAGATCGCCGACGAGGTGGGCGCGCTGTTGATGTTCGACTCGGCCCACGTGGCGGGTCTCATCGCGGGGGGCTCGCACCCCAGTCCGGTCCCCTACGCCGACGTCGTCACCTTCACGACGCACAAGACGCTGCGCGGTCCCCGCGGTGGCGCGATCCTGTGTCGCGACGAGTACGCCAAGAAGATCGACTCGGCGGTGTTCCCCGGCCAGCAAGGCGGTCCCCTGGAACACGCGATCGCGGCGAAGGCGGTGGCCTTCAAGGAAGCGTCGCAGGCCAGTTTTGCCGCGTACGCCGAGCAGGTGGTGAAGAACGCGAGTGCCTTTGGTGCGGCCCTCGCCAAGGAGGGCTTTCGTATGGTCTCGGGTGGCACGGAGAACCACATGGTGCTCGTGGACCTGCGCGAGTTCGACGCCGAGCTGACCGGTAAGGAGGCCCAAGAGGTGCTCGACCGAGCGGGGATCACGACCAATCGGAACACCATCCCCGACGACCCACGGAGCCCGTTCGTCACGTCGGGACTTCGCCTGGGCAGCGCCGCGGAGACGACGGCGGGACTCGGCGAGTCCGAGTTCGAGGTCGTGGCGTCGTTGATGGCTCAAGCGCTTCGTCGACGCACCGATGACGGCGCGCTCGCCGTCGTGCGTGACGAAGTGGCGACCCTCTGTCGCGACTTCAACCCGTACGCGTCCTTCGCGAGCTAGTCAATGGGCAACATCGCCTCCTACATCGTGGTGGCGGTCGTCGGGGCGATCATCACGATGGTGGCGGACCGACCCGCGAGGGTCATCTCCTTGAAAGTCGGTTACTGCGCCCAACCCGACGAGCGCAAGGTGCACGAGAAGCTCACCCCGTACGGCGGGGGCGCCGCGATGTTCATCGGCTTCTGTCTGGCGTTGCTTGTCGCCTTCGCGATCCCGTCGCTTCGTTCGATCATCACGTCGTCGCACGAGATGATCGGCGTGCTCGTCGCGGCGGGCGTGATCTTCGTCGTGGGGGTGATCGACGACTTCCGTGAAATGAGCGCGCCCGCGAAGGTGGCGGGTCAGTTCCTCGCCGCCTCGGTCCTCTACTTGAGCGGCTGCACGATGTACCAACTGAAGCTGCCCTTCGCGGGCTTCATCGTGCTGGGTCCGTCGATCCTGCCAATCATCACCGCGGTGTGGGTGTTCGCGCTGTGTAACGCGGTCAACCTCATCGACGGCCTCGACGGCCTCGCGGGCGGCATCGTGGCCATTGCCTCGGGGACGCTGTGCGTCTACGGACTGCGCCTCGAGGACCTCGGGCTGTTGCCCACCACCAACGTGGGTCCGTTGATCGCGGCGCTGACGTGTGGGATCTCCTTGGGCTTCCTTCGTGACAACTTCTATCCCGCCAAGCTCTTCATGGGCGACGCGGGCGCGTTGATGCTGGGACTGCTCATGAGCGCGTCGACGATGGTCATAGGTGGTCGCACCCCGCCCGCGAGTGGTCAGACGTTCTTCTTCTTTGCGCCACTGCTTATACCGGTGTTCATCTTGGGCGTGCCGCTGCTCGACGCGGTCTGGGCGTTCATTCGACGCACCGCCTCGGGTCAGGGCTTCAACACGCCCGACAAGGACCACATCCACCACCGACTCATGCGCCTCGGTCACGGACACCGTCGCACGGTGATCATCCTGTGGCTCTGGACGGCGCTGCTCTGCGGGTTCGTACTGGCGCCGATCTTTGACGCCCGGGTCAACGTGTTCATCCCCCTCGGGGTGGCCCTGTTGTTGATAGGTCTGTTCACGTGGTTCAGTCCCCTGCTGCAACGTCGGGTCGGGCGCCGCGAGGCTTCCGACGACCCCGCCGAGATGGCGCGATGAGCGACCGGCCGGATGGGACTTTGGACCCAAAAGGCCAGGGCCCGGGTGAACCTGATCTCCCGGGGGTGGCCGCGTTCGCGGTGATGGGGACCACTATTGCGTCGTGCCTGGCGGTGGGGGTGCTGCTCGGCTTGTGGGTCGACCACGAGCTGCACAGCGCGCCGGCGGGTCTGCTAATCGGGATAGTGTTAGGGACGGTCGCCGCCGTGGTGAGCGTGGTTAAGCAAGTCCGGCGTTTCCTCTAGAAACCCATTGTCCGTGCTCGAAAATCTTCCCCCCGACACCTTGCCGCGCCTCTTGCGTCGGACCACCTTGTCGGCCATCATCGCTGGTGGCGCGGGTTTCCTGGTCGCCATCTTCGTCGCGCCGCCCCTGGCGGCGCTCGGGGTCGTGGTGGGCGTGGGGCTCGCCATCGTGAACCTCCGTTTCCTCGACCGCCAGGCCGCGCAGGTCGAATTGCGCGGTGAGCAGAGCACCAAGGCCGTGCGGCGCCAGTTGGGTGGTCGGACCACCGCTCGTTTGGCGGTCGTGACCGTGCTCGTCATCGGCTGCGTCTTTCTCGATGCCCCGCTGGGAATCGGTATTGTGGCAGGGCTTGTTCTTTATCAGATTGTGTTTGTCATGAACGTCATGCGGGTGGTAGCGAGTCAAGGGGGACTGCAGTGAAGACGCTGTACGCCGCGAAGACCATCTCGGTTGGCGTCCACCCGACGGTGCACGTCTTTGGTCTGGCGATCGACACCGACATCGTCACCTCGACGTTGCTCGCCGCGGCGATCTTCTTGTTCCTCGGATTTCGAATGGTGAGCAAGGTCACCGACGGCGTGCCGAGCAAGATCCAGATCTTCTGGGAGTTTCTCTACGACCAGGTGAAGGACTTGGCCGAGTCGGCCATGGGACCCAAGGGTCGTCGCTTCGTACCCATCGGGATCACCCTGTTGCTCTTCATCCTCATCTGCAACTGGATCGGATTCATCCCCTCGGCGATGCATCCCGGTTCCTCGGGTGAGATCCTTCCCGCGCCCACCGGCGACGTCAACCTGCCACTCGCCATGGCGCTGCTCGTCATCGTGTGGGTGCACGTCGAGTCATTTCGCGCGCGAGGTATCCGGGGATACTTCAACCACTATCGCCAGCCCTACGCCGCGCTCGCCCCGATCAACGTGATCGAGGAGATCACCAAGCCCATCACGCTGACCTTCCGTCTCTTCGGCAATCTCTTCTCCGGTGGGCTGATGATCGCCGTGATGACGACGCTGTTGCCGATCTACGTCGTGCCCTTCGGCGAGATCATCTGGAAGCCGTTCGACTTGTTCATCGGCGCGATCCAGGCGTACATCTTCATGTTGCTCACGATTCTGTACTTCACGTTCGCCACGAGCAACGAAGATCACACGGACGCGGCGCACGAAGCGCTTCACGAGGCCTCACACTAACCAACCCAGGAGGAAATGAATAATGTCTCAAACAATTGAATCGGCCGTCAGCATCGCCGGTGCCCTCGTCGGTGGCGGTCTCGCCCTCGGTGGCGGCGCCATCGGTGCGGCGATCGGTGACGGACTCGCCGGTAGCCAGACCATTGCCGCGATCGCCCGTCAGCCCGAGATCGAGAACAAGGCCCGTCAGTACTTCTTCTTGACCGTCGGCCTGGTCGAAGCGATGTACTTCATCAACCTGTTGTTCATGGTCGTGTTCGTCTACGTCTTCCAGAAGCAATAGCCGTACTGGTCGACGCACGCGTTTCTAGGGTAAAGAGGTCACCGAAATGAGTACAGGATCAATATTTCTCCTCCCGAACGGGACGTTCTTCGTCGAACTCGCGGTCGTGGTGGTGATTTTGTGGCTCGTGACGAAGTACATACTGCCGCCGCTCAACAAGGCCATGGAGACTCGCCAGGAGAAGATCCGTAGCGCGCTCGAGGCAGCCGATCAGGCTCGCGCCGAAGCGGCGGCCGCCGACGAGGAGCGGGCCAAGGTGCTCGCGGCGGCCCGTGACCAGGCCCGCGCGATCGTCGCGGCCGCCCAGGCCACGGCCGACCAGGTGAAGGCCGAGGCGGGAGGGCGAGGACAACTCGAGTACGAGCGCATCGTCGCCAACGCGCAGAACGAAATCGACACCGTGCGTCAGCGAGCAATCGACGAGGCCTCGGCGCGGATCGGCGAGATCGTCTTCGAACTCGTCGCCAAGGTCGTGGGACGCGAAGTGGATCAGAGTGCCCACCAGGACCTCGTTCGAGAGGCCATCGCCGCACTCGACGCGGAAGCGCAGAGGGAAACGAACCACTGATCATGCTGGCCAAGCTCGAAGGATACGCCGCCGCCTTGTTGGAGTCGCTCGACGCGACCGAACTCGCCACGGTCGTGCGTGAATTCAACTCACTCGAGCAGACGGTCCTGTCGCGTTCAGACCTGCGCGCGGTGCTGAGCGACACCTCCATCGCCGGCGTCGCGCGCGGCCTCGTGTTGCGTGACCTGCTCGAGGGCAAGGTGCACCCGACGACGCTGCGCCTGGCGGTCTTCGCCGCTACCAACGTCCCAGCCCAGGAAGTGGACCACGCCATCGCCGAGCTCTCGGTGGTCGCTCGGGTCCTCGAGTCGTCCGGATCGTTCCACCAGACGAGTCTGGGTCTGCTCGAAGCGCGTCGACGCGTTGGTGGATTCGCCGACGCGTTGCTCGATCAAGTGGACACGTCGAACTTCGACGACATCGAGGACGGCTTGTTCCGGTGGGCTCGCACGGTCGAGGCGAACATCGAACTGCGTCGCCTGCTCCTGGACCGCGACGCCCCGCTCGAATCACGCCTCGGCACGGTTCGCCAACTGTTGGCCGGCAAGGTCGACGACGTCACCTTGCGGTTGTGCTGCTACGTCATCGAGGGCGGCCGCCCGCGCGACGTGGTGGGCACGTTGGATTTCCTCGTGGACTACGTCGCGCGCGCTCGCGACTGGCGGGTCGCCCGGGTACACACCGCGCGTCCCCTCGATCGGGCGAGTCAGACCCAGTTGGTCGGATCGCTCACGACCTTGACGGGCAAGAACGTGGAGTTGCAGATCGCCGAGGAGCCGTCATTGCTCGGCGGGGTGCTCGTCGAGGTGGGCGACCTGCGCCTGGACGCGACGACCCGCGGGCGCCTCGGGGTGCTGCACGACGCGGTCTCGTCGGGTCGTCTCTATGAATCAGCTTTCGAATCGAATGACTAAGTAAAAGGAAATTGTGATGACAGAACTCACCATTAGTGCCGCGGAGATCACCGACGCGCTGAAGAAGCACGTCAGTGACTTCAATCCGGCCGTCGGCGCCGAGCAGGTCGGACGGGTGGTCGAGGTGGGCGACGGTATCGCGCGCGTCTCGGGGCTGCCGTCGGCCAAGGTGAACGAACTGCTCGAGTTCCAAGACGGGACCCTAGGTCTGGCGATGAACCTCGACGAGGAGACCATCGGCGCGGTCGTGCTCGGTTCGGTGGACACCATCGAAGAGGAGCAGATCGTTCGCGCGACGGGGCGCATCCTGTCGATGCCCGTGGGTGACGCGCTCTTGGGTCGAGTGGTCAACGCGCTGGGCGTTCCGATCGACGGCAAGGGCCCCCTCGTCAATCCCTCTTCACGTCGCATGGAGGTCCAGGCGCCGGGCATCATTGGTCGCCAGCCCGTCAGCGAACCGCTGCAAACCGGCATCAAGGCCATTGACGCGATGACCCCGATCGGACGAGGCCAGCGTGAGCTCATCATCGGTGACCGCAAGACCGGCAAGACCACAGTCGCGGTGGACACGATCCTCAACCAGAAGGGCCAGGGCGTGAAGTGCATCTACGTCGCCATTGGCCAGAAGAACTCGTCGGTCGCCCAGACCGTCAAGACGCTCGACGACTTCGGCGCGCTCGAGTACACCGTGGTCGTGATCGCCTCGGCGGGCGACCCCGCGCCGTTCAAGTTCCTCGCGCCCTACGCGGGTTGCGCCATTGGCCAGGAGTGGATGGACTCGGGTCAACACGCGTTGGTGGTCTACGACGACCTCTCCAAGCAGGCCGAGGCCTATCGCCAGATCTCGTTGCTGCTGCGTCGTCCACCGGGTCGCGAGGCCTACCCCGGCGACGTCTTCTATCTGCACAGTCGTCTCCTCGAACGCGCGGCCAAGCTGAGCGACGAGATGGGTGGCGGGTCGTTGACCGCGCTGCCGATCATCGAGACCAAGGCGGGCGACATCTCGGCCTACATCCCCACGAACGTGATCTCAATCACCGACGGACAGATCTTCCTCGAGTCCGACCTCTTCTACTCGGGAGTTCGCCCCGCGATCAACGTCGGTAACTCCGTGTCGCGTGTGGGTGGCGCCGCGCAGATCAAGGCCATGCGCAACGTCGCGGGGACACTCAAGATCGACCTCGCGCAGTTCCGCGACCTCGAGTCCTTCGCCACGTTCGGTTCGGAACTCGACAAGTCGTCCCAACAGCAGCTCGACCGCGGCTACCGGCTCACCGAACTGTTGAAGCAGGGTCTCAACTCGCCGATGCCCGTCGAGGAGCAGTGCATTGTCATCTACGCGGGCACCAAGGGCTGGCTCGACGCCGTGCCGGTCGAGGACGTGCGCCGCTTCGAGTCCGAACTGCTCACCACGTTTCGCGCGCAACACGCCGACATCCTCGATCACATCCGCACGTCGGGCACGCTGCCGGGTGCGGACACGATCGACTCGGCGTTGCGCGGTTTCATCGACGGTTTCGCCGTCAGTCACTAGTCGTCACCCCAGGGTTCGAGCGAGAAAGGAGTAGCGATGGCCGGTGGACAGGAACGTATTCTGCGCCGACGTATCAAGTCGGTGCAGGCCACCCGAAAGATCACCAAGGCAATGGAGCTCATCGCCGCGTCCCAGATCTCGCGCAGTCAGGCTCGCATCTACGCGAACCGCCCCTACCGACACGGGATGCAGCGCATCATCGTCGAGGCCGCACTGGGCGACCCGGCGGCGGCGAAGAAACTGCTCGCGGTTCCCGAGGTCGTCACCTCGGCGATCGTGCTCGTCATCGCGGGTGATCGCGGACTCTCGGGCGCCTACAACTCGTCGGTGCTGCGCGCCGGCGAGCGCACGGTCCAGCAACTCCAAAGCGACGGTGCGTCCGTGCGTTTGTTCTGCGTGGGCAAGAAGTCGCCGAGTTTCTACCGTTTTCGGGGCATCGACGTGGAGCAGAGTTTCGTCGGATTCGTCGACCGACCGAGTTTCGCCGACGCGCGGCTCATCGCGAGCGCCGTCGCGGCGCCTTTCATCGACGGCGAGGTCCAAAAGGTCGTCCTGGTCTCGACCAGGTTCCACTCCTCCGGGAGCCAGAGCGTCGAGACCGAGCAGTTGCTACCCCTCTCGATGCCCGAGCCGGTCCTCGAGGACGCCCCCGCGGCCCTGAAGGGTTACACCGAGTTCGAGCCCGAGGTGGAGCAACTCCTGACCTCGCTCGCCCCGCGCGCACTCGAGAGCGAGATCTTCTCGGCCCTCTTAGAGGGCGCCGCGTCGTTTCACATCAGTCAACAGCGCGCCATGGCGGCCGCCACCGACAACGCCGACGAACTCGGCCAGACCTTGACGCGCATCATGAACCGAGCCCGACAGGACTCGATCACCACCGAGATCATGGAAATCGTGGGCGGCGCCGAAGCGCTCCGCTCGGGAAAGTGAGAAACCAATGACAATGGCACCTGAGAAGGTCACCCTCGAGACCGGACGCGTCGTCGCGATCGCCGGACCGGTGGTGGACGTGGAGTTCCCGCCCCACGCGCTGCCCGAGATCAACCACGCCGTCGAGATGGACATCGTCCTCGACGGCGCCACCATCACGGTCACCGGCGAGGTGGCCCAGCAGATCGGCGAGGGCCGCGTCCGCTGTGTCTGCATGAAGCCCACCGACGGACTCGTGCGCGGCGCCGTCGTTCGCCAGACCGGCCGGGGCATCACCGTGCCCGTGGGCGACGCGGTGCTCGGTCACGTCTTTAACGTGATCGGCGATCCGCTCGACACCGACAACATCGGCGCCGTCGAGGATCACTGGGAGATCCACCGCAACGCACCGGCCTTTGATCAGCTCGAGCCGCGCGCGACCATGTTCGAGACCGGCATCAAGGTCATCGACCTGCTGGCCCCGTACGTGCAGGGCGGCAAGATCGGCTTGTTCGGCGGTGCGGGCGTGGGCAAGACCGTGCTGATCATGGAGATGATCCGCCGAGTCGCCGAACAGCACGAGGGTGTGTCGGTCTTCGCGGGCGTGGGCGAACGCACGCGCGAGGGCACGGACCTGCTGCTCGAGATGCGCGAGTCGGGCGTCATCGAGAAGACCGCGTTGGTCTACGGCCAGATGGACGAGCCGCCGGGGGTGCGTCTGCGCGTGGCGCTGGCGGCGCTGACGATGGCGGAGTACTTCCGTGACGTGAAGCACCAGGACGTGCTGTTGTTCATCGACAACATCTTCCGTTTCGTGCAAGCGGGTTCGGAAGTGTCGACGCTGCTCGGACGCATGCCGAGCGCGGTGGGCTACCAGCCCACGTTGGCCGACGAGATGGGTGAGCTCCAAGAGCGCATCACGTCCACGCGCGGTCGCTCGATCACGTCGCTGCAGGCGGTCTACGTGCCCGCGGACGACTACACCGACCCGGCCCCGTTCACGACCTTCACGCACCTCGACGCCACGACCGAGTTGCGACGCGAGATCGCCGCGTTGGGTATCTACCCCGCGGTCGACCCGCTCAGTTCGACCTCGAACATCCTCGCACCCGAGATCGTCGGTGACCGTCACTACGCGGTCGCGCGTCAGGTCCAGCAGATCCTCCAGCGTTACAAGGAACTCCAGGACATCATCGCGATCCTGGGTCTGGACGAGTTGTCCGAAGACGACCGGGTCACCGTGTCGCGGGCTCGCAAGATCCAGCGCTTCTTGTCCCAGCCGATGTTCGTCTCCAAGATCTTCACCGGCATCGACGGCATCAACGTGCCCGTCCAGGAGACGGTGGAGTCATTCGAGCACCTGGCCAACGGGGACCTGGACCACTTCCCCGAACAGGCGTTCCTCAACGTGGGCGGGGCCTCAGACGTCGAACGCAAGGCCGCCGAGTTGGAGAAGGACTAGCCAATGACGACGCTGTTCGTCGAGGTCGTCACGCCCGAAGCGGCGCTGTGGAGTGGCGAAGCCGACGCACTCATCGCGCGCTCGTCCGAGGGCGATTTCACGATCCTGCCCCAGCACACGCCAACGGTCGGTGACCTGGTGCCGGGCGTCGTGCGGGTCCAGACCCACGACGGCGAACTCTCGTTCTGCGTGCACGGGGGCTACTTTCAGGTGCGCCCCGACGATGTCCCCGACGTGACGAGGGCGACGGTCCTTGCGGGCATCGCCGAGAAGACGAACGAGATCGACGTCGCGCGAGCGCAAGCGGCCAAGGAGAGCGCCGAGGCGCAGCTGGCCGCGATGTCGCGAGGCGAAACCTCGGACGCAGTGAACGAACGAAGTGCCCAGGACGCGCTTGCCCGAGCGCAACGGCGACTCGACGCGGCGGGCTAGTTCAACGCGCGGAGACGTAGTCGAGCAGGCTCTGTCGCTCGTGTTCGAGTTCGTCGAGTCGGGCCTTGACGACGTCGCCGATCGAGATCAAACCGCTCAAGTGTCCCTCGTGCACCACGGGTACGTGACGAATCCGACGCGAGGTCATGAGACCCATGATGTCGGTCACCGACGCGTCCTCGTCGCACGTGGTCACGTCGGCGCTCATGAGCTCGGCGACGCTGAGTCCGAGGACCTCGCCGCCGTGGCGGGCGAGCGCTCGCACGACGTCGCGCTCACTGAGGATTCCCACGAGCGGCGGTGTCGAACCGGTCACGACGAGTGCGCCGACGCCGCGTTCGCGAAGCAGCTCGACCGCGTCGCGCACCGTTCGTTCCTGACTGATCGTTGCGACGTCGTGTCCCTTGTTCGTGAGAATGTTGGCGACTCGAATCATGTTGCACCTCCCAGGCGAGCGGATCTGCCCGGCCTCTGGACGTGACCTTAGGTCGGTAGTGCCTGGGCCGGGTGGCCCGACGTCGTGGTCCGACGTACCAACGTCAAGGGATGACTGGGCTCTGGGTTGGTGCTCATGTGAACTTCTGAACTAGAAGCCAGCGGTCGTGAATTCCTGGAGCTTGTCGTGGCGGTGGAAGGTCTCGATCGTTCGCACCGTGCCCGACCGCGAGCGCACGACGAGTGACTGCGTGGTGGCGCCGAAGTCGTAGAAACGAACGCCGCGCAAGAAATCGCCGTCGGTGATCGCGGTCGCCGAAAAGAAGCAGTTGTCACTCGAGACCAGGTCGTCGGTGCCGAGCACGCGCGAGAAGTCGTAGCCGAGGCTCTCCGCGTAGCGCTTCTCCTCGTCGTCGCGAGGGTGCAGGACGCCCTGGATCTCACCACCGAGGCCCTTCAGCGCTGCCGCGGCGATGACGCCTTCGGGGGTGCCACCGATGCCGAAGAGGACGTCGGCGCCCGAGTTGGGCCAGCCAGTGGCGATCGCGCCCGCGACGTCGCCGTCGGAGATCGACAGCACGCGCGCACCGGCCTCGCGGACCTCTTCGACCAGCGCGTCGTGGCGCGGGCGATCGAGGATCACCACGCCGAGTTCTTGGATCGGCTTCTTCAAACGCTTGGCGAGCTCGTGCAGGTTGTCGGTCGCGGACGCGTTGATGTCGACCGAACCGCGACCCCGAGGACCTACGGCGACCTTTTTCATGTACACGCACGGACCGGGGTTGAACATCGTGCCGCGTTCGGAGAGTGCGATCACCGACAAGGCGCCGTTGCGACCCATGGCGGTGAGCGTGGTGCCGTCCACCGGATCCACCGCGACGTCCACCAGAGGCGGGCGTCCGTCACCAATACGCTCACCGTTGTAGAGCATTGGGGCTTCATCCTTCTCGCCCTCGCCGATGACGACGATGCCGTCCATCGTGACCGCGCCGAGCACGAAGCGCATGGCGTCGACCGCGGCGCCGTCGGCGGCGTTCTTGTCGCCGCGCCCCGCCCAGCGAGCCGCGGCGATGGCCGCGGCCTCGGTCACGCGAATCATCTCCAGGGCGATATTGCGGTCGGGCCTCGAGGGTGGCTGCACGCGACAAGCGTACTCGTGGGCCCTTGCGACGATTGGCCGCGTCGGGACTGCGCTCGAACCGGCAATACTTGAAGGGTGAGTTCTCTCGTCGTGAAGCCCGCTGGTCCCTTGCACGGCGAGGTTCTGGCCTACGGCGCCAAGAACGCGGTGCTGAAGCAGATGGCCGCGTGTCTGCTCGCCACGGGCGAGCACGAGCTGACCAACGTACCCGCCATCACCGACGTCGCCGTGATGGCCGAACTGCTCGAGGCCCTGGGTTGTCGGGTCACACGTCCCGGCGCGCACGAACTACGTGTGAGCGTGCCCGAGGCCAAGGACCTCAATCCGATCGCGCCGGCCCACCTCTTCGAAGCCATGCGTGCGTCGATCGTCGTGCTCGGGCCGCTGCTCGCTCGATGCGGTGAGACGAATATGGCCCTGCCCGGCGGCGACGACTTCGGCCAACGTCCGATCAACTTCCACACCGACGGGCTTTCGGCGATGGGCGCGACCTTTCGCAACGACCGCTCGTCGATTCACGCGACGGTCTCGCGTCCTCGTCTCTCGGCGACGCGCATCACGCTCGAGTACCCCAGTCACACCGCGACCGACAACCTCATGATGGCCTGCGTGCTCGCCGACGGCCGTTCGGTGATCGACAACGCGGCGCGCGAACCCGAGGTCGAGGACCTGGGACGTCAGTTGCTCGCCATGGGTGCCCAGATCGAGGGCCTCGGCACCTCGCGGCTCACGATCGACGGCGTCGGCGAACTTCGCGCGGCCTCGCACCGGGTCGTCACCGACCGGGTGGTGTCGGCGACGTACCTCGCGTCGGGACTCATCACCGGCGGCGAGGTTCGCGTGCTCGACGCGCGGCCCGAGCACATGGAGATGCTGTTGCGAAAGATCGACGCGATGGGCGCACGGGTCGACGTGAGCGCCGAGGGCATTCTCGTCGCCGGACCCGAACGACTCCGTGCGTGCGACGTCGCCACCTTGCCCTACCCGGGCGTCGCGACCGATTACAAGCCGTTGCTCACCGCGATGTTGAGCGTCGCCACGGGCGTCTCGGTGGTGACCGAGAACCTCTTCGTCGGACGGTTTCGCTACGTGGACGAGCTCGTGCGACTCGGTGCGAGCATCACCACCGAGGGGCACCACGCCATGATCCGCGGCGTGGAGTCGCTCCAGGGGACGTCGGTGCGAGGCACCGACATTCGCGCGGCGGCGGCGCTGGTGCTCGCGGGCCTCATCGCCACGGGCGAGACCACGGTCAGCGGCTTGCAGCACCTGGAACGCGGTTACGACGATTTCGTGGGCCGTCTGTCCCAGCTGGGCGCCGCGATCGAGAAGGTCGAATGATCCCCCGGGACCCCGACGCGCTCGTCGAGCTCGCGCGCGGGGGATCGCGCACCGCGCTGGCGCGACTGCTCACCTACGTCGAATCCGGCGGCGCGCCGCAACTCGAGACTGCGGCGCTCGCCTACGAGGCGCCGTCACCCTACGTGGTCGGCATCACGGGGCCGCCCGGCGGGGGCAAGTCGACGCTCACCGACCGGCTCATCACCCTCACGCTCGACTGCGGCTCCTTCGACGGCGCTGACCCCTTCGATCAGGTCGGGGTGTTGTGCGTGGACCCCAGTTCGCCCTTCACCGGTGGCGCCATCCTCGGGGACCGTATCCGCATGCAGGACCACGCCACCAACGAACACGTGTTCATCCGCTCGATGGCCACGAGGGGGCACCTCGGTGGACTCTCGCTCGCCGTGCCCGACGCACTGCGGGTCTTGGGCGCGGCGGGCTTTCGCCTCGCCCTCGTCGAGACGGTGGGCGTCGGTCAGATGGAGGTCGAGATCGCCTCAGCAGCCGACACGACGGTCGTCGTGACCAACCCGGGTTGGGGCGACGCGATGCAGGCGAGCAAGGCGGGTCTCTTGGAGGTGGCGGACATCTTCGTGATCAACAAGGCCGACCGCCCGGGACTGCGCGAGACTCGTCGCGACCTCGAACAGATGCTCGAGCTCGGCGAGCACGCCTGGCGTCCGCCGATCATTGAGACGACCGCCACCAGTGGGGTGGGCACCGCCGAGCTCTGGGACGCGATCGTCGAGCACCGCGCGTATTTGATGGGCGGAGACTACGAAGCGCACCGACGTAGCCGCCTGAGCCGCGAACTCGACAAGGTGCTCGCGGCGATGCTTCGCGCCAAGGTGAGTGATCTCGCCCACGGCGCGTCCTACGACGCGCAACTCGACGCGCTGCTCGCTGGTACGACCGATCCGTACCACGCCGCCGAGAAGTTGTTGGCCGAGTCGTGATCGCCACGTCGGCGACCTACGACCTGGTCTTCCTGGTGCACATCGTGGCGGCCGTGACGACGCTGATCGTCTTTGTCGCCATGCGGTTCTCGGCCCTCTCGGTCGCGCGCGGGGCCGACGAGAAAACCCAACGTGCCCGCTTCCCGAGTCGGCGAAACTACGCCGCGCGGGTCGTGCACATCCTGCCGATCACCGGGCTCATCATGTCACTGAGCGGCGACAGTTCGGTGTCGCTCACGAAACCCTGGATCGGTGTCGGCATCGTCTGTTATCTGGCCGCCGCCGGGCACCTAGAGGCGCGCACGCTGCCGCTCGAGCGTGTGGTCGCCGAGGTCATCGCCCACGACGGGGTCGCCGCACCGCAGCGGGGTCGTACGTTGGTTTCGTCAATCGACGTGCTACTGGGCTTGGTGGCGGTGGCGTTCGTGGCGATGCTCGTGCAGTTCTAGGCGCAGCTAGAGGAACGAGGCGCGTCCGACCATACCCGCGGCGACCGTCGCGTTCGTGACCTCGTCGATCAGGACGAAACTTCCAGTGACCCGGTTGTCGCGGTAGTCGTCAACGACCAGGGGGTCGGCGGTCTGCAGGGTCGCGAGGCCGATCTCGTTGGTCGCGAGACTGGCACCAGACTCGACGCTCAGGGTCGCCACGTCCACCACACCCGACAAGGTGGCGACTCGCACGGGCGTCACCTTGGTGGTGTGCTTGAGGCGCAGGCGCTGGCCGACGTTGAGCGGGCTCTCACCGAACCAACAGAGGGTGGCGTGGAACTCCTTGGTCACCGTGGGCAGCGGTTCGGTCGCGATGAGATCGCCGCGACCCGCGTCGGTCTCGGCGACGAGGTCGACGTCGATCGAGAGACCCGTCGTGGCCCGTTCGAGTGAACTGCCGCCGAGGCCGAGCGAAGCGACGGTCGTCGTCACGTTCGCGGGCAGCAGCGTGACGGTATCGCCCACCGACAACGGCGCACCGTTGAGCATGCCCGCGTAAGTCCTTCCACCGCCGGGTTGGCGCAGGACCCACTGGACGGGTAGTCGCGCCCCGTGGTTGGTGGTCGTCCACGAACCCGCGTCGGACGTCTCGAGCGCGCTGAGCACGGTGGGGCCCTCGTACCAGGGGGTGTTCTTCGAGACGTCGACGACGTTGTCGCCCAAGAGCGCGGAGACGGGGATGCAGGTCACGTGTTCGAAGCGCAACTCGTGGGCGAGGGTCTCAAGCTCGTCGACGATCGACTGGTAGGCGCTCTCGGACCAATTGACCTCGTCCATCTTGTTCACGGCCACGACGATGGTGCGCACGCCGAGCAGCGCGGCGATGACCAGGTGGCGGCGTGACTGCTCCTTGAGTCCATGGGCCACGTTCAACACCACGAGCGCGAGGTCGGCGGTCGAGGCACCCGTTGCCATGTTGCGCGTGTACTGCACGTGACCGGGACAGTCCGCGATGATGAATTTGCGCGACGGCGTCGCGGCGTAGCGGTAGGCGACGTCGATGGTGATTCCCTGCTCGCGTTCGGCGCGGAGCCCGTCGGTCACGAAGCTCAGGTCGAGGTCACCGACGCCGCGCCGTTCGGACGCGGCCACGACCGCGTCGAGCTGGTCGTCGAAGAGTTGGCGCGTGTCGACGAGGATCCGTCCGATCAGCGTCGATTTTCCGTCGTCGACCGATCCCACGGTGGCGAGCCGCAGAAGGTCCTTGTGGGCGAGCTTCATCTAGAAGTAGCCCTCGCGCTTGCGATCTTCCATGGCGGTCTCACTGAACCGGTCGTCGGCGCGCGTCGCGCCGCGTTCGGACACGTTGGCAATCGCGACCTCGTCGATCACCTCGCTCAGTGTGGCCGCGGAAGAGACCACCGCGCCGGTGCAGTTGGCGTCGCCCACGGTACGAAAGCGAACCCGTAGTCGCTGGACGCTCTCGCCGGGGCGCGGTTCGACGAAGGGTCCCACGGCGAGCCACATCTGGTCGCGCAGCACGACGTCGCGGTCGTGGGCGAAGTAGATCGACGGCAACTCCATCTCCTCACGCTCGATGTACTGCCAGATGTCGAGCTCGGTCCAGTCCGAGAGGGGAAAGGCGCGTAGGTGTTCACCGGGATTGACCTTGCCCTGGTAGAGCTGCCAGAGTTCGGGACGCTGCTGGCGTGGGTCCCACTGGCCGAACGCGTCGCGAAACGACAAGATGCGCTCCTTAGCGCGCGCCTTGTCCTCGTCGCGGCGAGCGCCGCCGAAAGCCGCGTCGAAGTTGTGCTGGTTGATCGCGTCGAGCAACGTCACGGTCTGGAGTCGATTGCGAAGTCCGAGCGGACCGGGGTCCGCGACGCGCCCCTGGTCAATGGAGTCCTGGACCTTGGCGACCAGCAGTCGCGCGCCCAATCGTTCGACGTAGCGGTCACGGTAGGAGAGGACCTCGGGGAAGTTCTGACCGGTGTCGATGTGCAGCACCGGGAAGGGCAGTTGCTGGGGTGCGAAGGCCTTGGCCGCCAGGTGCAGCAGTACCGCCGAGTCCTTGCCGCCCGAGAACAGCAGGACCGGTCGTTCGCACTCGGCCACCACCTCACGCAAGATGAACATGGCGTGCGATTCGAGGAGGTCGAGATGATCGGTCATGAAGGGGGCCTGGACGGTGTCAGTTCTCATAGCGTTTCTGTCGGTTCGCCTATTCTACTAAATCACTTGAGTTGCTAGGCTAAGTGCCGCAAACCCCTATGGATACGCCAACCCCCACCGTGGAAGAACTCGATGAGCAGAACCTGCTCTTCGAGCGTGAGTCGCCCCTCGACATCCTCACCTGGACGTTCGAGCGATTCGGCGACGACCTGGCCGTGGCCTGTTCGTTCGAGGACCTCGCCCTGTTGCACATGGTCCATCAGTTGCGTCCGCGCACCGAGGTCATCTTCCTCGACACCGGCGGACATTTCCCTGAGACCCTCGAATTCGCCTCGCGCATCGAACGCGAATGGGACCTGAACCTCACTCGAACGTCGCCCTCACCCGAAGCCGAGCAGTGGCCGTGCGGGACCGAGCGGTGCTGTGAACTACGCAAGGTCGAGCCCCTTTCTCGAGCACTGGTCGGCAAGGCCGCGTGGATCACGTCGGTCAAGCGTGTGGACGCACCCACGCGCGCCGCGATGAAAATCCTGATGTGGGATGAGAAGTTCGGTCTCGTGAAGGTGAACCCGCTGGCGACCTGGACGGACGACGACGTCGCGTACTACCTGACGTCGCACGTACTCGACGAGCATCCACTCTGGGCCCAGGGCTACGCGTCGATCGGTTGTGCCGCGGTGACGAGCAAGCCGTTGGTCGTCGGTGATCGACGTTCGGGTCGGTGGGCCGGCGCCGACAAGGAGGAGTGCGGCCTGCACGAGGCCTAATATCCACCAAAAAAACGGCTTTTCGCGGTACCGTGGACTTCAATGTTTAGGCGCTCTGTCAAGGAATTGGTCAGGTGCTGCTACTAGTCCTCGCTCTCTTGTGGGTGGCGATTCTTGTGCCTATCGCGGTGCGGTACTTTCGCGACAGCGGAACCGAGCGCTCCATCGAGTCGTTCTACGCCGAACGCGAGATGTTGAGTCGTCAAGAGTACGTCCACGCGCCGGATCCTCCCGACGAATTTCCCGATTCGCCGTTGCGTTACGAGCCCGAGCGCACTCGTCGTCCGCACCTGACGGTGGTGCACCCCGACGACACGATCGGCTCACTGCGGGCCCGCGGTACCTGGGACGATTGGAGCCGCGACTACGACTACGACGACCGAGAAGACGTCGCGGCTCAGCGTCGCGAGACCAATCGGTACGCGGCCGCGTACTCGAGCGTGCCCGGCGACGGATTCGGATCCAGCTATAGCGTCCCCTACGAGGAGCAAGGGCGCATGCGTGTGCGTCGTCGTCGCATTTTCGTCAGTCTGCTGGTCCTTTGCTTGGCGCTGACCGCGTCCACCTTCGTGACCACGACGTCAGTTCTCGAGGACGCGGCGGCGCTCGCGTGGGTGGCCCTGCTCGGTTTTGTCGTACTCGCCCTCGTCGCGATGGGGCTGGGTTACCTGGGTACCGCCAGTGTGCCTCGAACCAGTTTCGATGACTTCGTCTACGAACCGGTGACGCCGGTGTCGGATCGCGCCCATGAAACGGAATACGGAACGATGGCTGGCGAACCACCGTGGCGACGCGAAGCGGCTCCTCGGCGGGCCTTCGGCTAAAGTGGGTACTCCTTCGGGGGTGTAGCTCAATTGGTAGAGCGCTACGTTCGCAATGTAGAGGCAGTGGGTTCGAATCCCATCACCTCCACTCGTTGGGTTGAACCCCGTGAGTAGTTCTGAGTCCGTACTAGTCGTTAGAAGTTAGGCTCAATCGAAATCACTGCTGATTGGAGATCGCATGGCTCGCGTTTGCACGTACCTGAATTTTCAGGGTAACACCGAGGAAGCGTTCACTTACTACCGCGAACTTTTCGGTACGACCTTCGTCGGTCCGATGGTCCGCTTCGCCGACATGCCGATGCCGGGCGGTCCCGAACTTTCGGCTGAGGACGCGCAGCGCATCATGCACATGGAAATGGAAATCACCGCCGGGCACGTGCTCATGGCGACCGATATGTTGCTCTCGATGGGCATGGAGTGTCGGGTCGGCAACAACACGACGATCATGGTCGAAGTCGATACCAAGGAGGAGGTGGACCGCCTCTACGCGGGACTCGCGGCGGGGATTGAAGAGAACGCCCCGGCCGACCAGCCCTGGGGTTCGTACTGGTCGACGTGTCTGGATCGCTTCGGCATTCGCTGGATGATCGCGACGCCGATGGGGGCCTCGTAACTCGTCGCTGCGAACCGAGGCGAACTGCTTTATCCCGTGGAGGATGACGTGAAATTGCTGCTGACGTCCAGTGGAATCTCGAACCCGAGCATCAGTGACGCACTGGTCGCCTTGCTGGGCAAACCGATAGCCGACTCAACTGCCCTCTTCGTTCCTACCGGGATGCACCCCTTCCCCGGCGGTGGCAGGGTGATCGACGTGATGCGAGGCGGAGCTGATGGTCCGCTCTGCGAACTTGGATGGAAGTCACTGGCCCTGCTCGAGCTCACCGCCCTTACGAGCGTCCGCCGAGAGAACTGGGTCCCGGCCCTTCAAGAGGCTGACGCGTTGCTCGTCTGGGGTGGCAACGTGATGTACTTGCGTTACTGGATGCGCCAATCGGGCCTCGCTGATCTCTTGCCCACGCTCGAGAACTTGGTGTACGTGGGGGTCAGTGCCGGGAGCATCGTCATGACACCGTTCAACTGTGACGCCGAATCGAACCTGCGCTTTGCACCCGACGGCAGTGATATGGCATCGGGGCGCGAATACGGGCTCGGGTTGGTGGATTTCACGATGTGGGTCCACGTCGATAACCCGAACCCCATCTTCGAAGAGCACACGATGGCGAACGTCGAACAGTGGGCGAGGGGCGTTCCCGTTCCGACGTACGCCATCGATGACCAGACTGCAATCAAAGTGGACAACGGCGTGGTCGAGGTCGTTTCCGAAGGTCACTGGAAGTTGTTTAAGCCCAAGGGATGAGCGCCACTCCTCTTCCTCAGGCGGCGTTAGAGGTCGGTCCCGTGTGCCGTGGCTGTGGTTCGTGGGCCCGGAATCGCGTTGAACTGGACTTTGACGAATGATCCGACCGACGCGAGCCAGCGAAACTCACGATCGAGAAGCATTGAATTCTCACTGGTGGCCTCGTCGGGACCGTGGGCTCGGACGGACAGCACCCACGCCGACTGATCGTACGTGTTTAAGGTGGCGGTAGTGAGTCCTCGTGCGCTTGCCACGCTGGTGACACTCTCAGTGTCGTCGATGCTCCTTGGTTCCTGCGTGAGCACGGCTTCGAGTTCTGCGGGGACGACGACGTCCGCAACGACGGGCGGCAAAACGGTGGATCTTGTGGTCACCGCCGCCGTACGCCTGAGTCTTCTCGACGCGGCAGCGGCTTACCACCAGCTTCCCGCGTCGGATTACACGGGCCTGCGAGCCCACGAGACCTATTACGCCTATGACGGCGCCACGCATCGCTACTACGCCGCCGCCGGACTCGTACCCAGCGCCACGTCGATCAAGGCCCAGGTGGGCACCCAGGACGATGGCGCGTACAACCTGTTCACGCGCGCCGCGCGAGCATCGACGTGGACCGTTTACAACGACGGTCTGGGTGCCGCCCAAGACGCGATTTGTCCCCTAGCCCTACCGGCTTCGGTACTCGCGGTCTGGGGATGGAAGAAAGGCAGTTGCTACCCGCCGGCGTAAGTAGCCACGAGCGAGGAACGTGCCATCATGTTCTCGTGTCACGCGCCACCTCTTCACTGATGGCTGGCCTGCGCTCGCACTGTTTGGCGTTGCCCGAGGTCACCGAGCGCTTGAGTCACGGCGCTCCGACGTTCTTCATCCGCGACAAGCGAAGCTTCGTCACCGTGTGGCTGGAGGGTCATCACCAGAACGACTTCGCGCACTTGTGGTGCGCGTGTGACACCGAACTACGCGCGCACCTCATCGACGAACGACCCGACGAGTTCTTCCTCCCACCGTACGTGGCCCATCGGGGATGGATTGGCGTTCGACTCGATGCCGAGATCGACCGCGCGGAACTGAGGGACCTCCTCGATCACGCCTATCGACTCGTGGCGCCCGCGTCACTGGTTCGCTTGTTGCCGTAGTTAGTCACCTCGTCGGAACGAAAGACGGCTGTGCTACCCGCTGGCAGCGTGAATGAAGTGCGAGCCAGCGCGAGCCAGGACGATACGAACAACGACTGCAGGCACGACGTCTCGTCGCGTTTGGCGAGGCTCTGAATCCTCGCCGGACTGATCGGGTGGTCAGCGCGAGGGGCGTTCACTCCCGACTAACGTTCCAAGATTTCGTGAATTACACCGGCCCAGGAGAGCTCGCGCGCCCCACGCTGCTCGTCCATGGTCTCGTCAAGGGCAGCGACGTCAATTCTGACCAGGACGTGGTGACTCGTCGCACCTGATCGTGCCGGTCTTTCTAGAACCGTCGCTCATAATTCGTGCGAATGGGGATTTTGGCCCCTCCAAATTCTGTGGGAAAGATGCGTCTTTCTCGTTGATTAAACCCTGCGAAGAGAGAAATCTAGTGGATAAGTGGCAATTTCGTTGGGTAAAAGTGTCTGATTTCGAAATTTCGCCGACGACGGCGTTCGAACTCTGGCACAGTAACCCTCGTAGTTCACGTAGCACCTGTCGCAGTCGACTGAACCGAAAGGGGAAGTGGGCCGGGAGGGGAGGGACCCCGCAAGGGGGACGGAACCTTTCAGCGGGCAGCGGAGTTCGGTCCGCGGTCCGTAGAGACGAATGACGTGAAGTGCCTGCCGTCTAGCGGTGGCCTGTCCGACACGGGTCAGCGAGAGATGTGCCTTCGGGAACCCCGAGGGGCTGGCGAGCTTGCTCACTGGTCACTCGGGGTTTTCGGCTTTCCGGGTACCGATTGACGAGTCCTAGAAGAGTGACTGGGTTTCGGTGCGTTCGATCAGTTCCGGTCCGTCGTTACGCACCGAGCCCACGGCGCTCGCGACGCCGTGGTGCGTGAGCGTCCCCACGGGAGCGGGACAGAGTAACTGCGCGCGTTCGTCGGGACCGTACTCGTTGACGTTCAGCCACGTCTCGACATCGCTGGTGTCGAGTACCACGGGCATTCGGTCGTGGATCTCGTCCATGTCCTTACTCGGTGTCGTCGTGATGATGGTGCAGGTCTTCAGTGGCGTGGCGTCCTCGCCGCTGGGATCGCGCCACTGTTCGTAGAGTCCCGCGAAGAGCATCAGCTGGCCGTCACTGCGCGTGAAGTAGTTCGGTTGCTTGTTGTGCCCGGGACGGTGGTCCCACTCGTAGAAACCGTCGACGGGGATCACGCAGGGACGTTTGGCGAAGGCGCTGCGAAACGACGGCTTCTCCGCGACGGTCTCGCCGCGGGCGTTAAAGAGCCGGTTCGCGATCGTGGGGTCCTTGGCCCAACTCGGCAAGAGACCCCAACGGTACGAATCAAGGGTTCGCACGCCGTCGGGCTCGGTGAGGCCGAACAGCCGACGCTGGGGACCGACGTTCCAACTGGGGCGACCCTCGGGTTCGATGCCCGCCGCCAGGGTGGCGTCCAAGAGTTTGGCCAGGCGTACCGGGGGGGTGAAGAGGGCGACTCGACCGCACATGGGGACTCCTTTGACGTCCCCCACGATACGGTCGCCCCCTTTGCGCCTGTCACCGCGAGTGGCTACTCTTACGAACACATGTTCGCTTTTTCCTCTACTCGTCCTGCGTTGCCTAGTGATCTGGCGGCCTCCTTACGCCCCCTCACCCTCGCCAAGAGCCGCATGATGCCTCTTGGCGAGCCCTGGAAGGCGCTCGTGCCCGGTGGTGGGCTGCGCCGCGGTTCGACGGTCGTGGTCGAGGCGCCACCCGGTCTGGGCGGGCTCAGTCTGGCGCTCAGCCTGCTCACCGCGTCGAGTGCGAACGGTCACTGGGCGGGCGTCGTGGGTGTGGACGACCCCGGGGTCGTGGCGATGGCCGAACTCGGAGTGGACCTTCGTCGCGTGCTCTTCGTGCCGCGTCCGCGCGGCGCGTGGGCCGAGTCCGCCGCGGACTTGCTCGACGGGGTCGATCTGCTGGTCGTTCGTCCACCCTCGCGCGCCGCGCACGGGGTGGCGCGTAAGTTGATGGACCGCGTGCGTGAGCGCGGCACCGTGTTGATCGTGTTGAGCGAACCCGGCGCCGCGTGGCCGCTTCCCGCTGAACTCTCTTTCGTCGTCACCGAGTCGCGTTGGGCCACGTCGTCGCGACTTGACGCGCGCTATCTCAGCGTGCGTATCGCGGGGCGTGGTGAAGCGGGTCGCGCACGCGAGCACGTGGTGGTGTTACCGAACCGAAGAGGGCAAGCGGCGGCCACGTAGATGGAACGCCTGCTCGCGCTGTGGATTGAGGCGCTCTCTCACGAGGAACCGGATGGTTCGACGTTGCGCGACTCACTCGCACTTCTCGACGCGCTGAGCCTGCTGTGCCCCTTCAGTGAACTCGTGCGACTTGGCCTCTACGTCCTTCCCCTGCGTGGACCCAGTCGCTTCTTCGGTGGCGAGGAGGCGGTCATGAAGATGGCGCGCGAGACCGTGCGTGACGTCACGGGGCACGAGGCGTTGCTTGGCGTCGCCGACGGGGTGTTCTGCGCGGAACTGGCGGCGCGCGAGCAGCGGGTGGTGGCCCCGGGCGCGACGGACGCGTTTCGTCGCGCCCAGCCGATCGAGACGCTCGGGCGAAAGGATCTGGCCACGACGTGTCGACGTCTCGGCCTCTACACGCTCGGCTCCTTCGCCGACCTCGAGACGGCGCGGGTGGGTGAGCGCTTCAACAAACACGCCCTCGAGCTTCACCGCGTCGCTCGCGGCGAACTCGATGAGCTGGTCGGTCAGCGCGACCTGCGGTTGGCGTCGCGCCTCGGACGCCTGCGCGGTGAGCAGACGCCCCAAAACGAGCAGCTCGGACTCTTCGGTCAGCGCGGCGCCGGTGACGAACGCGCTTTCGCCGCGGCCCATCGCGTGCGCCGACGCCTCGGGGCGGACGCCTTGCTCGTCGCGTCCCTGCGCGGAGGGCGCGTCCCCGAGGACCGGGCCATCCTCGTGCCTTGGGGCTCGACGTTGGTCGAGCACGACGCGAAGGCGCCTTGGCCCGGACAGATCCGCTCCCCCCTGCCGGTGACGACCCTGGCTCATCCGGTCACGGTTCGTCTGCACGATCAGCACGACGCACCGGTAGTGATGAGCGCGCGAGGCGCGCTGAGCGCGGAGCCCGCGACGTTGCTGCTCACGCACTACGCGCGTCGTACGGTTCACTGGTACGCCGGGCCCTGGCCCCTGGTCGAGCGGTGGTGGGTGCTCGGTCGTCGTCGCGCGTACGTGCAGGTGGTACTCACCCTCGGCGAGGCGGTGCTGCTCGTCGCTGAGAGCGAGCGCTGGTGGCTCGTGGGGATCTACGACTGATGACCATTTACGCCGAACTGCACGCGCACTCGGGTTTCAGTTTCCTCGACGGGGCGAGTGACCCCGAGGAACTCGTGGGTGAGGCCGCACGTCTCGGACTGGGGGCACTGGCCCTTACCGATCACCACGGTTTCTATGGCGTGGTGCGTTTCGCGGAGGCGGCGAGGGCTTGCGGGCTCGCGACCGTTTTCGGGTGCGAGGTGACCCTCGACGGCGGTGATGACCGCACGGGCGTGCCCGACCCCTCGGGCACGCACCTGGTGCTGCTCGCTCGCTCACCCGAGGGTTACCGCCACCTGGCGACGATGCTTGGTGAGGCGCACCTGGCGAGGGGGGAGAAGGGGAGCCCGCGTTTCGCACTGGAGGACGTCGCGCGTTGCGCCAAGGAGTGGCTGGTGCTCACGGGGTGTCGCAAGGGTCCACTCACCCGGGCGTTGATGGACGAGGGGCCTCGTGCGTCGCGTCGTGAACTCGACCGGCTCGTGGACGCCTTTGGACGTGAGTCACTCGTGGTCGAGCTCTGGGACCACGGGGCGCCCGACGACGTCGCGCGCAACGACGTGCTCGCCCAACTCGCCGTCACCGCGAACGTGGATCTGGTGGCAACGGGCAACGTGCACTACGCCACTCCCGACGCCTTCGCGAGGGCCAACGTGCTCTCGGCGATACGCGCGCGCCAGAGCCTCGAGGAGGTGCAGGGCTGGCTGAACGCGTCGCCCCTCGCGCACCTGCGAAGTGACGCCGAGCAGCGTCGCCGGTTCGCGCGCTGGCCCGGGGTCGTGGACCGGGCGGGCGAGATCGGCGCCGCACTCAGTTTCGACCTACGACTCGTCGCGCCGAACCTGCCGAGGTTCCCCACCCCGGCGGGGATGGACGAGCAGTCCTACCTCGAGGCCCTCGTCGAAAGGGGCGCGAGCGAACGCTACGGTCCGCGCGGTGGCGAACGCGTACCGGGGGCGTGGCGTCAGATCGACCACGAACTCGGCGTCATCGGCGGACTCGGGTTCGCCGGGTACTTCCTCACCGTCTGGGATATCACCGAGTTCTGTCGTCGCGAGAACATCTACTGCCAGGGTCGCGGCTCGGCGGCGAACTCGGCAGTGTGCTTCTCGCTCGGGATCACCAACGCCGATGCGGTCACGTTGAACCTGTTCTTCGAGCGGTTCCTCTCACCCGCGCGCGACGGTCCCCCCGACATCGACGTGGACATCGAGTCGGGTCGGCGCGAGGAGGTGATCCAGTACGTCTTTTCTCGTTACGGGCGACGTCACGCGGCCCAGGTGGCGGCGGTGATCACGTACCGTCCACGTTCGGCGTTGCGCGACGTGGCGCGGGCCTTTGGTTACAGCGAAGAGGAGGCGAACACGCTTCGCGACAGCGTGGATCGCCACAGCATGAGCGCCACGAGTGCCGAGGTCGCGCCCCTGGTGGTGAGCATGGCCAACGAGCTGCTCGACCGACCGCGCCACCTCGGGATCCACTCGGCGGGCATGGTGCTCTGTGACCGTCCGGTCCTCGAGGTCTGTCCGGTCGAGTGGGGTCGCATGCCCGGACGAACCGTGCTGCAGTGGGACAAGGACGACTGCGCGGCGATAGGCCTGGTGAAATTCGACCTGTTGGGACTCGGCATGCTCGACGCGCTGCACCGCGCCGTCGACCAGGTCAGCGCGTTTCACGCCACGACGATCGACCTGGGAGCGCTCGCCCAGGAGGACGCGGTCTACGACCTGCTTTGCGAGGCGGACACCGTGGGGGTCTTCCAGGTCGAGTCGCGCGCCCAGATGGCGACGTTGCCGCGCGTGCAACCGCGTTGCTTCTACGACCTGGTGATCGAGGTGGCGTTGATCCGTCCCGGACCCATCCAGGGCAACGCGGTCAACCCCTACATCCGACGACGCCGCGGTGACGAGGCCGTGACCTACCTGCATCCGCGGCTCGAGCCGATCCTGTCGCGCACGCTCGGGGTGCCGTTGTTCCAAGAGCAGCTCATGGAGATGGCGGTCGCGGTCGCGGGTTTCTCACCCGCCGAAGCGGACGAACTGCGCCAGGCCATGGCCGCCAAGCGTTCCGAGATACGGATGCTCAAGTTGAAGAGTCGTTTCTACGCGGGCATGGCCGAGAACGGCATCACGGGTCGCGACGCCGACCAACTCTTTGACGCGCTCGCCGCGTTCGCGAACTTCGGGTTCCCCGAGAGCCACTCGGTCTCCTTCGCCCATCTCGTCTACTGCTCGGCGTGGATCAAGTTGCACTACCCGGCGGCGTTCCTCGTCTCGTTGTTGAACGCGCAGCCTCTCGGGTTCTGGTCCCCCCAGAGTCTGGTCGCCGACGCGAAGCGTCACGGCGTGCTCGTCGAGCGCCCCGACGTCAATCGCTCGGGCGTGGACGCCACGCTCGAGGGTGACCCGGCGTCGCCGCGGGCGCGTCTGGGTCTGGGGGCGTTGCGCGGCATCGGCACCGAACTGGCGACGCGCATCGTCACCGGCGCCCCGTGGAAGGACCCCGAGGACCTGGTGCGTCGTGCCGGGCTCCAACAGCACCACCTCGAGACGCTCGCCGCCGCCGGCGCGCTGGACTGCTTTGGCACGAGTCGTCGCGCCCAGGTCTGGGCCGCGGGTGCGGCCGCCCAGAGCACGCCCGAGCGTCTGGCGGGCGTGGTGACCGGTCTCACGGCACCCGCGCTGCCGGTCACGACCGAGATGGAGCGGGTGGCCGACGACCTGTGGGCGATGGGTCTGACCACCGAGGCGACGGCGATCTCCCTGGTGCGCGAGCAACTGAACGAGCGAGGCGTCACCCGTGCCGACGCCCTCGTGTCGGCCGAGGGGTCGCGGGTGAGGGTCGCGGGCGTGGTCACCCATCGCCAGCACCCCGAGACGGCCAACGGAGCGGTCTTCTTGAATCTCGAGGACGAGACGGGCCACGTCAACGTCATCTTCTCCAAGGGGGCCTGGGCGCGGTGGTCGGTGGTGGCGCGTTCGTCGCGCGCGTTGGTGATCCGGGGCTCGCTCGAGCGCGGTCAGGGGACCATGGCACTCAGCGCCGAACACGTCGAACCACTCGACCTGGGCGCGACGGTGCCCTCGAGGGACTGGCACTGAGTGGCTTCGAGCATGAGAGACTGTCGCATGCGACCACGTCGCGAACGTAGCCAGACTGACTCACCACGGGCCGACGAGCGTGGCTGAGACCCTTCGCGTCGCCGCGCTGCAGATGCGCTCGGGAACCGACAAGGAGAAGAACGTCGCCTCGGCAATCGACTTGGTGCACGCCGCCGCCGATCAGGGCGCGACGTACGTCCAACTGCCCGAGTACTGCAGCTTCTACGGAACTGCTCGCTACTACGAAGGCGTGAGCGAAACCGTGCCTGGTCCCACGACCAACCAGTTGGCTGACGTCGCGCGCGAGCGAGGCATCAGCGTGCACCTGGGCAGCGTCTTGGAGACCTCGCCCCACGATCGGCGGTCGTACAACACGAGCGTGTTGATCGACGCCAGCGGCGCGATCCTCGCCACGTATCGAAAGGTGCACCTCTTTGACGTCGACGTGCCCGGCGAGGTCACCTTCCACGAGTCCTCCGCGATCGTTCCTGGTTCACAGCTGGTCGTCGCGTCGCTCGATCACGCGCTCCTGGGTCTCAGCATCTGCTTTGACCTGCGCTTCGCCGAGTGGTATCGCGCGCTCGCCCTCGCGGGGGCCAGCGTGTTCGCGGTCCCGGCGGCGTTCTCGGCGGCCACGGGTCCCGCGCACTGGGAAGTGTTGCTGCGCGCGCGGGCCATCGAGAACCACGCGTTCGTCGTCGCGGCGACCCAGGCGGGCACCACCGACGAGGGTCTCGCCACGCACGGGCACGCGATGATCATCGATCCCTGGGGCGAGGTGCTCGCCGAGTCGCGAACGAGCGAGCCCGAGGTGGTGATCGCCGACCTCGATCTCGACCAGGTCACGCGACGTCGGCGCGAGATCGACGTGTTCGCCCTTCGTCGTCCCGCGCTCTACGGCGAGGTCACGGCCCACCCGGCCAACCAACCCTGAATCAGCACCCTCGCCTCCCTAGAATCATGGCGACGTCGCTGCGCGACGCCAGTGTTGGCCCCGAGAGAGTCGTGGGCATCGCGAATGTGGGAGACAATCATCACTGAACCGATTACCGTCGCGATCGTGGAGGACCACCTGATGGTGGCCGAGATGTTCGCGATGCTGATTGAGCGAGAGCCGGACATGCAGCTCGCGGGCACGGCGCACGGCGTCGCCGAGGCGCTGGCGCTCGTGAGAAGCGAGCACCCCCACGTGGTGTTGATGGACTACCGCCTGCCTGACGGCGACGGGATCACGGCGGTCAGGGAGATCCTCGAGGGCCAGCCCGAGACGCACATACTGATGCTGTCGGGCGACGCGCCCGAGGACCTCATGGCCCAAGCGATCGAGGCCGGTTGCGTCGGCATGCTCGCGAAGAATCGGCCCATGGACGAGCTCTTGAGCGCCATCAGGTCGGCGTCGCGCGGCGAGCTGGTGTTCCGGGTCGAGGAGATGAACACCCTGCTCGAACATCTTCGTAAGCCCACGAACCCCGACGCCGAGTTCCTGACCCGCCGTGAGATCGAGGTCCTCCAACTACTCGCCGAGGGGTACTCGACCGATCGGATCGCCAACACGCTGTTCATCTCGATCCATACCGTGCGAAACCACGTGAGCAAGATCCTCTCCAAGCTCGGCGCGCATTCGAAACTCGAGGCGGTCGCCATCGCCACGCGCGACAAGATCGTGACCCTGGGGGCCTAAGCGCGACGGTCGGGCTGCTACGCGCGCGCGTCGCGGGTGACGAGGCGTCGGTCGGGGACGAACCAGGTGAGCGCGACGACGACGAAGCAGACGTAGGCGATGTACGGCGACACGAAGGCGAGGCCGATCGAGGCCAGCCAGACGAGGACCGAGAACTTTCCCTTGTTGTCGTGCTTCATGACGCGCGCGATGGCGACGTTGTCGGGGTCGGCGCGCAGGATCGCGAAGCTGAGCAGCGTGTAGGCCAGGGCGCCGCCGAGCCCCACGGCGCCGTAACACGCGGCCGGAAGCGACTTGCCGTGATCGGCACCGATCCACTCGGTGACGAAGGGGATAAGCGAGAGCCAGAACAACAGGTGCAGGTTCGTCCACATCACCGCCGCGTCATTGCGTCGGGTGATCCCCAAGAGGTGATGATGGTTGACCCAGTAGATGCCCACGAAGGTGAAACTGAGGACGTAGGTCAACAGGAGGGGCAGTTCGCGACCCAGCGCGTGGAAGTTCGCCGCCGCGGGCGTCTTCAACTCGAAGGCCATGATCGTGATGATCACCGCGATGACGCCGTCACTGAAGGATTCGAGGCGAGCCGTTCGCGTGATGCCCGTCGTGGGGTCCGTCGAATCCTCGCTCATTGAACCCTCGGGGGCATTCTCGACGTCAACGCCGACGCGCGGTCGCGACGACCATGCGGCGCGGCCAAGGACACGTTCAGCGAAACGCGTGTTCGGGGCGTTCGCCGAGGCTGACCTGGAGTCGCACGTCGGCCTGGACCAGGGCGAGGTCGTCGGCGTGGGTGACGCCCACGCAGCGCGAATCAGTCGGGATCACGTCGAATCGAAGTGGCACGTGGTGCAAGATCTTGCCGACCATCACGGGCAACTGGGACTCGGGTTCGAGTTCGAAATCATGGGTGTCCATCTCGGCGTGCAGCAGGGGCCACATGGCCGGTTGGAAACCCCAGAGGTTCATCGAGACTGTGGTGTCGGGAGCGAGGAACACGGGCGACTCCCCGTCGTCGGCGACGTAGCCGTCGGCGGTCGCGTGGACCTGACGGCGCTCCCAGATGTCGGTGAGGTGTCCGTTGACGACGTGACAGACGCCGCGCGACACGGGCAGGTCGCCCACGAGCGCCCGGTCGAGTTGAAAGCCAATGAGACAACAGGTCGACTTGCTCGAGAGGTGGGCGCCCAATTGGGCCAACGCGTCTCGACCGTAGAGGTCGTCGGCGTTGGAGATCCCGAAGGGAACCGTGGGGTCCAAGAGCTTCTCCGCGGCGAGCACGGCCGGCACGGTGCCCAGGGCCTTCTCCTGGACCGCGAAGGAGATCATCCGGTCCAGCGGCCAGAAGCGACGGACGTGCTCTTCGATCTGGGGGCCGGTGTCGGGATTGACCACGATGACCACGCGTTCGAAGCCCGCGGCGAAGGCGTCCGAGGCGATCAGGTCGATCACCGCTTCGCCGTGCACGCCAATGGGCGCCAGCTGCTTCAGTCCGCCGTAGCGTCGCGCGCGACCCGCAGCGAGGATGACGAGCGAGGGCTTGGGCATCAGGACCACCTTACGACCGCGGAGGCCCAGGTCATCCCGGCGCCAAAGCCGGTCATCAGTGCGTATTCGCCGGGCTTGATCCGTCCGTTCTGGCGCGCGTCGTCAAAGGCGAGTGGTATCGAGGCGCTCGACGTGTTGCCGTAGCGGTCCAGGACGACGACCGCGCGTTCCATCTCAACGCCGAGGCGTTGGGTCGCCGCCTGGATGATGCGGATGTTGGCCTGGTGCGGGATGACCAGGCTCAAGTCGTCGGCGGTGATGCCCGCCATCTCGATCGCCTTCTCCGCTGAATCCACCACCACGCGTACGGCGCGTCGGAACACTTCTTTGCCGTCCATCTCGAAGAAGCCGCCGTGTTCACAGGTCAACAGGTCCGCTGCGGCACCGTCGGCACCCAGGCAGAACGAGAGCACGTCGGTGTCGTGGGCGTCGTACTCGAGGACCGTCGCGCCCGCGCCGTCGGCGAGCAGCACCGCCATGTTGCGGTCGCTCCAGTCGACCCAGCGCGACAGGTGCTCGGCGCCGATCACCAGGATTCGCTTGTTGCCCGTCTCGAGCAGCCCCTGGGCGGTGCGCACGGCGTACATGAAACCGCTGCACGCGGCGTTGACGTCCATGGCGGGACAGGTGAGGCCCAATTCGCTGGCGATCATGGGCGCGGTGGCGGGCGCGATCCGGTCGGGCGTCGTCGTGGCGAGCACCAGGAAGTCGATGTCGGACGCGTCGACGAACGAGTCGTCCATCGCCCGCTTGCCGGCGAGTACGCCCAGCGACTTGGCCGAGCCCCCGATGCGGCGCTCGCGAATCCCGGTGCGTTCAGTGATCCATTCGTCGGAGGTGTCGAGGGTCTTGGAGAGTTCTTCGTTGGTCACGACCCGATCGGGTACGGCGATGCCCCAGCCCTTGAAACGAACGCCCATAGTCAACCCCTCACCGCGCGATAGTGCTAAAAGTCTACGCCCTAGGCCCCGGGCGCCTGGGGTGCGCGCAGAACCTGCAATGTACAGCGCGCCACGCAGATCAGGCGGTCCTGGTCGTCGGTGAGGTCGATGCCCCAGACGTGGACCATGCGCCCCTTGCGGATCGGGGTGGCGGTGGCGGTGAGGGTGCCACTGGTCATCGAGCGAAGGTGCGAGCAGTTGAGTTCGGTGCCCACGACGATCTGGTCGGGGCCCACGCTCACCGCGCCCCCGATGGATGCCGCGCCCTCGGCGAGCAGTGCCGAGACGCCGCCGTGCAAGATGCCGTAGGGCTGGTGGACCTTTTGGTTGACCTCGACGCTCATCACGACTTTCTCGGGCGTCACGAGCACCATTTCGATGTCGAGCAACTCGTGAATGTTCGAGTGGTGTGGCGCGGTGTCGGCGGTGGGTTCGGTCATCCGGACATACTAAATCGGCGACGGTAGCCTCTCGGTATGAAACGGCGAGTCGATCTGCGAAGTGACACCGTCACCCAGCCCACGCCCGCGATGCGTGAAGCGATCGCGAGCGCGACGGTGGGCGACGTCGGTTACGACGAGGACCCGACGGTCAATGAACTCGAGCGACGCTTCGCGGCACTCGTCGACAAGCCCCAGGCACTCTTCGTTCCCTCGGGCGTGATGGCCAATCAGATTGCGTTGCGGGTCTTGACCCGTCCCGGCGATCTCGTGGTCGCCGGGACGAACCAGCACGTCGTCAACTTCGAGATGGGAGCGTCGGCGAGGAACTCGTCCATTCAGTTCGCGCTGGTTGATGACCGTGACGGCGTTCTTCATTCACGTGACGTGCTCGACGTCATCGACGCCGAGCAGGACCATCATCCCCACGTGACGCTCGTGGCGATCGAGAACACCCACATGTTCTCGGGAGGTACGCCCTGGAACCTCGAACAGCTGGGCGACCTGCGCGAGTCGCTGGGCGCCACTGCGCTCTATCTCGACGGTGCGCGTCTGTTCAACGCCGTGGTGGCGACCGGTGTCACGGCGGCGCAGTACAGCGCACCCGCGACGATGGTCATGGCGAGTCTGTCCAAGGGACTCTGTGCGCCGGTTGGTTCGCTCCTCGCGGGTCCTGCGCCGCTCATGGCGGTCGCGGCGATTGAGCGCAAGCGCTTGGGGGGCACGATGCGCCAAGCCGGTTTCCTCGCCGCGGCGGGACTCGTCGCGCTCGAGACCATGATCGAACGACTCGCGAAGGACCATCAGCGAGCGGGTGAACTGGCACGGCACGTGGGCGCCGTATTCCCCGAGTCGAACTACGACCCCGCGACGTGTCGGACCAACATCGTGGCGTTCGATCACCCCCGAGCTCGAGCGATCGTCGGCCAACTCGCCGAACGAGGCGTGCTCGCAGGAACGGTGGGGCCACGGCGCGTGCGTTTGGTCACCCACGCCGGGGTCGACGACGACGACCTCGCCTTCGCCATCGATACCATGACCGACGTGGCGCGCTCGGCGAGTTGAGGAGAGAGTCGTTCGACCGTTGTTCTCGGGGATTTCATCTTTCCCCGTTGGTGTCCCGACTGGCCAAAGGGGTAGCCTTGAGTGGCTTTAGGGCTCGTTATGGCTGACATCCTCCACCTTTCAACGTTCCTGCACCGTCCCATCTTTGATTCGGACGGCGACCGGATTGGACGCGTCCAGGACCTGGTCGCGCGACTCGGTGACGATCCGCACCCGCCGATCGTCGGTGCCGTGATCAAGATCGAGGGCCGCAACCTCTTTGTGCCGATTCGCAAGATCGGTGGACTCGCGGCGGGCCGCATGACCTTCGAGGGCCGTCGAGTCGACTTGCGACGTTTCGAACGTCGACCCGGCGAGCTCCTGCTCGCCGAAGACCTCCTCGCGCGACACCTCATCAACCTGGTGCGCGGTCGACTGATCATCGCCAATGAGATTGAGATTGCCGAGATTGACGGAAAGTGGGAGGTCGTCGGCGTGGACCCGGGTCGTCGGCCGCTGCTGCGTCGCGTACTCGGCCAGAAGATCGGCCAGCGCGTCAAGGCCGAGGCCATCGTCGACTTCGCCTCGATCGAGCCGTTCGTGGCGCACGTGCCCACCGCGCGACTTCGGATCCCCTATCGCAAGCTGGCGAGACTCCACCCCGCCCAGATCGCTGACCTCGTCGAGCAGGCGAGTCACGAGGAGGGCGAGGAGATCATCGAGGCGGTGGGTCTGGACCGCGAACTCGAGGCCGACGTTTTCGAAGAACTCGACACCGAGCACCAGCTCGAGTTCCTCGAAGCGCGTAGCGACACCGAGGCGGCGCGGCTCTTGTCACGCATGGAGCCCGACAACGCGGCCGACCTCATCAACGAGGTCGAACAAGAGCGCCGCCTGCCAATCCTCGAGAATCTCCCGTCGGACCAGCAGACCAAGGTGCGCCAATTGTTGTCCTACAACGCCGACAGCGCGGGTGGACTGATGAACCCTGATTTCGTCTCGGTACCCGCCTCGGCGACGGTGGACGAAGCGCTCGACGCCATTCGCACGTCCAAGGTCCCCGCGGAGTCGCTGCACGTCGTGTTCGTGATCGACGAGAAGGGCCAGCCAATTGGTGCGGCGTCGATCGCGCCACTGGTGCGGGCCCGGGGTACTGACCTGGCGCTGAGCGTCGCCCAGACCCAGCTGGCCCACGTGCACCCGCACTGGGACCTGCACCGCATTGCTCGAAAGATGAGCGACTTCAACTTGACGGTGCTTCCCGTTCTGGACGACGAGCACGAATCCATGATCGGGGTCATCACGGTCGACGACCTACTCGAGGAACTCCTGCCCCAGGGCTGGCGTCGCGAGTTTGGCATGAGTGCGGTGGAGGAGTGATGCGCCGCCTCGCCCAGGGTCACGTTCTAAGGGGGTCTGTCTGAAACCCCCTAGTACCGGCCGAGAGGCCATTCACGTACCGACACAACCTCGTTTGAAACTCAAGACTGGCTAAGCCCGCCTTCAGTCCGCGCGTGGTTGTTTGGCGAACGACCACAGAGCGACGAAAGGAGGTGGAGCGTGCCAAAAGAGAAGACAGCCGAGCACCAGATCTCTGGTGCCTTCGGAAGCATCAAAGACTACGACACCGGCTCTCGGCGCGGCATCCGGGCACGCTTCTTGACGTTGCTCGCGATCATTGGCCCGGGACTCATCGTGATGGTGGGCGACAACGACGCCGGTGGCGTCTCGACCTACGTCCAGGCGGGCCAGAACTTCGGGTACACGTTGCTCTGGACACTGCCGCTGCTCATTCCTGTCCTGATCATCATCCAAGAGATGGTCGCACGTCTCGGTGCCGTGACCGGAGTCGGCCACGGCCGACTCATTCGTGAACGATTCGGTAGGTATTGGGGCAACCTCTCGATCTTCTCCATCTTGTTCCTTAACGTCCTGATCATCATCACGGAATTCATCGGTGTCTCGTTGTCGATGGACTACTTCGGCGTCTCGGCGTACGTCTCGGTGCCCATTGCGGTAGTCCTGCTCTTCGCGGTGACCGCGTCGGGCTCGTTTCGTCGTTGGGAGCGGTTCATGATGCTCTTCGTGGCGGTGAATCTCGTCATCGTGCCGCTCGTGATCATCGCCAAACCTCACTTCTCGGCGATCGTGCACCACACGCTCATCCCGTCAATTCGCGGGGGAGCGAGTTCGACGTCGGTCCTGCTCATCATCTCGATCATTGGCACGACGATCGCGCCTTGGCAGCTCTTCTTCCAGGAGTCCAACATCGTGGACAAGAAGATCACACCGCGATGGTTGAACTACGAGCGGGTCGATACCATCCTGGGATCGTTCATCGTCATCATCACCGCGGGCGCCATCGTCGCCGTGGGTGCGGTGGGTCTGTCGCGCTACGGAGGCACCGACGCCTTCACCAACACGCTCGGCGTCGCGCGAGGCCTCGGACGACATCTCGGCCACGGCGCGGGCGACCTCTTCGCCATCTTGCTGCTCAACGCGTCAGTCATCGGCGCCGCGGCAGTCACGCTCGCGAGTTCCTACGCGATTGGTGACCTCTCGAGTTCGCACCGTGGGCTCAACGCACGTTTCTCCGAGGCCAAGGGTTTCTACGGCGGTTTCGCGGGTCTGCTGGTGCTCGCGGGCGCGGTGGCCGTGATCCCGCATGCTCCTCTGGGGCTGATCACCCTGGGGGTCCAGGCGATCTGTGGCATCATGCTGCCGAGCACGACGATCATCGTGCTCTTGCTGTGCAACGACCGCGCGGTGATGGGTCCGTGGGTCAACACCCGATGGCTCAACGTCGTGGCGGTCGTCATCATCGCCGCGCTCGTCGTGTTGTCGGTCTCGCTGATGATCTCGACGCTCTTTTCGTCGGTCGACGTCATTGCCTTGCTCAAGTTCACGTCGGTGATCGCCGTGGTCGGCCTCGCGATCGGACTGCCAGTCGGGCTTCGCCGCAGTGAGCCGCCGCCACGCTACGACGTCGACCGTCGTGACTGGCGCACGCCGCGACTCACCCTCTTGGAACCGATTCCGAGCTCGAGGGCGCGAACGCTGCTGATGCGTTGTCAGAGTGGTTACTTGTTGGTCGCCGCCATTTTGTTACTCGTGCGCGTGGTTCAGCTCGCCACCTCCTAGTCTTTTCGAATGACTCTCGACGCGACCTTGGTCTGTGTGCACGCGCATCCCGACGACGAGGCGTTGTTCACGGCGGGCATTTCCTCGCACTACCGAGCGCTCGGGTACCAGGTGGTGCTCGTCACGTGCACGAATGGGCGCCTCGGGCTCGACCAACGGGGCCGACCCGGCTCGCACGAGGGCCACGACGGTGACGCGACCGTTGCGACCAGGGCCGCCGAATTGCAGCGCGCGGCGATCCACGCGGGCTTCACGCGCCTCGTGAGCCTGGGTTACGAGGATTCGGGCATGATCGGGTGGCCCCAGAACGAAGAGCCGAACGCCTTTATGAACGCCGACGTGGAGGCGGTGGCGACGACTCTCGCGGCGTTGTTCGACGAAGTGGGCGCCCATGTCGTGGTCACCTACGACGAGAACGGTTTCTACGGGCACCCTGACCACATCATGGCCAATCGGGTCACCCAGCGCGCGGTGCGGCTCAGCGCGAGCGCGCAGCGGCTCTACTACCCTGTCGTCCCTCGAGGCGTGCTCGAGAAATTCACCCGTGAAGCCCGCGATCAGGGGGTGTTTCTGCCAGCCTGGATCATTGACGCCACGCCTGACACCCCCGACGAACTCGTAGCCTGTGTCATGGACGTCACTGACTACGCTCAGCGAAAGCAAGAGGCCATTGCGCTGCACCAATCCCAGATCGACAACGGCGACTTGGTGACCATGGCACCCGACCTGTTCGCGCTGCTCTTCGGTACCGAGTACTACCAGCGAGCGTGGAGTCGTCACGCGGTCGAGGGCGACCGCGCTGACCTGTTCGGGGGGATGTAGATGGCGCCGCTCACGTTCCTCGCCGTGCATGCCCACCCCGACGACGAAGCGAGCTCAACCGGGGGTCTTTATCGACTGCTCGCCAACCAGGGCGTGCGAACCGTGCTGGTGACGTGCACGAACGGCGAGTGTGGTGACGCCATGGACGGTGCGAAGCCCGACGCCGATCATCACGACGGCGACGAGGTCGCCGCCCTGCGGGCCAAGGAACTCGACCGCGCGGTCGCGGTGCTCGGCATCGACCGCCTGATCCGGCTCGGGTACCGCGACTCGGGCATGATGGGCTGGCCCCAGAACGACGACGCCGAGAGCTTCTGGCAGACGCCCGTCGACGTGGCGGCGGCCCGTCTCGCCCAGATCCTCGAAGAAGAACGTCCTCAGGTCATCGTCACGTACAACGAGATCGGCTTCTACGGACACCCCGACCACATCCAAGCCAATCGCGTCACGCTGGCCGCGCTCTCGATGATTGACTACGAGCCGACCTTGTACTACAACGCGATCCCCAACAGCGTCATGGCACGCTTTCGTGAACGCTGGGCGCAAGAAGATCGTGAGCGTCGCGAGGCGAACGCCGCCAAAGGAATCGTCGAACCCGACGAGCCCGACCCCGAGGAGATGGACTTGGGTACGCCCGACGACTTGATCGGCGCCTCGATCGACGTCAGCGACGTCACCGACGCGAAGTACGACGCCCTCGCCGCGCACCAGTCCCAGATGGCCGACGCGTTCTGGTTGAAGATGAGCCGTGATGAGTTCCGGGCGGTCATGGGACGCGAATGGTTCGTGCGCGTGACCAATCCCCACGGTCTCACCGGCGTCGTCGAGGACATCTTCGCGGGTTATCGCTAGAGCGCTTCGGTGCTCAGTGCCGGGCGACGGTGGCGCTACCGAGCGTCTCGGCTCTCACTGGGACGTCATCCCCCCGTCGACCGCGACGACGCTGCCGGTCATGAAACTCGACTCGTCCGAGGCGAGGAAGAGCACGACGTTGGCGATCTCGCGAGGTTCGCCGGGGCGTCCGATGGGCTGGAACGAATCGATGGTCGCGTAGACGTGGGCGAGTCCACCCAGCATCTCGGCGTGGGCGTAGTTGATCGGCGTGTCGACCCAGCCCGGACAAATCACGTTGCAACGTATGCCGAGCTTGGCGTAGTCCAGCGCGACGCCCTTGGTGAACATCACCGAAGCGCCTTTAGAGGCGGAGTAGACGGCGAGAAAGGGTTCGGACACGATGCCGTTGACGCTCGAGATATTGATGATCGAACCCGCGCCCGTCTTGAGCATGTGCGGTATCGCCGCTCGACACCCGTAGATCTGTCCCTTCACGTTCACCGCGAGCGTGCGGTCGATGACCTCGTCGCTCACTTCGTGTACGACGCCCGGAATATTGACGCCCGCGTTGTTGACTAACACGTCGATCGAGCCGTAGTCATCGACCGCGGCGCGGATCATGGCGTCCACCGCCTTGGCGTCGCTGACGTCCACTTCTCGTGCGCTGGCGACACCCCCCGCGCTCGTCGCGAGCGCGGCAGTCTCGACCGCACTCGAAAGGTTGATATCGGCGCAGAGCACCCGTCCGCCTTCTTCGGCGAGTCGCAGGGCACTGGCGCGACCGATCCCCGATCCCGCACCCGTGACCACGCAGACTTTGCCAGCGATTCGTCCCGTCATTGCCACCAGCCCTCTCGGAATTTCGATCAGTCTCCACGGTGAGGTCGTCGCTGTCAATTTCGTCGTGCCGTGACCGTCCAAGTGCCACACGTCGTTCGAACAAAGACCGCGACGCGAACGCCGGCGGGGCGCCCGGCCTGAGGGCACGTGGCAGCATTCGCCAACGAATCGAAGGAGGGGGTGCGATCGGGCCTCGCCTTCTTTGCCCCGAGTTGTTTTTCGATAAGTTGTGGCACGGTGAATACCGGTAGCGACACTTCGATCACGAGGAGTTTCACGTGCAGTCTTTGACCCCGGGGCGCCTGACGCGAGATGAACTCCTCGAAAGGATCGCGAGCGGCGAGATCGACACGGTCGTGCTCGCGATCACCGACATGCAGGGACGATTGCAGGGAAAGCGCCTCGACGGTCACTTCTTCGCGCACGTGATCGGTGACGGTGTGGTCGAGGGTTGCAGTTATCTCCTCGCCTCCGATGTCGACATGGCGACCGTGGACGGCTTCGCACTCACGTCCTGGGATCGCGGTTACGGCGACATCGCGTTCCGACCCGATTTCACGACGATCCGACTGGTCCCGTGGCACGAGAAGTCCGCGATCGTGTTCGCCGACGTGGAGACCGTCCACGGTGAACCCGTCGCCCCGTCGCCTCGACAGGTCCTCCAACAGCAGGTCTCACGTCTGGCCGAACGTGGCTGGGTCGGGCTCACGGGCACCGAACTGGAGTTCATTGTCTTTGAGGACACCTACGAAGAGGCCTGGCGCGCCGGTTACCGTGACCTGACTCCCGTGAACCTCTACAACGTCGACTACTCGCTGCAAGGGACCTCGCGGATCGAGCCCTTGCTCGGACGAATCCGTCGCTCGATGAGTGGCGCCGGGATGGTCGTCGAATCGGTGAAGGGCGAGTGCAATTTCGGTCAGCACGAGATCGCCTTCTACTACAGCACCCTGGTGGACAAGTGTGACGAACACGGCCTCTTCAAGTTGGGCGCCAAGGAGATCGCCGCCCAGGAGGGTTACAGCCTGACCTTCATGGCCAAGTACGACGCCCGCGAGGGCAACTCGTGCCACATCCACCTGTCGCTGCGCGACCAGGGCGACCAGCCCGTGTTCGCGGGCGATCGACCGCACGGGTTTTCGTCAGTGTTCGAGAACTTCCTCGCGGGGCTGCTCGCCTATTCGCGCGAACTCTCGCTCTTTCTCGCACCGAACATCAACAGCTACAAGCGCTTCGTCGAGGGGTCCTTCGCACCCACCGCGCTGCTCTGGGGCGTGGATAACCGCACCTGCGCGTTTCGCGTCGTTGGTCACGGGTCGTCGGTTCGCGTCGAGTGTCGGATTCCCGGCGGCGACGTCAATCCCTATCTCGCCGTCTCGGCGCTCGTCGCCGCGGGACTGCGCGGGGTCGAGGAATCACTGGCGCTGGCTCCCGCGTTCGAGGGTAACGCCTACGTCGCCGACGCGCCGCGCGTGCCGACGTCACTCGCCGACGCGGTGAGGCTGTTCGACCAGAGTGCCGTGGCCCGCGACGCCTTCGGTGACGAGGTCGTCGACCACTACGTGCGCGCGGCCCGAGTGGAAGTCGACGCCTTCGGGGCGGCCGTCACCGACTGGGAACGCTACCGAGGATTCGAACGACTATGAGCACGCTCTCGATCATCAACCCATCGACCGAGGAGTCGATTCGCACCGTCGAGATGCTCGACGTCGCCCAAACCGACGAGGCCATCGCGCGATCGCTTCGCGTGGCGCCGCGGTGGCGGGCCGTGACGCCGGCGGACCGCGCGCGACTGCTGCGCCGTTTCGCCGAGGTCGTCGACAGTCACAACGAGGAGCTCGCCCAGCTCGAGGTCGCCAACTCGGGCCACACGATCGCCAACGCCCGCTGGGAGGCCGGCAACGTTCGCGACGTCCTCGCCTACTACGCGGGCGCGCCCGAGCGTCACTCGGGCCGCCAGATCCCCGTCGCCGGCGGCGTCGACATCACGTTCTACGAACCGCTCGGCGTCGTGGGCGTGATCGTGCCCTGGAACTTTCCCATGCCCATCGCGGGCTGGGGACTCGGTCCCGCACTCGCGGCGGGCAACACCGTGGTGCTCAAGCCCGCCACGCTCACGCCGCTTACCGCGATGCGCCTGGCCGAGCTCGCGCTCGAGGCGGGCATCCCCGAGCACGTCTTCCAGGTGCTGGTGGGCGACGGCTCGTCGGTCGGGTACCGCTTCGTGACCCACGAGGCGGTGCGCAAGGTGTGCTTCACCGGATCCAACGAAGCCGGACGAAAGATCATGGCGGGCTGCGCCGAACAAGTGAAGCGGGTCACGCTCGAACTCGGTGGCAAGAGTGCGAACATAATCTTCGCCGACGCCGACTTGGAGAAGGCCGCCGCCGCGGCCCCCTACGCGGTCTTTGACAACGCGGGTCAGGACTGCTGCGCTCGTTCACGAATCCTCGTCGAGGCGAAGGCCTACGACCGGTTCATGGAACTGTTCGAAGTCGCCGTCAAGGGTGTCAAAGTGCTGGACCCGACCAACGAGGCGAGCGAGATGGGACCCCTGATCACCGCGGCCCAGCGAGAGAGCGTCGCGAGTTACGTCGAGGAGGAGAACGTCGCCTTTCGCGGCAGCGCGCCCGAGGGACGCGGGTACTGGTTCGCGCCGACGGTGCTCGAGACGCCGAATCGAGCGAGTCGCGCGTTCAACGAGGAGATCTTCGGACCCGTGGTCTCGGTGGTGCGATTCGGCGACGAGGCCGAGGCGCTCGAGATCGCCAACGACAGCCCCTACGGCCTGTCCGGATCCATCTGGTCGCGCGACATCGGCAAAGCCCTGCGAGTGGCGCGCGGTGTCGAGACCGGGGCGCTGTCGGTCAACTCGAACTCGTCGGTTCGCTATTCGACGCCTTTTGGCGGATTCAAGCAGTCGGGCATCGGGCGCGAGCTGGGGCCCGACGCGTTGCTGGGCTTCAGTGAAGAGAAGAACGTATTTCTATCTACGGAGGATTGATGGGACGTCTGGACAACAAAGTGGCCGTGATCACCGGTGCGGCGAGTGGGATCGGTCGTGCGACCGCGGTGCGCTTCGCCAAAGAGGGCGCCAAGGTCGTCGTCGCCGACCTGGCCGAACCCGAGGGTACCGCGCTCGCCAGTGAGATCGGCGGCACGTTCATCTCGGTCGACGTCGCTAATGAATCCAGCGTCGAGGCCCTCTATCAGCAGACGGCGAACGTCTACGGGGGGATCGACGTGCTGTTCAACAACGCCGGTATCTCACCAGCGGACGACGACTCCATTCTCACCACGGGCCTCGACGCGTGGCGACGGGTTCAGGAGGTGAACCTGACCTCGGTCTACCTGTGCTGTCGCTACGGCATTCCGCATCTACAAGCGCGCGGAGGCGGTTCGATCATCAACACCGCGTCCTTCGTCGCGGTGTTGGGTTCGGCGACGTCCCAGATCTCCTACACGGCTTCGAAGGGCGGCGTGCTGTCGATGAGCCGTGAACTGGGTGTGCAGTTCGCCCGCGAGGGGATCCGGGTGAACGCCCTTTGTCCGGGACCCGTGAACACGCCCTTGTTGCGCGAACTCTTCGCCAAGGACCCCGAACGCGCGGCTCGGCGCCTCGTGCACGTGCCGATGGGTCGATTCGCCGAGCCCGAGGAGATCGCCAGCGCGGTGCTCTTTCTCGCGAGTGACGACAGTTCGTTCATGACCGCCTCGACGTTCCTCGTCGACGGCGGCATCCACGGCGCCTACGTCACGCCCCTCTAGGACCGACGTCGATCCAGCGGCGTCGTCGCGAGAGACGCGGCGTCGAGGGCGCGCACCTCGGGAATGAAATACTCGCTGAGATACTTTTCGCCCTCGTCACAACAGATGGTGACCACGGTCTCCAGGGAGGGTTCTTCGGCCATCAGTCGACGCGCGGCGACGATGTTGGCTCCCGAACTCGGACCGACGAGCAGTCCGTGGTGGCGCGCGAGGTATCGCATCTCGGCAATCGCGTCGTCACTGTGCACCGCGACCACCCGATCGACGAGTTCACGATTGCGTTGGAAGATCGCGGGCACGAAACCGTCGGCGATGCCCTCGATCTTGTGCAGTCCGGTGTCGCCGCACTGGATCGTGCACGACTCGCTGGGCTCGAGTCCGACGACGAGCACGTCGCGATTACGCGCGCGAAAGGCCTGGCCCACGCCGATCAGCGTGCCGCCGGTGCCGACGCCCATGACGAAGGCGTCGGGGGTTCGGCCCTCGGGCAGTTGGGCGAGGATCTCGGGCCCCAGCCACGTGCGATTCTCTTCGACGTTCCACTCGGACTCGAACTGGTGCGGGGCGAAGTGTCCCGGTTGGCGCCCGAGTTCGTCGGCGAGGGCGAGGGCCTGGTTGACGTGGAAGTCACCGACGTTCACGAGTTGGGCCCCGAAGGCCGTCGAGATCGCCGCGCGCTCGGGGCTCATGCCAACGGGCATCACCACGAGCATCTGGTAACCCTTCACCGCGGCGACCATGCTCATGGCGTTGCCGGTGTTCCCGCTCGACGCCTCGACGATGGTGTCGCCCGGGTGCAACAGCCCCTCTCGCTCGGCGCGCTCGATGATGTAGCGCGCCATGCGCGCCTTGATCGATCCCGACGGATTGAGGTACTCGAGCTTGAGCCAAATGCCCTCGACTTCAATGAGGGGAGTCGAACCGATTGCGTCGAGCACCGTGGCCCGTGATTCGTTCGCCATGATGATCCTTTCGACCACGCGTCGCGAGTCTCATCTCATCATGTCAAACCGTGTCGCCGCGCGACGCGGCTGGGCTCTAGTACCGGTAGGAGTCGGGCTTGTAGGGACCCTCGACCGAGACGCCGATGTAATCGGCCTGTTGCTTGGACAACTGGGTGAGTTTGACCCCGAGGGCGCTCAGGTGGAGTCTGGCGACCTTCTCGTCCAGGTGCTTGGGCAGTACGTAGACCTTCTTCTCGTAGCGGGCGTTATTGGCGAAGAGTTCCATTTGGGCCATCGTTTGGTTGGTGAACGAGTTGCTCATCACGAAGCTCGGGTGACCGGTGGCGTTTCCCAAATTGAGTAGGCGCCCTTCGGAGAGCACGATGATGGCCCGGCCGTTGGGCATGATCCACTTGTCCACCTGGGGCTTGATGGTCTCGCGCTTCACCCCCGGGAGTGCCGCGAGGCCCGCCATGTCGATCTCGTTGTCGAAGTGGCCGATGTTGCCCAGGATCGCCTGGTGCTTCATCATCTCCATGTGCGCCACCGTCACGATGTCCTTGTTGCCCGTGGCGGTGATGATGATGTCGGCGTAGGGCAGTGCGTCCTCGAGCGTCGTGACCTGAAAGCCGTCCATGGCGGCCTGCAACGCACAGATCGGGTCGATCTCGGTGATGATGACCCGAGCCCCCTGGCCGCGCAGCGACTCGGCCGATCCCTTGCCGACGTCGCCGTAACCACAGACGACGGCGACCTTGCCGCCGATGAGGGTATCGGTGGCGCGGTTGATACCGTCGATGAGCGAGTGGCGACAGCCGTACTTGTTGTCAAACTTGGACTTGGTGACCGCGTCGTTCACGTTGATGGCGGGAAAGAGCAGCACCCCGTCGCGTTCCATCTCGTAGAGCCGGTGCACGCCGGTGGTCGTCTCTTCGGAGACGCCGATGATGCCGTTAGCCATGGGCTCGAAGATCTTCTCGCCGCTCGCGACGATTCGGTCGAGTAGTCGAAGGATCACGCGGTACTCCTCGGAGTCCGCGCTCTCGGGCGCCGGCACGAAGCCGGCTCGTTCGAACTCGAGCCCCTTGTGCACGAGGAGTGTCGCGTCACCGCCGTCGTCCAGGATCATCGTGGGGCCCGCGTAGCCGGGCCAACGAAGGAGTTGTTCGGTGCACCACCAATATTCTTCGAGGGTCTCGCCCTTCCAAGCGAAGACCGGGACGCCGGCGGGTTGGTCCGTGGTGCCGTGGGGACCGACCACGACCGCGGCCGCGGCGTGATCCTGGGTCGAGAAGATGTTGCAACTCACCCAGCGCACGTCGGCCCCGAGTTCGACGAGCGTCTCGATGAGCACGGCCGTCTGAATGGTCATGTGCAGTGAGCCCGCGATGCGCGCGCCCTTGAGTGGCTTGGCGGCGCCGAATTCCGAGCGCATCGCCATGAGACCGGGCATCTCGTGCTCGGCGAGGGTGATTTCCGCTCGCCCGAAGTGGGCGAGGGAGAGGTCAGCTACTTTGAAATCGAAGGTGGCAGAGGTCATGATGCTCCTGGTTGGTCTCGTGATCGTCAGGCGTCGACCTCTGTCGCGTCCGCCTGACTGCATCGTAGCAATCAAACTCCGACGCGGAACTCCACGACGTCGCCGTCACGCATGACGTAGTCCTTGCCCTCGATGCGGGCTTTGCCCGCGGCCCGCACGGCGACCAGAGAACCCGCCGCCATCAAGTCGTCAAAGGACACGACTTCGGCCTTGATGAAGTGCTTCTGGAAGTCCGTGTGGATTTCACCCGCGGCTTCGGGGGCCGTCGCGCCGTGGTGGATTGTCCAGGCCCTCGTCTCTTTGGGCCCGGCGGTCAGAAACGTTTGGAGTCCCAGCGTGGCAAAACCCACGCGCGAGAGCTGGGAGAGTCCCGACTCGCGCTGGCCAAAGGACTGGAGGAGTTCTAACGCGTCCGCGGGGTCGAGACCCGCGAGTTCGGCTTCGACCTTGGCGCAGAGAATGACGCACGGCGCCGGGGCCACCGAAGCTTCGAGCTCGGCGCGTTGGCTCTCGTCACCCAGGGTCGTCTCGTCCACGTTGAAGACGTAAATGAAGGGTTTGTCGGTCAAGAGGTGCAGATCGGCGAGCGCCTCGTGATCGAGCTCTTTACCGAGTTTGGAGATCACCCGTCCTTCGTCGAGAGCGTCACGAGCCTTCTTCAGTTCAGCGAGCTTGGTGGCGGCGTCGCCGCCGCGTTTCGCCTCGCGTTCGAGCCGGACAATTGCCTTGTCAAGCGTTTGCAGGTCCGCGAGGATCAACTCGGTCTCGATCGTCGCGACGTCACTGGCGGGATCGATGACGCCTTCGACGTGGATGACGTCGTCGTCGTGAAAGACCCGCACCACTTCGCAGATGGCGTTCGATTCTCGGATCGCCGCGAGGAACTGGTTGCCGAGTCCCTCGCCCTCGGAGGCGCCACGAACGATGCCCGCGATGTCGACGAACGTGACACTCGCGGGCAGGATTCGCTCCGAACCGAAGACCTTGGCCAACTTCTCCAGGCGATCGTCGGGTACGGCGACCACCCCGATGTTGGGTTCAATCGTGGCGAAGGGATAGTTCGCCGCCAGGACGTCGTTGTTCGTCAGTGCGTTGAAAAGGGTTGACTTACCGACGTTCGGGAGTCCCACGATGCCGATTGACAGAGCCATAGCCGAACCGAGGCTAGTCCACGGTCGCTTCGACCATTCCGCTAGGCGATCTCTTTGAGGACTCCGTCTTCGATCTCGAATCGGCGGTCGGCCTTCTTGGCGATCTTCTCGTCGTGGGTGACCACCAGGACGGTCGCCTTCTGGGTGGTGGCGACTTCACGCAAGAGCTCGACGATCTTCTGGCCGGTCGCCTTGTCGAGACTTCCGGTTGGTTCGTCGGCGAGGATCAGTTGCGGTCGGGCCGCGAAGGCTCGCGCGATCGCGACACGTTGCTGTTCGCCGCCCGACAGTTTCGCGGGTCGCCGTTCGGCCTTGGACTCGTCCAGGCCCACGATGTTGAGCAACTCATTCGCGCGCTTGTCGCGGTCGTCCTTTTGCCAGTGGGCGAACTCCAGGGCGAGTTTGATGTTCTCGCGAGCGTTCAGGTTGGGGATGAGATTGAACTGTTGAAACACGAAGCCCACTTGATGTGACCGGTATTTCGTGCGGCCGGCCGAATCGAGGTTGGCGAGTTGGGTGCCGTCGATCTCGATGCTGCCGCGGTCGGGAGCGTCGAGCAGTCCGAGCAGCGAGAGCAACGTCGACTTGCCGCTGCCGCTCGCGCCGAGGATCGCGACGAGTTCGCCGTCCTTCGCTTCGAAAGACACGTTCTGGACGGCGTGCACGTCACCCGCGCCCGTGTGGAACGTCTTGTCCAAGTTCTCGACCTTCAGCATTATTCACTCCTCAAGACTTCGGCGGGACGGATGCGGACAATGGTGGCGGCGGCCACCGTGCTACCAAGGGCGGCGATGATCACCGCGGCGATGAGGGCGAAGGCGAGCGTGGACCATCCGGCGGACGTGTGGATCTGGGTGATCGTGTTCGAGAATCCGCCAAAGTGGAAGTTGCCCGTACTGCGGTTGGCGAAGCCTCCGGTAGGCGGCGTGAAGCCGTTGCCCCCGGCACCGAACCCGGCGCTTCCGGTTCGGCGCACGAAACCGCTGGTGGAACTTGAGCCTCCCGACGCGCTCACGAGAGCCGAGGTGATCGGACTGCTGATGAGGATGCCGACCACGAAGCCCACGATCGCCCCGAGGATGGTGAAGGTCGTTGATTCGGCGATGAACTGCGAGATGATGCTCCTGTTTGGCGCGCCGAGGGCCTTGAGGACGCCAACCTCGCGACGACGTTCGCGAACGATCATCAACATCGACAAGAGCAGGATGATCGCGGCGCCGATGACCGAACCGATCAACGTGTAGGTCGAGATCGTCTTGACCGAATTGAGCGGCGCGAGTGACGCCTCGGTGGTGGCCTGCGTGGAGGTCACGTCGGCGCTCGAACCGAGGGCCTTCGTGACCGCCTTGTCGACGCCACCCACGTTGTTGAGCGAGTTGACGACAACGGTCGCTGAGGTGACGTCGCCGGTGGCGCCGGCCAACTTCTGGACCGTGGCGAGCGGCATGAGCACGCTCGAGTCGGTGAACGTGGAACCCGCATTGAAGATCCCGACCACGGTGACCTTGGTGCCCCAGGCAGTGAAGGTGGATCCCACCGACAGCTTGTTGGTGGTCGCGAGCGTGCTGCCGACGATGGCGACGTCGGCGGTGGACGTCGGACTATAGGCGGCGCCGGCGGTGAGTTTCTCCGTGCCGCCACCGTTGGCACCCCCGACGACGGCGTTACCGGGACTGTTGGTGCCGATCACGCGTATGGGGATCGAGAAGGTCGTGTTCGACGAACTCCCAGAGAACCCGCCACTCGATCCGGAACCACCGCTCGAACCGAATCCGAATTGACCGCCGAGGAAACCGGCGGGAGTGGGCGACGTGAGCGATGTCTTACTGCTCGTGAGTTCCTCGCTCAACGACACCTGGACTGCCGTGACGTTGGGAATTGAGAGCAAGTTGGTGATCGAACTCTCCTTGAGCGGCGTGCCGCCACCGTTGAAACCGAAGAATCCCTTGGGCGAGACGGTGATGGTGTTCCCCGTCGAGGCGCGAACGGTGTTGATCTTGTTCGTGACCGCGTCGCGGGCGATGAGCATGGAGATGGAGAGGGCGATGGCGACCGCCAGTATCACCACCACGCCGACGGTTCGCATGGAGTTTCTAAAGGTGTTTCGAATGCCTCGGCGCAGCGCGTTCACGAAGGGTCCTTTCGCAGTTCTGACGAACATCATGTCCGCTGACATAGAAGCGCGGTGCAAGGCGTCCTAAGAGGAGCGTAAGAATGCGCGGCGAGTTCATCAGGTCCGTCACTCGTAGAATCGAGCGATGGTTGCCACGTCCCCGCAAGAGGGTCTACTCCCTTTTGGCGATTACGTCACGTGGTATCGCGTGACGGGTGACCTGAATTCGGGGCTCACCCCGCTCGTCGTCGTTCACGGCGGTCCCGGTTGTTCTCACGACTATCTGGAAAATCTCGTGGGACTCGCGGAGAGTGGTCGCGCGGTCATCCACTACGACCAACTCGGAGGCGGACGTTCGACGCTGCTTCCCGCCAAGGGCGCGGACTTCTGGACCGTTCAACTGTTCCTGGATGAACTCGATAATCTCCTCGTGGGCCTTGGCGTCCACGAGGACTACCACCTGTTGGGTCAGTCATGGGGCGGCATGTTGGCCGCCGAACACGCCGTTGGTCAGCCGCGCGGGTTGCGGTCGCTCATTCTGAGCAATTCGCCCGCGTCGATGTCACTCTGGTCGAGCGAAGCCAAGGTCCTGCGGGCCGGGATGGATCCCGCGATCGCCGAGGTCCTGGATCGCCACGAGGCGGCGGGGACGACCGCGGACGCCGAGTACGTGAGGGCTACGCAGGCCTACTACGACCTTCACGTGTGTCGCGTCGTACCGAATCCTCCGGAATTGATCCGAACGATGGAGTTCATGTCGCGCGACTCGACGGTCTACAACGTGATGAACGGCCCCAACGAGTTCCACTGCGTGGGAACGCTAAGGGACTGGACGATCGAGGACCGGGCCCACCGAATCATCGTGCCGACGCTGTTGCTCTCGGGTCGTTTCGATGAAGCGACCCCTCGAACGGTGCAGCCTTTCCACGAGGCGATCCGAGGGTCACGCTGGGAGATCTTTGAGTCATCGAGCCACATGCCGTTCATCGAAGAGACCGAGCGCTACCTCGACGTCGTCGGAACCTTCCTCGGCGATAATGATGGACCGGAATCGGATGTCGCGGCGAAGGTCACTACCACGAGAACCGATCGATGAACCCGCGTTCGCACCTCGAGAACGCACTCACTCGACTGCGCGTGGACTCGACGACGGCAGGAGACCCGCCCTCGTGGCCGCGAGTCGCCGTCGGGACGGTGCTGGCGGTCGTCGTGTCGCTCGCGGCGGACTTTGGTGTGGTCAAGTGGGCCGCCGCCGCGCTTCCTTCGATCAAGGACTATCCGCACTTCGAGTTCGTCGACTACGGCACCTTGACGATCGTGGGCGTCGTGGGAGCGGGTGCGGCGTGGTTCGTCGTCACTCGCGTGACGTCGTCGCCGCGTTGGCTGTTTCTTCGCTTGGCGCTCGTGGTGACGCTCGTCCTGTGGATTCCTGACGTCTACCTTCTGGTACGACGCGAGCCGACGGGTGCCGTCTTGTTCTTGATGCTGATGCACGTGTTGATTGCCGTGGTGACCTACAACGCACTCGTGCGTCTGGCGCCGGTTGAGTCCGACGGGGCCAGGCGAGGAACTGGCGTGGACGTATCGATCGAACGGTCCGTGATTAGTCGGCGCGCGTGGACAACGATGATGATGCTCGTGGGAGCGGAGATGCTGATTGGCTTTGGCGAACTCTTGGCAGTCCCTTTCGACCGACCCAATGGTTGGGTGATCTCCCAGGGTGAAGCGGTCACCCTCATCCACGGTGCACTTGGTGGGTTGATCGGACTGGGTGCGGTGGCGATCTACGCGCTGGCGTCGCGCGCGGAGCGAATCGAGCGCATCGCCGCGACGGTGGGTCTGTGCGGGGTGGGCGTTGGCGGTGTCGGTGGCTTCTTCTGCTACGCCCATTCGCTGCGTCTGATCGGCATGGTCTTGATGTTCTTCGGTGCAGCGACGGCGTTCTTCGGCTATCTCATGCCAACCATTGACGACGTGCCCGATACCGAGCACTTTCGGCCACCTGGTTTTCCGCCGTCGCAACGGTAGCGACCTGAGCACCCGAGCGAGGACCGGCAGGTCCGACCTGGTCTTCGACTACTGATTACGAACCACAGGTCCAGGTCCCGGCGACGTGGACCGTGCCGGTGGCTTCGCCTTCGTGGCCACCCAGGGTGAGGTTCACAGTGCCGGAGTTGGCGATGATCGTCATGGAGCCTTTGGTGGCCACCCAGCCGGTGAAGTTACTGGTGCCCAAGACGAACGAGGCGTTACCCAGCTTGAACTTCTTGTAAGTACCGAGTTTGCTGACGAAGATGGTCACGGACCACGTCTTGAACTTCTTGGACGGCAGCGTCGTCGTGAACGAGCTCAGCGTGACGCCGTTGTTGCTGGCGTCACATCCACTGTTGGGTCCGAGCTTCAGAGTTCCTTTCAACGCACCGGTGAACACGAGCGATCCTGATGTCGTGGTCGCGGCGCCGGCGTTGGCACCCACGAGACCGGTCGACGCCACGAGCAGTGACGAGACGCCAAGGAGGAGAAAGCTCGTGCGGCGACGTCCGCCGCGGTTCGTGTGCTTGAGAAGACGCATGGTTGTTGCTCTCTTTCCCTTGGTATCGACAGGACGTTTTTCGTCGTCCCCGGCAGTCTAAGTACACCAGTCGTCGAGGGCCTGACGAGTGTCCGCAGAGAGCAAGGTCGTTTGCCTTGAGGCCGCAAATGCGGTGGTCGCTGAAGAGGAGCACAGCAGATCAGGGTTGTTTGTTTTCGATTCGCCCGTATGAGAAATGCGTGGTTCTCACTGAGACCATCGTCATGGCGGAGCGACGCTGATGGGAGCACGTCGCGCGGCACGACGTTCACGCGTCGTCCATCGAACCCGTTGATCAGAGCAAGACGAGTTCGACCGCGGACATCTTCATTGGTCAAGTCAGGTCGCCAGCACGACCTGACGGATGCGGACAGAACTTCGAATGCACCCCCGTCGACGAAAACCCTTTCAAGAACGGGCTTATCCTCCGTGACTACTCGAGTACCGAAGAGGACAAGAGCGCCACGCCGCAGGTGGGGGTTGAGTGGTTTCTTGGGCGTAGGCTGACGGTTGATTTTCGTGCGACCCGCGTATCGCGTTTCGTGCGAGAGTCCCGCTCCCGTAGCTCAGGGGATAGAGCATCGGTTTCCTAAACCGTGAGCGCAGGTTCGAATCCTGCCGGGGGCACCAGTTTTTCTGACCAACCAGTTGATACAGCTGTCGGAACATCGTGACCTTCGACGTCAAGATCCGCCACCAACTGTCGTTCGGCTTGGATTCTCATCCCACCCGGATCTCAGCAGGATCGGGGCTTGCCTTTGGCAGCCTCTTCTGACTTCAACTCCACTGTGCTGTCGTAGGATTCCACCGACCGACTGCAGTCCCGCTGAAAAGCGGGTCTACAAAGGCTCGAACGATATTCAAAGCTTCATCCAGCGTTAGAACTGTGTTAAGTAGGGACCGGCGAGCCTCAGCGGCGTAGCCGACCTCCCAGAGTGGGCGATCTGGCACATTAAATCGGTCAGGGAGCATCAGGCGACGACGATCGAACTCCGAGGCGAGGGCTCGTGATTGTGCGGCTGCCTCCACCGAGGCAGCCATTGCAATCGCAACGAGGTCCACGAGATCTCGAAAACGGGTCGATGGCATTTTCGTTTCGCCATAACGCTCGTAGATCGCCGCTACCTTGTCCGCAACGTGGTCGACTAAGGGATAGGCACGGTACCCTCGCTGTTTGACATCAGGAATCACACCCCTCGCCAGTGGTGGAACGTCTTCAGGCTGGCCCGTCATCTGGATACCGGTCCCGACGAGGTCGACATGAAACTCGACCCACGTCGTTGTTCCGATAACTGAGTTCACCGGAAGTCGGACGGCATTGTTGCTGATTGGCGACCCCACGCCGAGCTCGAAACGGAACCAATCTCCTATGTCAGTCGCTGCGGCCTTCCTTAGCTCTGTCTCTGCGACGTCTCGCGACTCAGATCGATAGAGGTCAACGTCCAGGCTGCCGCGAACGCCGAACTCTCTGGCGAGTAGGGCAACTGCTCCCTTGACGATCCAACCGTCGTCGACTAGGTACAGTCGCTCAATTAATCGGTCGTACGCAACTTGTCGCTGGAGCTGTTGAAGGTTCCAGGGGGACTTTCTCGCTTCTTCCTTGAGTCGGTCGGTAAGGGACCGCCGGAACGCTGCCGGTGTTGCAAAACGACCTGGCGTCACGCCTCCACCCTCGCTCTCGGTCTTGTTGTGCCCGAAGCCTTCTTGATCGGCTCCTTCCCTTCGGTGACTCGACCCGAGTGAGCCACGGCCTCATTTATCCAACGATCCGCGTCGGGGTCGTCCGTAAGACTAAGAAGCCACCGAAGAAGTCCCAGGCCGTCGTTTCTCCTGAGTCCGAATCGAGTTGCGTATGGCGTCAGAGCATCAGCGAAGGTACCTGGATAGTCGAAGACCTTCCGAATCGACTCGGAAATGATCTGCCCGACTGCTTCGGGATCCTCGTGCTCTGAAAGGAGGTCGGGGACGAATCTTGAGGGCCTCGTTACTGGGAGTCCGTTTGTCACTACCCACTCCCTCCCTTCGAGCGCACGGACGTGAATGCGCACGTCTGCTCTGCGGGTCTGGCGGCGGTGGGGAACCGTGAACTCGTGCCGGTCGGCTGGCAGGTGCCCGACACCGTAGATTGACGCTGCTGAGCGATGGGACACAACCCCTTGGTTCCCCGTCCTCTCCCACGCCGGGACTTCGGGGGCGAGTTGGAGCCAAGCTGCACGAAGTTCCACGTGGTCGGGTGACGGCGCACCTCCGAGCCGATACACCCCATGCGCGATTCGTTCGAGTGGCCCTGATGGTCCAGTGAGGCGGTCAAGAGTCGTCTTGCCTATCCCTGTGAGTTCCGCTTGACGACGCGTGACCAGTCCCCACTGGTCTTGGGCGAGTGCTTGCAGGCGAGGGAGTGGTGGTCGTCTTTCCATTACTGCATTATACCCCTTGCAAGGGGTAGTACACAGTATCTTTTTTGATCTCCTCCTTTCTAGTACCCCTTATAGCGGGGATTTCGTAGTATCCAGCCTAGACCCGAGCACTCCAAGTGAGCGAACAGAGCATGGCCGATTGAGCCGAACGCTGGAACTGCTCAAGCGGCGTCGAGAGGCTTTCCTGCTTCTGTCTCGTAGTGGTCGAGATCTGTGGTGGCCCAGATTCATTTCATTATCACTTCGCCACGAACTCCGCCAAGATCGAAAGTTCCAGGTACCCTTTCCGGGAATTTGTGAAGTATCTCCTTGCGTGTAACCAGATTTCGAACGTAGTCCTTCTCGCTGGAATTTCCTAAGCACTCGGCAAAGGGAACAAGAATGACAAGCAAGATCTGTCACGACCGCGTGATTGTTCGCGTTTCACTCCGCACCTGGCCGAACTGATTCTCAATGGAATGAAGAGAGTCGGTCACGAGGAGCTGAGCGATTCGGACCCGCGTTCAATAAGTACGTGCTCTCCATCGTGCTTTCAGAACTGGAAGACCGAGATGCGTGGAGGATCTCTAGTGGGCTTCGCCTCAAGATTGTTCGGACCTGAGTCATCGCGAGCTTCTAAGCCACGCAACGGCTCCACTTGTGTAGGGGGGTCGTTGGTATTGCTGTCTCGCAACTGGCCCGCAGGTACCAATCCCCAAGCAACGGCTGATTACGGTCAGTATGGCCAATAGTGTTCGAAGTGTATCGTCGCTCGAAGAGGGTTAAGGGAGTCATGAGTTCTTCAGAGATTGACGACTACCTAGACAATGTCCCCCAGGGGCAAAGAGAGGTGCTGTCCGCCTTGCGATTGTTAATACTGAAGACAATCCCGGATGCCGAACAATGCATTTCGTACCGTGTACCAGCTTTTCGTCTCGAAAGCGGTATAGTCGCGGGTTTTGCGTCGTTCAAGCACCACATGAGCTATCTGCCATTCAGTGGCTCGGTGCTTGGTGAACTCAGTGACCGATTGAGTCAGTACCACTGTTCGAAGAGCGCGCTCCGATTTACCATTGAGGAACCATTAGGCGAAGATCTCGTGCAGGAACTCATCGCGGTGCGGTTGGCGGAGATTCGATCAAGAGGACGTTGAGATTCACGGGGCCTGACGAGGCAAGACCCGATACGCGTATTCACGCGTACGACTTTACGGGCCCCATTGCCATCCGGAAACTCTAGTTAGCAGGGTGCATGCGTCGTTTGACACTTTGATCAATCGGCGAACGGCGTAGTGGCTCGACCATGACGCGAGAACGAGAAGTACTCTCGTGGAGTTCGAACGCCTCCGACGAGCAGGCAACGGAGAATTTCGTCGTTCTGGTCTGCGATAAAGTCCCTCAATGAGTGAACCGCGACTGCTCCGTGGCAGCTTCGCCGTCGTGGCCCAACGTTGTTCAGGTGGTGGATTAGCTGGTGGGGAGGGGACAGGGCCTTGAGCTACATCACTGCTAACTGGGGTTATCCGTGGATCGGCGTCGCCATGCTCGTCATCGCCACGGTACACGAAAAAGGTCTTCGATCGCTGAATAGACGCTCAACTCGCGAGCACGCCCAGAAGCGACGACGCCGGATGTGGTTGAGTTACGCCGGACTCGTGGTCGTGACCTTGAGCGTCGTGTCACCGCTTCAGTACTGGGCCATGGAGTACTTCTGGGTTCACATGATTCAGCACGTGACGGTGATGCTGGCCGCGCCGGCGTTGTACGTGGCCGGCGCTCCGGTACTCCCGTTGGTCCACGCAGTCCCGGTAGGGTTGCGACGCCGGGTACTTCGGTCGATATTCGTACGTCCCTCACGTCATCCGCTTCGCTACGCAGGAGCCTTTCTCATGTCGCCGCTCTTCGCGGTGGGGTTCTTCAACGTGGTGATGGTGGTGTGGATGGTTCCTGGGATCTTCAATCCGGTCATGGCGAGCACCAAATTGCACATCGGCTTGATGCTCTCGACGTTCTTCCTTTCGGGAATTCTGTTCTGGTTTCAGTTCATACCTTCGGTACCGTTCCGCCCGGCACTCCCGCCCTTTGGGCAGGCCGGGGCGCTGTTGATAACGAATCTGATCATGACGGTCATTGCCATCATCCTCAGTTTCTTTACTACGGTCGCCTGGTATAACTTCGGTGCGTCGATGTCGGGCATGGCGGGCATGGCGGGCATGGCGATGCAGGTGATAACGCTCAATCGACTCGCGGACCAGCAGATTGGAGCGGCGATTCTGTGGGTCTGCGGCGACTTCTGGTGCTTCCCCGCGTTGTTCATGGCGTTTCGTCGATCACTGAATGACGACGATCGCTCGGATGTCTTTTCCACTGTTCTCAAACGCCATCGAAACATGAGCGTCGAAGAGTTTCAAGCTGCTCGAGAGTCCTCAGTTGCCGCGCACGTCGCTGGGCGCCAAGAACTTGATGTATAGGATTTCTTCTCGATGATTCGTCAAAGTAGCGTCGTTCGGACGGGACGTGACTTTCTTTTTCCGGTGTACTCTTCACGAGGTTCTCTTGACGACTTCAAGCGCGCTTGGTTCAGACTCTGTCCGCAGAGAAGCGTCAATTGGTAAGGAATTAACTCGATGCCTACAATCTCAGACAATTCGGTCGACCTGACCAACTATTTGGTGGTCAATCTCTTCAAGCACGCGTTGTTCGTGACGGGTGCGATCTGGATTTGCGTCGTCGCGTTCTTGATCCTCGTGGTCATGCTCGTGAGTCGAAGGATTTTCGCCTTCAACATCTTGCGCGATGACGAGCAGGAGCCGAGGGCTCGGACGTATCTGAGGTGGGGTTTCGGCGCCATGTGGCTGGTGGACGGGATCCTCCAATTTCAGTACACGATGCCACTGGGTCTCGCCAACGACGTCGTCAGACCCATGGCGGTTGGTACCCCATCGTGGCTTCATTCGCTCATGATCCACGGCATCAATCTCTGGAACGAACATCCCATCTCCTTGGCCGCGGGAGTCGCCTGGTTGCAGGTCGGGATTGGCTTGGCCCTGCTCGTTTCCAAGGGTCGAACCGGCCGCTGGGCGGGCCTGTTTTCGGCTTTGTGGGCTGCCTTTATCTGGATCTTCGGCAACGGAGCTGGCGGAATCTTCGCTTCTGGCGCGACGATCCTCTTCGGGTGGCCCGGCGCGACCCTGTTCTATTTCGTCGCGGGTTGTTGGCTCTTCGCGAGCCCGGAGCGTTTCCGTGTCGGCTTTTCGACCTTCGTGTTGCGTTTTCTCTCCGTGCTCTTCCTTGTCGCGATCATCTTTCAGTCGCTACCGTCGGCAGGGTTTTGGCGAGGCGGTAACGCCAACGCCCTGACGGCGATGACCAAGTCGATGACGGCCGTTGCCCAGCCTCACGCGTTCGCGTGGATCGTTCGACACGGCGGCGACCTCAGTGGTCGCCTCGGTGGGGGTTTCAATCTCATCGTCATCATCTGGCTTCTCGTGACCGGCGTGGGTCTGTGGCGGTCGGTGCAGCGCAAGTGGAATTGGCCGGTCTATTCGCTGGTCATTGGCTGCCTGCTCTTTTGGGTGGTCGCAGAGGACGGGGCGTTCTTCGGGGGCATCGCGACCGATTTCAACTCTTTGGTGCCGCTCGCGGTACTCGCGTGGTGCGCGTCACCGAGGTTGGAGTCGCTGGCCTCGCTGAAGCCGCGACTTCGAGTTGAGATGACGAGCGGCGTCGGGGCGGTGGTGGCGTCGTTCGCTGCTTCGATGATCATCACGAGCGTGATCTCCATGGGCGTGGCGTCGGCGTTCGCCGGAACCGAGAACACGTTCTTTTTGGCGGGCAACGGCGAGCCCTCGCCGCTCGACACGAAAGCACCGACGTTCACGCTCACCGATCAATTCGGCCACCAGTACACCCTGGGCGAACACGCGGGCTACGTCACGCTCATCACGTTCCTCGATCCGGTGTGCTGGACCGACTGTCCGCTTCTGGCGAGCCAGGTCGCCCAGGTGCGGTCGCAACTCAGTCCCAGCGCGAAGATCAACATCGTCGCGGTCGCCGCGGATCCCTATCACGAAACTCTCGCCAACGTTCGCCACTTCATCGCGATACATCACTTGACCACGGTCAAAGACTTCTACTTCGTCACCGGCACTCGGGCTCAGACGAGCAAGGTGTGGGCCGAATACGGAATCGGTGTCACGATGACCCGGACTGACGCCATGAGCATCCATGATGATTACATGTACATCGATTCGGCGAAGGGGCGCTTGAAGTGGGTCATCCCCGACGACCCGCCGAACGCGAGTTCGCTGAACGCATCCTCGGTCGCTGAGTTAAAGTCGCTTCTCGCAACGCAAGGTATCCACTGATGATCAACAAGTCACTGGTCATGCTCGTGGTGCTCGTGGCGGGCCTTGGTTTGAGTGCGTGCGGTACGACGACTACGGCGGCCAAGTTCTCGGCTTCCAGGGACTGTCGCGTCACCGCGACGAACTACGACCTCGCGGGTTGCAATCTTTCGGGCGAGAACCTCAGTCACGACGACCTGCAGTCCGACGACCTGCAACGGGCCGACCTTTCGGGCGCGAATCTGGATTACGCCAACCTCCAGGGAGCGAACCTGAAGGGAGCGGATCTGAAGGGCGTCCGTACGAACGACTTGACCATCTGCGTCAACGCTGAGGTCGGGCCCTGCACGAAGCCCGGCTTGAACTCGGCGAGTAGCGCGGACGCATCCCAGAACGAGTGATTCGCCTCGGCCGCGGACGGTGCTGGAAAGATGTCGTCTAGATAGTTGGCACCGTGGTGGTCGAGGTCGTGCTCGTCGTGCTGGTCGTCGTGGTCGGTGTCACGAGGCTCGCTGCGCCAATCCACTCCACGACTCTTCCAGTCGTACCGCTCACGAGGGCCATATTCGATCGCAGCGCGAGCATCAGCTTCAAGGCGTGGGCTCCGGCGACGTCGAGTGCGTTGGGACCCTGCTGGCTCAGGACCACTTCGTACGTTGGTACGGTGATGCCACCGAGGGTCACTTCGATGTCCATGGCGACACAACCACCAGCCGCCAACGTGTAACCGGATTTGACGCCAACGACGCCGTCGGTACCGATGTAGGGCGTGTAGGACCCAACCCATCCCGCCACGGGTAGATGGACTTTGGCGAGAGCAACGACGTTGTCGATGAACGGCTGGCTCGTCATCAGGTCCACGGTGAGCGTGGCCACGTTGCCCGCGGTCGAGAGGTCGTCGGGCGAGATCCCGGTGAAGTCGGCGAAGTGGGTTTGGGTGAGGCCGAGTTTCGCGGCGTCGATGTTCATTGCGTTCACGAACGTCGCGGTACTCATGCCCGTGAGGCGAACTAGTAATTCGGCGTAGTCGCCCGCCGAGTGCACGAAGAGACCACGAAACAACGTGCTCTCGCACAAGGTCTCGCCCCGGACTATCTTGACGGTCGATTCTTGAATGGAAAGGTTCTCGTGGTAGAAAGCCACGTCACCCGCGTCCACCGTGAGACAGGGTCCTGTCTCATTGAGACTCAACGGGAGTTTTTGGAGCACCACCCAGGTCGTCATGAGTTTGGTCAGACTCGCGATCGGGACCCTTGGTTGATTGGGCGACTGCGCCGTCACGCTGAGACTGGGAATCGCCAAGGCCGCACTGTCCGGCGACGGCCACGGCAAGGTGGTTGCGACGGGGAGAGTCGTGGTCGTCGACGAGCCGGGCAGAGTCGTCGTGCTCGTGGCCCCAGGAAGGGTTGACGTCGTTGACGTCGTTGACGTGATTGAGGTGGTGGTGGTCGAACCCGAACTCGTCGCGGACGTGACCAGGAGAAGTGGAAGGGTCAGAGCGGTCCCCAGCGAAATGACCAGCCGCACGCTCAATCGAAGCGATCTGCGCGGGGACCCTTTCATGGTCCCAGAGATTAATGGTACTTCTGCGACCTTCGTGTGACGGTTTCCTTACGTCGCGACCCAGTTGAGCGCATCGCGTCGGGGACTTAAGTCATGGTCGCCTCTCGAAGACCCAGAGTTACCATCGGAAAATGGACAACAGCTTCTCAACAATCATCGAGCCGTTTCGCATACATTCCGTCGAGCCCCTTCGCATGACGTCGACCACAGAGCGGCGAACATACATTGAGAAGGCTGGTTTCAATCTGTTCAATCTTCGCGCCGAAGACGTCTTGATCGACTTACTGACCGACTCGGGCACGGGTGCCATGTCGCGCGATCAGTGGGCAGCGATACAGCACGGCGACGAGAGTTATGCCGGATCACCATCCTGGTTTCGGTTCGAGGCCGCGGTGAAGGATCTGTTTCCGTTCAAGCACGTCATCCCGACTCACCAGGGTCGAGCGGCGGAGAAGATCCTCTTCTCGGTGATCGGCGGCGAAGGGCGCGTCGTGCCGAACAATACGCACTTTGACACCACCAGAGCCAACGTCGAGGCTTCGGGGGCCACCGCGCTCGACCTGGTCATCAGTGAAGGTCGCGAGGCGTCGAACCCTCATCCCTTTAAGGGGAATATGGACGTGGACCAGTTGGAGAAATTGCTCGCCACGCGTCAAGCCGACGTGCCCGTCGTGTTCCTCACGATTACCAACAACTCAGGCGGTGGTCAACCCGTGTCGCTCGCGAACATCCGCGACGTGAGCGACACGTGCCATCGATACGGCGTCCCGCTATTCCTCGATTCGTGTCGGTTCGCGGAGAACGCGTGGTTCATTCATGAGCGAGAACCGGGTCAAAGTGGTCGAGAGATCGCCGACATCGTTCGAGAGATCGCGTCGCTCGCCGACGGCATGACGATGAGTGCGAAGAAGGACCCTTTTGGAAACATCGGGGGGTGGCTCGCGCTCAACGATGACGAGTTGGCGGAACGCTGTCGCACCGTCTTGATCCTCACGGAGGGCTTTCCAACCTACGGTGGTCTCGCCGGGAGGGACCTGGAAGCTCTCGCGCAGGGTCTGAAGGAAGCGGTACATCCTGACTACCTGCGCTATCGCATCAGGTCCACCGCGTATCTGGGTGACGCACTCGACGCCGCGGGCGTGCCCGTCGTGAAGCCGATCGGTGGTCACGCGGTGTACGTGGACGCGGGCGCGATGCTGTCGCATATCCCCGCCCTCGAGTACCCGGGCCAGTCGCTCGCCGTCGCACTCTACGTCACTGGTGGCATCCGCAGTTGTGAGATCGGAAGTGTCATGTTCGGGCGCCAACCCGACGGTTCAGAGAAAGCCGCGGCAATGGAACTGGTGCGTCTCGCGATTCCGCGCAGGACCTACACCCAGAGTCACGTTGATTACGTGATCGAAGTGGTCAAGACCGTCGCCCAGAGCGCTTCACGTCTACGCGGCTATCGAATGGTTCGCGAGCCGAAGGCACTGCGTCACTTCACCGCGCACTTCGAACCACTCGAGTAGTCGTGAGGCGTCGCTACTCGACGTCGTCGGGGTACATCAGTGTGCCGTCCTTGGTCCCGGTCGCGTAGGAGACGACCGCCGACAAGAGTAGGAGGGCGAACGAGATGGTCAGCGCGAGGTTTAGACCGTGGGTGAACGCCGCGTAGGCCGCGTGTACGACGTTGTGGATGATCGTGGCCACGGCTTTGCTGCTCTTGCCACTCAGGCCCTTGGCTTTGGCACTTATCGAACCGGTGGTGACCGCGGTGATGATCTCGGATCGAAACGCCACGGGAATGCCAATCGCGATCAGTCGCGCCGTCAGATTGACCGTCAACTGACCGTTGACGATCGAACCGAGAATGGCTACCCCGGCGACTGCGCCCAGTTCACGGCTGGTGTTGGTCGTAGAGGCGGCCATGCCCGAGTGGGCGGGGGGGATGCTCGCGAGCGCCGAATACGTGACGGGTACGACGAGTGTCCCGAAACCAATTCCCGCGATACCCATTGTCCAACCGACCGTGCCAATGCTGGCGCCGGGCCCAATGAAAACGTCGGTGAGGAGCACCCCCACGGCAGCGACGACGCACCCGGTCATCATCGGTACCCTCGTGCCGACGGCGCCGACCCACCGACCTGCGTACAGTGACGCGATCACCATGCCCGCGAGTAGTGGAAGGAAGTCCAGCGCAAGGTTGTAGGCGCTCACCGACGCCACAATCTCGAGGTAGAGCGCGACGAAAAAGAAGATCGAGAAGATCGAGAAATAACTTGCGAAAGCGATGAACGTGGAACCGGCGAACGGTCGACGCCGGAAATATGTGAGGTTGACCATGGGGTACTTGACTCGTTGTTCGACGAAGCCAAAGAGGACGAGTGCGACCCCGCTGATGACGTACAGGGCGATGATCCAACCAGCAAGATAGCCCGCGGTCTCGCCCGCAATGGTGGCGAACGTCGCGGTGCCCAAGACGATGGCAGCGACGACGAAACCCACGTAGTCGGGACGCGTGCGGGTGGGATCGGCACTTTCGGGGAGCATGATGCCCGCCAGGATCATCGCGAGAAGACCAAAGAACAGATTCGCCCAAAAGATCGCGCGCCACGAGTAGATGCCAACCAGCGTGGCACCGATCACGGGTCCGATGGCGAGTGCGAGACCCGATACCGCCGCCCACGAGCCCAGGGCGCGAGCGCGTTGGCGGTGATCGGGATAGATATGGCGGATCATCGACAGCGTGCTCGGCTCCGAGCCCGCCGCACCGATTCCCATGATGACCCGTCCGATGACCAGCATGGTCGACGACGTCGCCAAGCCGCAGACTATGGATCCTGCGCAGAACACGCCGACGCCGATGAGCATGATGCGTTTGCGGCCGTAATTGTCACCCAGCGATCCGCAGATGAGCATGAGACTGGCGAAGGTGAGCGCGTAGGCGCCCACGATCCACTGGAGGTCCGCGATGCCGGCGTGTAAGTCTGACTGTACGTTCGCCAAGACCGCGCTGATGATCGTGTTGTCGAGGAAGGTGAGGAACAAGATGGCGAGCAGCGCCACGAACCCGAAGTGAATCGAGTAACCGCGCCGTTCTGAGAATGCCTGAGCGTCGCTATAGATCTCGGGTATTCCTCGCCACCTCCGAGGGTTATCCATAGTCTCCTTCAATCGTTGGCGAGCGAACGCACGGGACCATCACCCGCTGCACGGCCGCTGCGATTCGCCCCCACGGTACCGGACGGCTTCGTGGTGGAATCAGCCCCGGGTTGCTTACTTGAAGACGATCGGGAAGACGGCCGAGTCAGTGCCCTGCGCGTTGCCAACACTCACGTCGCACTTCTTCAGATTCGACGGCTTCGTGCCACAGGTCCCGCCACCGACGCTGCCCGTGCTCACCGTGAACTTCGTGACCGGCATCTCGCCTTTGCTATTGATAGTGGCGGGCGTGGCACTCAGTTCGTTGCACTGAGCGCCGCTCTTGGCACCCACGAGGCATTCGACGACGTACACGAAATCGCCCTTCCTGAAACCGGTGCCGCTGACCTTGACGGTCTCGCCGTTCTTGAGATTGGTCGACGGGGTCACGGTCAATTTTGGGCCCGACGCCGCACCTGCGGATACGACACCACTCGTGACGAGCAACGTGGCCACCGCGAACGCACCGAGGGCCATCCGCAAGGTTCCTGATTTCTTCATTGTTCCTCCGCAACTTTGGACTGGACACGCGAACTTTCGCCGTCCGATCCCACGAAAGGTTTAGGTGTCTTTTGCCGTCGCGTCAAGCACGGTGCGCTCTCACGCCACAGATTGCCCGACAACTGAGAGCAATCAGACAATTCCACCGACATCCGAAGGGATCACATCCATCGTAATGTCTGATGATGGAAAACGGTGTCACTGCTAAGGAAAATCTCAGTAACGCGTGGCTCGTTCTCGACGTCGACGGTGTGTTGCTTGATTCACGTCGTGCTGGTCGAGGTACCTGGAAAGACGAATTCTCGGCGCGCTTCAATGTGAACGCAGATGAACTTCGAGCCGCGTTCTTCGAAAAGTACTGGAATGACGTGGTCATCGGACTTCGTGACGTGACGAGCACTCTCAGTGCCGCTCTGTCGCAGCTTCAGTGGGACATCGATGTCGAGGACGCGTTGGCGTGCTGGTTCGAAGCGGATTTTTCCACGAACGACGACGTCCTTGAGAAGGTGGCGACGCTGAGCAAGCGTGGCGTCTTGGTCGCCGTTGCCACGAATCAAGAGCACCGGCGCGCCGCGTTCCTTCACGAGAGATTGCAGAACCTCGTGCCGCTGCGTGGCTTCGTCTATTCGGCTCAACTAGGTCTGTTGAAAAGCGATCATCGATTTTTTGTTGCAACGCAACATCGTCTCGGCCTGCGCGCCGAGCGTGGTCGCGTTGTGTTGGTGGACGATTCGCTTGAGAACGTCGTCAGTGCCCGTCGTGCCCAGTGGCACGCCGTTCACTTCGAGGAGTCTCGTGACTGGTACGCGCAAGTCGAATCGGTGTTGTGTGCCGACTGATCGTCGTTCCTGGTCGAGCGACCCAACCCGCCGGCGGGCTAGCCCAGCGCCTCGACCACCACTGCGGTCCCGTAGGCGAGGATCTCCTGAAATGTTCCGGCCAATTCATTCGAGTCATAGCGCATCGCGAGCACGGCGTTGGCGCCCGCGGCTTCGGCGGCTTCCTTTAGTCGGTTCAACGCTTCTTCGCGCGCCTCTTGGAGTTGCTTGGTGAGACCGCGCAATTCGCCCCCGCCCAGTGCCTTGAATGATGCACCGATCTGCGCGCCCACGTTGCGAGTTCGCACCGTCAAACCATTGATCTCGCCTAGTACCTTGGTCACCTTGTAACCCGGCAGGTCATTTGTCGTCACGATAATCATGATGTCTCCTTCGTCCCAGGCTAACTCTAGATGTCTGAATCGGTCCCACCGACGGCTCGAGTGCGCGGTGAGACCGAGTCGACTGAGGAAGCGTTTAGGGTTGGACGACGGAAAGAGTTCAATGAAGAGTCGTTTGCCACACCATTACCTGCTGCGATCTATCACGGCGTCGGCGCTGGGCGTCTTTCTCTGCGTGGGTTCAGTCGCGAGCGCGTCCGCAACGACCGCGTCGATCCCGGTCGGCAAGATCGTGGCGAACGGGTACGCGAACGTGGACACCATTCGATCGTTCTTCTTTTGCGAGACGAGCGCGTGCAAGAAGGATAAGTCCGCGACGGCTTCGAGTGCCGCAATGGCGATGAGCCATCTCGAGAGTGAGGCGAGTTCGCTCTCGAAGGCAACGGTGCCGAAGCACGAACGACCGATCGTCACCAAGTTCATCGACGACGTTCGGGCCTTGAACAAGGTCTTTTCCGTGTACGCACAGCAAACGACGGCCAATGAGGTCACGAGAAACACGGGTGTCGTGTACTACGAGTCCGCCAACGTGGGTTCGGACATTTATCTCTTGACCAGTGCCGTTCACGGCGCTCGGGTGCTCTTCGCGGATTGGGGAGTGGGGGCCGTGGCGGTCCTCTATACGATGCAGATCGAGACGGAATTGGTGAGCGCGAAGAGTTCAAGCGCCGCCACCGACGTCGCGGCCAACGTCGACCTCGAGCAGGACGCCGCAGCCCTCATCAAGGACGCCAACGGACCCGACGCGAGTTTCAACCAACTTCTTGTCAAGTTCGCCGACGCCCAAGAGACCGTGAGCAAGGCGGAGAATGACGTGCTGGAGAGAAAGAAGCTTCCTCTCTCGAACGCGAAACTCAAATCGGACATATCGAGTCTGGGTGCGCAATTCACCAAGATCGTTGACCTTCAAAGAACACTGGCCAAGTAGGAAGAGGTCGAAGTCGCTCATGGGTACCCAAGCACTGCTCGTGATGGATGTTCAAAACGGCATCGTCGAGCGTTTCGCCGAGCACGTCGAGCCGATACTGGTCACCGTGGCCGAGGCCCTTCAGGCCGCGAGGGCTACGGGTGTCGAAGTGATATTCGTGCGCGTCGCGTTTCGCGACGGGGCACCCGAGGCGAGTGCGAACAATAAGTCCTTCGCGGCGTTAGCGGGTTCGCCTGCTTTTGACGAGAGTGCCCACTTGACGCAGCTCCACGCCAGCCTGGCGCGTCGGCCAGACGAGATAGTGGTGACGAAACGTCGAGTGAGCGCGTTCACGGGAAGCGACCTCGACGTCGTGCTTCGGGCCAAGAGCATCGACGCACTGGTCCTGTGCGGGATCGCGACGAGTGGCGTCGTGCTGTCGACGCTACGTCAGGCGGCAGATTTGGACTATCGCGTCACCGTGTTGAGCGATGCGTGCGCCGACGCTGATCCCGAGGTGCATCGCGTGCTCACCGAGAAGGTCTTTCCACGACAGGCCGCCGTTCTCGCAACACGAGAGTGGATCAGGCAGTTGGCGGCACTGGACTAGACGGCGACGGCTTCCTGTTCGGCGACGGGTTTGCGGTCGAGCAGCAGCGTCACCACAAAGCTCAACAGCAGCGTGGCGAGTACACCGAGATTGGCGTAAGCCCACGGACCGGTCTTGCCCCCCAGACCGAACGGCTTGAGAAGGTAGCCCTGCCACGTGAGCCACGACGCGTAGGTGTTGGTGACCAGTCCCCAACCGATGAAACTCGTGACCACGATGGTGAGGATCGGCACCGAACGGACGTCGCCGTAGCGCCCCGCGGGGTGGAAGAGGTCGGCGTCGGAGTAGTCCTTTCGTCGCAGCAACAGGTCCGCGAGGAAGACGCCACACCAGGCGGCGATCAGCACCCCTACCGTGATGAGGAATCCCTCGAACTGGTAGATGAAGCTGCCCGAGACGAAGACGATGTAGACGGTGCCGATGATCATGATGATGCCATCGACGCCGGCGGCGGCGTAGCGCGGGATCTTCAGTCCGGCCGACAGCAGCGAGAGTCCCGAGGAGTAGATATCGAGGATGGCACCGCCCACCAGCCCCAGGATCGCCACGATCGCGAAGGGGACCAGGAACCAGGTCGGCAGGATCGTCGCCAAGGCGCCCACCGGTCCGTAGACGCTTCCGTTGACGTCGTTCGTGAAGGTGTGTGACGATCCGGCGAGCAACAAGCCGAAGAGCAGCAGGATCAGAGGCGCGACCGACGACCCGAAGGTCGTCCACCAGACCACGCCCTTCGTGGACGCGTTACGCGGTAGGTAACGCGAGTAGTCCGCGGCGGCGTTGACCCAACCGAGTCCGAAACCGGTCATGACAAAGACGAGGGCACCCACGAGGTGTTGAGCCGAGCCGGACGGAATCTGGGCCACCACGTGCCACTTGATGTGATTGAGCGTGAGGATGATGAAGAACACGGTGAGAACGCCGGTCACGACGGTGATGATGGCCTGCATGCGCATGATGAGGTCAAAGCCCATGACCCCGCCGCCGACGATGAGCGCGCCGATGACGATCAGCGCCACAACCTTGACGCCGGTGCCGCCGCCCCAGCCGAGACGGGTGAAGACGGTGGATGTCGCGAGTACCGCGATGACCATGAGAAAGGTCTCCCAGCCCACGCAGAGCAGCCAAGAGATGAACGACGGGAGCCGGTTCCCCCGGATTCCAAAGGCCGCTCGACTAAGGACCATCGTCGGTGCGGAACCACGCTTGCCCGCGATGGCGATCACGCCGCAGAGCACGAAGCTCACGGTGATGCCAATCAGACCCACCACGATCGCTTGCCAGAACGAGATGCCGAAACTGAAGACGTAGGCGCCGTAGCCGATGCCGAGGACGGACACGTTCGCACCAAACCACGGCCAAAACAGCTCGCGCGGGCGGCCCTTGCGCTCGGCTTCGCTAATGACGTTGATGCCGTTCTCTTCTACTCGAAGCGCGGCGCCGCTCCCAGTACCGAGTATCTCGTCGACTTCATCGCTCACTGGTCCTCCTCAGGGCGCAGAATGATCATGGGACTGATTTTAGGCAGGCCGCTCGTGTCGCTCGAGCGACGCGTCACGACCATCGTGTCGCCGGTCGTGCCGAGTACGTTGAAGTCAGTGAACGCTGGACTCTTGAAAACTGACGCCCAAGGTGTCGCGAAGGCGTACGCCACACTCGCGGGCCTGGCCATTGGCGACGCCATGGGCATGCCGACACAGTCACTGACGCGCAGCGAGGTGGAGGAGGAATTCGAGCCGGTTCTCGCCACGTTCTATGCTGCACGACCGGACCATCCCTTCGCCGCGGGTCTTGTCGCGGGCAGCGTCACCGACGACACCGAACAGGCGTTGATCCTCGCCGAAGAGTTGCTGACGTCCGAGGGGCGCTTCGACCCACGCCACTACGCCCGTCGCTTGGTCGAGTGGGAGCAGAGCGTTCGCCAACGCGGATTGCTCGACCTTCTCGGGCCCTCGACGAAGAAGGCGCTCTTGAACATCGAATCGGGGATGGACCCCGATGAGGCTGGCACGTGCGGTACGACGAACGGCGCTGCGATGCGCGTGGCTCCCGTGGGAATTGTCTGTTCGAGTGCCAACGTCGCGTCCTTGGTTGATCGGGTGATCGAGGTGAGCGCCCTTACGCATAACACCCCCGTGGCCCTCAGCGGCGCCTCGGCGATTGCGACGATGATCAGCGCGGGAATTGACGGCGCGCCACTGGAGGAGTGCGTGGGCTTATCGCTCGAAGCGGTGCGACTCGTCGAAGCGAGGTCTGCGGGCACCTCCCACGAGTCGCTCAGCGAGCGCATCCAGCGTGCGGTCGCCATCGGACGTCGGTGGAGCGGCCGTGAGCTCATCGACGCCGTGGTTCGTGACGTCGGAACAAGTCTCGCGACCGAGGAGTCGGTTCCGGCGGCGTTCGCGCTCCTCGTCGCGAACGCCGACGATGGCTGGATGGCCTGTCGTTTGGCGGCGTCGCTCGGTGGTGACACCGACACCATCGGTGCCATGACCGGTGCCATGTGCGGCGCGCTGCGCGGCGTCGCGGCCTTCCCTGACTGGGCGATCGAGAAGGTCGAACGTGTCAATCAACTCGATCTCCAAAGCGTCGCCCGCGACCTTGCTCGGGCTCGTCGTTAGAGTGAGACCCACATGAGAACGCAGGCTCGGTTCCTCGGTCTGGACACGATCATGATTGACGTCGTGGTGAAGGTGGCGTCGCTGCCTCAGAAGGGACTCGACGAGCTCGCGACGAATCGACTCGTGACCCCAGGCGGTGGCTTCAACGCCCTCAGTGCCGCCGCCCGTCAAGGAATGATGGCGCTCTATCTCGGTCAAGTAGGCAGCGGACCATTCGCGGATGTCGCTTCGCAGGCGTTAGAAGTCGAGGGAATCGGCGCGCCGATTCCTCGAAGGGCCGACGTCGACCTCGGTCTGTGTCTCGTGTTTGTCGAGCCCGACGGTGAACGGTCGTTCGTCACGTCGCCGGGCGCCGAGGGGCAGCTCACGGCGCGCGAACTCAGCGAGGTCGAGGTCGCCGAGGGTGACGTTCTGTTCATGTCGGGCTACGACGTTGTCTACGACGCGCTACGAATCGAGATCATGTCGTGGTTGCGTTCCCTGCCCGAGAACGTCGCGCTGGCGTTTGACCCCGGCCCTCGGGTGGGGGACATACCTGTGGACGTGCTCGACGAAGTCCTCGCACGAACCGACTGGTTGCTCTGCAATCGCCACGAGGCCGCGACGCTCACCGGACACGTTGACCTTGACCAAGCACTTGTGCACCTGCTCGCGCGCACTGGTCGTCGCGGCGTAGTCGTTCGTGATGGTGCGGCCGGTTGCGCTCTCGCCCGAGCGCACGAGGCCACCGTGAACGTGGCGGCGGTGCCCACTGACCCCATCGACACCAACGGCGCGGGTGACGTGCACAACGGCGTCTTCCTCGCCGAGGTGTCGCGTGGCACCGACGTGATCGAAGCCCTGCAGCGCGCCAACGTCGCCGCCGCCATCGCCATTAGCCAGCTGGGACCGGCGACCTGCCCGCAGCGCGACGTGATCAGCGCGCGACTGGCCCTCGAGTATTGACCACCGTCGTATGGCGTAACCTCGCCACTAGCACGGGGGGATGATGAAGCACTACGAGCCATTCGAGGGAACCATCGGTCGCACGTTGGCGGACTCAACGCCCTGGTGGCCCACACCCCCGCACGCCGCGCCTGGCGCACCCAACGTCGTGGTCATTCTCATCGACGACCTCGGTTTCGCCCACTTCAACTGCTTCGGCTCGGAGATGGTGACGCCGCACATCGACGCCCTGGCCGCGAGCGGGTTGCGCTACGCGAATTTCCACGTGACGCCATTGTGCTCGCCGACGCGCGCGGCCCTGCTCACGGGGCGCAATCATCACTCGGTGGGGATGCGGGGAATTTCGAACTGGAACAGTGGGTATCCGAGCATGCGCGGCCACATCTCCAAGCACGCGGCCACCGTCGCCGAGATCGTACGCGAGCAGGGCTACACGACCTTCGCTCTCGGTAAGTGGCACTTGGTGTCGATGGAGAACTCGTCGTCCGCGGGTCCCTTTGACCAGTGGCCCCTCGGGCGCGGCTTTGATCGCTTCTACGGCTTCCTCGACGGTGAGACCGATCAGTTCACCCCGGACCTCGTCTACGACAACCACCGCGTGGCCCAGCCGAAGTCGGTGGCGGACGGCTATCACCTGAGCGAAGACCTGGTGGACCACGCGATCGAATTCGTGCACGACGCCAAGTCCATTCGTCCGGATCGCCCGTTCTTCATGTACTTCGCCTTTGGGGCCACGCACGCACCCCACCAGGCACCAGCCGAGTACCTGGCCCGACACCGCGGTCGCTACGACGATGGCTGGGACGTCGCGCGAGAACGTTGGTTCGAGCGACAAAAGCAGCTGGGTGTCATCGATCCCGACACCAGCCTCGCGCCGCGAAACGACGGCGTTGAGCCATGGGAGTCGTTGGGGGAGAACCAGAAGAAACTGGCGTGCCGGTTACAAGAGGCCTACGGCGCTTTCCTCGAACACACCGACGCCCAGATCGGACGTTTGGTGGCCGACTTGGAAGAACTGGGCGAGTTGGACAACACCCTGCTCGTGCTGATGTCCGACAACGGTGCGTCCCAGGAGGGGGGACCCTTTGGAATCCTGCACGAGATGAAGTTCTTCAACGGCATCCTGGAGGTTCCCGACGAGGCGGTCAAACGTCTCGACGACATCGGCGGCCCGAGCAGCCATTCGAACTATCCGTGGGGCTGGGCCCAGGCGGGTAACACCCCTTTCAAGTGGTACAAACAAAACACGCACGAGGGCGGTGTGCACGTCCCACTGATCGTGCACTGGCCCAAAGGAATACGTGCGAAGGGCGAGGTGCGTCACCAGTTTCACTACGTCACCGACATCACGCCGACCGTCCTCGAAGTGACCGGCGCCCGCGCGCCGAACGTCTATCGAGGAGTCGAGCAGATGCCCATCGCCGGGTCGTCACTGGCGTACTCCTTCGACAGTCCCGACGCGCCCAGCCAGAAGACGACCCAGTATTTCGAGATGGTCGGACACCGTGCGATGTACCACGAGGGATGGAAAGCCGTCACCCGCCATCAATTCGGCGCACCCTTCGAAGACGATCGGTGGGAGCTGTACCACGTCGCACGAGACGCGTCGGAGTGTCACGACCTCGCCGCGCACGAGCCCGAGCGACTAGCGGCGTTGATTGCCCGGTGGTGGGAGGAGGCAGAGAAATACGGCGTCCTGCCCCTCGATGACCGGCTCATCGAGTTGTTTGCCTCTCGCTCCCAGGACCATTCGCCTCACCCGTTGAACCGGCACTACACCTATCTTCCTCCGCTCAGTCCCATCCCGCCCCAGGCCGCGGCGGGAATCGGCGGGCGTAGTTGGGACCTGGAAGCGCGCGTCACGCGCCACGAGGGTGACGAGGGCGTCATCATGGCCTCGGGCACCGAGAATGCGGGGGTCAGCCTCTTCATCCAGCGCGAGAAACTGTTCTTTGACTACAACATCTTTGGCGACCATCACGTGATCGAATCCACGAATGCGGTGCCCGTGGGCGACTCGGTCGTGGGCGTCCAATTCCGTCGCGGGCGCAGTGACGCCTCCGCGACGCTCACCATCGACGCCGAGCCAGTAGGGACGGGTGACTTTCCGTTCCTCATGCGCATTATCTCGAGTATCGGGATGAGTATCGGCTCCGATCACGGATCTCCCGTGTCCAAGCACTATCGCGATGACTTCGCCTTTCGCGGCACGCTTCGACGCGTCGACATCCAACTCATCGCCCAGAGTTCGAAAACCGACAACGAGACGGCCGCTCGAGAGGGCATGGCGCGTCAGTAGCGTCGCCGCGACCAGAAGGAGAAAACGGATATGGACCGACTACGAACACCAGAGGAGAGGTTCGACGACCTCCCCGACTTTCCCTACGTCGCGTCCTACGCGTCGGTGAAGGACCCGAACGGTGGCGAGGACCTGCGCATCGCCTACCTGGACGAAGGTGCGGCGAACGGCGAGATCGTTCTCTTGTTGCACGGTGAGCCGAGTTGGTCCTACCTCTACCGGTTCATGATCCCGGGACTGGTCGCGCGAGGGCGCCGCGTCATTGCCCCGGACCTGATTGGCTTCGGCCGTTCGGACAAACCCGCACAGCGCGGTGACTACACCTACGCTCGTCACGTCGAGTGGGTTCGCGAACTGCTCTTTGACGTGCTCGACCTCTCAGAGGTGACCCTCTTCGCCCAGGACTGGGGCAGTCTCATCGGGCTTCGCCTCGTCGGCGAACACCCGGATCGATTCGCGCGAGTGGCCATTGGCAACGGCGGACTACCCACGGGTGACGAGCCGATGAGCGAAGCGTTCATGATGTGGCAGGAGTACAGCCAGAACACGCCGGACTTCCACGTGGGTGGGATCGTCTCGGGGGGTTGCGTGAAGCGTCTGGCCCCTGAAGTGGTAGCGGCGTACGACGCGCCGTTCCCCGACGACACTTACAAGGAGGGCGCTCGTCAATTTCCGCTGCTCGTGCCCACGTCGCCCGCGGACCCCGCGCACGACGCGAACGTGGCGGCCTGGGCGGTGTTGTCAACCTTCGAGAAACCGTTTCTCTGTTGCTATTCGGACAGTGATCCGATCACGAAGGGCGGCGATCGAAAGTTCCTCGCTCTGGTGCCGGGCACCAAGGGCCAGGCGCACGTGACCATCGAGGGTGGTGGTCACTTTCTCCAAGAAGAGAGGGGCCCGGAACTCGCGGCGGTCATCAATGGTTTCGTGGAGGCGAACCCGGTCTAGAAGTACTGCTCGCCGAGTTGTTCGCTCCACGCCGGCACCCGGAGCTCGCCGCGCGGCACGCTCCATCGAAAGACCGGTTTGATGTCGAGCACCGGCGTGCCGTCGATGCCGTCGAGTCCGCGCACGGTGAACGAACGTTCAGCGAGTGCGTCAATGGCCACCGTGCTGAGCAGGATCCGGTTGGGCCGATCCTTGTTGCGCTGGGAAAAGACTCCGACGTCGGGCCACTGCTGGTTTCCGCGCGGGTGCCGGTGCCACGGGCCCGGGGGGACGTCGTCGGCCCAGTCCGCGTAGAAGACGATCTCGACGTGGCTGAAGTCCTCGAGGCCTCGCAACGCCTCGCTCGGAACGTCGTGGGCGAGCTCGACCACGCTCACGACGTCGTCCCAGTTGTCGTCGAGCGCCTCGCTTCGATCGTTTCGGATGTAGGCGATTGATCGCACGACGTGGTTCATTCGAACAATCTAGTGAGGTGCGCGCCTCGACGCCGAGAACGTGACGTCCAAGAGGGTAACGTAGTTCGGTCACGACGAGAGAAGCCAATGGCGGAACTGACCTTCACATACGGGACCATGGCCGCGGGCAAGTCGACGCTGGCCCTGCAGCTCTGCTGGCAGTTGCGAGAGGGGCGAAGCGACGTGGCCCTGTGGACCTTCGGCGACCGCAGTGACGACGGGATGGTCACGAGTCGAATCGGCATCGAGGCCCACGCCGAGGCAATCGCACCCGGGTGTGACCTCACCGAGCACGTGGCGCGACTCGTGCGCGAAGGCATGAACATCCTCGTGATCGACGAAGTCCAGTTCGCGAGCGTCGAGCAGATCGATCAGCTCGCGATGGCCGTCGACGACGATCAGATCGACGTGCACGCGTTCGGACTGTCAGCGGACTTCTTGCTTAATGTCTTCCCGGGATCGGCTCGCTTGTTTGCGATTGCGGACTGGGCGCACGAACTACCGCTCACCTCGTCGTGCTGGTGCGGTGCCAAAGGTCGCTGTAACGCCAGGGTCGTCAACGGCGTGGTCGCGCGCGAGGGGAACCAGTTCGTCACCGGTGACGTCGTGCGCGGAGTAGTGCATTACCAAGTTCTCTGCCGTAAGCACTACCGGGTGGGACAACTCGGCCCGGGTTGAAGGGCGTCCTAGAAGAACGCGGCGCAGAGGTCGTAGAGTTCGCGCGGCACCCTGCGCTGGCCCGTCGCGACCGAAGCGAGCGGCGCCAGTTCTACCTGATTGCCCTGGACCACGGGGATCATGCCGAACTTTCCCGCGACCACCGCGTCGTAGGCGGCGGCGCCCACCCTCGTCGCCCAGATGCGGTCGTAGGCGCTCGGGCTCCCTCCTCGTTGCAGGTGGCCCAGAACGGTGGTGCGCACCTCGAAGCCGCCGTGGGCGTCGATCTGAGAGGCGACGAACTGGCCCACGCCCCTCGTGGCGAGTCGCACCCCGCCGATTCCTTCGGTGGACACCTCGTCGCGCACCGAACAGCCCAGGGTCTCGAGGTTGATCCCCTCGGCCACGACCACGATCGAGAACGCGTTGTTCGAACTGCGTCGTTTCACGAGGTGCGCGATGATCTGATCCATCGTCAGGGGGAACTCGGGTATGACGATCAGGTCCGCACCCCCGGCGAGACCGCCCATCGCCGCGACCCACCCGGTTGCGCGACCCATGGTCTCGACGACCATGACGCGGTGGTGGGACGCCGCGGTCGTGTAGAGCCGGTCGAGCGACTCGGCGACGATACCGACGGCGGTGTCAAAACCAATGCAGTAGTCGGTACCGACGAGGTCGTTGTCGAGGGTCTTGGGCACGCCGATCACCGGGGCACCGCGTTCAGCGAGCCAGTTCGAGATTCGCTGGGTGCCGTCGCCGCCGATGGCGACCAGCGCGTCGAGGTGCTGGCCGAGCGCCTCGAGGACGCGCTCGCGTCCGCCCTTGGGGTCGTCGAGGTTGTAACGAGCCGTGCCGAGCAGGGTTCCACCCTGGCCGACGATTCCGCTCAACTCCTCGGGAGCGAGGTTGCGTCCCGAGTAGTCGCCGGCGAGTCCAGCCCAGCCGTTGGCGATTCCGATCAATTCGTGCCCGTCGCGAAACGCCATCATGCCGAGTCCACGAATCGCCGCGTTGAGGCCCGGCGCGTCGCCGCCTGCGGTAAGAACACCTATGCGCATCACTGCCTGCCTCGGACCTGATTGTTCCCCCACGGCCACTTTAGGTCAGTTTGACAAGAAATCCCTAACTCGAGGCCCCTATCATCGCGGCGTCGCCTCGTAGCGTCCATAATTGCCCGATGGACGATGTCCCCCTTATCGAGTCGTACACGTCGCCGCCTCCGGGTCCCGTCTGCGCGAGCCGCTTGGGGACTTTTGGCGAGTGTCCCTTGTGTGGTTCGGTGCTCGGGGCAGAACACGCCCACTTCCGGTGCGGTTCGTGCGGGTGGCGCGATAGTTGCTGCGACTGAAAGTCGCGATCGTCGAACTGACGAAAAACCCCTGAATCACTAGGTTTCAGAACTTCCTCAACATTTCACTTTGAACCTTCGCGTGCGTCACCTGCCGTTCACTTTGCGTTCCTAGGTTCAACATTGGCAAAAAGATTCGCTCACGGCGTAGGTCGTCCGCAGTTCACTTGGCCACCAACGAATCACTTTCTTTAGGAGGAAAGTTCAGAATGAATAAGACACTCAGGTCAATGACGGCAGCGGCGCTGACCGTCGCTGGTCTGCTCGCGGTGGTCAGTTTGCCCGCCGGTGCCGCAGCCAAGCCGAAAGTAAAGCCGCACACTTGTTATGAGTTGACCGCAACAGCGCTGAAGACAGAGCGAGTCACCACCAAGGCCTGCCCGAAGGGTTACACCGCGACGAAGCCGAGCCTCCAGGGCACCAACCTGCCAGGCGACATCGACCTCAACGTGCCGGGTACCGCTTCGCTCGCGATCAACGGATCGTCATTCGACGCCCCCGAAGTCGGCGCGACGACCAGTGGGTCGTCCGCCTACAGCGCGGGTGGCAAGGTGTCGTTCAGCTCGTACCCGGCCGCAGGCTCGGGAACGGGTCGCACTGACATCACCAACGGATCGGTCAACATCGGCTTCTCCGACCAACCGATGACGGCAACCGCGGGCACATTGCCCAGTGGCGTCACCGAGTCGAACTACGTTCAAGTCCCCTACATCCTTGGTGGCGCCGTCATTGGTTACAACCTTGGTGCAGGATTCGACAACGTGAAATTGACCGCCGCTGAGATCGCGGCGATCTACAACGGCACCGTGACCCAGTGGTCGGACCCGACAATCGTGGCGACCAATGGTGGTGCGAGTTCTGGACTCGGCAAGGCCCTCGCCGCCCTCGGGACCAACAACGAAGCCCGTGACACGATCAAGGTCATCTACCGCGGTGCGAGCTCGGGAACGACGTACGCCTTCACCGACTGGCTGCACCAGGCCGGCAACGCGACCCAGACTGCGAGTGGCAACGTGATGGAAGGTACCGGTGCCGCGTGGGGTGCCACGAACGTGTTGGCCGCCGCCAACAACGCGGCGATGGCCCAGGACATCGACAACACGCTCGGGGCCATTGGTTACGTCGAATACAGTTACGTGTTGATTCCGGGCAACGACGCAATTCAGACCGCGTCACTGCAGGACAAGAACGGCCAGTGGCTTCAGCCGACCTTGGCCGAGATCGCCGCCGCGGCCGCGGCCGCGGGAACCAACATCACTCCCGACAGTTTCTCGATCGTCAACGAGCCCGGCAATGACGTGTGGCCGTTCGCCACGTACAGCTGGGCCATCGTCGCCAAGAGTCAGACGAGTGAGGCAACTGGCGAGGCCGTGGTGAAGTACCTCGACTGGGAGACCCACTACGCCCAGAACCGTGGCATCGCTCAAGGAGAGGGCTACGTGCCGCTGCCCGCAGCGGTCCAGGCCTACGCCCGCGCACAACTGCAGCAGGTCACCTACAACGGCACGGTTCTGTTGAACCAGGCTTCGTAGTCAAGAAGTAATCAGCAGCTAGGTCAGGAGAAGAGTCAAGTAACAGATGATTGAAGAATCGCTCTCTGACCTAGCAATTCACGGCCAGGTGGTGGAGGAGTTTGGCTCCTCCACCACCTCGCGCACGTGGTATCACTACGTCCTGCTCGCTGCGTGCGTCTTGTTCGCCGCGGTGTCGGTGGGGTTCGTAGGCTCCATCCTTCAAAAGTCGCTTCCCACGTGGCTGCATCATTCTGGAACGATCATCACCGGCAGTGGCTGGCAGTCGCCTACTGGTCCCTTCGGTGGTCTCGCCATGATCGTGGGAACCCTCGAAACGTCGCTCATCGCGCTGGTCATCGCGGTGTTGATCGGACTGGGCACCGCGATCTCCATCGTGTTCTTCCTGCCGCGACGCCTGCGCAACATCGTGGCCACCTTGGTCGAACTGCTCGCCGCGGTGCCGAGCATCGTCTACGGCCTGTGGGGCTACTTGGTCCTGGCGCCCTGGATGTACAAGACGGTCGATCCGTGGTTCAATTCGTGGCCTTTCGCGCACACACTGTTCGGCGACCCCAGTGAGCAGTACGGGCCGTCACTGTTGTTGGCCGCGATCGTCCTTGGCGTCATGATCCTGCCGACGTTCGTCGCGATCAGCCGTGAAGTAATCGCGGTCGTGCCCCAGGACCTCATGGAGGCCAGCCTGTCACTGGGCGCGACGCGCTGGCAGGTCATTCGCCGCGTCGTCCTGCCGACGTCACGCATTGGCCTGTTCGGGGCGACGTTCCTCGCTCTCGCGCGCGCGACGGGCGAGACCGTGGCGGTGGCGCTGATCGCCGGCGGCGTCGCCAAGGTCCAGTTCCACTTGCTCGACCCGGGCACGTCCATCGCGTCGTGGATCGCCACCGAATTCGGCGAGGCCCAGGGTAACGAGATCTCGGCTCTGATGGCGCTGGGCGTGCTGTTGATGTTGTTGAGTTTCAGTCTCTCACTGGTCAGTCGCTGGCTCGTGAGCCGTCAACGCAAGGTACTGGCCAAGGTATGAACGACCTCACCCAACTCGACGAGCCCGTTGAAATCGCGCAGTCCATGCGCGAAGAGATTCGCCGCGTCTCGAATGCCTCTCGTGCGCGGCGCATCCTCATCTCGCGGATCATGACCGGCCTGTGCGCGCTGGCTCTCGCGGTCGCCGCGGTTCCCTTGGTACTGCTGCTCTGGCAGCTGATCCAGCGCGGGGCGCCCCAGCTGACGGGCACGTTCTTCACGAAGGTACCCTCGACGCCGACCTTGATCGCGCCCAACGCGACCGGTGGCCTCTCGAACGCCATCATCGGCAGTATTGCGCTCAACGTCTACGCCGCGATCATGGCAATACCGATCGGGGTCCTCTGTGGCATCTACCTCGCGGAGTCCACGTCCAAGTTCGCCTCGTCGCTTCGCATCATTGCCCAGACCATGGCCGGCGCACCGTCGATCCTCATGGGTCTCTTCGCGTTCTCCTTTGTCCTCCAGGACCTCCACGTGGGGTTCTCGGCGATCGCCGGATCGTTCGCGCTGGCGGTGCTCATGTTGCCCGTCATCATCATCTCGACCGAGATCGCGGTGTTGAACGTGCCCAACACGTTGCGCGAAGCGGGACTCGCCCTCGGCGCCAAACCGCACAAGGTGTCACTGCGCGTCGTGTTGCCGTCGGCGCTCACGGGCATCGTGACCGGTTCGATCCTCGCGATCTCTCGCGCGATCGGCGAGACCGCGCCAGTGCTCTTGGTCATCGGTGGCGGCTACCTGAATTCGTGGCAGCCCCTCAACCCAGTTTCAGCGCTGCCGTTGTCGATCTACGAGAACGCCAAGTCTGAGTGGCCCAGTCAGCGCGCTCAGGTGTGGGGAGCAGCGTTGCTGCTCGTGGCGTTCGTGTTCATTCTCAGTTTGACGGCTCGCATCTGGGCCTCGAGGAAGCAAAAGGTGAGTAACTAATGGAGAAAATAATGTCCGAAGCGCAAGCGACCAATCAGCAAGCCGTAATTGAGCGGACACCTGGCCACAGTGCCATGCAACTCAAGGACGTGGCCGTGTCGTTCAACGGTCGCGTCGCGGTACGTGACGCGACGTTCGACATCGCCAAGAACCGGGTGACCAGCTTGATCGGCCCCTCGGGCTCGGGAAAGACCACCCTGTTGCGTGCGCTCAATCGCTTGCACGACCTCACCCCCGGTGCGAAGGTGTCGGGTCAGATACTGCTCGAGGGTACCGACATCTATCGCGGGGACGTGACGGTGACAGAACTGCGCACCCGGGTCGGCATGGTCTTCCAGCGGCCGAATCCCTTCCCGACGATGTCGATCTACGACAACGTCGTTTCTGGACTGCGGTTCAACGGGATCAAGAAGAGGTCGCTGCTCGACGACGCGGCGGAAACCTCGCTTCGTTCGGCCGCCCTCTGGGACAGTGTCGAATCGCGGCTGAAGGTGGCCGCGTCCAACCTCTCGGGCGGCGAACAGCAGCGGCTGTGCATCGCGCGTGCGCTCGCCATGGACCCGGAGATTCTCTTGATGGACGAACCGACCTCGGCGCTCGACCCGATCGCCACCTTGAAGATTGAAGAACTCATGACCACGCTCAAGGAGCGCGTCACCATCGTGATCGTCACCCACAACATGCAGCAAGCTGCTCGAATTTCGGACGATTGCGCCTTCCTTCTCATGGGTGAGGATCGGGCCGGCGAACTCATCGAGTTCGACACCACCGAGAAGATCTTCAACAACCCTGACGATCCGCGCACGCTGGACTACACGCTGGGACGTTTCGGCTGATCCCAGCCTGCCCACGAGCGTGGCAAACTACCTCCCACAAGGATTGTTGGGGGGACGTATGGGTACCGAGTTATGGCAAGAGTCCGCGACCGAGCTGGCGCGCCGGATTCGAGACGGTGAAACATCGGCGCGCGAGGTCTGTGAGTCTCATCTTTCGCGTATCGAGGCCGTCAACACCGACCTGAACGCCGTCGTCGAGGTCCGCCCCGACGAAGTGCGACGCGAGGCCGACGCCGCCGACGCCGCGCGAAATGCTGGTGAACCACTGGGCGCGCTGCACGGCGTGCCGTTCTCGGTGAAGGTCAACATTGACGTGGCGACGTACACCACCAACGAGGGCTCGGTCGCGTTGAAGGATTTGATGGCTTCAACTGACTCGCCGAGTGTGGAGCGAATGCGTCGGGCTGGCGGGGTCATGCTCGCCAGAACCAACATGCCCGACCTCGGCCTGCGGATCAACACCGAATCGGCGCTCTTCGGCGCGACGCACAATCCGTGGCGCCGCGGTTATACCGCGGGCGGGTCGTCGGGCGGTGAAGCGAGCGCCATCGCGTCGGGCATGAGCCCCCTTGGTCTGGGTAACGACATCGGCGGCTCGTTGCGAAACCCCGCGTACGCGTGCGGCATCAGCTCGATCAAGCCGTCGCGTGGACGCGTGGCCCAGGTCAACGACTCGGCATTGATCGAGATGCCGCTCAGCAGTCAATTGATGCTCGTCCAAGGTGTGCTGGCGCGCCACGTGGCCGACGTGCGCACCGGTCTTGAAGTGGTCATGGGTGCGGACCCGCGAGACCCCCTCACGTTGTCGGCCCCGTTGCGCGGACCGAGCGCGCCGAGAAGGGTGGCCCTGGTCCCCTCGCCCAGTGGTGGGTCCACCGACGCGGCGGTCGCCGAGGGTGTGCGCGTGGCGGGACGGGCGCTCGAGGCCGCGGGTTACGAAGTCGACGAGATCGAGCCGCCCAAACTCGTGGAGACCTATCTGTCCTGGAGCGAACTGATGTTGACCAGTCTCAAGGTCGACGAAGCGCTGCTGTTCGCCGTGATCGGCGAGGGCGGCCGCAAGTTCATCGAACTCACCGACATCGGCTTTCCGCCCGCGACCTCGGAGTCGCTCTATCGCATGCACCAGGCGCGATTCGCGCTCGCGCGGGCGTGGCGGGCGTTCCTGAGCGAGTACCCCCTCATCGTGGGTCCCACGTGGACCCAGCCGCCCTTCGCGCACGGCTTCGACATCGAAAGTCGCGAGTCGGCCCTGAGTGTCGTCGAGTTGTTCCGTTTCGTGCTCCCGGCGAACCTGTTGGGTCTGCCCGCGGCGTGCGTGCCCACCGGTGTCGCGAACGGCTTTCCCACCGGCGCCCAGATCATCGGCGACCTCTTTCGCGAGGACCTGTGCCTCGACGCGGCGGAAGTGGTCGAGGCCAGCGTGGGCGTGCTCACCCCGATCGACCCGCGGACCTAGATGCCCGCCGTCGTCAGGCCGATCGCCTACGACGACCTGGACATGGCCGTCTCGATCATCCAGGCGGGGTCGCTCACGCCCGACAACGAGGATCCCGAGCGACTGGACGATTACTGGCGGGCCGTTCAAGAAACGAGAGCGCGCGGCGGCGACGTGGTCGTCGCCGAGACCCAGGGTGAGGTCGTGGGCGTCTGCCAGGTGATTGTCTTCACGCATTTCCAGCACGCGGGCAGACCGTGTTGTGAACTCGAGAGCGTGCACGTGCGTAGTGACCATCGCGGCAAGGGCATCGGCGCGCTGATCCTGGGTTATGCCGAGCAACTCGCGCGCGACGCCGGTTGCTACCGGATCCAGCTCACCAGTCGCAACGTGCGCGTCGACGCCCACCGCTTCTATCTCACGCACGGATTCAGTCAGACCAGTCAAGGATTCAAGAAGTTACTTCTTGACTGACACCTCTCGCAGGTCGCCGTCGTCCACGTTGAAGACGAAACCGCGAATCTCGGTGTCGAGCAGGAAGATGTTCGAACGCAACCTGCGGACCGTGTCGCGCACGTCGGCGTCCACGTCCTTGTAGGCGCCCAACCGGAACGGGGGTCGCACGCCGTGTTCGCGCTCGAGGTCGAGTTGGAGCGACTCCTCTTCGAAGGACTCGAGGCCGCAGCGTGAATGATGGATGACCATCACGGCACGCGTACCGAGCAGACGTTGGCTGAGCAACAGTGAGCGCACGGCGTCGTCGGTGGCGATCCCGCCCGCGTTTCTTATCAAGTGGACCTGTCCGAGGTCCAAACCGAGCGCGCCGAAGAGGTCGAGGCGCGAGTCCATGCAGGTGAGCACCGCGAGGTGCAACTGGGGTTCGGTGGGTAGTTCGCGGTGCCCGTGACGGGCCACGTACTCCTGGTTGTTCGCCAACAGCTCGTCGATGACGCTCACGAGGTAATCCTAGGGAGCCGACGCGCCTCGACAGCGAGTTTCGAGCGGTCCTTGTCGCTACGCTGCACCGTGGAGGTGACTATGGACGCGATGCACACGATTCGAGAAGAGTTGCGCCAACCCGCGCTGGATCTGCGTGAACTGATTCCCGACGTCTTGAAGGGCCACGCCGAGATGTCCGCGGCGGCGATGCGCGAGGGGGAGGTGACGCGCGCGACGAAGGAACTACTGGCGATCGTGATCGCGATCACCCGTGAATGCGACGGTTGCATCGTCGCGCACACCAGGGGCGCGGTTCAGCAGGGCGTGACTCGCCAACAACTCGCCGAGGCGATCGGCGTGGCGATCACCATGAATGGCGGTCCGGGCACGGTTTGGGGACCCCGCGCGTTGCACGCCTTTGACGAAGCGGCCGCGGAGCCCGCTCAGAAGGCGTAGGGCAGGCGTTTGATGCCGTTGACGAAGCTCGACGCCAGTTGGGCCGGCTCGCCGGTCGAGTGAATCGACGGGACCTCGGCCAGCAACTTACGCCACATCACGGTTATCTCGCGGCGAGCGAGGTGAGCCCCGAGGCAGAAGTGCGGGCCCGGGGCACCGAAGCCGTAGTGGTCGTTGGGGGTTCGCCCGACGTCAAAGACGTCGGGGTTCTCGAACGCCTCCTCGTCGCGGTTGGCCGAGTTGTACATCAACAAGACCTTCTCACCTTCCTTGAGATCGAAACCCGAGAGCGTGTGATCGTGCGAGAGCGTGCGGCGCATCCAGATCACCGGCGACGCCCAGCGCACGATCTCGTCGGTTGAGGTCTTGGCCAGTCCCTCGTAGTCCGCGAGCAGGCGCGCCTTCTGGTCCGGGTGCTCGCTCAGCGCGTGCAGCGCGTGGGCAATTGCCGTGCGGGTGGTCTCGTTGCCCGCGGTCACCAGTAGCACGAAGAACGAGGCGAGCTCTTGTTGGGTCAATTTCTCGGATTCGATCTCGGCGTTCACCAGCGCGCTGGTGATGTCGTCGATCGGATTGTCGATCCGGTACTTGCCGAGCTCTTCCATGATGCCCGTCAAGGTGGCGCCGGCCTCGAGCACGACGAGAATCTGGTCCGCCTCGGCGGGCACGATGTCCGGGTCACCCATGGCGAGGATCGTGTTCGAGCACTTGAGGACCGTGGCGTACTCACTCGGCGGCACTCCCATCATGGTGCAGATGATCTCGAGCGGGAAGGGTGCGGCGATGTCGGTCACGAAGTCACCGGTACCGTGCTCGCGCGCGTGATCGATGGTCGCTTGAGCCACCACGTCGATGGACTGCTCGATCGAGCGCACGTTGCGTGGATTGAAGGCGTTCGAGACGATGCGCCGCAGACGGGCGTGCTTGGGGTTGTCCGTTGAGATCATGCCCGAGAAGTACTCCACCATTTCGGGGGGCAGGTCCATCTGGGAGACCGCGCCCGGGCCCGAGAGGAAGATCTCGGGGTGGCGAGACGCTTCGGCGACGTCGCGGTAACGCGTCAGGGCGTAGTAACCCGGACCGGGCGGGAACTCGATCGCGGTCCCCTCGACGCGGATACCCTCGAATTTTGCGATGGGCCGCTCGCGGCGCAGGGTGGCGAAGGCCGCTTCACGTTCGGCCCAGGGGCGCTTCCAGAACTCCATGTCCGACAGGTCGATGTCGTCGGGTCGCCAGTCGATGTGCGTGCTCATGGCCAAATGGTAGCCAAGCGACTCGCGAGGTCACGTCCTCGCGTTTTCGCGGCAGACTGGGCCGGTGCCCGAACTCTCCGACCACGAACGCGCCAGCCGTCTCCAGGCGCTCCAGGCCCTACTCGACCTGATGCGCCCGGCCGTCCAGGCTGACGGTGGCGACCTGGTGCTGGTGCGTGCCGACGTCGAGAGCGGCGTCGTGGAGGTCCAACTCCAGGGCGCGTGTTCGAGTTGCGCGATCTCCTCGGACACGCTGCAAGGTGGGGTCACCCGCATCCTTACCGACCGCCTGTCGTGGGTGACCGAGGTGGTGGGTGGCGTGGATGACTCGATTGACCCCGAGGATTCGATGTCACTGGGCACGGGCGGGTACGTCCCGCGCTACCGCGCCCTCTAGGCCAAGGCGGACCCGTCGCGGTGACGGCACGACCCGCTATTATTTAGTTTGAGGAACTAATGGAAGAGACCACCGCCGAAACCGCCGCTCGACTGCGCCGGGCCGTGACGCGCCTCAACCGACGCTTGCGCGGCACCGCGCCCGATCGCGTGTCGCCCGGACAGGCCTCGATGTTGGCGTCCATCGCCAAGTTGGCGAACCCTTCGCTCGGCGACCTCGCCAGTGCCGAGCACATTCAACCTCCGTCGGTGACGCGGCTCGTTCGCGACATGCAACGCCAAGGGCTCATCACGTGCACGCTCGACGTCGACGACCGTCGCTGCACTCGGGTCTCACTGACCGCCGCGGGCCGACGCGAACTCGACACCATACGCATGAAGAAGGCGGAGTTCCTCGAACAACGGCTGCTCGCGCTGTCCGCCACGGATCAGCGCCGTGCCCGCGACGCCGCGACGTTCCTCGAGACGCTGCTGGATGAACGATGAGCGCGGTACGGCGCTTCTCGTCTCGGACCTTCGCCGCGCTGTCGGTCCGAAATTTCCGCCTTTACTTCATTGGTCAGCTGATCTCGGTCTCGGGCACGTGGATGCAGTCCGTCGCGCAGGGCTGGCTCGTGCTGCAGTTGACGGGCTCGTCGGTTGACCTGGGCTTCGTGATCGCGCTGCAGTACGTGCCGATGTTGTTGCTGGGTTCCTACGGTGGTCTGATCGCGGATCGTCACGAGAAGCGACGGATCCTCTACTGCACCCAGAGTGCCGCGGCGATCCTGGCGCTCGTGCTCGGCGTGCTCGTGACCATCCATCACGCCAACCTCGTCAACGTCATGGTCCTCGCCGCGCTGCTCGGCGTGGTGAACCTGTTCGACAATCCCGCGCGTCAGGCCTTCGTCCAGGAGATGGTCGGGCGCGACCTCATCGCCAACGCGGTCAGCCTCAACAGCGTGTTGATGAACGCCGGTCGACTCATCGGCCCGGGTATCGCCGCGGGCTTCATCGCGGTGGTGGGCACCGCGGACTGCTTCTACGCCAACGCGGGCTCGTTCGCGGCGGTGTTGGTGGCGCTCGCCATGATGCGACGCAGCGAGTTCCTGCCCATGAGGACCGTCGAGCGGCGAAAGGGACAACTTCGACTCGGTCTTCGCTACGTGCGCGACAACCCTTTGCTGCGCAATCTCATCGTCGCGGTCGCGGTCGTGGGGACCTTCGCCTACAACTTCACGGTCACCCTGCCGCTGCTGACGCGCGTGACGTTCCACCAGCACTCGGCGGCGGACTACGGGCTGCTCATGGCCGCGATGGGCGCGGGAGCGGTCGTGGGTGGTTTGGTGGTCGCGCACCGCTCGCGGCCGACACCCACGATGATCGCCTTTCTGATGCTGGGCTTCGGCTCGTGCATGACCCTCGTGGCGCTGTCGCCGAGCGTGCTCGCCGCCGAGATCGCGCTGGTGCCCACGGGCGCGTTCTCGATCGCCCTCATCGCGACCGCCAACGCCACCTTGCAGCTCAATTCGAGCCAGCACATGCGAGGACGCGTGATGAGTCTCTACGCGATTGCGTTCCTCGGTACGACGCCGATCGGCGCGCCCCTCGTCGGGCTCATCGTCTCGTGGTCCAACCCCCGGATCGGGATCCTCGTGGGTTCATTGCTCACGATCGCCACCGGGTTCGGACTCGTCCTCTCGCGCCGGCGCGACGAACGCAACGAAGCCGAGCTACTGGCGACTCAGACGGCCTGAGGTTTTGGCTCCTTGGGCAGACCAAGGGCCCGCTCGCCAATGATGTTGCGCTGGATCTCGGCGGTGCCACCCCAGATCGTCTCGGAACGCGAGAAGAAGAAGGACGCCTGCAGCTCGGACACGGGGTAGTCGGCCCGACCGCGTCCCATGCCGGGCAGAGAACCGTCGGCGTCACCCTTGCCGGTGAGGATCTGACCCTCCATGCCCAGGATGTCGATGGCGAGCTCCATCGAAGCCCGGTGGGCTTCGGACCAGAACATCTTGTTGCACGCACCGAGCAGGGCCGCGTTGTGGGTGCTGTTGAGCGAGTCGGTCAGTGTCCGGTACCCGTTGATCTCCATGATCTTCACCTTCTGCCAGGATCGAACCAGGTCGTCACGCACGCGCAGGTCTTCGTTCTTGTGACGGCGCTTGGCCTCGCTCACGATGACCTGCCACTCTTTCAAGAAGCGACGGTGACCGGTCGTAGAGGACGAACCGCGCTCGAACCCGAGTGTCGTCATCGCGACCTTCCAACCATTGTTCACGCCGCCCACGACGTTGCCCTTGGGACAGCGCACGTTGGTGAAGAACACCTCGTTGAACTCGGCCGAACCGTCGACCTGGGTGATGGGACGAACGTCGACGCCCTCTTGGCGCATGGGCACCAGGAGATAACTGATGCCCGCGTGCTGGGGCGCGTCGGGGTCGGTGCGACACATCAAGAAGACGTAGTCGGCGTGCTGGGCTTGGGTCGTCCACACCTTTTGACCGTTGATGACCCACTCGTCGCCGTCGAGGACGGCACTGGTCTTGAGGCTCGCGAGGTCGCTGCCCGAATTGGGTTCGGAGAAACCTTGACACCAGGCGATCTTGCCCTGGAGGATCCCGGGTATGAATTCCTTCTTCTGTTCCTCGGTGCCCCACTGGAGGATCGTCGGACCCACCAAGGTGTCGCCGAAGAAGTCCGCGCGCATCGGTGCGCCGGCGCTCGCGAACTCCTCGTTGAGCACGACCTGTTCCAGCAGTGACAAACCCTTGCCGCCGTACTCGACCGGCCAGCCCGCACAGATCCACCCGCCGGCGAAGAGCTTGTCGGTCCAGGTCCGGTTGAACTCCTTGCGCTCGTCCTCGCTCTGGTGAAAACCAGGCTCGAACCAGCCCGGGGGCAGGTTCTCCTCGAGCCAGGCGCGGATCGTGCGGCGGAAGGTTTCAGCTTCGGGGGGATAGGTCAGGTCCATGAATGGCCAGCGTAGTCATCGCGGCGAGTGACCTCGAAAGCCGTTTTGTGTGGTTCAAGAAAGTAGGGGAGAATGGGGAACTCTGTCGAACCCGAAAGATGATCCGTGCCCCGTTCCCTCGCCCAGACGATCGCCGATACGAGGGCCTCGTGGGCTCGGTCACGGGCCATCGAAATCCCGACCCGCGTAGCCCCCAGACCCGCGCAACCGGGCAAGCTGCGCGTCGCGTTCCTGATCTACCGGGGTAATCCCCGTTGCGGCGGCCAGGGGGTCTACACCCGGCACCTGTCGCGCGAACTGGTCAACCTGGGCCACAGCGTTGAGGTGTTCTCGGGCCCGCCTTGGCCCGAGTTGGACGAGGGCGTCGGATTCACCCCGGTGCGCGGTTTGGACCTCTACCGCGACCCCGACCCATTCCGCGTTCCCGCGCCACGCGAGTTCACTGGCGCGGCCGACGTCGCGGAGTTCGCGGTGATGTTGACGGGGGGATTCGGCGAGCCGCTCGCGTACTCGATGCGCGTGAAGAAGATCCTCGCCACGCGCCGAGGCGACTTCGACATCATCCACGACAATCAGTGCATGGGTCCGGGGATCCTCGCCCTGCACCGCGCGAAGTGGCCCCTGCTCGAGACCCTTCACCATCCGATCACCGTGGACCGCTCGATCGCCCTGGACCACGCCGAGACACTCTGGAAGCGCTACACCACGCGACGGTGGTTCGGTTTCTTGCGAATGCAGGTACGCGTCGTCAAGAAGTTGCCGGCGGTGCTCACGGTGTCGCACAACTCCAAGGTCGACATCAACGCGCAGATGAAGGTGCCCCTCGAGCGGCTCACCGTGGTGCCGGTGGGCGTGGACGCGAACGTCTTTCGCCCCTACGACGACGTGGTGAAGAAGAAGGGCCGACTCATGGTGACCTCGAGCTCGGACGTGCCCATGAAGGGTCTCGTGCCGCTCTTAGAGGCCGTCGCCAAGTTGCGCGCGGAGCGTGACATCGACCTGATCGTCATTGGCCAGCCCAAGGCCAAGGGGCGCGTCGCGTCGACCATCGAGCGACTCGGTCTGGGCGACATCGTCACCACCATCACCGGGGTCAGCGACGACGCGCTCGCGCGCCTCTACGGCGAGGCCGAAGTCGCCATCGTGCCGAGCCTCTACGAGGGGTTCTCGCTGCCCGCGATCGAGGCCATGAGCTGCGCGGTGCCCGTCGTCGCCACCACCGGGGGCGCCTTACCCGAAGTGGTGGGCGTGAGCGGCGAGACCGGACTGCTCGTCGAGCCCAACAACCCCGAGGCCCTCGTCGAGGCGATCCGCACGCTGCTCGACGATCCCGCGCTGCGCCAGCGCCTGGGCGAAGGCGGTCGCCAGCGCGTGATGGAGCGTTTCACCTGGCAGGTCACCGCACGAGGCACGGCCGCCTGTTACGAGGCGATCCTCGCCCACCAGCCCCTTCCCGAGGCGATGGACTTCGACTGATGCTGACCGCGAACTACGACCGGTTGGGACTTCGCGACGGTGACACCGTGCTCGACCTGGGTTGCGGCTTTGGACGTCACGCCTTCGAAGCGGCACGACGAGGGGCGAACGTCGTCGCGCTCGACGCGGGTCGCGACGAAGTGAACGGCGTGGCCGCCACGTTCGCGGCGATGCTCGAAGCGGGCGAACTGCGCGCCGCGGACCTGCACACCGCCTGCGTGCAGGGTGACGCGCTGCACTTGCCCTTTCCCGACGCGAGCTTCGACCGGGTCATCTGCTCTGAAGTGCTCGAGCACATCCCCGGGGACCTGGCGGCGATGGGCGAGTTCTACCGGGTGCTGCGACCCGGGGGCACGATGGCGGTCACGGTGCCGCGGTTTCTGCCTGAACTGATCAACTGGGCGCTGTCGGACGAGTACCACAACGTGCCCGGTGGGCACATTCGGATCTACCGGCGCTCGGTGCTCGAAGACCGTCTGCGCTCGGTGGGGCTGCGCGTGACCGGTCACCACTACGCGCACGGACTGCACAGCCCCTACTGGTGGCTCAAGTGTCTGGTCGGCACGACCAACGACGAGAACTGGTGGGTGAAGAACTACCACCGGCTGCTCGTCTGGGACATCATGAAGGCGCCGCGTCTCACCCGAGGGGCCGAGGCGGTCCTCGCGCCGCTGATCGGCAAGTCGATCATTGTCTACGCGGCAAAGCCATGACGACCACGACGTCGCTGCCCGAGGTACCCGGCCTGTTGAGCGCCGAGGAGTTGCTGATGAGCGCGAGGTACCTCGCTGGCTTGCAGCTGGCGAGCGGGGCGATTCCCTGGTTCGAGGGCGGGCACTGTGACCCGTGGAACCACGTGGAAGCGGCGATGGCACTCACGGTGACGGGTTACGTCGACGAGGCGCGCGCGGCCTACCGCTGGCTCGCCCGCACGCAACTGGGCGACGGCAGCTGGTTCAACTACTACCTCGCCGGGGCCGTGAAGGACACGCGACTGGACACCAACGTGTGCGCCTACGTGGCGGCGGGCGTGTACCACTACGTGCTCGCGACGAACGATCTGGACTTCGCGCGCGAGATCTGGCCCTGCGTCGAGCGGGCGCTGGACTTCGTGCTGCGCTGGCAACTCGACGACGGCACGATTCGCTGGTCGCTCGATTCGCTGGGACGCCCCGAGTCCTATTCGCTGCTCACCGGCTCGTCGTCGATCTTTCACTCACTTCGCTGCGGCGCGGCACTGGGCGAGCGTCTCGAGATCCCCAAGCCGACCTGGGAGTTGTGCGCGGGACGACTCGGTCACGCGGTGTCGCACCACCCCGGGGCCTTCGCACCCAAGAACGAGTTCGCGATGGACTGGTACTACCCGATCTTCTGCGGCGCGCTCGAGGGTGAGGCGGGCCAGAAGCGCATCGCCGACGGCTGGGAACGCCACGTCATGGATGGCTACGGCGTGCGCTGTGTGTCGACCAACGACTGGGTCACCGCCGCCGAAACGGCCGAGTGCGTGCTCGCCCTTGACGCCCTGGGCCTCACGAGCCAGGCGCTGGACCTGTTCGGTTACACGCGACGCCACCGCCGCGAGGACGGCGCCTACTGGACGGGCCTGGCCTATCCCGACGCGGTGACCTTCCCGCACCGCGAGACCACGTCCTACACCGCGGCGGCGATCATCCTCGCCGCCGACGCCCTCAGTTCGTCCTCGGGCGCGTCGGGGACTTTTCGTCACGGCGAGCTGGGCGCGTGGACGGACCTACCCGAGCCCGGTTGTCCCCTCGCCACCCTCGACGCGGCGAAGCACGCGTAGCGAACCTTCGCGCGCGACATCCTCGAAGCGGCCGCTCGAGCGTGCCGCGAGGTAGATCTCGTAGGGGGGGCGACCCCCGTCACGCGGGTCCTCGAAGACGTCGTGGATCAACAGCAGTCCTCGGGTCACCACTTTGGGAGTCCAGGCTTCGTAGTCGGCCCAGGCGACGTCGTGGCCGTGTCCACCGTCGATGAAGAGCACCTCGAGCGGTTGGGCGAAGTGCGCGGCCACCACGCTCGAGGGTCCGACCAGTCCGATGACGGTGTCCTCGAGTCCGGCCTCGGCGATGGTGCGCTGCCAGGTCGGCAGCGTGTTGAGTCGACCGTCGACGGGGTCGACCAGCGTGGCGTCGAAGTGCTCCCAGCCCGGCTGGTTCTCCTCACTGCCGTGGTGGTGGTCGAGCGAATAGAGGACCGCGCCGCGCTCTTGGGCCGCGCAGCCCAGGTAGACCGCGGACTTGCCGCACCACGCTCCCACCTCGAGCCACGTCTTGTTCTCGCCTCCGTGCTCGAGCGCGGCGCGGTAGAGCGCGAGGCCCTCGTTGCGCGGCATGAATCCCTTGACGGTGTCGGCGAAGTCGAGCAGTTCGTCGCGCCTCACGAGGTCGCCAACTGGACGAGGGTGTAGACGCCGAGTCCGAGGAAGACGAGTCCCCCGAGCACGCGGATCTTCGCGATCGGCACCACGCGTTGGAGCAGTTGGCCGCCGTAGGCGGCGACGACGGTCACGCACACGAGCGCCGCCGACGCGGCGACGAAGACCTCGACGGGTCGGTGGGTCTTGGCCGAGAGGTTCGCCGCCTGGATCTGGGTCAGGTCGCCGAACTCGCCGAGGAAGATGACCCCGAACGCCGTGCTGCACTCGCGCCAACGAGAGGCCGCGCGTTCGAGTACTCCTTCTCGCTGGCCGTGCTCACTCACGGTGCGCTCGGGAACCAATAACAGGTAGCCGGCGCCGCCGAGGAACAGCACGGCGACCACGATGTCCTTGACGTGTAACGGTAACAACGCGATCAAGCCGCCCGCGCTGACCGCGATGGCCGTCTGGACCACGAAGGCCGCCGACGCGCCGAGCACGATCGACGAGGGACGCGCGCGCGTGCTCATCACGATCATCGCGACCATGGTCTTATCGGGTAACTCGAGCAGGAACATCAGGGCGAAGACGCCCAGGAACGCCCCGACGTCCACGGTGGCTAGAACTGCGCGCGCAACGCCGAGGCGAAGGTGAGTCCCACTCGCATGCGCTCGATCGCCTGTTCGATGGTGCGCTGCTCGCCGGCGAGCGGGTGGCTCTCGTGAAAGCTCGCCACCTGCTCGGCGAAGATCGGGTCCTTGATGAACAGCGGGATGCCCAGCGCCAGGCGCGAGAGCGTGTTCGCGGGGAACTTCTCGATGGTCTCCTTCCAGCGGCTGGTGAAGAACCGCCAGATCGAAGGACCCGTCGTGGCGTTTCGCGAGAGGATACCGAGCACGATCGCCCCGTCTTGGTTGCGGAACTCGCGGTAGCAGCGCTCCGCGGCGTTAAAGGCGAGCGTCTCGTCGGCGAAGTCGCCCAGGCCCCAGAGATAGCGCTGCTCCTCTTGGGGAGTGGACGCGTTCTTGTAGCGCTTGAGGAAGGTGTCGTAGTCGCCGGGCCGGTTCTGCTCGGCGACGATACGCAGGATGGTCCGCGCGAGGTCGCCGTCGAGTTCGTTGGCGTCAAAGCGACGCGCCGCTTCGGCGCGGATCGATTCATCACCGCCGATGGTGCCGAGGGCACCCAGGACAATGGCGCGCAGTTGGGGGGTGAGCTCGCTCTCACCCGCTTTCGCGTCCCAGCCGAGACGCACGAACTGGGGACCGAAGAGCTCGCGAACCAGCGCCGCGAGGGCGGGCAGTTGCTCGGGCGAGAGCGCGCGTCGGGCGTAGTCCATCGCCACCGACACGGTTCCCCAGGGATTGGGCTCGTCCTGGTCGCCCAGACCGCGTGCGCTGGCGACGAAGGCGCTCCAGCTGACCTGACCCGCGAGCAGTGAGGCCCAACTGTCAGCGAGCAACGTGGCGCGCTCGAGTTCCTCGAGTTCACCGACGTGGCTCGCCAGCGCCTCGAGTTCGCGCGCTCCGTAGCGCGAGCGGAACACGCCCGACCCGCCCGCGTTGAGCACCACCGGCAGTTCGTCGTCCACCGCCAGCGGTGTGTCGGCGAGCAGGTGACGAGTGGTCGGCCCGCCCTTCAGCGATCGGGTGAGGACCGGCACCAGCCAGGTCGACCCGATCGCACTGGCGCCCTTCGCCTCGCCGTAGGCGAAGGGTTGCTGGCTGAGCGTGCCGGCGTCAAGGGTCACGAGCGGGTGGCCGCCCTGGAGGATCCAGGTGTTCATCATCGCGCGCACCGGTTGGCCCGACGTCGCTTCGAGCGCGTCCCACAGGTCAGTCGTGACGGTATTGGCGTAACTGTGGGTGACGAGGTAGTGGCGGATGCCGTCGCGGAACGTCTCTTCACCCAGGTACTGCTCGAGCATGCGCAGCACCGAGCCACCCTTCTCGTAGGTGAGCACGTCGAACATGCCGCGGGTGTCGTCGGGTGAGATGACCTCGTACTCAATGGGTCGCGTCGAGTGCAAGCCGTCGATCTGCAACGCGGCGTCGCGGTCCACCCCGAAGCCCACCCACATCTTCCACTGGGGACGAAACGCGTTGGTGCACAGGACCTGCATGAAGGTGGCGAAGGCCTCGTTGAGCCAGATGCCTTCCCACCATTCCATGGTCACCAGGTCGCCGAACCACATATGGGCAATCTCGTGGGCGACGACCTCGGCGACGCGCTGCATCTCGGCGAGCGACGCGCCCGCGGGATCGACTAACAGGGCCGTCTCGCGATAGGTGATGCACCCGAGGTTCTCCATGGCGCCAAAGGCGAAGTCGGGGATCGCGACCATGTCGAGCTTGTCCCCGGGATAGGGGATGGCGAAGTACTCGCTGAAGAATCGCAATGAGAACGCCCCCGCTTCGAGCGCGAGGTCGGTCAGGTGTCCCTTACCGATGGGATAGACAATGCGCAACGGCGTCCCGTCGACGTCGAGGGCCTCGGTCTGTTCGAAGGGACCGACGATGAAGGCGACCAGATACGTCGACATCTTCATAGTCGGCGCGTAGCTCACCGTGCGCTGGCCGTTGCCCAGGTCGGTGTTGGCGATCTCGGGGGAGTTCGAGTAGGCGGCGAGTGCGCTCGGCACGGTGAGGTTGATCTGGTACGTGGCCTTGAAGGAGGGCTCGTCCCAGCACGGGAAGGCTCGGCGCGCGTCGGAGTGCTCGAACTGGGTGGTGGCGATGGTGTGGGTGACACCCTTCGCGTCGGTGAACGTCGAGCGGTAGAAGCCGTGGAGCTGGTCGTTCAAGATACCGGTGAAAGCGATCTCGATCGTGGCGGGACCCGCGGGCAGTGACTGGTCAAAGGTGAAGGTCGCGGTCTCGTAGGTGGACTCGAGAGCTGGCTCGAGCGAGCGAAACGTTGTCCCGCCGCTGGCGAGCGACGCGGCGCCGAGTTCGAGCTCGGCGGCGTGCAGGGTGAAAGAAGGCGCCGCGGTCACGACCTCCACGTCGATCTCGACGCGTCCGGCGAAGGTGGCGGCGTCGAGATCGGGCGTGAGGAAGATCCGGTACGCGTGGGGTACGACGTTGCGATCGAGTCGATAGGGGTTTGCGGATGCGCTCATAGGTCGCTACCTTACGTGGAAATTGATTACTCTCGCTAAGTGGCGTTTCCCCCAACCCCCGTGTCACTTCGCGTGAAGCCGGGACCCAATCGGCTCGCGGTCACGGGTATTGGCAACGCCATGCTCGACATCATCACCCGCGACTCGGGTGAGGTCTATCGCGAGCTCGGACTCGTCAAGGCGTCGATGGCACTCATCGAAGAGGATCAGCTCGAGCGGTTCTACAACGCGATGGGACCGACCATTCAGATGTCCGGCGGCTCGGTCGCCAATTCCATCGCGGGGGTCGCCGCGCTCGGGGGCACGTGCGGCTACATCGGCAAGGTCGCCGACGACGAGTTCGGCCAGCGATTCACCCACGACCTCACGTCACTCGGGGTCGAGCTTGATCTGGCGATCGCGCGACGTGACGAGGGCGCGACCGGTCGCTGCCACGTCTTCATCACCGACGACGCCCAACGTACGATGGCGACGTATTTGGGGGCGTCGAATCAACTGCGCGTGGAAGACATCAAGGAGAAGCTCATCGCGCGCAGCGAGATCACCTACGTCGAGGGCTACCTGTTCGACCTCCCGCCCGCCAAAGAGGCCATCCGCAAGGTCGTGAACTTCGCCCACGATCACGATTCGATGGTCGCGCTCTCGCTGTCGGACATGTTCTGCGTGGACCGGCATCGGCGTGACTTCCTCGATCTGGTCACGAACGACGTGGACGTACTGCTCGCCAACGAGACCGAGATACTCGCCCTCTTCCAGGTTCCGACGCTCGGCAAGGCCTTCGAGGCACTCGACGAGCTGGGTGTGCTCGCGGCGATCACGCGTGGGGCCCAAGGGGCCGACGTGGCGACCATGACCGGTGTCGTTCGTGTCCCGGCACACGAGGTCGAGCACGTCGTGGACCAGAACGGCGCGGGCGACATGTTCGCCAGCGGCTTCCTCTACGGACTCGCGCTGGGGGCAGACCCGGTCGAGGCGGCGCGGCTGGGCTCGTTGTGCGCGGGCGAGATCATCACCCACCTCGGTGCGCGTCCCGAGGGTGACCTCGAGGTCCTCGCCCTCGAAGCGGGACTGCTCTAGGCGTCTGGTCGAGCGGGTGTCGTCAGATGCCCTGTGCGTCCAATTGGGCGTCGAGTTGGCGCGTGCGTACGGTCTCCCACTTCACCCACGCGACCGCGATGGGGATGCAGGCGAGGAGCATCAAGGCGTCGCCGCCGATCCACATGATCGCGCCGCCGAGGTGGACGTTCGAGAGTATCCACGACGGCGAGGAGCCGACGGGCGCCATCATGGCGTAACTGGAATACGGGTCGCGCGAGGACATCACCAGCGCGAGCCCCGTGAAGGTGTCCACGGGCACGGCGGCCATCACGTAGACCAGGCGCAGTCCGGGGTGGATCGTGACACCACGCTCGAGACCGAAGGCCACGCGAAAGAAGAGGTAGCCCACGACCAAGAAGCCGATCTGTTCGAGGTGGTGGACCCAGGCGTGCTCCATCATCAAGTTCATGAGATTGGTGAGGTGCGTGACGGGGATAAAGACGAAGTACGCGGCGAAGCCGAAAAGTGGATGCGTGATGACCTTCATGAAGCGTCCGTCGAGCAGCGCGCGGAGGCGGGGTCCTCCCGCGTCGTAGGCGAGGTCCAGCGGCGCCGCGAGGGCGAAGAGCGGCGCCGCGACCATTATCAGCAACAGGTGCTGGATCATGTGGGCGCTGAAGTACTCCATGTCATAGACCCCGAGCACCGACTGCGTGGCAAGAAAGGTGATCAGAAGTCCGAGGTAGAACCAGACCTCGCGCGACCGGGGCCAGTGCGCCGCCCGCTGGGCGCCGACGAAGTAGGCCGTGCCCGCAGCGAGTAACAAGACGATCGCCAGCGCGCCGAAGTGCCATTGGTTGAGATCGTGCCAGGAGAACCGCTGCATCATCATCGAAGGCATTACGCCATTCTACGCGAAGATGAAATTTTTCTCAGTTTCGGTAGGATGGGTTCGTGAAGTCGAAGTATCTCTCTCGCCGGGCACTGGTCTTGCATATCTGTTTGGTGTTGTGGGTATCCATGTGCGCGGCGGCCGCGTGGTGGCAGGTCAGCCGTGCGGTCAACGGCAACTCGTTGAGTTTCCTCTACGCGATCGAGTGGCCGTGCTTTGGCGTCCTGGGCGTGCTCGGGTGGTACGCCATGCTCAACACCGAAAAAGTGACCGCGAACCAAGAGGCCGCCCGTCGCGAGTACGAGGAACAGATGCGCGCCGAGGCGCGAGCCGCGCGAGCCCAGAGCGAGGAGCCCGAAGACCCCACCCTCGCCGCCTACAACGATCACCTAGCCGACCTCGCGACCGAGCCCAAGAAGAGACTCTGGGGCCACTAGTGCTCAAGGCCTTCGAGCGCTATCGCGTCATGTCATTCGTCACCGGTACCACCCTGCTCATCTTGTGTCTGACGTTGCTCTTGCACACCGTCGACCTTTCCTTCTGGAACCGGATCCACCTGTTCGTGGACGTCGTGGGCATTGGTCATGGTGTGGTGCTCTACCCGATCTACCTGGTGATGTCCTTCCAGTTGGCCCTGAAAGCGCGCTTGCACATTGGTTACGTCGTCTTGATGATGGGAGCGGGTTTCGTGCCCGGCCTCGCCTTCTACATGGAACATCGCATGCGCCTCAAGCTGTTCCCCCAGGGACTGTCTCGCGCGTGAGCGCGTGGACGTCTCGACGCGTCATTGCCTACGCCCACCAGGGCGGAGCCTTCGAAGGCCCCTCCTCGACGCTCTTCGCCATCGGTCAAGCCCTCGACCATGGCGCGACCGGGATCGAGTTGGACGTCCACGCCACCAAGGATCGCCACATCGTGGTCTCGCACGACGAGACGGTCGATCGCACGACCAATCACCACGGCGAGATCGCGTCGCTCGATTTGGCTCAACTACGCGATATGGACAACGCCTACTGGTGGATCGCCGGTGACGCGGTGAGTCCGGGTCACGCGGAGCAGGAGTACGTGCATCGGGGCAAGGCCCCCGCGGATCGGAACTTCGCCGTGGCGACCCTCGAGGAGGTCGCGACCGCCTTTCCCGGCGTGCTGCTCAACCTGGACCTCAAGCGCACCGCTCCCGAGGTCGAACCCTACGAGCAACTCCTCTACGACGAACTTCGCCGTCTCGAGATGACCGAGTCGGTCATCGTCGCCTCGTTCAGCGACGCGGCCATTGGGGCGTTTCGCCAGGTCGCGCCCGAGGTGGCGACCTCGGCGGCGACGAACGAGACCGCCGACTTCTATTTCTCGATCCACGCCGACACGGCACCAGTCGTGGCACCGGTGGTCGCGTTCCAAGTTCCGGCCACCTACGGCGACGTGACGGTGGTGGACGAGGTCTTCGTGCGCGAAGCGCACCGTCATGACGTCGCGGTGCACGTGTGGACGATCAACGATGTCGACGAGATGAATCGCTTGATCGACCTGGGCGTCGACGGAATCGTCAGTGATACGCCTACGACGCTCGTCGAGTTGCTGGCGCGGCGCGGTTGCGCGTGGGACGGCGTGCTCTAGGCGGCTTTAGCCGCGACCGCAGTTCGGCTTCTTGCCGTGGTTGGCCTTCTTCTTTGCGCGCAGTTTGCGCTTCACGGTCCGCTTCGACATAGGTTTCAATGATAGTAGGTGAGTGACCAACGACGCCAAACAGGAGATCATGGTGCAGGAACTGGCGAGCCGCGAAGGGCTGGGACGTTTGGTCGTCGTGGCGACGCCGCTCGGGAACCTTGGCGACATCTCGCGGCGCGCCCTGGAACTACTCGAGAGCGCCGACGCGGTCTACTGCGAGGACACGCGCCATTCGAGCAAGCTGTTCAGCGCCCACGGCATAGCGGTGCGTTCGCGTCTGCAGTCATTGCACGAGCACAACGAGGCGTCCCAGTGCGACGCGGTCGTCGCCCGCGTCGCCGCGGGCGAGACGGTCGTGCTCATCAGTGATGCCGGTACGCCGGGTATCAGCGACCCGGGCAACCGGGTCGTGGCGGCCGTGGTCGAGGCGGGACTCGTGGTCACCACCGCGCCCGGGCCCTCGGCGGTGATCGCGGCGTTGAGCGTCAGCGGCCTGGACACCGAGAGGTTCGTGATGGAGGGGTTCGTGGCGCGTAAGCACGGCGAACGCGAGCGACGTTACGCCCAGTGGGCGAGCGAGACGCGCACGATCGTCTTTTACGAATCGCCCCAGCGCCTCGCCCGGACTCTCAGTGAGCTCGCCCAGCACTTCGCCCAGCGCCGCGTCGTGGTCGCTCGCGAGATGACCAAGTTGCACGAAGAGGTCGTGCGCGGCACGCTCGCGGACGTGGCCGCCGTCTTCGCCTCGCGCGAAGTGGTGGGCGAGATCGTGGTGGTGCTCGAAGGGGCTGACCCGGTCTCCGACGTCAACGACGCGACGTTGCGCGCGGCGATCGAGGACCAATTGGCCCACGGAGCCAGCGTGCGTGACGCGGCGACCATCGTCGCCGACGCGTTGGGCTCGCCGCGGCGCGACACCTATCGCCTCGCGCTCGAACTACGAGCTGAGCGTCCGTAGCGAGTTAGTACCCTTGACGGATGGGTCGCTTCTACATCACCACGCCGATCTATTACACGAACGACGCGCCTCACGTCGGTAGCGCGTACTCGACGGTGAACGCCGACGCCCTGGCGCGTTGGCACCGTCTGGTCGGCGACGAGACGAAGTTCCTCACGGGCACTGACGAGCACGGACAGAAGGTTTTTGACGCGGCAACGAAGAACGGACACGATCCACAGGCGTGGACCGATCAGACGTCGCAACGATTTCGTGACGCCTGGGACTCGCTCAACGTCAGTTTCGACGACTTCCTGCGAACGACCGAGCCCCGTCATCACGAGAGCGTCCAGAAGTTCTTGTCGACCATCTACGAGAACGGCTATATCTACAAGGACCTCTACCAGGGCCTCTACTGCGTGAGCTGCGAGGACTACTACACCCTCGAGGCGAGCGTGGACGGCAAGTGCCCCATCCACGGGCGCGAACTGACCGAGATGCAAGAGGAGAACTGGTTCTTCAAACTCAGTGCGTTCGAGGACCGACTGCTCGCGTACTACGACGCCCATCCCGAGTTCGTGACGCCCGAAACCAAGCGCAACGAGGCGTACTCGTTCATCAAGGGCGGACTGCGCGACATCTCGATCACGCGCACCTCGATCTCGTGGGGCGTGAAGGTGCCCTGGGACGACCAACACGTTTTCTACGTCTGGTACGACGCGTTGATCAACTACTTGACGGCGATCGGCTATGGCCGCGACGACGCGGAAGTAGCGAAGTGGTGGCCCTATTCGAACCATCTCATCGGCAAAGAGATCATCCGTTTCCATTGCGTGTGGTGGCCCGCGATGTGCATGGCCGCCGGCCTCGAGCCACCGTCGCACGTACACGTGCACGGGTGGCTCCTCATCGGTGGCCAGAAGCTCTCCAAGACCATGGCCGCCGAGGGTGGCGTGAAGTTGACCGACATCGCGCCCATTGAATTGACCGCCGAATTCGGCGTGGACCCGGTGCGCTACTACTTGTTGCGCGAGACTTCGCTCGGTAACGACGGCGAGTTCTCCCTCGAGGGGGTCGCGCATCGCTACAACACCGACCTCGCCAACAATCTCGGTAACCTCGTCGCGCGCGTCTGTACGGTCGTGGCCGCGAAGTGCGCGGGTCGCGGACCGTCACCGCAGCCCGACAGCAGTCTGCGCGACCACGCGAAGTCCGCCCTCGACGGCAACGTCGCGGGCTGGGCGAGGTTCAATCCCCAAAGCGCGCTCGAGTCGACCTGGTCGTTGATCGGGGCCACGAACGCCTACCTCGAGGACCACGCACCGTGGAAGATGGAGCCGGGTGCGGCGCTTGACGCGGTGATGGGTGACGCGCTCGAAGCCATCCGCCAGGTGGCGATCCTGGCCTCACCGGCCATGCCGGGGGTCTGTGCCGAGATCTGGCGTCGGATCGGTCTCACGGGCGCGCCCACCGACGCGCCGCTCGCCTCGGCGACCGAATGGGGCCAGTACCGCGGCACCGCAACGATCGAGAAGGGATCGCCGCTCTTTCCAAGGATCGCGAGCGAAAAATGACCAACTGGACCGACGCGCACTGTCACCTGCAGGACCAGTTCCTCAGTGACGGCGATCACGCCGCCGCGGCTCGAGTGACCCTTGAACGCGCCTACGAGGCGGGCGTCGACCGGGTCGTGGTGATCGGCACGGGCGAGGAGACGTCTCGTGAGGCGTTGGCCATGACCTCCGTGGCGAGTCCGGTGGAGATCTACGCGACGGTCGGCCTGCACCCGCACGCCGCGAACGATGGGTTAGACCCGATTACCCGGCTCGCTCGAGCCGGCCACCCCAAACTCGTCGGAATTGGCGAGTGCGGGCTCGACTACTACTACGAGCACTCGGGTCGCACGCAGCAGCGCACGGTCTTCGCCGATCAGATCGCCCTCGCCCACGAGCTCGATCTGGCCCTGGTGATCCACGCGCGCGACGCCTTCGACGACCTCTTTGACGTCCTTGCCAGTGAAGGTGTACCGGCGCGCACCGTGATCCACTGCTTCACCGGTGACGCGCGCGACGCCGAAGGGTGCCTCGCGTTGGGCTGTGATATCTCGATCTCGGGCATCGTGACCTTCAAGAACGCCGAGTCCGTTCGCGAGGCGGCGCGCATGGTGCCGCTCGAGCGCCTTCACGTCGAGACCGATAGCCCCTTCCTCGCCCCGGTGCCCCACCGTGGCCAGACCAATGAGCCGGCCTACGTCAGCGTGGTGGGCGAGTTCCTCGCCCAGTTGCGCGGGATCGACGCGTCGACGCTGGCTGAGGTCACGGCGGCCAATACCGCGCGGCTTTTCGCGCTGCCGGTGCGCTAAACAAGTTCTGATCTGGAGTTTTAGAGCTCCCGGCTCGCCGAGCCGTCGGCATCTCCCACCTTGTAGCGTTGAAGAACGAGAAGTTGAAATCGACCGGTTGATCTGGTGGAGGGTGGAGATCTGAGGGCATCACCGTGGCGCGCGCTCCGGCGCCCGCTGTCCCTTTTGGCCACGGCCCTGCTCGTCGCGAGCTCGCTGGTGGCGTTCGCACCCTCATCGGAGGCCGCGGGAGGTCACGCGCCGGTACGGATGCCCGACGTCGTGGGAAAGACCAGGGCCGAGACCTTCGCCATCATGGCGGCCGACGGGCTCTTCTTCGCCACGCACGGCTCGGGCAGCAACAACGGCACCTGGGTCAGGGTGATCGCCCAGTCGCCCGCGCCCGGCACGGTGGTGGCCTACCGCTCGACCGTGTCGCTCACCGTGACCGCCGGGGTCGTACACCAACCCCTGCCCGCACCGAACCTGGTCGGCCTCTCGCGCGCGCAGGTCTACGCGATCATGAAGGCCTACCAGTTGTACTTCACGACCTCGGGTCCGGGGGCGTCGAACGGCACGTGGAAGTCCGTCGTCGGTCAGACGCCCTTCGCGGACACGTTGGTCAAGTGGCACTCGTTCATGCACTTGAGCGTCTCGTTGGCCGTTCCCCACCCCAAGCGCGCGGTGCCCAGGGTGGTGGGCGATACGCGGGCCCAAGCCGTCGCCGCGTTCAACGAAGCCCAGATCTTCTTTAACGCCGTCGGACCGGGAGCGGCGAACGGCACCTGGGACAAGGTGCTGAGCGTCTCACCGGCAGCGGGGACCCAGGTGGCGTGGCACTCGACCGTGATCCTCCACGTGACGACCACGACCACCACCACCACGTCGACCACTACCACGACGTCAACGACCACCACGACCTTCCCGGGCGAAACCACGACCACCACGACCACGACCACGACCCTGGCGCCCACGACCACCACGACCAAACCACCGACCACGACCACCACCGTCAAGAAGCCGTCGAAGGCCAACGACTACCGAATCGGCATCGCGACCTGGTATTCGTATATCCCTGGTCAGTGTGCGACGTGGTACCTGCCAATAGGTACGCGCCTGGTGGTGCGAGACCTCGCGACCGGACGAGCCATCGTCTGTCTGGTGACCGACCACGAAGCGTCTCGGGGCGATCACGTCGTCGACCTCTCCGAGACCCAATTCGCCCAACTCGAACCACTGTGGCGCGGCGTGATCCATGTCAAAGTTTCGTGGTGACCCATACTCGTACGGAACTGACGGCCCTGCTCGACCAGCACGGACTTCGCCCGTCGCGCGCCCTCGGCCAGAACTTCGTGGTCGATCCCAACACCGTTCGTCGAATCGCGCGACTGGCTGACGTGCACGAGGGCGACCTCGTGCTCGAGATCGGGGCGGGTCTGGGGTCGTTGACGCTGGCGTTGGTCGAGACCGGGGCCAGCGTCAAGGCCATGGAGATTGACCGTTACCTGCTCGAACCCTTGCGCGCGGTGGTCGAGCCCGCCGGCGTCGAGGTCGTGCACGCCAACGCCCTCGAGGCCAACTACCACGAGATCCTCGCTGGTCGTCGCGCGGTCGTGGTGGCCAATCTGCCCTACAACGTCGCGACCCCGCTCGTCTTGCACCTGCTCGAGGCCGAGCCGCTGATCAGCCGCTTGCTCGTGATGGTCCAAAAAGAGGTGGCCGAGCGTTTCGCGGCGCACGTGGGTGACGAGGCGTACGGCGCGGCGTCGCTGCGCGTCCAGTACTTCGCGAACGCCACGATTGTCGCCACGGTGAGCCCGAACGTCTTCTTTCCCAAGCCCCACGTTGACTCGGCGCTGGTGTCGATCGTGCGGCGAGACGAGGTTCGCGTGGACCCCGAGTTGGTGGCGGAGGCCGCGCTCTTCGAGGTGATCCGCAACTCGTTCGCCCAGCGACGCAAGATGTTACGTCGCTCGCTCGCCGGGTGGGCGAGCGAGGGTGTCTTTGAGCGCGCGGGCATTGATCCGACGCGTCGGCCCGAGGAGTTGACCCTCGAAGAGTTCGCACAACTGGCGGCGAACCGATGATCGAGCTCGTCGCGCCCGCGAAGTTGACCTGGTACCTCGAGGTCACGGGCGTGCGATCGGACGGCCTGCACGAACTGCGCAGTGAAATGACGACCGTGGACCTCGCTGATCGATTGCTGATCGACCCCGACCAGGACTACGTCACCCTGGCGCACGCCGCACCGGTGCCGGTGGACGAGACCAACCTGGTCGCTCGAGCGCTGCGGCTGGTGGCACGTCGCGCGGGCGTCGTGATCGAAAAGCACATCCCGGTGGGCGGGGGCCTTGGCGGCGGGAGCGCGGACGCCGCGGCCGTCCTCCGCTTCTTTGGTGGGGTCAGCGACGAACGGGCCCTGGAACTCGGCGGCGACGTGCCGTTCTGTCAACGCGGTGGTCGCGCGATCGTCGAGGGCGTCGGTGAGCAGTTGACGTCACTGGACTTCGAGGCGCGCGCGTTGACCCTCGTGATGCCGGACTTCTCGGTGAGTACGCGAGACTGCTACCGAGCGTTCGACGAGCTCGTGGCGGCGGGCACTCGCGCCCACGGGACCAATCACCTGGAGGCGGCGGCCTGCCTCGTCGAACCGAGATTGGCGGCGACCCTCGCGTGGCTGCGGGCCTCGTACGGCGACGAGGTGCGCCTGGCGGGCTCGGGATCGACGATGTTCCTCGCCGGACACCTCGAGGGACCGGGGACCCAGTGGGATGTGCGCGGACCTGCGGGCACGGTGCGATTTCGCCACAGCAACACGACGCCCGCCTAGGCGTCGACGAGGACTATTTACCGGCGGCGCGACGCTGGAAGCGGGTTCGCTTCAGCATCTTCTTGTGCTTCTTCTTGCGCATGCGCTTGCGGCGCTTCTTGATTAGTGATCCCATGGCTCGTAGAACACTAGTCGATAACCGCGCGGGGCCGAAAAATGGCCCGTTCGCGCGCTTACTGCTCGTTCACGCGGCGAATGCGAAGGGCCTGGCGAGGACAGCCGCGCTCGGCGTACCGCGCTGACTCGTACGCCCCGGTGTCGCTGAAGGCGACGGGTTCGCTCTTGATGATCGGATAACCCCATTCGTCCATGGTGACCAGTTCGGGCGCGAGTTCGCCACAGTGACCGAATCCGTCACACAGGATTGGATTGACCTGAAGGACGAACCGTCCGGTGCGTCTCACTCCCATACGAGTTCCTCTTCACGTTCCAGGTGCGGCACGCTCGCGTAGTGCGCCGAGGTGCGCGATCCCGCACACGCCGCGCCGTTGGCGTGCTGACGGAAGTCCTCGGCGAAGGTCTCGAGGGCCGAGCGCACCAAGCGCACCACGCCGTCGGGGTGACGACAAGCGCCGTGACCGTCGATCTGGCCGAGTCGTTCCTCGAGACGTTTGGCGGCCCCGAGCGGATCGCGCGAAGGGTGCGCGAGGTGACTCAGGTCCTCGGCGATCGCCGGAAGTCCGAAGGCGCAGGGTCCGCACTGTCGAGCGCTCTCGTTGGCCATCCAGCGTACGACGCGAAGGGTTTCGACGATGCCGCACGCGTTCTTTGGGAGTACGACGATGACCCCGGCACCGGTTGACGCGCCCACCGCTGTGAGTTCCTCGTTGCAGTACCCCACCTTCAGGTGGGAACCGGAAAGCCACGAACCGCCGTAACCGCCGAGCAGGAGAGCCTGCGGATCGGTGTCGGCGTGAGCCGAATCGAGGATGGTCCTGAGCGGCGTACCGAGCGCGACTTCGAGCACCGTGGGGCGCTCGGTCGCGCCGGTGACCGACACGAGGGTGCTGCCCGGGCTCTGGTCGGTGCCCACGCCTCGGAACCAAGCAGCACCGAAGCGACCGATCAAGCCGACATTGGCGCACGTCTCGGCGTTGTCCACGAGTACTGGTGCGTGCCCGATGCGCAAGACGTGTGGTCGCGAGGGCCGGAACTGCGGCAGTGACTCGTTGTCGTCGAGCCAGTGCACGAGCGCGGATTCTTCGCCCGCGACGTAGCGCCACGGTGGCGTGTGCAGTTCGAGCTTTGGTCCGCGCAGACTGCGACGCGTGCGTTCGTGAATGGCGCGCTCGACGTGGTTCACCACCACCGGGTTGTCGCGGGCGACGCACACCGCGATGTTCTTCGCGCCGACGATCGAGGCGAGGTACTCCGCGCCGTCGAGCACGAGATGGGGGTGCGTGCTCAGGAGCGTGCGGTCCTTGTGGGACGCGGGCTCGCCTTCCATGGCGTTCACCACGACGAACTTGTTGTGTCCGCGTTGCTCGCGGATGAGACGCGCCTTTCGAGCGGTGGGGAACGCGGCGCCGCCGCGGCCCGTGAGACCCGACGACTCGAGTTCGTCGAGCAGTGACGCGCCCGCGCGAGTCGCGGCGAACGTGTCCTCGTGTTGGGCCAGGGTGAGGGGGCGGGTCCCCGCGCCGATCAGAAGGCGCGGCAGGGTGCGTGCCGGCATGCTCATCGTCCTCGCGGGCTTCCCGGACGGTCGCTCGCGGCGAAGGGCTTGGCGATCGGCCGTGAACGCTTCGCCACGCTCGCGCGAGCGAGGGGTGAGAGCGCGGTTCGGCCAGCCGCCCTCGTCGGTCTGCCGAGGAAGCGCCACAGCGCGGCCAGGGCCACGACGCCGCCGCACGTGCTGACCAGGACGAGTCCGATCCCGCTTCGTGAATCGGTGCCCGATAGGTACGCGTGCACGAGCGCCGTGGCGAACCCGATCCAACTGAACCAGTGGATGAAACGCCACGTGGAATTGGCCACGCGTAGCTTCAAGAGGCTCGAGATCCACACCGCGAGGATCAGGTCGAAGGCGACGGCTCCGAACGTGATGGCGACGCGTTTGTACTGCGACGTCATGGGGACGATCGCCGAGATCAGCCCCGTCGAGACGTAGCTGTCGAGCACGGTGGTGAGGATGTGGATGACGAGAAAGACCATCGCCACGATGGACAGCGAACGGTGGAGTTCATTGATCTCGAAGCGCCCCACGATGGTGCCACCGATCCGATTGGCGACGAGAGTGCCGAGCGAGACCACGAGCGTGAACAGAATCAGGGCCACCAAGCCGGTCGCTCGGGTGGTGTACCAAAGGTACGGAGTCGAGAGCGCGGTCATGCGACGAGGTCCTCTTGGGGCCAGCCGCCCACGAGTTCGACACGTCCGTCGTGGCGCACGAGACGCGCCGACCAACCAGCTTGGGCGACGTGGTAGCCCGCCTCTTCGCCCCACAGCAGGGCCGCCGTCGCGAAGGCGTTGGCGATGACGCAGCTCGACGCGCTGACCGTGGCGGTGGCGTAGGGTCCACTCGCGCACGAGCCGGTTCGAGGATCGATGATGTGGTTGTAGGTGCTGCCCTTCGCGAACCACGTTCGCGTGGTGGTCGAGGACGTCGCGATGCCCCCGCCGCGTTGACTGACGCGAGGCTCGTCGCCGCGCAACTCGAGACGGTCGGCGACGCCGATCACCCACGGACCGTCCGGGCCGCTGCCGCGCAGCGCCACGTCGCCGCCTATTTCGACCACGACGCCGCCATACTCGGCGAGTTCGTCCGCGACCAGGTCGGCGGCGAGCGCTTTCGCGCTCGCCCCGAGGTCGAGGAGGCAACCGTCCTTGAGCAGCACGCGTCGCTCGTCGGGGTCGAAGGATATGGCCCCGATACCCGGAGCGGGACGGCTGTCCTGGACCATCACCGTGGCCCCCACGAGCTCGTCGTAGTCGCGGTCGTAACCGAGCGATACCAGTGCGTCGAGCACCGTGGGGTCACAAAGATCGTCGGTGAGTCGCGCGCTCTCGAGTGCGGCGCCGAGGCAGCGTGCGAAGGTTTCACTCACGGTCACCGCGTGGCCGTGGCCCTCGTTGAGGCGTGACAACTCCGAGTCGCGACGGAAGCGATTGCACGAGGCGTCCACGGCGTCGAGCCAGTACCAGAGTCGCTGGCGTGCGAAGTCCCCGTGTCGCGGGTGTTCGACGTGGAGCGATCCGCTCATGCCCCAGACTTCAAAGTTCATGCGAGGCCTAGTTGCACGTCGTGTGCCCCGAGGGCGTGCTGTAGCACGTGGTCGTCGTCGTGGTCGCGACGCTGGTCGGTGTCGTGGGCACGGTCGTCGTGGTCGTGTCCGTCGTTGCGCTGGGTGTCGTGGTGGTCGTGGTGGTGCTCGACGGCACGACGACGGTCACGGCGGGCTTCGCCGTGCTCGCGGCGTAGGCGACGAAGAGTCCCGATACGACGCCCGAGCCCAGAAAGACGGTCTGGGTCAGGCGCCGTACGCGGGCGAATCGACGATCTCGTTGGTGGGGGGTTCGTGGTGGGGGGGCCATAGTTTTCCTACCCCGATAGCCTGCCAGAGCCAGGTAAGCGCTCGACAATGCTTAGTTAAGAAAACGTCAAGACTTGCCGATCACGGATTCGAAGTCTGGTCCGCCTGAGGGATCGTCAAGGTGAACCGAGCACCGCCAAGAACGGGATCACGATCGACGCGAACGTCACCGTGAAACTCGGCGATGACCTGGGCGACGATGGACAGGCCGAGTCCCGATCCAGGAAGCGCACGCGACGACGCCGAGCGCCAGAATCGGTCGAAGACGAAGGGGATGTCGTCGTCGCTGATCCCTGGTCCGCTGTCACTGACCGTGACCGTGCCCGCCGAGGACGTGACCGTTATCTGCCCGCCCCGCGGGGTGAACTTGACGGCGTTGGTCAGTAGGTTCGAGATGGCCCGTACGAGTCGGTCGCGACGCCCTTCGATCGTGGAAGGTTCGACGTGTGACTCGATCGTGATGTCCTTGATACGCGCGTACGTGCGAGCGGTGTCCACGCACTCGTCCACGCACTCGTCCAAACGAAGTGACACGACGGCGCCTTCGCTGCGCTCACCGCGCGCCAACTCACCGAGGTCCGTGACGAGCGAGGCGAGCTCGTCGACTTGAGTCACCATGTCGTTCGTGAGTTGAATGAGATCGTCGGGACTCAGCTCGTTGGCTCGAGAGAGGACCTGGGCATTGGTGCGAAGTGACGTGAGAGGGGTGCGAAGTTCGTGGCTGGCGTCGAGCACCAATTGGCGCTGCAAGGTCTGGCTGCTTTCGACCGAACTGAGCAGGCGATTAAAGACGCGACGCAGACGGCCAAGCTCGTCCGCGTCACCCTCTTCGAGGCGGTGGCGCATGTCGTTGGTCTCGGTGATGGTCTCGATCTCGTCCGTGACGTCCTCGAGGGGACGAAGGGCCGCGCGTGCGAGAAGCCATCCCATCGCGAGAGCGAGGAGCAGTCCGCTCGCCGCCACGACCAGCAGCGTGCGCACGAGACTTCGCAGCTCGTTCTCCTGGCCGGTCACGTTCACCACGAACAACTGAGCCGACGTCGTGGCGACTTGGCACAGACCCGTGGAGCAACTGACCACCGATCCCGCGGGCAGGCCGACGATCAGTTCGCGATAGGACTGATTACCGATTTGAATGGTGCGCAGGAGGTGTCCGCTCTTGCCTTTGGCGTAGCTGCGGATGACCGAGTCAATGGGAACGCCAGCCGTGGGCACCGTCTGTCCGTTGGCGAGGACCAACTCGGTGTACGAGCCCGTGACGTGCGAGTCGTCGGCGTGCAGGCTGCTCGGTCCCTGGGAGGTCTGCAGCAATGACTGGTCGACCGCGTTGAACAGCGCGTTGCGCGTCGTGAGGAACGAGGCGAAGCACGCGAGCACGACCGCCAACGCCGCCGCGACGACGGTCGCGGTGATGACGCGACTACGAAACGTCACGACGCGCGAAGCGCGTAGCCAACCCCACGAACGGTCTGGATCAGACGGGCCTCGTTGCTTTCTTCCAGTTTGCGACGCAAGTAGCCAATGTAGACCGCGAGAGAATTCGTGCCGGAGTCGAAGTTGTAGCCCCAGACGAGATCGAGGATCTGGTCGCGAGTGAGTACTTGACGAGGGTGCTGAAGGAACAGCTCAAGGAGGTCGAATTCGATCTTGGTGAGTTCGATCAGTCGGGCACCACGATGCACCTCGCGGGTCTGGGGGTTCAGCGTGAGGTCTTCGAAGCGAAGAACGGTTTCGTCACCCTCGGCGACGCTGGTGCGGCGAAGCAGCGCCCGCAGTCGAGCGAGAAGTTCGGCGAGGTCGAAGGGCTTGACCAAGTAATCGTCCGCACCCACGTCGAGTCCCTCGACACGGTCGTTCACCGCGTCACGCGCGGTGAGCATGAGAATGGGGGTTGGGTCACCCGCCCGTCGAATTCGCCGACAGATCTCCAGTCCGTCAATGTCGGGCAATTGCAAGTCGAGGACGATCGCGTCGGGTGCGCGTAGTTGGATCGACTTGAGCGCGCTCGTGCCGTCCTCGAAAAGCTCGACGTCGTAGTTCTCCATTCGCAGGGCGCGGCCCAGGGCCGTTCGAATCGCCCCATCGTCGTCGACGATGGCGATGTAGGAGGATGGTGACTGGACGCTAGACACGGTGGGACTTTCTATGGATGACGGTACAGGCTCTAGTGTTGCTGGTGGTCATTAACCTTCTCCAGTCATTCGCTAAGAATCTGTGAAGATTGTTACCGTACAAGCAGTGGCGGGTAGTTCAATTGGCAGAACGCCGGACTTTGAATCCGTAGGTTGGAGGTTCGAGCCCTCCCCCGCCAGCCAGTTGTCCTGGATCGGTCGAGGCGTGAAGGGGCCCGAATCGTGGATTCGTGACTAGGACGCGAATCGGTTCAAGATGGCGGCGAGCTCGAGAGGCTGGTCGCCTTGGACCGAGTGACCCGCGTCCGCGACGCGCACGACGCGGGCCTCGGGAAGACGGCGCAGAAGTTCGGCTTCGTCATCGTCGTCGACCACTGAACCGGCCGCCATGGCGCGCACCAAGGTCACGGGCATCGCGAGTGAACCGAGGCGATCCCACAGGTCGCCCACGTCGGGGGCGACGAGTTCGCCCTTCGGGTGCTGTTGGTGGCGCCACACCCAGGTGCCGTCATCGCGCTGCACGGCGTTGTGCAGAATGCCACGGCGAAGCGAGGATTCTGAACGGGTTGGGTTGTGTTCCTTCGTCCGAGCCAACAGGGCATCGAAGTCATCGAAGGTCGCGGGCCCGTTGACGAAGTCAGTGATGTGTTTCGCCTTTTGTGCGTTCACACCGGGGGTGATGTCGATCAAGGTGAGCGAACTGACGAGCTCAGGATGTTCACTCGCCACGACGAGCGCGACTAGTCCACCGAGCGACATCCCCACCAGAGCGTGCGGACCCGCAACGAGCTGGCCAAGAGCAGTGGCGACGTCGCGGGCGTGACTCGCCAGTGCGGACGAACCGTAGGGTGAGGCGTCCGAATGTCCGTGTCCCGGCAAGTCCAGTGCGAGGAGCGGTCGTTGTAGCGCCAACGCCACCGTGTCAAACGTGTGCGCGTTTTGGGCGCCACCGTGCACCAGGGTCATCACGGGCTCACCGACGCCCCAAGCGAGACCGCTTATTTGACGCAGTCCGTCAACGACGACGTAGAAACGACGCACGGGTGGCACGTCCACGTCCAAGTTCCACTCCTCGAGATTCTCGTGAAAAAGTGAAAACTCGTCGTACGAGGAATCGGCCACGCCGTCATCGTAGGGCACGCATGGTAGAGATGAAGTGTGAACCGACCAACCTGCGCCGTGGTGCTTGCCGCGGGTGAGGGGACGAGGATGCGTTCCTCGAGACCAAAACCCCTGCACCATTTGTGCGGTCGACCAATGGTGCTCTACGTGCTCGACGCGGTCGCTCACGACGACGTCGTCGCGACGGTGGTCGTCGTGGGCCACGCCGGTCCGTGGGTTGAATCCTCGCTCAAGCAACGCGCGCGTGACGACGCGCACCTCACGTTCGTCGAGCAAGAAGAACAGCTCGGCACCGGTCACGCGGTATCGGTCGCGATGCCAACGGTCGCCAACGAGGTCGGTGACACCGACGGCGACGTGCTCATCGTCCCCGGCGACACGCCGCTGCTGCGTCACGGCACCGTCGGTCGGCTGCTGGCGCATCATCGCGAAAGCGGGGCGTCGCTTACCGTGTTGAGCGCTGAGGTGGAAGACCCCTTTGGCTACGGGCGTATCGTGCGCGCCAAGGATGGCTCCGTCGCCGCGATCGTCGAAGAGCGCGACGCGTCCGACGAGCAGCGAGAGATCCGTGAGGTCAATACCTCGATCATGGTCGTGCGCGAAAGCTTGCTGGGCCCGGCGCTTCGCCGGATTGGCCGACAGAACTCACAGAACGAGTACTACCTCACCGACCTCGTGGCCGCGCTGCACGAGACCGGTCACGTGACGAGCGTCATGGTGTGCGATGACCCCGACGAAGGGGCTGGTGTCAATGACCGCGCGCAATTGGCCCAAGCGGAGGCGGTACTCCGTGGCCGGATCAACGAAGAGTGGATGATGAACGGGGTGACCATGTGGGACCCATTACACACCTACGTCGACGCGGACGTCGTGCTCGACGCGGACGTCTCGCTACTGCCCGGGACCGTCTTGAAGGGCCGGTGCGTGGTGGAGCGAGGTGCCCAAATCGGTCCTCACGCGAACTTGACCGACTCCCACGTGGGAGAAGGAGCGATCGTTGGAAACGTCGAGGCCCTCGGAGCATACGTGGGCGAGGGCGCTCGGGTCGGTTCCTTCGTCGTGTTGAACCCGGGAGCCAAGGTCGGCCCCGGCGAGATCGTGGCCCCGTTTCAGCATCTCTAAGGAACGCCGACCCCCAACCTTGTACGCTGGCGCCGTGGAGTCCCTCGCCAAGCGTCGTCTCGTGCTCGTGACGGGAACGTGCCATCCCGAACTCGCCCAGGACATTGCCAAGCAATTGGGAATCGATCTGACCGAGGCCAACGTCCGCGAATTCGCGAACGGTGAGATCCATTGTCGCTTCGACGAATCGATTCGTGGCGCGCACGTGTTCATTGTGCAAACACACTCGTCACCCGTCAATTCCGCGGTGATGGAACAACTCATCATGATCGATGCTGCGAAGCGGGCGTCGGCCAAGAGCATCACGGCCGTGATTCCCAATTACGGTTACGCGCGTCAGGATCGCAAGTCGGCCGGCCGTGAGCCGATCACCGCAAAACTCATCGCCGACATGCTTCAGACGGCGGGGGCGAACCGAGTGTTATCGGTCGACTTCCATTCGGGTCAGATCCAAGGTTTCTTCGACATACCGGTCGATCATCTGGTCGCGGCGCCCGTACTCGAGGAGTACCTCAAGGCGAACGCGGACCCTCGAGAACTCGTGGTCGTCGCCCCCGACGCCGGCCGAGTGAAGGTCGCCGAGCGCTACGCGCAACACCTGGGTTGCGACCTCGCGCTCGTGCACAAAACCCGACCACGTGGCACGACCAATATCGCCGAAGCCCGTCACATCGTCGGTGACGTGCAAGGTCGGCACTGCGTCCTGATCGATGACATGATCGACACCGCGGGCACGATTGTGGCGGGGTGCGACCTGCTCAAGGCTCACGGGGCCGAGGAGATCTGGGTGATGGCGACCCACGCCGTCTTCTCGCCACCCGCGGTCGATCGGCTGTTCAACGCGCCGGTGAGTCGCGTGATCGTAACCGACACGTTGCCGCTTGGACCCGAGCGACGATTCGAGAAGCTGGAGATCCTCTCGGTCGCCTCGCTCGTAGCGAACGCTATTTCGGCGATTTTCGAGGATTCCTCGGTCTCGGAGATCTTCGGCGGCGAGAACCTGCTCTAGCCCGAAGGCGCTCACGACAGAAGGGCTAGACTGAGAACCCTGTGCGAGGCCCATTTTGGCCCCAGCCCTTCGTTGGAGGATACTTATGTCAACAGTCACGTTGAGCGCGTCGACAAGTCGCGAGAACGGTTCGCGCCACGCGCGCCGTCTTCGCAACTCAGGTTCGATCCCCGCGGTGATCTACGGTCACGACGTCAGTTCGCTTCCTATTTCTGTTGACGCGAAGGCTTTTCGCACCGCGATGTCGGGTGAGCAAGGTCTCAACTCGCTCATCGACCTTGACGCCGACGGTCAGAAGTTTCTGGTGATGGCTCGAGAGATCCAGCGTCACCCGGTGCGTGGCACGGTCTCGCACATCGATTTCCAGGTCATCGACCCGACCAAGCCCGTCATCGCCGAAGTTCCCGTGCACCTCATTGGCGACGCGGTGGAAGTACGTCACGCGGACTGGGAAGTGGACCAGCAGATGTTCAGCTTGGAGATCAAGACTCGCCCCGACCAGATCCCGACGCACATCGATGTGGATATCTCGGAACTGAAAGTCGGTTCGTCGATTCGCATCCAAGACGTCGTCCTGCCCCAGGGCGTGGAGCCGGCGGGTGAGCCCTCCCTCACGGTGGTGACCACTCGCGCCGGTCGCGTTGCCGTCGCCGCCAAGACGGCGACCGGCACCGAGCCAGTCGCGGAGTAGTTCGCCGTGGCGCTTCGGCGCTCACGAACTGAGGGCCGTCGGGGAACCGAAAGTGTCCTGGTCGTCATCGGTCTCGCCAATCCTGGCGTCGACTACGCCGGATCGCGCCACAACATCGGCGGTGACGCGGTTCGACTGGTGTGTCAACGACGCGGCGCGACGCTCAAGCTCGAGAGTCGTCAGCGAGCGATGAGCGTCACCGTCACCACCAGTCAGGGTCCGGTTACGCTCGCGGTACCGACGACGTTCATGAACGAATCCGGTGCGGCGATCCCGCCGCTACTGAAGCGAACCTCGTTAGCGGATCTCGGACACTTGGTGATCGCCCACGACGAGTTGGACCTGGAAGAAGGTCGGCTGCAGCTTCGTTTTGGTGGAGGCCTCGCCGGTCATAACGGCTTGAGGTCAATCGCGCACGCGCTGGGCACGCAGGACTTTGCACGACTGCGCGTCGGGATCGGTCGCCCGCCACGAAAGGAGCAGGTCACCGATTATCTGCTTCGACCGGTCACGGGCAAGCAGAAGAAGCACTACGACGAACTCGTGGGGACCGCCGCGGACGCCCTCGAGCGACTCTTGGACTGCGAATTCGCTGACGCGCAACGCCAGGTGAACGGCACGCGTGACTGACTCGGCGGGACTCCGGCGAGTTCTCGAGTTGGTCGGACCCTCCCTGCGCGCTCAGAACGGCGCGGGCGGCTTCAACCCGAGTTCGTACGCCACACCCTTGACCGTCGCCGCCTACGCGCTCGAAACGCCTTCGTTGCTCGTCCTGAGCGCGACCACGACCGAGGCCGAGCACCTCCGTGACGCCGTGGCGTCGCTGCTCGGACCTCGTGACGAAGTGGCCTTGTGGCCCGGATGGGATACGCACCCCCTCGAACGCGTCAGTCCCGACAGTTCGGTGATGGCCACTCGCTCCTTGCTGCGCTGGCGGCTCGCTGAGGGTTCCGGCCCGCGCGTGATCGTGTCGTCGGTCCGTTCGCTCGGTCAGATTTTGCCACCCGAACCCCCCACGTCGCCGATCTCGGTTCGCCGCGGCGCAGAACTCGACCGCGACAAGTTCGTCGAGCAACTGGCTTCGCTGGGGTATCGGCGAGAGAACCTGGTCGAACACCGCGCGGAATTTGCGGTGCGCGGTGGCATCGTCGACGTGTGGCCCGCGCAGAGCAACGAGCCCATCCGTCTGGACTTCTTCGGCGACGAACTCGAACGGCTCACGTCGTTCGACATCGCGAACCAACGCTCGGTCCACGACCTGACCAGCGCGGTCATTGCGTCATCGCGCGAGTGGATACCGGGCGTGGCGTCGCGAGCGCGCAGCGAGGAACTGATTGTCCGCCAGTCATGGGGACGCGAGATGTTCGACCGGCTCGGCGCGGGACAACTCTTTGACGGCATGGAGAGTTGGATGTCGCTCTTCGTCGAGGGTCCGCGCACGCTGCTCGACGAGCTGGGTGGCGCGAGGGTCCTCGTCGTCGAACCCGAGCGAGTGCACCAACGCTGGACCGAACTGCTCGACGAGGAGCGCGAACTCACCGACGCCGTGGCCGCGACCTGGCGAGCGAGTTCGCCGGTGCCGCTCTTGCACGCCAGTTGGCGCGACACGCTCGACGCCAGGATTGACATCGCGCTCGAGCCGACCGTGGGTTCGCTCGGCATATCGGGATTGAACCTTGGTTCGCCGCCCGTGGTTCAGGGCGATCCGTCGCGGATCGCGGCGCAGGTGCGTACATGGGGACCCTCACGCCGAGGCGTCGTCCTCACTTCGAACGCCGCGGGCGTCGAACGAATGGCCGAGCAACTTCGCAGCGAAGGTCTCGAGGTCACGACGGATCCGGACAAGGTGCTCGACGTGCGCCTGAGTGTGCTGCAAAGCACACTTCCCGCCGGATTCAGCATCGATGAACCCGAGTTGGTCGTCTGGAGTGAGAGCGACTTGACGGGACGCCGGACGGTGCATCGAGCGGTGCGCACCAGGAGTCGGAACGTCGACGGGTTCTTTGACGACCTCGCGGTGGGTAGTTACGTCGTGCACCGTCAACACGGCGTCGCGAGGTTCTCGGGCACGACGACGCGTGCGATCAACGGCATGACGCGCGACTATCTGATACTCGAGTTCAAGGATGGCCGTAGTTACTGGCCGACCGAGCAGATCGACGCGCTAACCCCGTACTCGGGGGGCGACGCACCCGCGCTGTCGAGAATGGGCGGGGCCGAGTGGCAAAAGACGCGGGCGAAGGCGCGCGCGGCGGCGTTCCTCGTTGCCCAGGAACTGGTCGACCTCTATCGCCAGCGCAGTGTCGCCAAAGGTCACGCGTTCAGCCCCGACACGGCGTGGCAACACGAGATGGAAGAACTCTTCGCGTTCACGTTGACCGCGGACCAGGCCCAAGCCATGGAGGACATCAAAGCCGACATGGAACTCGATCGTCCCATGGACCGTTTGGTGTGCGCCGACGTGGGCTTCGGCAAGACCGAACTCGCCGTGCGCGCCGCGTTCAAGGCGGTCCAGGACAACAAGCAGGCGGCGATCCTCGTACCGACCACGTTGCTCGCCAGCCAGCATTTCGCGACGTTCACCGATCGGTACGCCGGTTTTCCGGTGCGCGTGGCTCTGCTCAGTCGTTTCGTCGACGACGTCGAGACCAAGGAGACGCTGGTGGGGCTCGAGGACGGCACGATCGACGTGGTGATCGGCACGCACCGATTGCTCTCGGACTCCGTGGTCTTCAAGGATTTAGGCCTCTTGGTGGTCGACGAGGAACAACGTTTCGGCGTGGGGCACAAAGAAGCAATCAAGGCCAAGTCGCTCGGGGTCGACGTACTGACGTTGAGTGCCAGTCCGATCCCTCGTACCTTGGAAATGGCTTTTGCGGGAATCCGCGATCTTTCGATGATCACCACACCCCCCGCCGATCGCCGACCCATCCTTACCCACGTCGGCGAATACAGCGAACCCGCAGTCGTCGAGGCGATCCGTCGCGAACTACTGCGTGAGGGTCAGGTGTTCTTCGTCCACAATCGCGTGGCGGACATCGACGAGGTCGCCCGGCGCCTGACCCAACTCGTACCCGACGCACGCGTGGCGATCGCGCACGGTCAGTTGGACGAGGGAACGCTCGAACGGGTGATGGTCGACTTCTGGGAGCGGCGCTTCGACGTGCTGGTGTGCACGACCATCGTCGAGTCCGGCATCGACCTGCCCTCGGTGAACACGCTCATCGTCGACCGCGCCGATCGTCTCGGCCTTGGTCAGATGCATCAGTTGCGTGGCCGAGTCGGTCGCAGTGGTCAACGCGCCTACGCCTACCTCTTCCATCCGGTGGACAAGGTCCTGAGCGAGACCGCCTACGAACGGCTGCGCACCATTGGCGATAACACCGCGCTCGGGAGCGGCTTCAAGATCGCCATGCGTGACCTGGAGATTCGCGGTGCGGGCAACCTGCTGGGCCACGACCAGTCCGGTCCGGTCGCGGCGGTGGGTTACGACCTCTACGTGCAATTGGTTGCCGAAGCGGTCGCTGACGCCAAGGGCTACGTCGCGCCCGACGTCGCGACGGTCAACCTCGACGTCCCGGGCGAGGCGCACCTGCCCAAGGACTACGTCGAGGCCGATGACGCGCGACTCGAGGCGTACCGTCACTTGGCGAACGTGACGAACCTAGAAGAGCTCGCGGACCTGCGCGATGAATGGATTGACCGTTACGGTGCGCTCCCCCCGGCCGCTCGAGGGCTGCTCGAACTTGGTCAACTTCGACTCTGGTGTCTCCAACAAGGAGTCGCGTCGCTGGCGGTCCTACCCGCGAAGATCGGTGTGCGTTCTCGCCCGGTCGTGCGACTCGGTCCGCTCGCACTGTCGCTCAGTCAGCAGATGCGGGTTCGCCGGCTCTTCGGCTCGCGCGCCTACGACGAAGCGACCAAGGAGTTTCGCGTCGACTTGAACGACAACGAGGTCACGCCGGGCGCCTTGCTGACGCTGCTGGCAAACGTGGCGGCCGAGTCGACGGAGCAGTAGTTCGCACTCGGTAGCATGGAACGGTGCGTCGTCTCGTCGTCCTCATCGTGCTCGCTCTGCTCGGGGCCGGCCTGTACGGTTGGAGCACGTCGACTTCGGCAGTGTCGGTCAATGGGACGGGCGTCTCGAATTCGACGTTCCTCGCCGAACTGAGCGCGATCGCCACGACTCCCGCGTTGCAGTGTTACCTCGACGCGTTAAGCCACACCAGTCTGGGCCCGGGCGCGGGTGCTGACACGGTCACGACCTCGACGGCGGCGACCTGGGCGAACCTTCGTATCGAAGGGATCTCCGTGGACAATTACGTCAAGTCGACGTTCCACTACACGCCGAGTGCGAAGGCCCTCGCCCAAGCCGAGACCTCGCTCGAGGGCGAACTGACCGAAGCGGCGAGTTCGGCGCAGTACACGTGTCCCAGTAGCGCCGCCCAAGCCCTCGCCGCCATGCCGGCCGAGATGCGTCGGGCCGAGGTTCGCGAGCAGGCCACGTCCACCTTCCTCGTGAGCAAACTCGATACCACCATTCCCTTGACCGCTGCGTCGATCAAGACGTACTACTCGAATCACGTCTCCCAGTACGACACGATCTGCGTGAGCATCGCGTTGGTGTCGCCCGCCCAATTGAGTGCCTTCAGTGCCGCCCAGTCACAAGGTGAGTCGGTCGCGGCGCTCGCCGAGAAGTTCTCCCAGGACCCGTCGGCCAAACAAGGCGGTGCGTATGGGTGCTACGGACCTACGAGTTCCTCGTTCGACAGCGTACGTGCAGACGTGGCGAGCACGAAGCTGAACGACTTCTCCTCTACTCCTCAGTACATCAACGACAACGGGAGCGAGATGGCCCTCTACGTGGCGCCCACCAAGGAGACCGTTACGCCCTTCGCGCAAGCCGAGAGTGCAGTGATCTCGGACATCCAGTCGCTCAATTCGACCCAGGCCGCGTCCCTGGAGGAGAACATTCTCGAGGCCGCAGCCGTGGGAGTGAACTCGGCGTTTGGACGCTGGGGCGAAACGTCGTCGACCTCGGGCCCTTCGGTCTTCGTGCCGGCACTCCCGTCCTCAACCGACGCGTTGGACTCGTCGGCCAATCTCACGACGGCGTCTGCTTCAAAATATAAGTGAGCCCGCCCACTGTTCGTGTCGTCGGTCTGGGCCCCGGTGACCAAAGCCTGATCACCCAACGCAGCATGGCTCTCATCGTCGAGTCGCCGGTGGTGAGGTTGCGTACGCGGGTGCATCCGGCCGCCGCCGGGCTCATTGACGTGCTGAGCTACGACCATTGGTACGAAGAAGCGTCGAGCTTCGACGATCTGTACGCCAGGATCGTCGACGATCTCGCGCGCCTCGCCGCGTCGTCGGCCAACGGGGAGGTCGTCTACGCGGTGCCCGGTTCGCCGGTGGTCGCCGAACGCACGGTCGAGCTGCTGCGTGCGCGAAGCGACGTCACCGTGATCTGCGAACCGGCCGTATCGGTGATCGACGTCGCGTGCGCGGCGCTCGGCGTCGATCCGGTCGCACGGGGACTGCAGATCGTCGACGCGCTCGATTCAACGGAGCCCTTTCGAGGACCCGGGCCACTTCTGGTGCTCCAGACGTTCTCACCAGAAGTCCTGAGCGTCGTCGCGAGTCGACTGGATCCCCACTCTTTGGTCACGGTCCTCTACCACCTCGGACTGGACGACCAACGACTCGAGGAAGTGCGCGCGCGCGACCTTTCCGGCTTCGCCGACGCCGATCATCTCACCTCATTGTGGATCGACGGGATCCGAGGCGCCGGCGAAGCCATCGAAGACCTCGTGAGTTTCGCCCGTCGGTTGCGCGCGGAATGCCCCTGGGACCAGGAACAGACCCACGCGTCGCTCACGCGTCACCTCCTCGAGGAGTCCTACGAGGCCCTCGACGCTCTGGAGGCCTTGGTGCGCGCTCAAGACGCCGACACACTCGACGACGCGATCGTCAGCCACGTCGAAGAAGAGCTCGGCGATCTACTGTTCCAAGTCGTCTTTCACGCGGAACTGGCTGACGAGGAGGAACTGTTCAATTTCGCCACGATCGCCGACGCGCTCCGTGACAAGTTGACCTATCGACATCCCCACGTCTTCGGTGACGTCGTGGTGAGTGGTGCGAGCGACGTGGCGACTCGATGGGAGGATCTCAAGGCGACAGAAAAGGGCCGCCGCAGCGTCACCGAGGGCATTGCAACGCAGCTGCCCGCGCTGTCGCTCTACGCCAAGGCCCTCGCCAAGTCCGACGTCGTGGGTCGCGAGAGGCGAAGTCCCCACGAGGCGCACCTGGCCGCGCTCGCGGCACTCGACGAACTCCGTGTCGTCACCGCGTCATCGGATGGACCGACGACGGGTGAGGTATCGCCCGCATGGTCCGAGGCGTTGGTTGCGTTGCTCGAACTCGCAAGGATCACCGGCGTCGACCTCGAGGGCGTGTTGCGCGCGACGGCACTACGGTTGCTCGATGAAATACGCGCGATCGAAGACGTTACCGAAAAGTAGTTCCGGGGGGCCTAGTAGCCTTGTCGTAGAACACTGAGGAGAGACGCCATGAGCGCGATTGAATTTGTCCTGGGCCGCCAAATACTTGATTCGCGGGGAAACCCGACGGTCGAGGCGGAGGTGCATCTCGAGTCGGGTGCGTCGGGACGCGCGATCTCGCCCAGCGGCGCGTCGACGGGAATCCACGAGGCAGTCGAACTGCGAGACGGCGGACCCGAATGGGGAGGCAAAGGTGTGCGTAACGCGGTGCACCACGTCAACGGCGAGATCAACGACGCCCTCGAGGGCTACGACGCCACTGATCAGCGAGCGGTCGATTTCGCGATGATTGATCTGGACGGCACCGAGAACAAGGGACGACTGGGCGCGAACGCCATCCTCGCGGTGTCGATCGCGACGGCCAAGGCGGCCGCGCTCGAGTGCGATCTGCCCCTCTACCAGTACCTGGGGGGTGTCAACGCGCACGTGCTGCCCGTGCCGATGTTCAACGTGATTAACGGCGGCGTGCACGCGAAAAACTCGATCGACTTCCAGGAATTCATGATCATGCCCATCGGTGCGGCGTCCTTCGCCGAGGCCCTGCAGTGGGGTTCTGAAACGTACCACGCCCTCAAGAGCGTGCTCGACAAGCGCGGTCTCTCGACCGGCGTGGGCGACGAAGGCGGCTTCGCGCCCGATCTGCCCCACAACGAGACGGCCGTTCAGGTTCTCGTCGAAGCCATCGAGTCAACCGGACGCACCCCCGGCCGTGACGTAGCGATCGCGCTCGACCCGGCGGCGAGTGAGTTGTTCCGCGATGGCGCGTATCACCTCGACGGCGAAGGACGTGTCCTGTCGAGTGATGAACTCGTCGATTACTGGGCAGACCTCGCGAGTCGGTATCCGATCGTGTCGCTCGAAGACGGCATGGCCGAAGAGGACTGGGACGGTTGGTCGGCGTTGACCAAGAAGCTCGGCGAGAAGATACAGCTCGTCGGCGACGACATCTTTGTCACGAATTCGACGATCTTCCAAAAGGGAATCGACCGCGACATCGCGAACTCGATCTTGATCAAGTTGAATCAGATCGGCACCGTCACCGAAACCCTCGACACCGTGCGATTGGCCAACATCAATCGCTACACGGCGGTCATTTCACACCGATCCGGCGAGACCGAAGACGTTACGATTGCTGACTTTGCCGTGGCGACGAACGCGGGTCAGATAAAGTCAGGCGCCCCGGCGCGCTCGGACCGGGTAGCGAAGTACAATCAGTTGTTGAGACTTGAGGAACAACTCGGGGATCAGGCTCGATTTCTTGGTGCAGCGTCTTTGTCGGGGGCGGCAGGTGTCAGTTACTCATAGCGTTACCACGAAAACTCATAATCGGTGGATGCTCCCGCTTTCCTTCGTGACCGCGGCCGTGATACTCGCCGTCTGGTTCCCCCTTACGACGCTCTGGCATCAACAAGGGGTCATCGACGCCACGTCCGCGCAGATCGCTTCGATCAACCGACAGAGCCAAGACTTGAAGGATCAAGCGCGATCGGTTTCCTCCAAAGCCGCCGAGGAGATGCTCGCGCGAAGTCAATACCAGTTGGTCTCGCCGGGCCAGAGCCTCATACAGGTCTTGCCGGGCGATGGTTCGGGTTACGTGTCACAGAGCACCGGCGACCCCGGACTTCAACCGTTGGTCGCGCCGTTATCGGCGACCACGGCGAGTGCCGCGCCGAGCACGGCGCGTCACGTGACTCATAGCTCGCTCGGGAAGTTCTTCGTGCGTTTTGTGCGCACCCTCGAGTTTTGGCGTTGACCTTTCACGACGCCTCACCCGCTGACCTCCAGATTCTCGAGAACCTCCTTGGGCGTCCGCTGTCGGGACGGTGCGCAGTCGTCGTTCGACGCCTGGACGGTTCACCCGTCGTCATTGAGAACGAACCTCATCTTCGCGACGGCACACCGATGCCAACGCTCTACTGGCTCGTCGATCGAGAACTCCACGAAGCCGTGAGTCGTCTCGAGGGAAGTGGAGGGGTCCACCGGTTCGAAGAGTTGGTGGATTCGCGCGAGTTGCAGCGTACCCACGACGACTACGAACGACGCCGCAAGGCTGCGACCGTTCAAAAGGACAAGACCCCAGCGAGCGGCGGTGTCGGCGGCACCCGGATCGGCGTCAAGTGCCTGCACGCTCATCTCGCGAACTATCTCGCCGGCTTTGACGACCCGGTGGGTGCGCTCGTCGCGCTTGAAGTGGGAGTGCCAGAACTCCACGTGGAAGACGTGCGTGCCTGACGTCGTCGCGGCGCTGGACTGCGGGAGTAATTCCACCAGGATGCTGGTGGCCGATGCTCGGGGCGCACTCGTTCGTGAGATGCGGATCACGCGACTCAGCGAAGGAGTCGATTCGTCGAACACGTTGCTCGAGACTGCGATGGAACGAACCTTGGAGACGTTGTCCGAGTATCGACGTTCAATGGACGAGCACCGCGTGACGAAGGGACTACTCGTCGCGACGTCGGCGGTGCGCGACGCGAGAAACGGTGATGAGTTTCTCACGCGTGCCCGTCGGGTGGTCGGTGTCGACGCGAAGATACTTGACGGCGAACAAGAGGCGGCTCTGTCGTACCAGGGAGCCACCATTGGTTTGTCGAACGACGAGCGACCGACGCTGATCGTCGACATCGGAGGCGGTTCGAGCGAGTTGGCGCTGATGCACGAAGGGGTTCTCGAGAGCTTCTCGATGCAACTGGGATGCGTGCGCGTGACCGAGCGCGCGCTCGGCAGCGCGGTCGTCGACCAGGCCCACGACCGGTTGGCGCGCGCCATGATCGACGAGGAGATCGATCGAGCGTTTTCGCGCGTGCCGGCCTTTTCGCGGGTCGTCGGCACGGTGCGTCTGGTAGGACTCGCCGGGACGGTCGCGACGCTGGCCCAGCTCGACGCGGGGCTCGCCACGTATCAACGCGAACTCGTCCATCATCGCGTGCTCGATCGCGCGTGCGTCGAACGCTGGCGTGTCACCCTCGCGCGCGAAACGCCGCAGCAGCGTCTCGAGCATCCGGGGATGGTGCGGGGTCGAGAGGACGTCCTCACTGCTGGTCTCTACGTGCTGGGATCGGTCATGGACCGATTTGGGGCGAGTGAACTCTTGACGTCGGAAAATGACATCCTCGACGGTATCGCCCAGACGCTGTTGGCCTGATGTGCGCTCGCAGCGCGCACCTGCAACGATGTGGGGATGAGGAATCGTCCATGGTGACCGCGAGAACCAGCATCTACTCGCCGATATCGTTGCACGGACGACGAGTGGTGTTGCGCACGATGACCGAGCACGACTACGAGGGTTGGCTCGAGGTACGTGAACGGTGCCACGACTGGCTCTTGAAGTGGGAGCCGCGATCGGCGCACTCGTCGCACCTCGCCGAGGATCAGCGAAGCTTTGTGAGCCGTTGCGCCATCCGCGAGCGTGAGCGCCAAATGGGAACGGGCTACGGCTTTGGCATCTTCTTCGAGGGGCGATTCGTCGGAGAGATCACGCTGTCGTCGATCCAGCGCGGACCGCTGCAATCGGCGTACATCGGCTACTGGATCGACGAGAAGGTGGCGGGCCGTGGCTTGATGCCCGAAGCGGTGGTGACCATGTTGCAGTACGCCTTCGAGTCGCTCAAATTACACCGAGTAGAGATCAACATCATTCCGAGAAATGCCGCGTCCAGACGGGTTGTCGAAAAGCTCGGGTTGCGCTTCGAGGGCATCGCGGAGCGTTACCTCGAGATCGACGGCGCCTGGGAGGATCACGCCCGTTACGCGATGACGTCCGAGGAGTGGAACGATCGCGCCCCCGAACTCGTCGCGAACTGGCTCTTGCCCCGGGATGACTAGACCGCTTCTAGTACGTGGCCGCGAAGTTCGTGGAGTTCGGCGGTCCTCACACGTCCGGCGAGGGCCGTCGCGACACTGAGTCCCCCCAGCGCTCCGTCACGCGGCAAGACGAGTAGGTCGACGTCGCGTCCTCGGACGAGTACGAGGCCCTGAAGACGGGCCTGACGCGAGTGCTCGCGGACCGTGCGAGCGTCGATCCCGGCTTCGAGTTCGATCACCGGGTTGGTGTAGCGCGTACGGCTCAGGTGGCGAAGGTCGCCCAGTACGTTGCGCAGTACGCGACTTACTTTCACCGAGGACCCCGCGACGTCGTCCCACTCGACGTTGACCGGCGTGATTCCGAGGCCGAGTTGATCAGCGAGGTAGAAGAGTTCGACGTCGTAGGCGAACCCGTCGATCATTCCCACCAGCGCCAGTAGACGGGCGGATCCGAGTTGGAAACCTTTGCAACCGCACTGGGTGTCGCGCACGCTCGTGCCCGAGTAGTGGCGGACCAAGCGATGAAAGACGCCACCCGCCGCACTGCGAAGAATGGATTCGTATTTGATGCTCCCCGAACTCGTTCTCGAACCGGGGGCCAGGGGTGCCGTGTCGAGCGCCTCGAGGATCGCCGGAAAGCACTCGGGGCGGATCGCCATGTCCGCGTCCGCGGCGAGTATCTTCCCTCCGCGCGCCAGGGCGATACCCAGGCGAACCGCGGCGCCCTTGCCCAGATTGCGGGGTTGCTGGACGAAGAGGCGTTGAGGAAGGTGTCCGTAAACGCCGTGGGCGACGTGCAGCGTGTCGTCGGTCGAGCCATCGTCGATGACGATCACCTCGGTGGATTCCTCGCCAAGGTGCTCGAGCACCGGTTGCAGTCGTTCGAATCCGTTGGCCAGACGTTGCGACTCGTTGTAGGCGGGAATGACGATCGACGTCGTGATGGCGTGGTCGCTCATGGTCGAGCGGCACCGACGAGACCGAAGGTGAAGATCGGCGCCAGGCTCACGTTCGTGCCCGTGTGGGCCGCGGCGATGATCGTGCTCGTGCCCCACGGACCGCTACCCGCGTACATCACCACGTGGTCGACCTGGTCGTCACCGTCGAGGTTGTAGTAGAAGAGCAGATCGCCAGGCTGAAGTTTGGTGAGTGGGATATGCGTGAGTTCGGCCCATTGGGTCTCGGTCGTACGCGGTATGGCGAAACCCGCTTTGGCCCAGGCCCACTGGACCAGACCCGAGCAGTCGAAGCCGACGCCGGGCGTTTCCCCGCCCCAAACGTAGGGGACGCCGATCTGCGTCTCGGCTGCCTTGAGCGCCGCCATCCCTTGGGCCGACCCGGCTGGCGTTCCGTCGATAACGGTGGGTAGGGCGGCCTGGATCGCGTCGATGACTTCGTTCGCCGCGCTCTGTCCACCAACGGCCGAGGCCGCGGCGACGGCGGCCTCTTCGCCTGCGGTGTTCTTCGCCTTCGCGGCCGCGACGCCCACCTTGATCTCATAGGCAATTATCTCGGATTTCAGTTTGGCCGTGACGACTTGGAGGGTGGCGCGCGTCGCGTTCTCGTTGCGCACGTTCTGGGCCAGGAGGGCCTTGATGGCGACAGTCTGTCGCTGGGCCTTGGCACGTTGGGTGGCCAGGTCGGCAATTGTCGAGTCGAGTGACTTCTTTTCTCGAACGTAGGTGTCCTTCAGCTGCGTGAGATTACCAATGACCTGATCCTCGTAGACCTTTCGAGCGTCGCTGCTGGTTATGTTCTGGTTGAAGAGTGCGAGAATCTGCGCGTCGGCCGCCCCGTAGACGTAGGCCCGAACGATCGACGTCACGAGCCTCTGCGAAGTGACCGTGATGGCCGCGCGCTTGGTCACCTCTTTGGTCTGCAGTTTCACGATGCTCGAATTCAGGGTGACCAGTTCGCTCTGGTCAGCGTCGTATTCGTTGGCAGTGATCTCGGAGGTCTTCTCCTGTTGGGAGAGCTGAGACGAGAGTTGGGCGATCTCGGCCTGGGTCTGAGCGATGGTTTGGGAACCCGCTGAGGTGGGAATAAGGAGTCCGAGCACGAGGGCGCTCGCAAAAACCAGGAGGGGAGTTGATTGAGTCGTGCCCCGTCGACGCACGCGAATCATAAAAACAGCCTAGTTAGCGAATCTAAGAATTCGAGGAGAATGCGGAGCGGCTATATGCGTTACGGTTACAGCGCGTCATTTTCGCGTGGGGGCGTAGCCCAATTGGCAGAGGCAGGGCGCTTAAACCGCCTCCAGTGAGGGTTCGAGTCCCTTCGCCCCTACGCGATGCTTGGCGGTCTGATTCTTTAGTAGCGTTGCCCCCGTGGCTAAGAGCGCAACAGGTAAATGGGTAAGCAGGGTCGGCTCGTCGGGGGGCGGGAAGGCGTACAAAAAGAGTCGTCCGAGTAACTACTACGGCATACTCATCGTGATCGTCGTGCTCGGACTCGTCGCGACCGCCCTCGCCCGTTATGACTATCAGCATCCTTCCAAGGGCTCCAAAGGAGCGGCGCCCGCCGTGGGCACGACCTGGTACGGCGCACTGGCGATTGAGGCGTGCGGCACGCAGTTGCCCTACCTCACGACTGACCCCACGAACAGTGGTGGCTTCAAGGTGGAGACCGACAACGTGATCAAACTCGACCCGGTCTCGGCCGCGGACTCCGGTGCCAACGCGACGCTCGCCCAATTCGCCAATGAGTATCCGGGCTTGATCGCGAGTTCCGTGGAGTTGGCGATTCCGACGAGTAAGGGGACGGCGAACGCGGCGACAACGTACCGAAATGGTCAGAGTTGCCCTTCCACGTCCAAGTACTCGGGCCAGAGCGGACAAGTGGAATACGCCTACTGGACGTCGTTGTCACAGACCAAGCCCGTGATCACCACCAACCCCGGTTCGATCAAGTTTGCGCAGTACCTGCGCGTGACGTTGGCCTTCGACCCGAAGGGCGTCACACCGGCTCCGCCATCGCAGACGACCGTGAACGCCATGTCGGCCTCGATCATCGCCGCCGTCAATACGACCACTACGACTGCGGCGTCGGTGACCACGACGACGCCCACCGTCAATACGACCACGACCAGCAGCACGACGACAACGACCACCAAGGGCTGAGCTTGAAGTCGATCATTTTGGTCGGCGGTGAGGGCACGCGCCTTCGTCCCCTCACGTACGAGACGCCCAAACAGATGTTGCCGTTGGTCGGCGTGCCGATGATCGAATGCGTCTTCACGACGCTCGCCGAACACGGGATAACTGACGCCGTATTGTCTCTGGGCTACCTGCCCGATCGATTCATCGAGGCCTATCCCACTGGAGTGGTGGCGGGAGTGAACGTGAGCTACGCGGTAGAGCCCGAGCCGCTCGACACCGCCGGCGCCATTCGTTTCGCGGCGAACTTCGCCGACATTGACGACACTTTCCTCGTCTTGAACGGCGACGTCCTGACTGATCTTGACATCACTCGGTTGGTCGCTTTTCACCGTGAGCATGAGGCGGAGGCGACGATTGCGCTGCACGAGGTGGATGACCCCAGCCGCTTCGGCGTGGTACCCACGACCAACGAAGGTCGAGTCATTGCCTTCGTGGAAAAGCCGCCACGCGATCAAGCGCCAACTAATCGAATCAACGCTGGCACCTACGTCTTTGAACCCAGTGTGCTCGACCGCATCGCACCGACGCGGCGAGTCAGCGTCGAACGCGAGACCTTTCCGGCACTGGCGGCCGAGGGAACGTTGTTCGCGATGGCCGACGACGCCTACTGGCTTGACACGGGTACGCCGCAGGCGTTCCTCCAGGCCAACGTTGATCTCATGATGGGCAGGATCGGCGGGCACGGCGCGCGCGGGGTGGTGGACGGATCGTGGCGCGAATCGAGTGCGACGATTGATGGAAGTGCACAACTCGTCAACGCGGTGATCGATCGTCAGTGCGTCATCGAAGCCGACGTCATCCTCGAGCAGGCGGTTCTCCTACCGGGCGCGGTGATCGAGCACGGCGCAGTCGTGCGTTCGTCGATCATCGGGCCTCGAGCCGTCATCGGAAGCTATTCGAAGCTGGACGCGACGTGCGTCGTCGGCCCCAACGTCCACGTCGCGTCAGGGTCGCTCCTATCGGGCGACGTTCGCTTGGGCGCTTAAGTCATCGAAAGAGGTCATCATTCGCTGAGCGGATGACGTGTTCGCTGATCGAACCCTCGCCGAAGTAGGAACGATCAAGTCCGCGCACGAGTGCGAACGGAGTGCCCATGGCTTTGCCGAGGACGAGATTGGCCGCGCCCGCGACCTCGTCGACGATCGCGACCTCGGTGGCCTCGAGGGGGCGGCCGTTGGCATCGGCGGTGCCGCGAAGGTCCAAGATGGGTCTGATCCCCGCAGAACCGAGGGCGACGTCGGTGACGCCATTTCGCCACACGCGCCCGAACGTGTCGGTGATGACGATCGCGACGTCGACGTTGGTGCGTCGCCTGATCTCACTTCGAATCCGTCGCGCGCTGCGGTCGGGATTAACGGGCAGCAGCACTGCCGTTCCGTGCGCGGTGTTGGATAGGTCGACCCCGGCGTTCGCGTTGATGAAGCCGTGCCGAGTTTCGGTGATCCGCAGGGGACCGCGGCGACGAATGACCCGTCGAGCCTCACTTTCGACCAGTGCCACCTTGTGTTCCTCGCTGCCGTCGAACGGTACGACCCGACCTTCGGACTTGGAGACGACTTTGCTCGTCACGACGACGAGATCTCGGTCGAGCAGCGTCATGCCCTGGTGGTCAATGGCTGTCAGCAGCAGGTCAACGAGGTCGTCACCCTTGTCGATCGCTCCCACGCCCGCGAGCGGGATTATCCGCAACTCGTTCATTCCAGCACCGCACGAGCCAGGCGCGAAGCGTTCGCCGGTTCGGCCATGACCGTGGTCGTGATCTTTACCTTGACGCCGAGTCGCTCGATGGTCGCCGCGCTCGCTCGATCGACCTCGTCGATGATCATGGTGCCAACGAGGTCCTGATAGAAGGTGGCGACGCCCTCGCAACCAGCGGCGTAACCCATGTCGCGAAGGAGTCGGTCGGCCGGACCCTTGAGCGCGACGCCGCCGACGAGCGGCGAGATCGCGACGACGTCACTGCGTCGCGCACGCACGATATCGCGGATCTCGGGTATTCGTACGATTGGATCAATCGAGATCAGGGGATTGGACGGCGCAATCACCAGGCGCTCGGCATTGCGCAGTGCTTCGAGTACGTCGTTGGTGGCCTTGGCGTTCTCGATCCCGTTGACGGCGATGGCGTGCACAGCGACATCGTGGTGGTGCTGGACGAAGTACTCCTGAAAGCTCAGCGTTCCTTGCGAGGTTTCGAACGTGGTCGCGATTGGGTCATTCGTGGCGGGCAGGAGGCGAACTCGCACGCCCCAGTGTTCGCAGAGTTCCTTGGTGACGTCGGTCTTGGTGGCACCCTCGTGGAGGCGCTGGGTCCGGTAGAGGTGCGTGGCGAGGTCGCGGTCGCCCAGACGGAACCAGGACTCGCCGCCCAAGCGCGCGAGTTCTTCCATTACCCGCCATGACTCGCCCTCGAGCCCCCAGCCGAGGTCCTCGTTGTTGAGACCCGCGAGGGTGTAGGTGATCGTGTCGAGGTCGGGGCAGATGCTCAATCCGTGCAGGACGAGGTCGTCGCCCACGTTCACCACCGCGCAGAGCTCGCTCGGGTCAATCTCATGACTGAGGGCTCGAAGGAGTCGTGCGGCGCCCACGCCACCGCTCAGAACTGTGATCACCTCCGAAACCTTAGGGGCGCGTGGGTAACATCGAGTGTTGTGAGTACTCCGTCGTCCCTACCCGGTTGGCCCGGGAGTCCTTCGTACGTGGTTTTTCGCTTGGAAGGCGGCTCCGTCGTCACCGTGGACCAGGGTGGCGCCCTCGACGAGGAGCGAGCGTGGGCCTCGGTATCCAAAATGGCGGTCGCGCTGGCGATGTGCGTCGAGGTGGATTGGGGACTCCATCAGATCACCGAGAACTTCGGTCCGCGCGGCGCGACGTTGTCCAACCTGCTCAGCCACTCGAGCGGACTCGGCCTCGAGCAAGGTGATCCGGTGGTCGCGGTCGCGTCAAAGCGGGTCTATTCCAATTACGGAATCGATCACGCCGTCGAGGTCGTGGTGAAGGACGCTGACGCCGCACAGTGGCTTGACGACCGGGTCTTTCGAGGCTTCGGCATGAATCACACCCACTTAGACGGTCGACCGTCGTCGGGCGTCGTGGGATCGACCCAGGACCTGGCACGCCTGGGGGTGGGCTGGCTTCGATCTGACGGCATCACGATTTCCACGCGTGACCGGTTCATCAAACCGTTCTTACCCGACCTTGACGGCATCGTTCCAGGTTTCGGCCGTTTCAGCCCTTGTCCGTGGGGGCTCGGACCCGAAGTTCGCGGTGACAAGCACCACTGGATGGGCGACTGGCCACCATCGAGCTTTGGTCACTTCGGTCAGAGCGGTGCGCTGATGCTGCTGAATGCCGATGAGCAGATTGGTGTCGTGGCGACGAGTACTGAGGATTTCGGACCGTGGGCGGTCGAGTTGTGGCCGCGTTGGACGAGCGAGATGCGTTCGCTGGCGCTTGGTTCGTGAGTGATCCGCTGACACTTCGCGTGGCTCTTGACCTCGACGGCTCCTTGGAGTCACTCGACAACACGATGGACGACTTGGCTGACGCACTCAGCGCGACCGGCGAACTCACGCTGGTCCGCTTTCGTAGCGCGAGCGCGCCGCGAGCGGTTTCCGAGCAAAGACTTCGGGGTCGGCGACTCTGGTCGCCGCTGTGGCGTCGAGGTCTCGGTCCGTTGATCGAGAGGCGGTTGCCTTCAGTCGACGTCGTGCACGTGGCGGGACTGGTGACGCCGCCCGCCACGATGGTGCCGCTGATCATCTCGGTCGATGACTTGCGACCGCTGCGCGGAGAGAATCGTACGCAACAGCGGGTGAAGCAGTTGCGTCGATGTGCGTCACGCGGAGCGGTACTCGTGGCGTCGAGTCGGACCGCGAGTCACGAGGTACAGGACGTCTTGTCATTGCAGCGCAACCAGATCGTCGTCGTACCTCCTGCGGTTCCTTACGTTGCGCCGACCCTGAACGGCGCTGATCTCGTCGTTAACGTCACCGGTCTGAACAAACCGTTCCTCAATCTCGCTCCGGAACTTCTGGCATTCACCCAACAGGTCGGCGCACAGCTCGTCGCGGTCACCAGTACCGCGGTGGGCCAGCGCATCCGGTCGAGTGGCTTGCCGATCAAGGTCGTGGCGCGCCGGGACGCTCGCGCGGCGCTGGCGACGGCTCGGGTCGTTCTGCACATGTCAGACGGGGCTCGCTTCCCTTCGTTTGCGATCGCTGCGCTGTCGGCGGGCGTACCCACGTTGGCGCGCGCGACTTCGATCAATCGTGAATTACTGTCGGGCGCGGCCACGCTCGTCTCGGACGACCCCGAGATTCTGGCGGCACTCCAAGACGTGTGGTTCAATGACGCTCGCCGGTCCATCATGGTCGCCGCGGGCCACGCGAGAGCCGTGGATTACGCGTCCACGACGGCGGCTCGTGCGTACGTCACTCTCTATCGAGACGTCGTGCGAGGCTGGAACTCGTGAAGCGGACCATAAGTCTCAGCGTCGATCAGCTCTACCGACGTCAACCCGGCGGAATCGGCACGTACGTACGCGGGCTCGTCGAGGGGCTGGCCTCGCTCGAAGGTCAGTTCGAAGTGGTGGGCGTCGCGCCGCGGGGTGCGGCCTCTGAGGAGACGAGGAGCCTTCCCTTGCGCCTCAATCCTCTGCCCGTGCCACTCAACGTGCTGACCAGGGTGTGGCCGCTCGTTCCGCTCGGCGTCGACCGTGACTCGCGGATCGTCCACGCGACGTCCATGGCGGGTCCCTTCGCGGGTGGCGCGACCGACGCCGTGCATTCGGTTGCCCTGCACGACTTGTTGTGGCGCGACGAACCCCAGATGACCACGCGCCGGGGCATCAAGTTCCACGAAGAACGCCTTTCACTCATCGCGCGCCGCGGCGACCTTCGCGTTATCACCACCTCGCCCACGTTGGGCGAACGTCTCGTCCCCTTGGGCATCGGGGCCGAACGAATCCACTACGCGCGGTTAGGTGTCGACGATTCGAGTCATCTGGCCGCCAGCGCCGAGGCGGTGACCGCCTTGCTCGACGCACACGGGGTTCGAGGGACGTTCACGCTGTACGCGGGCACGCGCGAACCGCGCAAGAACATTGTCCGACTTATCGAGGCTCACCGTCAGGCCCGGGAACGTAGGCACGAACTCGGTTCGTTGGTGCTCGCGGGTCCCCCGGGGTGGGGCAGCGTCGAGACCCAGGACGCGATCGTGCTGGGGAGTATCGAACGCTCCATGCTCCTCGGCCTCTACCGTGACGCGCGGGTCGTCGCCTACGTGGCCCTCGCCGAGGGCTGGGGGCTTCCACCGGTCGAGGCACTCCACGCGGGCGCGTGCGTGGTCGCGAGTGCCGGGGTGCCGAGCGTGGCGCACAACTCCCACGTGATTCACGTCGACCCCCTTGACGTGTCGTCGATCTCAACTGGACTGCTCGAGGCGCTCGATTTGGGCACGGGAGAGCGGGACCGAAGTGCCCGGGCCGACTCGGTGGCCGATTTGACGTGGCATCAAGCGGCCCTCGACCACGTGGCGTGTTGGCAATGAAAGTCGCCCTCGACGTTTCGGCCGTGCCCACCCACGTCGCGGGCGCGGGACGTTACGTCGTCGAGCTCGCCCGCCGGGTCCCGTCACGCGTCGAGAGCGTGACCCTCGTGACCCGGCGCGATGACGAAGACCGCTGGCGCGCCTATTCTCCCTACGCCCACCTCGCCCCGCTCGTCCCGACGACGAGGGCCGAGCGACTCCTCTACGAGGCGTGGCGCCTCGGACGATCACGTACCGCACGCGACGCGGACGTTTGGCATGCGCCTCACTACACGATGCCTCGTCGACGTACGATTCCCACGGTCGTGACCATTCACGACCTCACGTTCTTCACCAATCCCGAGTGGCACGAACGATCAAAGGTCGTCTTCTTTCGTCGCGCGATCGCCTACGCGGCCCGCAACTCCGACGCGTTGTTGTGCGTGAGCGAGTTCACCGCTCGCCAACTCGACGAGATCGTGCCCGCGCACGGTCCCGTGGTGGTGGCGCCGCTCGGGGTGGACTTGGACGCGTTCACGCCTGACGACACGCGTGACGACTCAATTCTGCGACGACACGGTCTGCTCGTCGACGTGCCGTTCATCTTCTTCCTCGGCACGGTCGAGCCTCGAAAGGGCCTCGACGTCTTGCTCGAGGCGTTCGTTTCGCTGGCCGCGGACAATCCCACACTCGAGCTCTGGCTCGCCGGACAGGCGGGTTGGGCCATGAAGGATTTTGACGACGTGATCGCCCGACACCCGGGTGCGTCTCGGATTCGTCGTTTGGGTTTCGTCGACGAGGAGGTCGTGGCGCCGCTGCTTCGTCGCGCACGGGTGGTGGCCTATCCCTCACGGGGCGAAGGATTCGGCCTACCGGTCCTGGAGGCCTTGGCGTGCGGATCGCTGGTGGTGACCACGAGCGACACGGTCATGGCCGAAATCGGCAAGGACGTCGTTTCGTTGTCGCCCCCGGGCGACGCACTTGCGCTGGCCCGCGCGATCGACGACGCTCTCAACCTCGATCCCCAACAGCGCGAAGATCACTCGAGGTTCGCCCGCGTTCGCGCCGAGCAGTACTCGTGGGACCGCTCGATCGACCAGCATCTCAAGGCGTACGAACTCGTCCGGGGAAAGTGACGTGCGCGCGCTGATCACGGGCGGGCGCGGCTTCGTCGGCGCGCATCTTTGCGCGCACCTGATCGCCGAGGGCGATGACGTGACGTCGGTCGATCGCGACTGCGACGTCACGGACCTCGACGCGCTGCGTGCGGTGGTCCGCGCCAGTCAACCTGACGTGGTCTATCACCTCGCGGCCTTGACCCACGTGGGTGACTCGTGGACCAACCAGAACGAGTTCACTCGGGTGAACGTCCTGGGATCCAAGAACCTCTTGGACGCGGTGCGCCTCGATGCACCCGAGGCGAGCGTGATCCTCGTCAGCTCCTCGGAGGTCTACGGCGTGGTGCACGACGACGACCTGCCGCTGGGCGAGTCCTTTCGCACTGCTCCGGCGAATCCCTACTCGGCCAGCAAACTCGAGGCGGAGCGAATCGCCAGGGAGGCGCATCGTGATTACGGACAGCGCGTCGTGATCGCTCGTCCTTTCAATCACGTCGGTCCCGGTCAAACGGACACCTTCGTGATACCCGCGTTGGTCAACCGGCTCCTCGAGGCGCTCGAACGGGGGCGAGAAGAGATACCCGTGGGCGACTTGAGTACGCGCCGTGATTTCAGCGACGTGCGTGACGTTGTGCGCGCCTATCGATTGCTCGCCCTGCACGGTCGAAGCGGCGAGGTGTACAACGTGGCTTCGGGCCACGACGTCGCGATTTCCGACATCGCCAGTCGCTTGCGCGACGAGATCGCGCCGAACGTCGCGCTGGTAGTGGACCCGACACTGCTGCGGCCGGTCGAGGTACCGGTCACGCGCGGTCGCGTCGACAAGATCCACGAGGCGACCGGCTGGGAGCCAGAAATCTCGCTGACGAGGTCGCTGCACGACGTGATCGAGGACATTCGCACTCGTCGCTCGCGCGCCGGCGCTTCCCCCAAGTAGCGGGTTTTCTAAGGTTTTCGCTGGTCCGAGTCCGCGCCGCGAGCCAACTAGCCTTGAAGGACTGATGGAATCTCGCGCTCCGGCCGTCGTTGCCGTCGTCGTTACCACCGGTCCAGGCCCAGGTCTCGAAGCCACGCTGGCTTCGTTGGTGGCACAGGACTACGAGGAACTTAGCCTGCTCGTCATGGCGAACGGGGAGACCGAGCACGTCGCGGCTCGAGTCGCCGCGGTCGCGCCGCGGGCCTTCGTGCGGATCCTCGAGGAGAATCGAGGTTTTGGCGCGGCCTGCAACGAGGCGTCGTTGATGGTCGAGGGATCGGCGTTCTTCTTGTTTTGCCACGACGACGTCCGTCTCGAGCCCGACGCGCTGCAGCTGATGGTCGAGGCGGCTTTTCGCACCAACGCCGGCGTCATCTCGCCCAAGGTGGTGGCCTACGAGGACCCGCTCGTGCTCGTGCACGTGGGCCAGACGTCCGACCGATTCGGGGTGGTCCAAGAGCGGGTCGAGCTCGGGGAGATCGACCACGGTCAACAGGACCTCGAACGCGACGTTTTCGTGGCGCCCGGTGGCGTCACGCTCGTCCGCTCCGATCTCTTCACGACGCTGCGCGGCTTCGATCCATTGATTCCCGTGCTGGGTGAGGATCTGGACCTCTGCTGGCGAGCGCAGGTGGCGGGAGCGCGAATCGTGGTTGCCCCGCTCGCCAAGGTCGCCCATCGAGAGACCATCGCGACCGGCGAACGTCAGGTGAGCGCCGTGGGCACGCGTCGCGCGAGCCGTCAAGACCTCCAACGACGTCACCAGTTGCTGGTGGTGGCTACTGGCTGGGGTGCGCGCGCGACCTTCAGCACGCTCACGATTCTGTTCGTGCTCGACGCCATGGAACTGTCGTTGGCCCTCGTGGGAAGGGACTCGGACCGCGCGGGCGCCATCGTCGGATCGTGGCGGTGGTTGATCAACAATCGAAGGACGATTCGCGAGCGCCGCCGTCAGCGCCGTGCCACCCGAGTGCTTTCTGACGCCCAACTACGTCGTCTTCAAGTTGGTGGTGCTTCGCGCCTGAAGCGTTTCTTCTTCACGTTGCTGCGCCACGGACTCGATCGTGCACGCGGGATACTGCCCGAGCCGGATGCCGAACTCGACACCCAGGTCGACGACCTCGCGGGCGTGGGTTTCGGTGCCGTCTTCTCCGAGGAGGAGGAGTTCGATGAGATACCCGATAGCGGCGTACTTGAACTTCGGAACCGTCCGTCGCGTTTTCTGACCTCGTTTCGAACTCAAGCGACGGTCGTGGTCGTCGTCGCCGTCCTATGGCTGATCGGATCGCGAAACCTGTTCGCGATGCACTTGCCGTTGCTCGGGCGCCTCGCGCCACTGGATTCATGGTGGTCGACCTGGCGCCACTTCTTTGCGTCGTGGTCGGCCAATGGCGTGGGGAGCGGCGCACCGGGCATGCCCGGTTACGGCGTCCTCGGATTCGCCGGAACGTTTGTGCTGGGTCGAATGGGCGTACTTCCTCGCCTCGTCCTGGTGGGAGCCGTGCCCATGGGCGCGTGGGGAGTCGCGCGGTTGTTGCGCGGTCGGGTCTCGAATCGGGCGAGGGTCGTGGCGTCGCTCGCCTACCTTGCCTTCCCGCTGGGCGTGAACATGATCGGTGGGGGGCGCGTCGACGTACTCGTCGTCGTCGCCGGCCTGCCTCTGGTTGTTCGTCGATTGTTCGAGCTGCTCTGCGTGCCGGGCTTTCGATCCGGCCCCTATCCCGAGCAGGTGCCTTTTGGCCATCGTGGCTGGCGCTCGAGCGAAGCGGGCCAACGAATGGCGGCGATCATGCTCATCGCCGTGCTGACCGCGATGGCGCCGGCGACCCTCATCCTGGTCGTGCTCGTCGTCGGCGGCGTGTCGCTGGCGAGATTCTTCGAAACCGACGAGTTCGCCCATCGGATTCGACCGTGGCGATTGCTCGGTTCCCTCGGCTTCAACGTGGCGATCTTTCTCTTGCCGATGACGGTTGACTTCTTCGTCGCGGGACGACGGGCCCTGGAGTTATTCGGGCTCGCACGAGGACCGTGGTCGTCGCCCTCGTTCGTGAACCTCCTTCGAGGTGCGGACGGCACGTTCGGGTCGAATTGGACGGGTTGGTTGTTGCCGGGTGCGGCGGTCCTGGCGCTCTTCTTGTGTCGCGAGCAGCGTCGCGCCATCGCCACCAAAGTCGCGACCATCGCGACGTTGACCCTCGTGGTGGCGACGCTGGTCTCGCACCACTGGCTGGGATCGTTTGCGCCGGATCTGGACGTGCTGTTGTCGCTCTACGCGCTGATGATCGTCGTCCTCGTCGGTCTTGGCGTGAGTGCCCTCGAGAACGACTTGCGTCAGTCGGGCTTCGGGTGGCGTCAGTTCGTGGCGTCGCTCAGCGTGGTGGGCATCGTCGTGGCGGTCATTCCGCTGCTAGTGAGTTTTTCCAGTGGCCGCTTCGACCTGCCCACGACGAGTGTGGCCGAATCGCTCAGCGCCCTGGCGCCCGCGAACGCGGGCGGTTATCGAGTGCTCTGGCTGGGCGACCCCTCGGTACTGCCGTTACCGGGATGGTCGATCACTCCGGGCCTCGAAGCCGCCACGTCGGACAATGGACTGCCGGGTGGGGACGCGTTGTTCGCGTCACCCGACTCGGGGACCACCGACGAGATCCTGTCGGCGTTGCAGAGTGCGATCGCGGGCCGAACGGTTCGCCTGGGACAACTCCTCGCGCCGGCGGGGATCTCGACGATCGTGGTGATGAACGCGTCGGCCCCCGAACTCGCGGGCGTGCAGAGCGTTCCCCTCCATCCGGTACCGGCCGGGCTGACCACCGCCTTGGGTCTGCAGACCGATCTCTCCCTCGAGCTACAGACCAATTCGGTCGTCGTCTTCGCTAACTCCGACTACCGCGGCCTGGTCACCCAGACGGTGGCGGGAAAGACGACGCCGACGGACCTGCTCGCGAGTGGGGACTCGTCCAGCGCGGTGGCGCCGGACTCGACCGTGCGCGCGGGCGTCGCTCCGGCGAGCGACTTCGACCTTGAGGTCAACGGGACCGACGCTGCTCGAACGCTGAGCGACGGGTGGGTCCCGACCTTTCACGTGGGCCACTCGAACGTGAATCCGAACGCCCGACTCGTGTTGCACCGTTTCCCGTGGAACGGAATCCTTGCGGGCATCACGTTGGGGCTTTGGACCATTGTCTGGCTCGGGTTCGGTCTGGTGCAACGTTTGGAATGGCTCTTCACGGGCCGTCGTCGACGAGTCGTCGCCCCACGTCACGCTCGAAAGGTCGACCATGGCTAGCCGACCCAGACCCCCACTCTTCGTCGTGCTCGCCGTGCTCGTCGTCCTCGCCGGGCTCACTACGCTCGCCAAGTCGTCCAACGTCGCGCCCAGCGCGAGCTCGCTCTCCTTGTCGCCGGGCTCGAACACGACCGCGCTCTACTGCACGGGATTGTCCGGATCGACGGGGGGCGAACCTGGTCACTTCACGTTCCTCAACACGACGGGCTCGACTCGCAAGTTGAACGTCCAGGTCGTTTCGGACAAGGATGACACGTCACTGACGTCGCTGACGCTACGACCTCACCGTGCGCGCTCCGTCACGCCCCAGAGCGAGGTGAAGGGGAACAGCTTCGCCGTGGCGGTCCAAGTCAACGGCGGTGGTGTCGTGGGCGAGGAGGTCGCGAATTCCAGCGCCGAGGCGCCCTGCGTCGCGGCGGGCGTCACCAACTGGTACGCGAGCGGCTTTGACACGACGGTGGGTTCGAGCGCCGATCTCAGCATCTACAACCCCACCGCCACACCCGCGGTCTTCAATATCTCGACGTTCTCCCCGAGCGGCTATTCGGCCCCCGCGCCCTTTCAGGGCCTGGCCGTCGGAGCCCACGACCAGATGGTGATCGACCTCGGCAGTCAGATCGTCAACACCTCGAACATCGGGGTGCGCGTGCGGGTCCTGCGCGGTTCGGTCGTGATCGACGGAGTCCAGGATTCGGGTTCGGTCGCGTCCTTCGCCCAGGGTCAGGACGCCCTCACGAAGACGGCGTGGTTTCCCGCGGTCACCACGGTGAACGGTGCGCTCGCCCAGATTCGCGTCGCCAACCCGAGCGGTGTGCCGGTCAACGTCGTGGCGACCGTGAAAGTCGCGAACTACACCGTCGCGCCCCAGGACCTCACCGTCGCACCCTACGCGAGCGGGGACATCGTGATCACGCCGAACTCCGCCATACCGGCCGCGGGTTACGCGAACGTCAAGGTTAAGGCGAGTGCGCCCGTCGCGACGGCGCTCGTGACCGGCACCTCCTCGGGAACGGCACTGTCGTCGGTGGTGAGCCCTTCCAACGACTTCATCGTCGCGGACTTCGCGGGCCGTGGCTACGACGCGGCCGACGTCACCAACACCTCAACCAGCACTCTCAAGGTGACCTTCACGAGCATTCCCGGGCCCGGCGAAAACAAAGCGAGCGGCCAGGTTCAAGTGGCGCCGGGCGCGACCGACGACATTCTGAGCGTCTTCAGTGGACTGGACACGTTGAAGGCGAAGACCTTGTTGATCACGGGTTCTCGCTCGTCGCTCCTGGTCACGCTCACGCTGCCCACGACGCCCTCGGGCGTCGTGGTGGTCGCTCCCTTAGACGGCGGGTAGCGTCGGCGGCTGCCAGGTGGGTGTCGCCGGGAGCGGCGACACGGGCACCGGTGCGGGGGCCGACGTGTCGGGCGACGCAGGTTTGGCGACACCGTTCAGCGCACTGACGGTCTTGGTGCCCGCGGCGTGCACCGGCTCACCGTGCGCCTCGTCGATCAGGCGAGCGGCGGTCTCGCCGTCGATGGTCTCGCTCTCGAGCAGAGCCCGGGTCAAGGACTCGAGTCCCCGACGGTGAAGGGTGATGACCTCGATGGCGCGCGCCTCTTGCTCACGCAGGATCCTCTCGACTTCGTCGTCGATGATCTGGGAGGTGTGATCGGAGTAGTCGCGCGTGTGCATGAGGTCCTCACCGAGGAAGACCTGGTTATTCGAGCCCCAGGCCATCGGACCGATCTCCTTGGACATTCCCCATTCGCGCACCATTCGGCGGGCCAACTCGGTGTTGCGCTGCAGGTCGTCGGCGGCGCCCGTGGAGAGGTCCCCGTAGACGAGTAGTTCGGCCACGCGTCCGCCCATGCGCATGCACAGCGAGTCCTCGAGGTGCTGGCGCGACATGATGTGGCGATCCTCCTCGGGCAAGGTCATCGTCACCCCGAGCGCCATGCCCCGGGGGATGATCGTGATCTTGTGCAGCGGATCGGTCTTGTCGAGCACGTAGGCGAGCAGCGCGTGTCCGCTCTCGTGAAAGGCGATTCGCTCGCGCTCGTCGTCCATCAGTACCATCGTGTCGCGTTGCTGGCCCATCAGGACGCGGTCGCGCGCGTTCTCGAAGTCCTCCATGCCGATCGTGGGCGAATGACGCCGAACGGCGTGCAGCGCAGCTTCGTTCACCAGGTTCGCCAGGTCGGCGCCGCTCATGCCGGGCGTGCCGCGCGCGACCATTTCGAGGTCCACCGAAGGGTCGAGCGGTTTATCCTTGGCGTGCACCTGGAGGATCGGCAGTCGTTCGTCAAGGTCGGGCAGGGGCACCACGATCTGTCGGTCGAAGCGACCCGGACGCAGGAGGGCCGGGTCCAAGACGTCGGGTCGGTTGGTGGCCGCGATCACCACGACGCCTTCGGCCGGGTCGAAGCCGTCCATCTCGTTGAGCATCTGGTTCAGCGTTTGCTCGCGCTCGTCGTGTCCGCCGCCGACACCCGCACCGCGCTTGCGACCAATGGAGTCGATCTCGTCGATGAACACGATCGCCGGTGATTGCTTGCGAGCGGTCGCGAAGAGGTCACGGACTCGACTCGCGCCCACGCCCACGAACATCTCCATGAAGTCCGAACCCGACACCGAGAAGAACGGGACGCCCGCCTCGCCCGCGACCGCGCGCGCGAGCATGGTCTTTCCCGTGCCCGGGGGCCCGACCAGGAGGATCCCCTTGGGGATCAGCGCGCCGATGTCCTTGTAGCGGGCGGGAGTCTTGAGAAATTCCACGACTTCACTGATCTCTTGCTTGACCCCCAGATAGCCCGCCACGTCGGCGAACGTCGTCGTGGGGCGATCCTGGTTGAACTGCTTGGCCTTGGAACGTCCCACCGACATCATCCCGTTCATCTGACCGCGGGCCTGGCGACTGATGAAGTAGAAGAACGCGCCGATCAACAGGATCCAGATCAGGTACGGCAGCAAATCTGCCAGAAGGCTGGACGCGTTGTTGAAGGTCACGTTGACGTTGTTGGTTCGCAGCGTGTTTATCTCACCGCTGAGGGCGGGGATGGGGCCGTTGGTGGAGTAATTGGTCCCGTTGGCCAACTGGCCCGTGATGACGCCGTTGTTGTTATTGATGACCGCCGAGACCACGCCGTTGTGGCGCGCGTCTTTGATCAGCGTGGAGTAGGAGACGGTCTTGACCACTTTCGTGGGGAACAGATGCGGAATGAACAGGATGCCCAAGATGAAAGCAACCAGGACTACGGTGAAGATGCGTCGACGTGCATCGGGCGCCATGGGCTGGTCGCCGCCGGGAACGTACTTCTTGTATCCCTGTCGCTCGTTGGGGGGTGTACTCACTCCCTCTAATCTAGGGGTCAAACGTCCGAAGCGGACTTGGGGCCTGTGCATAACTGGCGGCTTGTTAGCGTAAAGGCTTGTGAGTTCACTGTCCGAACCAATTCCTAAGAATCGTCCAAAGGTCATGGCGATCGTCTTTGGATGCGTGGCGGGGTTCTTGCTCGGTGAGATCGTCGCCTCGGTACTCGTTGACGTCGCGGCGCAAGCGGACCACTTCCCCGGCGGTTTGACGGCGATAACCAAGTTGGCGTCGCCGCCGTGGTGGTCGAACCTGCTCGGCCTCGTGGGGCTCTGGATCGGGTTTGGCGCGTCGATCGGATTCGCGCGCACCCGGGGTGAACTGTCCGACTTGCCGGGTCAGTGGTCGTTTCGAACGACGGACGTGGCCTACGTGGCCTTGGGCATCGGTGTCCAGTTGCTGGTGGACCTCGCCTACAGCCCTTTTCACTTCAAGGGTCTCAACAAACCGGTCAATCACCTCTTCGGAGGAGCGAGCGGGTTCACCTTCGTGCTGCTGGCCGTCATGACCACCCTCGGTGCGCCGATCGTCGAGGAGTGGTTCTTTCGCGGCGTACTGTTTCGGGCGTTCGACGAGGGTCTTTCCGTGACGCTTCGTCGAGGGGGCACGGTGGTCGCTGCGCTCGTGAGCGCGTGTCTCTTCGCGCTGGCCCACGGCGAGCCGTTGCAATTCGTGGGTCTCGCCGTCCTCGGGTTCATCCTCGCGATCCTCGTCAAGCGCACGCAACGCCTCGTACCGAGCATCATCACCCACGCGTCCTTTAACGCCGTGGCCCTCGTCTCGCTCGTGCACCAACGAGCCGGCCACTGATGCGTCGTCGCCTCGCGAACTTCTGGACGCCGCTTCGGGTCATGGACGCGTCGATCCTGCTCGGCGTTGTCTTCGTGGTGGTCTGGGAACTGCACCCCAACCTGATCTTCTCTTCGACGCTCATCACCGGTGGCGACACGGGATCGCACCTGGCGCTCCCGGCGTACCTGCGCACCCAAGGCGACCTCTTCAATTTCACGCCGTGGTATCCAGGCTGGTTCGCGGGCATGCCGGCGTATTCGTACTACTTCGTGCTGCCCGACATCCTCGCGACCTGGGCCAGCTACCTCATTGGATTCGCCGTGGCGATGAAACTCGCGACCATCCTCGGTTCGGTGCTGATGCCCTTTTGCGCGTACGCCATGGGACGGCTCTTTCGAGCGCCGCGGCCGATCCCCATCGCGCTCGCGCTGGCCACGTTGCCGTTCCTCTTTGACGCGTCGTTCACCATCGACGGGGGCAACCTCTTTTCGACGATGGCGGGTGAATACGCGTTCTCGCTCTCACTCGCCTTGAGCCTGCTCGCCATCGGACTGTTCGCGCGCGGTGTTCGCACGGGAAGGGGTTACTGGATCTGCGCGATCTGTCTCAGTCTGGTGCTCGCCGCGCATATTCTGCCCTGGTTCTTCACGATCGTGGCGATCGCGGTGCTCGTGGTCTTCGAACTGCTCGCGCGCCGGGGCCTGGGCGACCCCGAGGGACAGATCTCGGTGCGCGGCGACTACGCGAGGCCGTTGCGATTCGCCGCCGGTGCGGGTCTCCTCTCGTTGGCGCTCTCGGCGTGGTGGCTCGCGCCCTTCCTGACGACCCAGCAGTACAGCAATTCACTGGGTTATTCGAACGATCCGGTGAACACCCTGCACGAGATCTTCACGACGCTCGGTTGGTTCAGCTCGGCGGGCGGTCACGGCGGTGACCGCTGGGTCATCAGCCTCGCGGCCGTGGGAATCGTGGTCGCCTTCGTCGTGCGCGACCGACTCGGCATGGTGCTCGCCACGCTCGTGGTGCTGTCGCTGCTCGCGTTCGTCTACGAGCCCCAGAGCGTCATTTGGAACGAGCGCCTGGTGCCGTTCTGGTTCATCACGATCCATCTCATCGCGGGATGGCTCTTCGCCTACCCCTTGTCGCGTTGGGCGAGACGACCCAAGAAGCTTCGCGCGAGCAGCGACGGCGTACTCGACGAGGACCCCGCGCTCGGAGCATTCGAGGGCAACGAGGAGCGACGGCTGCGACGAAGTGTCAACGCCACCGTCGCGATGGCGGTGCTCGGTTTCGCCTCGACCGTGCCGGGGCTGATCGCGCCCGTGGCGTCGGCGCTCTCGATGAACACGACGGGTAACCAGGTGTCGGTGTGGGCGAACACCAACTATTCGGGTTACCAGGCTCAGAGTGGTTGGCCCGAGTACCACGACCTGATCACGACCGTTGAGAAGGTCGCGCGGCGCTACGGGTGCGGTCGCGCGATGTGGGAGTACAACTCGTCCGAACAACGCTTCGGCACGCCCGAGGCGTTGATGCTCCTGCCGTACTGGACGGACAACTGCGTGGACTCCATGGAGGGTCTGCTCTTCGAGTCCTCGGCGACCACGCCGTATCACTTTCTCGATCAGGCCGAACTCAGCGTCTCGCCGAGCGACGCCCAGGCGAATCTGGACTACGGACCACTCGACGTCGCCGAGGGCGTCGAGCATCTTCAGATGCTCGGGGTGAAGTACTACATCGCCTTCTCGCCCGAAGTGATCGCCCAGGCGTCCAGCGACCCGTCGCTGACGCTGGTGGCGACCACCAAGGCCTGGCCGAGCCCCGGGGTGAAGTGGTACGTCTACAAGATCAGTGACAGTCCCATCGTCCAGCCCCTGACGTCATTGCCGAACGTCGTGGCGAACGTGGCGAGTCGAGTGGGCTGGCTCGACGCCAACGTCACCTGGTGGCTCGACGCCAAGGACTGGAACGTGCTCGCGGCGAGCACGGGTCCCTCGAACTGGCCGAGGACCTCGAGCGTCGACGCGCTCGAAGCAAGTGCGCCACTCGCGAACGTCACGGTGAGCCGCGTCAGCGTGGGCACGCAGTCGATCTCGTTTCACGTCAGTCGCGTCGGCGTGCCGGTCGAGGTGAAGATCTCGTACTTCCCACGCTGGCACGCGATCGGTGCGGCCGGTCCGTATCGAGTGAGCCCGAACATGATGGCCGTCGTGCCTACCTCAAAGGACGTGACCCTCGTCTACGGTTCGACGCCGGCACTCGAACTCGGCAACGTCATCACCGACCTCGCGGTGTTCAGTGGCTTCGTCACGCTCTGGTTGGCGCTTCGGAGACGTCGAAAGCTGCGCCAGTAGAGTAGAAGGTCGTGGACACCAGCGCAATCTTCAAGGCGTATGACGTGCGCGGCACCTACCCCGATCAGCTGAACGAGGACGTGGCGCGCGCGGTGGGCTCGGCCTTCGCGACCTTCACGGGCGTGTCGACGATCCTGATGGCGCGCGACATGCGGCCCTCGGGCCCCGCACTCAGTGGGGCCTTCGCCGAGGGCGCGCGCGCGGTCGGCGTCGCGGTGGTGGACCTCGGGCTCGCGTCGACGGATTTCATCTATTTCGCGACTGGCCAACTGGAGGCGCCCGGCGCGATGTTCACGGCATCGCATAATCCCGCCCAGTACAACGGCATCAAACTCTGTCTCGCCGGGGCCAAGCCCGTGGGCGCAGAGACCGGTCTCCTCCAGATCGAGGAATTGACCAACAAGTTCCTCGTCGAGCCCGCGACCGGTCCGCTGGCACCGCTCAGCACCCGCAGCCTCATGGACGAGTGGGTCGCGCACGTGCATTCGTTCATCGACGTCTCGGCCCTGCGCCCGTTGCGCGTCGTTGCCGACACGGCGAACGGCATGGGCGGATTCGTGGTCCCGAAAGTCTTCGCCGGATTGCCGTTCTCGGTGGAGATCCTCTTCGAAGAGCTCGACGGCACCTTCCCGAACCATCCCGCGGATCCGCTCAATCCCGCGAATCTGGTCGACCTCATCACGCGCATCAAGCACGAGGGGGCCGACGTCGGACTCGCCTTCGACGGCGACGCGGACCGGGTGTTCTTGATCGATGAGAACGGCCAGTCGATCAGCGGTTCGACGACGACTGCGCTCGTGGCCAAAGCGTTGCTCGCGAAGAATCCCGGGGCGACCATTCTCTACAACTTGATCTGCTCCAAGGCGGTGCCCGAGGTGATCATCGAGAACGGCGGTACGCCGATCCGCACCCGAGTGGGCCACAGTTACATCAAGAAGGTGATGGCGGACACGCACGCGGTCTTTGGCGGTGAGCATTCGGGTCACTACTACTATCGCGACAACTATCGCGCGGACTCGGGCATCATCACCGCCATGATCGTGCTCGAACTCATGAGCCGAACCGGCCAGAGCTTGTCGCAACTCGTCGCACCCTTGATCCGCTACGCCGATTCCGGCGAGATCAATTCCAAGGTGGACGACCCGCACGCCACCGTGGCGGCGATCACCAGGACACTTGGGGCATCGGGGGTCTCGGTCGATGAACTCGATGGTCTCACGGCCGACTACGGCGACTGGTGGTTCAACCTTCGTCCCTCGAACACGGAACCGCTGCTTCGGCTCAACGTGGAAGCGGCGAACGCCGAACTATGCGCGACGCACGTCGGCGAGGTTCTCGACATGCTGAAAGGGGCGTGACGTGGCGCTAGAAGAGTTTCTCCTGAACTTGATCGAGGACCCCGTTGATCACGGCTCGCTGTTGTACTTGGCCGATCGGGGCATTCTCTACAACCCGCGACGCCACGTGTCCTACGAGGTACGAGATTCAATCCCGGTGCTGTTGCCCGACGAGGTCACGCCCGTGAGCGACCAGGATCACGAAACCTACGTCAAGGACCCGCTCGCGCGCGTGACCGGCACCACGACCAAGCGCTAGTCGAGACGCTCGACGATCATGGCCATGCCCTGACCGCCACCGACGCACATCGACTCGAGTCCAAAGCGCTTGTCCGCGTCCTCGAGCGAGTTGAGCAGCGTGGTCATGATGCGCGCGCCGGTCATGCCAAAGGGGTGACCCAGGGCGATCGCGCCGCCACGGATGTTGAGTTTTTCGAGCGGGATGTCCAAGTGCTTGGCGCTCGGAATGACCTGGGCCGCGAACGCTTCGTTGATTTCGACGAGGTCAATGTCCTTCATGGTCATGCCCGCGCGCGCCAACGCCTGGCGGCAGGCCTCGATGGGCCCGAGGCCCATGATCTCGGGGTTCAGGCCGCTGACCCCGCTCGCCACGACGCGTGCGAGGGGCTTGATGCCGAGGGCCTTGGCCCGGGTATCGCTCATCACCACGACCGCGGCCGCGCCGTCGTTGAGGGGACAGGCGTTGCCCGCGGTGACGGTACCGCCCTCGCGAAAGACCGGCTGGAGCGAGGCGAGCTTCTCCAACGTGGTACCCGCGCGAGGACCGTCATCCTTGTTGACGTACGTGCCGTCGGGCAGCGTCACGGGGATGATCTCGCGTTCGAAGAATCCGTTGTTCTGGTGGGCGACCGCGAGCTCTTGACTGCGAACGGCGAACTCGTCCATCTCGACGCGCGAGACGTGCTCGTATTCGGCGACGTTCTCGGCGGTCTGACCCATGGCGATGTAGATGTCGGGCAGTCCCGGTTGCGCGCTCCACGGTTCGCCAGCCTTCTCGGAGCGAGATTGCGTGCGCGCGATCGCGTCATGAAAGAGGGGATTGATCGCCTTGCCGTTGTCCGAGGCTCCAGACGCGAAGCGCGACACGGTCTCGACGCCGGCGGCGATGAAGACGTCGCCCTCACCCGACTTGATCGCGTGAGCAGCCATGCGAATGGTCTGTAAGGACGACGAGCAGTAGCGGTTGACGGTGACCCCGGGCACGTTGTCCAGTCCCGCGAGGATCGCCGCGACGCGCGCGACGTTAAAGCCCGCCTCGCCGGCAGGCTGGCCACACCCGAGGATGAGGTCTTCGACCGTGTGGGGATCGAGTTGGGGGATTTTGGCGAGCACTTCGCGCACCACGTGCGCGGTGAGGTCGTCGGGCCGTACGTCCACGAGTGAACCTTTGAAGGCGCGGCCAATGGGGCTGCGTCCGGTGGCGACGATGACGGCTTCGGGCATGGGTTCCTCCTCGTGGTTACTGCAAGGTAACTCTGGCGAGCATACTGAATCGCGCCAGGTGCCCTGTTCAGCTTTCCTGGAGGGGTCCCGCGTCGGCGAAGCCCTGTCGGACGCCCTGTCCCGCGCGACGCGCCAATTGCTCGGGCTCAAACAGCATCCAGTAGGCGTTGCGTGCGTGCTGGCGAGAACGGTTCTCGAACAAACGGCGCAAGACAATGGGTTCGTCCGCCTCGTCCTCGTGCACGAAGACTTCGAGGATCGGCGTCGCGCTGAGCAGTTGCGCCTGCATGATGCCCGTCGACGCTTCGTGGGCGCACTGCTTGTCAATGGGCGCGGATCCGGGCATGCCCAGTGCGACGACGATCGAACAGCCTTGCTTCTCGATCAGGTTCAAGGCCGCGACCGCCAGGTCCTTGAAACCGGGCACCGTCATCGAGACGACCTTGAACTTCTTGCCGTAGCCGGGACAGTCCTCGAGTTCGGCGCGCGCGGCGGCGCCCATGTCGTAGCGGGCGAACATCGTGTCCACGACCCCGATCTTCACCTTCTTCGCGGGCCTTCGTCCCTTGGCCATGGTCACCTTTCGTCGTCAGTCCAGTGTAGAGAAAAGCGGTCACGGGTCGTTCGGGGACGACTTTAGGCCAGGCCTAGTGTGAGAGAGAAAGTAGGTGGCCGATGGCGTGGGATTTTGAGACGGAACCAGAGTTCGAGGAGAAGCTCGAGTGGATGCGCGGCTTCGTACGCGAGGAGATCGTTCCGATCGAGACGCTCAAGCTCTCGTACGACCAGGTGGTCACCTTGATCAAACCGCTCCAGGAGCAAGTGCGCACCCGCGGACTGTGGGCCGCGCACCTGCCCCACGAGTTGGGTGGCATGGGTTTCGGTCAGGTGAAATTGGGACTCATGCACGAGATTCTGGGACAAACACCCTACGGGCCGCTGATCTTTGGGAACAACGCACCCGACAGTGGCAACGCCGAACTGCTGGCGGCGGGCATGGAGATGACCGATCGACCGGACATTCGCGAACGCTGGCTCGAGCCCCTGCTCAACGGCACGATGCGTTCGGGTTTCTCGATGACCGAACCGCACAGCGCTGGTAGTGATCCGCGCCTGTTACAGACCACGGCCGTGCGCGACGGCGACGAATGGGTGATCAACGGGCGAAAGTGGTACACGACCAACGGGTCGGTCGCGGACATCTTGATCGTGATGGCGGTCACGAACCCTGACGTTCATCCCTACCAGGGCTCGTCAATGTTCGTGGTGCCCGTGGCGACCAAGGGCGTGACGGTGCTGCGTGACGTGGGTTCCATGGACGACCCTGACGTCACCTACGGCCGTTTCGGCAACCACGCCGAGATCCTCTACCAGGACGTGCGCGTCCCCGCCGACCACCTAATCGGACCCGAGGGTTCTGGTTTCCTGCTCGCCCAAACCCGTCTGGGACCGGGGCGCATCCACCACTGCATGCGCTGGCTCGGTCAATCCCAGCGAGCCTTTGACATGATGTGCGAACGGGCCCTCAGCCGCTTCACCCACGGCTCACTACTCGCCGACAAGCAGACGGTCCAGAATTGGATCGCCGATTCGGCCGCGGAGATGCACGCCGCGCGACTCATGACCCTTCACGCCGCGTGGAAGATGGACAAGGTCGGTGCCTCGGCGTCGCGTGACGAGATCGCCATGATCAAGTACTACGGGGCGACGGTGCTGCACAACGTGATCGACCGTTCGCTCCAGACCCACGGTTCGCTCGGCTACTCCTCGGACATGCCTCTCGAAGCGATGTACCGCGCGGCGAGGGCGGCGCGCATCTACGACGGGCCCGACGAGGTTCATCGTCAAACCGTCGCGCGTCACGCCCTCAAGCGCTACCAGCCCCGCGAGGTGCCCAGCGACCACATTCCCACCCGCGCGGTCGCGGCGCGCGAGAAGTTCGCCGGGATGCTCGAATTCCTCGAGGCCGAGAAGGTCTAGCGGGGCGCGAGGCCCTCGATCGCCTCGTTCAGGTCGACCCCGAAGGGGACGATCGCGAGTGTGGGGATTTGCACGCCCGCGTCGATGTAGCGCGCCACGTGGTCGCGGCACGCGTCATAGGAACCGTGGATGATCAGTTCGTCCACGACCGAGTCGGGGATGACCTCGTTGGCGAGTTTGCGATCACCGTTCTTCCACGCGTCCCACATGGGCTGGAGGATCTCGCCTCGTCCAAGCCAACGATGGAAGTCCGCGTAGGTGGCGACGGTGAGGTACGAGGAGATCATCCTGCGTGCGATGAATCTCGCCGTGTCGGCGTCCTCGGTCGGTATGACGAACAGTCGAGCCGCGATGGTCTTGTCCGCGCCCACTTCATTGGCGCACTGGACGACGTCAGTCACGCCGAGCCAATTGAGGATCGCGCCGTCGGCCTCACGGCCGGCCAGGCGAAGCATTCCCTGGCGAAGGGCACCGAGCAGGATGGGAGGGCGGTTCGTCACGGGTCGAGAGAGCTTGAAGCCGTGGACCTCGAAGGTGTCAAAGACGTCGTCGATCTTCTCGCCGTCCAGAGCGCGCTTGACGAAGCGCAGCACGTCGCGGGTCTTGGCGTACGGCTCTTCGAAGCGGATGCCGTTCCACAGTTCGACCACCGGCAGGCTCGAAGAGCCGAGTCCCATCGTGAATCGTCCGCCCGCGACTTCGGCGAGCGCGGCGATGCTCATCGCGAGCAGTCCCGGACCTCGGGTGAAGACCGGGGTCACGGCGACGCCCACGTTGAGTCGGGCCTCCCACGCGGCACACAACGTGAGCGGAGTGAAGCCGTCGGCCCCGTCCACTTCAGAGGACCAGACGTCGGTGTAGCCGAGGTCGGCGAGACGGTGGAACAACTCCTTGTGCTCGAGGAGCGTGACGCCGTCAAAGGGGATCGTGATGCCGTAGCGAGATGTCATGGTCTCAGTGTTCCAGATTGCGAGTCGCCGCGTTAGCGCAGGTAGTCACCCTCGTGGGGAGCGGGGACGACGAGTCCTCGGCGTTCGAGGTCACGCTGCCAGCGCTCGACGAGCGTCTCGAGGACGGCCACGCGTGCGAAATGCTTGTCCTCGGCCGCGATCAGGTCCCAGTGGGCGTGGGGACGATCGGTCCAGGCGAGCATGTCGTGCAGGGCCTTGAGGTACGCGGGTCGATTCTCCCGGTTCCGCCAGTCTTCCGCGGTGAGTTTCCACTGCTTGAGTGGATTGGACGCTCGATCGTCGAAACGCTTCAGTTGTTCGGCGTCAGAGATGTGGAGCCAGAACTTCACGATGGTGACCCCGTCATAGACCAACATGTCCTCGAAGTCGACGATCTCCTTCGCGGATTGTCGGGCCGTGGCTTTGTCGATCAGTCCTTCGACGCGTTCGACCAGTAGGCGCCCGTACCAGGACCGGTCGTAGATGGTCATGTCGCCGCGTCCAGGAAGCGACTCTTGGAAGCGCCAGAGGAAGTGGTGTCGCAATTCCTCGTCGTTGGGTGGCCCGACGGGCACGACGCGAACGTGGCGGGGATCCAGTCCGCTCGTGAGACGTCGGATCGCGCCCCCTTTTCCGGCGGCGTCGAATCCCTCGAAGACAACGATGAGTCCTGGGCCCTTTGTGGTCGAACCCAAGAGTCCGCCACAGAAGAGCCGCAGTTGGGTCAGTCGGCGCTGGGCCCGCACGACGCGCTTCTCAGACTCCTCGTGCGACAAGGTGGCGCGCAGATCAAGCGCGTCGAGTCGATTAGCCATCGCCGTCACCGTAGTTCACCCCAGCCCTGGCCTCTTCGGGTGCTAGTTCTTTGCGGCGTGCTTACCGGGGCGCCGTCGCACGAACCGCGCGCTGGGAAGTCGCCCGTACAGCCACGAACCGGCGAGGAAGAACGCCGCGAGCAATGCCAGGAGTAGTGAACCGGTCTCGTGTGGTGGGGTGAACGAATAGGTCACCGTCGACGTGCCCGCGGGCACCGAGATCGACTGGTACACGCCCTGGGACGTCGAGATCTTCACGGCGCGGCCGTTCACCTCGGCGTGCCATCCCTTCATCTGGAGTTCGGTGCGTACGAGCGTGGCGGGGCCCTTGGGACACGTCACCGTCGCCTCGGCCGGATTCGTACTGGTGACCGAGCACGTTGACGACGACGTCGAGAAGTAGGGACGAGGATCGGGCATTTGGTAGATCGTGGCGATGCCCTCGACGTCTTCGAAGACCGCCTTCACGCCGAGTTTCGTGAGTGACGGCAGGATCGGCACGGAGGTCGGCAAGAGGAGGTACTTGACCGACGCGTCCTCGTAGGCCTGCAAGTGGTGCGCGAGTTCGCTTTCTTGGAGTGTGATGCCGGTGATGCCATCATGGATGACGAACTGCTCGGGTGGCGTGAGTCCGGGAAAGAGTTTGGTCTCGATGTACTTCGAGTACTTGCTCGGGAACGGAAGATCGATGGCGGACAACGAGTTGAGGCCGTACTGAGAGGCCCAGTTCGCGTCGAGAATGCCAAAGTCGAGAAAACGGTACTCACCTTCGTTGGCCTGAAGAAAGGAGATGGGTGCCGCGTCGACGTTGATCTGCTTGGCCGCTTCGGTGGTGGGGACGATGAACCACAACAATGACTCGCCCACGAGTACCAGAATCACGACCCACAGGGCGAAACGCCTCGTGGCGAAGAACCCCAGGCCCGCGAGCACGGCGAGTGCCAGGAAGGGCAGTGCGTGCAGCGCAATCAGCAAGAGCCGCGCCTTGTGGCTCTGGACGACACCATCATTGAGTGAACTCGCCTCGAGTGCCGCCCAGATGAGGAGCAGCAGTGCGAGCAAGTTCGTGAGGTTGAAGAGTCGCTTGGCGCGTGGACTCGTGGCGAAGTCCCAGATGCCGAGTGCGGCGAGAGTGATCACCGCCAGTTCACAACTCGGCATGAGATAGCGCGAGAGCGCGGCGTTCTTCACCTCGGGGATCAGGTTCAAGACCTGGTGCACGTACAGCAGGTTGAACATGCTGAGGGTCCCGAGGAACGCCCAGATACCGAGGAATAGTCGTAGTCCCCGGTGGCGAGCCCCGAAGAGACCGAGGAGGGCGAGGGCAATGGCGCTGGCACCGAAATAACCGCCTATGCCGCCCCAATCGCTGTAGGTGTTGGGATTGGAGAAGATTCCGCCATATATATACGGGTCGATGAACATCGAGGTCGCGTGGATCGGCAGGTGGATGAGACTTTCGGCGCCGCCCGAGTGGGGACCGACGTAGGCCACTTTCAAGTAGTCGTCGAAGGGTACGAGGACCGGCAACGCCAGAACGCCACCGACGACCGTCGCGAGCGCGAGACGCCGCGCCGCGATGAGTCGCACGGTGCGCTCGAGCGTAAAGAAACGGACGATCGCCCATCCGAGACAGAACAGACCGTCCAGGTAGGCGACTTCGGGGAAACCCGCGTAGAGCGACAAGGCAAGGGCGACCGCCGCGACGTACCAACCTTTTCGAGGACCGCCCTTGGTGGCGGCGTCGTAGATCATTTCGATGCCGAGAACCAGCATTGGCAAGAACGCGACTGGATTGAGCACGGCGTTACCGAGCCAGGCGAACGTACCGTTTAGCGCGAAGAGCAGACCGGCAACCGTCGCAATGACAACCGGTAGTGACAGCCGGCGCGCAAGGAAGTAGGTCGAGAAACCGGCGATGAGCTCGAAGGACATGTGGAACCACAAGAGACCGCTCGGAAGGGCGAAGAGCAACGTGAGTGGTAGTAGTGCGGCTGACTGCATCTCGCCGAGTAACGGAGCGCCAAGACCCTCGAAGTAGTTCCAATACGGGAGATGCCCGTGGAGGAGGTCCTGGGCGGCCAGGTGCCCGAGGGGCTGGGTGATGTAGCCGGTGTTCGGGTCGATTGCCGGGCGTCCACACGAGACGTGACAAAGAATGTGTGAGACACCGGCCGTCCAGGAGATTGGGTTGATGAGTGAGAAGCCCGTTAGGTACAGGACATTGGCGAAGCAGACGCCGAGGAAGATGATGGCGAGCGCTGTGGCCGAGTCGGGGAGTCTTCGATAGGTAGTGACGAGTCTCGCCCAGGCCGTTGGCACCATTTCAGGTTACAAGAGTCTTCGCGAGTGACGTGGCGACTCGCTGGTTAACGGTGACGGTAGTACACCGTCTCGCCGAGCAGAAGAAGCGACTCAGGAAAGTACGGGTCGCGAAATGAGCCGAAGATGTCCCAGCGTCGGATGAATCGGTTCCGGTCCTCCAACGGGTCGAGACCGCCTCGGGAGGAACTGACGTGGTGGAAGAGTTGGACGTCGGGTGTGTAGACCACGTAGCGGCCGTCGTCCTGACTGCGTAGACAAATGTCTACGTCGTTCATCGTCACCTTGAGCAGTTCATCCATCCCACCCAGTGACTCCCACAGGTCTCGGCGCACCATCTGGACCGCACCGGTTACCGCCGCGACGTCGCGAATGGCGGTACTGAACTGATCCAGGTGCGGGTAATTGGAATCGATCCGCAGGTGTTGTGGATACGGAGCGACCACAATGCTGTCGTGCTCGTGACGTCCGTCCTGGTCGAGCAGGCACGCTCCCACGATGCTGACGTCGGGTAGCGAAGCTATGCCAACCATTTGTTCCAACCAGTCGGGGGTCACCAAGATCGTGTCGTTATTGAGCGTGACGACGTAGTCCGCAGTGGAATGGTGCACGCCCCGATTCACGATGGCCGCGTAGTTGAAGGGTCCGGGGCAGGGAACGACCCGGTACCTCGTCTTCTCGAAGTAGTCGATTGATTCTTGTTGAATCGAATCGTTGTCGAGAAGGATTATGTCGAAGTTCTGGTACGTCGTCTTCGCCTCGATTGCCTCGATGCAACGCCGCACGAGGTCGATTCGATCGCGGGTAGGAATGATGATGTCAATGGACGGCGCCGGTGCCGGCGCAGCGACGCGCCAGTCCACCGACGAACCAAAGGCGCCGGGCGCCACCGTACCGACCAGGCCCCTTCTCGCCAAGGCGCTTTGTACGACGTGCTGGGAGTCCTCACTGATGTGCGCGGCGTCAAACGAAATCGCGGGTCGACCGGCAACGAGCACCTTTGCCACGTGATGGAACTGCGAACCGTGCTCGACAAGTCTCAGATAGAGGTCATGCTCAAATGCCCAACCCACGTCGTCGCGAAACGAACCGAGCAACTTCAACGTCGCCATACGTAGTAATGCCGGCCGGCCGACGCAGTTATAACTCAAGAGCGTGTGCACGCCGACCCCGGCACTCTTCAGGATTGGTGCGCGCGGATCTTCGCCCGATTCATCGGCGAAGACCACGTCGTCGCCCTCGAGCACAGAAGACCGAAGTGTGTTCGCCGCGTCGAGGCGATCGAGCTCGCCCACTGAGCCGTCGACGATGAAGAGCCACGTCGCCTTCGACGTGGCGATGACGCCGTTGAGGGTCGCGACGACCACGGCGTGGTCCAGAGTTCCCTCATCGATGACGACTATCTCAACGTCATCGGGGGCGACGAGTGGATTTTCCTCGTCGCGCTTCGCGTTCGTGGGCGGACGGTAGTTGTGAGGAAAATAGACGGGTCGCTCCGCGGGTCGCTCCATGGAGGCGACCTGTGGTTTCTTGCGGAGTTTGCGTACGAACTTGAGCAGTGGTCGTCCGAAGAATCGTGCGATCCGGTATCGAATGGTGTCCTCGCCCAACATTCGTCCGACAATTCGCTGGAAGATATTGCCCTGCACGAGACGAATCGTGCCGTGAAACTTCGACCAACGGCGTTTAATGTCCCGATCCGAGAGGATTTCGGTGGCATCGGTGTCATAGCGAGCAAAGGCGGGCACGTTGTTGATCTTTCATTCACGAGGTATCTGGAAGCATACGAAGAAGGACGCCACCGAATGTACTTGAGGGTCGCGTCGTGAAGGACGACGGCTGCCCACGAAACCCCTCGTGAAAGGCGCACCCGCGTCACTCGAATGACGACTGCGTTACGGCGCGTTTGACAATTCGATGACGTTTGGCTCGTAGCCGCTTCGCCCGAAAAATGAGGTGACACTATGGAGTGGTGAGTTCTTTCCGAGTTTTGCGTGCCCTGATTGGCGTTGTCCTGGTGGGTGCGTGCCTGCTTCCCGAGATCGCGGTCTCGTCGGCGTCGGCGACGGTGGTTCCCACTTGTAACGCGCAGAATTTTGTGGCGACGTCGACCATCACGAGCCGGCCCGGAGGGGCTACCGTGCGGCTCGTTCTCACGAGCGGGTATTTTCCGAACTGTCGCTGGTCGAATGCCACCGCGTATCAATTCGCCAGCTCGTCGGGTGCGTCGATCGGTGCGAAGGTCTCCCTGGCCTCGACGAAGGGGCTGGCCGTGCCCCAGCAGCCGTGGATCATCGGCGACACCTTCCAGTTGATTCAGAATTTGGTTACCGAGGAGGGCGTGCAGTGCACGCAGAGTCAGGCCTCGTACGTGCGGATATCTAGTCCAGGCAGTGGGCGACTCCTCGCCAAACTTCCTTCGAGTCTCGGCGTGTGCGTGAACGGCACGACCAAGTGGACCTCGATATCGTCGATCTCGTTTCCCGAGCCTTCTGCGTGCGCGTCGTCAGCCTTGCGTATGAGTGTCGGCCAATCCAACGGAACTGCAGGGACAATCTTTTATCCTCTGATCGTCACGAACGTGAGCAAGCACGCGTGTGTCGTGTCGGGAACGCCGTCCGTGCAACCGACGACGGGATCACTCGCGGGTTTGGCTCACATCCTCGTGGGGCCTGCGGCGACCATCCGTGACACCGGGTCAACGGGTTACGGCGACAGCATTCGACTCGCGCCTGGTCAGAAAGCGAGCGCCGCGTACGGCGTCGTTGAGACCGGAAACTTCTCCCCTTCACAATGCGTGGCCAAGAGTTTTCAGAGTTTGTCCGTGGGTATTGCGAGCGCGAGCGGAGGGGCGAACTATTTCCTTGCCCTGGCCAGCACGGCGTGCACGAAATTGGCGAGTACCAACATTTCCGGTTTCGTACCGGGGATAACGGGCATCGCCCCCTGAGCTAGCGGCCCCGCGCCCTTGTAAACATTGACTATTCATCCTGCGGTAACAGTCCGACGCGCTGACGCGCCTCTTCTTGTGATCGCCATGTTACATTTCGGTACCTAATAACCATTACTGAGGTGATAACCACAAGAAAGAGGTAGTCGTGACAGACGCCCTGGATGTACAACAAGGAGACCAACACGAACACGCATTGCGTTCGGGGGTTCTCGGTCTCTTTGATTCAGTAGTCATGGGAATCGCGGGTGTCGCGCCGGGCTATTCAATCGCCGCTTCCACGGCGGTGTTGTTCGGTGCCGTCGCGCTCGGTGGCGCTGCGGCCTTGCTCTATTGCGGTGTCGCGATGTTCGGCATCGTCTTCGCCTTCAGTTACCTCGGTCGAGTGGAGCCCAAAGCCGGGGCGAGTTACTCGTGGGTACGCCGCGCGTTGCACCCGTTTTTCGGATACATGTCTGGGTGGGCACTCATTGTCTCGGCGCTGATCTTCATGGTGGCCGCAACCTTGCCCGTCGGTGCGAACCTGTTGGGACTGTTCTCGACGTCGGCGGCCAATAGCAAGGGGGCGGTCACCATCGTGGGTGCCGTGTTCTTCTTGCTCATGGTCGCGGCGGTCGCGGTCGGCGTGACGGTCACCGTCGTGGTGCAGATCGTCATGTCGTCGATCGAGATCGCCCTACTCATCTTGTTCGCGCTTCTGGCGATCTTCCACGGTCAGCACGTGCACACTTTCTCGTGGCACTGGTTCGCTCCTTCGGTGTTCCACGGTGCGAACGGCTTCTTCGCTGGAGCCTTGGTCGCGGCGTTCTACTACTGGGGTTGGGACGTTACGGCCAACCTCAATGAAGAGACGAAGGGCGCAACCAAGACGCCCGGGATGGGCGGCATCATCGGGATGGTATTCGTCTTCATCCTTTTCGAGGTCTTCACCGTGGCGACCAACCTGGTGTTGACCTCCGGTCAGATCCAAAAGAATGACGCGGACGTGTTGAGCGTCTTGGGACAAGCGGTGTGGCACGGGACGTGGGGCAAGTTGATCGTCGTCGCGGTCGTTCTGTCGACCGTCGCGACCCTGGAGACAACCTTGATCCAGGTGACGCGAACGATGTTCGCAATGGGCCGCGACAACACGCTTCCCAAGGTGTTGGGTCACATTCACCCAAGGTTCAAGACCCCGATAGTGGCCACCGCGTGCGTGACGGTGTTCTCACTCGCGCTCTTCGTGGGTTCGCAGTTCGTCGGTTCGATCGACTCAATCCTCTCCGACGGTATCAACGCCATCGGACTGCAGATCTGCATCTACTACAGCCTCGCGGGTCTCGCGGTGGTCATGTTGTACCGAAAGCAACTGTTCCTCTCGGTGACGAACTTTGTCTTCATGGGACTGTGGCCCCTCGTGGGGGCGGTGTTCATGATCGTCATGTTCATCAAGACGATCCCGGGCCTCAACTCCACCACCCTCTGGGTGGGATTGGGTGCCATGGCCCTGGGACTCATCCCGATGGCCATTTACTGGATCAAGGGGAACCCATATTTCGACATGCCGTCCAAGGAGGACCGGGTCGCGGTGCTCTTGGAGTTCGAGCAGAATCTCTAGCCCGTCGTTCTTGATCCGTCATCAGTCCCGCCGCGGTTGCGGCGGGACTGAGTCGTATGGGGGCACCGCTGTGGGCCCGAGGCGGTAAGTTCGTGGTGCAAGTGAATGGAGGTCGAAGTGCCGAACGGTGAAGCGAGTTCGCAAATTAGTGGTGCGGGGACGGTTCCCCCGGTGTCCGGCCCCCGACGCCTCATTCCATTTCTGTTGGTGATCGTACTCACGGTGGCGGCCATCGTGACGGCGGTGCTGTCGGCGGGCTCGGCGGCGAGCGGTTCGACCGAGGTCCGAGCCGCCCTCGACTCGATGATGAACGCGAAGTCCGTGACGTTCGCACTCAACGCGGACCTCTCCGGTGTGCAGAGCGCGCAGGCAACCGTCGACGGAAGTTGTGCAACCGGGCCCGAGTGCCAAATCACTTTTAGCGCGACGGGCGACAAGTCAAACGTCGGTCAGTCGCAACTGGTCATCGACAATGGCGTGGCGTACGTCGAACTCTCGGGACCACTCGCCAGCCAGCTTCCGACCCCGTGGATTTCGGCACCCCTGAACTCCTCGAGCGCCCAGCAGTCGGGCATCTCGAATAGTGCGGACCTCTCGTCGGTGCTCGATGGACTCGCCAAGGTCGGCGACACGGTCACCGACGACGGTACCGTAACCCTGAACGGCGAGCCTGCGCACGAGTACACGGTGTCGGCTAGCCAGGCCACCGAACAACAGCAGGTGGGAGCCGTGCTCAAGGCGCTGCCAAGCACCGACGCGAGTGCGCTGGGCGCGATCACGGTGGGAGGCTACAGCGTGAACGTCTACATCGGCAATGACGGCAACATCGCCGAGGTGGACCTCAGCACGTCGATCAACACGGCACGGGGCTCGGAAAGTCTGTCGATGCGTCTCGATCTCTCTGGTTACGGCCAGCCGGTCTCGGTGACGGTTCCGCCCGCCAATGAAGTGACGCCGCTCTCGTCACTTACCGAGTCGTTCCTGGGTCTCTAGGTCTCGTTCTTCGGGAGCCAGTGGAAGGTGAAGCGGCACAGCAGTGCCGCCGCAATCGTCCACGCGCCGAGGATCACCGCCGCCTTGGGAAGTTCGAAACTGTGGCCCACCTCCTGGACCGCGAAGATCTTTGGCAGGAAGACTCCGCGCATGGCTTGGGCCATCCACTTGAGGGGAAAGACCGCAGCGATGTCCTGCATCCATTTGGGCAGGTTGGCGTAGACGAAGAACACCCCTGAGGTGAACTGGAAGAACAAGACGACGGGAGAGGCCAGTGCCGATGCCGATTGTCCGTTCTTCGCGAAGTTCGAGAACGCAATACCCAAGAGCGAACTGGCGCTCAACCCGAGCACGCTGATCCACGCGAAGTCCAGCCACAGCGAGACCGAATCGGGTATGTGGATGCCGTAACTGAAGTGACCGATGGTGAGCAGCGCGATCGCCTGGAAGATGTAGGTGAACGTCGCGGCTGCGAGTTTGCCCACGAAGTAGACACTCGGTGGCATCGGTGAGCCAACGAGTCGCTTGAGCGTCCCGTTACTGCGCTCCTCGGGGATCGCGATGGCCAGTTGTTGGAAGGCGCTGTAGAGAAGGCCGGAGGCGAGGAGTCCCGCGACGAAGTACTGGGAGAAGCTGACACCGGTGTGGCCCAGTTTGGTCTTGTTGAAGACCGAACCGAAGATGACGAGGAGAAAGACCGGCAGCAGCATCGAGAACACCACGGCGTTTCGGTTTCGCAGGAGTAGACGGGTCTCGAGGCGCGCCCGGTGGTAGTAGAGAGCGAGGAGCGTGGTCACGCCTCGCTCGAATTCACTAGCTCGAGGTACGCCTCTTCGAGGGTCGTTCGAACTACCTCGAGTCCCGGAATCTCGTTTTCGAATCTCAAAGCGAGTTCGCGCACCACTTTCGTCGGCTCCGCCGTGCGCTGTTCGTGTACTTCGTCGTGTTCGATCCATCGGACACTCACGAGGTTCTGGGATCGGCTTCCCAGTTCCGCGGGAGTCGTGTCGGCCACTTTCTTGCCCCGGGTGACGACGACGACGTGATCGGCGAGCGCGTCAGCCTCTTCGAGGTAGTGCGTCGTAAGCACGATGGTGACTCCCTCGTGCTTGAGACGTTCGATGAGGTCCCAAAAGATGTGTCGCGCCTCGGGATCGAAACCCGTCGTCGGTTCGTCCAGGAACAGCAGATCGGGACGTCCAATCACGCCGAGTGCGACGTCAAGGCGTCGGCGCTGGCCACCCGAGAGATTGGACGCTCGGGTGGACGCCTTCTCGGTGAGTCCGACGAGCTCGATGGCTGCGTCCACGTCGCGCGGGCTCGGATAGTAGCGGGCAAAGTGTTCGACCGCTTCGCGCACCGTGAGCTCGTTGAGGTCGTTCGCGCTCTGCAGGACGATGCCCAACTTCTGTCGCCAGGCCCTGGTCGGGTGGGCGGGGTCCAGTCCGAGGACTTGTACGTCGCCGCCGTCACGATGACGGTAGCCCTCGAGGATTTCGACGACGGTGGTTTTACCAGCGCCGTTCGGGCCCAGTATCGCGACGCACTCGCCGCTCTCGACAGCCAGATCGAAGTTCGAGACGGCGGTGAAGTCGCCGTATCGTCGGGTCAGTCCCTTGATGTCGATCGCGCCCACCTCCGATACCCTAGAGAAAAACTTCGCCGAAGACAGTGAACAGGGTGTGATTTTGCGCGCGATCCAAGATGCTAAGAAATGGTGATGCGTCGACTCGGGTCCGGCGAGCGATCCACTCTGCTCGACCTTCTGTTCCTCATCGTCTTCGGCATTGGTTTCGGTTACGTCGAGGCGGCGGTGGTCTCGTACCTGCGCGCACTCATGAAGTTCCACCAGAATTACCCGCTTTCGCATTACAAGGTTTGGCTGAACCTGGGATTCATCACCTTCGTGCAGCCGGCGCACTCGTTGCTCGTGAACAGGCGGATCGCCGACATCGAAGTGGGTCGTGAAGCGATGACCATCGTGATGCTCGCCTGCGTGGGGTACGTCGCGGGCAAGGTCTGGTCCCAACGCCTTGGCGCGTTCTTGATCTGCTTCGCGTGCTGGGACATCTCGTACTACGGGTGGTTGCGGGTCCTTGACCACTGGCCGCAGAACCTTCTCACCCGCGACGTCTTCTTCCTCATTCCGGTGACCTGGATCGGACCGGTCATCACGCCCCTGGTGATCAGCGCGGTCCTCTTGGCGCTGGGAATCTTCCTGTTTCGCGACCGACCTCGTCGGCGGGTACCTCGATCCGCCAGGTTCAGGTTCTAGCCAGGATTGCGAACCCCGAGACGACCTCGTCGCGGTACCTAGTATCGAAACATGGACCTCGAGCTCCGTGACAAGGTTTTTCTCATCACCGGCGGCACCGATGGCCTCGGTCTCGCCCTCGCGAAGAACCTCGTGAGCGAGGGAGCCCAGGTCGCGGTGTGCGGACGCGACCAGGCGCGCCTCGAGGCGGCCTCAGCGGCGCTGGGCCCTGATGCGCTCTGCGTACGCGCCGACGTCAGTCACGAGTCAGAACTCGATGCCTTCATCGACACCGCCTTGTCGACGTTCGGCCGACTCGACGGTGCGGTCAACAACGCGGGGCGCAGCGCGGGCACCCCGATTGCCGCCTCGGTCGATCAGGAGTGGCGCGATGACTACGAGCTCAAGGTCATCGCCGCCATGCACCTGGCCCGTCGCGTGCTGCCCTCGTTGGAGGCCTCGCGCGGCGCGCTGCTCAACGTGCTGGCGATCATGGCGAGGTCGCCGTCGGCGAATTCCACACCGACAACGGCGTCGCGCGCGGCTGGTCTCGCGTTCACCAAGGCCATGGCGAACGAAGTAGGACCGCGCGGCGTGCGTGTGAACGCAATACTCATTGGTTTCATTGAGTCGGGTCAGTGGCGCCGCCGGGCGGAGAACGCCCGGACCAAGGTGGAGGACCTCTACCTCGGTATGGCCAAAGGATCCAACATTCCACTCGGGCGCGTCGGTCGAGCCGAGGAGTTCGCGGACCTCGCGGCGTTCTTGCTCTCTCCTCGCGCGAGCTATATCACCGGTGTGGGCGTGAGCATCGACGGAGGACTCTCGCCGGTCATTTGAATTTAAGTAGATTTTCGCTTTCGCCTCGCGGGGTCCGAGAGCGGACCGTCGCACGCGCGACGGTCAGGCGTCTTCACGCATCCACCCAGCGGTTTAGCCCACTGGTCCTGAGTAAAGTACGGGACAGCGCAACGTTTGGACGTTATTTGTTCACAATCAACACGCTTCACTGCAGCAAAATCCGAAACGGTGGTGGGCTGGGGGATTTGTCGTGAGCGAAGTCAGACCGGTTCCATCTACTCAGAGTTCACCGGTGGCCGGTCTCTTCGAAGTGGGCGTGGGCTTTTACGCCATAATCTTCACCGACATTGTCCTGTCGACCGGACATCGGGCCCAGTACGGTGACGTGCTCGCTGACGCATTTCACGCCGAGGTCGACGCGCTGACCCGAGAGATCATCGACGTGCATCGCGGACGCGTGGTGAAGGGACTGGGCGACGGGCTTATGGCCATTTTCCGTGGACCAACCGAGGCGGTCCTCGCCAGTGTGGAGGTGCAGCACCGACTACTGCGGCGCAATCGAAATGCCGAGGTGGCCCTACGCGTGCGTGTCGGTGTGAGCGTGGGCGAGATCGAGGTCACCGAGGACGACGTGTTCGGTTACGCCGTCAACGAAGCGGCCCGACTCTGTGCCGCGGCCGACGTCGACGGTGTCCTGGTGAGCGAGGTTGCCGTGCATCTCGCTCGTCGCGCTGAGGTCGAATTCGGTCCGCCGCGCGACGTCGAGGTCACCGACTCGGCGCCGGTCACCGTTGCCCGTCCGGTGATCATCAGTTCGGCCGTCGAACCACTCATTCCGCTCGCGAGCGCGCTGGAATTTCATCAGCACGGAGGTCGTTTTGTTGGACGCTCCGCCGAGATCCAAACGCTGTTGGGACAATGGACGCATGCCACTGAGGGCCCGGTCGAGGTCACCGTGCTCACCGGCGAACCAGGCCTGGGCAAGACCACGTTGGTGGGCGAGTTTGCGCGTCACGTCGAAGCGACTGGTGGACTCGTGCTCTACGGTCAGTGCGAGGAGCGCACTCCCGCGCCGTATCAACCGTTCGTCCAAGCGTTGAGCCACTTCGTCGAACACTGTCCCGCACGCGACCTCGCACGGCTCATTGGTTCCTCCGCGTCGGACCTCAGCCCGCTGGTACCGGCTCTCAGCGAACGCCTCATCATCGAACCCGCGCCACGTCTCTCGGACCCCGACTCGGAGCGACTTCGCACGTACGAAGCGTTCGCGTTCGCACTTCGCTCCCTCGCGGACTACGCCCCGGTGCTCCTCATTGTCGACGACCTTCACTGGGCCGGTACGACCACTATCGACCTGCTCGATCGATTGGTGCACGACGGCCATCAGCGCCGACTCATGATCCTGCTGGTGCTGCGCGCCTGGGACCCCATGACCGATCCCTACGTCGACCACTTCCTCGCCGATCGGCATCGTCTGGCCCACCACGTCCAGGACATCGCCCTGCAGGGACTGGCGCCCGACGAGGTGGGTGAGCTGGCCTCGCAGTGGAAGCACCGCACCGACCTCGCTGCGAGTGAGACCGACGAGTTGTGGGAGATCACTGCGGGCAATCCACTTTTCGTCTCGCAGGTCTTGCGTTCGACCGGCGCCGACGAAGTGGTGCCCGCGACGATTCCCGACGGGGTCGTCGACGTGATCCGACGTCAATTGGAACGATTGAGCGCCGACACGAGAGAACTCCTCGCCTACGCGGCGCTGGTGGGAGCACGTTTCGAACTCAGCGTCGTGTTGGGTGCGGCCGGCGTCGACCGTGATCGCGGGCTCGCGTGTCTCGACGACGCGGCGCTCGCCGGTGTCGTTCGTCCGCTCGAGGGCTCACCGCTGCGCTACGAATTCACCCACGCGTTGGTGCAGCGCACGATTGAGCACCAGTTCAGCGCGGCTCGACGCAGCGAGATGCACGCCAAAATCGCCGAGACCCTCGAGGTGACGCTCCCGTTGGCGTCTGATGACCGAATGAGGCGTCTGGCGATGCACCTGTACGAAGCGGGAGAGCTCGGTGACCCCGCGAAGGGCGTGATCCTCGGATGCCACGCGGCGGAATTGTCGATCCACCAACTCGCCCTCGCCGACGCCGTCGAGCAACTTCGTCGCGTCGAGACCTTGCGCGTCTTGGCTCCCGACGAGCGGCGCGACACCGAGTTGGCGGTGCTCTGGGCCGAAGCGAAGTGTCTGGGCTCGGAACCTGACGCGCGCGAGGTCCAGTTAAAAGCCGTCTCGATGGCCGAACAGCTCGGCGACGCCACGCTGCTGGCGCGCGCCGCCCTCGCCAACTCGAGGGGCTACTTCAGTGTGTTCGGCAGCACTGACGAAGAGCGGATCCGCGCATTGGAGTCGGCCCTCGCGCTCTGTGAGCCCAACGACCGCGCCACCCGGGCGATGCTGCTGTCGCGACTCCAGATCGAACTGACATTCGACACCACGGGGCGTCGCGACGTGGCGATGGTCGACGAAGCCCTCGCCATCGCGCGATCGCTCAAAGACCCGTCTATTCTCGCGAGCGTGCTGCGACACCGCCAGTACGTCCTGGGCGCTCCACAGTACTGCGACCTGCGGGTCACGGAAGTGCAAGAAATGATCGAGATCGCGCGAGCCATGGGTGACCGTATGCTCGAGATCCACAGTTGTCGACTGATGTGTGCCGCCGCGACCGAGATCGCCGACGTGCAGCAGGTGGACAAATCCCTGTCACGACTGGGCGAGCTGAATGAGGAAGTCGACCTGGCGGTCTCGCGTTGGGAATTCGCGTCGGTTCGCACGAGTCGGGCGTTGCTCGGAGGTCGGCTGAAGGAGGCTGCCGCGCTCGTCAAGGAGGCGTTCACCCTCGGCGCCGAGGCGTGGCAGGCCGACGCCTACGTGTTTACGGGCGCGCAGTTGATGCACCTGAACTACCTGCGCGGTCGCCTCCCGCTCGTGATGGACACGTTCCTTGCGATGACGCCCGCCGAGATCACCGGTCCCCTCAGCGCGTGGGTCGCGCGAATGCTCTACGAAGCCGATCGTCACGACGAAGCCGCACAGTGGTGGGAACAATCGCTCTCGACGGGGCTGGCGAACCAGTTCGAGATCGGGGTCCAGGCGGGACTCTTACTCAATTCGTGGGCGTTCATGGCTTCGGTCTTCGATCCGGGAGACGGCGTGCGTGAGGACGTGCGAGAGCGCCTGTCACCCTTCGCGCGCCGGCTCTTTAATCAGTTGGCCCCGGACCAACCGGGTCATCACTTCCTCGCGTTGCTGTGCGACGCGGAGGGTGACGCGAAGGGAGCCGACGAGCATTTCGCGTCGTCAATAGCGTTGCTCGAGGGCATCGGGGCTCCGGTGATGGCAGCGATCTCCCAAGTCGCCTGGGCCCGGTCGCTCGCCCGTCGGCTCGAGGTCGATCGGGCCAAGGGTCTGGCGCAGGTCGCCCTGGACGTCGCGAGCGAGGCGGGCGCGACTCGCATTCACGACGAGGCACAGAAGTTAGCGGGGGCATTGACATGAAGCGGGGCGTCACGAAGGATCACATTGAGCAAGTACTCGCCATTGACGATCGCGTCTTGCGCAACTATTGGGTCACCCAGTCCTACGCCGACTTTGCGTCCGCGTTGACGGCGTTGCTCGAGGCCAATACGGCGAACTGGTGCACCTTTGGGACCTGGGCGTCGCGCACGGTCGGAGCGAACATGCGTGGCGAGGCGCTGCCCGAGTGGCTGCACAATCGAGTGCTCATGCCCGACGGGCTGATGGGTCTGACCAACGAGGTCAAGCAGGCCCCGCGCTGGCACCACCTGCACCACGTCTTGACCGACCTGACGCCCGAACACCTCATGGACGTGACGCGAAGCCTGCTCGGTGAGATGGCGATCAACCTCTCGGACGGTAACACTGAGGTCTTCGCCGAGATCACCCCTCCCGCGGCGGTCTTCATCGAGGTTGCCGGTTCCGGCGCGCGAGGTTCGGACGCGCGAGCTCGCGTGCTGGCCGCGTGCGAGGGTGCGCCGGAATTCGACGGCGTCAATCGCCTGCACGCCGGCTACGACCTCTACTGCGACGCGCTGGACGAACCAGATCCGATTCTTAAGAGTCAGAAGATATTGGCCGGTTCGCTGCAGTTGGCCATTCACGAGCAGAACCATCTGCAACCGGTGATCGTCTCGAGCATGGATATGGGTGTGAATCAAGCGGCCGCCCGCTTGAAAGAGAAGGTGATGAAGGGTGCGGCGGACCTCGAGAAGATCGAGAGCGACCTCGACACAGCACTGAGTCCAGCCGCACGCTGGATCGGCGACACGTGGGATGACATCATGACCGCGACCCTCGGCACGCTGCAGAGTCCTGAAGGCACGATGCGTCTCGACCACGACGTGCCCACACCGTCCGGGCTCACGTTCGTTCCCGAGGACCTGGTCGACGTGCGAGTGAACGAGCTGCAAACCTTGCTGGCGCGATTCAACCGCGCCAAGGAGAACGGTGTGCGAAGCCTCGCGCGAAACTGGGCCAACTTCGAGGACCGGATGAATTTCATCACCAACCTCTTCGTGTCGCGTCACCACGTGCCCGAAATGTTCGCCGAGCCCTTCGATCAGTCCATCGTCGAGTCGATCGAGGCTGACCGGACTCCACCACCACCCCCACGAGGTTCGATCGAGTGACGGCGCCGTTTCACGCACCGAGCATCGGGACCGAACGGTTCACTGACGATTTCCTTGAGGATTTACGACGTGTGGGTGACGCCGCGGCGGACGCCGCCGTCGCGGCTTTCTTCGAGCAGGTCGACCCCGGTGACGGGCCGCTGTTCCCGATACTCGTTCGTACGACGCACGCCAACTTGAGCGATGAGGAGGCACCGGGCGTCGGTCCCTACGCCAGAAAGATTGAGCCGTGGCCCTCGTGGGTCGATGAATCGCTCGTGAAACGAGGCCAGGCCGTGTTCGGTGACTGGGGGCTCCAGTTGTCGTCGGGACTGTTCATGGCCTCGCTCCCCATGAGTTACGCGGCCGCCAAAGGCGCCGAGCCGCTCGTGCGCACGGCTCGACTGACGTCCAATCCCAAGCGGCGCTACCTCGAGACCGGCCAGATGATCATCGAGGCCATGACGCCCAAAGCAATCGCGCCCGGAGCCGTTGGTTACCGCGCGGTGCGTCACGTGCGACTCATCCACGCCGCCGTGCGCTACACCTTGCTGCACCCCGAGATCATTCCTGCTGGCTCGGGACCGGCTCCGGGTCCGTGGGACATGACGCTCGGGATACCACTCAACCAGGAGGACCTGCTCGGATGTCTCTTCGCCTTTAACGTGATCGGACTTCGATCGCTGCAACGTCTGGGCGTGAAGCTCTCGAGTCACGAGGTCGAAGCCTACGTGCACGTGTGGAACGTCGTCGGACACCAAATCGGCATCCGTGACGACCTGTTGCCGCTGGACTTTCGCGACGCCTCGGTTGTCGCGGACCGGATACTGGCCCGCCAGAGCGCCCCGAGCGAAGCGGGCAGTGAACTCACCGCGACCGCGGTCGCCGCGATGCGCGATCTGCTTAAGCTCAAGCTGTTTAAGGGGCTTCCCGCGTCGGGCATTCGTTACTACATCGGTGACGAGATTGCCAACATGTTGCACGTTCCCGACGCGGATTGGACGCGGTCGCTCTTTCCGATGATGCGACGTATCGACGTCGCCACCGATCGTCTGTTCTCGTGGTTACCGGGAAATCATTCGATTTCGGCGGCGATGGGTCGAAGGATCGTGGCGGGATTCGAGAGCGCCGAACGCAGCGGCGGTCGACCGAGTTTCCAGATAACCGATGAACTTCGTGACGCGTGGGGGATGGGTGTTCGTCCCGCGTAAACGACTCCGGACCCCACGGCGCTTCGTCTCGAGTCAACATATTGACGAAACACTTAGTTTAATTTCGTTTACTCTCTATGTGCAGTGTGGGCCGACACGAATGCCAATCGGAGCATCGCTGATTCCTCGGTGAGCCATCGGAGTTCGGAACCGGGCTTCGAGTGGGGTGTCATGGGAATTGAGCGTGCGGCGACCAGCCCTTCGCTCGGCCCGTCGTGCTCCTGGGTCAGTCCGGTGGTCGCGCGGGTCGTGCCTTCGACGCAGGCTCGGAGGCGAATGCCATGAGCTTCGTGGTGAAGCATCGTCCCACGACAGCGTTGCTCGCGGTGGTGCTCTTCGGCGCCGTGCTGTCGATTGGCGCCGTGACCTCATCGGGGCCACGACCCGGAAGTCACGGCGCTGGTCCAGTCCCCCATATTCTCAACGCCTGTCAATTCTCGACCAGTTCGGTGTTCGACACGCAGTGGTCGGTCACCACACCACCCGAGGAAGTAAGCGTCCACGGGCTGGACTACCCCGTCAGCAATGATGGCGGTTATCACCATCTGAGTGCGGCGGACTACTCGACCGGGGATTACTTTCTGTTGGACAACGTCGGTGGGTCGAACTTCGCGCTGGACCTCTACGACTCGTCGGGGAGTCTCCTCGAGGTCGTGGACTCCTACGGCACCGTCATCGCTGTCGGCAGCAACTATCTCTTCTACCTCGGTCCCTACGCCAATGGCACGATTCTGACGTTGCCGTCGTTGAACTTGAGCTTTAGCAGTCCACCGACGACGTTGCCCGCGATCTCGGAGTCACCGTCACTGGCCCTGATCGACCAGGCGTTGTCGTGCACGCCCGGAGTACCCGGAACGCCGACGCCGTACGCGGCGGCGCCGGAGAACAATTCGGCGACCTTCGGATGGAGCGCTCCTGTCGACACCGGGTCGAGTTCGATTGGGTCCTACTCGGTCTACGTGAACGACGTGACCAACTCGAGCGATCCGACCAATGGCACCGTTCAGACGTTCGCAAGTTGGTCGCAGGTCGATGGCTACGACGTGGTGAGCATCACCGGCCTCACCAACGGTGACACGTACACCTTCTCGGTGGCCGCCACGAACTCGGCTGGCACGGGTGACTATTCTGATCCGTCGCCCCAGCAGGTGATTCCAGGACAGACGCCGCTGGCGGCACCGACGGGGGTCACGGCACAGGGTGGTGATCAGTTCGTGGATGTCACCTTCGATACCGTCGACGTCCCCGACCAGGGGACGACTTCGATTGTCGAGTACTCCATCACCGGCACCGACGCCACGAACAGCGCGAACGACGTGACATCCGACTGTGCGGCCGTGGTCGCCGCTTCCAGCCAGTCGTGTAGCGTCCCCCACGTCACGGTGGGTGACAGCTACACCTTCAGCGTTCAGGCGATCAACGCCGAAGGCGCGGGTCCCAGCTCGTCGCCCTCGACGTCGGTCACCGTGTTCGCGTGGCCGTTTGACGACCCCATTGGTGCGACCGTCTCGGGCATCAACGCCTGGTTCGCCGACTACGAGGGGGGACCCGACGGTGACGGATTCGTCACTGAACTCAATACGTTCACGAACAGCACCACCGAGATTGACGCGACCCAGTTCGATAATCCCCAAGCAATCTCCTCTGACGGCACGCACGTCTGGGTCGCCGACGCGTCGGGCGGCTCGACCAACGACGGCTCCGTGATCGAGCTCGACGCCAGCGGCAACTACATCCAAGAGATCGATTCGCCCGACTTCAGTGATCCCGACGCGATCTCCTCAGACGGCACCGACGTCTGGGTCGCGAACGTGCACGGCGGCATGAACGGCACTGGCTCAGTTGTCGAGATCGATGCCGCGACCGGTGCCATTGTTCAGCAGATCAATTCGCTCGACTTCGTGAATCCTTCGGGCATCTCCTCGGACGGCACCAACGTTTGGGTCGCCAACGAATACGACGGCACGAGTGGGGTAGGGAGCGTGACCGAGATCGACGCAGCGACCGGGACCCAGCTCACCGCGATCACCTCCGCCGACTTCGCCAATCCGAGCGCTATCTCGTCTGACGGCACGGATATCTGGGTGGCCAATAGCACGGGCGGGTCTGGTACGGGTTCGGTCGTGGAGCTGAATTCCAGTGGGGTCGAGGTCCGTAACATCACCTCCAGTAGTTTCGATCTTCCGGTTGCCCTCTCGTCTGACGGCTCCGACGTCTGGGTCGCGAACTACTCGGGGGGAGGTGGCCAGGGGAACATTCTTGAAATCGACATCCCCAGTGGGAGCGTGAGCGTGGTCAGTGCCGGTACGGTCGACGAACCGAGAGGCATCGCGGCCGAACCCGGCGAGGTCGCTTTCGACGACGAAAGTGGCGGCGCCCACGGAATTGGTGACGGTGACGCGATAACGACCTTCATCGAGCCTTCGACGCCGACCATCACGAATATTCCTGCCGAGGCGTTCGTGGGCGGTTCGTACAACGCCACGGTGACGACCGACAGTCCCGGAGTCACCTCGATCACCTCGATCACGACGTCGGTGTGCACCGCGAATGGACTCGCGGTCGAGTTCGTGGGATCAGGGACGTGCACATTGCAAGCATCGGTAGCGCCGTCGGGCGCGTGGGGCGCCGCCGCGGGAACTAATCAAAGTTTTACCGTGACGCCTGGCGGCGGTGGGGTCGCGACGACCACTACTTCAACGACCACCACGACCACGACTACGACTACCACGACGTTGAAGCCGACGACCACCACGACCACGACCACGACCACGACCACGCTGGCACCGCCCGCCTCGACGACGACCACGCTGAGTCAGCCAGGAACGACCACCACCACAACGCTCCCGTCGCCGACGACGGGTTCGCCGACCACCACGCCCCCGAACGGTTCGGGTTCCACGGGAGCCCCGTCGACCACCACGAACTCGACCACCACCACTGCGCCACCACCCACGACGGCAGCCACGATCGCGTTCTGCGGGGCGCCCGGTGTGTCCCTTAAGCACTGCACGTTGACGATCCAGGGCCAGGGCCTCGCACCGAGCTCGACGGTCACCGTCGTGGTGCACTCGACCCCCGACCGCGTGGGTTCGACCACCGTGCAATCGGACGGCAAATTCGACGTAGCGGCTTCATTGCCCCCGAACCTGGCCGTCGGCGTCCACCACGTCATCGTGACCGGGACCAACAGCAACGGCAGTCCCTTCAGTGAGGTCGAGGTCTTCACCGTCATCAAGGGTGAACGTCTTGGCTCCATCGGATGGGTGCCTCCGACGCCACTCGCGGGTGACGTCCAGTTCGTGGCGAGTTCTCATCGCACGGTCATCCTCGCTGCGACCGCGGGCGTGACCGCCGCCGCCGCCGCAGTCGCCTCGGGACTTGGTGGCGGGCTGGCCTTGGGCGGGGGTGGTTCGGTGCCCCTCGGCGGGGGGTCACCCGGTGGATCAAAAGGTCCGGGTGGCGGCACGCTGGAGGACGTGGAGTTGGAGCGTCTCGAGGGCGACACCCGCGAAGACGGACCGGGCGACCGGTCACGATTCTGGCGGTGGCCCGGCACGAGTTTCCTCGACCGCTGGTCCAAGTCGTTCCCGCACCGGGCGGCGGCGGTCTCGCCGGTTGCGGGTCGAGTCATCATCGACGGTGACTACCTGCGCGCGATGATGGGCAGCGTCTGGCTCGGACTCTGTCTCGCGAGCATCGGCCTCGGGGCGTACGCGTCGGCGAGCTCGGGATGGTACGCCGTGCCGCCGAGTCTGGGTCTCTTCCTCGTTATCCTGGCCCTGGGCGTGTTCGACTCGATGCTGGGTCTCCTCGCGGGCGCGTCGTTCATACTGTGCTCGCTGTTCGCGGGCCACTTGTCGTCCGCACCGGAACTTCGACTCAGTATGGGACTCGCCCTCGTCTGGTTCGCCGTGCCGCTGGCGGCGGCGGCGCTGCGTCCGTTGCGCCGGACGGTCACGCTGAAACTGGATGCACTGTGGGAACGCGTCGCGGACCTCGTCGTCTGTGGACTCTTCGCGGCCTGGGTGGCCGAGAAAATGACGAGTGCGCTCTCGGGACTTTCGGGAGTGGAACTGCCCATCAACCACGATGTCGGCACCATCGTCGGTGCCGTGATGGCCTTCGTCGCGGTGCGCATCATCGTCGAGACGGTCGTGGCCCACTACTTCCCCGGTCGGCTCGCGGCGGTCAGGCACGAGGGCGAACTGAAGTCGGGCAAACTGCAACGGACCCTCTCACTCTTCGCACAGATCGTGGTCTTCGTCTTCATCTCTTCCGCAATCTTTGGTGGGAGTTGGGCTTTGTACGTGGGAACGGCGGTCTTCTTCACCCCACTCGTCCTCGAACTCTTCGAAGAACGGGTGCCCAAGAGTCCCACGGTGACGCGGTGGAAGCCCAACGGCATCGTGACCTGGACGATCATCATCGTCACGGGCGTACTCTTGGGCGAGCTTCTCAAGCACACGGTGCACAGCGGTCACTTGGTCGAAGAGATCGGTTTCATCGTTCTGCCAATCCCCGTGCTCGTGTTCTGGACGCTCAAGGTCTTCGAGCTTCGTGAAGAGCAGTCCGAGGAGAAGGCGGACGAGAAGGCGCGAACGAGAGCGACGGGCCAGGGAGGGCCGAATGAGCATGCCGATGCCAGCGCGCCGACCCGGGTCGCACGCGCCCGCCGAACTGTTACGAGCACCAACGACGTCGCGGGACAGGACGGATCGTTGAGTGGTCGATCGAGGACAAATAGGCGAGCGACCGCGACGGCGCCAACCGCAACGATGGTCGCCGAGCGCGCGGCACCAATGCGAACAAGCCGCACCGTGAAAAAGGTGGTGAAGCCGGCGCCCGAGACCGCACGCGGCGTCGAGGTCCCTACGAGTTCGCGCCGGCCGGCCCCTACTCGCGCCGTGAAAATCGTCGATGAACCGACTCGCTCAGCGCGTTGGTCACCGTCGAGTGCGGTTCGTACGTGGCTCGTGCGATTCGCGGGGGTGGTGCTGGTGGCGGTGTCGGTGCTGCTCGTCCATTTCCAAGGTGGCGGATAGTTTCTCGAGACGCGAGCCCGCGTGCTGATCACGCTCGCCGTGTCCACCGCACCCGAGTGGTGCCGTGGACTTCACGTGATGTTCACACGATGTTCACGGACGGGTCACGGCGGTCGGGAGTTCTTGAAACTAAGTGAATAATTAGGTTTCTTTCGCTTACTCTCTACGGAATGTCCGCTTCTTGTCACGCTCATGGCGGAGGACGAAGCGCGTTCAGTCAACGACCCGGTGAGTTCCGCATTCCGGGGTCTTCGTGGGCGTCCCTTACGCAGTGGCCCGTTCCATCTCTTGACGCAGCGGGCAGGATTCGCTCATCGGTCCTGGGAACTCCCTTGAATCTCGAGGTGGAAGTACGGCCATGAGACGAGAGGCGAAGTTGCTCTTGGGAACCGTCCTCTTGGGTGGGGTGCTCTCTATCGGTGCGTCAACGTCAACTTCGATTCACCCTGGTCAGTATGAATCCAACGGTCGGGACGATGCCCCAAGTGGCGTGCAATCGTGTCAGTTCACGACCAACGACGTGTTTGATACGAATTGGAACCAGGGGTCTATCTCGACCAGCAATCCCCTCTCGATTTCGAACTTGAACTATCCGATCAGTGATAGCGGTGTTACCAACACCAACCCGTACGGTACCCGATTGAGTGAGTCCGACTACGAACCCGGCGACTACTTCGCCCTGGCGCTCAACGCCGACTCCTCGACCTACGCGCTCGACCTCAATAACCCAGACGGATCATTAAAGCAAGTTGTGGACGCGACCGGGACGGTTCAGTACATCGGCGCCAACTATCTCTTTTACGTGGGTGACGCGTGGCCGGGTGGCAACGGCACGATTCTGACCGCGTCACCGTCGCTGAGTTTGGGCATTTTCGGCAGTGCTTCGTTGCCCGTCAATGTAGTGAATCCCTCGACGTCCGCCCTTGATAACGCCTTTGCGTGCGCGTCGGGCTCGCCGGGCATACCCGTGGTCACCGAAGCGGTTAGCTCTGACGGGTCGGTAACGCTCAGCTGGACCCCACCGCCGTCCCAGGGCTCGAGCGCCGTCACTGGCTACGTGGTGTACGCCAACGACTTGACCGACCCATCGCAGAACGATTCCCAACCGATCACTGACCTGACGATGAACGGCGATACCTACACCGCGTCGATTCTGGGTCTCTTTGACGGTGACACGTACACATTCTCGGTCGCGGCGGAAAATCCGCAGGGAATCGGTAGTTTCTCGGATCCTTCTTCGCCGTTAGCAATTCCCGGGGCCTCGGCGGACGATCCGTTTGGACTTTCGGTGTCCCAGGGAAGTGAGTACTTCGCGGTGACCTGGAACTACCCCAGCGACGACGCGGACAGCGTGGCGAACTACAAGGTCGTGGGACTGGACCAGACCGACTACGCGAATGATGTCACCGACGTGTGCCCCAACCAGGGCTCTGAATCGCTCAGCCAAACCTGTGACGTACCGGGCGTCACGGCTGGCGACACCTACATCTTCTTCGTTGAAGCCTTGGACGAGAATGGGGAGGTCAGTGGCGTCTCGAGTGCGTCGCCCCCCAGCATCGCGCTCGCCTCACCTTTTGACGACCCGGTGGCCGTGTCCGCCGACTCGACGAACACCTGGTTCGCCAACTACGTCGGTGGACCTCACGCGACTGGGTCGGTCACGATGGTCAACGATGTCTCCAACGCGGTGACCGAGATCGACTCGACTGATTTCGTCGAACCCTGACGCCATCTCGTCAGACGGCACGGACGTCTGGGTGGCTAACGAAAACGGGGTGAACGGGAACGGGATCGGCTCGGTCACCGAACTGGACGCGTCGACGGGGGCAGTGATCCAGAACATCACGTCGCCGGATTTCGACCAGCCGGTCGCCATCTCGTCGGACGGCACGCACGTGTGGGTCTTGAATCAGTTCGGCGGCAGCCCCGGCACCGGCTCGATCGTCGAGCTCGACGCCGCTACCGGTGACGAAGTCCGGGTCATCCAGTCGTCCTTTTTCGCGGACCCCGTCGCCATCGACTCAGACGGCACCCGTGTCTGGGTGGCCGATCAGTCAAGTGGGGACTCTGGCGACGTCGTGGACTACGACATCGCCGACCACTCGATCGAGGACCTCACGCCGGTTGGGCTGGAGAGTCCCGGCGCCATCTCGTCGGACGGCACGCACGTCTGGGTCGCGGACAACCCGGACTCGGGCACGGGCTCGGTGTTCGAACTCGACGTCGCCACTGGCGAAGAGGTGCGCGATATCACAGACGCGAGCATCACCTACCCGGTTGGCATCTCCGCGAGCGGGGACTACGTGTGGGTGGCCAACAGTAACGGCTACGACGCTTCGGGCGGTGAGGTGTCGCGCATCACCGTCTCGAACGGCGACGTCACCGAGGACAACGACGCGTCCATTGACGGACCTACCGGTATCTCGGCCAACAACGGCGACGTGTGGCTCTCGGATTCTTTGGGCGGCACGAACGGGTTGGGAAACTACTCTGAGTTCGAGACCAAGACCGTGCCCGGCACGCCGACAATCTCGAACCTTCCCAGTACGGGCACCGTGGGACAATCGTTCATCGCCGTGGTGAGTACCACCAGCGACGGCCTGACGTCGGTGGTGTCGTCGACGCCGTCGGTGTGCACGGCCAGTGGCCTGACCGTCAATCTCGTCGGCGTCGGGAACTGCACGCTCCAGGGTCAAGTGGCCGCCTCGGACGAGTATTTCGCGGCTTCGGGTTCTACGCAGACCTTCAACGTGTCCGCCAGCGTGGGCGTCGGTGCCACGACGACCACGACGACCACGACGTTGCCCCCGACCACCACCACGACGCAGCCGCCGACCACGACGACCACGACGTTGCCCCCGACCACCACCACGACGCAGCCGCCGTCCCCCACGACGACGTTCGAAACCAACGCGACCGGGACGTCGACGACCACTACGACCACGACGTTGCCCCCGACCACCACCACGACGCAGCCGCCGACCACGACGACCACGACGATTCCGTCGGCACCGACGCCCAGCATTGCCTTTTGCGGCGCGCCGGGCGTTTCCATCGTGGGCTGCACGCTCACGATCGAGGGTCAGGACGCCGAGCCCAACACCGTCGTCACGGTGGTCGTGCACTCGACACCCACGAAGGTCGGTGCGAGTTCGGTGAAGGCCAACGGGAGTTTCGACGTACGGGGCTCGCTGCCGTCAAATCTGCCAATCGGCGTCCACCACGTCATCGTCAGTGGCACGAGCGTCAGTGGAAGTCCATTCCGTGAGGTGGAGGTCTTCACCGTCATCAAGGGCGAGCGGTTGGGCTCCATTGGCTGGGTGCCGCCGGCGCCGCTCCAGGGTGACGTGCAGTTCCTGCCGAGCGCGCACCGGACGATCGTCCTGGCCGCGACCGCCGGCGTGACCGCCGCCGCCGCGGCGGTGTCCTCGGGACTCGGCGGCGGGCTCGCCTTCGGCGGTGGCGGTTCGGCCCCGGTGAGTGGCGGCTCGAGTGGATCGGGTGGCGGCGCGGGTGGCTCGCTCGAGTCGGTCGAGATTGAACGGCTCGAAGGCGAGATGCGCGACGACGGACCAGGGGATCGATCGAAGTTCTGGCGCTGGCCGGGCACTCGGTTCCTGGACCGGTGGTCCAAGTATCTCCCACGCAAAGTCGCGGCGGTCTCACCGGTCGTGAGCCGCGTGCTCGTCGACGGCGACTACTTGCGAGCGGTGCTGGGTAGTTTCTGGATCGGCTTGTGCCTCGCCAGCGTCGGCCTGGGGGCGTACGCGTCGGCCAGTTCTGGTTGGTATGCCGTGCCGCCGAGCCTGGGGCTGTTCATCACGATCCTCGCGCTGGGCATCTTCGATTCCACGCTCGGCTTCTTGGCGGGCGTGTCGTTTCTCGCGTGTTCGGTCTTCGCGGGGCACGTCACGTCCGCACCCGAGATACGCCTGAGCCTGGGACTCATGCTCGTGTGGTTCGCGGTCCCGCTCGCCGCCGCCGCGTTGCGACCGCTGCGCCGTGTGGTGGCGCTTCGTCTCGACGCGCTCTGGGAGCGAGCCGCGGACCTCGTGGTGTGTGGTTTGTTCGCCGCGTGGGTGGCCGAGAAGATGACGAGCGCGCTTTCGGGTCTCGCGGGTGTCACCTTGCCGATCAACAGTCACGTCGGCACCATCGTCGAGGCGGTCCTCGTCTTGATCGCGCTTCGCGTCGCGCTCGAGACCTTCGTCGTGCACTACTTTCCGTCGCGACTGGCCTCGGTTCGTCACGAGGGACCGCTCGAGTCGGGGACTCTACAAAAGGCCATCTCGTTCGTTGCACAGATCATCGTGTTCGTCTTCGTCGCGGTCGCCTTCCTCGGCGCGACGTGGGCGCTCTATCTCGGCACGATCGTCTTCTTCACACCGTTGTTGCTGGACTTCTTCGATCAACACTTTCCCAAGAGTCGCGCCGTCGCCAAGTGGAAGCCCAACGGCATCCTGACGTGGACCCTCATAATCTGCGCGGGGCTGCTCCTCGGCGAGCTGCTCAATCACACGGTTCACAACGGCCACCTGGTCGAAGAGATCGGTTTCGTCGTCCTGCCGTTGCCGGTCCTGGCCTTCTGGACCCTCGAGCTCTTCGAGGCGAAGGAGGAGGACAAGCGCGAGGAGCACGACCGAGCCCTCGAGGAACCGGTCAACACCCACACTTCGACGAGCCGGGGCGCCAAGAGTCGAGCGAGCGCCACGGTCCCGTCAGGCTCGGCAACGTCGCGTCGTCGGGTCCAGGGTCCGAACGGTGCGGGCAAGGCCGAGCGCGAGCCGGTCCTCGCGATGGCCTCAGGCGGCAAGTCGACTCGAGGTACCGTCGCCACACTGGTGCGTGCGGACAAGCCCGACGAGCGGGAACCCGAGGTCCAGTCGTCCCCCTACGACCCAACCCGTTCGGCGAGCCTCAGAAAGTGGGCGTCCCGGATGGCGGGAGTCGCACTGATCATCATCTCTGTCCTGCTGGTCCACTTCCAAGGCGGCGGCTGAGTCACCTTCGCGGTGACGTCGAGCGTTGAAATCTGGCTCCTCGGCGCTGGCCGATCGGGACGGTTGGTCGATCGGTGCGCCTCTCTGTCAGATACCTCCTCGTGGGAATTATGCCGTGCTCGAAGTGATTGACCAGAGGGCGAGACGACGGGAATTCACGGCGACGACTTGCTTTGTGCTGAGTACTTCTTGCTATCGGACCTTCTTTGAGAGGTTGTCGCGGATGAATCGCCAGACCAGGTGGAGCCTGCGATAGCGTGACGGGTTGAAGTTCTGGGCATTGACATTCCTCGTGAAAGCGGGAATCTCGTGTCGAAGTCTGGTTAAATTATCGAAGTGTTTCTATTTTGAGGTCAGAGAGGACTGAAGATGGCTCCAGCAAAGAAGGCCGCCAAGAAGAAGGCCCCCGCGAAGAAGGCTCCGGCTAAGAAGGCGGCCAAGAAGAAGGCACCGGCCAAGAAGGCTCCGGCCAAGAAGACCGTGAAGAAGAAGGCCCCCGCGAAGAAGGCTCCGGCCAAGAAGGCGGCCAAGAAGAAGGCTCCCGCGAAGAAGGCTCCGGCCAAGAAGACCGTGAAGAAGAAGGCCCCCGCGAAGAAGGCTCCGGCCAAGAAGGCCGCCAAGAAGAAGGCTCCGGCCAAGAAGGCCCCGGCCAAGAAGGCCGCCAAGAAGAAGGCCCCGGCTTCAAAGTCGGTCGCGGCGAAGCCGGCCGTTCACGCGGCGCCCCATAAGGCCTCGCCAAAGGCCGAACCGGAAAAGTTCGACCTGTTCTCAATCTTTCGTAGCCGGGCCGCGGAGGAGAACGCCCACGGCGGGCCGTCGAGTGCGATCTAGGGCTTGAAACGAGCGAATTCGCTCGTCACAGAAGGTCGGGCGTCCGCCGCAGGACGACCAACCGGCCGCAGCGACGACTCATCCTCGCCTGACCGATCACGCCATCTGCTCACACGCAGGGCAAATGGCCGCGCCCTCGGGAATTGCTTTTCCGCAATAACGACAGAACGTGGCGGGTAGGCCTGCGTTGGGGCATCCATGCGCTAACGCGCGGTTACCCGGTATTGACTCGCCGCACCGGGCACAGTAGTTGGCCAACTGATTGCCCCTTGGTTTGGTGGCCACGTTCGACGCCGCTTCGTGGGTCGCGGCTCCGGGACCCGCCACGAAGCCGAGCGTGCCAAAGCCCGGACCCTTGGGGAGCGGATAACGCCCGGCGAGCGTCGGTGCCGCGCGCGGTGACGAAGTCGGTGCCGCGGCGGGTGCTACGTCGCCGGCTGATCGAACCGGACGTCGTGGGCCGGGTTTAGTCTTCGCGTCAGCGGGTGCCGATGTGACTGCCACTGGCCATCGCGCGAGCGCGAAGGCGAGAAGAAATACCCACGACGCGACGATGGTGATCTTGTCGATTTCGAGGAGAAGACTGATCGTGTGCGGGTAGAAGGGCGCCAAGTCCCAAAACACCACGAACGTGTGCAGTTGAAGCTTGGCCTCGACCAGAGTGGCGATCCACGCAGCTAACGGCGCCAGGGGTACGATGATCCACCCACGCGAGAAACCGGCCTTCATGATGATTACCGACACCGCGACGAACGTGACGACGATCACGCAGAGAGTGATGATCGATGTCACGTTCCCTCCACTTCGACTCAAAGTCACCGATCAAGATGTTGGGACTCGCCATGAATCGTAGTGGCGATGCGCGCAGATTCGCGACCTTTCTGATTAATCGGACAGAGGTCGCTAGCAGTACGCCGTGAGATCATTGCGCGCCAGCCGATCCGTTGGTCGGTAGCCGACTTTCCACTGGTCGTGTGCGCCTCGCGAGAGCTCGGCGGTGACGGTAGCCGTGGATCGAAGTCGGCCCCCACGCTCTTCCTCGAAGTCGAGCTCGGTGGGGCGCCAGGACGAATTGGTCGAGTGCGCCTCGCACCGCACGCGAGGTCGCGCACGAGCAAGCACCGGCAACGAGCTGACCTCCGACGACGCTGATCAGCCGCGAAGGAGTCACGGTGGGTCTTGACAGACTCCGAGGGCGGAGGTAATCTACAACCATATGGTTGTAGATAATCAGCGTCGCAACAGTATTGATGAGGTGTTCCACGCTTTGGCCGACGCCACGAGGAGGAGCATCGTCGAACGAACGCTTCGGCGCGATTACTCCATCTCCGAATTGGCCCGTCTCTATCCGATGAGTTTCGCTGCGGTCCAAAAGCACGTGGCCGTTCTCGAGCGCGCCGAACTCGTGTCCAAGCGACGAAGGGGTCGCGAACAGTGCGTGCGAAGCAATCTGGTGGCGATTCGTCGCGCCGAGAAGCTCCTCGCGCGCTACGAGCAGCTTTGGCGTGGTCGCGTGGAGCGGATGAGTGCGATCCTCGACGAGGATTCGTAAGGTACGAAAGGAGGACGAACATGCCGGTCACGAGCGTGAACAAAGATCCCGAAACCCTGACGATGACGATCGTCGCCGAGTTCGACGCGAGCGCGGCGCGGGTCTGGCAACTCTGGGAGGACCCCCGTCAACTCGAGCGATGGTGGGGTCCGCCCACTTATCCCGCCACCGTCACCCTGCACGAGTTCGCACCGGGTGGACGTGTCTCGTACTTCATGACCGGTCCCGCGGGCGACGTCGCTCGAGGTTGGTGGCGATTCGTTACCGTCGACCCGCCGCACCGTTTGGAGTTTGAAAACGGGCTCGCCGATGAGACGGGTTCGCCTCATCCCGACATGCCCTCCATGGTGGTGAGCGTCACGATCAGCGAAGAGGTAGTGGGACATACACGCATGGCGGTGGCGTCTGTTTTCCCGTCCACCGAGGCGATGGAACGGTTCCTCGACATGGGCATGCAAGAGGGTATGACCTCGGCGATCGGTCAGATCGAGGGACTGCTCTCGATTCGCTAACGCTCAGTCACGCCGCGCCCGCATCCTGGCTTCGCCGCGGAAGGACCCAGTTCGGTCGCGCGAAGTGACAGGTGTAGCCATTGGGATAACGCTCCAGATAATCCTGGTGTTCGGGTTCGGCCTCCCAGAAGGGTCCCGCGGGACTCACTTCGGTCACCACTTCGCCCGGCCACAGACCTGACGCGTTCACGTCGGCAATGGTGTCGAGCGCGATTCGTTGTTGCTCCTCGTCGACGTAAAAGATCGCGGAGCGGTAACTGGCGCCGCGGTCGTTTCCCTGTCGGTTCTTCGTGGTCGGATCGTGGATCTGGAAGAAGAACTCCAATATCTCGCGATAGGACGTCACGGAAGGGTCAAAGATGATCTCGATCGCCTCGGCGTGCGTGCCGTGGTTGCGATAGGTCGCGTTCTTCACGTCGCCTCCGCTGTAACCGACTCGAGTCGAGATGACCCCCGAGCGTCGTCGGATGAGATCCTGCATTCCCCAGAAACAACCGCCCGCGAGGATCGCCTTTTGTGCCGTCTCGCTCACTTCGCACTTCCCTTCATGGTCGAAGATTCGTCGAACAATGTGCGGTACTGGCCGTACCCTTCTTGTTCGAGCTGGTCGTAGGGAACGAACCGCAGGGCCGCGGAGTTGATGCAGTAGCGCAACCCACCTTCGCTGACGGGTCCGTCGGTGAAGACGTGACCGAGGTGGCTGTCGGCGTTGGTCGAGCGCACTTCGGTCCTGATCATGCCAAAGGAACGGTCGCGGTGTTCGACGACGTTCTCGGGCTCGAGTGGGGCGGTGAAGCTGGGCCAACCGCAGCCGCTGTCGTACTTCTTGGTCGAGGCGAACAGTGGTTCGCCCGAGACGACGTCCACGTAGATCCCGGCGTCCTTCTTGTCCCAGAACTCATTGTCGAACGCGGGCTCGGTGGCGCTCTCCTGGGTCACCTGGAACTGGCGAGTGTTGAGGCGCGCGAGTGCCTCGGGATCCTTCACGTATTTGTCGTTCATTGTCTTCTCCTTTGTCGTCGCGAGCCTCGGGGACTCGTAGTTCCTCCAACAGTTTCTCTTTGAGTCGACGTTCCTGTGACAGAACCGACGTTCTGCCAGGGATTCGTCGTCAACTTAGTCACCGTTGATGGACAGCGAAACAGTTCTCGTACCCCGCCTTTCCGTTACAACGATTCCCATACCCTGCCTACGTCCGACTGGACACGACGAGGCGAAAAAGGGCTCTTTATGGCTGCTTTTCGGTAGTAGGCATCACGGGCAGTACGGGCACGAAACCGGTGACTGGAACGTCCAAGACCGTGGTAGACCAGCTCGTCGAAAGCGAGAAGGACGAGCACGTAGAGATCTCGCAGAGAAACGCTGTGGTTTCACACCTCCTTGCACGAGAACCGGGCGCGGTGGTTTCCACTGAACCCTCCGACTGACCGCCGTTGCTACGGTGGATGGAACATCGCCGCCGGACGGCTCGTTCGTTGGTCACCCGAAGAGTCCCTTGCCAGCGTTACGGTTGAAGCTTCCTCTTGGGGTTCGCCCAATGTTCGCGAAGTGACCGATCTTGATCACGAGTTGCTGCGAAACTGTAACCGTGACGCCACCTCGGACTGTACGATGCGCATCAAGTTCTTCGCACGCCAAGAAACGTACGTGATGGAAAAGACAACGCTCGGTCAGGCGCTGGTGGAAAGGCGAATCGAACTCGGGGTCGATAAGGGAAAGGCCGCCGCGATGGTGGGCGTCACGCGCACGACCTACGTCGCCTACGAATCCGACTCACGTCGGTTGTCGATAGACGGACTTCCGGCGCTCAGGACTTTTCTCAACGTCTCGATAGAGGACTTCCTCGAGCTGTACGCTGCGACCTGCGTGGCGCAAGCTCGGGTGATTCTCATGAGGGATCTCTTTGTCGGTGACGTCTCGATCGCGGAGCGACCCGCTCCCACGACAATGTTGGTGAAGACCGTCCGCGACGACGAGCTTTCAGTGGTGGAACGGGTCTTCTTTGACGTGGTCACCGCCGAGGGGCACGGCGTCGCCTCGCCGTACGTGACGCAGCCCTCGGCGTCGGCGCCCGTTCCCCGAGCGCCGACGTCGAGTGTTCTGGGTCGATTCGACCAGGACGGGGTCAACCCGAACGGAGAGTCGACCAAGGTGGCCGGTGATCTGAAGAAGGACAAGAAGAACAAGAAGAAGAGGAAAGCCGAGAAGCGCGACAGTTCATCGCCTAAATCGAAGAAGAAGGAAGGTCGCAAGCGCAAGACCAAGGGCCGGGAGAAGGAGAAAGCTCGGAAACGGAAGAAGCGCAAGAAGTAGTTTCGTTTCTTGACCCTCGTGTCGGTTCGCCGTACCGGGGCGCCGGGCCCTCGTGTCCATCGAAGTACGACCGTCTGCTCGCACCGAAGGAGCGTCACGAAACAACGTGTGCGCAATTACCATTGTCGAATCACCTTTACGGCGACGTGAAATTCGGCGGCGTCATGAACGACGAGGAACGAGAACACGATGGCCGGACTTGATCGAAAGTGGTGGACTCTCATCGCGGTGTGCACGGCGACGTTCATGTTGCTGCTTGACATCACCGTGGTCAATGTTGCGCTGCCCAACATCCAGAGTGCGCTTCACTCCTCATTCAGCGACATCCAATGGGTGGTCGATGCCTATTCTCTTACCCTGGCGGCGTTTTTACTGACCGCGGGGGTATTCGGCGATATGTTCGGTCGGCGCGAGGTGTTCGCGGTAGGACTGGCCGTTTTCAGTTTGGCTTCACTGGTCTGTGGTTTGTCGACCTCTTCATTGATGTTAAATCTTTCGAGGGCTGCTCAAGGCGTGGGTGGCGCAATCATGTTTGCCACCTCGCTCGCGTTGATCGCGGCTGCCTTCAGCGGTAGGGAGCGGGGTACCGCCTTCGGAATTTACGGAGCGGTGCTCGGAGGCGCGGTCGCGGTCGGACCCCTAGTTGGAGGGGCCATCACCACCGGGCTTGGATGGCGCTGGATCTTCTTCGTCAACGTACCCATCGGCGTGGTGGCGATCGCGATCACACTGACCAAGATTCAAGAGTCCCGCGACGCCAACACCCGTCGAGTGGACTGGATCGGTTTTGTCACCTTTTCGGCCGCGGGATTCTTGTCCGTGCTGGCGCTCATTCGAGGCAATGACGACGGTTGGTCAAGTTCACTGATCATTGGGTTGCTCGTCGCGGCGGCGATGCTGCTCGCCATCTTCATTGTGGCGGAGTTCAAGCAATCCGAACCAATGCTCGACCTGCACCTCTTCAAGCGCCCGGCAATGACCGGAGTCTCACTCGCGGCCTTTACCATCTCGGCATCGATCTTTGCGATGTTCTTGTATCTCACGCTGTACATCCAAGACGATTTGGGATTCGGTGCGCTCGCGGCTGGCGTCCGCTTTTTGCCGTTGACGGCATTGGCTTTCGTCGTAGCCCCGATCGCGGGAAAGTTGACGGTTCGAGTACACGCGCGTTACATGCTGGGCGGCGGACTTCTTCTCATCGCGATTGGGCTCTTTACGATGGGTCTGACCCATGCCAACTCGACGTGGACGATATTGCTCCCTGGTTTCATCATCGCCGGTGTTGGGATTGGCACCGTTAACCCAGTGTTGGCATCGTCGGCTATTTCAGTAGTGCCACCGGAGCGCAGCGGCATGGCTTCGGGAGCGAACAGCACTTTTCGTCAAGTGGGTATCGCCACCGGCATTGCGGGTCTGGGTTCAGTCTTTCAATCGCAGTTGGTAAAGAAGACCATTGATGCCCTCACTCGTTCGAGCACCGGGACGGCCATCGCGAACCGAGGCGGTGCACAACTTCGCGGTGCAGTGCTGGGCGGTGACGTCAGTAAGGTGGCCGCGGCACTGCCAGACCCGGCTCGCACGGTCTTGTTGAGTGCGTACCGCACGGGATTCTCGTCGTCGCTCAACGTCATCGTTTTCATTGCCGCCATAATCGCCCTCGTGGGATCAATCGGCGCCTTCGTCCTCGTTCGCCAAAGTGATTTCGTACCAAGTTTCACAACGCCGGTTCATTGAATCTAGAAGTTGAGTAGACGGCGTACTCATTGTAGGCTTCAATATTTGCTTCTGCTTCTAGTTCGCGGCTCACCCTTTCCCTTTATCGTTTTCGCCTTCCTAAATCCAGCCACGTTCGCATCGTGTCGATCCTCGACTCGCTGATGCTCTTTTTCACCCCGCCTGAAATTGCTCTCCAATGACAAAAGGTCGTAGTCATCGAGACTTTCAAGTTGAATTCTTGGCTCCAAGCCCAAGGACGCAAGAATTCGCCGCACCGACTCAAAGCCGGAGTCGATTCGCCCCAATTCGATTCGAGCAATCGTTGACTGAGCAACACCCGATCGCGCCGCCAATTCCCTCTGCGTTAAGTCCAACCGGACACGAGCCAATTTGAGCAAACCACCCGCGACGCTTGACGAAACTCCCGAAGAACGCACAGTCATTTGATAACGGATACGCTTTCAAAG